>JAPLFF010000007.1:0-1200000 GCA_026390775.1 Ignavibacteriales bacterium | reverse complement strand
AGGCAGCAAAAAAATATACCGGTAGTAAAAAATTTCCATTACTTGTAGATGTTAGACAGCAAAAATCAATCTCAAGGGAAGCTAGACATTTCTACTCAAGTAAAGAAGTCACAGATAATGTCACAGCCCTCGCTTTTCTCGTTGAGTCCACAACATCAAAAGTGCTCGCAAATTTCTTTCTTGGTTTGAATAAACCTCCGTACCCAACCAAATTATTTACAAACGAAGATGAAGCTATTGAATGGCTTAAGGGTTTTTTGAAATGAATAAGAATCTAAATGTTTCGAGTGATGAGAAAATTTCTAAAATTTTGAATGCTATTATGGAAGTTGCAGCGGGCAATTACGGAACAAGATTAATTCCATCAGAAAAGAATGACGAGATTGATGCAATAATGGTCGGCTTGAACATGCTTGCTGAAGAAATCGAAGCATCGGGGGATAGTTTAGAAAGATTACTTAAAGAAAGAACAAACAAGCTGACCGAGTCCGAAATCAAATACAGCACGCTTGCGGAATCCGCATCAGAGCATATTTTTATTATTAATCAAAATTTTGTCCTTGATTATGTAAATGAATCAGCCGCCAAATTTTTCAGTGCCTCTCCAAATTATTTGGTTGGGAAAAACATAAACGAGCTATTCCCTCCCACACAACTTGAAATGATGAAAGCAAATGTTTCCAAAGCATTTAGCGCGGGCATATCTCACTATGACGAAAGGGAATTCGTATTCAACGAAAGGAGCATATGGCTTCAGACTTCTTTAGCGCCAATTTATTCATCAGATAAAAGGAATGTAGTTTCTGTTCTCGGCATTTCCCGCGATATTACCGAGCGCAAACAAATAGAGAAAGATCTTTACGAAAGTGAAGAGCGCTTTCGCCAATTGTTTGAAAACTCGCCCATCGGCATATATCGAACCACACCGGATGGGCGCATCCTCGCCTCCAACCCAGCTATTACTCGTATGTTAGGTTATTCATCATTCGAGGATTATGCCGACCGTAATTTGGAAAAAGAACCAGATACCTCATTCTCTCGCAGTGCTTTCAAAGAACAACTGGAACGCGACGGTTACATTACCGGACTTGAAGCAATTTGGCACAAAAGTGACAACACGCTCATTTATGTTCGAGAAAACGCTCAAGTGGTACGGGATCAAACCGGCAAAATCTTATATTACGACGGTACCGTTGAAGATGTTACCGAGCGCAAACGGACCGAAGCAGAAGTCCAACGCCGTGCTAACGAAATTGCAAGTCTGTACGAAACAACCCGAGATTTAGCTATCCTGCCGGAAGATTTAACCAGCCTATTACTGAATATTGTGAAACGTGCCGTTGCGCTTCTCATCAGAACCGACGGAGGAATTTATTTGTATGACAAAGAACATGGCGATTTGGTCGTTGCAGTAGCAACAAATCCTTTGAAGCCAGTTGGCACGCGGGTTCAACTCGGGGAAGGCATGGCTGGCCGAGTTGCACTTACCCACCAGCCGATGATTGTCGACGATTATCGCACTTGGCCCCACCACTTACCGATATATGAAGGCGCACCTATCACTGCCGTCATCGAAGTGCCCATGCTTTATCGCAGTGAGTTGTTAGGAGTACTCGTGGTAGAGGAATTCCGCGAGACAACACGCAAGTTTACTCAAGACGATTTACGTCTATTAACTATCTTTGCGGGACAAGCAGCAGGCGCCGTGCATACTGCACAGTTATTCTACAATGTTCAACAAATTAATGCGGAGCTGGAAAAGAACATAAATGAACTTAAAGCAACGAAAAAAGAAATTCAAAAAATCAATCTCCACTTAGAAGAACTGAATGCAAACAAAGATAAATTTTTCTCGATTATTGCACACGATTTGAGAAGTCCATTTAATGGATTAATTAATGCATCGGAAATTCTTCTCAATGAATTTGAGACTCTCTCAAAAGAAGAAATTAAAGAGTTCCTCCAGCCAATTAACTCCAGTGTAAAAAATATTTATAAACTTTTGGAAAATCTTCTCAATTGGTCTTTAAATCAGATGGGTAAAATGGAATACGAGCCATCAAATATTGATTTATCGAAGGTTGTTAACAAAACATTCGAAGACGTACGGGAAGAAGCTCTTAAGAAAAATATTAGTATTTCAAATCATGTAAAGGATAATACATTTGTGCATGCTGATATCAATATCCTTCATACAATTATTCGAAATCTTATCATTAATAGTATCAAGTTTACAAATCCGGGAGGAAAAATAAGTGTTTCCTCAGTTACTAAAGATCCTTTCGTTGAAGTCTCTGTTCAAGATAATGGTATAGGAATTAGTCCGGAAATTATAGGAAAACTTTTCCATATTGATAAATCACATCCTACTAAAGGAACTGCTGGAGAGAAGGGAACGGGATTAGGGTTGCCTTTATGTAGAGATTTTGTTGAAATGCATGGCGGTAAAATTTGGGTTGAAAGTGAATTAGAAAAAGGAACAAAGCTTACATTTACTTTGCCGGAGGCATGACAGCATCATTACCTTTTTACAATCACTTCATTAGAAGCTTTATGTTATATAGATAAATCACAAAGTGCTTTAGTATTCACCATCTTACTTAATTGAGCACTAAGCGTTAGACGCAACTCCGTTACACGCCCGCGTATTGTTTAACAAAAGAGGAGAACTACAATGAGTAAAGCTGGTTTGAGTGTTTTCGTTTTCGGTTTGTATCTGGTTTTCTTAGTCGGGCTCGGTTTCATGATTATGCCTCACTTTATTCTGAGCATATTCGGGCTGAGCGCCGGAGACGATATATGGATTCGTATGGTAGGAATGCTAGCTTCAATTATTGGTGCCTACTATATTATTGCCGTACGAAAAAAGATCGAAGGATTCATCAAGTGGACGGTTCCGCTTCGATATTACGCAGCTTGTTTCATGCTGTTAATGTTTGTGCTGGGCAAAGTGGGTTCGGCGATATTGTTATTTGCAGCTATTGATGCAGTTGCTGCAACATGGACTTTTGTTTCGTTGCGCTCCACAAAAAGTACATAATACTTCTTTAAACAAAAATAATTTGAGAGTGTTTAGTCAAGACTCTTGATCTTGCTTAGATATTCAATTGTCATTCCAGAAAGTCCCGGTTTATCGGGAGTTATCCGGAATCTATATGATTTTTCCTTTATTGATAAAGTAAGTTTTAAAGTTTAAGTTGAATATAAAGTGGCGTTGGCAAAACCGTCATTGTTGTTTTGGGCGGCGCGTTAGGCGCAACACCGCTATAAATCTGCTCTATCTTAAAATTAAACAAAGGAGAAATAACAAATATGAAAAGATCATTTCCAAAAGAATTTTTTTCACTTCTTTCTGCCGCATGGAATCTTCTTATCTTTTATTTAATACTAATATGCGGCGGGGCCTTCGTTTTTCATATTGAGGGATTAAAAAACAGTAACGGCTCTTTTGGCGATTGCCTCTACACTGCTTTTACTACTTCCTTTACTATCGGCTATGGCGATATGACGCCGAGCGGAACACTGGGAAGAGTTACTGCAATAGTCTTGGCAATCGTCGGAATGATGTTTGTCGGAATTATTATTGGCGCGTCAGTTAAAGCACTTGAGAGATGTAAATAAAATAGTTACGCAATTAAAACGATGTACCGAAATCATTTTTATAAATAATTATTGACGTTGGTTTTTCAAACTGGCATTGCTGCTATGGGCGGCGCTTTAGTTGCAACGTCGTTAGCTGTCTTGAACAAAGGAGATCAAATGAAATTATTGAAAATATTTATGGTTTTAATGCTCGTTTTTTTCACAAAACTACTCGCATAATTTTCGATAGAAATCTTCTTGAATGATCCTTTTGATCAAACAACCACCACTATTAGAGAAAAACTTGTTGATAAAAAAATTGAAGAAAAAGAAATTATGAATTACAAAGCGTTGATGTATTACGATTGGCTAGAACCGATATCAATAAAAGTCGGTTATATGTTTACAAAAGATGATAAACAAAATGAGAAAGTCATCACGACTGGGAAAGAAAAAGAAGACGACGCACAAAAATTATTTGACATATCAAAAGTAGCCCTCACAAAAAAATATGGGAATAATTATTCTGAAAATAGTATGCTTGGATTAACAATGATAACGTGGAAGGGAATAGAAGGATATTTAGTTATGTTATCTCAAAAAGGTGAAAAAACAATGCTCATAATTATGAGCAAGTGATTATTCTTTTAATAAAAATTAAACGGTTAACAAAAAATACAAATGGCAGAAAATACAGATACAGGAGACGAAACTTTAGAAGATCCAATAAATATCGAATCGGTTAATACTTCTGACAAAAATATTTCTTCTAAAGAGCCTGACACATTAACTCCAAAAAAAGAAAGTGAAAATATGGAAACACACGCCCATCACCTGCATAATGCCCCAGGACAAAACTTCTGGCATTACTTCTATGAATTTCTAATGCTGTTCTTTGCAGTGTTTGCAGGGTTTTTGGCAGAAAACCAAAGAGAGCATTATGTAGAGGGAAAGCGGGGAAAAGAATTTATGGTATCTCTTGTAAAAGACCTTCAATCGGACACCGCTCAATTTTCGAGAATAAGGATGTACCGGCTTGACAAATTACGTACAATGGATTCATTAATTATTTTCTTTGTTAACCATACTACCGGGCCGGTTCCTGCTCATGGATATACGTTAGCCATAAAGCTTTTTGGTCATTTCGGTTTTTTTCAAACCAGTGGGACACTCGATCAGTTAAAAAGCTCCGGCGGCTTGCGATTGATAAGTCATAGAAATGTAGTTGAATCCATCGAATCCTATGATCAGCAAACTAAACGTATAGCGTTGCGGGATCTCTATGAAACCAATTTTTCTTTTGATAATAATACTATTCTGCAGAAATTATTTGATGGCAGAGCGCTGTTAAAAATTTATGCCGATACTACTTATTATAAGAAACCTGCATCTCCATCTGCTGTAATAAAACTGAATGAGCAATATTTAGATGAATTCCTGAATAGCTTAAGAACTTTTCAATATTTGGTAAGGCTTGACATGGACTTGCAGGTAGCGGTTAAAGAAAAAGCAACAGAGCTGATAAGCCTGATCAAAAAAGAATACGAGCTGGAATAAAAAATGGATGAAAATAACAATAAATTTAGTAGACAAGTACCTGCTAATTAGCTAAAAAGAAGCACGAACGCACAACATGGGCCTGACAAACTTTCTTCAACAGCAAATTTTTTTCATTCATCTTCGCGGCGTAACGAGCGGTTGAAAGTCTGCTTTGTGCTGCAGTGTAACTCTTTTGTACTTCGCGGAATTCAAGCGGGGAAAAGGTACCGATTTTTAATTCCTCAAATGCAAGATCAAGATTTTCTTTTGCAACCGAAACATTCTCTTCTTCTAAATTTAAGATCATTTCGAATCCGAACAATATTTATCATCTCATATATTGGCGGCAAAATAGGGTGATTCAAAATTTTTTATTTAAGTATTCCGATTGCTTTTTGCAAGCGAACGTAAGAAACCTGGTAGTCGTACAAAGCCTGTATATACAGAATCTGTGCATTGAGCAATGTAACGCGTGCATCTGTTATTTCTATCGGGTTGCCTACTTCTTCCTTGTATCTTCCTTCGGCAATTTTAAGTGTTTCTTCCGCTTGGCTTACTAATGATTTCGTCGCGTCAATTTTAGCAACTGCAAGCCTTAAATTTGTGTATTGCTGTTGAACATCGAGGTTAATATTCTGTTGAATAAAATCGAATGTTGCTTCCGCATTTTTAAAATTTGCCCTTGCTTGATCAATTCCTGCATCCAAAGCAAAGCCCTGGAAAAGAGGTAATGATAAAGTAACGCCGAGATTCCATGAATTTAAAAAATTCTGATCTAAAGAAAATGTTCTCCAGTTATAACCGCCTGTAAGATTAATTGAAGGAAGATTTGCTGTCCATGCTGAAGTTAAGAATGATTTATTAGCATCAACTCTAAGCTTTGCACCGATAAATTCAGGACGATTTTCCCATGCCAAAGCAAGCGCACTCTGAATTTTAACTGTGTCTTTTGTAATTCCCAAATTATCTTTTAGATGAACATTATTACCGAATTTTGTATTAAGTATATTTTCTAATTGAAGTCCGCTTACTATAATATTGTTCTGTGATGTTATCAGGTTAACCTTTGCATTAGCTTCATCGGTTTTAGCTTTAAGCACATCAAATTGGGGTTTCTTCCCAACATCATAAAAACTTTGCGCTTGCCTAAGATGCTCTTGGGCTTGCCTCAAAGATTCCAGACTAACATTATTTATTCTATCAGCTTGTAAATAAGTAAAGTAAGCAATGTAAGTATTTAAAATGAGGGTTTGTTTTGACGAAAATAAATCCTGTTCGGAAGCGCTTTTTAAATCCGAAGTTCCTGAAACACGCGAATACGATTTGTCGAAATCGAAAACAAGCTGCTGCAATTGAAAACCGTAAGAATAATTTTCATACGTAGCCTCTCTTGCTGTTGGTCCTTGGAAAAAATTACCGCCGTTTCTATTCCATCCCGTGTTAAAAGATACCTGTGGAAATAATGTTGATCTTGTAAGCGTCAAATTCGCAGAGGAAAGTTCATAATTACTTTCTGCAATCTTTATCTGTGGATTATTTTTTAAAGCAAGGTCAATGCACTTTTCAATTGTTAATGTATCCTGCTGTGCAACAGCAATGTTAGTAATAAATAAAAAGGTAACTGGCAATAAATAGTATTTATTCAATTGAGTATTCTTCATTTATATTTTTCTTTTTTTTGCTAAATCTCTCTTCAAAGATTGTATAAAGAGTTGGAACAAATAATAATGTTAAAATTGTAGAGACAGTTAGACCACCAATAACTGCAATGGCAAGTGGTGATTGAGATTTTTCTCCACCCATACCTAAAGCAAGAGGTATCAAGCCTAAAACGGTTGCCAATGTTGTCATAAGAATCGGGCGGAGTCTTGTTCTACCGCCTTTAATCACAGCTTCGTGCAATCCCATTCCGGTTTTGCGCAACTTGTTTGTGTAATCAACTAATAATATTCCGTTGGATACAACAATTCCTATCATTACAATCACACCTTCAAAAGATGTAACTGAAAGTGTTGTATCAGTTAAGAATAATGCCCAGACAACTCCGATCATACCCAGAGGAACCGTAAACATAATTATGAAAGGATCAACAAGAGATTGAAATTGAGAAGCCATTACCATATAAACAAGAATGATTGCAAGTATTAATGCCAATCCAAGATCGCCGAACGTTTTGTTTTGCTGTTCAACATTTCCGCTCACGGTCACCACAAATCCGGACGGAATTTGAACATTGGCTAATTTATCATTTATGTCTTTAGAAACACTTCCAAGATCGCGTCCGGTTACGTTTCCGGTAATCTCAACAATTCTTTCCTGGTATTTTCTATCAATTTGAATTGGAGATTTGACAAGAACAACTTTCACAAGGTTCGACAACTTTATCAATTGTCCCTGAGTACTTTGCACGCTTAACTCTTTTATGTCATCAATTTTATTTCTGTAATCCTCCGATAGCCTCACCAAAATATTATATTGATTGCCGGTGGCAGGATCGGTGAACACAGAAGCAACAGAACCGCTGATTGCAGTTGTAATTGTATTTGAAATTTGAGAAACACTAACACCAAGAGCGCCGGCTTTATCACGGTCGATCGAAACATTTAATTCAGGTAAATTTAATTCACGAGATATCTGAACATCTGTTGCACCGTTTGTAGATTTTACGATATCGTAAATCTGCTGGCTGAGTTTGTTTGCCTGATCGAAATCTTGACCGCTGATAATTACATCAATTGGTGCCGATGAACCGAAGTTCAAAAGGAATTTCAAAAAACCGCCAGTAGTAATAAAGATTTGAGCCCCAGGAAGATTCATTAGTTTTGGACGAATGGCTTTAACAACATCGAATACAGTTCTGTCTCTTTCACCGGGGGCAATAAGTGAAACGCTTATATTGGCAGCATGACCACCAGAATTTCCACCAAATGAAGATCCGCTTTTTGCTGACGGAACACCTATGTCAGAAATAACAGTCTTTGCTTCTGGAACATTACTACGAATTATACTTTCAATGCGTTCTATGAATTTTTCGGTTTCTTCTATTCTGGTCCCAACTGGTAATTTAACTGATATAGAAAATTGGCTTTCGTCTGTATCCGGGAAAAATTCTGTTCCAACAAACTTGAATAAAAGAAAAGAAAAAATTGCAAAACCAATAACCCCAAAAATTACAAAACGTTTGTGCTTCAATGATTTTGTCAGTGTATTCTGATAAAAAGTATCAATCTTGTCTAGTAAATTTTTGAAGTAATTCTGAATTCGATGCGAAAGTTTTTTAGAATTCAGATCCACTTCTCGTTCCGCATGAAGATAATTGTAACACATTAACGGGGTAACGGTTCGAGAAACAAAGAACGAAGAAAACAATGCAACGGTTATTGTAATTACCAAAGGAAGAAAAAGAAGTTTGGCAATGCCCGTCAAAAATATAACCGGAAGAAATACAATAACCGTAGTGAGAGTAGAAATGAAAATTGGGGAGGCAACTTCGAGCGCTGCATCAAGCGTGGCTTGCATTTTCACTTTGCCATCAGCTTTCATGGTTTTGTAATGACGGGTTATTACTTCCAGTTCCACAATCGAGTCATCTACCAATCTCCCTATTCCTAAAGCTAAACCACCGAATGTCATAATGTTCAAAGTTGTTCCGCTGAACCTAAAAAAGATAAACGTAACAAAAATTGAAAGCGGAATGGCTAAAAAGATAATTACAGCACTTTTAGAGTTTCTAAGAAAAATTAAAATTACAAGCGTTGCTAAAAGAGCTCCTAAAATTGCTTCCTGGAATAATCCGCTAATTGATTGTTTAATGTATAAACTTTGATCTGTACCCAGCGATGCTTTTACAGATGGAGGCACATCTCTTAGTTGGGTAAGTGCTTTAACAATTGCGTTTACAACTTGAACAGTATTAGCACCGGAAGTTTTTTGAATACGAAGAACAACACCTTCCTTACCATTATTTCTAATAACTTCCGTCTGTTCTTGATATGAATCTTCAACATAAGCTACATCTCTTATCCTGACCGAAATACTGTTCTGGGTTTTTACAACAACATTACCCATTGGCTCAACAACATTGAATTCACTTTCTGTTTTCAGCGAATAATCAAAAACTCCTGTTTTCAAATCGCCGGATGGAACAATTAGATTCGATGCAGACATAGCTTCCAAGACTTGCTGAAGTGAAAGGTTAAGAGCGTCAATTCTATTTCTGTCAACCTTAATATGAATTTCACGAATCTTGCCGCCGGTTACTTGAGCAAAAGCAACACCTGGAATATGTTCTAATTGAGGTTCAATAACGTTGTAAGCTAAATCGTAAAGCGCTCTTTGATCTAAATCGCCGTTTAAAGCAATTGTGCAGACAGGAATATTTGTAATATCAAACCTGAGCACAAGCGGTTGTGATGCCGCAGATGGAAGAAAGTTTAGAATTCTATTAACCTTCTGTATAACATCGATTAAACCAACATCCGTACTTGCATCCCAATTAAAATAAACTCGAATACTTGATTGTCCTTCCCGTGTTGATGACTGCACATAGTTCACGTTATTTGTCGAACTAACAACTCTTTCAATTGGAACTGTGACAGTCTGTTCCATGTCGGTTGGACCGGCGCCGTTGTTATAAGTTATTACACTAACAACTGGAATCTGAATATTTGGAAGCATGTCTATAGGTAGCTGGTTAAGAGAAACAAATCCTAATACAAAGACGGCAATAGCCACCATGAAAGTTGTAATAGGATATTTAAGAGCAAATCGGGTAAGCCACATATTTTTACTTTGCTATTTTAACTTTCATTTTATCTTTAATTAACGTCTGACCAACAAAAACAATTCGATCGGTTTCATCTAATCCGGAAAGTATCTCCAGTTTATCATCCGTTCTGATTCCAATTTTAATATACCTTTTAGAAACGGAGGTATCAGAATTAAGAGCATAAACAAAATCACCTTTTTCGTCATTCAAAACAATTTGATTGGGAATAATATTTGAGTTGGATTTTTTTTCTGTTACAAATTGAACGGTTGCAAACATACCGGGCTTTAACAGAGAACCAGAATTCACTATTTCTATTTCTACTGCCATTGTCCGGCTTGCAAGGTCAATTGCCTGACTAATCTTACTTATTTTTGCACCAAATTTTTTGTTAGGTATGGCATCGACAGTTACAATTACTTCTTTAACGCTCGATAAATAAGAAACATTTCTTTCGGGAACATTTACAATTGTTTTCAAACGATCAATATTCATCAACATAAATAAAACTGAACCTTGAGCATTTGTTGTCGCTGTAATATAAGAACCGGGATCGAAATTTCTTTTGGTAATAGTTCCTTGAAACGGTGCCGTTATTTTACAATAACTTAATTGAGTTGCTGCGTTATTATAGACGGCTTCCGCTGCTTCTAGCTGAGCAAGCGCGATATCGGAGGCAGCTTTTGCATTATCCAAATCCTGTTGAGCAACTAATTTTTGTTCAAGAAGTTTTTTATTTCTTTCATAATTTAGTTTTGAATTTAGATTGTTTGCCATGGCTTGCATGTAATTTGCTTTTGCTTGTTTTGCATTCTGAGAATAAATGGTTGTATCAATTAAAGCAAGTATCTGATTATTTGAAACTCGAGTTCCAATATCGACATAGTTTTTTTCAATAGTACCGTTTACTTTTGAAAAAATACTAGCTTGTTGAATTGGAAGTATGTCTCCCGTCAATGATTCGGTGCTTTGAATATCCCCCTTGATTAATTTACCAATTACAACAACTGGTTTCGGTGTTTGTCGTTTTAAGGAATCCCCACTGGCAATTTTGATAATAAAAATAAGCAGAAGAATAAAAATTGCACTGCCTACAATTATGTACGATTTTTTTGAAAGATGCATTTCAGTTCCTATTTTAACTCACTTTTATTAAATAAAACCAAAGCAAAAAAATTATTATTAATAATTCTCAACTTAAAAAAGAAGTATAAAAAATTTTGTTTTCTCATTCAAGGATTTGAATTGTAATAAACCAAAATGTAAAATGATTCCAAAAACAGACGCTGTGAAAAATTGTGTAGTTTTAAACTATAAACTTAATTATCATTTTACTGTTCATATATTATTATGCTCTAAGTTTGATTGTTTTCTGTTTTGCCGGTAAAAATAAGAATAAGATTTTTACTTTCTCAGTTAATTTTTGTTAAGAATCTATAATTTATAAACTCAATAATTTGTATTGAAATCTCAGCCTTATTAAGTTTACGCAACAATTTTATGTATGATGAAAACCCTTCTTCTTCTTTTTGCAATTGCACTCGGCGTATTCTTTCCCTACGGACATGAATACACTTTTTTAATCCGCTACTTTTTAATGCTGATGCTCTTCTTTTCATTCCTTGATGTGAAGATAGACAAGAAAATTATCAGAAAAAGTCATTTCGTTATTCTCGGCACTATCATATTTACTTCTGTCATAATTTATTTTCTCTTAAAACCGTTTAGTCAAATACTTGCCGAGACAGCATTCGTAACGGCTATTGCACCCACAGCTATAGCCGCTCCTGTAATAATAAGTCTAAAGAAAGAAAAAGTAGAGTTTGTTACATTCTCGCTCTTGTTGAATAATGTATCTATTGCTCTTCTGCTTCCTTTTCTTCTCCCGCTGTTAATGAACAGCAGTTCCGATATTTCTGTCGGAAAAGTTTTGCTTCCAGTTATTATAACTCTTTCAATTCCTTTGGCGGTAGCGCAGTTAATAAAATTTATCTCACCAAAAATTTGGCGGCTCTTAATTAACTGGAAAGATTCTTCTTTCTACATTTTAGTAATAAATATTTATATAGCCACATCCGAAGCTTCTTACTATATAAAATCGGAGCTTACCAACAGTTTAGAAATTGTTTTTCTAATAGCGGCTACATCCGCTGCTTTGTGTATTTTATTTTTTACTCTTGGATGGTTTATCGGTGGAAAAGAATATTCTTCCGAGGCGAGCCAATCTTTAGGACAAAAAAATAACGCCTTCACAATTTGGATCTCGCTTACATTCATTAATCCTTTGGCGGTGCTTGGTCCGGTCTTCTATGTGTTTATACAAAATATTTATATCTCGTGGGAGTTGTATAAACATCGCCGTGCTGAACAAAACTAGCGCTTAATTTGTTTTCTCTTCTTAAAACTATAAAACAAAGCATACGTCAACCGGTACAAAAAATGTGGACATTTTCTCTTTTTTAATTAAATTATTATTGTCTAACCAAAAAGAAAGGATTAAATGAAGAAGTTCTTAAAAATTGCAGCATATATACTTGGGGGAGTAATTGTCTTAGTAATTGCTTTCTTAATTTATTTCAATTCTTCTTTTCCAAAAGTAGATCCACCGTCTAACGAAAAAGTTGAGATTAATCCAGCGCGATTAGAACGCGGGGAGTATCTAGCTCATCATGTTACTGTTTGTATGGACTGCCATTCAACTCGTGATTGGTCTAAACTTTCCGGACCAATAACACCCGGCACTCTTGGCAAAGGCGGAGATAAATTTGACGAAGCTACCGCCGGAGTTCCCGGTGTTCTTTATGCTGGAAATATTACACCTGCTGGAATAAGCAAATACACAGACGGCGAGTTGATGCGGGTAATTACAAATGGCGTAACAAAAGAGGGAAAAGCACTTTTTACTTTGATGCCCTACATTGGATATAATAATCTTACAAAAGAAGATTTGTATTCAATTGTTGCATACATTCGTTCTCTTGAACCGATAAAAAATGATGTGCCTGAGAGTTCTCTTAATTTTCCGTTGAACTTAATTGTAAAAACAATTCCGCCAAAATCTTATAAACCTTCGCCGGAACCGAATAAAAACAACCCGACTGAATATGGAAAATATCTTGTTTCTGTTGCCGGATGTTTTGACTGCCACACACAAATGGTTAAAGGCGATTATGTAATGGAGAAAGCATTTGCAGGTGGATTCGAATTTTATTTTCCGGGCGGTATTGTTCGTTCGACAAATATTACACCCGAACCTGTTTCCGGTATTGGTGCATGGACTAAAGATGTATTTGTTGCAAGATTTAAATCCATGGATCCCCAAAAATATCCGCCGATGCAAACCGAAATGAATGATTTCAATACTGCTATGCCGTGGACTATGTACTCGGGAATGACAAATGAAGATCTTGGTGCTATTTATGAATTCTTGAGAACTGTTATACCGATTAAGAATGCCGTAGTGAAGTTTACCCCTAAACAATAATGGATAAATGTCATTCTGAACGAAGTGAAGAATCGCTAATTTCATCGAGACACTTCGCTTCGCTCAGTGTGACAAATTAATTACTTTGTTACCAGTAAAATCCAATCTTTCATAATCTTCAAAGCATCTTCAGAAAAAGTTTCTTCAAGCTCTCCGTACTCTGTAATTGTACAAGTTTTACATTTTTGAAATAAATGATTAAGTCCGGGCATTTCAACTATTTTAAAATTTTTATTTCCTCCGGCTTTAAGAGCTTTCTCAATTTCGGGTAAGTTCTGTTTTGGATCTACTTGAAAATCCTTCCCGCCATTTATTGCAAGAACGGGAACGGTTACGTTTTCTAAAGTTGGGCGGGGATCATACTTTAAGAAAAATCTAAACCATGGGGAAAGTATTTGTTTTATTTGCTGATCCATCATCGGTTTTTGTGTATCCTCTTCTTTCTTCTCTGCATCAGTTAGAGTCGGATATATTTCATCATACAATGCTCTTATTTTTTTCTCAGCTTTATCATTATCGGATTCATTTAAAACAATGTCATAAATTTTTTCTGAAAGTTGATTTCCTTTAATAATTTTTTCCTCGCTCTCTCCGCTAGCTTGATTTATTAATTTTGCTTGAAGAAGAAGAATCTCTCTACCGGAAACGCCAGGTCCTGCTATCATTACAATGAAATGAACATCGCTAGAATTAACGGCACACATTGGTGCAATTAATCCGCCTTCGCTGTGACCTGCAATTCCAATTTTTTTAGGATCTACTTCTTTCCTTGTCTTTAAGTATTCTACTGCGGCAAGCGCATCAGTAGCAAAATCTTCTGAGGTTGCAATTGCAAAATTACCTTTCGATTTCCCAATACCGCGGTCATCAAATCGTAAAACAGCAATTCCATTTCGGGTTAAGTAATCAGAGATCACCAAAAATGGTTTGTGATTCATTAATGATTCGTCTCTATCCTGGGGACCCGAGCCGGTAACTAAAACAACAGCATGAAATTTTCCGTTGCCCTTGGGATAAGTGAACGAACCAGCAAGAGTAATATTCGCAGATTTATTTTCAAAAGTTACTTCTTCATCATTATACGGATATGGTTTCTGTGGATTCTGCGGGCGTTTTATCTCAACAAGTTTATCAATCTTTTTTAGTTCAAGCGGTAAGGTCATTCCTCTTTGGGTGAAATTTCCGCGAATGATCATACTGTCTTTCACTGCTGCACCAATATATTTCGCGCCTATTGTTTTGGATTCGAATTTCAAACTGTCTTCGGTAAACAAAACATTTTCTACCGGAATATTATTTACGCTTTGATCGGGACTATCCATAAAAGCACCGTTAGAACCGTCATCATTTTTAAAAGTCTTTATCACAATTCGTAAAGCAACCGCACCAAATTTCAGTTTCCCTTCCCACAAGCTTGTGAATTTCTTTTCTTCTTTCTTTTGATTTTCCTGTGCGAATAAGAAATTATTCGCTCCGGAATAGAACAGAATTGAAAATAAAGCAATATACTTTACTAAACGTTTCATTTTATTCCTCGGTTGTTGATAATAATTATTTTGTTCATTTGCTAAGCTGCGGTACTTTGCCTAAAACACCTTCGATCGAAAGATTCTTTAATTCTCCGAGATTCAAATTTTTGATTCCTTCTTCGATCTTTGCTTTGTCTCCCACAACAACAACTATCATCTGATCCGGTACAATATATTTTTTAGCGGCACCGTTTACTTCTTTATCATTTACATTTAAAATCTTCGAAACAAATTCACCGAAATAATTTGAAGGCAGATTATATGATACCATTTCTTCAAGCTGTCCCGCTATTTCTGAAACAGATTGAAAATTTCCGGGATAACTGAGAGCAACTAAATTCTTCGCACGGTTTAAATCTGCATCTGTCAATGGTTCGCGGATTCCGTTAAGCTCGTTAAAAAATTCTGTTAATGCTTTATCTGTAACTTCCGTTTGAACAGAAGAAGATGCAATGAAACTTCCCGGTGCCGGTCTGAACATAAATCTTGATGAAGCGCCGTAAGTGTAACCGTGTTTCTCTCTCAAGTTTTGATTTAAGCGCGAGGTAAAAGATCCGCCGAGAAGTGTGTTCATTACAACGACGGGATTGTAATCCGGTGATAGCCGCGATGTACCGATCCTTCCAATATTAATTACAGATTGAGCAGCCCCCGGTTTATCAATCAAATAAACAATGCGGTTAGCAACTTGAGCCGGTTCATTTATTTTAACCTGCTTAACATCACCCTTTTTCCATTTACCAAAAATATTTTCTAATTTTTTCTTCAGTTCATCTTTCTTGACATCTCCAACAACGATAACAAAAGAATTATTTGCCGTAGAGTATTTTTTATAAAAACTCTTCATATCATCAACAGAAAAACCATTGATCTCATTCTCGCTTGTCATTCTTCCGTAAGGATGATCTTTTCCGAAAAGAATTTTATTAAATGCCGCGGCTGCAATTGCCGTCGGTTGATCATGCATTTGCATTAACGATGTTAAGCGGTCTTTCTTTTTTCTCTCCAATTCTTTCTTAGGAAAATCCGGACGCAAAAGGATATCGCTCATGATTTTCAAAGCTTCATCAAACTTTGATAGCGGTGTATGAAGATATATTCCTGATGAATGTGCGCCTGCATTTGCAGAAATCCTTGCGCCTAAAAAATCTATTGCATCTGCAAGTTCAAGAGAAGTTTTCCCTGAGGCACCTTCGGTTAACATACTCATCGTTAATCCGGCTAATCCAGTTTTATTTTCCAGATCGTTAACGCTTCCCATTTTAATAATAACATTCAGTTGAACTAACGGGACTTCGTGTTTTTCCATCAACACAACTTTTAATCCGTTTGAAAGTGCAAATTGCTGAATTGACGTCAGATTTAATTTTTGAGGTGCAGGCAGCAATGGCGGTTTTGTTCTATCCGGAGTCTGTGCATAAAGAGAAAAACAAAAAGCGGAAACAACAATTAATCTTATCGAAACTAAAAATATCTTTTTCATATTATTTACCCTCCGCTTTAGGTTGAACTGCTAAATCTGTTTTGCCTTTAGGGACAATGCTTAGAATTACCCGTCCGTTATCGGGCAAATAAGTTTGTGCGGCGGTTTGAATATCGTCTACACTTAACGCTTTGTAGCGTGAAAGATCTTCGTTAGCATAATCGGGATTTCCTGCATAATAAAAATAGTCATTTAGTTGATTTGCTTTTCCGCCGAATCCGCCCGGCTTTTCTAACGCATCTAAAAACGTGGCTTCATATTGATTGACACTACGTTGTAATTCTCTTTGCTTTGGTGCTTCGTTTTTTATTTTATCTATCTCCTGCTGAATTACTTTTTTCAATTCTTCGAGAGTATGACCGGAGCGTGCTGTTGCAACTATTTGGAACTGTGAAGAAAGTTTGCTTGAACCTTGAGATGCACGTACATCTTGCGCGATCTGAAGTTCGTAAACTAATTTTTGATACAGCCGTGAATTTTTTCCTCTAGATAATATATTTGCAAGAACATCAAGCTCCGCATCTCCCGGTGCGAATCTCTGCGGGGTAATCCAGGTCATATACAAGCGTGGAAGCTGAACATGGTCTTCCATAACTAAAATTTTTTCTTCGTTCAATCTTACCGCTGCAGGATTTTGAGGTTCTACAGGTTTTCCTGCCGGAATTTCGCCGAACCATTTCTCAACAAGTTTCAAAGTCTCTTGCGGATTTATATCTCCCGCAATAGCGATTGATGCATTGTTCGGTACGTAATATGTTTTGAAGAACTCAAC
Organism: Ignavibacteriales bacterium; assembly: GCA_026390775.1. NCBI lineage: Bacteria > Pseudomonadati > Ignavibacteriota > Ignavibacteria > Ignavibacteriales > Ignavibacteriales bacterium. The sequence goes on along the minus strand of JAPLFF010000007.1, from coordinate 1,182,843 downwards.
AACGTCGCTATATGTAGCAGCACTTAAGTCAGTCATAGAGCCGATGACCGGCCAGCTGTAAGGATGAGTCGGCGGATAAAGATTTTTTAAAATTGTTTCTTCAGATAATCCGTATGGGCGGTTCTCATAGCTCTGACGTCTTTCATTTTTTACAACCGCTCTTTGTGCATCTACACTTTGAGGTGTCATCGCATCAACAAGAAATCCCATTCTATCAGAATCAAGATATAACGCAAGTTCAAGTGCGTTAGAAGGAAGGTCTTCATAATAATTTGTTCTGTCTTCGGTTGTTGATCCGTTATTTTCTGCGCCTGCTGCTTCAAGCAATTTATCAAATTCGCCATCAGCAACATGTCCGGATCCCATAAACATTAAGTGCTCGAACAAATGTGCAAATCCTGTGCGTCCCGGTTTTTCATAACCCGAGCCGACATGAAACCATGTGTTAACCGTAACCGTTGGAGTTGAGTGATCTTCATGCAGTAATACATTTAATCCGTTTGAAAGAACGTGGCGTGTATAAGGAATTTTGATCTGACCCTGTGCAGATAAAACCGTGCACAAAGTAATTAGTAGAACAAGAGTTTTTCTCATGCTTTCACCTTTGATGAATTATGATTGGATAAAAAATATATATTTCCGCTGAATAATAGAACGAAAGAATTAATGCAAGATTAGGCGCGCTAAAACATTGTATGGCTTAATAAAAGATTGCCTTTGACAAGGATGAACATTTTCCCGAATCGTAACAACAAGATTAGAATTTGAAAATGTTTACCATTTTGACAAAACGATCTATCGGAAGTTTGCAAAAAAAATTGCGTTAATCTTCTGTCCTAATTTTTCTAAAACTGATTGAAATATATTTTCTTCCCATAACGAAAGTTCCATTTAATTCGATTTTTCTTGAGCTAAGTTCTCCTTTAAATAACGAATCAATTTCCTTGAAATATATCTTGACCTTATAACCATCAACTATTGTTTCTGCGGCAGTAAGATTAAAAACATCCGCATCGGGACTTTCCATTCTGGTTACTAGTATTCCTCCAACATCTTCAATACTAAAAGAAATTCTATACAGGTTGCCGTCAATGTCTAACGTATTCTCGCGATTTGGTCCCGTTACCCATTTGCCTATAAATAATTTATCAGTGTTTTCCTGCGCGAGCGAATAACCATTAAGAACGGATAAATAAATAATCGCTGCAAATAAAAATATTTTGAATAATGAAAAATATTTTGTCATTGTAATTCCCTTCAAAATTTGTAAACTGCAGTTATAATTACTTCCGAATTTATAGTAAGTTTTTGTTTAAGCAAAATTAGAAAAGAAACATGGAATAGTGAAAATTTTTGCTTTCTATTTATAGATCGGCTTTAAATCCCGCCTCTTGATATTAAAAACAAACTTGGGCAATTTGCGTCTGCAGAAACTCAGCGACAAATGAAAAGAAATATCAAAATAAAGAAGAAGAAAATCCGCATTCCTTTGCCGAAGCAGCGAGAGAAGGTAAAAGAATCGAGCAAGATCTATAGGCGAAGTAAAATAAAAATTATTGAAGAGTAATTTTCCGTTTCTAAGAATTGATAAGCGCAAATCCTTCTTTGGATTTTTCCACAAACCTTTTAACCATGTCGTAATTTTTTCTTCCATCTTTGGATTCCACTCCAGTATGTACATCAACTCCGGCGGGATGAATTTCTAAAATTGCTTTTTTAACATTCGTGTGATTAAGTCCGCCGGCAATGATAACCGGCTTGGGAGAGATCTTAACTAATTTTCTGCTGATACTCCAATCATGAGTTTTTCCGGTTGCGCCTTCAGCACCAGTTGCCGGATCGAAAGTATCCGTGATGAATGCATCAACAAAAGCTGAATGCGTTTCAATTGTTCTTTCAAGTTCCGTATAGTTGTTCTCTGCGACAACAAGACTTTTAATTATTTCAAGATCGGGTCGCAGTAATTTTGTTCTTTCCAATTCTTCTCTGGAAATCTTTCCGTGAAGCTGAACGATTTTAACGTTCAGTTTTGTGCAGAGTTTTATTATCTCGTCGGCATTATCAAGATAAGTTATAAGTACGGCTCTGTGCGGAGAAGAAATTGTTTTGATCACTTCAACTGCTTCATCTTCGGTTAGATCTTCTTTATGCACGGGCAGTCTAAGCGGAAAGCCGAGATAATCAACGCCCGCGTTCATCAGCATTGTTGCTTCTTCTTTATCAATCACTCCGGCTATTTGAATTATATCTTTCATAATGTCTTTTTGTTTTATTAAAAATAGTCCGAAGAATAATCCCCTCCAAATACCTTAACGTAGAGACGCATGGCTATACGTCTCTAAAATTAACATAACAAATATTACTGCTTGATATTGAAATCGAAGTTGAGCAAGTTGCAAATAAATAATTGGAGGTCACAAATTGTGACCTCCAAAACCAAGGGGACCTTATGGGGAAAAGAACAGAATCATTATTGCCGGTTGAAAGAATTACTTCCAAAATATTTCTGCTTCGCAATGAAAAAGTTTTGATTGATCGTGACCTTGCTGAGCTTTACGGGGTCGAGGTAAAGAAATTCAATCAAGCGGTAAAGAGAAACATCGAAAGATTCCCGAATGATTTTATGTTTCGTTTAACGGCAGAGGAATACAAAATCTTGAGGTCACAAATTGTGACCTCAAGTTTAGCCGGACAAAAGACTGGCTGGGGCGGAAGAAGATACTTACCTCTTGCCTTCACAGAACAAGGTGTTGCTATGTTGTCTTCTGTTTTGAACAGCGAAAGAGCGGTGCAGGTTAACATTGCAATTATGCGTGCGTTCGTGCAGATGAGAATGTTCCTGCAGAGCAGCGATGTGCTTGCAAAGAAATTGAACGAACTTGAAAAGGAAACAAAGAAGAAATTTGCAAAACAGCAGGAACAGATAAAGTTTATATTTGAAGCGATAAAAGAATTGATGCTGGAAAAGGCAAAGCCGAAAAGGAAGATTGGGTTTTAGATTATTATAATGCTTGATATTGAAAAATATGTTGAGGAAGTTGTGGTTGTAATATTAAGCGAAGAAAAATGAAGTCCTTTCTTATTAAACAGAATTTTAAAGTTGACGATATAATATCTTATACCGAATTAGTTGCCACCGAAAAAATACCTTTACAAAAGGGAATGAACTTTAATGTAAATCTGGAATATTCCGTCTTTTTAATGTCCGTTCGTAAAAACGCTCCTTATGCTGACGTATACAATGAAAAGGCAAATGCAATTATTTATGAAGGACACGATGTGCCAAGCAATTTGGCTGATGATCCTAAAAAGGTTGATCAACCTTTAACTACACCAAAAGGCTCATTAACTGAAAACGGAAAATTCTTTACTGCCGCTCAATCTTTTAAAGAGGGGTTACTAAAAGAGCCACACAAAATAAAAGTTTATGAAAAGATCAAAAATGGAATTTGGTGTTACAAGGGGTTTTTCAGTCTAGTAAATGCAGAAATAAAATACAGTGGAACACGAAATGTTTTTAAATTTTATTTAATGCCGATAGAATTAAAATCCTTTAAGAGAGAAATTGAAATTCCACATACTAGATTAATACCGACCAACGTGAAAATAGAAGTGTGGAATAGAGATCGTGGTGAATGTGTAAAGTGTGGTTCTAAAATGAACTTACATTTCGATCATGACCTTCCGTTCTCAAAAGGTGGGACTAGTTTAACTGCTGCAAATGTTAAAATACTTTGTATGAAGTGTAATCTAAGTAAATCAAATAAAATTTTATCTATACCACCTATTTTTCTATCATAAATACTTCCTCGTTACAAAATCCTTCCATCCATTTTCAAACAATGAAGCACTTAATCTCAATATAAATAGAATGGCGAGTTAAATTTTATCTCGGCACAGCGGCTCTCTTTAAATTAGTTTTATAATAATCCTTTCCGTATGTTTACACCCGTAAAGGCAGTAACTTTAGATGTAGATGTAGACGTAGAAGTATCTTCGAAGCCTCACCTGTTTAAAGCCTGTCGTAAACAATCAATTATCAACAAATTAACAAAGGAGCATCTGTCATGGCAGAGCGCAAACAAGGATCTGTTAAATGGTTTAACAGCACCAAAGGTTTTGGTTTCATTTCACAAGAAGGCGGAGAAGATGTATTTGTACATTTTCAAGCAATTGTAGGCGATGGATACAAAACATTAAACGAAAACGATAAAGTTGAATTTTCAGTTACTCAGGGTCCGAAAGGACTTCAAGCTGCTGAAGTTAAAAAGATCAGCTAATAGTAACTCGTTTTAGATTTAGCCCCCGCTAGCCGGGGGTTTTTTATTTTAAAGAAGATCAAATAAAATTTTTAATTCTCTGCCAAGCTAAACTTCCTTGCATCCATAATAATCTCTGATTTTTAGCTAAAATCTAACTGTCTTTTCTCTGATTTTGGACTGAAAAATTAATTTTATCTACCTCTTGACATTATAATACCAATATGATATCATTACGATAGCAATAATTAGGAGTATTAAATGGAAGCAATAACTGAAAAATCAGCCAGAAAAATGAATGGCTTTGTAGCGCTTGTATTTGTTATCATAGCAATTTTTGTTGATGTAACAATTCTGATCAGGGGAATAATGAATGATAAACCGGAAGTTCTCTGGATCTTTGTTCCATTTACATTATTAATTTTTCTTTCCTTCAGCGGATTCTTAGTTGTTCAACCGAACGATTCGAGAGTGCTTGTTCTTTTCGGAAAGTATCTTGGAACGGTCCGCGTTTCCGGATTCTGGTGGGTTAATCCTTTCACAACAAAAAAATTGGTTTCACTACGGATCAGAAATTTTCAGAGCGAGACAATTAAAGTAAACGATCTTCACGGCAATCCAATTCAAATTGCAGCCGTGGTAGTGTGGCGTGTTGTTGATCCGGCGCGTGCTCTTTTTGATGTTCAGAATTATGAAGGATTTGTCGCGATACAAAGTGAAACAGCTATTCGCGGACTTGCAACCGAGTATGCCTATGATTCATCCGAACACGATAAATTTTCTTTAGTTGGAAATCAGGCTGAGATTGCAGAGGCAATGAAAAAACAAGTTCAAACAAGACTCGAGGTTTGTGGTGTGGAAATATTGGAATCAAGAATAAGCCACTTATCATACGCACCGGAAATTGCACAAGCAATGTTAAGAAGACAACAAGCACAAGCAGTTGTTGCAGCAAGAACAAAGATTGTTGAGGGCGCTGTTGGTATGGTTGAGATGGCGTTAAAAGCATTGAGCGAACATAATATTGTAAATCTCGACAACGAAAAGAAAGCAACAATGGTTAATAATTTATTAGTAGCGCTTGTATCTGAAGTTTCTGCTCAGCCGGTGATCAATGCAGGCTCGTTGTACTAAAAGTGTAGCGTGTTGAACGAAAAGTATTTAATTAGGATTTTAAAATGAAAATGATTTCAGATTATGTCGGCAAAAGTATTTTTATTGCGCAAACATCTATATTTAAAAGAAATTATGAGATACGAGTAAGCGAAGAACTTATAGGTTCAATGCAGCAAAAAGGATTTTTCGGAATGAAGTGGGAAGTGGATATTCAAAACAAAAAATGGGAAATATATAAACCGAGTTTTTGGAGAAGTGCTTTAGATATACGCGAAGCCGGTTATGAAATGCCAATTGCAAATTATACAAGGGACGGATTTAGAAGTAGAGGAACTCTTTCTTTGCCGTTGGGTGAAAAATTAAAAATTGTTCCTCACTTATTTAAAAGTTTCTGCGAAATCAACAACGAACAGGAAGTTTGTTTGGCGAAAATTATTCCGAAAAGAATTTCCATGAAAGATCGGGCTGAAGTAATGATTTATTCGAAATCAGATTTGCTGGATAAATATCCTTGGATAATAATTCTTGCATATATAATTACAATTGAACAAAGACATCAAGCGGCACATTCGGCTCACTAGAAACAAAGAAGAAAGTAATGGCTGAAAAGAAAAAATTTTTATTAAGAATAGATGAGAACATCTATGCCGCACTTGAAAAATGGGCGGCAGATGAATTGCGCAGCATCAATGGACAGATTGAATATTTATTGAAAGACTCATTAAAAAATGCGGGAAGATTAAAAAGTAATACAGGTGAGAGTGAAAATAACAGCGATGTGGGTAATTCCCCCGGTTAATTCAAGTTGGTTCTGCTTATTGATCTATTGTTGAGTCTTATTCGTCATCGGCATATCGCGTACTTCGGCTTTAACTTTAATTTTCCCAGCATACTTTAATAGAAGTACGGCATCGAATGAATCGCCAAGTTTAAGGTCCTTTTGTAAATCCAAAAGCATAACATGAAATCCGCCCGGCTTAAACTCAAATTCTGATTTCGGGTTTATAGCCAATTTACCGGCGGGGCGCATTCCAATTCTATCATTATCCCTTTTGTATGACTCGTGCACTTCAACTATGTCTGCTAGTTTTGATTCTGCGCCGATCAGTGTATCGGGTTTAGAGCTATTATTCTGAAGTACAAAATAAAGCGCCGAGTTTGCACCTTTTGCTGCCGGTCGTACCCATGCGTTTTGAATTTTGAGTTTTGAATTTTGAATTTTAGGCTGCTGTGCAAATATTATCATATTGAGGGTGAATATTAACATGACTATTGCTAATGATCGTATTTTCATTTTCTTTCTACTTTCTTTTTACATTATTTTCTATTCTTTTAACCAAGTGCTGCTTATTGTAAACTTTTTATGTCGGCAACTATTTCGTTTACATTAATAGTGCTTCCTTTATAATTCTTTCTGATCTTACCGTCGGCATCAATCAACTGAATTCTGTCTGTATGAACATAGTAATAAATTTTTCTGCCGTTCTTGAAAATGGTTGAATCACTTGGAACTGCGAACACACCAACTTTCTTTATGATCGAATCCGTAACCGGTTTTTCTCCGGTAAGGAAAACCCAATTACTCAAATCAAGGTTTCTTATGCCGGCAAATTTTCTAAGTGCTTCCGGTGAATCGAATTTAGGATCAAAGCTGAGCGATACAAATTGAACATTATTAATTTTTTCTTTTTTTAACTGCTCTTGTATTAATCGCATGTTGTTTGTACTGAGAGGACAGATATCCGGACAATTAGTAAAGATGTAGTTCATAACGACAATTTTATTTTTTACAAAATCCGGAAAGACAACATTTAGATTATTCTGATTAACAAGATTGTATCGTGTGCTTCCAAACTCCCCAATAACCGGAAATTTCTCTTTGCAACCCCAGAATAGAATTATAATAAGAAGAAGATGTTGCCGTTTCATAAATTTTTTATCTGATATAAATTCAAGTGTACTTATATTTTCATGATCAAAATAACAAAAATGCTCTATAGATTTCACAAAGAATAATTAAGGGGGTCGTGTGTATATTTTTATCAATTAAAAGTTGGTAACTTTGCGCTGACAAAGGAAACAATATTGATAAAATAAATGAACAAAGAAAAAATTCTTCTCCCAGGCTTAGATAAACAAATAAATTTCCTCCGAAAAAATCTGACTTCTGAAATTAACTCTGCATTAGTAATCGGATCCACCAGCGAAATTCCCGCGGAAATTATTTTTAATAAATTTAATTGTAATGTTGAGGTTATCGTTGAAGACTATGAGTCCTTGTTAAACTCGAAACTAATTTTAAGCAGTGAGTCTAATGTTAACGTAAGATTAATGAGTTTTGAGGCAACCGATTTCAACTCTTCCTCATTTGATCTTGTCTATGCACAAGCTTCAATTTCTTCTACTACGAGAAATAAAATAGTAAAGGAGATTAAAAGAATATTGCGGCCGGATGGATTCTTCTGTGTTGGAGAGGTTGTAACCCTGAAAAGAGATGTCCCACAATATGTTCAAGATATTTTTGATGCTTCTGATTTATTGCCCCTATTTGTAGAAAATTTAGAAAAATATTATTCCGAGCAAAAATTTATTTTATCCGGTCGCATAGATCTCACAAACACTTTGAATGAATATTTTTTATTAAACAAAAATTTGCTCTCAACCAGCAAAGAAAATCTAACCGAACGAGAAAAAAGTTATTACAAAAAACTTCTCAATAAAATCAATCATGAATCAAATGCATATTTAAAGTTAGGGGCCGATAAGTTTATTGGTTTTATTTCTTTGCTGCTTAAGAAGGGACATGAATGAAAAAAGGAGACCTTCTTGAGCTGAAAATTACCGATTATGCTTTTGAGGGAAGGGGCGTTGCAAAAATTATCAAAGAAGTTCACTCCTTAGATAATGAAGAGCAGAGAAAATTTGTTGTATTTGTTGATGGCTCATATCCCGGCGATGTTGTTACTGCACAAATAACAAAGATCAGAAAATCTTACGCTGAAGCAAAAGTAAAAGAGTTCATTAAAACTTCGCAACTAAGAATACCTGCAAAGTGTAAATACTTTGGAATATGTGGCGGATGTAAAGTACAAAATCTTAATTATGTTGAACAACTGAAATTTAAGCAAGAACACGTTGCGGATTTATTTACTCGAATCGGCGGAGTTAAAGAATTTGAACTTCTTTCTATTATTCTTTCTGAAAAAATCTTTTTTTACAGAAACAAAATGGAATATTCTTTTTCTGACAAGCGGTGGCTCAGTGAAGATGAGATCTCTTCAATGCAAGAAATACATGATCAGTCGTTCGCATTGGGATTACATATCCCGGGTATATACGATAAAATTTTGGATATTAATGAATGCTGGTTGCAGTCAGAGATTAGCAACAGCATACTAAATCATGTGAGGGAGTTTTTCAAAAAACACCAAACTTTACCCTATTCTGCTCAAAATCATACCGGTTTTTTAAGAAATTTGGTAATAAAGCAGTCGTTTTTAAATAATGAAATTATGATCAATCTTGTTGTTTCAGAAGAGAACGAACGACTGTTCATATTATACAAAGAATCTCTTCTCCTTTCGTTCCCTCAAATAACAACATTGGTTTTTAATATTAATAAAAAATTATCTCAAGTTGCTTACGGTGATTATGAAATTGTTTCCTATGGAAGCGGCTTTATTTTTGATTTCATCGGCAAATGGAAATATAGAATCAGCGCTAACTCTTTCTTTCAAACAAATACCGCTCAAGCGGAAAAACTTTTTACTATCGCATTAGAGTTTGCCGAGTTTAATGGGGACGAAATTGTTTACGATTTGTATTCTGGCTCCGGAACTATTCCAATTTTTATTTCGAAATGTGTAAAACAGGTTTACGGATTTGAAAATGTTGAGTCCGCTATTGCAGACGCTGTTGTAAATGTTTCGTTGAATAATGTTTTAAACTTTGAGCCGATATTAACGGACTTGAACAAATCATTTCTTCCAATAATAAAAGAAAGGAATCTACCAAAGCCCAATGTTATCATTGCCGATCCGCCGAGGAGCGGTATGAATCCAAAAACCGTTAAGGATATTTTAGAATTGATGCCTAAAAAAATAGTTTATATAAGCTGTAATCCCGCAACTCAAGCACGAGATACTAAATTACTTTGCGACGGTGGATATAAATTAATCAAGCTTAGACCAGTTGATATGTTCCCGCATACTTATCATATAGAAAATGTTGCATTGTTAATAAAATGACTTTCAGCACAATCCATCTAAAACTATTTTATAAATCTACAGTCTTCTTCTCGTTAAGAATTTCTCCGGATAATGTTATTAATTTTAAGATTATTCTATATATTAAGGAGAGATATTGATAACGATCATACTTTCCGCATTTTAAAAACTATGAGAAATAAATGAAATATTTTCTTCTCTCAATTATACTTTTGTTAAGCATAAATTTATGGGGACAATCTCAGCTTACTTCAGATGAACTTTTTGTTAAAGCAAAAGATGCTGCCTTTAATCAGAAAGACAGAAAATCTGCCAGACAACTTTGTAAACAAGCATTAACAAAAAGTCCTGATTATGCTGATATCTCTATTTTTCTCGGCAGACTTTACACTTGGGACAACATCTATGATTCAGCTAGAGTAATTTTTAACAATGTTATAAAAAAGGACTCTTCAAACAGCGACGCAATAAGCGCCGCAATTGATCTTGAGTATTGGTCGGGTAATTCCATCGTGGCTTTAAGGTTTTGCAATCTTGGTGTTTCAAAATTTCCTACCTCAACTGATTTTTTATTAAAGCAAGCTAGAGTTCTTGATGATCTGGAAAAATATGATGAGGCTTTTCTCTCTCTTGAAAAAATATTTAAGCTGGATAAATCGAACACTGAGGCTTTTGCTTTTGCCGAACGGCTGAAAGATAAAGTCAGAAAAAATGCTATCGGGCTAACGTATCAGTATGAGCGTTTCGATAAAACATTTGAGCCGTGGCAACTTGGCTCATTCAGTTATTCTAGAAGACTTTTTTTCGGAACAACTATTTTTAGAATAAATCTAGCGCGAAGATTTGAGAGTAACGGTATACAATATGAAATTGATATGTATCCGAGTTTTGCTAGCGGTTTTTATTCTTATTTAAACTTTGGTTATTCCAAAGACGGAATATTTCCGAAGCAACGCTACGGTGCATCTCTATATTTAAGTTTGCCTCTAAGTTTTGAAATTGATGGGGGGTTCCGTTTACTAAAATACTCGAGCGATACTTGGATCTATACCTTTGCTCTCGGAAAATATTGGGGAAATTATTGGTTCTCCTTAAGAACATTTATTACCCCGCAGGTTGAAAAAGCATCTTATTCATATTCACTAATTATTAGATATTATCTATCGGGCGCAGATGATTACTTGGCTTTATCAGTCGGCACAGGAATTTCTCCGGAGGAAAATTCAGTTGATCTTCTGGGAAATTGGCTGAAGTCCGATAAACTTGGGATAGAGTATCAAAATAAACTTAGCGGAAAATTTATTTTAAATTTATCCGGCGATTACAGTCGAGAAGAATATCTCACAAACGAATTCAGAACCAAGATCTCTGCTGGTCTCGGCTTAAAATTTTTATTTTAACTCCTCCAAAGAATGAAAAAAAGAAATCTCCTCCTAATATTTCTTCTGATAATTTTAATTTCATTACTGCCTTTAATAATGTTTGTAACTTGGCATCTCAAACCGAAAAAGGAATTAAAAATTGCTGTAATTGATAAAACCAGTTTTACAACAGACTGTGATGAACACAAATCTTTAAACTGGATTCTTAACAACAATAAATATTGCAGACCGAACAGAGATTTATATTCTGTTTCTGAGGATTACTACGGCTTCTTTCCTAAAGAAAACAAAAAATATTTAATAAACGATTTTGAAAATTTTGATGAGGTTCAACTAAAGAATCTTGCAAATAGACTTGACATGATTTATATGACCGACCTATACGGAATTTACAGTAAGGATTGGTATGGCAATAATTATCGCGGCGAGCGTTCGCAATTAATTTATGGGGGAATGTCTGGCAAAGATTTATCGTTATTAAATTTGATGCGGGACCAAAAAAAATTAATTATTACTGAGTTTAATACGATTGCTCCTCCTACATCGAGAAGAGTTGAAACTCAATTTGAAGAAATGTTCGGATTAAAATGGAGCGGTTGGACGGGAAGATATTTTAACGTTCTCGATACAACCGCCAACAAAGATATTCCTGTTTGGGTAGTAAGAGATTATAAAGATCAGCATAATAATCATTGGCCATTTAAGGGTTCAGGAATTGTTTTAGTAAACAACGATGACCGAATAGAAATTTTAGAAAATAAAAAAGACTTAAAAGAAGAAGTTCCATATATAATTTCCGCTGAAATAAATCAAAAACGGTTTGGGATTCCAAAAAAACTAAAATATTCTTACTGGTTTGATGTTATGTTAACCAAAAGGTTAAACAATGTTGTTTCCGTCTATCAAATTTTCAGCAATGCGAGAGGAGATTCTATTTTGCAATCGTTAAATATTCCGAACCCTTTCCCAGCGGTGATAGAACATTATGACAAGGATTATAAGTTTTATTATTTCTGCGGTGATTTTTGCGATAATCCAGTTAGAATGATTCTTTCAAAATTTTGGGGAATAGCAAAATTTAGATGGTTGATGTATCCCTCAAATGATCTTGCCGAAAGAGAAAGTTTCTTCTGGCTGTATTATCAGCCTCTCGTTAGTACGATCTTAATAAATTATTACGATTCGTTGCAGAAGAAATAGGTTGGTTAGTTTAATTTTATTAGCAGCGAATCCGGGATTAATTTTTTTGTTTCCAACATGTAATTATTGCGCCTTCTATAATCCGCAAATTCATTTTCAATTTTGTTTTCCATTGTTTTATCATCTAAAGGAACAATGCCTAAATCCTTCGATATTTTATATAGTGTTTTATCGGAATAAAAATATTCTCCGTACAGATAATCAATAAGTTCATTTTTATTTCTCATCAACGGGTATCTATGAATATTTCTAAATTGTCTTGCTGTATCAAGACCGGATCCGATAAAAGTTGAATGAGAAATTTTTTCCGTTTTGTATTGATCCGCTAGAAATGCTAAAAGTGTGGGCGATATATCAAAATGCGAAGAGATTGAAGAAAATTTAGCTGAACGTTTTAGCATCGGGGAGTAAATTATTAACGGAACATGAAACCTATCGATTTGAGTAGCAATCGGAATCTCGGGCATTCTATGGTCGCCGGTAATAATGAAAATTGTGTTCTTAAAATCATCTCTATTTTTGTATTCATTAAAAAAATATCTGAATGCATCATCGGTATAAAGCACGGTTGAAAGTATATCTCTATAGCTTTTTACGCTCTTCATAACATCCGGCTCTAAATGAAGATTAGAGTATATTTCATCAAACTGTTTTCGATAACGGTCTTGATCATCTACTAAAAATGGATCGTGCATAGATAATGTAAGAAAAATGTTGAGCTGATTTTCTTGTTTATCAGAATTAATCCCTACAAACCCGCGTTTAAACAAATCTTTGTCGCCGTATCCCCATGAAAATCCGTTTCCTTTAGCGGGCATCTTATTATAACCGCTACCAAAATTATTCTCGTCAACAATAAGATCAACATTTTGTTTTTTAAGAAAGATGTCCATTAAATCGAAATGTGAATTTCCGCCATAATAAAAATGTACTTTATATCCATAACGCTTTAAATATTTTATCAAAGAAAAATGCGGTGGTTGGTTTTCTGCCATCTCTAAAAAACCATTTTTTCCAAATGGAAGAGAGCCAAATATGGAAGAAAGTGCAGCAAAAGTTCTGCCTCCAGTGCTCAAAAAATTTTCCCAATAAAGACTTTGTTTTGCAAGTGAATCTAAAAACGGAGTGAAACTGCCCATATAAGCATTCTCGCCGGAATATCCCCTGCCCAAACTTTCTGTAATAATAAAAACAAAATTCGGTTTCTTCTCGCCAATATTAAAAAAATTGGATAATACATTTTTTGTGTTTTCTTCATGAAGAAATGGGTAATTACTGTCTGTGTACTTAAAGAAAACTTCTTCTCCTTTGCCCGAATCTATATAATAATTGGAAACCGGTAGCTCGAGTTCCTTTTCAAAAAAATACGAATATGTTTTAGCTGTAAAGAAATCCAGCTTATTTACTGCTAAAAAATATTCTGATGTGTTTGAGAAATTTTGCGGTTGGGGATTAAGTTCAGTTCCAAAAATCAATGAGCCGACAATTAGAATGCAATAAATTTTTATTACAGTAAAATTGAATCGGATCTTATGAAATAAGAATATTATTCCCGAAATAATGCCGATAAATAAAATTAATAAAACAAAATAGATGGGATTCAATCCGCCGCTGGAAGTAACAGTTTGGTTTATTTCGAACATTGAATAACCGAATAGATCAGAGCCGAGAGGAATTGAAGTTTTTGTAAAATATAAATCGAGCAGTAGATATATGATTACCACTAATGTAAGGGAAACATTTAAAACTATCTTTGATGTTTTTTGATGTACTAAATATAGAATTATAAATACAACTCCGAATATCGCGGCTATTTCGAAAAAGATGTTGATTTCCGAAAGGAATGATATAAACAAAAGATTGAACTGAATGCTGTGCTTTATTATGTTATTCCAGACAAATAGAATTTCATATAATCGAATCAGAAAAAAAACAAACAGAATTGCCAGCGATGAGGAAGTGAAATATTTGAGCGAGTCTATCAATTTATTTTTCATTATTTAAATCTTCCTTTGCTAAATTGAACTGTTAAGAAGAAAAACCTTTCTTTTCCATGTGCCCCCATTTTCTATCTCCCAAAAGGTATTCCAACGAACCCATAAAACGGTACCAAAGAGTAAGCTGTCTATATCCAAAGTTCTCGAATACAGCAATGATAAATAATTCGATGAGCTGCGAAACTCGTTCGTACTTTCTAAATGTTAGCTCTTCTAAAATTACTGAAAGGAGTGAAAGAACAACTCCGTAAAGAATTGCTGCCGAAAACAATACAAGAGCAAAATTCAATGATACCATTCCGAAGATTAACGAAATAAAAAAAATAATATAACCAATAGTTTCAATGATGGGTCCGAACATTTCAAAAAACACAAAATATGGAAACACTATCATCCCTAATAATCTGTAACGAGGATTAAAAAACAATTGTTTATGAAGCATAAGACTTACAATAGTACCTTTCTGCCAGCGTTTTCTTTGTCGTCCCAAAATTTTTATGTTTTCTGGTGCTTCGGTCCAGCAAACCGGATCTGGAATAAAAGAGATCAATGCTTTCGGATTTTCTTTTCGTAATAAGCGGTGCATTCTTACTATTATTTCCATATCCTCGCCAATACAGTCTTTAAGAAATCCGTTCACTTTCATCAATTCATTTCTTTTAAAACAACTAAATGCGCCGGAGATAATTAAGATGCCGTCCATTATTTGAAATCCATTCCGACCAAACATAAACGCACGTATATATTCAACCACTTGAAATTTAGCAAGCCAGGATTTTGGTAAATTTACACTGGTTACATATCCTTTATTAATCTGACAACCGTTTGCTATCCGAACAGTTCCGCCAACAGCAATTACGTTTTCGTTTTCAACGAAAGGATAGCTCATTTTCAGCAAACTGTCTCTTTCAATGATTGAATCTGCATCGACTACTATTATTAGATCGCTGTCGGAGATATTTATTCCAACATTAATAGCGTCGGCTTTACCGCCATTTTGTTTGTCAACTATCACCAAATTTTTGTAGTTCTTACAAATGTAAACCGCGTTAACCTTTTCGGTTGGAATATTATCAAAAGGAAGGTAGGGAACTTTAACGGCATTAAATTTTTCTTTTAGAATATTTAGTGTTTGATCTTTCGAACCATCATTAACAACAATAATTTTATATTCGGGGTATTCAATCTGTAAGAGTGCAAGTAGTGAAGTATATATTCCGGCTTCTTCGTTGTATGCGGGCACGATCAAAGAAATCGATTTATATTTTTTTAATTTGAATACATCTTTTAGATCTTTAAACGCTTGGTTGTTCAAATATCTTTTTAAATTATAAAACGACAGAAAGCTTAGAAGAATATAAATACTTCCTATCGCAAGAAAATAAAGTAAAATAAAATAATTAAAATATTGCACTATGTTCCTGATGACATTAGTCATTTTCTAAAATTCTTTTCTCCATAATTATTCTTCGAGCAATGATTGACTCTATCTGGTTCAACGGATTTTTGGCATATCCCAGAAGTTTATACTCAGTTTTGATTGAACACTTATACATTGCTTTCGCTGCAGCAATTTTAACTTCAATCTCGGGATCTAACATTTTACTCATTATGTAATCTTCAAGCGATGTGTCTCCAATTTTTCCCACAGCTTCTATTGCCGCAACCCGTATCTCCGGTTTGGAATGTCCCAAGAAAAATCTAAGCGCGTTAACGGAATCTAAATTTTCAACTTCTCCCAAATATCTTAACGATTCAATGATCAAATACTTATCGCCGCTGAAAAATAAAATGTTTAAAATTTTCTTAAGGGCTTCGGCATATTTAAAGTGCCACAAAACCGTAATTATTACAAGAAGAATGTGTGTTGATTTTTCTGTGTCTAGTCTTTCTGTCAATATTGGGCATATTGATTTATCGAACCTTAGAATTATTGACAAAATACTGTCGCTGGTTAAGTTCTTTCTTTTTTTAGCAATATCTATGATGAGATTAATTTTTTCGTATGCATTAAGATAGGCAAGACTTTCTACGGCTGTTCTAAATATCAACTTGTTGGGTGAGTTTAATTTTTTTACCAGTAAATTAATGGTCTCTTCGGTATTAATATACCTTAAAAAATAACTTGCTTCAACTTTATCCTTTGTGCTTAGTTTATCAAGTTTGTTGAAAAAATATTCCCGCAGACTTGTTTCGGTAATTAATTGCTTAAGTCGGTTTAGATCATCTCCTTTTAGATTAAATAAAAATGTTCTTAAATATGAAAATAAATATTTGTATTTGGATTTTGGAATTCTGGATATAAGATTTAGCGGGTTCTCGGTTGAATAAAGATAGTTAAAAATGTGATCTTGCCATTTCGAGATGAATTTTTTCTGCCGTCTGGTTTTCAGAAAGCTTACCAACCTAAGCAAGAAAATACATGCCATAAAAAAGTATGCAAACAGCAATAGAGTGAACAGGGCTATTAGTATATAAAAATTGTAACCGGTAGACAATAAATATCCGATCTAATTTGTTAATAACAGATAGTTATAAATATAATAAAAGAGATTTGATTACTTAAGAAGTGTTTTTTCAATTCTCAATAAAAGTTCTGTTGTCGAGAAGGGCTTGGTAACATAATCTGTCGCTCCTGCTCTTAAACACTCAAGCACAGTACTTTCGTGTGAATGCGTAGATAACATAATTACCGGAATATCAGAAATTCTGGAATCGGCTTTAATTTCTTTAAGAAGAGTTAGCCCATCAATAACCGGCATCATCACGTCTGATATTATTAATGCAGGCTTGCTTCGAACAAGATACTCAATTACTTTTTCACCGTTCAAAAAGCTTTTAACCTCGTAACCTTCTTTTTCAAGTTTGAATTTGATTAAACGAGTAATTCCTTCGTCATCTTCAATTACAACAATATTCTTTTTATTTGTGGCCATGCCCTTTTGGTGGGATAGAAAAAGTTAATACTTTGATTAGAATTTCTTTTAACAATTTACTCAATAAAATTAAGATTCCAAACGAGCAGGTTAAAAGTAGATTTTTAAGGAACGATCATATTTTTTCAAGTTATTACCAAATAAATTTTTTCACAAAATTTTGGGAATAACACTAGAATAAAACTAACTACTTGAAGATTGCCTTTTCTTTTTGTTATCCAATTTGGAATGGATGTTTGCTGAATATTTTTATTGATTATTTTACAATTACAGATTCAAATTGAGAATGGGATAAGATTTGTAAAGCAATCGTGCTATAACGAATCCCATTAATAATTCCTTCGCTTTGAAATCAACTATTTTACCCCGCTTACACATTAAATTTTGAAATTAATTTATCTAAAAATGGCCCGTTTTTAACGTTTTTTATTTGGCTCACTTTCTTCGAACTATATCATTTTGAAACAATTCTGATTAAAAGAAACATAGAAAAATTTTGTTTTTAATCAAAAAACTCGGTTTTCCTATGGCATTCGTCTTGCCCTTTACTTACCACTTAAAAGAATAACCTTAGGAGAAAGAAAGTGAAAATGTATACTAAACTGTTATTGAGAGTGATCGTTTTTATATCACTTATTTACGGTTTGTCAACTAATGTATTTGCACAGAGTAAATTTTTACCCAAGGTGCAAGATCATACCAGCATTGCGCAAGTTAGCTCTAGTAATGCTGAGGGTACGGGCGTAAGTTTCGTAAATCCATATACTAATGTGCGCGATACATACTTCGCCGGATTATTTTTAGGAACTCTTAATTCTATAAGTACAAAATTTTACTGCATTGATATCAACACCCACTTAGCAAGAAATGAAGATTATTGGGATGAGGGCAGTACGCCTTCAGAAATAACCTATATTCTCAATAATTATTTTCCGTTTAAAACCAGTTACGCAGGAAAGCTTTCCGATCTAAATAAAGAAGCTGCTGCTATTCAATTTGCTATCTGGCATTTTAGTGATAATACTGATATCAATTCAATTTCCGGAGCCGATGATATAAAGAACAGAGCTAATGCTATTGTTACGGACGCAACTGCTAATCATAATAATCACGCTCCTCTACAAGCACTGTTGATCCTTCCCTCCAATCAATCACTAGCAACAGGAACTAATGCGACTTTTGATATTTATGCTTTGGATCTAAACGGAAATCCTGTATCAGGATTGGCCATTGCTATTTCATCAACAATAGGAACTTTAAGCGCTACTTCCGGAACAACAAATACAAGCGGTCATTTAGGACCAATTACTTTAGCATATAGTGGTCTTGGTACCGCAACGATTAAAGTAAAAGCAAATGTTGCAATACCACAGGGAACTAGATATGTATACAAAGCGGGATCAAATCTAAAACAAAAATTAGTTTTAGCTACTCCTGCATTTGACACGAAAGAAGAAACCGCTACCGTTAATTGGTATACAAAACCAAGTCAATGTGATCTTAATGGATTTACAACATATACTCAGGGTGGTTGGGGAAGTCCTTCCAGTAGCACTCCTGGTAAGATTAGAGATTTATATTTTTCAACTGTCTTTCCAAGCGGTTTAACCGTTGGCGGAAATTTTACTATAAAATTAACTTCTGCCACTGCTGTAAAAAATTATTTACCTGACGGAACCACACCGACGGCATTAACACAAAATTATATTGATCCTACAACCAGCATTAATGTTCTGGCGGGACAAATTACTGCTCTTAAATTAAATGTTTATTTTAATGCAGCGGGTAAGATCGGATCTAATTCAACTAGTTTGGGTAGCCTCGCAATTGCAACAGGTCCTTTTACAGGAATGACTGTAAGTGCATTCTTATCATTAGCTGAACAAGCTCTTGGAGGCGGCTCTTTAAGCGGCTTCACATTTCCACAGTTTAACGACGCTGCAACAGCAATCAATGAAAATTTTGATAATGGAACAGTTGATAAAGGTTTCCTTTCTTGCATAGAATTAGTTTGTAAAAATACTGTAGGTAGTTATGTTTATCGTGATATTAACGCTAACGGAACAAAAGATTCCGGTGAACAGGGTATTGCCGGTGCAGTTGTTGAATTAGTCCAAGGTTCTTCTGTTCTTGCTACTGCTACTACAGACGCTAACGGTCATTATTCTTTCCCGAACTTTCTCAATGGTGCTTACACTGTTCGTTTAGCTGCTTCTAACTTTGCTTCAGGCGGAGTATTCTTCAATACTACTCAAGTAAAATGGTATACTAAAAATAGTACCTCTGTAAACACAACTCTAAATTGTAATGATAATCTCTCTATCAATTTCGGTTATTATAAAACATGTATCGGAATTACAAAAACAGCAGACAAAACTACATATAAGCCTGATGATATTATTACTTATACAATCACTGTTGAAAACTGCGGTGATATTCAGCTTAGTGGCGGCGTTGATGTTTATGATAATTTACTCTGGGGAACAACTGCGTATCATATCAATTTAATAAATCCAGGTCAGACATTTACAATTCCTATAGCAAGCACAAAATACACAGTAAAAGCTTCCGACTGCGGTAACTTAAAGAATACGGTAAGAGCAGAAGGACATCCTGTTGACGGTTCTGCTACTGTTATTGCTGAAACAAGCGTTACTGTCACTGTTGATTGCACGGTTTGCGAGAACACTGTAGGCAGTTATGTTTATCGTGATCTTAATGTTAATGGAGCTAAAGATTCCGGTGAGCCTGGTATTGCTGGTGCAATCGTTGAATTAATTCAAGGTTCTTCTGTTCTTGCTACTGCTACTACAGACGCTAACGGTCATTATTCTTTCCCGAATTTGGTTAACGGAACTTACACAGTTCGTTTAGCTGTTTCTAACTTTACTTCGGGCGGAGTATTCTTCAATACTGCTCAAGTAAAATGGTACACAAAGAATAGTGCTTCAGTAAATACAACTCTAAATTGTAATGATAATTTATCTATCAATTTCGGTTACTATAAAACTTGTGTTAGCATTACAAAGTCATCAGACAAACAATCATACAACAAAGGCGAAACAATAACTTACTCGTTCTTAGTAGAAAACTGCGGCGATATTCAATTGCACGGTGGTATTGATATATTTGATGCAATGTTGAATAAAACCGGAAACCATTTAATTAATCACATAGACATTCTTGATCCTCATCAGTCAACAACATTTACAATGACTTATTTGACAGGTGATCAAGATTGCGGACAATTGGTAAACACGGTACGCGCAGAAGGACATCCGGTTGATGGTTCTGCAACGGTGATCGATGAAAGCAGCTGGACAGTTAATGTAATCTGTGATGAAAAGGCTGATATAAAAATTGAAAAGACTGTTGATAATCCAACTCCTCAATGTGATGATAATGTTAATTTCACTATTAAAGTTACCAACTTAGGACCAAATTCTTCTTCCGGTATTGAAGTAACAGATTTATTACCGAACGGTTTGAATTATGTATCAAGCACTGCATCTCAGGGTTCATATAATTCAACTACAGGAATTTGGAATGTTGGAACACTTGCAAGCGGAGCTTTCGCTACATTAACTATAAAAGTAAAAGTTGATTGCGGACAGGTTAACAATTCCGCATTCGATCTTGGTACAGCAAAAGATTATAACTTATTTGTTATCGAAGATGCAAATCAACCATCTTCAGATACTCAAGGTAAAGTTGCCGTAGGTCGCGACGCTTACTTCGCTAACTATAGTATAAGCGATCAATTGCCAGCTAACAGCGGCGATGTATTAATTGTTGGTCGTGATCTAACATATATTAGCGGCGCTATCTATAATGGAAATGCCGTTTACGGGCATGCAACAAATCTTCCGCAATTATCAGTTAGTATTACAGGCGGAACATTGCGCCATGATAATCCTATAAACTTTGCTGCAGCAAAATCTTATTTGCAAAGTTTATCAACAACGCTTTCCAGTTACACTGTAAACGGAACAACATCATTCCAGTACGGTGGATTAACATTAGCCGGATCCGATCCGTTCTTAAATGTTTTCTCTGTAAGCGGAACCAGTTTATCCTCTGCAAATAATATAACAATCAACGTTCCTAATGGTTCAGTAGTGCTTGTTAACATCAGCGGAACATCTTTAAGTTGGACAGGCGGGCTTACAGTTAACGGAACAGCAATTACTAACGTACTTTATAATTTCTATCAAGCAACAACATTAACAATATCAGGCATTGATATAAAAGGTTCTGCTCTTGCACCATTCGCAACAGTAAACTTTATCAGCGGTGTTATAAATGGTCAAATGATTTGCTATTCGCTCACGGGCAGCGGTCAGTTTAACTATGCAATGTTTGGCGGACATATTCCTTTCGATAAGAACATCACAAACGTTGCAACTGTTTCTGCTTGTTCAACACCTGATCCTAATCCGAACAACAATACATCAAGCGCAACTATTACAATTACAAATACTACTGGCGGCAATAATGGCAACGGTAATAACGGCGGAACATGGACAAATATTTGCTCGTTCGGACAAGGTGAAATAGTTTACTCACTCGCATACGGCAGCAATGGATATATCTACGCTGGAACATGGGGCGGAAAGATTTACAAATCAACCGATGGCGGAAAGAATTGGATTGTTATCAACACTGGAATGAATGTGTCCTTCATCTGGTCACTTAATATCAGCGGTGGTGTAATATTCGCAGCAACAGAAAAAGGCGTTTATAAATTCAACGGCTCTGCTTGGATATTAACAAGTCTTTCAGGTAAAGACATTCATGCTCTCGTTTCTTACAACGGAACATTGTATGCCGGTACATGGGGATTCGGAGTTTACAAATCAACAGACTTAGGCACAACATGGACACAAATCAATAATGGTTTCGGCGGATTCTTAGCAATTCAAGCTCTTACCATAACAAGTAACGGAAACATATTTGCCGGAACTGCGGGCGGCGGTATTTTCAAATGTACAGACGGAACTAACTGGAATAAATTAACATGCGGTTACAGTGTGATCTGGTCTCTCGCTTCAACATCTACTACAATCTTTGCGGGAACTTATGGCGATGGTTTGTACAAATCAACAGACGGCGGATTGAGTTTTACAAAAGTTGCCTCTCTTAGCGTAACATTTGTTTATTCAATGTCGGTTGATTTGAGCGGCAAGATCTATGTCAGCTCTCTAACAAACGGTGTTTATATGTCTTCTGATAACGGCAGTACATGGATATCTCTTGGAATGAGCGGATATGGTGTAAGCGCCATGATGGTTAACCCAAGTTCTGATGATGTTTATGTTGGAACAAAAGAAGGTCAAGTTTATAAGATCTCTGGAAGCAACAGCGCTACAGGCGTTGGTGATAATTTTTCAACACCGACAGAATATAAACTTTCCCAGAACTATCCGAACCCGTTTAATCCATCTACAAATATTGAATTCGTGGTTCCAAATGCTGGAATGTATTCGTTGAAAGTTTACAACACACTCGGTCAAGAAGTAGCTAACTTAGTTGAAAGTGAATTAGCCTCCGGATTACACAAAGTAACTTTCGATGCAAGCAGACTTGCAAGCGGTATGTACATCTACAAGTTGAGCGGAAACAATGTAAACGTTTCCAAGAAAATGATCTTGATGAAATAACAACCTTAATTAGTTAAATAATCTTAGTCTAGAGGGACCCTGCTGCGGCAGGGTTCTTCGTTTTAGAGAGTAAATTTATCTGACTCTTTTTAAAACTTCCGTTCAAATTGATACAAAGTAATTTCAATATCATTTCATTTTTCAACCGGAAACACAATTAAATATGGCACGTTGCTTGTTCTATATATAACAACATAAGCACCCTCTTATGGAAAGCGAACCCTCTAAAAAGCTTTCTTCACGGCGGCGGTTATTTTGGTGATAGGTACTTCGGCTGGGCTTGTCACTGGGAAACCGCCTTCCTCTTTTAAATACCCGATACATTCGAAAAAATCATTTTACATGTTGGGAATTTCTAACACAGTTAACAACTTTGGTTATTACTTACAAAATCTTTAATTTTGCACACTTTCAAATGAATAGGTAACAAAATGAAGCGCACTTTTCAGCCAAGTAAAACAAAAAGAAAAAATAAACACGGCTTCCGCGAAAGAATGGCAACCAAAAACGGTCGTAAAGTTCTTGCGCGCAGAAGAGCTAAAGGTAGAAAAAAATTAACCGTTAGCGACGAAGGATAATTGAAACAGTTTGGTCTTTCTTCAAAGGAAAGAATCAAAAGTAAAAACGAATTCGATCTTGTTTATTCCGCCGGAGAAATTTTATTTTCTTCGTCTCAAAAATTCAAAGCTGTTTTTTTCATTCAAAAAGAATCTGAAACGAGTGGAATTAAAACAGCTTTTGCTGTTTCAAGAAAGAGCGGAATAGCGGTCTGGAGAAATCGAATTAAAAGACTTTTACGGGAATCGTATCGTCTAAACAAAAAAGAGATTTGTTCAGAAGTAGGAATAAAAAACTTGAGGGTGTTTATTGTATTCTCGCCTAATACAATAAATCAAAAAAACAGTAGAAAAATTTTATTGAAAGAGGTTATGCCGGAAGTAATTGATTTGACGAACAAGATCATGGCAAGACTGTAAAATGAGGCATGTTCTAATATATTTAATCAAGCTCTATCAAAAATTAATTTCGCCGTTGTTTCCACCCTCTTGCCGTTTTTATCCTACTTGTTCCGAATATGCGGTTCAAGCAGTTACAAAGTACGGCGCACTTAAAGGCGGGGCAAAAGCAGCCTGGCGAATTTTGAGATGCAATCCTTTTAACAAAGGCGGGATTGATCCGGTAGAATAAATAAAGGAATAAAATGGACAAGCAAACAACATTTGCATTTATAATCATAGGACTTATTCTTGTGGTGTGGCTTTATTTCAATTCTCCCGCTCCTCAGCCGCAGCAAAAAAAGAAAGGACAGCCAACTGCTGTTGAGCAGAAAGATACTGCCGCGGTAAAACCCCCGGTTCAACAAAAACAAACAGCAAAACCCGTAGAAGAACCTTCTCCTTTTGGCGCCAAAAAATTAACAGAAAAAATAACAACGATCGAAACAGATCTTGCCAAAATAGAACTTACTAATAAGGGCGCAAAGATTAGAAGATATTTTATTAAGAAATATAAAACATGGTATCACGCCGACGTTAAAGACACGAATTTTTACAACCAGCATGTTCAATTAGTCAACACAGCCAAGGATGGCGGAGACTTTAATATAATCTTTGTTACAAAAGAAGGAAAACTTGTAAACACTTCTTCAATAGATTTTAATTCTACAGCAACTAATTATTATTATAAAGTCAGCAGTAAAGATTCTGTCGCTATCAATTATGAATTTTTGACTGATAAAGGAAAAGCAATAAGAAAGAATTTTGTTTTTTACGGCGATAACTATGCATCTAAGATTGATGTCGAGCTTGAAAACATGGATGATGTTATTAGCAGTTATAGATATGATGTTGTTTGGTCTAACGGATTAGTTAATCTCGAAGAAAATTCTGTTGATGAGGCTAATCATTCAAACGCAAGTGCATACTCCGGCGACGAACAAGTTATTGTTGATGCAACCAAGGCCGGTGAAAAAGTTACTAAAGACATAAACGGAAAAGTTGATTGGGTTGCAATCCGCAATAAATATTTTGCAATGATTCTCGCTCCCACTAATCCAAGCAGTGAAGGTGGTGCTTTTTTTGAAGGCAATCATCTTGTAAATCAATACGGCGTAAAAGAAATTTACAGCGCCAGTTTGAAAATGCCGTTTAAAAACCAGAAACTTCAAAAGGATTCATTTACGCTTTATCTTGGTCCTATTGATTATGGTATTCTCAAATCTTACGGGAAAAATTTTCAAACTGTTTTTGATTTTGGAAGTTTCTTCGGATTAAAATTTGTCATCAGACCAATTTCTGAGTTTATACTTCTTCCTCTTTTTAAATTTTTACATGGATTTATTTCCAACTTCGGTATCGTTATAATTCTTTTCTCTATCATTATAAAATTTGCGCTTCATCCTCTTACGCGTCAAAGCATGAAGTCTATGAAAAAGATGCAGATGCTTCAACCGAAGATCAATGAATTAAAAGAAAAAAATAAAGACAATCCTCAGAAAGTTCAGCAAGAAACGATGAAGCTTTATTCTACCTACGGAATTAATCCGATGGGCGGTTGCCTGCCAATGCTTTTACAAATGCCGATTCTAATTGCCTTGTGGAGTTTATTTAACGTTACTATCGATATTCGCCAACAGCCATTTATGCTGTGGATTACAAATCTTTCATCGCCTGATATTATTTACAAATTACCTTTTAAAATTCCTTTCTTTAATGTTGATGTTATCAGCGGTCTTGCTTTGATGATGGGAATAACAATGTTTATTCAGCAAAAAATGAGCGTTAAAGATCCATCACAAAAAGCATTGGTGTATATCATGCCTGTTATGATGACTATAATGTTTATGAGTTTCCCGTCTGGCTTGAATCTTTACTACTTCATGTTCAATGCTCTTTCGATCGGCCAACAATATTATATTAATCATAAGCATGATAATGTAGAGCTTGTTCCTGTGGCTAATCCAAACAAGAAAAAAGGATTCATGTCGAGAATGATGGCGGCGGCTGAAAAGCAATCTCAAGAACAGAAAAAATCTTTAAAAAGAAAATAAATGTTGTGTGCCTCCGGTGGGGGCACAAAGTTTAATTTTGTTCTAAACATAATTACTATCGGATGCTCAATAAAAAATTAATAATAATTTTTATTTCTTTACTGCTCATTTCTTGTCTATCTGCTCAGACAAAGACAACTCTAAAATTAGATTTAACAGAAAAATATCTGCCGTTCGGATTAACAGAAAAAGTTGTAGTTAATTTTCCTAAGATCGGTTTGGCTCTAAGCGGAGGTGGGGCGCGTTCAATTTCTCAGCTTGGTGTTTTACGTGCATTTGAAGAAAAAAATATTCCTATAGAATTTATTGTTGGAACAAGCATGGGAAGCGTGGTTGGCGGTCTTTACTCTGCGGGATATTCTATAAACGATCTTGATTCGTTATTACAAAAAACAGATTGGGGAAGTTTTTTTTCTACGCAACAATCCAGCAGAAATGATCTTTTTGTAGATCAGAAAATTACTGAAGACCGCGCTATAGTTTCATTCCGAATGGAAGGATTAAAACCTCTTATACCAACATCAATCAGTTCCGGACAGCGAGCCGCAAACTTTTTAAATCTTGCAGCAATCAACGCACCCCTTCAAGCAGAGGAGAGTTATAACAATCTAAGATTTAAATACCGCGCAATAAGCAGCGATTTGATCTCCGGGAAAGAAATTATAATTGATAAGGGTCCCTTGGGACTTGCAATGCGAGCAAGTTCAAGTGTAACGCTTCTTCTTCCTCCCGTGAAAGTAGATACATTAATGTTGGTTGATGGCGGATTGGTTTCTAATATTCCATCAAAAGAAGTAAGAGCCCTGGGGGCGGATATAATCGTTGCTGTTGATGCTTCAAGTCCTTTATACAGCGAAGAAGAATTAAATTTTCCGTGGACGATTGCCGACCAACTGGTAAGCATCCCGATGAGAATTCTCAACGATCAGCAACTTGCAGAAGCTGATTTTGTTATTCAACCAAAATTAGATAAAAGGAAAAACTCCGATTTTACAAATCTCTCTGATGTTATTGCACAAGGATACAATTCTGCTTTGCCGATGATTGAAAAAATAAAAAAAACGTTTGAACTAAAATTTAAATCCTCATTAGATATTCCGGAAAAAATATTTACGCACCTAACACTAAAAGATAATCCCACGGAGTTTGAAAAGAGTTTCTATAACAATCTTATAAAAAAAGATTCTGTTTCGAACAAAGAACTTCTTTTTGAACTAAGCAATAGTTTCAGCGAGGGCATCTTAAAAGATGTTTCAATGGAAATTGAAGAGACGAACGGCAAGTCCATTCTCTCGGTCTTAACAAACTACAATCCGATAATCTCAACAATTGAAATTTCGGGAGCTTCTCCTCTAAACCAAGAAATGGCTTTCAAAATCTTGGCGTCATTAATTGAAAAACCTTTCAGTCCACGTAAAACTCTAACTGCCGCTTTAGAAGTGATTCGGAAATTTAAGTCCTTCGGATATTCTCTCGCGAGAATCGAAAAGGTTTCTTTTGATGAGAACACACGGGTACTTTTACTAAAACTTAGTGAAGGACTGATTTCTAAAATTATTGTTGAAGGAAATACTAAAACAAAAAAAGAAATTATTACACGCGAGTTTCCGCTCAACACCGGAGATTATTTTAAGTATGATCTTGCCGAAAAAGGTTTAACAAATCTTAGAAGCACTAATTTGTTCGACCAAATTGATTTAATTGTTGTTCCGGTTGATGACGAGAATGAATTAAAAATAAAGGTTGTCGAAAAAATTTCAAGCGTAATAAGATTTGGAATGAGGATTGATAACGAATATCAAACTCAATTCTTGCTTGATGTACGAGACGAAAACTTTAACGGAACCGGAACGGAAATCGGCGCAACTATTTCTGGTGGTATCCGTAATCGTGTTTATAGTTTAGAACAAAAAGCCAACAGAGTTTTTGATTCATACTTAACTTATAAAGTACGTGCCTTTCACGAATTTAACGATATAAACGTTTATGCAGATGATCTATTAACAGACGATAACAGTTTTTCGAGAAGCAAGACTGGAGAATATAGACAGCTGTTCTACGGCGGTTCGTTCGCAATTGGAACTCAAGTCGGGCGGTTTGGAAATATTTTTGTTGAAGCACGTTATCAAAGAGATGAGATTAAAAGCAAGTCCGATTATTCCGGGCCTATATACAAGACAGATATAACAAGCCTTCGTTTCTCTTTTTCGGTAGATTCACAAAACGATTATCCTTTCCCGACTGAAGGATTTTTTGTAAAAGGAGTTTACGAGACTGCACAAGCCGCATTGGGAGGCGATATAAGTTACACAAAACTTTTATTCGATTACAAAAACTATTTCAGCTTTAATAGCAAAACAAACACATGGGGCTTTAGAGCAATGATCGGTTCTGCCGATAAAACACTTCCTCTTACGGAAGAATTTTCTTTGGGTGGTCAAAATTCATTTTTTGGTCTTCGTGATTATGAATATCGAGGGCGGCAAGTATTTTTAACTTCGCTGGAACACAGATATAAGCTTCCAATAAAATTATTCTTTGATACATATGTGCGTGCGCGTTACGATCTGGGCTCGATTTGGGAGGAAGGCGAACAAATTCGTTTAAAGGATTTGCGTCATGGTATCGGCGCCTCGTTATCTATTAAAACGCCGATTGGTCCGGCAGATTTTTCGGTCGGTAAAAGTTTTTATTTCAAAAACTCTTTATCCAACAGCGTTATCGTGTGGGGCCCAACTTTCTTTTATTTTACAATTGGTTACTACTACTGATCTTTATTGTTTTCTAATTCCGCCGATCTTTCGGCCAATGCAAAGTATTTTATTTCTAATTGTTTGTCCCCGATTTTTTTATAGTGTTCTGCCAATGCATAATAAATTTTACTTTTAAATTGAACTGCTGAAATCCTCGTTTCTACAAATTCTAAAAGAACTTTATTGGTGGGGAGATCAAGATCATAATTATACAAAGATAAAAGACTCAGCAACGGCTCAAAGGAATTTGGTTTATAATCATGTGCTCGTTTATAATAATGAACGGCATCTTCTAAAGAATTAGGATAATCGTCTTTATGTTCAAATATTTTTGCCGTCCAAATGGAGAGATCATACGCATGTAGAGGGAATTCTTTAATTAATTTTTCTACGAACATTTTAATTTCGTCTGTTGATAGAGCCGGATTCCCGAGAAGTATTTTAAATATTTCCGGATCTGTTGTTCTTAATTTGATCGCTTCTTGAAACGCATCAAAGAGAAAATCCGGAGAAGTCGAATTACGAAAAACACTTTCTATTTTGTTGAGCTCTTCTTTCATCGTTCTGCTTCTTCAATTAACTTTTTGGGCTGGCTTAGACTGATTATATAAAAATTTAATCACATTTTCTTTTGTGAATTTGGGTAATTCTTCTTTGAATTCTACCGTTTTGTTCTTGTCCCATTGTTTTTGCTCAATCTCAACGTATTTGTGACCGGGCAAAAAGGCAAAGCGTCTATCCGTTAAATTATTTTGGTCGTCAAACAAAAAGAAAGTAATTATAACCGGGATATTAAAATTTTTTTGCCAGCGCTCGTAAGATTTAATCGCCCGCGTATTTACTAAAAAAGATTTTGAATGTTTTCCTTTCCAGTCAAGCAATGCTTTTCTCCCATTATGCTCAATTATTATATCTGGTTTGTCTTCCCCTTTTTCCCACAATTTTTCATATCGCTTATCTTCGCCAAAATCTTTGAAAATAATTCCCCATTGGATAAGTAAATTTTTTCCGGTCCGCTCAGTAAGATCGTGTAATTTATAATTGCCCCGGAATTCTTCTTTAGATTTAGCCGGTTGAAAGTCCAATTTTTTCATACTTGTTACTACTCTTTTGTAAAATCTCTTATCTCTTCCATTTTTGGTATAGTTCGGTCTATCCAGGCTGTTAAGCCAATTTCAGTATTTTTATTAGATATTTCAATATTCCTTTTTAAGATTTACTTTGAAAATAATTCTTAATAAAGAATGTAACAATAGAATTAATTGTTTCGTCTATAATATAGAAAATCATAAATGTTTGCAGAACAGAGATATCGTTTTCTAATTAAGCAGTATAAAAATAAAATTTATACTTACTCGCTTTATATGCTGAAGAACAGAATGGACGCTGATGATGTTACGCAAGAGGTCATGATTCGAATTTGGCAAAACATTGATAAGTTCAACATACTTGCGGCTAAAACTTGGATCATAAGGACAACCAACAATTTATGTATAGATTATTTACGAAAACGTACAGTTGCGGTAAACCGGGAGATTGAGATAGATGAATTCTTTGAAGAGACATACAGCAAAAATTATAATTCTGAGAATCCATATTTAATAACACATTTTAAAATGATCGCGTCAAAAGTTAAAGAGGCAATTCAACGATTGCCGGAAAATTTAAGAAGCGTCTTTGTTCTATACGAAATCGAAGAAATGAAATACAAAGAAATTAGCAAAGCGCTGGGTCTGCCGATTAATTCAGTTAAAGTTTATCTTCTAAGAGCTAGAAAAAAATTGCAAGAGGAGTTAAAGGAATATGAACCGCAAGAAATCATTTGAGTTAAACGAAAAGATTGTGAATAAAATAATTTCTGTTGCATATGGTGACGCAAAATTGATAGATAAATTTATTGTTATGCGGGCAGCCGCACAAAATCCGGAAATACGCTCAGCGCTCTATTCATACAAACAAACTGCAAAAGAAGTTGACGTGCTTCGCGAAGAAGAATATCCAGATGATCTAATTAGAAACGTTATCGGAAAGAGTCTCCCCGTATATAAAAACACAACCTCTTTTTTATTCGATCTTTATTCTACGGTTTTCTCGCGACCGATTATCTCGGCTGTAACAACAATCATTTTAATTACGGCAATTGTTACAACACTTATTGTTAACAAAACGGCTCAATTCAATTACCGCTATTCTCAAACTGAAATAACCGATGCAGATCAACAGGCGCGCAAAGCTTTTGCCATTGTGGGCAAGTTTTTTAAGCAAACTCAAACAACGCTCGAAAATGAAATAATGGGTGAGCGCGTTGCTAAACCCATTAACGATGGAATTGGAATTGTAAACAACTTATTTGAAGGAGAAACAAAATGAAAATATTAAGAATTACTTTCGTTCTTTTTTTTGTATTAAGTGTTGGCTCATTTGCTCAACAAAAAGAAGATTATTCAAAATATCCAGGTTACTTTAACTACAAAGATTTTGCACAGTTAAAGAACGCGGAATCAATTACAGAGATTTATCTTGAAGAACCTTTGTTGAAAATGGTTGCCGGTCTTGCAGAAGACAAGAAAGAGGGACTGGGTGATGCCCTTGGTGGATTAAAATTAGTTCGTGTTAACGAATTTAAAATTCCCAAGAGCGAGTTAACAAATATGGAAGCCGCAATTGAATCAATAGATAATAATCTGCAATCTAAAAATTGGGACCGCATTATTCGCACCAACAACAAAGGAAATTATACAAACATTTACGTTAAAAAAAGTGCTAACGATGAGTTTGTTGGATTAACAATCGTCTCTTTAGAAAAGTCTTTTAAGAGCGTGGAGGGTTCCGATGATTCCGGAAAAGCAACTTTTGTAAATATCGTCGGCAAGATTGATCTTAGCACCATAGGAAAACTCTCCGAACAATTACACGTTCCCGGATTAGAAAAAGCAAAGAAAGAGAAATAAATCTTTAACCAAAGAAAAACCCGACAGCATCGTGTTGTTGGGTTTTTTCTTTTGGTTCGATGTGTAAAAAATTGCCGGCTCTTTGCTTAAAGCGTTTAACTGAGCCCAATTTCTTAAAGCTGGGTTTTGTTTGCCAATAAAAATTTTATACTCTTCATCGATCTTCTTTGATAGCAGCCGTTCAACTTAGATCTAAAACGCCGCGCAAGAAATTGTCTTGAATCTCCTTTGTCTCTTAATAACTATAATCTTATTTTGAATCCAAAAGAAGAACAACAAACTTCTTCCTTATCATAACTGTCGAGTTCATGTGCTTAAAAAATATTTTACTCTATTCGTCGCGCTTCTTTTTATGATTAACTGCTCTTCATCCGAAAAAACATTTGCAGAGAAAAAAATTGCCCTTAAAAAACTATCGGTAGAAAAGTTTGGAGTTTCGTTTCAGGCTACATACAACGCCGACAACTCATTCGCTCTGGTTGTAAAAGAAGCAAAGGCCACAAGCCAAAACCCCAATCCTTTTCTGCGCTTTTTTATTTACGGACTGAGCGAGAGCAAAATTATTTTTGAGGACAATGTTGCCGGTGGTTTAGCAAATTGGGAAAATGATGAGTTGATTGAGGTCACAATTACGCCCGGAACCGTTTCAACCGAGGAAGCCGGCAAACTATACGGGTATATTTATAATGTAATTTCTAAAACTAAGACCGATAGAAATTCATCAACACTAAAACAGAACAATTAAAAAATTTAAAAGGGCTGTTATGCTTAAACAAAATTGGCTGTTTGTAATTCTAATTTCTTTCCTTGTTTTGTTCCTCTCTTCTGCAGACGCTTTCACACAAACAAAAATTGTTTCTCCAGACGACGACCAAGCGTTAACAGAAAATCAGAGTGCGAAACAAAAGAGCAAAAAACAGACGAAGGAAGTTCTTTCCGAAAAGAAGAAGCGTCTTAAGGGATTAGTCAAGTATGACGAGCCCGAAATGTTCGCTGAATTCCAGAAAATGATTAGAACAAGAGATGGAGAGGACGCTCCAAAATATTCTGCAAATTATTTAATGGACGAATTGACTAAAGCAGAGAAACAAAGCAGACTATACAAAACGAACGCATTGGACTGGGTTGAACGCGGTCCGGGAAATGTTAGCGGAAGAACGCGTGGAATTATTGTTGACCCTGCAGATGTTACAAACCAAACATGGTTCGCCGGTTCTGTAGGAGGGGGGATCTGGAAAACATCGGATGCCGGTGTAACGTGGATAAACAAAACTCCTAATCTTCCAAACCTTGCTACTACGGTGTTAGCGCAAGGGGGGGCGTCTTACTTAAATATTTTTTATTGTGGAACCGGTGAAGGTTTTTCTAATGCCGATGCCGTTAACGGTGCGGGAATATTCAAATCAACTGACCACGGAAATAATTGGTTACAACTAACATCAACAGCAAATTTCGATTTTCGCAATGTTAACAGAATTATTGTTGACCCAAATAATCCGGATATAGTCCTTGCATGCACAAATCCGGGCCCAAACAGTTCTACGAATCCGGCAGGTGTTCACAGATCAACCAATGGAGGAGCGTCGTGGACAAGAGTTCTAAGCAAGAGTTCCAGCAGAGTTCAAGATTTGAAAGCAGATCCTTCTAATTTTTCAATTCAGTATTGTGCTGTAAACAATGATGGCGTTTATAAATCAATCGATAGCGGATTGAATTGGACAAAATCCAGCACCGGACTTATTACAACCGGAAGAATTGAAATTGCCGTATCAAGTAAAAATCCAAATTATATTTACGCAAGCGCACAAACTACCGCCGGCTCAGGTCTGTATGTCTCGGAAGATAAAGCTGCAACGTGGTTGTTAGTAAATTCAACTGACGGTAATACACAGAATTGGCTGCAATCACAGGGATGGTACGACAACACAATTGCCGTTAATCCATTCGACGAGAAGACTGTTTTCTTTGGGGGAATAGATCTTTGGAAAGCACAAATAACAGGTTCCGGTTCTACTAATGATGTTCTTGGAATTGATGAAGTGAACACAAGTACATTTTTATCGTTTGTTAATTGGGGTGGACCATATAGAAACGGCGGGATTGGAAAAGGAATTAATTTTTATAACTTCGCTCCTTTTGCAGATGCGAACAGTAACATTTATGCCAGCATGTTTAATCTTTCCGATAACGATTACGTTGCCGTAGAGTTAAGATTTGGTCCCGGCAAATCTCAGAAGGCACATAGATTTTTTAGAGATACAGACGCTTCATATAAATATAGAGATTATGTAACCGTCCCTTTTGAAGCCTGGGATATTACAAATAACAAACAAATTATGATTTCTTTCAGGGACTGGAAAGATGATGGTGCCTTTGATCTTATAACTTATGATGCTAATAATCTTGGAAGAGAATATCTATCCATCAACGCAATTGATTACAACGCAAACACTCCCGATCCCAATATTGCAAAAACAAATGGGATTGTTTATAAAAACATCTGGTCAATGTGGCCAATACTAGCTTCGGGAACATGGAATGCAAGTACATTACCTTCTTCCATTTTAAGAATCAGATGCGGAGATAGTTCTCTTCGTCTCGCAAACTTTTCACACGTAACAGACGGTTATAGTCAATATCAAAGTCAAACCCCAAAGCCGGCATACATTCATGTTGATCAACACAGTATTGTGCCCGTTCCGCTTGCATCTTCGCCGGGAACGTTCTGGATTCTAAATGGAAATGACGGCGGCGTTGCAGTTTCAACTGATAACGGTTTACATTGGCAGGAAGCTCTTAGCGGTGGCTACAACACAACGCAGTTTTATGGCGTTGATAAAAAACCCGGCTCAAACGAGTATCTCGGCGGAACACAAGACAACGGGACTTGGCTTTCACCAAAAGGACAAAATCCATCTAAAACAACCGCATACACAAAAGTAATTGGCGGAGATGGATTCGATGTTGCGTGGCATCATAAAGACCCAGACAAAATTATTGGAGGCAGTCAGTACAATAGTTTTAGAAGAACAACTAATAGCGGATTAACGTGGGAAAGCGCCACAAAAGGTCTGGATGATGTCGGTGGTGGAAAGGGTGCGTTTATTTCAAAAATTGCTGAATCCAATAGCGATCCAGATGTAATTTTCACAACTGGTTCACAAGGAGTTTGGAGATCCGAAGACTTTGGCGGATCTTGGGCAAAAAGTACAATAACAGGAAACACAACTTGGGCATATAGCGGAACATCAACACCAGTTGCTATTTCTATTGCAGATCCACAAATTGTTTGGGCCGGTTATTTTTATACCAACTCAACCTCAAGTAAATTATTTCTTTCAACGGATGGCGGAATAACTTTCTCCGGGGTTAGTCCTTACTCGGGAGTTGCGCTTGGTTCAATTACAGGAATTGATACACACCCAACTGAAATGAATACCGCATTCATTACATATTCAATTTCTGGTGCACCAAAAATCATACGAACTACAGATCTTGGAAATTCTTGGCAAGATATTACAGGCTTCGGCACTAATTCTACAAGCAGCACAGGATTTCCTAATGTTGCAACTTACTGTGTTGCAGTGATGCCATACAATACTAATATTATTTGGGCGGGTACTGAGATCGGTTTATTTGAATCAACCGACAACGGCGCAAACTGGCATCCGGCGAACAATGGTTTACCCTCCGTATGTATTTGGGATATGAAGATTGTTGATGATCAAGTAGTTCTTGCAACACACGGTAGAGGAATTTTTAGTGTTGCGCTTCCGGAATTGAGTGCTTATCAACCGCCTGTTGTTACTTTATCACCAATTATTACTTCACTCTCACAGGGCTTGGATAAAGCCGTCAATATTACAGCAAAATTGAGGTCAGATTACGATTCAACTTTGGTAATGGTTGACGGACAAAAAATTTTCAAGTTAACAACAACTACTGTTGAAGAAAAGGCTTTCAAATTTTCCACCACGAACGTTGGTAAAGTTAATGTTCAGTTGATTTCGTATCGTTCCAGCAGAGCTTATAAATCATCTTTGCGAAGTCTTGATCTATACAATATAAAAGCAACTCAAGTTGTTTACTCAAACTCCTTCGATGTAGAGAATGGCGATTTTGTCGGTAATGGATTTACAATCTCTACTCCTCCAAGCTTCTCTTCTCCAATGGTTAACTCTCCTCATCCTTATTCAGAATTAACAGATTATTACTACAATCTTTTAGTGCCAATTAAAATCTCAGACTTAACTAATCCTACTTATATAGAATATGACGACATAGCAATAGTAGAGCCCGGAGACCCCGGTTCTAAATTCGGTGATTCTAATTTTTGGGATTACGTTGCTATTGAAGGAAGCAAGGACGGATTAAATTGGATCCCGTTTGAGGACGGATATGATTGCAGATATAATCCTTCGTGGACTAATTTATATAATACTTCAGGCAATCCCACTTCTTCAAATTACGTTTACCATAAAATTAATATGACTAATAAATTCAACCGTGGTGATGTAATTTTTATTCGATTCCACTTGTATTCAGATGAGGCGGCGGTCGGTTGGGGTTGGGCGTTTGATAACTTAAAAATTCAGGATGGTGCAAGCGTTGTTGAAAAAGAAAATACATTACCTGCCGATTACAATTTGTCTCAAAATTTTCCTAATCCGTTTAATCCAGAGACTACAATAAAATTTTCTTTACCGCAACACAGCAGAGTTAAATTAGAGATCTTCGATCCGCTTGGAAGAGTTGTTTCTACGCTCGTTAATGGTGAGCTCGATGCGGGAAGCTATAAGTATAATTGGAACGCTTCTAATTTTGCAAGCGGAGTTTATGTTTACCGGATTACCGCAAACGATTTTTCCAGTTCAAAAAAATTAATGCTGGTTAAATAATTTTTGAGATTGGTTTATTACATAGAGGGCGGTAATAATCGCCCTCTTATTTTTTGTGGAATATTCTACTCTAATCTTTTTCTAAATCTAAGTGCACTAAAAAATAAAATTAAAATTCCCATTACCAAAAGCATTGTTGCATCAAACCAATGCTGTGCAAAACCGTTTCCCTTTAATATTATCCCGCGAATAATTGTTATAAAATATTTTAGCGGTATTAGGTAACTGATATACTGAATTATCTTTGGCATGTTTTCTACAGGGAATGCAAATCCTGAAAGATAGATCATGGGCATCATCACGGCGAAGATCGCTATCATCATTGCTTGCTGCTGTGTTTTAGAAACTGTTGATACGAAAAGTCCGAGCCCCAAAGTTGAAAGAATATATAAGAATGACGAGAAGAAAAGAAACACAACGCTACCTCTAACATGAATGCTGAAAATAATATTCATTGCTACTATAACGATCGCAACAGACACAAACCCGAGAATAAGAAAAGGAATAAGCTTTCCGATAATTAGTTGAAGCGGTTTTATTGGCGTAACAATTAATTGCTCAAGTGTGCCTATCTCTTTTTCTTTTACAACAGCTAAAGATGTGAGTATCAACGTAACAATACTAACCAGCAGACCAACAATTGCAGGCACCATAAAATTTCTCGTTTTAAGTTCCGGATTATACCACACTCGTACTTCTGCGGTAATGGTTCCCGTAGGGGAAATTTTTCTTCCGCTAAAATCAATAATGTCTTTGACGATTTGCTTTGAAAATGTTGTTATTATGGTTGTAATATATCCAGTAGCTATTGATGCTGAGTTTCCATCCGAGCCGTTAAAAATTGCTTGAAGTTGTGTGGTCTCTCTTCGATTTATCTTCTTTTCAAAATCTTTAGGAATAACAATTGCAACAAGACTCTTTCCCCTTTCGATATAAGTTTGCACGTCTTCATAGTTGTCGGCATAGTGATCTATCTGAAAAAATCCTGAGCTCTTAAATTCTTCAATAAAATTTCTGCTGATTGTTGTTTTATCTTGATCATAAAATATTGTGTGAACTGTATTGAGATCCAGCGTTGCGGCATAACCCAAAAGAATTAGTTGAACGATGGGCGCTATTAAAATAATTCCGAACATTTTAGGGTCGCGTTTAAACTGAAGAAATTCTTTTTTAATTATGTGAATGATTGTCTTCATGATAGTAGTATAAAGTATACTTTAATTCTTTGTCTCTTTTTTATTATAAATGATAATTGCGGCGCCCAATAGAATGCTTGCGTAGAGAATTAAATATAGAAGCTGATCCCAAATTGCAACGACTCCTACACCGCGAAGAACAATTGCTCTCAAAACGTTTATGAAAAATTTTGCCGGTGTTATATTGGTAATTACCTGAATAATTACCGGCATGCTCTCTATCGGAAAGACAAATCCGGATAATATAAATGAAGGCAGCATTGTAACCATGGTGGCGATTGAAAAAGCAATCTGCTGCGAATCGGAAACAACCGAGACTAAAATTCCTATGCTTGTCGAGGCAATTAAAAAAATTAATGTGCTGAGGAATAAAAGCGGATAACTTCCCTTAACAACAACATCAAACAATATATAACCGGCGATAAGAATCATGGCGGCATTAACCAGCGCTAACAAAACATACGGGAGCGTTTTTCCAATTAATAACTCCGATGATTTTATTGACGAGACATTTATCTGCTCTATTGTTCCGCGTTCTTTCTCTCTTACCAATGAAAGCGAAACGCTGACTGCTGCGGTTATAATTAGAATCATCGCTATCAAGCCGGGAATAAAAAAGCGTGTTGATTTCAAATCTGGGTTAAACCAAAAGATAGGACGGAAATCTATCGGCACAAAAGATTTTACTCCGGCTCTAGATAAAATTTCTGTTGTGAGTTTTGCGTTTAGCGATTGTGTCGCCGCCATTGAGTAGAATTGGATTATATTAGCAGAGTTGCCATCAACCCCGTCAATTAAATATTGAATCTTTGCTTCCTGTTTCGAGTAAAATTTTCTTGAAAAATCTTTTGGAATAACTACTATACATTGCGCTTTTTTTTCATCAAGGATTTCTTTTATTTGGGAATCATTGCTTATGTAACCGACCAAATCAAAATATGTTGACTTGGTTAAAGAACTTATGAACTCTCTGCTTACTTCAGAGTTTTCTTCGTCAAACACAACTATTTTTATATGGTGTACATCAAAGTTAACTGCGTAGCCGAACACGCCGAGTAAAAAGACGGGAAAGAGAAGAAGAATTAAAAGCATTCTGATATCCCGGAATAAATGCTTGAATTCCTTTTTCGCTATTGCCTTTGTTCTTTTTAGATTCATAATTTCTTTTCGTTTCCTAAAAGATGAATGAAAACATCTTCAAGAGTTGGCACAATTTTATTGATTCTCTTAATTGTTATGCAGTTCTCTTCGCATATTTTATTAATTCTGGTTAAATCATTAAATTTTTCTTTTACACTTATATGAATATTGTTCCCAAAGATTGACGTCTCTACGACAAAATTTTGCTTCTCTAGAAGTTCGAGAGTTTCAATTACTTTATCGCTCTCTATTTCGTAAATACTGTTTTTTAGGTAGTCTGTTTTTAATTGTTTTGGATTTCCCTCGGCAATTAGCTTTCCGGCATCTATCAATATAATATTATTGCAGAACTCAGCTTCTTCTAAATAGTGTGTGGTAACAAATACTGTTGTTCCTTCGGAGGAAAGTTCGTTGATTAATTCCCAAAAATTACGGCGCGAGATCGGATCTACACCGCTTGTTGGTTCATCTAGAAACACTATGCCTGGTTGATGAATTACCGCTGCGCCAAGGGCGAGTCTTTGTTTAATTCCGCCCGGGAGCGAGCCGGTTAATAAATTTTCTTTTCCTTCCAGATTAGCAATTTTTAGAACCCATTTTTTTCTTTCTTTAAGTTTTTCGTTGGATAATCCATAAACACCGCCGAAAAAATCTAAATTTTCTCCTACTGCTAAATCGTTATAAAGAGAAAATCTTTGCGACATATATCCGATGTTTTGTTTTACTCTGTCCGGATTTTTTGCAACACTGTGTCCTCCCACTATTGCATCGCCTAAGGTCGGCTCTAATATTCCGCATAACATTCTTATTGTTGTAGATTTACCGGCTCCGTTTGCGCCAAGAAATCCGAAAATTTCCGATTGCCTTACGTTAAACGAAATGTTATCAACAGAAGTGAAACTTCCAAATCTTTTTGTAAGATTTTTTACT
This sequence comes from Ignavibacteriales bacterium, assembly GCA_026390775.1. NCBI lineage: Bacteria > Pseudomonadati > Ignavibacteriota > Ignavibacteria > Ignavibacteriales > Ignavibacteriales bacterium. The sequence goes on along the minus strand of JAPLFF010000007.1, from coordinate 1,143,150 downwards.
TCGATCGAGTTCACTTATTACGCGTCCTTAATAAGATGCATAAAAACATTTTCAAGTGTTGGAGTAATTATTCTTTCGTCTGCTATTTGAACTTTGTTCTCAACAAGCAATTTTTTTATCGAAGCAAGTTCGGATTTATAATTTTCTACAACTACATTTATTCTATCGCCGAACATCTGAACTTCAAGAGCGGTGTTTCTTTTTATGGTTTGATATGCAACTCTAACAGGACTGCAGACAATTTCAATAATCTGTTTGTCCATCTTCTCCTTTATTTTTTTCGGTGTATCTAATGCTATAATTTTCCCGGAGCTCATCAAAGCCACTCTGTTACAGCGCTCCGCCTCATCTAAATATGGCGTGCTCATAAAAATCGTAATGCCTTCTTTCAGTAACTTGGAAAGGATTTTCCAGAAATCTCTGCGCGAAACCGGATCCACCCCTGTTGTTGGTTCATCAAGAAAAAGAATTTTGGGTTCGTGAATTAAGCTGCACACAAGCGCAAGTTTTTGTTTCATTCCACCGGAAAGTTTTTCGGCTGTACGATTTCGAAATGGTTTAAGTCTTGAGAAGTCTAAGAGCTCGTCTCTTCTTTTAAAATAATCTTTTACATTATGAATCTCTGCAAAGAATTCTATGTTTTCATCAACAGACAGGTCGCCATATAAACTAAATCTCTGAGAGAGATAACCAATATTTTTTTGTGTTTCTTTTCTTGATTGCCCTAGATTCTTATCTAAAATCTTAACGTTGCCCGATTCTTGACTGATCAGTCCGCAAAGAATTCTAATCATTGTGGTTTTCCCGGCACCATCAGGACCGACTAAGCCGAACATTTCTCCGGTTCTAACCGAAAGAGAGACATCATTAACAGCTTTAATTTCTCCGTAACTTTTCCGAAGTGATGTAATTTCAATAATATTATTCATTATAAAATTATCTTTACATCAGCCGGCAGCCCGGTTTTAAGTTCCTGTTGAGGATTGGGAATTGCGATCTTGACGGCAAAGACAAGTTTTGTCCGCTCATCTTTAGTTTGAATATTTTTGGGTGTGAATTCTGCTTCCGGTGAAATAAAAATTACTTTTCCTTCGAACGATTTATCCGGGAATGAATCAGCTTTGATTTCCGCTTTTTGTCCTAATTTAATTTTTCCGATTTCTGTCTCAGAGACATAAATAGTTACTTTTGCTTTTGATAAATCGGCGATTTTAAATAACGAAGAGAGCATTGAAACTGTTTCGCCAATCTCAACAAATTTTTTAATTACAAAACCATTCATTGGAGAAGTAACATAACAATCCCGAATGTTTTTGTTTATTGATTCTACTGCCGCCTCAGCTTTTTGATAGTTTGCTCTTGCCTGGGTAATTTCTTCCGCACGGGCTATGTTTTTTATTTTGTTAAAATTTTCTTTTGCCGAGCTTAGTTGTGCTTGTGCAATATCAAACCGCGCTTTTGCGTCATCGTATTGTTTCTGTGTTATCGTGTTGGCTTTAATTAAATTTTCCATTCTTTCTTTGTCTGATTTTGCAATATCAAAATTTACTTCCGCTTGATTAAGCATCTGCTCGGCTTGATTAATATCTTCTTTTCGAGCTCCGATTATTAGTAGATCTAATTGAGCCTTCGCAATCTCGCTATTGGCAATCATTTGCTTCCGCTGGATATCCAATGCCTCATGATCTATCATTACAATTGTGTCGCCGACTGATACCTGAGCTCCTTCGTCTTTGATAATCTTTATTATTTTTCCGGCCACTTGTGAACTTATAACAGATTCTGTTGCTTCGATTGTGCCTGATTCTTCGATAATTGAATTTCTGTTATTCCTGCTGCAAGCAAAAATCAAAAGCGCGAGCGTTGTTGTTATCAAATATTTTCTTATCATGATTTTTTTCTCATTTATATAACAAAATTTTTTGTTTGTGTTTCTCTCCTACGAATCGGATAACGGAGGCTTTCCCTTGGTGATATTTTCCTTCGTCCAAAATTATAATCTCTTTAGAAAATTTTTCGAAGCATAATTCTATTAACTCTTCGGAAATATTTTCAAGTGAGTAGAGCAACGTTTCATCCTTCGGTCCGCCAGAATCATATTTAATCTGATCTTTTTCAAAAACCTCAAGAATAATTTTTCCGCCGGGTTTTAACGAGTCAATTGCTTTCTTAAAGACAATGCTTCTCAAACTTTCTTCTAAATGAAGGAAAATAAACACGGCTGCATCATAATGGTTTTGTTTTGGTTTATATGAATAAAGATCTTCAACGTAATAATTAATTTTAACTTTCCGCTCTGATGATAGCTGCATGGCTTTCATTTTGCCTGTTTCGCTTTGATCTACTGCGTCAACACTCCAGCCAAGCGAGGCGGCGTAAACCGCGTTTCGTCCTTCACCTTCGCCAAGAAAAAGTATTTTGCCGGGATTCAATTTATTCAGTTCTTCTTCAAAAAATCTGTTCGGTTCTTTACCGTAAATAAATTCGCTCGTCGAATAACGATCATTCCAATGGTCTTTCCATTGATCTTTCATCATTGCCCAAAGATTATTATAACAAAGATAAGTATTTGAAGCTCACTTTTTCATTTGCTATTTTTAAGGAGACAACAAGTGAAAAAAATGATCAACACAGAAAAGATAATTATTGTAGGCGACCGTGTTCTTATCAGGCCGGAAGATAATATTAACAAAACAAACAGCGGTTTATATCTTCCTCCCGGTGTTCAGGAAAAAGAAAAGGTTCAAGGTGGATATGTAATTAAGATTGGTCCCGGTTATCCTATCGGCATGCCCTCAGAAGATGATGAGCCGTGGCGTGAGAACAAGGCAACAAAATATATTCCTCTTCAGGCACACGAAGGTGATTTTGCTTTATTTCTTAGACGGGATGCGATCGAAGTAGAAATTGAAAAAGAAAAATTTGTCATTGTTTCTCAGGCGGCCATTCTTCTTCTATACAGAGACGAGAATCTGCTTAGTTAAAGATATTTGACTAATTTATCAGTAAATTAATTTTAACAAACAAATACTGGACTATATTATTTATTATGTTTAATGGGTCTAAATATGTTGACTTATAATTAATTATTTATCATTTTTAATCTGAATTAACTGACTAACAAATATGTCTGTTGCCTCTTTGCCCCCCAATCCTAAAATTCGTCTTGATTCTGAGATATATGCATTAATTAATGAGGCTGATAAATCTCTATATCTGTTAGAGGGTGCGATAAATGTTCTTCCGTTAAATCATTTCCTAATTTCTTCTTTGACAATTCTAGAGTCCTTAAAAAGTTTGAGGATTGATGATTATAAATTAAATCTTGCAGATATTTTTAGCAGGCTTATTCAAGAAGATCAAGAAGAATTAAAAAATATTTTGGGTTATCTGCGCGCTTTATCATTAGCGCAAAAATTGCTTCGTGATGTCTCCAGCTCTTCACACATTATAAAATCAATTCACAAAGAATTAGGTCGTGATTTATCTCCGGAAGATTTGCGTCCGGGTGAATATAGAAAGACACAAACTTGGGTCGGACAATATTCCTCCGGGAAAAGCGATGCAAAATATATTCCCCCTTCTCCTGGAGAGATTGAACCACTCATGAAAGATTTTGAAGCATACATTGCTTCTGATCTCTCGTACCCTTTTGTAGTTAATGCGGCATTGATTCACGCCCAATTCGAAATGATTCATCCTTTCGAGACTAACAATGGCTTGGTTGGAAGAGTTTTGTTGCAACTTCATTTTTTATGGAAGAAGCGATTAAGCGTTCCCATCCTCCAAATTTCACAGGTCTTAAACAATAGAAAGGCGGAATATTTTGATCGGTTGGAAGATTTAGAAAAAAATAACTCTTGGGAAAGCTGGATTAAATTTTTTCTTAAAATAATAATTGATTCCTCTATACATACCTCTCACATCATAAAAAATATTTCTGATTTAGAGTTGAGCGATTATCAAACTATTCTAGATAAAGAGTTTGTATCTGCGCCATTGTTAAAAGTTTTTGATCTGATCTTTCGCAAACCATTTATATCGCTTCCATTTATCACTAAAGAACTTGGATTAAATAAACAAACGGCAAATGTTCTCATAGCGAAATTATTAGAAGAAAATATTTTAAAGGAGTCCACCGGAAAACAACGGTATCGAATATTTGTTTATAAAAAATTAATGAATATTCTTGATGGTTGAGCACTGCGAGTTGCAATAATTATAGATAATCTGTTTACGTCACTGCTTTAACTTTTAACAACTAAATCAAAGGAGATAAATGAAACTCGTTCAAGAATTTAAAACATTCGCAATGAAGGGTAACGTCGTTGATATGGCTGTAGGAATTATTATCGGTGCGGCATTCGGTAAGATAGTTACTTCACTAGTGTCGGATGTGATAATGCCTCCTATCGGCTTGCTGTTGGGCGGTATAGATTTTAGCAAACTTTCTGTCTCTTTGGCTTATGGCGTTACTATTAAATACGGATTGTTCATTAATACAATAATTGATTTTATCATTATTGCCTTTGCTATTTTTATGATGATAAAAGGAATAAACCGTTTAAGGAAAACAGAAGAAGTAAGGCCTGCACCCAAAGAAGAGGTTTTGCTGTTGACTCAAATAAGAGATCTTCTCAAAAAGTAATTTACTATTTTTGAATTTTACTCTGTTTTTCAATTTTATAAATGCAGTTTTAAATTATTTTTTTTAGCGTTTTCTATATAAATGTTTTTCGACACAAAATAATCGGATCTAATCAATGAACGATTTTACTGTTAATGTTCCTCTGTTTGCTGCTATTCCTTTTCTCTTAATGCTTCTTTCTATAGCAATCTTTCCTTTGCTCTGGAATCGTTTTTGGGAAAAGAATAAAAACAAACTCATTGTGGCTTTCGTTCTTAGCGTTCCCGTTGTGATATATCTTTTAAGCGCTGGGTTAGGAGAAAAACTTTTTGAAACTATTCTGTTTGATTACGTGCCCTTTATAATTCTGCTTGGTGCACTATATACCATTACGGGCGGAATTTTTTTAGATGGAGACATTGAAGCAACTCCTTCTGTAAATTCGTTGTTTCTGATCATCGGTGCTGTCATTGCCTCGTTAATGGGAACGACCGGTGCAGCAATGCTTCTTATACGCGCTCTTATTCACACCAACAAAGAAAGAAAATTCAAAGTCCACACTATTTTATTTTTCATAGCTGTAGTAGCTAACTGCGGAGGATTATTAACTCCGCTCGGAGATCCGCCGTTGTTTATGATGTATCTTCGCGGCGCTCATTTTACATGGTTTCTAAAATTATTCCCCGAGTGGTTTGTTACTAATCTGTTTCTCGTAACTATTTGTTTTTTAATTGATACATATTACTACAAAAAAGAGCCGGCGGAAGCGGTTGAATCAGATCGCACGGTTATAAGACCAATTAAAATTTCCGGAAAGATAAATTTTATCTGGCTCGTCGGAGTTATCGTTGCTGTAGCTTTTTTGAACGAACAATATCTTCCTTTCATAAAAAGTAATCATTATTATAAATTTATCCGCGAAGGCATTATTCTTGCGATGGCTATTTTTTCTTTAGTGTTTACAACCAAGGTAACAAGGGAATCAAACAATTTTACTTGGGAACCGATTAAAGAAGTCGGTTATTTATTTCTTGGTATTTTTATAACAATGGTTCCATGTTTGTTGTACCTTGAATACAACGCAAAGTCTCTTGGTGTAATTTTACCTCAACAATTTTATTACTATTCCGGATTGTTAAGTAGTTTTTTAGATAATACTCCAACTGCGGTAACATTTCATTCTCTTGCTCTGGGCTTAGGAATAAATTCTGGAAATATCGTTGCCGGAATACCGGAAGAGATTCTTAAAGCAATTTCTGTTGGTTCAGTTTTCTTCGGCAGTATGACTTACATCGGCAATGGTCCAAATTTCATGGTGAAGGCGGTGGCTGAAGAGAACAATATAAAAATGCCAAGCTTCTTCGCATATATTTATGGCTTCTCCCTTTTGATTCTTCTTCCGGTGTTTATAATTATTCAGCTTCTTTTTGTTAATTAGATTCGTCCGCCACAGTTTTTTCTGGTCTGTGTTTAATTGCGCCAAACCTTTCTTAAATTGCAATTGGTTCTTAAATGAGGAAGCATGCAAAAGCAAAATGTTAGAATAATCGTCTCGCTACTTTTTGTCATTAGCGGAATCGCCGGATTGATTTACCAGGTCGTTTGGTTTAAATATTTAAGTTTATTCTTGGGCAATACTACTTATGCTCAAATGACGGTGCTTGCTACTTTTTTAGGCGGTCTCGCTTTTGGTAATTATTTGTTCGGGAAAAGGTCCGACACTATTACTAATCCTGTGAAAGTTTATTCTTTATTAGAATTATTCATTGGCGTTTATTGCTTGTTATATCCCACGATTAATTCTCTTGTCGGAAATTTATTTCTTTCAACAGCTTCGAATTTAAATCTTATATCAAAACCATTATTATTTACCGGGACTCGATTTCTTGTTGCGGCTATTCTTCTTTTTCTTCCTGCAACAGCGATGGGAGGAACTTTGCCAGTGCTGAGCAATTTTTTTGTAGAGCGTCTTCAAGATGCACGGAAAGAGATTGCTTCTCTATATTTTCTAAATTCGTTTGGTGCTGTTATCGGAGTAGTGTTTGCAGGTTTTGTATTAATAAAAGAATACGGTTTAGAGATAACAATTTATTCTACTGCCTTCTTAAATGTCTTTGCTGGATTAGTGGGCTTCTACTTATCGAGAAAACAAAATAAATTACTTGAACGCAAACTTGTTCCTACAGAAGATACAAACCACAAGGATTTATTTGAAGTAGATAAACAGACTGTGAAAAGAGTTATCCTCGTTGCGGGAATTTCGGGAATGGCTGCTCTTTTATATGAAATGGTTTGGGTCAGATTGTTAATTAATTTCTTCGGTTCTTCTACATACGCATTCTCAATAATGTTGATGTCATTCATCGGAGGAATAACATTAGGCAGTTTGGTTATTTCTCGAAATGTTTTTAAAAAATATAATTATGTAAAATTGATGACCTTCTTACAGGGTGCAATCGGTTTTTCAACTATGTTCGTTCTGCTTTTTTATGAACGCTTGCCTTACCTTTTGTGGAAAGTCTCAGCGCTGTTTTCGAAATCTCAAGAATCATTTGAACTTTTCCTTGCTGTCGAGTTTATTCTCTGCTTTTGTTTAATGTTATTGCCTACTTTATTCATGGGAATGTCTCTCCCTGTTGCCTCCGAAATAGTTACTGCTTCATATAAAAAAATCGGCGTTTCTGTCGGCAGAGTATTTTCTGTAAATACTCTGGGAACCGTTGTTGGAGTTGTCTTAACCGGGCTCGTATTCATTCCATTGTTCGGAATAAAAATAACTTTTGAAATTGGTATCGCGCTTAATTTATTTGGTGCGGTTCTTCTGCTGTCTAAATACAAATCCTTTTCTGCCAAAGAAAAAGTGTTTTTCTATTCTATATGCACAATTGCTTTTTGTTCTTATCTAGTCTTTTTCCCAAAATGGAATGAAAAGGTTTTGCTAAGCGGAGTGTTCCGTTCTTTCGGTGTTCATCCGCCAAGTTCCTTCGATGAATTTGCCAAAGGCTTTACTGATGAAGAAATAATTTTTTATAAAGAAGGGATGAACGCAACTGTTGCGGTTACACAATCTCTTCGGAACAAGACGAACAAAAGATTAATAATTAACGGCAAGCCTGATGCAAGCACATTTTTTGATATGCCAACCCAAGTCTTGCTTGGTGAAATTCCTATGATGCTTCACCCCGATCCGAAAAATATTTTTGTAGTTGGTTTCGGCAGCGGGACAACTATTGGCTCGGTATTAAACTCCCCCGTTAAAAAAATTATTTGTGCGGAGATTTCAAAAGAGGTTATTTCTGCTGCTTCCCTTTTCGAGCATGAGAATAAAAATTGTATTAATAATCCGCGTGTGAATATCATCAACGAAGATGCTGTTACTTTATTAAAGCTTTCTAAAGAAAAATACGACGTTATTATTTCAGAGCCTTCTAATCCTTGGGTTGCAGGAATAGGAAATTTATTTTCAAAAGAGTATTTTGAAAAATGTTCTGCATCGCTAGCAGACGGCGGTATTATGGTTCAGTGGTTCCATCTTTATGAGGCGGATGATGATGTGGTCAAGCTTGTATTAAATACCTTCTCGGCGGTATTTCCGTATTCACAACTTTGGGGTGGTGTTTCCAATGATATTATTTTGGTTGGCTCAAAAAAAGAAATCAAAATTTCTCCAGAAGTCATCAATAAAAAATTTTCTTCTCTTTTGATAAAAAAAGATTTTGAAAGGATTGGAATTAATAGTCCGTTTACATTCTTGGCTTGTCAATCTGTTTCGCCACGCGGATTTTTTTCTCTGTCTAACGACTACCCTATTAATTCTGAGATTCATCCTCTGCTTGAATTTTTAGCTCCTCGCGCTTTTTTTGTTGGGAAGCTGTCTAACTATATTTATTCATTCGATGAAAAATTTGATACGCTTTCTTCCGGATTGTACATAAAAGAGTATGCCAAAAAACATCCTCCTCAAAAAAATGATTTGCTTAATACTATAGATTATGCGTTGAATACTTCAAAAAATTACCGCTTTGCATTCGGATTATCAAAATATCTTAAAGAACTTTTCCCGAATGATTATCAAACAAATCTGCTTTACTCTTTTGCGAATGAAAAATTAGGAATAATAAATGCGCGGTTGTCCTCTTTAGAACGGCTGGTAAATCTTTTCCCGGATTCTTTGCAGGTTAACAAAGACTATAATAATATTCTTTTAAACGAAAAAAGTAATGCCTCTACTTTTCTGCATGTTTTTTCGATTAAAAATGAATCTAATTCTTTTATTGGAACCACAAAGCCGGATAGTGCTTCTCGGCTGAGTGTATATATTCAGCTTGCTAAAGCTTTTTTACAAAACAGCGAAATTCTAAATGCAGATGAAATGCTAATTATTTCAGAAAACTATTTGAGGAGGTCCCCTCTACTTATTAATTCCGTTAAGGCAGATGACTTTTATTATGTTGGCGCAGCGATAAATCTTTATAAAAAAGAATATGAGAAAGTTATCGGCTATTACTTGGCTTTGGTGAATTACAATTCTAATTATGAAAATCTTTTTCGGTTGAGAAAGCTTGTTGCCTGGCACTTAAAAATGGAAAGATGAGGCTTGGTGTGGTCAAATGTTAAGGTCTATATTGGCTTGCTCTGTCTCTCTTAAAAAGAGAGGTAATAATAGAGCAATTAAAAACATTAAAATTCCTGTTCCATAAAAAATATTTCCTACTAATTTATCTTGTTCCAACAATCCCGTTTGAGATAACAACCACGCCCAATCATGGTAAACCTTATTCCCCCCTAATAGTGGTAACTTTTGCGCGCGTGCATCTGCTGCATAAACGCTAATGTTAATTAAGTTTTCCCCAAGCCATACTAGAAATATCTGTGTGCCGAATTTCTTTTCCTTTATCAGATAATATATTATGAACATTGACGGAATTATTATTTGCATCAGCGTTCCGCCAAGTGTATAAATAAATTTTCCGAAGATCTTAAATACGCCGTGTCCGCCTTCGTGAATTAATAAATTTATATAATCTATAAAAGTAAATTGTCCTTTATTAATCGTGTAATAAATGATAAGCGGTAAAAGGGCCGTTGTTCCTAACCATGGTTTTACATATTTCCAAAAATTTTCACTTCTGTTTTTCATGTTTACTTCTCGAATAACTTTCTAAGTTTTTCTTTGTCTTTAGTTAGACCAAGACAGACGATTAATTTTATCCTCGCCTTTTGCCCGTTCAAGTAGTCTGCAAAAATCACTCCTATATTCTTTAACCATTTTCCAGCGCCTGGATAACCATAAATGTCCAGGGTTTCTCCTGCCGGACATCTAGAAACAAGAACTACCGGAATATTTTTTTCTACTATATACTTAATTCCATCAAATGCTGGTGGTGGAACATTGCCAACACCCATTGCTTCAATGACTACGCCATCTGCCCCGCTGTCTGCAGAGTACATGAAAAATTTTTCGTTCATTCCTGCATAAATTTTTATAAGATCTACGTTTGAATTAATTTTTTCTGTTTCTATTCTTTCTAGTTTATTCGGCTGTCTGTTGAATATAATTCTACCTCTATCAACAAATCCCAGCGAACCAAAATCCAGGCTTCGGAATGTTTCTATGTCTTCTGTATGTGTTTTTGTAACCTCGCTTGCCGCATTAATTTCTCCGTTAAGACAAACCAGAACGCCCATTCCTCTGCTGTTCGTGTTATTGCAAATATGAATTGCGTCCAAAAGATTTAACGGACCATCCCAGTCTTTTTCGCTGCTAGTTTTCATCGCACCTATTACCACTATTGGTTTTTCAGTTTTAATTGTTAAATCTAAAAAATATGCGGTCTCTTCCAGTGTGTCCGTGCCGTGGGTTACTATAATTCCGTCTATGTCTGCGCGTGAAGTAAATTCTTTTATTTTCTTTGATAGTTTCAACATTAGTTCGGGTGTGATATGTGGTCCTGGATATTTTCCAAAGTCATAAACAGATATATTTGCGAATTGCTTTGCTTGAGGAATCATTTTTAACAATTCCTCTCCGTGGAAATAAGGAACTGCTGAATTCGTCTTTTCATCTATTCTCATAGAGAAAGTACCTCCTGTAAAAACTATCAAAAGATTTTTCATGCTCGTCTCAAATAAAATTATTGCTTAATTAATTTCTTCGGCACAAAATTAGCTTTCGTTGTTCTTTGTTCAAAACTTCTTTTTATAAAAATATTTTTCTCTCTAAGAGAATTTGTTTGCACTAATTACACTCTTCGACTATCTTCGATGGAGTAGATCGTGTTTAAATTAGCTGTGAATAAGTTGTTGATAATAGAGTTTTGTGGAACGTTTCACATTTTTAAGAACCTGTTTAGTGTTGTAAATTTCTTGTCTGTCTATGTTAGTTATTAATAATTTTCTCTGAAAGTTGCTTATAATCAAATAGTTTATGCTGACTTTTTAATGTTAATAATTTGTTCGTAATCTCAAAAATTGTCTTAGTCTTTTATAATAAATCATTTTTTTACACCTTTTTCTTTCTTCTGTATTGTGGACAATATGCAAAACGCAGCCGAAAGCCTTCTTGGCCTTCAAACCGAAAAGAACGCTTCTGAAGTTTGGAAGGAATGTTTAGGATTAATCAAAGAAAATGTTCCTTTTATAACTTATAACACCTGGTTTCTGCCCATCAAACCCTTTGAGCTGGAAAAATCCACGCTTAAAATTTATGTTCCTAATAATTTTTTCATTGAGTGGATAGAAGAACATTATAATACTTTAATCAATAAAACTATTTCTCAGGTTCTTGGTGCCGACGGAAAACTTGCTTACGTGATCTATGAAGAAAAGATTTCTGCAGACGAATTTGCGGCTCCCGTTTCTTCCAATAACCATTCTGCTCTTTCTGTAACAAAAACTAAAGAGCGTGATTTTGAAACCTATTTAAACCCAAGATATATTTTCGAAAATTTTATAAAGGGTGAAGGAAATCAACTTGCGCGCGCTGCTGCTATTGCAGTAGGAGAGAATCCCGGACAAACCTCTTTCAATCCACTTTTTATATACGGAGGAGTGGGTTTAGGAAAAACTCATTTGATACATGCTATCGGCAATAAAATTTTAGAGCGTTCCCCGGAAAAACGTGTTGTATATATTTCCTCAGATGCTTTCACTGTTGAATTTGTAGAATCTATTCAGGGCGATACTGTTAACGAGTTTTCTAGTTTCTACAAAAGTATGGATGCTCTTATTATTGATGATATTCAGTTTTTGGTTGGTAAAGAAAAAACACAAGATTTATTTTTCCAAATTTTTAATACTCTACATCAATCCGGCAAACAAGTTGTATTATCCAGCGACAAGCCGCCTAAAGATTTAAAAGGTTTAAATGAAAGATTGATCTCCCGCTTCTCTTGGGGTTTGTCTGCGGATATACAACCTCCGGATTTCGAAACCCGTGTTGCTATTTTAAAAAATAAAAGCGAAGTATATGGCATTATTCTTTCCCGTGAAATTATAGAATATATAGCGCAAAATATATCTTCAAATATTCGTGAATTGGAGGGGTGTTTAATCAAACTTCTTGCTAACTCTTCTCTTACTTCTAAAGAAATAAATTTTGACCTCGTAAAAAAAACAGTTAAAGAAGTTTCTACAAATAAACAGGTTAATATCTCTATAGAGTTGATCACTAAAGTAGTTTGCGAGTTCTTTAATCTAGAAGAAAATAAACTTCGTGAAAAGAATCGAAGAAAAGAAATAGTTTTTGCTCGTCAAGTTGCTATGTACCTTTCCAAATTACTAACTAAATCTTCTCTGAAAACCATTGGTCTACATTTTGGTGGAAGAGACCACTCTACTGTTATTCATTCACAATCCAGCATTGAGAATCTAGTAGCGGGAGATCCTAAAATGCAAGAGATGGTAGATTCAATAAAAAATAAAATTGAGATGCGTGTTACATAAAATTTATTCTTGTTGGTAACCAGTGTATAATCAGTGCTATTAATGTTTATATTCTATTGTTAATAACACATCATTTGATAACTTACGTTTGTTGTTATGTTACCAACTTTATTCTGTTGGTTATATATTTAGAAATTTAATTGAACGGTTAATAAAAACTACTTATACACAAGTTAACATTGCTTATTATTAATATAATTTAAATGTATATATAGTTTATATAATAATAAGGCTGTTGATATCACTTAAACAGAAGCAAAACACAAATTGAAAATGGTAGCATTTTTTGATATTTTTGGTTCAACTAGGAGATGAATTATGGAATTCAAAGTTAACAGCAAAGAGCTCGAAAAACTTCTAAGCAAAATCATTCCAGCAGTTCCAACACGCACACCAATGCCAATTCTGGAAAACTTTTTATTCGAAGTTAAAGACGGGCAGCTTACCATTTATGCCACCGACCTAGAAATATCTTTGAAGTCTTCGCTTAACATAGTGGCAGAAGAAAACATAAAAATAGTTGTTCCGGCAAGACTTTTGAACGATGTCGTTCGCTCTTTGAAAGACACAACAATTCATTTCAAATTAATGGCGAATAAAAAAATCAACATAGTTACGGATATGGGAAAATATACCATCAGTTATTTGGATGCCGACGAGTTCCCGGAAATTCCGTCTGTAGAAACCGATAAAAACGCAAAAGATATAAACGAGGTATTGATCAATGGAGAAGAATTAAGATTAGCATTTGAAAAATGCGCCTTCGCAATGAGCAAAGAAGAAATGCGTCCCGCTATGATGGGTACATTGTTTGAGTTTAGAGACGACGGATTACGGCTTGTAACTACTGATGGTCACCGACTTGTAAATATGTTAAACAAAAATATTAAGGCAGCGTTCAATCAACAATATGTGGTGCCGGAAAGAGCAGTCTCTGTTCTCTTGAAAATATTGAACGAGAAGGATGTCAAAATTCATCTTACAAAAACTTATGTATCGTTTAAGCTGAACGACATAGAGTTGATCACACGGCTCATCAGTCAAAAATATCCCGACTACTCAAGCGTAATTCCACTCGAGAACGAATTTTTTATGAAAGTAAACACAAGAGATATTCACGAATCAATAAAAAGAATGATGCTGTTCTCTACATCAAGCACAAGACGTGTTAAGTTTGCGATCACGACGGATGCTTTGGAAATCTCCGCAGAAGATTTAGATATCGGCGCATCAGGAGAAGAAAAAGTAATTTGTGAATACAAAGGAGACGCTCTGGAAATCGGATTCAACTCAGCTTACGTTAACGATGTTCTTACACACTTAAGCAGCGAAGAAGAAATAATTTTTAAACTTCACTCACCGACCAAAGCGGTAGTAATAGAACCGGTCCAGAAAAAAGAAAATCTAGACTTAATGATGTTGTTGATGCCGGTTCGCTTAAATACGTAAAATGGTTCTTAAGCAAATCGAATTGCAAAACTTCAGACTGCATAAAAACACATCGCTGAATTTTTCCGACAAGTTAAATCTCATCGTTGGTGGTAATGGGCAGGGAAAGACATCCATATTAGAGGCAATCTACTATTTGAGCACTACAAAAAACTTAAATCTTGCTAACGAGAACGATGTTATAATGTTCGGCGAACAATATTTTGATGCGAAAGGAAACTTTTCAGATTTAACCGAAAACAACACGCGGATATTTTTTGATTCTTCAAAAGGGAAAAAGAATTTTTATTTGGACGGCAAACAAGTTTTTAATTCTACTTCGGTAATAGGAAAATTTCCGATCGTCTCGCTGATACAATCCGATCACGCAATTACACAGGGCGCACCGGCAGAACGGCGAAGATTTGTAGATTCGGTAATTTCGCAGGCAAGCCAGACGTATTTGGAAATGCTACTGGAGTACAATAAAACATTACGTCAGCGCTCTTCATTGTTGACGCAGATTAAAGAAACACGTAACCAGAACTTATATGATCAGCTGGATGCATGGACGGAATCTCTAATCATAAGCGGCACGGAAATAATTAAACACAGACAAAATTTTGTTATCGAGTTTAACGGCTACCTTAAAGATTCTTATAATCAAATTATTGAAGGCGCAGAAGAACCAAAAATAATTTATGATTCTTTTTCGGGAACAGATCAGGAAAAAATACCGGAAAGATTTAGAGAAGAGCTGAACAATCTCCGCGAAGACGAACTACGGAGAGGAACGAATTTAGCCGGACCGCATCGCGACGATTTTATTTTTTATATAAACGATCTAGAATTGAAACGCTTTGGTTCACAAGGACAGCATAAAACATTTCAGATTGCTCTGAGATTTGGTCAGTTCTTTTTTATGAAAGAAAAACTTGGAAAGACACCAATCTTTTTGATGGACGATGTTTTCGGCGAACTTGATATTTACCGCTCCGGAAGAATCAGCCGGTATCTTTCTCAAATAGGACAAGCGTTTATTACTATGACCGACCTTACTAAAACAGAAGGTCTGGATATGGGAAAAGAAAATCTTTTAATAAAAGTTAACAATGGCAAAGCAGCATACGCGTAGCAGTTTTAGAACACTCGATGATGTGTTGAATAAAGAAGCAGAGTTTACCAATCTGCGCGAGTCGCTTAAGAATTATAATATTGTTGATGAGTTTGAAATAATATTTCCAGAACTAAAACCGATCGCTCAAGCAGTTAAGGTAGAAAAACAAATTTTATTTCTTAGAGTAGAAAACTCTGTCTGGAAAAGCGAATTGAACCTAAGAAAAAATCTAATAGCAGAAAAAATAAATAAACATTTTAACGGACAAGTAATAAAAACATTAAAGTTTTTGTAGAGCTTGCCTGTCCGGCAGGCAGGAAGGAATACAGATAAATTATGGCGAAAGAAAAAGTAAAAGACACCGCAGCAAAGCAGGAAGAATACAACGCGAAAAGTATTAACGTATTAAAAGGACTTGAAGCAGTACGTAAACGTCCCGCAATGTATATCGGCGATATTGGGTCGCGCGGACTTCATCACCTAATCACCGAAGTGGTTGACAACAGTATTGATGAAGCTCTCGCCGGTTACAACGACCGAGTAATTGTAACTATTCACAAAGACCAAAGCGTTACGGTTGAAGACAGAGGCAGAGGCATTCCGGTTGACATGCATCCCGAAGAAAAAAAATCTGCGCTTGAAGTTGTTATGACAGTTCTTCATGCGGGAGGAAAGTTTGATAAAAATTCTTATAAAGTTTCCGGCGGGCTTCACGGCGTTGGTGTTTCTGTTGTGAATGCGCTTTCGGAGTGGCTTGTTGTAGAAGTGAAACGGGACGGAAAAATCTATACGCAGGAATACAAACGCGGTATCCCGAAAGCCTCGGTAAAACAAACAGGAACATATAAAAGCGAAAACACCGGAACCAAAACTACATTCATGCCGGATAAAGAAATTTTCAAGACAATAAAATTTCACTTTGATACTGTTGCCGAAAGACTGCGCGAGCTTGCATATCTCAACAAAGAAGTTACGATGACATTGAAAGACGAAGCGGACGACCAGGAAGAAGTTTACAAGTTCAAAGGCGGATTAATAGATTTTGTAAAATATCTTGACGAAAACCGCTCGCCCATTCACAAACCGGTTTATATCGAAGGAGAGAAAGATAACACGCCAGTTGAAATCGCGTTTGAGTACAGCGATTCATATTCCGAAAATGTTCACTCGTATGTGAACAACATTAACACGATAGAAGGCGGAACACACCTCGTCGGCTTTAGAACCGCGCTCACAAGAACACTTAACAACTACGCATACAAGAACGGACTCATCAAAGACAGCAACAAAATAACTTTAACGGGTGACGATTTCAAAGAAGGATTGACAGCGGTAATTTCCATTAAAGTGATGGAACCGCAGTTCGAAGGACAGACAAAAACTAAACTTGGTAATGGAGAAGTTAAATCGGCAGTAGAAACTTTAGTAGGAGAAAAACTTTCAGAGTTTCTGGAAGAGAATAGTGCGATAGCAAAAAAGATAATTGATAAATGTATGCGCGCAGCAGAAGCACGCGAAGCCGCACGCAAAGCACGCGAACTTGTTCGTAGAAAAAATGCTCTCGACACGATGCACTTACCGGGCAAACTTGCAGATTGTTCAATCAACGATCCAGAGCATTGCGAGATATACATTGTCGAAGGAGATTCCGCGGGCGGTTCTGCAAAGATGGGACGCGATAGAAGATTCCAGGCGATACTTCCGATCAAGGGAAAAATTTTGAATGTTGAGAAAGCGAAGATCAATAAAATTTTAGAGAACATAGAAATTCAGGCGATGGTCTCTGCGATCGGCGCAGGAATTGGCGAAGAGTTCGATCATGAAAAAGCGCGCTACGGAAAAATTATTTTAATGACAGATGCAGACGTGGACGGAAGCCACATCCGGACTTTACTCTTAACGTTTTTGTACCGCCACATGAAAGAATTGATCACGTCCGGCAAAGTTTACATTGCACAGCCGCCGCTTTACAAAATTAAAAAAGGAAAAGAAGAACATTATGCTTTCGATGATGACGAACGCGATAAAATTTTGAAACGGTTCAAAGCAGATTTAAAAGGAAAAGAAGAAGTGATTGTTGTTGAAGGCGAAGAGGCGGAAGAAAGCGAAGGCACAACTTCAACAAAGGGAATTCAGATCTCACGCTACAAAGGTTTGGGTGAAATGAACCCTGAACAATTGTGGTCAACAACAATGAATCCCGAAACACGCACGGTGCTGCAAGTTAATTTGGAAAGCGCCGCAGCCGCAGATAAAATTTTTGAAACTTTGATGGGCGACGCAGTTGAACCGCGCCGAGCGTTCATTGAGAAACACGCTAAGTACGCGAACTTGGATATTTAACATTGTCATTGCGAGGAGTCCCGGCAATGCCGGACCCGCAACGACAAAGAAAAAGAGGAATGCACGACAAACAAACATATAATCAACCGGTTTTAGATCATGCGCGAAAAGATTTTACCGCGCTCGATAAAAATTTATCCGTTGAAGAAACGCTAAAGAAAATTAGAGAAGAAGGTCTTGGCGAAAGAATAGTTTACTTTTATGTTGTTGACGATGAGAAAAAACTTGTCGGTGTTCTGCCAACAAGAAGATTGTTGACCGGGAAACCGGAACAGAAAATAGAAGAGTTAATGGTTAAGCGTGTTGCCGCTCTTCCAAAGACGGCAACGGTTTATGATGCCTGCGAGTTCTTTGTAACTTATAAATTTTTAGCCTTCCCCGTCGTTGATGAGGAAAGAAAATTGCTCGGCATAGTTGATGTAAATCTTTTTACCGAGGAACTGCTTGAAGACGAGTCGAGCGAAGACGAACCGCGGAGCTACGATGATGTTTTTGAAACGATCGGTTTTAGAATTAACGAACTTAAAAACGCATCACCGTTAAAATCGTGGCGCATTCGTTTTCCGTGGCTGCTCGTTACAATTTCAAGCGGAACGGCAGCGGCGTTGTTCATCGGAATTTTTCACACAACGATCGAAATGAGTTTGGTGATAGCGTTCTTTTTAGCCTTGGTTCTTGGATTAGGCGAAAGCGTAAGCATTCAATCAATGACGGTTACGGTTCAAACGCTTCATTCAACACAGCCGTCTTTGAAATGGTATTTGAAAAATTTATTGCGCGAAAGCAAAACATCTTTTTTGCTGGGCATAAGCTGCGGAGCGCTGGTTACAGTTGTTGTTTTTTTATGGAAAGGACAAGTACTTCCGGCAGTTGTAATCGGTTCAAGCATTGTGCTGGCAGAAATCAGTGCGGCATTCTGGGGATTGAGCGTGCCGGCAATTTTGCACAAAACAAAGCTTGACCCAAAATTAGCGGCGGGACCAATTACTCTTGCGCTGACAGATGTAACAACGATATTGTTTTACTTCGGGTTGGCAACAGCATTACTGTAAAATATTATTTTATCTAACGGAAGGCGCAGAAATGGCAAACGAAAAAATAATTACTGTTTTTAGAAAGAAAGAGATAATTGAAAAGATTCAGAACAAGCTTCCTTATTTATTTCAATTAGCAGAACAAGAAAGCTCACGTGCAGGAAAATTAGGAATGGAAGTTGGATCAGTTCGAGAAAGAGTAATTGTTGCATTATTGGTCTCAAGGTTTGGCGAAAAAAACGTAGAAACAGAAATTCCAATTACTGAAGCTGAAATAGACGTAAGGGTTTTTGGAAATCCGATCTCAATAAAAACTTTTACAGGAAAAACCTTTACTGGAGTTAAACTGATTTGGACAGTTGATCCGAAAAGCGCTCTTGAATTCTCACAGAAATACTTGCCTATTTGTGATATGATTTTGGTTCAGATTAACTGGAGTAATGGCGGCGGTTTTTATTATATCAAAAAAGAAACACAGCAGAAAGTCTTTAATGAAATTGGAAGAGAAAAATATATTAAGCTACCAAAGCTAGACACAAACCCAAGGGGAGTAGAGGTTACTAAAGAAGCATTGAAAATGCTTGCGGAAAACGCCGACACGACAAAGATTACCATTGATTGGAAAAGAAAGGATATCAATTTCAATCCGTATAAAAGATGGGTTGAGTTATGGGAGGAAGAATAATATGCGTACAACAATAAGAAATAACGGAACAAAAACGAGCGCCTTCGGATCGCCCGGCAGAATCAATCATGACGCCACAACTTTTTATGAAAGCAGGCTTTATGAAGGACTGCGAGTAATAGAAACAAAAGATTTTACAGAAAATCCAATACCAGAAAATCATTTAAACAGAATATTTATTAAATCAAGCGAGAGGATGGAAGAACTGCCAGACAACTCTGTTCATTTAATGGTTACTTCTCCGCCATATAATGTTGGAAAAGAATACGACGACAACCTTACTCTTAAGGAATACAGGGAATTAATAAAAAATATTTGGAAAGAAGTTTACAGAGTTCTTGTACCAGGAGGGCGCGCGTGTGTTAATATTGCAAACTTAGGTCGCAAACCGTATTTACCACTTCACTCATATATAATAGACGACATGTTAGAGATGGGTTATTTAATGCGTGGAGAGATTATTTGGAACAAGGCAAATAGCGGAAGCCCGTCAACAGCGTGGGGTAGTTGGTTATCCGCAAAGAATCCAATTCTTAGAGATATTCATGAATACATATTAATTTTTTCGAAAGGCTCATATGGGAGAGAACAAAATAAATTTCTTAAGAGCACTATAAACAAAGAAGAATTTTTAGAGTTAACAAAAAGCGTTTGGACCTTTTCTGCCGAATCAGCAAGAAAGATAGGGCATCCCGCACCATTCCCCCTTGAACTTCCATATCGACTAATACAACTCTATACATTTGAGAATGATATAGTGCTTGATCCATTTATGGGAAGCGGACAAACGGCAATAGCTGCAGTAAAAACAAAACGAAATTATATTGGTTATGATATAAGTAAAGAATATGTAAAGTTGGCCGAGAAAAGAATAAAAGACTTTGTTACAATAACCACAACACCAACGCTCTTTGATCCGCCACAAAAATATAAAACAGCAAAAAAACGGAAATCAAATAAAAATAAATTTTCTACTACAACCATATTTGAAGAAGAAGTTCTTAATCATAATCTTACTCATAGTTTAAAAAAGAGCGAGAACAAGATTAAGAGCACGAGCAAGAAAACATTTTAATCAATTAAAGAAGATATATTACTGATGACAACGATATTTGAAAAAGTAGTTCCCGTATCACTTGAAGAAGAAATGAAATCATCTTACATAGATTATGCAATGAGCGTAATTGTTGCGCGCGCATTGCCCGATGTAAGAGACGGATTAAAACCGGTTCACCGCAGAGTATTATTCGGCATGCACGAGCTTGGAGTTCCTCACAACAAACCATATAAAAAATCCGCACGCATAGTTGGTGAAGTGCTTGGTAAATATCATCCGCACGGAGATACAGCGGTTTATGATTCAATGGTGCGCATGGTTCAAGATTTTTCTCTGCGTTATCCTTTGGTGGACGGACAAGGAAACTTCGGTTCGGTTGACGGCGACTCACCCGCGGCAATGCGTTACACTGAAGCGCGTCTTGCAAGAATTGCAGACGAAATGCTTCGCGACTTGGACAAGAACACAGTTGCATTCGCAACAAACTTTGATGAATCATTACAAGAGCCGACAGTTCTGCCATCTTACTTGCCAAACTTATTAGTAAACGGCGCAAGCGGTATTGCGGTTGGCATGGCAACAAATATTCCGCCGCATAATCTTGGCGAAATAATTGACGGACTTGTTGCAACAATAGAAAATCCAAAACTGAAACCGGAAGAGTTAATAAAAATTGTTAAAGCGCCGGATTTTCCAACGGGCGGAATTATCTACGGCTATGAAGGAGTGAAAGAAGCATTCCTTACCGGACGCGGAAAAATTGTTATCCGCGCAAAAGCCAACATAGAAACTTTAAAGAACGATAGAGAAAATATTATCATCACGGAAATTCCATATCAAGTTAACAAAGCAACTTTGATAGAAAGAATTGCTGATCTTGTGCGCGAAGGAAAAATTGACGGCATCTCAAACATCCGCGATGAATCAGACCGCGACGGCATGCGCATAGTTATTGAATTGAAACGTGACGGGCAGCCGGCGCTGACGTTAAATCAGCTTTTCAAACACACGGCAATGCAGGTAACATTCGGCGTTATAATGCTTGCGCTAGTGAACGGACAGCCGAAAGTTTTAACACTTCAGCAGATGATGCAGTATTTCCTCGAACACAGAATGGAGGTGCTGAAAAAACGCACACAGTTCGATCTTGATGCAGCAGAAAGACGCGCACACATTTTAGAAGGATACATAATTGCGCTCGACAACATTGATGCGGTGATTCAGACAATCAAGAAATCGAAAGACACCGAGACTGCAAAAAATAATTTGATGAAGAAGTTCAAGCTTTCGGAAATTCAAGCGAAAGCAATACTCGACATGCGTCTGCAGCGCTTAACGGGACTTGAAAGACAAAAGATAGAAGACGAATACAAAGAGACGATCAAGTTCATCGAAAAACTGAAAGGCATTTTAACAAACGAAAAGAAAAGATGGAACATAATTAAAGACGAGCTTCTTGCACTAAGAGAAAGATATGCCGATGAACGCAGAACTTCCATCGAACGCGAACTGAAAGAATTTGCGCTGGAAGATATAATTGCCGAGGAAGATGTTGTTGTAACAATTACACACGGCGGATTTATCAAACGTTTTCCGGTTAGCGGTTACAGAAAACAAGGAAGAGGCGGTAAAGGTGTAACGGGCGCGGGAACAAGAGAAGAAGATTTTATAGAGCACATGTTCATTGCGTCAACGCATCACTACATTATGTTCTTCACCGATCGCGGAAAATGTTACTGGCTCAAAGTCCACGAAATTCCCGAAGGCGGACGCGCGACAAAAGGAAGATCTATTTTAAATCTTATCGAAAAAGATAAAGAAGAAAACATCACTGCGTTCGTTACGGTAAAAGAATTCACCGATGATAAATTTATTGTGATGGCAACCGAAAGAGGAACTGTTAAGAAAACAGTTCTCTCGGCATATTCGAATATCCGCAAAGGAGGAATAAACGCAATCAGCCTTGCTGCGGGCGACCGTTTGATAGAAGCGAAACTGAGCGAAGGAAAAAATGAGATCATCATCGGCACAAAAAACGGAATGGCGTGCCGATTCAACGAAAAAGATGTCCGCAATATGGGCAGAACTGCAACGGGCGTGCGCGGAATTAGATTAGGCAAAGGCGATGCTGTAATTGGAATGATTGTAATACGCAACGCAACCACATTGATGGTAGTTACAGAAAAAGGATTCGGCAAACGTTCCGAGATAGAAGATTATAGATTATCAAGACGCGGCGGTAAAGGAGTTATTACTGTAAAGACATCGGACAGAAACGGAAAACTGATTGCGATAAAAGAAGTGAATGATTCGGATGAATTAGTAATTATTACAACAGGCGGAATGGTAATTCGTCAAGCAGTAAAAGAACTGCGCGTGATGGGAAGAAATACACAAGGCGTAAGATTAATACGCTTGAATGAAGGCGACGACATTGCCGATATTGCACGCGTAGTTCCTGAAGAAGAAAACGGAAATGGAAACGGAGAAGAATAAAATTAAACGAGGTAACAATGGAAGAGAAAAATAATAACTGGTATGAAGATCCTTCGGAAGACGAAGATCAAGAATATCATTTTGGAGAATATGACATAACATCAACGCCGAATGATTTTAATATCAAAACAATCTTTGATTTCATTAATTCTGGAGTAGTAAAACTCCCAGACTTTCAGCGTAATTATGTTTGGGATATAAACAGGGCGTCAAAGCTAATCGAATCTATAATTATTGGACTTCCGATACCACAATTATTTCTTTATGAAAAAGGCAAAAACGAATTTTTAGTTATTGATGGCCAACAGCGGCTAATGACAATTTATTATTTTATAAAGATGAGATTTCCAAAGAAAGAAAGAAGGGTAGAGCTAAGGAAAATTTTTGATATCAAAGGAGAAATACCAGAAGAAATATTATATGACAAAGATTTTTTCACAGATTTTTATTTGAAATTACCGCCAGAAGTCCCAGGCCAGCTTAATAAACTAGATAAGTTAAATTACGCAACACTCAAGGATTTTAAGACAACGTTTGACCTTCGGCCTATACGGAATGTTATAATAAAACAAAATTTTCCACCAGACGACGACTCTTCTATCCATGAAATCTTTAATCGTTTAAATTCCGGCGGAATGAATTTAAAACCACAAGAAATTCGTAGCAGTTTATATCATTCAGATTTTTACAGGATGTTATCAAGAATAAACTTACTTCCAGAATGGCGCAATCTGATAGCTCGTGATGAACCGGACATACACATGAAAGACATAGAAATAATTTTAAGATGTTTTGCTTTATTGATAAGCGGTAATAACTATAGAGCGCCAATGTCGAAATTTTTAAATCTCTTTTCAAAATCAGCAAAATCCTATTCTACAGAACAAATACAAATATTTGAAACAGTATTTATTCTTTTCTTAAACGCAGCAAAACAATTAGCGCTTACTGAGTATATAGCTAGTTCGGGAAAGTTTAATATATCTACACTTGAGGCCATTTTTAGGGCAATGTGCGAGGTTTCGCTTAACGGACCCAATCCTGTAATTATGGCTCCCGATAGAAAAAAAATTGAAGAGTTAAAGAACGACGAAGGATTTAGAAAAGCAGTATTAGAAAGTACAGTTAGCAAGAAAAATGTGGAAGAACGGTTCAAAATAGCAAAGAAAATTTTGTTTGAAAAGTAGATCGATTATGGAAACCATAATTGATAAATTTTATAACGATTACAAAAACTTGGTTGATTTCCTTGACGAAAACAAACAACCCTCCTTAAAAATAGAAGCAGAAAATAATTTTAGTAAAAATTTATTATTGGCCGCGGCTAGTTTTCATGAACAAGAATTAACTGACATAATAAGAAGCTTTATCTTGGCGATAACACAACAAGATGAAAAAGCAATTTCGTTTTTTGAAAATAAAGCCATGAAAAGACAGTATCATACATTTTTTCAATGGGAGAGCAACAACGCAAATAGCTTCTTTGGTCTATTTGGTGAAAAAATTAAAACAGAAATGGAGAAAGAAGCCAAACTAAACGAAAAACTAGATAAAGCGATAAAGGCATTTTTAGAAATTGGTAGACTAAGGAACACAATGGTTCATGGAAACTATGCAGCTTTTAATTTAGAAAAAACAGCCCAAGAATTATATGATCTTTTTATAAGCGCTAATTATTTTTTAGAAAGATTTAAAACAAAACTTTTAGAGAGTAAAATTGCCAGCGTTTTTCCGGAAGTGAAATGCGAAAACACAGAGGAATAATTTTGACCACCCTCCGACTTCCTCCTCCTTAGTAAGGAGGGGGACACAGGGGGAGGTCTGAAACAAAAGGAAATAGAAAATGTCCGATAACAAAAAATTACAATTCGATTCCAAAACAGTTCACGCAGGAATGGATGATTATGAATTCGGTCCGGTGGTTCCGCCGATCTATCAAACCTCCACATTTAAATTCGAATCCGTAGAACAGGGCGCATCTCTTTTCAAAGGAGAAGGATGCGGATATATATATACACGATTAGAGAACCCAACTATCGAGGCGATGGAAAATGCAGTTGCGGAATTAGAAGGCGGGCACAAAGCATTAGGATGCGCGAGCGGAATGGCCGCGATCAGCACAATATTTTTTTCCTTGCTTAAATCCGGCGATCATGTTGTCTGCTCAAAATTTGTTTACGGACCAACACTTACTCTTCTTCAAAACATTTTAGGAAAGTTCGGAGTTGAAACAACGTTTGTAGATACGGCATTTCCCGAAGAAATTGAAAAGGCAATGAAGCCGAACACAAAAATAGTTTATGTTGAAACGCCGGGAAACCCAACACTTGCAATTTCAGATCTCGAAGCGGCATCAAAAATTGCACACGCACACGGCGCACTCGTTGTTGTTGATAATACATTTATGAGTCCAGCACTTCAGCAGCCATTTAAATTCGGTGTTGATGTAATTCTGCACAGCATGACGAAGTTTTTAAATGGACACGCAGACGTTGTTGCCGGAATAGTTGTTGTTAAAGATGAAGAGATGTTTATTAAGATGAGAAAAGTTTTAAATCAAACCGGCGGAGTAATAGATCCGTTCAATTCATTTCTAGTTCACCGAGGATTAAAAACACTTTCTGTGCGAATGCAAAAACATTGCGAGAATGCACAACTCGTTGCAGAGTATTTGGAGAATCATCCGAAAGTAAAATGGGTTCGCTATCCCGGACTTAAGAGTCATCCAAATTATCAAATCGGTTTGAAACAGCACAACGGAACCGGCGGAATGATCGCGTTCGAATTAAAAGGTGGACTGAAAGCCGGAGAAGTAATGATGAATTCTGTTAAGTTATGCATGCTTGCGGTATCGCTCGGCGGAGTTGAAAGTTTAATCCAACATCCCGCAAGCATGACTCACTTTTCCATGGGCGAAGAAGCACGCAAAGCAGGAGGCATTACTGATGGTCTCGTTCGTTTTTCGGTTGGAATTGAAAACGTAAAAGATATTATTGATGATCTTGAGCAGGCACTTGCAAAAATTCCTAAGATGGAAAAAGCAGAAGCGTAATCACAGCATTAAAAATAATTAATTTGTAAAAAATCTACCACCAACCTATTTTTACCGCCAACTAACTCAACATGTAAATTATTAAAGGGACAACGATGAACAGAAAAATTCTTATTTCGGTAATTTTTCTTTTAACTGCAATTTCGTTTGCTCAGAAATCTTCTTTAACGATTCCGCGAAACATTCAAAAAGCAATTGATAAAGGCACGCGCACGCAAGAAGGGAATCCCGGACCAAATTATTGGCAGAACAGCGCTGATTATAAAATCAAAGCCGAGCTGGAACCCAAAACAAGAATTCTAACCGGAACGGAAGAGATTACTTACTATAATAATAGTCCCGATACTTTGAAACAGATCGTAATTAAAATCTTAATGGATATTTACCGAAAAGGAAACATGCTGGATTTTGAAATAGACAGCAAAGCATTAACAGACGGAATGAAGTCAAATGGAATCTTTGTTGACGGCAAAGAATACAAAACCGATGGGACGAGTCCGAAGTTGCGAAGAGAAGGAACGAATCTATTTCTAACATTAGAAAAACCAATTGTTCCAAAATCAAAAGCGGAAATAAAATGCGACTGGAATTTTATCATTCCGAACACATCACAAATTAGAATGGGCGCATACGACAGCACAACTTTCTTCGTGGCATATTGGTTTCCGCAAGTTGCAGTGTATGATGATATAGACGGCTGGGATGTTATAAATTACACGGGACAAACAGAAACTTATAACGATTTCTCTAATTACGATGTTAAGTTAACCATTCCGAAAAACTTTTTAGTCTGGGCAACAGGCGTTCTGCTAAATCCGAAAGAAGTTTTATCGTCAGAGGTTTATGAGAAATATAAAAAAGCATATAACTCCCCAGAAGTTGTGAAAATAGTTGAAGAGAAAGATTATCAAAAAGGATTAATAACGGCTGACGAAGAAAAGCTCACGTATAAATTCAGAGCGGAGAATGTAATGGATTTTGCTTTTGCCACAAGCGATCATTATTTGTGGGACGGCTCCAGCGTGGTTGTAGATAAAAAAGAAGGAAGGGCTTCATTTGTAGATGCGGCTTATAATAAATCATCAAAAGATTTTTATAATGTAGCAGAACTTGCACGCAAAGCGATCGAAAGTTTTTCAACACAAATTCCGGGGCGGCCATATCCATATCCCGAAATGACAGTGTTCAACGGAGAAGGAGGAATGGAATACCCGATGATGGTGAACGATTCATCCGAGCCTGAACTCCAAGGCACTGTTCATCTAACCTCGCACGAAATATCTCACACATACTTTCCGTTTTTTATGGGAATCAACGAGCGCAAGTACGCGTGGATGGATGAAGGCTGGGCAACAATGCTTCCGTTTGATTTTCAAACTGCAAACGCACCAGGATACGATCCGAGAACAAGAAATGCATTAGGCTATAATAATTTTGCCGGTAACGAACAGGACATACCGCCAATGGTTTTGTCTTACGAATTGAGAGGCGCTTCTTACAGAACCGCTTCATACCGAAGACCCGGCGCAGCATATGAATTTTTACGTCAGTTGCTTGGCGACGATCTTTTCAAAAAATGTTTGCATGAATACATGAATCGTTGGAACAGCAAACATCCGATCCCCTTTGATTTCTTTTTTACATTTAATGAAACGGCAGGACAAAATTTAGACTGGTATTTAAAACCATGGTTTTTTGAAAACAAATATCCCGATCTATCTCTAACAGCTAAAAATATTGAAGGCGGTGTAAGCGTAAACGTTTCTAACAAGGGTGGATTACCTGTTCCGATTAAAATAAAATTTTATTACGATGACGGAACAGATGCGTTTGTTTATGATAAAACAGCAAGCGAATGGAAAGACGAAAATATTGGAATTACGACCTTCATTTCTTCAAAGAAGAAAGTGATAAAAGTCGAGCTCGGCAGCAGTCAAATACCGGACGTTAATTTGAAGGATAATACCGTTGAATTAAAATAACAATAAAAGAAACATTATCACCACGAGAGACATCTAAATACGAAACAGATTAGAGGAACCATGAAAAATTTGTTAACACACACATCAAAAATATTCTTTGTAATAATTTTATTAACCACCATAACACAAGCACAAAATTCTTCCATCTACATTCCACGCAATATTGTTAAAGCATACGAAAAGGGAATGCGGTCTTACGACGGGAAACCTGGACCGAATTATTGGATAAATCACGCCGACTATAAAATCCAAGCAGAAGTATTTCCTAAAGAGCGAATTGTAAAAGGAACCGAACAAATTAAATATTATAACGATAGTCCGGATTCACTAAGCAGGATAGTTTTTCGTTTGTATCAGGACGTTATGAAGAAAGGGAACAGTCGAGATTTTCAAATTAATCCGTCAGATGAAACAGATGGAGTAGTGATTGATACATTTATGATCAACGGAGTTGGAATTAGTACAAAAGGAAGAGGAGGTCTTTCCAGAAGCGCAACAAACATGAGTATAAGAAATTTAGAAAAACCAATTCCTCCGAAATCAATTACAACTATTGATGTTAAGTGGTCGGTCATAATTCCTAAAGAAACGCGCATAAGAATGGGTGCTTACAACGACTCAACCCTTTATGTTGCGTATTGGTATCCTCAAGTAGCCGTTTATGATGACATTGATGGATGGGACATGATCGAATATGGGGGAGCAGTAGAATTCTACAACGACAAAAATAATTTTGATTTTGATATCACAGTACCACGAAATTTTCTAGTCTGGGCAACAGGAACATATCAGAATCTGCAGGAAGTAGTAAAACCCGAAATTTATTCCCGTTATAAAGAAGCACAAGAATCAGACGGCATTATTAGAATCGTGCGGGAAGAAGATTTGAAAAACGGTGCTACAGCAGACAAAGAAAAAAATGTCTGGAAATTTAAAGCAGAAGGGGTTCCGGATATTTCTTTTGCAACAAGCAGCGGATACATCTGGGATGGAATCGGCGCAGAGATTGATGCAAATGGCAGAAAAGTTTTTACCGACGCAGTTTATCCGGTCAAATCCAAAGGGTGGGACGAAGTAGCTTACTATGCAAAACTTTCGGTAGAAAATCTTTCTAAAGTTTGGCCGGGTGTTCCGTTTCCATATCCGAAGATCACTACGTTCAACGGAGAAACAATGGGTGGCGGCGGAATGGAAATTCCAATGATGACAAACAACGGCATGGGCTATACAGCAGCAGGTCAAGCCGGGGTTACGCTTCACGAAATTGCTCACACATATTTTCCGTTTTATATGGGAATTAATGAACGCAAGTATGCCTGGATGGATGAAGGCTGGGCAACTTTTTTTACTTCAGCATTGTTAGGCAGCCTTGTTAAAGATGCGGACGAATTTACGGGGAATGTACTTTATGTTAGCAGAGTAATGGGCAACGAATATGATACACCGATGATACTTCCCTCAATTGCAACGCGCGGACCAATGCTTTCGTTTAATTCATATCCAAAAGCGTCTATCTCATATTATGTTCTTAAAGATATTTTGGGCGATGAATTGTTTAAGAAAGGATTGCATGAATATATTAATAGATGGAACGGAAAACACCCGATACCCTGGGATTACTTTTTTACATTCAACGATGTTACAAAAGAAGACTTAAGCTGGTTCTGGAATCCATGGTATTTCGAAAGGGATTATCCGGATCTCGGTATTAAAAGTGTAAGTTCAAAAAAAGGGAAAACAGAAATAGTAATTGAAAAAATTGGAAATGTTCCCGTTCCCATTGATTTAAAAATAACTTATATAGATGATTCTGCCGAAGAAATTCATAATAGTGCTTCTATGTGGAGAGACGGAAAGAAAGAAATTACCGTAAGCGTTAATACAACGAAAGAGATTAAAAAGGTTGAGATTAATTCAAAATTAGTTCCCGATGCAAACGAAAAGAATAACGTTTACGAAGTAAAGAAAAAATAAATTTTAACCAATCAGTTTAATCCTCCCCGCTTATGGGGAGGATTAAAAAGCGTTGACAAGAATCATTGTTAGTTACACACCGAATTCATAAACTTGTCTAAGTAAATTCTTAAAGCCAAAGACATGAGAAAAATATTTTTTTATATAACGTTATTAATTCTTTTCGGAATTTCAGTTAGCGCCGGACAGAACGTAATACAAAAAGGGAAATCGTTTTATATCTCGAACACACTTGTCGTAAAGTTTAAGAAGAACTTTTCTGTGTCTCCACAAACGTTAAATAAATCAACACAAAATTTTTCAGTTCAGAATTTCACACAGCTTTTCCCGCCTCAATCAAAATTGAACAAAGGGGAAGAATCATTAAGCCGCATTTACCTTTTAAAATATGATTCGCCCGAAAGTCCGGTCGAGTTGGCGGCAAAAATTTCAAAACAAAGCAATGTTGAATGGGCTGAACCAAAGTATATTCAAACGATTGCATATTCACCGAACGATTCACTCTTTGTTCTAAATCAGCAGAAAAATTTAGAACGCATTCATGCAAAAGAGGCGTGGGATATTACGAAAGGTGATACAACTGTTGTAATCGGAATAGTTGATACGGGAGTTGATTGGACTCATCCCGATCTTCTGGCAAACGTTTGGTATGACAACGGCCGCTTTGTGGGTTATGATTTAGGCGGCAGCAATGGAATACCGGACAACGATCCGAGCGAGGATGTTTCTTCACAGAACAGATATCATGGAACACACGTTGCAGGAATTGCTTGTGCGGTAACAAATAATCAAAAAGGAATTGCTTCGATCGGGTTCAATTGTTCTTTCATTCCGGTCAAAGCATCGCGCGGGGATATGCGAGACGCAAATGGTTACCCGTACATTTATTACGGTTATGAAGGAATAAAATATGCGGCAGACAATAAAGCGCGGGTTATTAATTGCAGCTGGGGAGGATTTGATTATTCAAATCTTGGCCAAGAAGTAATTAATTATGCAATATCGAAAGGAGCTTTGGTTGTTGCAGCAGCAGGAAACGACGGAGAGCTAACGGATTTTTATCCCGCCAGCTTTAATGGAGTTTTAAGCGTTGGCTGGTCGGAAACAGACAGCGATGTAATTTCTTTTGCCGCAAATTATGGAAGAACGGTGGACGTATTTGCCCCGGGGACATCTATCTTATCAACGTGGGCCCATAAACTCCCCACAGACTCACTCTATTTTAGAATTAGCGGATCATCAATGTCTTCCCCACTTGTTGCAGGATTGGCCGGACTGGTATTTTCAATACACCGGAATTATACAGCACTTCAAGTTGCAGAACAGATACGGGTAACTTCAGACAACATTGAACAATCGAATAACGCGAATTTAAAATATCTTTTGGGCAGAGGAAGAGTAAATGCATTTAGAGCCGTAACTGACACGAACGCAACATCTATTCGCGCAACTAATATTAAATTTATAGACGAAGGAAACGGTAACGGCATATTGGAATCGGGCGAAAATGTTTCTATTGAAATTACTTTTAAGAATTATTTGAAGACAGTCTCAAATGTTAATGTGCAGTTAGTTAACATTGATAACGATAGCTCGATTGATCTACTGGAATACAATTTCGATACGGGGCTAATAGGGATACCGGTGGATTCGGTAAAGAATTCATCAAATAAATTTAAATTTAGCATACACTCTAACGCACCGCTCAACCACGATCTCCATTTACTTTTAAAATATTTTATTAATGAAACTGAAATTGATTTTCAATGGATAAGTGCGCGAATCAATCCAACATACGACACACACAATGTTGGTAAAATAACGATGAGCATTACAAGTAAAGGCGCGCTCGGATTTAATGATTTTCCTAATAATCTAGAAGGATCAGGATTTAAATATAACGGCGGCGATAACCTTTTATATGAAGGCGCTTTTATGTATGGAACTGATTCGAACAAAGTTATGGATGTTGCGAGAGTTTTACAAAATCAAGACACGGATTTCCTAACTGTAACTCCAGTTAAAATGATTCTGAATGATGGAACCACACAACATTCAGTTACAGTTTTTAATGACGACGGTGCCGTTGCAAACAAACTTGGCATAGAAACTAAATTCCACGCATATACTTATGCAAATGTGCCCAATGATAATTTTGTTTTGTTGATAGCCGAAATGATAAACACAACTTCGCAAAACATTAGCAATCTGTATGCGGGATATTTTTTTGATTGGGATATACCGGCAGATATTCCAACTATAGATTCAACCGCTTATGATTTTCAAGATAATTTTGGATATGCTTTTTGTACGAACAAAACCCTTGTGAGCACAATTGTCGGCGCAGCGCTTGTTTCATCTAACAAATACGGATATTATCCGATCGACAATAACGCAATATCCGGTAGTGTAATATTAACAGACGTTAACGGATTTAGCGATGCCGAAAAGTGGATAACACTTTCTAGCGGGATTGTAAATAATAAAATTGGTCCAACAGATATTTCTTTCGTGATTTCAGGCGGCGATTTTATTATTCGGGCACACGACACTTTAAAAGTTGGATTTGCAATAGCAGCAGGGGCAACTCTTAGTGAATTAAGAAATGCAATTAAACAGAGCCGAGCTGAATATATTATTAGTGCGCTCGAAGGAGACCATCAAAAATTACCAACTGGTTTTGAATTATTTCAGAACTATCCGAATCCATTCAACCCCAACACAGTTATCAGTTGGCAAATTGCAGTTGGTGCTCACGTAACTTTGAAAGTTTACGATCTACTGGGAAGAGAAGTAGCGACCTTAGTTGATGATTACAAACAACCAGGAATTTATAATTCGCAATTCTCAATTCGCAATTTTCAATTGCCAAGCGGCGTTTATTTCTATCAATTAAGTACAGGCGGCAACATACAAACGAAGAAAATGATTTTATTGAAATAAAAAAATTACGCGGATTATTTTCTAGGACCGGCAAAATTTATTTTGAAGTTTATAATTTCTGGACGGCTTCCAGTTCGAACGGGAGGACCCCAACCGCCAACGCCGCATGAGACATAGTAATGAGTATTCCCGTTGAGGCCGTAACCCCAACTCAACTCATAAATTTTTTCAATTATAAAATTGAGCGGCCAAAGCTGCCCGTAGTGTGTGTGACCTGAAAGCTGTAAATCAATTTCGTTTTCGAGCGCTTCGTTTAATCCAAATGGCTGGTGGTCCATCAAAATAACCGGAAAAGATTTATCAACGCCGGTCAACAAATCTTTTAATTCTTTTCTTTGTTTTCCCGCAAATTGTCTTATAGAGCGATCCTCTCTTCCAACAACATAGAAAGCATTATCAATTTTTATTTTGTCATCTCTTAACACATTTACACCGTGGGCAATTAAATATCTGTATGCCTCTTCTACGCCGCCGATATACTCGTGATTTCCTGTAATTGCATAAACACCGTACTTAGACTTAAGACGGGTCAATTCTTCTCCCACGTTATTTTTTATTACAGCAGCTAAGTCTTCATCAATGATATCGCCCGCAAGCAGAATAATATCCGGATTTAATTTATTGATTTCGGTTACAAGTTTATTTAGAAATGATTTACCGTTGATTGTTCCAAGATGAATATCGGAAGCCATTGCAATGTTTAGAGATTTTAGTTCCCCTGCATATTTATAGATTTTCATCTTATAAGTCTTTGTTATAATAACTTTTGTGTTGATGTATCCGCCAACAACGGTTACAGTAACTAAGATTAGAACAATAAGCGCGGTTATGCGTCTGGTCTTTTCGATATTGTGTGTAATAAAAGCCGGAAAGAAAGGAATAATCAAATTTATTAACCTCAGTAAGTCAATAACGACAAAAACCAGAAAAAAATAAAACATAAGCGCAATCCAGAATGAACCGATCCAGACCAATGTATCGCTGAAAAAATTTATAGAGATGCGCTCTAAAAATCTTCCGGCAATAAAAGAAAGAATAATTATTACCGATGTGATTATGAATAAAGATTTGTAAGATTCCGGAACGACTAAAAGTGCACGACGGATAATGTAAAAATTTATTAATCCGTAAATAGAAAAAACGATTCCGAAAAAAAGAAGCTGCTGTGATAATTTCATTACTTGATAATTATATTGTTGGAGATATTATTCTAAGTTAAAAATCTGTAACAACTAATTTATTTTATTTTTTTAATTTTTGAGACAGCTTTTTCATAAAGCGAAACATATTTACCAGCTGATTTTGCCCAGGATAAATCTTTATTCATTCCGTTGATCTGTATCTTCCGCCAGGCCTCTTTGTTGTGGAATTCATAAATAGCATTTTGAAGAGCGCGGACAAATGATTCCGAAGTATATTCTTCAAACAAAAATCCATTTCCCGTTTCATCACCATGCAAAATAGAATCTTTCCAATCTTGAACCGTGTCCGCAAGGCCACCGGTTTTCCTTGCGACGGGAACGGTTCCATATCGAAGAGAATAAATTTGATTTAACCCGCACGGCTCAAAATGTGAGGGCATAGTAAAAATATCCGCACCGGCTTCGATTAAGTGAGAAAGCTCATTATTAAAACCAAGATACGAAGAAACTTTCTCTGGAAACTTGCGAGCAATTTCACTGAACATAGCTTCATATCTATACTCGCCGCTTCCAAGCATTACCCATTGAACAGGCAAGTCCATCAAGCGGTTTAATCCGTAAGAAAACAGATCAAATCCTTTTTGATCAACAAGTCTGGAAACAATTCCAACAAGCGGAATATTTTCGTTGAACGGAAGACCAAGATGCTCAAGCAAAAACTTTTTATTTTTAATCTTGCCGGATAAATCTTTTACAGAATATTTATATGGAATAAATTTATCGGTTTCCGGGTTCCAAACATTATAATCAATGCCGTTTAGGATTCCGGAAAAATCTTTCTTTCTGATTTCCAAAAACTTTTGCATGCCTGCGCCATATTCAGCGGTTAAAAGTTCGCGTGCGTAAGTTTCACTTACGGTATTGATGATATCGGCAGTTAGTATTCCTGTCTTTAAAAAATTAACACCGCCATAATATTCACCAATTCCGCCGGGCAGATAATGTTCCTGTTTAATCTCAGCTTTTTCGAAAGCGGATTTAGAAAATTTTCCTTGATATGCAATATTGTGAATCGAAAAAACCGTTGTGGTTTTTTCGAACAATTTATCCCAACCATAGTTTTCTCTTAAAAGAAGCGGAAGAACTCCCGTTTGCCAGTCGTTGCAGTGAATAACATCCGGCGCCCAGGCAAGCCGCTGAAGTATTTCTATAATTCCTTTTGAGTAAAAAAGAAATCTTTCGTCTTCGTCAAGATCGTTTGTGTAAACGCGGAAACGGTGGAAGTAGTGAGGACAATCAACAAAATATACTTGTACACTAGAGTTTGGAAGAGTAGAAGCGTGAACATGAACGGAGTGAACCAATCCAGCTATGCGGATTGGAATTTCTCCGAGATCCCATTGATAATGCAAACCATGTTCTTCTTCCCCAAACACATTATACTTTGGAAGAAAGACTTTTACTTCATGGCCGAGTTTTGAAAGCTCGATCGGAAGAGAACCGGCTACATCGCCGAGTCCTCCGGTTTTTACGTATGGAAAAACTTCGCTTGAAGCGAATGCAATTTTCATAGTTCTTTACAAAAGGGTAAATGATCTTCGTAAAGATAAGAAGTGTAGGGAAAGAAATCCTTTTTGATTTTAGGCGCCGACCGTAAAATTATTTAAGCAGAACCATTTTTTGTGTAGAGGAAAAATCTCCTGTCGTAAGTCTGTAGAAATAAGTTCCGCTTGACAGAGAGTAATTATTAATGTTAAATGTTGAATTATGACTTCCGGGTTGTTGAAATTCATTTACAAGTGTTGTTACCTCTCTTCCCAATAAATCATAAACTTTCAACGTTACGTGGCCGCTAACCGTAATTTGCCAGCCTATAACTGTGGTGGGATTAAATGGATTGGGATAGTTTTGGAATAATTCAAATTTATTTGGTAAAACATTGTTGCTCTCTATGGAGGTTAATAAACCCCCATTGTTATTGGTATAAAATAAATTTCCGTTATCGCCGAAGATCCATCCCACATTATCGCTGGTGAAAACTATATCTTTAAACCTGCCTCCAACTCCAGCAGGCGGGGTTTGCAATAACCACGTTGCACCACCGTCGCCACTGTAATAAATGTTAGTTATATTAGTGAACCAAATTTTGTTTTTGTCGCCCGGTAAAAATTCTATATCAACACCCCATCCGGCAGGACTAATCGTAGAACTTAATTGCCAAGAAGATCCCCCATCGGTAGTTTTATAAAAATTATCGCCATCATATACTAAACCATAATTCGCATCATAAAATTTTAGTACCTGGACATAACCTGAATAATTATTTAGAGTGGTCCACGTAGAACCGCCGTTGGTGGTTTTCAAAATATTCTGAGGATTGATGCCGGATTGAAAAAAGTAACCAACGTTCTCGTCAACAAAATCCATTCTGCGCCACATGTCGCCCGAGCTGCCAACAGCCTGAGTACATGTTTGTTGCCAATCATTCCCGTTAGTAGTTTTAAGAAATACTGGTTGTGTGAACGAAGGACCTGGTCCATCCCCCATAGCAATTCCTTTCGTATCGCTAAACATTTCGATATAATTACCAAATGAGCATAAACTGGGATTTGAGAAAATAACCGTCCACGTATTTCCCCCGTCAATAGTTTTATAAAATGAACCATTGTCAAAGGCAACATAAAAAACATTAGTATTAACTATAGAAATATCTATGGCTCTATCTGCAGGTAAAATTTTCTGAGCCCACGTTACTCCGGTATCTGTTGTTATAAGAATTCTATTAGATTGGGGCAAGATAACAGCGAAATTATTTCCAAGAGCATCCACCGCAATACCTTGATTATATGAGAAAGGAACTGATAGTTTTTGCCACTGAGCTTGCGAGTTGGATATTAAAACGAAAAGAAGAATGACGGAGAAGTAAAACTTTTTCATAAAGCACCCCTAAATTTTTCTCGTGAGAAAGGTAACCAATCAATAAACTATTTACAATCTATTTAATAGCATCACTCAACGCAAACGCGGACATCAACTCCATAATATTTATTGTCTTCTCCAACTATCAACGGATTCAAATCAAACTCAACGATAGTCTTGTTTTCAATCATCATTCTAGCGCAAGATAAAATAATTCGTTTCAGCTCGATCATATCACACGGTTCCTCTCCGCGGATTCCCCTTAATATTTTCCCAATCACAGTTTCGTTGATCATATGGTTTATGTCTCTATCACATAAATAAGCGGATCTAATAGCGGTATCGCTAATTATTTCTACATACTTACCGCCCGCCCCGAACATTATTACCGGACCGAACGACGCATCTCGAAAACCGCCGATTAGAATTTCATGTTTAGTTTTTACAAACCCTTGAACAAGAAAATTTTCAATATCATAACCGGACTTGGAGAAACTTTCTTTAATTTCTTTTGCCGCTTTACGAAGCTCTATTCTGTTTTTTATGTTCAATTTTACCGCACTCAACTCCGTTTTGTGAATTACTTTTGAATTGATGCCTTTCAATACAAGTGGGAAAAAATTATTGCCGATGCTATTTAGTTCTAACGGTTTAATCAGCCTGCTTTTTATTAACGGTAAAGAATATTTCTCACATAATTTTGTTATTTCATTTTGAGGCAAGAATCCGCTTGCGCAGGAGTTCTTCTTCGGCTTCAAACGTAAAAGAGATTCATATTTCTTCTTGTTTTCCAATATTTTTTTTTGTGAAGAAGAATAGAACAACATGTTCGATAGAACTTTCGGCGGATCTTCCGGATTTTTGAATAAAGGACATTTGCTGGAGGATTCTTTGCGGTACTTGTTCCAAAATTCCGGCAGAGGCATAACAACCTGAAGTATTGGTTTCTTAGATTGAATAGAATTAATATTTTCTACAATCTCAAAAGGAGCAACCATAACCGGTTCTACAAAAATTGAAATAACAGCATCAACATTTCCATCTTCAATAATTATTCCGATCGCTCTTTTAAATACTGAAGCATCTGCGCCAGGCAAAAGATCAACAGGATTTTCAACGCTTCCTTCGGGATGGACTATGCCGCGAAGCAATTTTTTTGTTTCGTTGCTGAAAGTTGTTAAAACAAGATTCTCTCGCTCAAGAGTATCAACCGCTAAAATTCCCGGACCACCGGCATTAGTAACAACGGCAACTCTGTTTCCTTTCGGCATTGGAAAATTTTCAAATCCTTTTGCCGTATTAAATAATTCGTTGAGATCGGAAACGCGAATTATCCCAAACTGTTTCATCAATGCATCTACAACTTTGTCTTTGCTGCTTAGAGCGCCTGTATGAGAAGAAGCAGCCTTCATTCCGCTTGCAGTTTTTCCGGCTTTTAGAACGATTGCGGGTTTCGTTATGATTCCGGTTATAAAAGGCTTAATAAAATTTTCGCCATTGATAAAACTTTCAAGATAAAATGTCAGCGTTTTGATGTTGCTGTCGTTTTGCCAAAAATCCAAAAGATCATTTTCGTTTACATCGGCTTTATTACCAACGCTTATAAAATGAGCAAACTTTATATCTGTCTCGCGGAGGGAATTTAACACCGCCGCACCGAGAGCGCCGCTCTGCGACAAAAATCCTGTATTGCCCGTCTCGGGTTTTTCAGCAACAAACGTTGCATTGAGTTTTATGTTTTCCAACGTGTTGATAATTCCCATGCAGTTAGGGCCCACCATCTGTGCGCCGAAGTTTTTTATTTTCTCAACGATTCTATTTTCTAATTCTTCGCCTTCCTTGCCAATCTCCCTAAATCCCGCTGTGATCAAGACAATCGCTTTAACATTTTTAGCAAGCAGTTCATCAATCGAAGTTTCTACAAATTGTTTAGGTACAACAACAATTGCTAAATCAATCTTTTCGGAAATCTCCTCGATTCTTTTATAACATTTATAACCAAGGATCTCTTCGGCTTTTGGATTTACAGGAAACACGCTGCCCCTAAAGCCATAGCTTTTTATTGTGTTTAATAATTCATATCCAATGTTTTTTTCTTTTGTTGATGCGCCGACCACGCAGATGGATTTCGGATAAAAGAAATTTTTAAGTGAGTTCATATTTCTGTTTAATTAGCTTACTCAAAAATAAAGATTCATATTGCAAGAATCCTAAATAGATTATTGCCTTATTATACACGTCAAAGTATATTTAATACATAAAAATGAAGGGAAGAGAAATGTCAGATCAAATAAAACTCTCTGCAACATTTCCAGTTACACAAAAGCGGATTTATGATGCATGGTTGAACAGCAAAGAACATAGTGCAATGACCGGTGGTAAAGCAACCGCATCAACAAAAGTTGGCGGAAAGTTTACAGCATGGGACGGATATATTTCCGGTAAGAATCTTGAATTGATTCCGAACAAAAGAATTCTGCAATCATGGCGCTCAACAGAATTTCCTAAAGATCATTTAGATTCTTATCTGCTTGTTAAATTGGAAAAGACTAACGGTGGGACAAAAGTAACGATTATTCATTCCGAAATACCCCAAGGGCAAAGCGCGAGTTATAAAAAAGGTTGGAAAGATTTTTATTTTACTCCAATGAAAAAATATTTTAGTAAAGGATAGAGTCAAATAATTTTTTTGATAAATTTCTTGTTTAGCCTGCTCAAAAGATTTTGGGTTTAAATCCAAACAGATTAATATATTAAACCAGCCGAATAATTTTTTCTATATTTTTTTTAAAGTAAAAACAAAAAAAGAGATATGAAGAAAATTCACTTTGTAATCAACGGGCGTTTTAAGCATACTGAACGCACCATTAAAGAAATTGAAGATGCGTTCGGTGAAGAATTTTTAGTTTGGGTTTCGGTTACAAATGGGAATGGACACGCAATAGAATTATCGAGGAATGCAGTGTCGGGCGGAACAGATTATTTAATTGCGGCTGGCGGCGATGGAACGATGAGCGAGGTTGTTAACGGTGTAATGCAAGCGGAGAGATCGAAAAGAGAAAACTTAATTATTGGATTGTATCCTTTTGGAAGTGGTAATGATTTTGCCAGAACAATGAAGCTAACCAAGAAACTTTCCGACCTTTACGCGCTGCTGAAAAACAATTCAACGATTCCGATAGATATTGGAAAGCTTGAATACAAAAAAATGAACGGCGAAAACGCTGTTAGATATTTTAACAACATAACTGATATCGGGCTTGGTGCTGAAGTTGCTAAACGCGTTAATGAAGGCAAAAAGATTTACGGGCCCAACTTTGATTTTTTCAAAGCCACAGTGCTTGGCTTTTTGAAATACAAACGGAAGAAATTAAAAATAATTTCTGAAGAATTTAATTGGAGCGGCAGCTTATTGATATTGTGTTTGGCAAACGGAAAATATTTCGGGAGCGGGTTATGCATTGCCCCGCACGCAAAAGTTAACGACGGAAAATATTCAATTACACTTGCTGGGAATGTGAGTTTGATAGACTACTTAAAAAATCTTTCGAATATCCGCAAAGGAGTATTTGTAAATCATCCCGAGTTGTATTACAAAGAAGTAGAAAGTTGTATAATCGAACCGATCGGTGATGAATGCTTGATCGAGGCCGACGGCGAAATGATCGGAAAAATTCCACTGAAAGCAACGATGCTGAAAAACGAACTCAAATTTCTTGCGCCAATCGGAGTTTAATATAAATCTAAAAAAGGTTCAGCCTTAAAATAAGCGGAATACAAAATCATGTCCCGATTCAAATTATATATAGAATACGAAGGCACGCGATACAGCGGCTGGCAAATGCAAAAGCAGAGCAAAACCGTTCAGGGTAAATTGTATGAAATTGCGGAAAATATTTTCAAGGGAGAACGTTTAGAAATTTACGGCTCGGGTAGAACAGATGCCGGTGTTCATGCACTTTGCCAAGTCGCTCATCTTGAAGCGAAGACAATGCTTGCACCCGAAATAATACGAATGAAATTTAACGATGAACTTCCTTCCGATATTAATATTATAGAAGTAGAAAAAATAAATCCAAAATTTCACGCACGGCATGACGCAAAAAGCAGAAGCTATATTTATCAAATCTCAAGAAGAAGAACCGCATTCGGTAAACCATTTGTCTGGTGGATTAAAGATGATCTGAATTTTGAAAAGATGAACAATGCCTCAAAACTTTTTGTCGGGATGCACGATTACAGATCTTTCTCAGACAAAGACGATGAAGAAAAATCTACAAAGGTTTTGATAGAAAAAATTCAAATGAAAGAAGACGGCGATATGATTCTGATCCGCATAATCGGTTCTCATTTTCTGTGGAAGCAAGTCCGCAGAATGATCGGCGTACTTGTTGAAATAGGCAGAGGCAAGCTCACGGAAAAAGATTTAAAATATTTTCTTGAACACAATTCGCCCACTCCGGCACAATTTACTGCGCCGCCATCGGGATTGTTTCTCGAAAAGGTGGTTTATGAAAACGAAAAGCATGATGAAAATTTTGTTCCTACGATAAAGATAGCTTCATTCGAAAGATCGAGAACATGATCAAGGTTACGCCGACAACCGATAACCGGTCACTGACAACAAATCACCGATCACCAATTACCAAATACTGGAAACCACTCTTTGCAGTTACAGTTTGGGGTTTATCTTTTATTGCCACAAAGAATGTACTCAAAGAAGTTAAACCCGAGGTAATTGTTTTCCTTCGTCAGCTATTGGGAATATTATTTTTAGCTGCGGTACTTCTTAAACAGAAAAGAAAATTTTCTATAAATCTCCGCAAGCAAAAGTGGATCTTTGTTCTTGCGGGAATAGCATGCTTTCATTTGTGGATTCAAGTTACGGGACTTCAATGGACAACTGCATCACACACCGGATGGATAATAGGCACAACGCCCGTCTTTATGGTTATACTTGGAATTATTTTTTTCAAGGAAAAAATTTCTGCAATGCAAACGCTCGGAATTCTTATAGCATTCTTAGGATTAATCGTGCTTATAAGCAAAGGAGATTTAACTTCAATTGATTTTATTAAAAACAAAGGCGACGTATTAATAATTGCAAGTTCGGTAACGTGGTCTATCTATTCGATAGTAAACAAAAAAGTTACCTTTACTCTATCGCCCGTGTTAACAACATTTTATTTATTTTTAATTGTTGCGGTAATCATTGCACCGTTCACAATTAATCAGAAAAATATTTCGGATGTTCTCCGCCTATCTTTAAGCGAATGGGGTTCGATATTGTTCCTTGGTATTTTCTGTTCGGGAATAGCATATACTTTGTGGGCGCAGACATTAAATGAAATGAGCGCTTCGAGAGTTGGTGCGTTTCTTTATATCGAACCGTTCGTAACTTTTTTTGGAGCGTGGATTCTGTTAAATGAACAGATTACAGCGCTAACTTTATTAAGCGGATTGATTATTATTGCCGGTGTAGTTTTGGTGAATCGAAAGTAATCTCAAACATAAAATTTCAAAAATGAAACGGTAAAACGGGTCAAGAATGAACTCAAAATATTTATTTAAGAACTTTGCATTGTTAATAATTTTATTATTAATACAAAGTTGCGGAGGAAAGAAAACAGTGGTAAAAAATCCGGCAGACCTAGTTTTGATAAATGGAATTATCGCAACAGTTGAAGATGATAATCCTACAGTAGAAGCAATTGCCGTTAAAGACGGAAAAATCTTTGCCGTTGGTTCAACAAGTGAAATTGAAAAATATGTCGGGGATTCAACCCATGTAATTGATCTCAAAGGAAAATTTGTAATGCCGGGATTTAACGATAGTCACGCACACTTTCTCGGTATCGGCAATTCAAAACAGATATTAGATTTACGAGAAGCAAAAAATTGGGACGAGGTTATAGAAATAGTTGCTAAAGCCAGCGAGACAGCTAAACCAGGCGAGTGGATTATTGGACGCGGCTGGCATCAGGAAAAATTTAATCCGAAACCAATGCCGAATGTAAACGGCTACCCGGTCCATAATGAATTA
Source organism: Ignavibacteriales bacterium (assembly GCA_026390775.1). NCBI lineage: Bacteria > Pseudomonadati > Ignavibacteriota > Ignavibacteria > Ignavibacteriales > Ignavibacteriales bacterium. The sequence goes on along the minus strand of JAPLFF010000007.1, from coordinate 1,100,364 downwards.
AGTAAAGCTACTCCGCGCAATCCGGTTATGCTTACACACGCAAGCGGACACGCGGTATTTGCAAACGAAAAGTCAATGCAGATCTGTAACGTAAATAGAAACACACCCGATCCAAATGGCGGAACAATCGAACGCGATTCACTTGGTAATCCAATAGGCGTCTTTGAAGAGAATGCGGAGAACCTAATCAGAAAATATTACGATGAATATCTTTCTAAACGTACGCCCGAACAGATTTTAGATAATTATGAAAAGCAAATAAGCCTTGCGTCAGATGATTGTTTGAAGAAAGGAATTACATCTTGTACAGATGCAGGAGAACCTTTCGACGTAATTGACATTCTAAAAAAATTTGTTGACGAAAAAAAACTTGCTGTGCGGTTAAATGTTATGATTGGTGATTCTATTGCTAATATGAAAAAGAAACTAAAAAATTATTTTACGATTGGATACGGAGATAATCATTTAACTGTTAGATCCGTAAAGCAATATATTGACGGGGCTCTCGGTTCGCGCGGTGCGTGGATGCTTGAACCATACAGCGATTTTCCAAATCACTCCGGTTCAAACGTAACTCCATTGAATGAACTGAAAGAAATTTCCGAGTTGGCAATATCAAACGGATTCCAAATGCGTATTCATGCAATTGGCGATCGAGGCAACCGCGAGGTTCTGAACATTTACGAAGAAATATTTAAAAAACATCCTGGCAAAAAAGGTTTGCGTTGGTGCATCGAACATGCACAGCATTTATCAGCCCAAGACATTCCACGCTTTGCTAAACTTGGAGTTATTGCTGCAATGCAAGGCGTGCATTGCACATCGGACGCAACTTTCGTTCCGGAGAGAATTGGTAATAAGCGGGCGGAAGAAGGCGCATATGTTTGGAAAAAACTTATCAATAGCGGTGCAACTATTTGCAACGGAACAGACGCACCCGTTGAAGACGTTGATCCTATTAAATGTTTTTATTCTTCAGTTACAAGAAAAAATGCCGATGGAATAGTTTTTTACGGGGATCAAAAAATGTCGCGACTCGAAGCGCTAAAATCTTATACAATCAATGGGGCATTTGCAACTTTTGAAGAAAACATAAAAGGATCAATTAAAGTCGGAAAGCTTGCTGATATTGTTATACTTTCGAATGATTTGCTAAAATGCAGCGATGACGAAATCCTGAATACGAAAGTTTTGTTTACAATTGTAGGCGGAAAGATCTTATTCACTTCAAAATAATTTTGTTCTTTGGCGAGAGATAATTTTTCTCGCAGCGCAGTTAGCACCTAAATGAATTTGTAATTACGCTGGAGTAGATGCAGAATGAAAATATTTGAAATACCGGATTATTATCGAAGTCCGATAATCTCTAAACTAAAAGAGTTACGTAAAAACGAAGATCCGCGCAAAAAAGATTTTTCACCAACCGCTCTCGATTTTGGTCCGGTTAAATTTTTGATCGCGCGGCATTTCGGATTTTGTTACGGAGTTGAGAATGCCATCGAGATTGCATATAAAACAATTGAAGAAAATCCCGGTAAAAGAATTTTTCTTTTAAGCGAAATGATTCACAATCCGCTTGTGAACTTAGATCTGCAAAGCCGCGGTGTTAAGTTTATTATGGACGCATATGGAAATCAGTTTGTTGAGTGGGACGAAGTAAATTCAAACGACATTGTTATTATTCCTGCATTCGGCACTACCCTGGAAATAGAATCATTGCTGAAGAAAAAAGGCATTGATACAGTTGAGTTTAACACCACATGCCCGTTTGTTGAAAAAGTATGGAACCGCGCAGAAGATTTAGGGAAAGAAAATTTTACTGTAATAATTCACGGCAAAGCGAAACATGAAGAAACACGCGCAACATTTTCTCACAGCAAGCAAACAGCGCCGTCATTAATCATTCGCAACATAGATGAAGCTACTGTTGTTTCTAAAATGATACTTGGCAAGATGGACGAGCATGAGTTTAATAAATTTTTTGAAGACAAACTTTCGAAGGATTTTGATATTAGAAAAGATTTTGAAAGAATAGGAGTAGTTAATCAAACAACAATGTTAGCATCAGAAACACAGGCGATAGCAGATCTTCTTCGCGAGACAATGATAAAAAAGTATGGCGCGGAAAATCTAAAAGAACATTTTGCCGACACAAGAGATACATTATGCTATGCAACGAACGATAACCAAAGTGCAACAATAGGATTGAAACAAGAAGAGGCAGATCTGGCAATTGTTATTGGTGGTTATAACAGCTCGAACGCTTCTCATCTCGTTGAACTGTTGGGAGAAAAATTTACCACATACTTTATCTCCGGTGCAGAAAAAATCATCTCAGAAAAACTAATAAACCATTTTGATATACAATCGAGAAGAGAAAAAGCAACAGAAGATTATCTTCCACGCAAAGCAAAAATTACAATAGCGATTACAAGCGGTGCATCATGCCCCGATTCTGTTGTGGATGATGTGCTGAATAACTTGCTTTCATTTTTCCATGGCACAAAGAAACTCGAAGAAATTCTTAAGTCATTACAGCCCTAATCTTATACTAAATCTGCGAGCGAACTATATTCCGGATCGAACAAGCGGCGATAAATTCGCATTGCATGAGAATCCGTTGAACCGGATATATAATCGCAAACCATTCTAGCGCGATTAATTTTACTTTTCTCGTTACACAAAAGACGATGATTAAAATCCGGCAATAATTTTGTATCGCTAAGCGAATGAACATAATTTTCTTCAAAACGTTTGAACAGATTTTCGATCATCTGCTTTCCCTTAAATTCTATCTGGTGAAGCTGCGAAGAATTAAAAACTAAATCCGAAGAGATTCTTTTGTAAATCTGCACGCGCTCAAAGATATCTTTTTCAATTACAAGGGCAAACTTATACCGGTTGGTTAAATCGTCAAGAAAAGTATTTCTCTTTTTTAACCCACATGCTTTTACAAATTCACCTATTTGAGCGCCGAATTTTTTTTTAAAATTTCCAATCTTGATCCATTCGATAATTTCATCAACAATATTTTTTTGTATTTCGGTTAGCCGGTTTGATTCTCGCCAGCGCGAAAGTTTTTGGATATTAATAAAACCGCCGGAGATGCTATCTACCAAATCGTTAATTGCGTATGCGGTATCATCAGCCCAATCCATTATTTGACATTCGATACTCTGAAATTTGTTAAGTCGCTCAGGTGAAGAAATATCTTTTGAAATTTTTCTATTGCCGAAGATAAAATCTATAATTCCTTTTTGCTCATTGTAGATAAAATGATTCTCCGGATTTTTGAATTGTTTATAAATTGCTTTGTATTTGAGAATACCGTCAATAAATGCTCGTGTAGAATTCATTCCGCGATAATGATCATCGTCGCGATAAAAAATTTCCGTTGTCATCCGGAGCGCTTGTGCGTTGCCCTCAAAGCCGCCGTATTTTTTCATCAGTTCGTTTAATGTACGTTCGCCCGCATGTCCGAACGGAGGATTGCCGAGATCATGTGCAAGGCAAATAGATTCGACCAAATCTTCATCTATGAAAGATTCTTCATTGAGGAACTCATTTTCTTTAGAAAGAAGAAAAGTGCAAATGGCTCTTCCAATTTGTGCCACTTCAATCGAATGAGTTAAGCGCGTTCGGTAAAAATCATATTCGCCCGGCAAAAAAACTTGTGTCTTACCCTGCAAGCGCCGAAATTCCGATGAATGAATTATCCGGTCACGGTCAATTTGAAACGGTGAACGGTAATCACTTTCGCGAGGACTCGGTTTGAGACGCTCGAAATCAAAATCAGTATAAAATTTGTTTTTCATCTTCTTGATTCACATTTTTGTGAAGTGATACTTTAATTTAAGAAATAATTGTTTGTCTAACGATATGCGGGATAGAATAAAATTTTGAGCCACGATCACAATCATCATAACGGATTAAATACAACAACCGGCAGATTGATAATCACAATGCTGCTGAACTTTGTGATTACGGTTGTTCAAATTGTAGGCGGAATTATTTCCGGAAGTCTTGCTCTGATCTCAGACGCACTTCATAATTTCAGCGACGGAATCGCGGTAATTCTTTCGTACATAGCAATTAAATTAAAACAGAAAGATAATTCCCACCGTCACACCTTCGGATTAAAACGCGCGGAAATTCTTGCCGCAGTAATTAACTCAGCTGTGCTGATTATAATTTATTTTTTCCTTTTCTACGAAGCTGTTGCAAGATTTTTAGAACCGCACAAGATCGAAGCCGTAACAATGACAATTATAGCGTTTATTGGTCTTGTTGCCAACATTATAGGGACACTCTTACTGAAGCGTGACGCAAAAAATAGTATTAACATCCGCTCGTCTTATGTTCATCTACTTGGGGATTCTGTTTCTTCGGTTGCTGTTATTTTTGGCGGTATCGCAATTGCCGTTTGGAATGTTATGTGGATTGATCCGCTTCTTACTGTTCTGATCGGGATATATATCATCAAACAAAGTTATGATATACTAAGTGAAGCAATCCATGTTTTGATGGAAGGTGCACCTACCGATCTTTCCTTGAGTGAAATAAAAAACGCCGTAGAAAAATTTCCGAAAGTGGATGACATTCACCACATTCACGTTTGGACAGTTGGTGATAATGATATTCATCTGGAAGCGCATGTAAATGTAAATGATATGAAAATAAGCGAGAGCGATAAACTTCGGAATAAAATCGAGCAGCTTCTCGAATTAAAATTTGGAATACATCATATCACGCTTCAGTTTGAATGCAATCAATGTTTGGAAGACGGATTGATTGGAAAGCATAAATAATTAATAATTGAAAATCGCGAACTGAAAATTTTTCTGATTCACTTTTCACACTTGTCCGCCATTAGTTGATTTTGCGCATGACAATAAAACAATACAACATTCCATTTTGTAAAGACTAATCATTCAGTGATTTCATTCTATAACCTATTCCTGGTTCGGTTATTATCATACTAGGGCGGGCAGGATCTTCCTCTATTTTTTTTCTTAGTTGTCCCACAAAAACGCGCAAGGATTGGGATTGCTCAACATAACTTTGGCCCCATACTTCCTTAAGTATAAACTGATGAGTTAATACCTTTCCTAAATTTTTTGCTAATAGTATTAATAACGAATATTCCGTAGCAGTAAGTTTTATTTCCTCATCGCCTTTTGTAACGGTTCTTAAAACAAGATCAATTTTAACTGAACCATTTGTGAATATGTTGCTCTCTTGAACTTGGCTTGCTCTTCTTAAACTTGCTCTTATCCGGGCAAGTAATTCCGCACTATAAAACGGTTTTGTAAGATAATCATCGGCTCCTAAATCCAAAGCTTTCACAATATCTTCCTCAGAATTTCTAACGGACAATATCATTACAGGCAATAAACTCCATGTTCTAATTTCTTTCAAAACGGAATAACCGTCTTGATCTGGTAATCCTAAATCTAAAATTATTAGATTGGGATGTGCGGTAGCTGCTTGAATAATTCCGTCTTTCCCATTCTCAGCCTCGATCACTTTATATTCGGCGGATTCAAGTGTAATGTGTAATATTTTTCTTATTTGAGATTCATCATCAATGATCAAGATTATTGGTTTTGTGCTCATAATTTTTAGATCTTAATTTTGCATCGGAATCTTTATAATAAATACCGCTCCGCCTTCTTTTCGATTCTTTGCAGTAATGCTTCCCGAATGTGCTTCAATAAATCCTTTTGCAATCGATAACCCTAAGCCGGTTCCACCGGTTTTTGTTCCGGGTATTCTATAAAATTTTTCGAATAATTTACTGAGAGTTTCTTCCACAAACCCAGGACCGTTATCCGATATCTCAATTAAACAAATATTTTTTTCCTCTTTTACGCTAATCTTGATCGTACTTTTCTCCGGAGTGTAAATTAATGAATTGTGCATAACATTAATCAAAGCTTGTTCAAGCAATCCGAAATCGAACTTAAATAGCGGGATATTCTCTTGAATATCGGTTTTAACCGTGTGATTAATTAATTCGTTACTCAATCTTTTCAAAACACTTTCAATAAGGTCTGTGATTTCGTTCCAATCTAATTTTAATTTCATCTGTCCGGATTCCAGACGTGTCATATCGAGCAAATTCTCCACAAGACGGTTTAATCTTTCGGCAGCTATATTTATTTCGTTTATCAGACGGGATAGAATAGTTTTGTTCTGTCTTATCTTTTCATCTTTGAATGAGCTAGTTGCACCAATAATAGTTGTAAGCGGGGTTTTCAATTCATGTGAGATAGAATCGAACAAAGTTTTGTAAAGTTTTTCAGATTCGGAAATTATTAATGATTTTTTTGATTCTTCATTTAAGTATTCTTTTTCAACAGCATTTGATATTTGAGCAATAAAAGCATTAAGAAGAATTTGCTGATCAGAACTTAAAGGATTAATACTTTTTATCTCAAGAACCCCGAGAGATTTATTTACGCTGAACAAAGGCATGTGCGTTATTTCTGACGACGGGAGCGTCTTGGTATATTTTCCCGCAGGCTGTCTATTAGTAAAAACCCAGTGAGCTATTTGCCAATCAGTTGCATTTATCTTGAAGAAGCTTAATTTATGTTCACTGCGCGATAATTCCTTGTCAGTACCGCAAAGTAAAATTGCAACATCTATATTAAAAGCATTGCTAATATTTTGGATCGCAATTTCTGCCACTTTATCTAAATTATATGCGGCAGATAATTCTTTCGAAAGTTTATATAGTGCATTAGTTCTTTCTTCCCGTTGTCTAACAAATTTTTCTTGCTTTCTTATTCTTGCAGATAGAACTCCGGTAACCATTGCAACAATAAAAAACATTATTAGCATCAATACATCTTCTATCTTCGAGATATCGAGTGTGAACTGGGGTGGGATAAAAAAATAGTTCCAACTGAAAGCACTAAGTGTTGCTGCAAAAAATATCGGTCCGGGTCCAAAATTAAATAACGGCAACAGAGAAATAGTCAAGAGGAAAATGAAAGAAACTGTTTGATATCCAATGTGAGTCTGGATAGTATAACAGATTACATTTAGAACGGCAATGATCAATAATGAAATTAGATACTGGTTCAAGCTGGATTGAAAAACAAATATTTTTTTTAATATCATTCTTGCGGATTTAATTTTCATGTCCTCAATCATATGAACATCAAATTCTATTCTTATGTGGAGTTATACTTTTATATCCAATTTGAAATTGCAATAGACGAAAGTTTCGATATCGTATTAATAAGATTCCTTTGCTCTAGTAAAATATCTTTATAATTAAATTTAAATCCTACAACACCGATTGTTCCACCGGAAGGAATAGAAATAGGAAGAAAGAACCAAAAAATCTCGGTTAAATTATTCGTACCGCATCCTGCAAGTAAATTTTTATTAAACGCCCAATCTGCAACTCCTAATTCTTTTGCATTCAGTTCGATACGGGAAGAACTCCTTGATAAAGTACGAAGATTATTTTTTTCATCTTTCAGCATCATAATGCAATCGGCTTTTACAACTTTACCGATATATTTGATAACGATTCTAGAAATCTCTTCCTGAATTGATGTTTTAATAACCTTTAAAATATTATCCGGCTGATTGTTTGACTTATCAAAATCTTTAAGAATTTCTTCATGCAAAGGAATGTTTAGAAGCTCTTTGCTCAGATCTTCAATCACGCTCAAGCTCTCTAATCTCATCCTTAATGCTGAATATTGATTCTTGGATTGATTTATTAATTGACTCACCAATGTAGAAACAACAAGGAAGATTAAAAGGCTTACAAAATGTTCCGGTCTGCTTATTGTAAAACTTAAACGCGGTTCAACAAAAAAATAATCGTAAAACAAAACGCTCATTAAAGAAGAAAAAATCGCAGGACCCAAACCATAAAATATTGCCGCTACTATCGGCGCAATAATAAAGATCATTTCAAAGGAGGGAAGAGAAAATAATTTTTCGAGGACGCTGACTGTTATGGTAACTGGAATAAGAATCAAAAAAGAATAAAGATAATTTTTGAAATTAAATTTCTTCTTGCCATGTCTCAATATTTCCGTACTTACGGAGGCATCGGTTTCAGAAAACGGTGTTATTAGCTGGACATCGAACGAACTTTGATCATACATCAGCTTAAATGTCGGAGATCGTTTCAAGAATTCATGTAACGGCGATTTTAGCGGTTTACCGATTAACACGCGTGTAATATTTTTATCTTTAGCAAAATTTATTATCTCATCGGCTATATCCGAGCCGGAAAGTGTAAATATTTTTCCGCCCAAGTTTTCGGCAAGGTTCAGTGCATCCGAAAGATATGCTTGTTCTTTCTGTGACAAATTTTTGAATTTAGGAATCGATACATATACCGCAAACCATTCTATTCCGGCATCATACGCTAAATTATATGCACGCCTAACAATCTGTTTTGAAAATGGACTCGGTGAAACACAAACCATTATCTTATCCGCAATATGCCATGGATTGTCTATGGATCTTGCTTTAACATAATGAAGAAGTTCGCTGTCTATTTTGGTTGCAACTTTTCTTAAAGTTATTTCTCTAAGAGCAGTAAGATTTCCTTTACGGAAGAAATTTTGAATCGCACGTTGTGCTTGTTCAGGTAAATAAACTTTTCCCTCTTTCAACCTTAATAACAATTCTTCAAGCGGAATATCTACTAATCTGATCTCATCGGCTTCATCCAATAAACTATCGGGAATTGTTTCCTGAACTCTTATTCCTGTAACCTGTTCGATAATATCGTTTTGGCTTTCGAAATGCTGGATATTAACCGTGGTCAAAACATCGATACCGCGTTCAAGAATTTCTTTTACATCCAAGTATCGTTTCGGATGGCGGCTTCCTGAAATATTTGTGTGGGCTAATTCATCTACAAGAACAATTTGCGGATTTCTATTTATGATTGCATCAATATCCATCTCCTCAAGCATCAAATCTCTATAAGGAAGTTTCCGTCTCGGCAGAACTTCAAGACCTTCGAGCAACGCGTTTGTTTCATCTCTTTTGTGTGTTTCAATGTATCCGATGACGGTATCCAACCCCCGTTTCTTGAGAGCATGTGCTTCAAGCAACATTGAATAAGTTTTACCAACACCGGGAGCGTAACCTAAAAATATTTTCAGCTTACCTTTTTTATTTTCATTACGCTTTATCTCGGCTAATAGCGCATCCGGGTCGGGTCTTCGATGTTCTTCGGTTTCTTTCATTACATCAATTCATTTTATCTAACTCTAAATTTAATAAAAGAATATTAACAACCGAATTGCCTAAAAAGCCGAACTGGGGTTTTTCCGTTAACGAATTAATTAATTGAATTAATTTTTCCTTTTTAGATTGATCAAAATTTCTGGCTTTGGCAACTCTTTCAACCTGCAGCATTGCCGATAAAGGTGAAATATGCGGATCCACACCACTTGCTGAAGCAAAAAACATTTCGTTTGGAATGATTGATGCGTCTTTGATCATATTTTTTTCTACAAAATTTTTCATTCTATCGTCGTACGACTTTTTTAATGCGGCGCTTGTAGGACCTAGGTTGCTGCCGCTGGAAGGCATAGGATTGTAATCGACCGCAGACGGGCGCGACCAGAAATATTTATCGCTCTCAAATTTTTGTCCTATTAACTCTGAACCGATTATTTTGCCGTCTTTTTTAATCAAGCTGCCGGATGCTTTACCGGGAAAGATTATAATTGAAATTAATGTGATGAATAGCGGGTAAATCAATCCGGTTACGATTGTAATAGCAACAAAATATTTTATGGTAATTAAAAGTTGTTTTTTCATATTATCTTCTCTTGAATTTTCAAATTTTATTAGACCAATTTAATTGCAGTTATGAACAAGTCTATTAATTTTATTCCGATGAACGGAACTATCAATCCTCCAACGCCATAGACCCAAATATTTTTTCTTAATATGGCCGCCGCACCAGCAGGTCTATATTTAACACCTTTCAATGCTAATGGAATTAAAAGAACAATTATTAATGCATTAAAAATAACAGCACTGAGAATAGCGCTTTGAGGTGTTGCAAGTTTCATTATGTTAAGAGCAGAGAGAGGACCGTCTGTAAAATGTGTTGCGTAAAGAAAAGTTGATATCGCCGGGATGATAGCAAAATATTTTGCAACATCGTTAGCAATGCTGAACGTTGTAAGAGCACCGCGTGTCATTAATAACTGCTTACCAATTTCTACAACTTCAATAAGTTTTGTCGGGTTGCTGTCGAGGTCAATCATGTTCCCAGCTTCGCGAGCGGCCTGCGTTCCGCTGTTCATAGCAATTCCGACATCGGCTTGTGCAAGTGCAGGTGCATCGTTTGTTCCGTCGCCGATCATGCCGACCATTCTGCCACCGGTCTGTTCTTCACGGATACGTTTTAGTTTATCTTCCGGTTTAGCCTCGGCAATAAAATCATCAACTCCTGCTTCTGCAGCAATTGCTGTTGCTGTAAGCGGATTATCGCCGGTAATCATAACAGTTTTGATACCCATCTTTCTTAACTGTGCAAATCGTTCTTTAATTCCACCTTTCACAATGTCTTTTAATTCAATTACACCGAGCACTTTAAAATTTTCTGCAACAACAAGAGGAGTAGAACCAGCTTTGGAAAATTCGTTTACGATCTGCTGAACATCCGAGTTAAATTTTCCGCCGTTACTTTCAACATATTTTTTTATTGCATCGGCGGAACCTTTGCGAATAATTCTTTTTGATTCACCATTCGAAGGATGAATATCCACACCGCTCATTCTCGTTTGAGCGCTGAACGGAATAAAATGTGCATCCAATTTTGAAATATCTCTTCCTCTCAAACCGAATTTTTCTTTAGCAAGAACTACAATAGATCTTCCTTCGGGCGTTTCGTCCGAAAGCGAAGAAAGCTGTGCCGCATCTGCTAATTTCTCTATTGGAACACTGTTAACTGGGACGAAGACTGAAGCCATTCTATTTCCCAATGTGATTGTACCGGTCTTATCAAGAAGAAGAACGTCTATATCACCTGCCGCTTCAACTGCTCTTCCGCTCATAGCGATTACATTATGACCGAGCAAACGATCCATTCCGCTGATTCCGATCGCACTTAATAAACCGCCGATTGTAGTAGGAATCAAACAAACTAAAAGTGCAACAAGTACTGGCACAGAAACAATATCACTAACATTCACAGAACCTGTCTGATGGTATTCAATAAAAACTCTTATAGTTAGAACGACAAGTAAAAATACCAGGTTGAATCCGGCGATAAGAGTTGACAATGCAATTTCGTTCGGAGTTTTTTTACGTTTTGCACTTTCAACAAGAGAAATCATTTTGTCTAAATAAGTTCCGCCCGGATCGGCAGTAATTCTAATAACTATTCTATCGCTGATAACTTTTGTTCCGCCGGTAACAACACTTCTATCACCGCCGCTTTCACGAATTACGGGAGCGGATTCACCGGTTAGAGCAGATTCATCAATACTTGCCGCACCTTCGATTACTTCTCCGTCGGAAGGAATAATATTTCCCGTTTCGCAGACAACAAGATCACCGATTCGAAGTTCAATTGCCGGCACATGTTTCTCTTCGCTGTTAACCAACTTTCTTGCAATCGTAAGAGTGCGGGTTTTCCGGAGATTTTCCGACTGTGCTTTTCCTCTTCCTTCGGCAACAGCTTCCGCAAAATTGGCAAACAGCACAGTGAACCAGAGCCAAATAATTATTTGCAGATTAAATCCGGAAAAACTGCCGATGAAAAGATTTTTAAAAAAGAATATTGTTGAAAGAAGAGCGCCCACTGCAACAATAAACATAACAGGATTCTTAACTAAGAATTTCGGATTCAATTTCTTGAAAGAATCTATTACCGCCTGGGTAATAATTTTTTTGTCGAAAAGTTTTCTGTTGATAGATTTATTTGAGTTCATTTTCATTTTCCTATTATTTCAATGCAGTTAAAAAGTAATTCCCTGTCCCATAAGCAGATGTTCGAGTATCGGGCCAAATGATAATGCCGGGAAGAAAGTTAAAGCTCCTACTATTAGAATAACGCCTATTAACAATATACCGAACAGTAAATTTTCCGTAGAGAGAGTTCCGGAAGATGTAGGCGTAATATTTTTTTTGACTAAACTTCCCGCAATAATCATTACAGGGATGAGCACACCGAATCTACCGACGAACATTGTTAGGGCTAACATTAAATTATAAAACGTTGTGTTTGCATTTAAACCGGCGAATGCGCTTCCGTTATTTCCCGCCGCCGAAGAAAAAGCGTAAAGTATTTCCGAATAACCGTGCGGGCCTGCATTAGCAAGACTTGATAATCCTGCAGTTGTTTTCATTGCAATTGCCGAAAAGAGAAGTATACATGCGCTTGGTAATAGTATTGCTACAATAGACCATTTCACTTCCCGCGATTCGATCTTCTTTCCTAAATATTCGGGAGTTCTTCCGATCATTAATCCCGCAATAAAAACAGTTAGAAATACAAAAAGTAAAATTCCATAAAGACCGCAGCCGTTACCGCCGAAAATTATTTCGCCGACTTCCATATTTATAAGAGCAATCATTCCAGCAAGCGGCGATAAACTACTGTGCATTGAATTAACTGAACCGTTTGATGCCGATGTTGTAGCAGTGGACCAAAGTACGCTGTTCATAACTCCGAAGCGGGTTTCTTTTCCTTCCATTAAACCGCCTGCGTGAAAGATCGGATTTGTTGAATACTCAGAATAAACCGAAACCGACAATCCCGCAACAAAAAGGAAAAGCATCACTCCGTAGATCACCCAAGCATGTTTTTTCGAGCCGATCATTCTACCGAATGTAAAGACCAAAGAAGCCGAGATTAAAAGTATTCCAAGCACTTGAATAAAATTTGAAAGTGGTGTAGGATTTTCAAACGGGAAAGCACTATTTGTGTTAAAGAATCCCCCGCCGTTTGTTCCTAACATTTTTATAGCGATCTGGGAAGCTGCCGGTCCTAAAGGAATAATTTGTTTAGCTCCTTCTAACATTGTTGCTTCTTTGTAAGAAGAAAAAGTTTGTACAACTCCTTGACTGACCAATAATAAAGCCCATATTATGGCTAGCGGTAATAGTATATAAATTGTTGAACGGGTTAAGTCCACCCAGAAATTTCCGAGTGTATTTCCTTTTCTTGTTTTCAATGCACGGACTAAAACCAACAAAACGGCAATTGCAGTTGCAGCGCTTACAAAATTTTGAACTGCTAATCCGATCATCTGAACAAAATAACCGAGCGTATTTTCACCGCCATAAGACTGCCAGTTGGTATTTGTTACGAAACTAACAGCAGTATTTATTGCAAGTGTTAGTTCGACATTGGGAAGTCCTTGCGGATTTAAGGGTAGATATGCTTGAAGAAGCTGGATCACTACCAAAAAAATTATTCCAAGTAAATTGAAAGCCATTAAAGCGAAAGTATAGACCTTCCAATCCATTTCTTCGGAAGGATTAATTTTTGAAAATTTATAAACTGCCGTTTCTATTTTCCCAAATATGGGAGTTAGAAAATTTTTCTCGCCTTTCAAAACTTTAGCAAAGAATCCGCCCAACAACGGTGCAAGTGCCGTTAAGACAACTATGTAAAAAATTAACTGAATTATTTCATGTGTTGTTATCATTGTTGATCACCTGACTGTTATTAAAATTTTTCGGGTTTAATTAGTGTGTAAATCACATACACAAAAAGAGCAAGTGCTACTATCAAGGTTAAAACGAGTTCAAATGTACTTTCCATTTATTCTCCAATAATAAAGTTTATTAAACTATTTTTCATATTCGATATAGTAAGGTACAAACTAATTTCTTTTACTCATCAAAAACGAACAAGCGTTGCAAAAATAATACGTGTTTCTGATTTCACGAGGTCAGGTTTCCAATCTATAGGAATTGGAGTATTATTATAACCATCGGGAGATGTAATACCACCTGGACCGGCAAAATATGGTATGTCTGTTTCGCGATGAACAATTTCTATGCGCCATGTCAAAAAATCATTTGGCATCCAATCAAGAGTGGTAGAACAATCCCACCCATGAAATTGGTCTCCAGGGTTTGCTGAGAATGGATGTGTTCCGGTTTGTCCTGAATTGATCGCTGGAATCGGATTCGCATCGCCTGTCGGGTAAAGTACTAAGTAGCGCCCAGGATTATTTATGAATCCACCGCCCACTGTCCAGCCTATATGATCGTTCGCCATCCAAAGACGATGGTAAATCATTCCGCTAATAAAATATTGTGCGGGACCATCAGATCCATTGCTTAAACCACTTACTCCGCCACCCTTTTCAAACCCCATATCACCGGTAATAGAAAACGCCCCGCGAGTTACAAAGCTTGTCGGATTATTATAATAGCGGAATTCAAAACTATTATCTGTGTGGAAACGAATTCGGTCAGGGTGACCCTGGGTATCAGTCCCGTAATAATTGTTTGAAAGCAATTGGATCTCCTCTTTAGGTCTCCACAAGATCTGAGCGCCAACACCAGGACCATTGTTAAATTTTGCGTACGATTGCCAACCGTTGATCAACCATAATTCTACCTTAAGACAATCTGTTGGAAAAGTTTGAATTCTAATTCCGTTAAAGAACCAGGGTGTATTATCAGATGTAAAGGAAGATTGATAAGCCCAGTTCTCAGCATTATAATAAGAGAAGAGGCCAACATACGACATGAAAATGCCGGCATCTACATTTATTCCATGCCATACATTAAAATGATAACCTGCATTTGCCTCACTAATATAGCGGTATGCATTTGCCAGATCGAATTGACCGTGAAGAACACTAAAATCGTTTCTCGGTACTACAGTTGCCCGTGTTCCTATTTGGAGTAATATTCTGCCGCGTACATTATCATAATGGAAATCACCGCCAATTGCTGCAACCGAGACTTCAAATTCATTATCACGGGCAAGCGCGGTTGAGCCCACAACAGTGTGGTCAACCGGATGATTACTTGATGCTGTATAATTCATATCAAGTAGAAATTGTCCTGTGAAGTATTTGCCGTCAAGTAAGACGGTGTGCCGTCTGTCGTTTCCATTGAGCCATGTAAAATCTCCCCACGCAAAAGGCTCTGCCACTGTTTCTATAGTTGTTGCTGTATCAATGGATTGTGAATAGACAACCGAATTATTCACTGCAATCCAGACTGATAAAATGAAATATATAGAGTATAAAGAAAATAATCTTTTCATGTTGTACCTATTTTATTAATAATGAGTTAATTGTTCGATTAGTAATTGCATCTAATTCTTATATATACTCCGAATAGCAAAGAATAAAATGTAAAGGGCAAATAAAACCATAAGTATAACACCGGGTATAAACAAAGTTAGATATGCAAGCGAAAATAAAAACGGCGTTATAGTTTTTAGGTCGTTAGGTATATCGGTAAAATATGATGCGTATTTATGGGGTTGCAGATAAGCCAGTATCGTTGAAATAATAATCCATATTCCATAAACAATAGATAACCATTTTATTTTCTTCGTGATGAAAAAATTCTTTAATTCGATCATTGATTTTTCTCTTGATAGATAATTTGTAAATATTAGATCCATCTTATTAAAATCCTTTTTTACGTGCGTAATAATAATGTAAGAGTTATAAAGCCGTTGCAAATATGTGAGTGAAAAGGATAAAGAAAATGTAAAGACGTTGCGTTTAGTTATGATTTTTCAGGTAATGTTTTTGGAAAGATTACAAATAAACATTAATGCCAAACAAGATAATTATTTTTTGTTCGCGAGAGTTTTAAATGCCACCGCATAAAGCTGGATCTGTTTCATCATAGCGCTTAAACCATTCTTGCGTGTAGGAGAAAGGTGATTATCAATTCCAATTTTTTTAATAAACTCCGGTCGCGAAGAAAGAATTTCATCCGGCGTGTGACTGGAATATATTCTGATCAGCAAAGCGACCAACCCCTTAACTATTGAAGCATCGCTGTCGGCCTCAAATATTATTTTACCCTCTTCAAGTTTTGCATTTATCCACACTTGGCTTTGGCAGCCGCTTAATTTGTATTTATCAGTTCGAATAGAAGGATCAATCTGCGCAAGAGTTTTTCCAAGACCGATGATATATTTATATTTTTCTTCCCAATCTGTAAACTGTTCGAACTCTTTTACTATTTGATCTTGTGTCTCTCGTATTGTCATTTTCAATTCTTGTTCTGATATTTTTAGGGGATGAAAAAAAATATTTATAACAATCTATAATTGATCCCGATTTGTAATCCCTCTTTCACCTGCGTTAACGGCGACTGCGCTTTTTCGTAAACAACCAGATAAGTAAAATTAACCGCAATGATTTTTGTGATTTGAGCCGAGATCATATTATCCAGACGGACGTCCCAAATATCTAAACTTTTGAACTGCGAGAATAATCTTATTTTGCTCTGAAATAAAATGTTATCAGCAAGTTTATAGTTTATGTCGGTAACAGATTCGACGCCGGTTTCAAATATAAACCCGTCAACCATATTAACCGGATCTGTGTATTCTTTGTGCGAGCTCGCGAAGATTTCCTGGAAACCGACACCAAGACGTGTAACAATATTCTGATATTTATCGTATGTAAAACCTATTGTTTGTGTAACGTAGCCAGGATCGAAGAAGTTAGAAGTCTCAACTTCTGGTGTTACTTTATAATTATAACCTTGTGCGACGGACGATCTAATGGAATTAGACACGAACGGACTGACTGCCCAGCCAAAATTGTAGATCGCGACATTTTCAATGTAAAGATCATTGTCGGTTGTTTTATAGATTGACGAACCAACTTTAGATCTTCCGTAGACAGCCTTAATTGAATTTTTGTATGACCAAATATCTCCGGCGAGATCATAATGAAAATCGCCAAAAACCATCCACGCGATTGAATTATCACCGCCCCGAACCCAATTTGTAAATGCAATTTGGTTTATTCCGGCGCTTACTACAAACGACGGAATCCATTTATTTTTAAGCGAGTCTGGCACCTGGCCGAATGTAAACGATGCCGAAATAAAAAGCAGTAATAATATTACCTTTTTCATTTTCTCAACCTGTGGTTATTTGATTTGAACATTACAAATGTACAAAAATATAACTGTTATTATTGAGCAGGCCCATCCGGAATTTTCCCACAACATTTTTTGTTTAGTTGAAAACCGATTTTATATATTTCCAGTTGCTCTTTCACGATCAGAATAAAGAATATGAATAAATTTGAGTTAGTTTCTAATTATCAACCGGCGGGCGATCAGCCCAAAGCAATTGCAGAATTGCTGGAAGGATTGAAGCGCGGAGCCAAGCATCAAGTTCTTTTGGGTGTTACCGGAAGCGGTAAAACTTATACAATGAGCAACATCATAAAAGAATATAACCGTCCAACGCTTATAATCTCTCACAATAAAACTCTTGCCGCACAGCTCTATTCGGAATTCAAATCATTTTTTCCGAACAACGCCGTAGAATTTTTTATCAGTTATTATGATTACTATCAGCCGGAAGCATACGTAGTTAAAAGAGATCTTTACATTGAGAAAGATTTTTCGGTGAACGAGGAAATAGACCGTCTCCGTCTCAAAGCAACAACATCATTAATAGAAGGTCGAAGTGATATAATTATCGTTGCAAGCGTCAGTTGTATTTATGGAATCGGCGCGCCGGATCAGTATGCAAAACAAATTATATTTTTAAAGAAAGGGCAATCAATAGAGCGTAAAAAACTTTTAAGAAGTTTGATAGAAATTTATTACACAAGGAACGATGCAGATTTTACACGCGGCACTTTCCGTGCACGCGGCGATGTTGTTGAAATTATCCCCGCTTATCAATATGAAGAAGCGGTCAGAATCGAATTCTGGGGAGACGAAATAGAAAGACTTTCTATAATAGATTCGATTACAGGGGACGTAATTAAAGAAGTTGAATCAATTCCGATATATCCCGCAAAGTATTTTGTTACTACGAAAGATCAGGTTAACAAAGCTATTGTTTCAATAGAAGAAGAATTAAGAGAGCAATTAAAATATTTTTGGTCGCAGGAAAAATATGTTGAAGCACAGCGGCTTGAACAGCGCACAAAGTTTGATATTGAAATGATGCGTGAGATCGGTTACTGTTCCGGAATAGAGAATTATTCCCGGCACATGGATGGAAGAGCGCCCGGTTCACGTCCTTCGTGTCTGTTCGATTATTTTCCGAAAGACTATCTATTAATAGTAGATGAATCTCACGCGACTATTCCGCAAATCCGTGGAATGTATAATGGCGACCGCTCAAGGAAGGAAGTTTTGGTTGAATACGGATTCCGCCTTCCATCTGCAATGGATAACCGCCCGCTGAAATTTGAAGAGTATGATGAATTGACAAACCAAGTTATTTATGTTAGCGCAACTCCGGCTGATTATGAATTTACGCGAACCAGTGGGTCGTTTGTTGAACAAGTCATTCGCCCGACTGGCTTGCTTGATCCAGAGATTGAAGTCCGACCGGTGAAAGGACAGATTGACGATCTGATTGGTGAAATTAGAAAACGCGTTATGCTTAAAGAGCGGATACTTGTAACAACACTTACAAAAAAAATGGCGGAAGATTTAACTGATTATCTCGACAAACTGAAAATAAAAGTCCGCTACATTCACAGTGAAGTTGAAGCGCTTGAACGCGTTGAAATTATCCGCGATCTGCGCATTGGTGATTTCGATGTTCTCGTTGGAGTGAATTTGCTGCGGGAAGGTTTGGACTTGCCGGAAGTTTCTCTTGTTGCCATTATAGATGCAGACAAAGAAGGATTTTTACGAAGCGAACGTTCTCTAATGCAAACCGCTGGAAGAACTGCGCGCAATGTTAACGGAAGAGTAATTATGTATGCAGATAAGGTTACGGAATCAATGCGTAAAACAATCGAAGAAACAATCCGGCGAAGAAAACTTCAAACCGAATACAACGAAGCAAACGGCATTACTCCAACAACAATTTACAAAAGCGTTGAAGAGATCATGAATGCAACATCAATTGCAGATGTACGTAAGAGAGATCTGGAAAAAGAAGATGCCACATTTCTGAAAGTCGCAGAGCCGGTTATTAGATATATGTCAAACGATCAACGTAAAGAATTACTTGATCAAATGACCGAAGAAATGCTTTCGGCTGCAAAAGATTTGGAATTTGAACGAGCGGCAAGTATGCGTGATGAAATTGAGAAGATGAAGAAGTTGATTAAGTGACATGAAACGCAAAGAAGAGAAAAAAATTATTAAATAAATTAGGAGAACTTTATGATTGGAAGAATTTGGCATGGATGGACAAAACAAGAAAATGCTGATGCTTACGAAAATCTTTTGAGAGAAGAAATATTTTTCGGTATTGCATCGAGAAACTTGACCGGTTATAACGGCATACAGCTTTTCCGTCGCAAAGCAAAAGAAGAAGTTGAGTTTGTTACAATCATGTGGTTTGAATCTATTGAAGCGATAAAAAAATTTGCCGGGGAAGATTATGAAACCGCTGTAGTTCCTTCTAAGACAAGAGAATTGTTGAAGAGATTTGATGAACGCTCCCAACATTACGAAGTTCGGGAAAAACTTGCATATTAAGTCAAATACTTTTTGCTTGTTTATTATCTCTAAAAATATATAAAAACTACTTTTCATAATCAGTTGTTATTCAAAATTGAAATAGAGAATTTTCTTGCCTGTTCCACTCAACGTAATTAATTTGTTAATAACAAAGAGATATAAACTATGTTCATCGGACATTTTGGAGTTGGCTTAGCGGCGAAGAAAATCGACAGCAAACCGTCTCTAGGGACACTCTTTCTCGCATCACAATTTATTGATCTTCTCTGGCCCATTTTTTTGTTAATTGGAATTGAGAAAGTTCAAATCGAAAAAGGCAACACTGCTGTTACTCCGCTTAATTTTATTTCTTACCCGTACTCACATAGTTTGTTCGGAGTACTTATCTGGGCAATTTTATTGGGTGCGGTATATTACATATTGAAGAAAAATTTTAGAACTTCTCTTTTGTTGGGATTGCTCGTATTAAGTCACTGGGTACTTGATCTTTTCACGCACCGTCCCGATCTGCAATTACTTCCATGGAATGATTTCAAAATGGGTTTCGGATTGTGGAATTCGGTAGCACTTACAATAATTGTGGAAGGATCTATTTTTATTCTTGGCGCATATTTTTATCTGAGTACGACTAAATCCGAAAACAAAAAAGGAAAATATGGTTTGTGGGGCTTGCTGATTTTTTTAACTCTGATTTATGTTATGAATATAGTAGGCCCTCCTCCATCTGATACAAATGCTATAGCAATAATCGGATTGTTCCAATGGCTTTTAGTTGCATGGGCATATTGGATTGATAGAAATAGAAGCGCTGTCTAGAATCAATAATTGCATTAATAAGCAAGGTTGCTTTTTAGAATTTGTTAAGATAAGTTGAATTGCAATTCAAAAGAGGAGCGTAAAAAGTGTGTGTAAGAAAAGGGAATAATCCCAAAATCTTTTTTTTGCTTTTTCTATTATTCATTTCGCAAATAACCTTCCCGCAATCAAACAAATACGGACTTGTAATTCACGGAGGAGCCGGGACAATTCTGAAATCAAATATGACTCCTGAAAAAGAAGCGGAGTACGTTTCTAAACTCAACGAAGCATTAGAAACCGGATATAAGATTTTGGAAAACGGCGGTTCATCTCTCGATGCAGTTGTTGCGGTTATAAATATTATGGAAGATTCTCCGCTGTTCAATGCCGGCAAAGGCGCTGTGTTAACAGAGAAGGGCATTGCAGAATTAGACGCCTCCATCATGGACGGGAAAACATTAAAAGCCGGGGCTGTTGCAGGAATTAAGCACGTAAAAAATCCAATTACACTTGCAAGACTGGTAATGGATAAATCGCCCCACGTTATGATGATAGGAGAAGGTGCGGAAGAATTTGCAAAAGAGAATAACATCGAGATGGTTGATAACAATTATTTCATTACGCCGAACAGATTGCAGCAGTATCAAAAAATGAAAGAAGCAAAGGATAAAAAAGCCAAAGAAGAAAAACACGGAACAGTTGGATGTGTTGCTCTGGATAAAAACGGAAATCTTGCCGCGGGTACTTCTACCGGCGGGATGATGATGAAAAAATTCGGGCGAGTTGGTGATTCACCGATAATCGGCGCCGGAACTTATGCCAACAATAATACGTGTGCTGTTTCCGGAACAGGATACGGAGAATATTTTATTAGATTAAATATTGCTCGCGATATTTCTGATTTAATGGATTATAAAAATTTAACTCTAAGCGAAGCCGCTAACGAAGTAATAATGAAAAAATTACCGCAATTGGGCGGCGACGGCGGAATAATAGCAATTGATAAAAACGGAAATATAGCAATGCCGTTTAATACCGAGGGAATGTACCGCGGATATCATATCAGCGGAGAGCAGTTGGTTATTAAAATTTATAAGGAATAAAATTAGAAACATGATTTACGAATTACAATTTCGGATTTTTACGACAGTCGTTAATTCGTAAATCAAAAATCTCAAATCGTAATTCAAAAAGGAGATCCAATGGCTCTTCATGGTCAAGTTAATTATTTAGCAGTTTTGCTTTGCGGGGTAATTGCAATGTTGCTCGGTTCATTTTGGTATAGTCCTTTTATTTTTGGAAAGATATGGATGGAGTCACTGGATAAATCTGAAGAAGAACTTAAAAAAGATTTTAAGCCATTTAAAACTTATGGACTAACATTTATCAGCTATTTGGCGATGGCTTTTGGTCTTGCACAAATAATGACTTTTATGGACGCATATTCAATTCCGCAAGGAATTAGAGTTGCGTTTTTATGCTGGATCGGATTTACAGTTGCACCGATGTTGATCAATACTCTATTCGAAGGGAAAAAAATAAAACTGCTTGGTGTTGATATTGGTTATCATTTAATAGTTATGCTTGTCTTCGGAACAATTCTTGGAGCGTGGCCGGTTTAGATTTATTTCTATCTGCAGAAAATATTTTCAACTCATTGATTAATAATTATACATGAACATTAACCTTGTTGTCTTTGATCTAGATGGAACACTCATCTCTTCCCACAAAACAATTTATAAAGCAACACTTCATGCGCTTAGAGAAATAAATATTTATCCAAAGATGCCCGAAGAGGATTTTTACAAAACAATCGGAATGCATTTCGAAGATATTTTCACTCAATTTGGTTTTAGTGTTCCGGATTTTGAAAAATTTATTAACATTTATAAATCAATCTATTTCGATTACATCGATTTATCGGTCGTTTATCCTGGAGTAAATGAGATCATAAATAAATTGCAGAGAAAAAATATCAAAACAGCTTTGCTTACAACAAAGGGACAAGATCACGCAGAAAGAATTCTTAGTCATTTTAAATTATTTGATAAGTTCGATTATGTAATGGGAAGAAGACCTGGAATTGCACACAAACCATCACCTGAACCGCTGCTTAAAATTTGCAACGATTTAAATATTGATATTGCAGAAACATTGATTGTTGGAGATTCCGAATTAGATGTTCAATGCGGAAAAAATGCCGACTCCAAAACTTGTGCAGTAACTTACGGATATAGAACAGCAGAAGAATTGAAAAAAGAATTTCCGGATTTTATTATTGACAATATTCTCGACGTAGATTATATAGTTAGTAGATAGAATAATTTTTGAGGAGATGAACCATGGATAAGAATGGAAAAGTTACAACAAGTATAATCAATGGAATTGCTACAATTAATTTCATGCATCCTAAAAGCAATTCTTTACCGGCTAAGATGTTGAAGGAGATGACAGAAGCGGTCAACAAATTTGCAGAAGATAAACATGCACATGTTATAGTAATCCGTAGCGAAGGCGAAAAAGCATTTTGCGCCGGTGCTTCTTTCGATGAATTACTTGAGATAAAAGATTTCAAAGGCGGTAAAGAATTTTTTATGGGCTTTGCAAGATTAATCAACGCTATGCGAAAATGTCCAAAATTTATTATTGCACGTGTGCAGGGCAAAGCAGTTGGAGGAGGAGTTGGAATTGCTGCCGCGGCAGATTATACTATTGCCTCTAGCGAAGCATCCGTAAAATTGAGCGAGTTGTTATTGGGCATTGGTCCATTTGTTGTCGGTCCGGCAATAGAAAGAAAAATTGGGAAGACTGCGTTTATTACAATGTCTATTGATGCAGAATGGCATGATTCACTTTGGGCGAAGCAAAGCGGACTATACACAAAAGTCTTTGCAAATAATCACGATCTTGATGAAGCGGTTTCAGCTCTTGTAAAAAAAATTTCAAGCTGTAATCTCGAAGCAATTTCTCAGATGAAAAAAGTTTTTTGGGAAGGAACCGAAAACTGGGACCAGCTTTTGGAACAACGCGCGGAGATAAGCGGAAAACTTGTTCTTAGTGAGTTTACAAAGAATTATATAAAAGCGTTCAAAAACAAATAAATAAATTGACCAACAAAACACGACTGTTGAAAAATCGCTTGATCAATAATAAATTATTACTTTTTGTAAAGTTGTGCTTATCATTTCTTTTTTCGATTTTACCAAACAAGAACAAGATTAATCTAAATAACTGCGGAGTGATTCATGCGGAATGGAGCAGCTAAAATATTTCTAATTTTAATATTAATGGGGGCTCTTAACAATTTCTTTTGTCAAACTGCAAAAAGTAACTGGAACGCTTTTAAATTTTTGATTGGCGAATGGACCGGAGAAGGAACGGGCGCACCAGGCGAAGGGTCCGGTCAGATCACTTTTTATTTTGCTTTACAGGACCAAATTCTGGTTAGAAAAAACCATACTGAGTATCCCGCAACAGCAAATAAATCCGCATTTACTCATGATAATGTATTAATACATTATCATGAGAACAATTTGGTGCGGGCAATTTATTTTGATAACGAAGGACACGTGATTCATTATACAACAAATTTTTCTTCAGATTTAAGTGCGCTTGTCCTAACAAGCGATGTAATTCCGTCAGCGCCAAGATTTCGGTTCACTTATACAAAGCTTGATAACGAGAGACTAAAAGTTTCTTTTGAAATTGCTTCTCCGGGTAAACCCGAAGAGTTCTCAAAATATTTAGATGGGGTTGTAAAAAAGAAAATCTAAACCGAATGCACGCCGATCTAAAATATCATCATCTGGGTATTCCGACAAAAGAAAAACGAGATGGAGAAACCTACCTTGAAGAATTCAAAGTTTATGTCTCCGGTTACGATACAAGTCCGTATAAAATAGAATGGATGCGCTTCGAACAAGATTCGACAACGCCGGAATTGGTAAAAACAGTTCCTCATATTGCATTCGAAGTTGATGATCTGATGAAAGTGCTCGAAGGGAAAGAAATTTTGATTGAACCAAATAGTCCGTCGCCCGGTGTAATGGTTGCTTTTATTGTTGATAACGGTGCACCGATAGAATTTATACAATTATCAAAAAAGTGATCTCCTCATTATGATGTATCAATCATCCATAAGTCTAACAAACAGAAAGAACCTTGAATGGGTTTTGCTGGCATTTTTGATAATCGTCGCTTCTGCAATTCGTCTTCACACAAATTTCAGTACTAAATATATACCTGGCAACAATGGTGCATATTATCTTGTTCAAGCACGGTCATTATTAGAAAATGGACGGCTTGAGTTTGTCGAATTCCCTTTGCTGTTTTGGCTGGAAGCAGGACTTGCCTGGATCTTATTTCATTTAGGTTTTGGCAATATAGATTCTTCCGTTGATTTAGCAACACGGCTTTTCGATTCAATCATTCCCGCTTTATCAATTATACCTGCGTATGCTTTAACAAAAAGAATTTTTGGCAAACAAGAAAAAATCTATTTGCCAGCGCTCATCTCTGCGCTATCAGTTTTATATTTTTCTCCCTTGATGCTGATCTCCGATTTCCAAAAAAACGCACTTGGTGTTTTGTGGTTATTCTGTTTGATGTATTGGCTCTACCGTAGTTTTGAGGAGTCAAGTAGAAAAAATTTTTTGTTAACCTTTTTGTTTTTACTACTTACCGGATTAACTCACTATGGATGTATTTCGGTTGCCGTAACAATAGTTCTTCTCAATTTAATTTTGAAATATGAACTGCGTTATACACTTAAAAAACTTCTAAAGGTTATATCCGGAGTTGTTGTAATAGTTGCAGTATGCATAGGAATCGTTTATATAACAAGTCCGTGGCGAACCAGAGTTTTTATTAATATACCGTTAGAAATATTCCGCAACCAGCTGATCTATTTTATTCTTCAACAGAAACCTGTTATTTCACCGCTTGATATGATTGATATCTTGTTAGTGAATTTGGTTGCAATTATTTCTTTGGTTTTGTTTATTAGAAATTTTAGAACACTGGAACTAAAAACTCGTCCGTTTATTCTGGCTTGCATAATTCTATCGTTCTTTTTGGCTTCTCCTTTTCTTGGAATAGATGCAGCCCAGCGGCTCTATTTTATGAGCTATCTTCCTGTAATACCGCTTCTTCCTTTTATCTACAATAAAATTTCAAGCGTAACCGCGAAATCTTTTTTAACAGAAACTGTTTTGTTAATAATAATTTTTTCGATTTTTATTGTTGTGGGCAAAGGCACACAATCTAATATGAACGAAAAACTTTACGCAGAGCTGGTAGAAATGGAAAAAACTATTCCCCCTAACGGCAATTCGATTATTGTTGCAAGACACGGAATGGAGTTCTGGTCGGCTTGGATTTTCCGAACTGCTGTAACTCGACAAGAATCATTAACAAAAAATTATTGGCGGGCTTACGCTAATGTTTTATTCCTTCAACAGAAAAAAGATAAGTCATCATTCGGTCCCGCCGGCATGATGGGCAATCCATTCCCCGAGCCTGCATTGCCGGAATCTTCACGAATGATTTTTAATGGAAGATATTTTAATCTATATCATGTGCCAACACCGCCGGATAATTTTTCTATCTTTATGGAGAAAAGGCCATAAATGAAGGAATTATTTTTTTTATCTATGATGTTAATATCAACAGTACTTTCTGCGCAAAAGGATAAAACGAATTATGATTCTAATGTCGGAAGAAAAGCATAAACATTCCGTCTTGAAATATAAAACTGGTACAGGTACTAAAGAAGACGGCACCTTTATCGGATGGCTCGTAGGATATGTTGAAAAAGAGAAAAATGTTTATTTATTTGCTTTCAATATTGAGGCAAAAACATTTGATGAAGTTCGTAAGCTTAGAGACGAATCTTCTCGCGCAATATTTAGGAAATTAAAAGTCTTAGAATGAATTAGTAATATGGCAAAATATATTCTTACTGAAATCAACATCTACCCAGTTAAATCCCTTGGTGGAATTTCTCTGCAAAATTCTGATGTAACAGACCGCGGACTAAAACATGACCGAAGATGGTTGATAATCAATAACGAAGGAAAATTTATTACACAGCAAACACACCCGCAGTTAGCGTTGATCAAGACAAAGATCAACGGCAATAAATTAATTTTAGGACATAAGACAAAAGATATTCCTCCGCTTGTAATTCCAATTTATCACGAAAGCGTAGAAATTGTTCTGGTAAGCATTTGGCAAGACCTGGTTGAAGCGCGTGTTGTTGGTAAATATGCCGACGAATGGCTAAGCGATGCATTAGGCATTAAATGCAGATTGGTTTACATGCACGATGGAACACAACGGTTAGTAGATCGAGCATTTGCCGCAGACAACGAAATAGTTAGTTTTGCCGATGCATATCCATTTATGATGATCGGGCAATCTTCTTTGGATGATTTAAATAGCCGGCTTAAAGAAAAATTACCGATGAACAGGTTCAGACCAAATTTTGTTTTCAAGGGAGGAAATCCTTTTGATGAAGACAAATGGAAGATGATAAGAATAGGTGAAATAGTATTTAATTTAGTAAAACCATGTTCGCGCTGTGTTTTAACCACCGTCAATCAAGACACCGCAGAAAAAAAAGAAGAACCCTTAAAAACATTATCTACTTATAGAAGTTTTAACAACAAAATTTATTTTGGGCAGAATCTTTTACACGAAGGAAACGGCACATTAAAAGTTGGCGATGAAATAGAAATATTGGAACTTAAATAAATGCCCACGATTTATGATCTGCTTACGGGCAACGATCTCCGCTCAATAGGAAAATCAAACGAAGTTGTTCAGCTTGTAACAAGTGATCCAATTTTATTTGACGAAGTCTTTGAGGGAATATTTAACAGCGATAAAGTTGTGCGTGCAAGATGTGCCGACGCAGTTGAAAAAGTCGCAGTAAGATTTCCGAAAATGATTCAAAAGAAAAAATCTATAATTCTAAAAAACTTAAATAAGTTTGAACAGAAAGAAGTTATATGGCACATTGCTTTAATGATCGGTTATTTAAAACTTACGCCAAAAGAATTAGTAAAAGCATTTAACGCATTGTATAAATGGCTAAACACATCGGACAGCATAATAGTTAAAGTTGCATGCATGCAATCACTTGCAACGCACGCGATGAAGGAAAGGAAATATTTGAAAAGTGTACGTATGGAGATTGAAAAGCAAATGCTAACCGGTGCCCCGGCAATTAAAGCAAGAGGGAGACATCTTCTAGCGGACTTCAATAAAATTAAATGAACCTAATCACAAAAAATATTACAACACAAAAAACCGCACGATATTTTCTAATTGGCAAACCTTCAGAGAAAATAAAATCAGTTTTAATAGTTTTGCATGGTTACGGGCAGCTTGCAGAATACTTTATTAAATTTTTTGAACCGATAATAAATGAAACTACATTGATTATTGCCCCCGAAGCATTAAATAGATTTTATATTAAAGGATTCAGCGGAAAAGTCGGCTCTACTTGGATGACAAAAGAGGATCGCGAAAATGAAATTAAAGATTATGTTAATTATTTAGACATTGTATACGACGACGTAATCAATTTCGGTTTGTTATTAAAAACCAAAATAACAGTTCTTGGATTTTCTCAAGGAACGGTAGCTGCTTGTAGGTGGATTGCAAAAGGTAAATCAAAAATAGACCGATTAATACTTTGGGGTGGAGGAGTGCCTCCAGATGTTGATCTTGAATTATCGAAAGAATTATTTAATTCGATACAGTTAACCATTGTGGTCGGTGATAAAGACGAATTTATTTCTGTCGAACAAATTAAAGAACAAGAACAGCGCCTGGGGAAAAATAATATTAAATATTCTTTGATACTTTTTGAAGGAAAACATATTATTAAAAAAGAAATTCTTTTAAAATTATTTCATTGATTGTAAAAATAGATAGATTATAAGTTATATTTTTTCTCCAGATCCTTAGCCCTGTATTTAAGTCTATCATTATCCAAATCATCAATAACATCCAGCAAAGTTTTCACTTTTGATTTGTCAACATTCTGTCGAGAATAAATTTCCATTAAATTTTTAACTGCAGAATATTTATCACGATTGTCAGCGGCATTAATTGATTTTTTAAAATATTGCTCAGCTTTATCGAATACACCCCTCTCAAAATAAAATGCACCCAGCAATAAATTAAACTGATCTTCAAATCCTTTTGCTTTACTAAAATTCGGTTTTGATTTAATTAAAGTTTCAATGTCAGCCACTGATTTATCCGCAGCGATTTGAACCGAAAGGTCGTGAAGCCACCTACTCTCCTTCTCGTTATTCTTGATAACCGCAAATAATTCTTTGTAACGGTCATTTAAAGTTGTTTCATATTTTTTTACTTTTGAATTATCTCCGGTCAGCCAGCTATTAAAAACTATAATATAGCGAGAAGCGGCGCCACCACCTCGATATAATTTATTTTCATTTTCTAAAGCTTGCTCTCCGCATTGAATTGCAAGTTGAGAATTGCCTTTGAGGTCACGGAGACGCGCCCTTGCATAATTATCAACAAGAGCTTGCTTGTCGTTCTTAATTATTATTTCTACTTTTTTAAGATCGCCGATGTTCATTAATATCTGGCAGTAAGCATTAAGAGTCCGTTTGTTTTTGGGAAAGCGATTCAAAAAACTTTCAAAATAATTTAGAGAAGCATACTCATTTCCTTCTAAACTTGCATATACCTCAATTAATGTTAGAGCGGATTGCCCGAAAGTTAATTTACCTTTTTCATATGCTGTGTGAAGCTGGGTCAATCCTTTTTCTCTATCACCGGAGAAACCCAAAATTCCGGCAACAAAACTTGTAATTCCGCTTAAGCGGTCGGCATAATAATTCAGCATTCCAAGAACCAAATACGCATCATAAAATTGAGGATCGGATTTTAAAACATCTTCCATAATATTCTTTGATTTCAATCCGCTTTTGAATGCACTCCACCACGAACCATCTATTCCATAAATACGCCCAAGATATGCATAGATAGTTCCGTAATAAAATTTGTTCTCGGTATTTAATTTGTCATTGTCAAACTTATCAATAATGCTTTCACAGTAATCAATTATTTCTTTGTTCAGAAATTTTCTTCCCTCATCACGTTTTTCCGGGTCAAGTTCCGCAACTCTTTGATAGTACTCTAATATCTTTGTGTTAATTAAATAATAATAATACTTAGGCGAGTTGGGATTAAGTTTGATTTGTTCTTGAGATAATTTTTTAGCTTGATCAAACTCCTCATTAAATGTGTGGGAGATTATTTGCAGATCGATTTGAGTAGGTTCATAAGGCTTGGCTGATAGAATAGTGCTTAAGAAAAAAAGGAAGAGCAGCTTTTTCATAAAATACCATCGCAATTGTAAACATCTAATTATTTATGAGAATCAAAATAATCAAAGTTAATAAAGGAATCACTCCAGGCACGCAAGCAAAATAAAAATGAAATTGTACAGCGTAGAATTCAAGAACTACTTGGCGATTCAAGATATTTGAGATGGGAATAATTTTGTAAGAGTAGAGATGCATTGCCATGCGTCTCTACTCTTATTTTATTTTTCTCCTGCATAGAAAACCGTCCATGGTTGTGAAGGACGATCTTTCAAAATCTCATTCATCCAATCGTATTGCGGATGTTCTTCTAAAAATTTCTTTGCATCGAACGAAGTACCACATGCAGCTCCCCATCTCGCAACAAATGACATTTCTTTGGCCATTGTCGCATCAACTACTTTTCCATCAAGTGTTCCTTCGGGAGAAAAAGGAATACCGGTATTGTATAATTGCGGATCCAGCTCCCAGTGTGCACAAAGCATACGCTGACTTGGAGTATTTGATTTTAAATATGGATCGTAATGATCGGATTCAAAACCTTTTGCAAGCTCAAGATTTATTTTGCCTGCGTTCTCTTTCATCAATTGTTTCCATCTAACTCTGCGTGCGATATTAGAATTTTTAATATTCGTATCTTCACTTTTAGTTTCGAAGCGTAAGAGTTTTAAATCTTCAGCAATATTTGATCCAATAAAAAATCCGTCTTTCTTTTTCTCAAACCCGACTTGTTTCAATCCAAGTTCAAGACGCGCAATTTCATTTGTGTTGATATCGCCCAACAGCCATGCGTTTGCATATCCGCCGTTATTATCTTTCTTCATCATCTCGCACCATTCATCAATTGAGTTAGCATACTGAGTTGCGTGACGCATACGTGAAAATTCCGGCGCGCCGTTCGGATCGAATGGATAAAACCCGACGATAGTTGTTTCAGAGCCGACAAGTCCGGCATCGGTTATAAAAAAATCTGTCCCACTGTGAATGAAACCCGTGAACGCCTGCATCAAAATCCTGTGCCCTTTCTCCGGAAGAATATCCAGAATAATATTGCAGAAAGGATCTTCGTAACCGACCATTGAATTATGTCCAAGCACAATTTTTCCGTCAGCAGTCATGCTACCGGTTGCAATGAAAGAACTGCACGCTTCCTTTTTTGGTGGGGGTGAATTTGTATTGAACGAATCTTTTACTGTAGGCCACCAATACCACATTAATTCCATGTAACCGTTAAGAGCAACAAGCTCATCGCGCGTTGTTGATATACCGGCGGCTTCCATTCCTTCTACCATTCCGTCAATCTCGGCAAGATTTTCTTCATCAATTTTTTTTGTTAGAATTACTCCAGCTTTTTGAACAAGCCATTGCCACTCCATCGCGCTCTGATATTTCCATTTAATACTCAGCTTATATAATGATTCTTTGATTTCGTTTGCAATTAAGTAGCCATGTTGAAATCCGCGTTCTCTTGGCGCACCTTCGATGTGGATATATATCCATCCGTTCTTTTCATGACGGTTAGCTTTTTCAAGCCAGGATTTTTGTTGCTGAGTTAGTGAAGATGTTTGTGAAAGAAAAGTTGCCGTTGATGAAAGCAAAAATAAAAAAACTAAAACTAGCCAGAATTTCATTTTAGACTCCAAACCTTATTAACGTTTTAAATTTTGATTCAATCTAACATCTGTTAGCATTTCAATCAAGCAGAAAGGTTAGCCTCTAAGCCACAAAAGGGGATTTTCATCTTGCTTCTCACTTCTTACCTCTCACCTTTTCCAGCAGTTCAAGATATTTTTTGGGTACTCCTTATTTATAAACACTTTTATTTGCCGAATGAAAGTAATCAAGCGCTTGAGATTGCTGTTCTTTTTTTCATAACGAACTCATTTGTGTCTTGATAATCTCTAATTATTTTTCCCCACCCCTTTTATTTTTTCAGCTGCTTAACAAAACGTTCTTATGCTTCTCTAAAAACATTAAATATATAATTTGTTGACTTTTTTGATGTTTGTCAGCATAATGCAATAAGTATTTTTGTTCAGATAATAAGAATATAGAGCTACAGCATTTTTCAATCGGCAATTCTTTTGGGGGATAGATAAAAATAAACCGTCGGAGAGAAAATGAAAAAGAGAATCTTAACAACAACACTGATTTTATTTGCACTTGTGCTTAATTCAAGCGCACAAATGGAACGGTACAGCAGCAACCCGATTCCGAAGTTAAATGTCTTTGGGGTTGCGTTATCAGAAAATGTTGAATCAGCCAACAAAATGTTCAATGAATTTTTCAAAGAGAAAATGCGGCTGGACTTAAATTATAATTATGTTATTGATCCCACCTACAAAAAACTCAAAGATCAGAAAACCCTGGATATTTCATTGTTTGGCAAAAGCGTTAGTGGAAAGAAATTCGAATCGAAGGCTGATTCTATGCTTGAACTGAACGCGAATCTTAATACGCTCTTAATTGTAGACAGGCAAAAAAGAGTACGGGCATTCTCTCAAGTGATAACTATGGATTACGACAAAATGGCGCGTATTGTTGAAGAATTGTTATTGAATATTAACGGCAAAGAATTAATAACAATTGATTCCGAAAAGCCAGACGAAGCCATCGGTTGGCAGACAGACTTGGGGAAAGAGAATGCTGATAAGAAGAAAGACAGAAATACAATTACCATAGACTTTGGTGCCAGCAAAAATTATTGGTATAAATATTTAGGTCAGCCCATTCCAAATGTTGAACTTAAAAAACTCGATGGAAAGGCAACTTCGCTTTATGATGAGTTGAATAATAAAGTAAGTGTTGTTATGGTTTTTGTTGCTTCGGCAGAAGAAGAAATGCAGTATTTTATTGGAGGTACAGCATTTATGCTGAATTTAGGTAAAGAGTTCTACGAAAAATTCACACTTGGTAAAGCAGGACCCGGAGAGGAGTTTGTAAAAAATGCTGTTCCCGATACTCAGCCGGAACAAAAATAATTTTAACACTTTAATGCGAGGGTTTAATTTTTTGTACTATGCAAAGCAAAATAATTTTGTCAACAGATTAGACCCTCACTTCTCACTTCTCGCCTTTTCCAGCGCCTCAAAATATTTTCTAATCAAATCTTCGTAATCTTTCTTATATCCTTCGCGAATTGCTTTCATTAGCTCGTCTTTAAGTTTGTTCTTCCCTTCGTCAGTGTTAAGAATCAAATCGGGCGGTGAATTGCGGTTATAGTCTTTTCCGGCGGCAGATTTTCTATCCTTCTCATAATCGCGCTCGTTCATGGAAGTCTGTGCGTCAAGTAATTTTGATAAAATCTTTTCCTGCTGTTTCACAAGATCGTCATTCACTTTTTCAGATTTAAGATTTGTTACAACCTCTTCCATCTCACTTAAGATCTTTTCAAGATTTGAAGCAAGGCGTTTCGATTGTCCGGCTTCTTTTGCTTCTTGGTTCAATTGTTCAAGCGATTTGCGAATTGATTCCTGCTGCTGAGCAAGGTTCTGCATTTGCGCCATCATCTCCTGAGTCATTTGTCCTTGATTCATCATCTGAGTCAATTGATTTAAATTCATCTGCTGTTGCGAAAGCTGCTGCAGTTGCTGCATTAAACTCATCATACCGCCGCCCTGTCCGCCGCCACTCATCATTTGATCCATTGCGCCTTTCATCAAGCTTGCGGCTTCGTTTAGCGAAGCCATTGCATTTTTTTGCATTTGTGCTGCCGGAGGTCCCTGCTGGTTTTGCATAGCATTTATTGATTGCTGCATATTAGTCAATGCTTTTCCGAGAGCTTTACCCATCTCGGGAGTAATTGCAAAAGTTTTTTGAGAAAGGTCGCGCATCTTCTGCAATATTTTTCCAAGATTGTTTTGTATCTCGCTTTGATCGCGGGAGTTTTTAGAAAACCCCTTTGAGTATGGACTAAGCTGCTCTGTATTATTCTTTAAGCTTTCCTGATCTTTGGAAAGGGTTAAAAGATCATCTAATATTTTCATCATATCATAAAACGTTTTCATCTGGTTCATCTGCTGCATTGCAGATTGTAAGCCTTGCATTTGTTTTCCCGTGTTCTTCATGTTTTGAGAAAGTTGTAACTGGTTCTGCATAGCTTCGGATTTTTGCATTTGTTGTAAGTCTTTTGCCGTCTCGTCCGAGAGTTTTTCATTGTTCTGTTTATCAAACTCTTTCTGAAGTTTATCAAGTTGATCCTTTGGCATATCAGAAAGCCCGTTCATCTTTTCGCCAAGTTTATTTATTTCTTCGTTAAGTTTTTTCAGATCACTCGTTACATCCTGTTGGCGTTTAGACAATTCGTCACGCTTTATTTTATCGGAAAGGTTTGATTGCTCGGTCTTACTTTTTAATTCATCGATTCTCTGTGTAAGTTCATCGGTGCGCTTAATAATTTCGTCAATCTTTTGCTCTATTTGAATTCTTTTAAGAAGATTAAGAGTGCGCTCAATACTTTTCTTTATATATTCTTCGTTTGCCTTCATTTCTTCCATAGACATTTGCACATTATCGCGGTTCAAGCTTTTAAGAGAATCTTGTAAACGCTTAAATGCTTCTTTCATTTCTTCACTGCTCATTTTTTCCAGCAACTCCTGGAGCTCGTTATATTTCTGCAATGTTTCTTCAGAAAGGAGATTGTTCTTTGCGAGATCATTTTTCATTTCAGATAGTTTTTGGGAAACATCGCTGATTTTTTTTGTTATATCCTTAAATTTCTCAACAGCGGATTCAATTCTTTCTTTTTCCTGCCATGAAATTTCTTTCGAGTTTTGCTTGAGATCGTCGCTTAGCTTTTGCATTTCTTGTTTGAGCTGTTCTGCATCTTTAAGTGTTTGTGATAAATCTTTTTCAGATTCTTTTTGTTTATCCTCTGACTTGGAATATAGCTCATTAAGAGAAGGAACCGCGATCGTGAATTGTTTTGTCTTTGTTGATTTCGGTCCGCCAAAGGTATCGTTATCAAAAATTTCTAAATAATAGGAGAGAACTTCTCCTTCTGCAAGGACTAACGGTGCAAGATCCCAAACAAAATAAATCTCTTCTTCTTTTTGCTGATTAGAGATTGTTATCGGAACTTGCGTAAACTCCTTATTTGTAGTGCGATACTTTGATACCGATAGCCGGAAGCTCAAATTCATTTTGCTAAATCCATAATCGTCGCTGATCTTAGAAACAATGGAGATCTTATTTTGATTTCCAAGTTTTATATTTTCATTTGGAGAAATCATTTCGATGGACGGATTTTCATCAGCCAAAGTTTTTATTGAATAAGTAATTGGATTTATGTTTGAGTAACCCTGAGCATCTGCGATAAGCATATAATAGTCGGTTTCTTTGGTAACAATGAAATCAACCGATGCTTTTGTTGAAATAATGCCCATCCTTTTTGATGTGCTGTCGCTAAACATTACAATCGCACTTGAAAGTTCGCGTGATGAGCTCGTTGTCAATTTTATTTTACTTCCAATCAAAGCGGTTATGTTTCCGTTATCTTTTTGTGTTTGTTCCGGTAAACGGGTGTAAGCGGGAGGAATAATTATTAATTCAATATTCGAAATCACAGGACGGTTAATAATAGAAATTTTGTATTTCTCGCTGGTAATATTTTCGGCTGTAGCGAAATATTCTAAAGAACTTTTTACATTATTAATGTAATAAGTAAATATTCCCAGTGAATCAGGGGATAATGTTCTTTCCAAGAACTCAGTTTGTTCTTCGGATTTTTCCAACAGAAAAATGTCTTTCGGCTGCTCGCCGACGGCTTTAATTGTTATTGTAATATTATCGCCCTTTGTAATCTCTTTGTTTCCTGGAACGATTTCAAAAACAAATTTTGGCGGTGGCGTATAATTTTTATTGTAATTAAGAAAACGAAATGCCGCCGAACGAAAAGAGGGAACAAAAAAGACTAAAACAATAGTTGCAATAAATGTTGTAATGTAAAGTTTCCATAATCTTTTTATGGAAGTAAAATCAACAATCGCATTAAAATTTAACTTTTCGGTTTTGGAATAAACATTTTTAAAAGCCGCATCAACAAGTTGATTTGAATAATTGATATTGTTTTCATTTATCAATTGGACTGCATTTGCAAGCTCATCTTTAATATCAGGATAATGGGTACCCACCTTGCTAGCAGTTTCTACATAATCCGGATGAACGTAATAAATAAAATCTTTTATGAAAGGGAACGCAACATACAATCCAATCGTAAGTACGACAATAATAAGAAATGAATAAAACAGAATTGTACGTATGTCCGAACTCAAGTTTCCTACAGCTTCCAAAAGAACGAGTGTGAGAAATAAAACGCATAGAATTGTTAATGAGATAAATAGTTTTCTCAATCCATCTCTTCGTTTCTCGTGCTCAACAACAGAGCGGAGTTTTTTTTGTATTTCTATAAAATAACTATTCATTCATTTTCTTATTAAAATCATTACGTAAAAAAATTAGTTCGTAAGCGCCCAAACAACAATGTTTGTCCCAAATTTCAACGCCTCTTCTCTTTTTGCATGAGGATCTTTATGTACTTCAGGATCAGCCCATCCGTCGCTCGGATTGCTTTCGTATGTGTAATACAAACACAATCTGCCGTTAACAAAAATCCCAAAACCTTGTGGCGGTTTTCCATCATGTTCATGTGTTTTAGGTACTCCCGCATTAAAATCATAAAAGCAATGATACAATCCATAACTGAATGGAAGTTCCATTAAATCTTTTTCCGGGAAAATTTTTTTTATCTCTCTTCGGAACGCCTTGTTCAATCCGTAATCATCATCAACATAAAGAAAGCCGCCGTTCTCTAAATAACTCCGTAATTTTTTTGCTTCCGGATCAGAAAAAACAATGTTGCCGTGTCCGGTCATAAACAAAAACGGATTATCAAAAATATTTCCACTTGTCAGATCAACAAATTCATATACAGGATTTGTTTTGATGTTTGTATTTTGTGCAACGAACTTAAGTAAATTAACTTCTTCCGAAGGATCATTATACCAATCGCTCCCGCCATTATATTTTAAGCGAGCAATCTTAAACCCGCCTTCATTTTGGGCAAGCGATATTGAGGTGAACACGAGTAAAGTTAGTAATATATTATTTGATCGTTTCATTATTCGATTGTTAATTATATAACGAAGATAAAGATTTCAACCGCACTTTGCATAGGTAAATAAATTACACACGGAGATAATGATTATAACCGATTCATCTGTGAAATCTGTTGATTCTGCATATGAGCGAAGCAAATCCGTATGCTATTTATTATTTTTACTGAGAAACAATTCAGGATAATTATGAAAACGTCAAAACTAATTGTGCTATTTCTTTTTTCGGTAATCCTAAAAGCACAAACAATCAACTTCGACGACTATTTCACAGATCAAACGATGAGGATTGATTACTTCCATGTTGGCGATGCAAACAGTGAGATTGTTACGCTTGATCAAGTTTATCAATACGGGACCTGGGCGGGCAGCTTAAAAAATTTGATCGATAATTTTAACAACGGCGCATATTACTACAAAGTATATGATACAGCAAGCGGCAAATTAATTTTCTCACGCGGATTCGACAGCTACTTTAAGGAATATCAAACGAGCGATGAAGCATCGAAAGGAATAAAGCGGACGTATCAAGAAAGCGCGATAATTCCATTTCCTAAAAACAAAATTAAATTTGTTTTGGAGAAACGTGACAGACAAAACAATCTTAACGAAGTATTCTCAACAGAAATTAATCCGGCGGATCTTTACATTATTAAAGATGCTTTGATTGACAAATCAGTAAAAGTTCTTAAAAGTCATTATAGCGGAGATCCGCACAATAACGTTGATGTAGCAATTCTTGCTGAAGGATACACAGCATTAGAACAGAAAAAATTCGAAAAAGATTTGAAACACTACACGAATCTTTTCTTAGGTCATGAACCATTCAAATCGAACAAAGACAAGTTTAATATTTATGGTGTGTTCAAAGCATCACAAGAAAGCGGAATTGACGAACCGGGCGCAAACATATATAAAAACACAACACTAAACACAAGGTTCTATTCTCTTGGTTCAGAAAGATATGTTTTAACGGAAGACAACAAAACCCTGCATGATCTCGCAGCACATGTTCCTTACGATGCAATATATATTATGTGCAACAGCGAGCGTTACGGCGGCGGCGGGATATATAATTTCTACTGCACATTTACCAGCGATAATCAATTTAGTCCGTACATTTTTCTGCATGAGTTTGGCCATTCGTTCGGCGGATTGGCAGATGAGTATTATACTTCTGATGTAGCCTACAATGAATTTTATCCCGAAGGACAAGAACCTGTTGAGCCGAACATTACTCGTATGCTTGATAAAAGTAATTTAAAATGGAAAGATCTTATTACATCAGGTATTAAATTACCAACTCCATGGGAAAAAGAGAATTATGATAAAATGGATTATGCTTGGCAGAAGGAACGAAGAGAAATGAATAAACATATCGCAGAGCTAAAACTAGCAAGAGCTCAGCAAAGAGAAATTAATGCAGCTCAAAACGAATACAACATAAAAGATAAATCTCACAGTGATGAGATAGATAAATATTTAATGAGCAGTAAATATTGTGGTAAAGTTGGTGTCTTTGAAGGCGCAGGATATTCTGCTAAAGGAGTTTATAGATCGATGATCGATTGTTTAATGTTTACTAAAGGAATGAAACCATTTTGCAAAGTTTGTGAAGAACATGTTGTAAAAGTGATAAAGCATTATACGGATTGATATACAAAAAGGGAATTTTAAGTCAAGGCCGGGGCTAACTTGACCTTTTTTATTTTCAAAGTCTTGAATGCCAACCAACTATCTATTAATTTCAAATCCAATTAATCATCAATAAATAGAAGTTATAATATATTATGAAAATATTCTATCTCAACAATCCAGCAGCGGGACATAAGAACGGAGTTAAATATTATCCTCTAATTGAACAATTATTGAAAAAGAAAAATATATTACACGATTCTGTTCAAACCGAGTATGCCGGACACGGAACGGAGATAATAAAAAATATTGATTTTGAAAAGTATGACGGTATAATTGCTTCAGGTGGGGACGGAACAATTTTCGAAGCGCTTAACGGATACTTTGCAAATTCTTCTAAGAAAAGAATTCCTTTCGGTGCAATCCCAATTGGAAGGGGAAATGCATTTGCGCGCGATCTCGATCTTATCCCCGAAAGATGGGAAGAATCGATAGATGCAATTTTATCCGGCAGGACAAAAAAAATCGATGTCGGCGCGTTTACAACCGAAGGGATAAAGTATTATTTCATAAATATTCTTGGATTTGGTTTTGTTACGGATATTGCAGGCACCGCACAAAAGCTGAAAATGTTCGGCGATCTTTCATACGTATTGGGAGT
Source organism: Ignavibacteriales bacterium (assembly GCA_026390775.1). Lineage (NCBI taxonomy): Bacteria > Pseudomonadati > Ignavibacteriota > Ignavibacteria > Ignavibacteriales > Ignavibacteriales bacterium. The sequence continues at coordinate 1,061,176 of JAPLFF010000007.1, read as the reverse complement.
TTTCTATCAGACGGCAGCATTAAAAGCATATAATCTGAAAATTGAAGCTGACGGGAAAATGATTGAACGCAAAAATGTGTTTGTAGAAATTTCCAATACAAGATATACAGGAAAAGATTTTCTTATGGCGCCTTTGGCAAAGCTGGATGACGGACTTCTAGATGTGACTCTTCTTAACAAACTAAGCCGCGCAAAAGTAATGCAGTGTCTTCCCAAGATTTTCAAAGGGACACACGTTTACATGAAAGAAGTAGAAACGTTCCGGGCAAGACATTTGAAAATAGAAACCGACACGCCAAAATTGTTAACTCCCGACGGACAATTAATGGGAAGCACACCGATAGAAGTTGAATGCCTTCCCGGCGCCATTGAAGTTTTTGTAAAATAATATTTCTGAGTGTAGTTAGCCTAGCAGACGGTAACCCAATAAAATATTTTCCCAGCGCGAAATTATGAATGGATTTTAATAATTCTAAATAATATTTTATTTAGCAGATAGTGAACCGGGGAAAAATCAACTAAAAACAAACAAAAAATATGAGGAAACTATGAATATTAAAAAAATCGGGAATTCTTTTTTAGCAATAATGGTCATAACTTTATTGGTCTTTTCTTCTATTAATGCACAGCAAAAGACAGAAACTCAGCAAACACAAATAAATTCAACAGCAGTTCAAATAACATCAGCAGAAGCGCCGGTAATAAAAATTTACGGCGTCCAATTGATAATATTATCTTCTCCCGATAAAACCCAGATTTCTAAAGCGCCCGTTAACAATACCGGAGCTGGGGGATTCAAGGTTTCTAAAGCAGGTACATATTTTATTAAAGTAACATTCGGCAAAAAAGTTGAAGACGAGACCATTAAAGAATTGAACGTTGATATTAAATATCCAGACGGCACTAGAAAAACTTTAACTACCACGCCAGCATCGAATGGTAAATCGATTGAATCGGCAGAGTTCGAGTGGACAGAGCCAGCGAAACCATTATTTGCTTATTTAACAAGTACACAAGGAAAAGTAAATACACTTTTAATGAGTGAAGACAAGAAAAAATAGTCGATAAAATTTCTTTGAAAAGCTGATTTTGTTATACAAGATCAGCTTTTTTATTGAAGTGATCTTAAAATGATCTATGACCACGGCAGTTTTTCCAAATCCACATTTCCGCCGGAGAGAATAAGCGCAACTTTCTTTCCAGAAAATTTTTCTTTATTCTCGGATATTATCGCAAGTGTTACCGCTGAAGAAGGTTCAACTATAATTTTCATTCTTTCCCATATCATTCTCATAGCATTAATTATAGATTCTTCTTCTGCGGCTATTATTTGGTAAATATTATTTTTAATTATTGAAAAAGTTTTTTCGCTAAGATTCGTTAACAGACCATCACAGATAGTTTTTGGATTTACAGACGGATAAATTTTTCCATCACGAATAGACCGGAACGCATCATCGGCTCCTTTCGGTTCTGCGCCGATAACTTTTGTATTAGAAGAAAAATATTTTGTGCTTAGACAGGTTCCGCTTAGCAATCCACCGCCACCAACAGGAACGACTATAAAATCTAAATTACCCAACTCATCATAAATTTCCTTAGCACACGTTGCTTGTCCGGCGATGATCGAATAATTGTCGTAAGGATGGATAAAGATTGCACCGGTTTCTTCAACAACTTTTTTCAATGCTTCTTCCCGGGCTTGAAGAGTCGGCTTGCAGAAAATAATTTTTGCATCATATCCCTGAACAGCATTCTTTTTTATTTGTGGTGCGGTTCTAGGCATCACAATGTATGATGGAATATTTTTCATCTTTGCAGCAAGAGCTAATGCAGCGGCATGATTTCCCGACGAATGAGTTGCAACACCCGACGGTAATTCTGTTTCACTCAAAGATAAAACCGCATTACTTGCACCTCTAAACTTAAACGCCCCAACTTTTTGAAAGTTTTCACACTTGAAATATAATTCGCAGCCAAAGATAGAATTAAGAGTTGAAGAAGTTAGTATTGGCGTACGGTGAATTTGCTTAATAATTCGTTCGTGGGTATCTAGAATGTTTTGTTTTGTCGGCTCGTGTGTTAGCATATTATTTGATTCTGAGGATTCCAAGCGTGATGTCATCGCTTTGTTCGGCGTCTCCTCGAAATAATTTTATTTCATCAAATACTATTTTAGATAATTTGCTAACATCAAGAGTTTTATTCTTAGAAAGAAGTTTTTCAAATCTCTCTTCGCCAAATTCTTCTTCATTCTTATTCATAGCCTCAGGGATTCCGTCAGTGTAAAAAACAATCATATCGCCTGTCTGTAAGTTAATAATTTCGGAACTGTAGGGAAGGTCAATGCTTCCAAGCAACAATCCGCCAGCGGATAGTTTTTCAAAAGAACTGTTACCGTGTTTAAAAAGATATGTCGGATTATGCCCGGCATTAATGCTTATTAAATTTTTATTTGATTGGCCATAAAATCCAAACCATGCTGTGACAAATTTATCCGATGTAGTAGAGGAGATTAAAAATCGGTTAAATGATTGAACGAATTCAATCGCGTTGTAATTCTCTTTTCTAACGATAAAATAGAATTGAAGAAAAGAATATAGAGTAGATACAATTAACGCAGCAGGAATGCTTTTACCGGAAACATCAGCGACAAAAAATAATGTTGTTTCGTTGTCTATCTGGATTACATTAAAATAATCACCCCCGATTTCTCGTGCCGGTTTAAGTTTAATACAGACATCAACATTTTTTACTGTTGGTAGTATTTCCGGAAGGAATCTTTGCTGAATCTTCCAAGCGGTTTCCATTTCATGTTTTGTCTGTTCGGCTTTTATTTCTATTTCATTCAATCGTGCATTTTCTATTGCAACAGCGCACTGAGCGCCAAGGGCTTCGAAAAGATGAAGATCTTCCGTGTTAAATTTGCCACTATTCTTTTTGTTAATTGCTTGTATTATTCCAACTAATTCGTTCTTGTCAATCATAGGAACGCAGATCATATTTCGTGTCTTGAAACCTGTGGACGTGTCAAAATCTTTGTTGAAATGCGGATCGCTGTAGCAATCGTTAATAATAAGCGATTCTTTTTTCATTGCAACCCAACCGCCAATTCCCTCGCCAAGTTTTAAAGGTTTAGATTTTAATGAAGCACCTTTTCTGCCAGAAACTGTGTGAAAGTATAAAACGGATTTGTTTTTATCATACAGCAAAAGAGAAGCAGCTTCGGTGTCTAATAGTTTTTTGCTCGAAGAAATTATTTGATCAAGCAACTCGTGAAGGGGTTTTCTTGCAGAAATTTCATGTATGATAGTTTGAAAAAACTTTATTCTCTTTAGAAGGGAGAGATATTCAAGTTTATCAAGCTCGACCGTAGATTTTGCTGCCATCTACTTCCTTTTGATAATGATAAATGTAATGCGTTAAGAAATATTACGAAATATTATTTTAAGTTTTGATTGCAGACCAGAAAAAATCAATATGCATATTTACGATCTTAAAAACCGCACTCATGTTTTTATTCTCACCAGAGACAAGATGTTCTGTACGTATGAGAAATAACGGAGCAATAAATTGTTCTGCAAGAATCTCGGGATTGAACTGTTTAACTATTTTGGTTTTAATCATTTCACCAAAGATCAAACGGCACATTTTACGGAGCTCGTTTAAGTAATCGGTCGTGGAAAGTTCTTTGTTCCCGATATGCGTAAACTGTTCCATCAAAAGTACGCGAATAAATTTTCTTTCCGGCGGCGTATTCCAATAGTTTATCAATCGTTCTGCAAAGTTTCGCAAGAATTTTTCCGGATTAGACAGATCGTCAAGGAGATCATCGCTTAAAATTTTTTCGCTAATAGTTCTTGATTTGAATTCAGCGAGGATAGCTAAAAATATTTCTTCTTTTGATTTGTAATGATTATAAATCGCGCTTTCCCTAATGCCAACCACACGTGCGATCTGTCTTATTGAAGCTCCATTATATCCATGCCGAGAAAAGAGATCTAAAGCTGTTGATAATATTAGCTGTTTTGTATTTGCCTGTTTCAATTAATAAACCCTTAATGAACACTCGTTCACAATATACAATTTTACTTATTGAATGTATAGTAATGAATAATGAAATGTTATTTTAGATCAGAAAGGATGGTCTTCAATTTATCAAGCGCTTTTTCCCAATCGGCAAGCTTTGTCCTTTCACGCTCTAGAACTTCAGCAGGAGCTTTGGCAACAAACCCATCGTTGGAAAGTTTTTTCTTAACACCTTCAAGCGAAGAAGTAAGACGCGCAATTTCTTTTTCGATCCTGCCGCGTTCAACACCGACGTCAATCAATCCTTCAAGAGGAATAAAAATATCGCAGCCCTTAACCACAGCAGAAGCGCTTGCTTTTGGTTTTGTAATGTTCGCATCAAACTTAAGATCGTTTATGCGGACAAGAGATTTTATGTAGCGGACTTGTTCTTCGGTTACTTTTTCTGTTTTTAAGAAAACATTTATCAGTTTAGACGGAGGAAGATTCATCTCTCCGCGGATATTTCTGATTGCTGAAACGACTTCCTGAACAAAAAGAATTTCTTCTTCGGCTTTCTTATCAATTAATTTATTATTGAATTTTGGAAATGAAGAGGTGGAAATACTTTCGCCTTTTTTACGTTCATCGAGTAATTGCCAAATCTCCTCAGTTATAAAAGGCATGAACGGATGAACAAGTTTCAACATTTCTTCATACAAAAGAACAACTCTTGTTAATACGGCAGATTTCACTTCTTCGGCGCCCTGGTATAATCTATTCTTGGCAAGTTCTATATACCAATCGCAGAAATCATTCCACACATAAGAATAAACAATCTTCGATCCGTTGTTCACTTCAAATTTATCGAGAGTGTCATTAAACTCTTTCATGGTAGTTTGAAAGCGGGACATAATCCATCTATCTGTAAAATCAATATGTTTATCTTTCAATGCGGGATTGAGTGGAATATTTTGTGCGTTCATTAATAAAAATCTTCCGGCGTTCCACATCTTGTTTGCAAAGTTCCTTCCGATCTCAACCATCTCTGAACTAAAAAGAACATCCTGTCCGAGCGGTGCAATGTATGTCATCGTAAAACGCAAAGCGTCTGCACCATATTCGTCAATCAGATCAAGCGGATCGGGGGAATTGCCCAAAGACTTACTCATCTTTCTGCCCTGCATGTCACGCACCAGGCTAGTGAAGTAAACATCTTTGAATGGAATTTCTTTCATGAAGTACAATCCTGCGATGATCATTCTTGCAACCCAAAAGAAAATTATATCTGGTGCTGTAACAAGTAGGTCGGTCGGGTAATAATATTTTTGATCACGCTTGTTAGTAAAAACATCCTGTGCCCAGAGCCAGCTTGAAGCCCATGTATCAAGCACATCATCATCTTGATGCCAATTCTCAATGTCTTTCGGCGGATTAACCTCGCAGTAAATTTCCTTTGTTGTTTTATGATACCAAACCGGAATGCGGTGTCCCCACCATAATTGACGGGATATACACCAATCTCTAATATTGCTCATCCAGTGTTCGTAAGTTTTTGTCCAATGTTCGGGATGAAATTTTACTTTGCCCTCCATAACAAATTGAATTGCCGGCTTGCATAGTTCATCCATCTTCATAAACCACTGTTCAGAAAGATAAGGTTCGATAGGAACGTTGCCGCGTTGGGAGTAACCGACCTTATTAGTGTAGTCTTCTGTTTTATAAAGAAGACCGAGTTCCTCAAATCGCGCTACTACTTTTTTACGGACTTCATAACGGTCAATCTCTTGAAATTCTTTCGGCACATTTCCGTTTGTTGTAGCATCTTCATTAAAAATATTAACGAACTCAAGATTATGACGCTTACCCATTTCATAATCGTTTTCATCGTGCGCAGGAGTTACTTTAACTGCACCGGTTCCGAATTCTTTATCAACATACTCATCAGCAAAAAGAGGAATCTGTCTACCAACTATCGGAAGAATAATTGTTTTTCCGATAAGATGTTTGTAGCGCTCGTCTTCTGGATTAACAGCAACACCGGTATCACCTAGCATAGTTTCCGGGCGAGTTGTTGCAACTATTACAAACTCTTTGGAATCCTTAACCGGATATTTGAAATACCAAAGTTTTCCTTGAACTTCTTTGTAGAAAACTTCTTCATCGGAGATTGCCGACTTCGAAGCCGGATCCCAATTTACCATTCTATAGCCACGGTAGATCAAACCTTTTTTGTAGAGATCTACAAATGCTTCAATCACTTTTTTGTAATAGTGATCATCCATTGTAAACCGCTCTCTTTGCCAATCGCAGCTTACGCCGAGTTTGCGCAACTGCTGAAAAATTATTCCGCCATATTTTTCTTTCCACTCATAACAATATTTTAAAAATTCTTCGCGCGAGATATCGTCTTTAGTAATTCCTTTTTCCTTTAAGAGAGCAACTACTTTTGCTTCAGTGGCAATTGATGCGTGATCAATCCCCGGCACCCAGCATGCATTAAATCCGTTCATCCGTTTGTAGCGGATGTAAATATCCTGCAGGGTGTTATTAAGTATATGCCCGATGTGAAGTATGCCGGTAATGTTCGGCGGAGGAATTACAATTGTATATGGAGTTCTGCTATCATCAACTTCTGAATGATAAAGATTGTGATCTTCCCAATACTTATACCATTTGTCTTCGGCTTCTTTCGGATTATAAGCTTTTGGAATATCTGCAAGATTTTTAGGATTCATTAACGGTTCTTTAATTTATAATAAGTGAATGCAAATATAATAAAAAGAAAAACTGCATAAGAGCAGCTTTCTATTGGGAACTCATATTCTCGCTTAAGCAAACAATTTGTTTAATATTTTTATTTCAAAACCACCCAATCCTCAATAGTTTCAGAAGTCGTAAAATATTCTCCGTTGCAATTAAGCGGATTAGCGTCTCTAGCTTCTTTGGAAATAATAATATCATTGCGAGAGGTAATTCCATGCTGCTGATAATTTTGAAACAGCGTGTCGGTTATAACATCAAAGTATGAGATCAACTTTCGGATAGAATTATAGGGATGATTCGGAATCATATGAACTACTGCAATATCGGAACTAGTTTGTGAACCGATGTGTGTACCGATCTGTTTCCCGGCAATAACTTTATCTCCAACTTTTAGTGGGCTTGATAAATTTATGTGAAAGATTATAAAATAATAATTAGGGTATTGATCCGACCTAATTTGTACTTGCGTCCCCGCCCATTCCTCAATTGTTCTATCAACCGTTCCGTTGATCGGAGAATAAATTTTTATAGTTGACGCGTCTATATAGTCGGAAGGCCTATAATAATGCTTCATACTTCTGCAATGTTCAATTTCGTCCGAGTAATCGTGTCCGGCACTGGAACGGAATTTTGATATCTGAGATATCTTACTCAATTCGATATAATCGTTAATTACAAATTTCGGAATTATAGTCGGATCTGCTTCCTCCGGTGTGTTTGGGTCCGGATTAGCAATTTCATCTGTGTTATTATCTTTATGCGCACATGAAAAAAGGGATATTGAACACAATGCAATGAAGAAAAAGAAAAATATATTTCTAAATCTATGCTGCATAAATAATTTTTCCACAATATGATTTAATCAAGCAGATATAAATAACTCGGTAATTTTATTTTTATTCCCGTGCTATCGCCAACAAGATCACTCCACTGATCACCGATACAAGCAATAATATTATAACCTTTAGAAACTAGTTCTTCGCGTTTTGCCGCTTTCCATTCAGCTGTGGGAATTTTGCGTTCGTTATCCGATCGTATAATCAACGTATCAAATTTTGCGTAACCTTGTTCGATAAGATTTCTCTTCGTTGCTTCACCAACTTCTGCATAACGTCCGGTAACAAATATTACATGTATATTCTTTGAAAGAAGATAGTCATAAAATCGTTTTGTATCCTTGATTGCAGGCGCAATTCCTTTTTGCTGCCATTCGTTCCAAAGCTTATCAACGTATCCGAATCCGATTTCCTTTGTGTATTCATAATTGGAAAGAGCAGTCTCATCAAGATCAAACACTACAGCAGACTTTCCCGAAAGGTTTATTCCGTCTATTTGATCAATTGCATTATCAATTATCTTTGCACACTCGCGGTCAAACTCGCCTGATTCATAATATGCTTGAACAGCATTCTTTGCCGCACCGAGATTCATTATTTGAAGAGTAGGATTTGTTGAAGTGCAGCCTATAATCAATAACGTAAGAAGAATTGTTATATAAATTCTAGGTGATTTCAATTTTTCTCGAATAAGTTTAAACTAAAAATAAATATTTTATAGACAGTTGGAAATATAACTAACCGGAAAGAAAATACTTACAACTTTCATTTTTCTATTAACCTTTTTGCTCCATCAACGATTGATTTGGGGTAGCCGACATATTCTAAAAGAGCAATTGCGTTTTTGCTTGTTGCGTTTCCCTTATGAAGTTTATAATCGAAGTGAAGACCGTCTCCTGTCATTTGTTCCTGGAAGTGATAGTTTAGATAATTCTCTTTCAGTATCTCAGTTAACTGCAAATCATGGGTTGCTAGAATCGTAAAATCTTTTCCGTTTGTCAAATATTTAAGAACTTCAATTGACGCTGCAGTCCTTTCCACTGAATTTGTTCCCCTAAAAATTTCATCAATGATAAACAAATTAATATTATTTGTACATGAAGCATTAACAATTCTAAGAATAGATTCAACTTCCGCCATATAATAACTTTTGCCGGACATTAAATCATCGGCTCTTTCAATGGAAGAAATTATTTTTAGAAACGGGGCCTCATATTTTTTTGCTGTACACATATTTAAGGTTTGAGCAAGAACGGCATTAATGCCAATCGTTTTGAGGAAAGTTGTTTTGCCGGACATGTTGGATCCGGTAAGAAGAATGTTTTTCGATTCAAATCTAAAATCGTTTGAGATGGGATCAACAATTAAAGGATGAAATATTTCTTTAACATTAAAGTGATTAGAATTGTTGCCAAAAAAAGGAGTAGTAAAATTGGGAAACTGCTTCCTGTAGGATGCAATTGAAATCATTGCATCTAAATATCCGACCGTTTCAAAAAGCTTTCGCAAACCGTGAAGATTAATTTTTATCTTATTTAAAGCGGAATAAAATCCGGTTATTTGAGACAAGAAATAAATATTGAAATAAGCAGCAATCGGATTATTCTCACTTAGTTGAAGGGAGTAAATATTATACGCAACCGACCTGACAGGCTTTAAGTTTTTATTTATATCTTCACAGACTTCCGGAAAATCATTTTTTATTAGATCATGAATTTTTCCTGCCACATTGATTAAAACTGCAAGATACTGGAATGACGCAAGAAATTGTTTCAACTTATTCTGATTTAGAAAAAGAACAACTGAATTAACCGCAAAGGGAATAATTATAAAACCAACGTGTAAAAAACCCGAAAGAACTAAAATCAATAACCAGATTGCAAGTGCAGACAGACAATAAAATACGAAAACATATTTTGGCTTTTGCGGAAGAGGAGTCCATAATGAAAAGACTAAATATTTTACATAAGGTCCTGCAAGTGGCAATAAAGCGACTTGAATTTTTTCTCTTAAAGCGCGGTTCTTTGAAACAGCATTAATTATGTTTTCCCGCGCAATTAGTTCTTCTTGAGTTAGAAGCGGTATTCTTAAAAGATCATAAAGATATTGTGCACCGATAGGTGTAATGGTTCTATCTACAGTTTTTAAAAATTCGTCCATATCGAGGTCATTCCACGTACCATCATTTAGTGTGTAATAATCTTCAGATTCTTTTTTCTCTTTGAATTGGAATAATAATTTTGAGATTTCCAGATCTGTAGAATTCTCTGAAAACTTTCCCCATTGATTACGAAGTTTTTTTATTGCGCGGTATCGTTGAACGGCGGAATAAAATTTAGAAATAATAATCGCAACAATAATTACAGAAACAAAGAAAATAATATTTATCGCCATTCTTTATATCTCTAATTCACAAACTTTACAAAAAGAATCTATAAAATATATTTACTCAAATCTCTGTTCTTAACAATCTTGTCAAGTTTTTCATTTACCATCTCTCCGGTGATTTCGATTGCCGCTTCGGGCATTTTATCCGGCACTTCAAATAAAATATCTTCAAGAAGAGTTGTTAAAATTGTGTGCAATCTTCTTGCGCCGATATTTTCTACCTGGTCATTCACGGTCGCAGCTGTTTTTGCGATCTCCGTTATTGCATTATCCTTAAATGAAATTTGAACGCCCTCCGTTTGCAGCAGCGCGGAATATTGTTTGAGCAACGCATTTTGCGGAATAGTAAGAATCTTTACAAAATCATCTTCACTCAGACTTTTCAATTCAACGCGAATTGGAAATCTTCCTTGAAGTTCCGGAATAAGATCGCTCGGTTTTGAAACATGAAATGCGCCGGAAGCGATGAACAAAACATGATCGGTTTTTACCGGACCGTATTTTGTATTTACCGTTGAGCCTTCAACTATCGGAAGAAGATCGCGCTGTACTCCTTCGCGAGAAACATCCGGTCCTTGCTGACTTTTGGCGCCGGCAATTTTATCTATCTCATCAATAAATACAATTCCGGATTCTTGAACGCGTTTAATTGCTTCGCGCTGAACAGCTTCCAGATCAATTAATTTTTCTGCCTCTTCCTGCGCAATAATTTTTCTTGCTTCGCGTATCGGCGTTTTGCGTTTCTTTTTCTTTTTGGGAATCATACTGCTCATCATCTCTTGCAAGTTCATCGTCATATCATCCATTCCCATCGGACCAAGAACTTGCATACCGAATGCTGGCGCAGATGTATCGAACTCAATTAACTTATCATCCATCTCTCCATTGCGGAGTTTTTCTCTCATCCACTCGCGTGTTTTTTCGTTGCGCAATTCTTCGCTCTCGCCATTTTCATCTTCAACCGTTGAAGATTTTTTCTGCGGAGGAATTAGTTGATCTAAAATTCTTTCTTCCGCCACCCGCTCTGCTTTTTCCTGTACTTCGTTTGTCTTTTCGGAACGAACCATACTAACGGCAAGCTCAGCAAGATCGCGTATCATTGATTCAACATCACGGCCAACGTAACCAACCTCGGTATATTTAGATGCCTCAACTTTTATAAATGGCGCACCGGAAAGTTTAGCAAGACGGCGTGCGATCTCGGTTTTACCAACTCCGGTCGGACCGATCAGAATAATATTGTTCGGCATAATTTCTTCCCGCATACTCTCATCAACCTGTCTGCGTCTCCATCTATTCCGTAACGCAATTGCAACAGCGCGTTTTGCATCATCTTGTCCGATGATATATTTGTCCAGCTCTTTTACAATTTGTGTAGGTGTAAGATCTTTTGTGATATTGTTCTTCATTACTCGTTTCCTCATTTGCCGATCACTTCGACAGTAATTTTTTCGTTTGTATAAATGCAGATATCTGCTGCGACTTTCAGTGCTTCTTCTACAATTTCTTTTGAAGAAAGGTTGCTATATTTTTTTAACATCTTTGCTGCGGCAAGAGCATACATTCCACCGCTTCCGATTGCTACAATATTATCTTCCGGTTCGATTACATCTCCGGTACCCGAAACAATAAATGCTTTATCTTCCGAAACGATTGCTAGCATTGCTTCAAGTTTCCGTAAATATTTATCTGTCCGCCAGTCTTTTGCAAGTTCAACAACGGCGCGGTAAACATTACCGCTGTACTGTTCAAGCTTTTCTTCAAATCTTGCTAAGAGTGTGAATGCATCTGCGGTAGATCCTGCAAATCCGCAAATAACTTTTCCATTAAGAAGCTTGCGGATCTTCATTGAGTTATGCTTCATCACCGTGTTGCCGAGCGTAACTTGTCCGTCTCCGCCAAGTGCCGCTTGCCCGTCTTTAATTATTCCTAAAATTGTTGTTGATCGAATTTTCATTTCTCTCTCCAATTTAATAATGTCATTCCGGACTTGATCCGGAATCTATTTTGGATACCGGCTTTTGCAAGTATGACTTCGCAAAAGGGACCAATCGCGGAATATTTTTCTGATATTCTATGTATTCATCGCCAAATTTTTCTACAAGCTTCCGTTCTTCATAAATCGAACCGATATAAAAATAAACAACGATGCAAATGAACATGATAAAGTAAAACAAACTCATTGTTGGACGCAGACCTAAAAACAAAATTGAGAACAAGTAAATCGGATGACGTACAAATTTAAACGCACCTTCGATCCTTAAAGTTTGTCTTTCATCTAGATCTTCAACTTTGTATTCACCACGCAAGTAACGTTCTATCTGAGCTGTTCCGAGAAATTCTTTTAAGTCGATCGGTCGCGTTGCCCAGACTAATCCAATTAGCGAAAGAACTTGGAGTGCAAATGTAATAATATCGAAAGGAAACTGTAAGTCGTAAACAATTACATTAGGTTTTGGTGCTGCCGCATAGAAGACAATAAAAAATAACAATGAGGATAAATTATAAAACAACCGGTAGAAAGCTATCTTTACGCCAAGTTTTTCTGCAAGTGCAATTTTTATTTTATTCGATGCCAGCAGCGTGTGTGAAAAAGCAAATAGTGTGAAGAGTAAAATGATAATAAAAACATCAATAGCAATCATAATTCCCTTCGCAAACGCGCGACGGATATTTTGAGCGCCTCGCGGTATTTAGCAATCGTTCGGCGAGCTACGTGTATTCCTTTTTCCTGAAGTATGCTTGCAATTCTATCGTCACTATAAGGACTGTCCTTCGGTTCGTTGTCGCAAATTTCTTTTATCAGTTCTTTAATATGTTTGTTCGAAATATCATCGCCGCTATCAGTAGAAAGTCCTTCGCTGAAAAAATATTTTAATTCATGAATACCTTGCGGACTCTGAACAAATTTTCCATTTACAACGCGGCTGATGGTGGAAATATCCATTCCAATTTCATCGGCAATATCTTTATAGATCATCGGTTTGAGAAAACGGGGACCCATCTCGAAAAATTCATATTGCTTTTCAAGAATAGCGCGCATGATCTTCATTAATGTATGTCGCCGTTGTTGAATTGATGCAATAAACCATTTTGCAGAATCAAACTTTTCCCTCAAGAACTTATAAGTTTCTTTTTCACGATTGGAAATTTTTCTTTTCCGTTTGTTAGTGTCTATCATTTCAAGATAAGTTTTACTTATTGTTACGGATGGAACACTTCTATCGTTTAAAGTAACAATATAATTCTCTTCAACTTTTTCTATAAGAAAATCCGGCGTGATCTGATTCATCTCTTCGGAATCAATGTTACCTTCTCCCGGCCGTGGATTTAATTTCTGAATCACATCAATTGTTGTGCGTAAAGTTTCTTTTGAAAGATCAAGATCTTTCTGAATAGCATCGAACCGCCTATTTGCAAAATCTTCAAAATGTTCTGATAGAATTTTCTCTGCGATATAAGAATAGTATGGATCGTAAGATGAATTTCTAATCTGGACAAGAAGACCTTCCTGTAAATTTCTTGTAGCAATGCCAATCGGTTCAAGCGTTTGGATCTGCTTAATTATTTTTTCAGCATCCTCAACTGTTACTTTTATATTTTCAAACAAATTTAATTCGTGAACCATCTTTTCTAAACTCTGTTTGAAATAACCGTCCTTATCCAATCCACCGATTATATTTTCGCCCAAGATCGTCTCTTCTTCTGTAAGATCGAGCATATGAAGCTGGTCCATCAAATTTTCTCGTAGGGATTTTTTCTGAGGAGTGATCGGACGAATCTTTTCATCGTCACGGCTTCTATTCATGCGGTCAAACTCATGTTCCGATTCAGCCTCATTCATGTAATCTTCAAGATCGAACTCATCTTCTTTACTGTCGTATTTTTCTTCTTCGTCGGCAGTTTTTAATTCTTCGCCTTCATCAGAATCTTCATTCTCTTCCTGTGATAATTCAAATTCTTCATCAAGAGATTCTTCAAGTATCGGATTTAACTCAAGTTCTGTTTTGATTCGCTGTTCAAGCGCAAGAGTATTCAACTGCAGCAGTTTCTGATATTGGATCTGCTGCGGAGAAAGTTTTTGCTGTAAAGACAATCTTTGATGAAGTGACAACATAGTTAATTATCAACCGCTTTTTTTGTTTCTTCAAACCACTCTTTGCCGAATTCTCTCTCAAGAGCAGTACGGCAGAAATCTAAAATTTTTATTTGAGTATTATTTCCTTTTTCCAATGCGGGCCCACAATCTGAATATCTTTCATAACGCAGTACAGGTCCGCTAAAATTTGAAATTCGAATTGGAAATAAATGACAAGATACAGGCTTTATAAAATCAATCTTTCCGTCGTTATGTGCTTTCTCTATCCCGCACTTTGCAATATCACTATCCCAAGTTACGAAAACGCAGGCTCTCTTGTTTAGACTTCGTGTCATTAACTCATCATTCACATTCATCCAAAATCCGTTCTTGTTGATCTCTTCGACGTGATCTTTCGGTAAATATTCTAATATAACAGGAAGAACTTTATTGATCTCTTCAATTTCGTTTTTAGAAATTGGCGCGCCGAACTCACTTTCCATTGTACAACACGCACCTTTGCATTTTGCAAGATCGCACGTAAAGTTTATATCAACAATCTCTGCGTTGACGAACACATTTTCTATTTCGAGAAATTCGCTATTCATAAATTTTAAATTAGAATTGTGAAAAGATACAAATTTTGTTCTATCTAAAAAAACTGTTGATTTTTTGGTTTAGGATTTAAGAATGACGATTTTGAAATGGAAATATTTTTTTATATGAGATCATTATGAATTTTAATAACAAAGTTGTTTTGATCACCGGCGCCTCTACCGGAATTGGAAAAGCAATAGCAGTTAAACTTTTAGAAGCGAATTGTAAATTAGTTTTAACGGCTCGGCGTACTGAATTGATTGAAAAATATTTACATCAATCACTAATTACCAATAACCAACCACTTATTTTGAAATGTGATGTTAGCAAAAAAGAAGAAGTTGTTTCCGCATATAACAAGATCAAAGAAAAATTCGAAAAAGTTGATGTAGCAATTTTAAATGCTGGCATTGGACATAATGTTACAGTAGAAAATTATAATTCACGTTTTGCAGAAGAAACTTTCGGCGCTAATATTTTTGGAATAGTTTATTGGGTTGAACAACTGCTTCCTGAATTTGTAAAAAGTAAAGAAGGAATGATAGTCGGGGTTTCATCTCTTGCTGATAACCGCGGTTACTCCGGAAGCGGATTCTATGGTGCAAGCAAAGCCGCCGCATCAATTTATCTTGAAGGATTACGCGTTGAATTAAAACGTTATGGAATAAATGTTATTACCGTTAAACCTGGATTTGTAAAAACTCCGATGACGGACCAGAATAAATTTAAAATGCCTTTGCTAATGTCGGCAGAGAAAGCCGCATATATAATAATAGATGGAATAAAAAAAGAGAAACGCGTAATACAATTCCCATGGCAGATGGTTTTGTTAACGAGGTTTGTTGGTTGTCTGCCGGGTAGATTGTATGAATGGCTGGCGATGAAAACCAAAACTTGATATGGAGTTCAATAAATTGAACCCTGGAGAAATTTATTTCAATTCCTTCGATGGAATTTCCTGTACGGTTAAAACTTTTGCAACAGGATACGGCAAAAACATTCCGCCCCATTGCGGCACAAGATATTTATCCCAATAATTCCAATAGAGCAAACCGTCATCAGTTTCCGGTTCAAGCAGATATGCAGCAACATTTGCTAATCGTTGAGATGTACGCACAATTAAACTTCCCGCCGCAAATTCCTTTTTCTCGTTAATATATTCAACCTTGATAGAATTGTTATAATGTCCTTGATTCAAGCGTGCCGCCGGTTTTAACTCTTTTGTTTTTATTGTTTGAACATCAATCGTTATTGTTTTTTCCAATTTTTCAATTTTGATTCCGTGCATCTTAAGAAGATTAATCACTTGAGCATCCGGAATGGTGATAATATAAGCATAAGGAAACTGCACACTTCGTTTGGAAAAATAATCCGCAAGGTAAGGAACGGTAACGGTTTTAACTTTATCGGTTGGTTTTAACCGGTCTCTTCCGTTCGCATCTTTGTACGGTTCCATCTCGAATGCATTAATTATTTCCGGTTGAGGAGTTGGTTTGTAAGTATAATCAACAGAAAAAGAATCTTTTTCAGTTGGATTCATTCCGCGCACAATTGTTTTTGCATCAACTTCTTTCAGCATATTTTTTATTTCATCTTTGTTCGCGGAAACGTAATCCAAGAGTGATCTAAGTAAATTATAGCATCCGGTAACGCGCGTTTTAAAATCTGCATAAACATAGTTCTCGTTCAAAATAGAAAGACGGTTTCTCAAACCGACATAGTTTACAATGTAACGCGGTTGAACTGCATCATAGTACCATCCTTTTTCCGGTGCGCGTTGATCAAAGAACTCTCCATAAAAAACATTTTGCTGTTTATATTTTTCCGTTAAGGTTGTTTTCATCCAAGGCATCATTTTATCGCGCATATAATTTATCAAACCTCTGTCACCGTTTGGATTAACCATCCATGTGTATGTTAACGGCTCTTGATGATAAGAACCGTTCGTTGTGTGAAGATCAATAAATAGAGAAGGGTCCCAGCGATTCATTGCCGATACAAATCCGCGGTCTTCAGGAGATTCAAGTTTCATTGCATCGCGGTTCAGATCAAGCATTTGTCCATTGTGGCGTACGCCAACACCATTAACAGGTCCATTCTGATTGGTTCTGTTTTGCTTGCTGATTTGTTCGTTGCCGTCCGAATTGAATATTGGACAAATTAGAAGAACAACATTTTTTAAATAATCAGGTGTTTCTTTTAATAAAATATCACGAGCGATCATTTGTATTGCTTCTTTTCCTTCAACTTCTCCGGCATGAATATTTGCCTGAACATAAATTACAATGCGTTTATCTTTTGTTAGTTCTTTCGGCGATCTTGGAAGCGGTTTTCCCATGATGATAAGCGGAACATCTCTTCCTTCAATACTTTTTGCAAGAGATTCAATTCTAATATTATTAGGATAATTCTTTTTAAGCTGTTTGAAAAAAAACATCACTTCGCTGTAACGTGATGTTGATTCAAAATTTGTTTTCTCAGCAGTTGTTAGAATTTTTTGTTTGGAAGATGCAGTTAAAAATGATGAAGTTAACATCGCAATGAATAATATTAGTCTGATTAATTTCATAATGTACCCGTAATATTAAGTTGATGTATTATTCGTTAAATTTTTCTTGTGTGGAAATTACAAAAACTTATTCTGGGTCAAAATTTAATTTTAGTTAATTTTGTAGCAATTATATCTATTATAATAGAAAGGGAAGAAATTATGTTCGTAAAACCGCTCAACAACATTCCAAAAGAAGAAGTTAAAGCAGGAGAGAAAACATCAAAGCAAGTTTTAATTTCATCGGAAGAGGGACCAAATTTCGCAATGCGTAAATTTTCGATAGAGCCGGGCGGCGGAATGCCGATGCATACAAACACAGTTGAACATGAACAACTTGTACTCAACGGAAATGCGAAAGTGATTATCGGCGGTTGTGAGTTCGAAGCAAAGAAGGATGATATTGTGTTCATTCCTGCCAACACTCCACATAGTTACAAAAATATAGGCAATGAACCGTTTGAGTTTTTGTGTGTTGTTCCGAATAAGACCGATGTAATGGAAATAGTTGACAAAAAATAAACTCAGTTAATATTATAAAGATTTTCGAACGATAGATTTTTACATGCTTCGGTTTGTGTTGGAATCAGCAATTAAAAAGTAAGCTGGTTATATTATAACAGTAAAATTTTTTTTTACAGTGATCTGGAGAAATAATGAGCAAGTTCAAATATGTAATTAAAAGAAGCGGGGCAGTTGTTCCTTTTAATCCCGATAGAATTGCAAATGTTATTTACAGAGCGGCGGTTTCTGTCGGAGGACGCGATAAAGAAAAATCTTTTGAACTTGCTAAAAAAGTTGTGACTATGATGGAAGAAACATTTGAAGAAGGTTATAGACCGCAAGTTGAAGAGATACAAGATATAATTGAAAAAGTTTTGATTGAGAACGGACACGCTAAAGTTGCAAAAGAATTTATTCTTTATAGGGAAGAAGCAGCTCAAAGAAGACGCGCGGACTCACGCCATTTTTCCAAACCGAACGAATTGATTCCATGGAGAAAAGTTTGGCGCTCTCTTGATTGGGCGGTTACGCATAATCTAAACACAGTTGAAGCTGCCAATGCAAGAATCCGTAATGGAGAATTTCCGCACATCGTTCACGAAGCAGAATCATTTTACGAAACACAACTTGATACTGCTGCTGAACTAATCAAAGAAAGAAGCAGCGAATTAAAAATGGTAATGGTAAGCGGACCTTCGTCTTCCGGCAAAACGACAACAACAATGAAACTTGAACAGCGTTTGAAAAAAAGCGGAATGAGTTTTGTCCCGCTGGTTGTTGATAATTATTTCTTTGATCTTGAAATGCATCCTAAAGATGAATTTGGTGATTATGATTTCGAAACTCCGCAAGCACTCGATCTTGAAATGATCAACGATCATTTAAAACGGCTCGCTGCTGGTGAAGAAGTTAAAATTCCTTACTATGATTTTAAGACCGGTAAAAGACTAGCAGACAGAACACCGCTTCAAATACACGATCATGAAGTTTTGCTTATTGATAGTCTCCACGGATTGTTTCCGGAGTTCAGCAAAGAAATTCCTGCTTCACAAAAATTTAAACTCTACCTTGAACCGTTACTGCAAATGAAAATGCCGAACGGAGAATATATCCGCTGGACTGATTTACGTTTGATTCGCCGCATGCTGAGAGATTCTGTTCACCGCGCTTATAATCCCGAACAAACATTATTGCATTGGCATTACGTGCGGGCATCTGAAAAAAGGAATATTCTTCCATACAGCAATACCGCGGATTATATTGTGAATACTTCCATGCCGTATGAAATTTCGTTATACCGACCAAAACTTTTAGCTCATTTTATTGAATGGGAAAAGAAATATCAAAACGATCCTTTGAGAGAAGATGCATACACGCGCGCTTCACGCGTTAAGAAAATGCTCGAAGCAATTGAACCGATTGAAGACGATTCACCTGTTCCTGGCGATTCAGTAATGCGGGAGTTTATTGGCGGAAGCACGATTGAATATCATTAGAACTAAGAATGTAGAGTGCAGAGCGTAGAACGAAGAACGCAGAGTGAAGAAATAGTATTTATTCTCTCACTATTTGTCTTCCAAGGAATCAAAATGACTAAAAAATATTTTCTTTTACTTATCATCATTCTGTTTTCGACAAATTTTTTAGCGCAGAATAAAACAAAAACTCCTTACGATTATGTTAATCCATTTATTGGTACGGATGATATGGGGCATACATATCCCGGCGCAGCAGTTCCGTTTGGATTGGTGCAGCTTAGTCCCGAAACAGATTCTGTTTTGTACAGTTACGGCAAAGGCTATAATCCCGATGTTTATAAATATTGCGCAGGTTATCAGTACGCAGATAAAACAATTGTTGGATTTTCCCACACGCACATGAATGGAACCGGGCATTCGGATCTTGGCGATTTCCTGATTATGCCGACAATCGGCAAGTTGAAATTAAATCCCGGGACAAAAGAAAATCCCGAAAGCGGATACCGCTCACGATTTTCTCACAACACAGAAAAAGCGAATCCCGGTTATTATGCTGTTCATCTTGATGACTATAATATAGATGTAGAATTAACGGCGAGCGAACGGGTTGGATTTCACAAATACAAATTTCCGAAAGCAAATGATGCACATATAATTCTTGATCTAACTTCCGGCATCTATAATTATGATGGAAAAGTTGTTTGGTCTTCGGTGCGTGTTGAAAATAATAAGTTGGTTACAGGATTCCGGCAGACAAACGGATGGGCGCGAACACGTTACGTTTATTTTGCAATGGAGTTTTCCAAGCCGATAAAATCTTATCAATTACGTAACGATGAACAAAGTGTTTACGGAGGATTCTGGCGGAAGTTTAATCAGAACGAAAATTTTCCTGAACGCGCCGGACATAAAGTAAAATGCGCTTTCAACTTTGAAACTGAAAATGGAGAAATAATTTTAGTTAAAGTTGCTCTAAGCGGTGTAAGCACCGCAAACGCAATCGAAAATCTAAAAGCAGAAATACCTGGCTGGGATTTTGAAAAAGTTAAAGATCGGGCAAAAGAAAAATGGAACAAAGAACTTTCTAAAATTACAATTGAAACGAGTGAAGAGAGAAAAATAAATTTTTATACGGCGATGTATCACAGCTTTTTGAATCCTAATATTTTTTCCGATGTAAACGGAGAATACCGCGGATTGGATCAGAACATTCACAAGTCGAACAAGTTTACAGATTATACTACTTTTTCTTTGTGGGACACATACCGCGCGCTTCATCCTCTCTACACAATCATTCAGCAAAAACGCACGGGCGATATTGTTAACTCAATGCTCGCGCATTACGAGCAAAGCGTTCATAAAATATTGCCGGTTTGGTCTCATTGGGCAAATGAAAACTGGTGCATGATCGGCTACCATGCCGTTCCGGTTATTGTTGATGCTTACATGAAAGGGATTAGAGGATTTGATGTGAACAAAGCGTTTGAAGCAGCTACAGCCAGCGCTAATTATGATTTGTATGATGGAATCGGTGCATACAAAAAATATGGTTTCGTGCCGGAAGATTTGAGTTCGAACTCCGCATCAAAAACTTTGGAATATGCTTACGATGATTGGACGATTTACAAAATGGCAGAAAAGCTCGGCAATAAAAAAGAGGCAGATGAATTTTTGAAACGTGCGAACAGTTACAAAAATATTTATGACAAAGAAACTCATTACTTGCGAGCAAAGAAATCAGACGGAACATTTAAATTTCCGTTTGACCCGTTAAGCGTAATTAACCAAGGCTATATAGAAGGAAACGCATGGAATTATTCTCTGTATGTTCCGCACGACGTGAAAGGATTTATTCAACTTCTCGGCGGAAAAGAAAAACTTGTAACCTGGCTCGATTCACTTTTCACAGTTGATCTGCCGGAAAAATATTTTGGCGAGAGCGAAGATGTTACAAAAGTCGGAATGATCGGCAATTATGTTCACGGCAACGAGCCGTCTCACCATGTGCCGTACATGTATAACTTTGCGGGAGCGCCGTGGAAAACACAAGAAAGAATTCATCAGATAGTAAACACAATGTACAAACCAGAACCGCACGGTCTTTGCGGTAACGATGACTGCGGACAAATGTCTGCCTGGTATATTTTCAGCGTAATGGGTTTTTATCCCGTTGCGCCGGGAAGCAATGAATATGTTATCGGGAGTCCTTGTGTTGATAAAGCAACAATTAATTTAGAGAACGGAAAGAAATTTAAAATTACCGCAGAAAATCTTTCTGAGAAAAATATTTATATAAAAGAAGTTTGGCTGAATGGTAAAAGTATTGACAGAAGTTATCTTACACATAAAGAAATTGTTAGCGGCGGGGAATTGAAATTTGTAATGCAAGATCATCCGAATAAAAATTGGGCGGTTGATAAAAATTCTGCACCGTATTCGATGAGCAGATAAGAGCGTAAAAAGTGAAACGTGAAAGGTGAAACGGAAGACGGAATTAATTCAGAATAATTATAAACGATACTGTTAGAATAAAATGGACGAAAAGACCAAAAGCGAGTTTAAAAGTAACGACCCCTTGTTATTGCTGAATAATAGATACGAAGAAATCGTATTTGCAATAAATTTATGTTTGGAAAACAATTATGTCTTACCAACACTTATGATACTTTTTACCGCTATTGATAGTGCTGGACATTTATACTCAAATAATAAATCTGGACGAAAAAGATTTATTGAATGGGTCAACAGATGGCTAATCGGCGATAAAGAATTGCCATTCACTGCTATTGACTTGTATTCAGCACGATGCGGAATACTCCATACACTTACGGCGAATTCATCTCTTGTCGAAGAAAGAAAAGCTAAAAAAGGTATTTACACTCTAAAAGAAACTAATGAAAAAGAAGCCATCGATGCTTTGGGAGAGGGAATATTGGACGAATATTTCATAATTAGAATCAATTCTTTGGTTGAATTATTTTTGAAAGGGTTTCTAGATTTTTTTGATAATATTCTAACAAATCCAGAGTTGAGGAAAAATGTTACTAATAAATGTATGAGTTATTATAGTAGAACAACAACGGATGAAGTATTAGAAAAATTTAATATCAAAAATGTGTAACAAACTACTCAACAACAACCTCTTCCATATTACTTGTAGAATTGTAAAAGTATTGTAAAAGTTGATTAAAACCGCCATCCGCGCAAAGTTTGCAAAGGATTAATTACTATTTTTAGTTGCGAAAGGAATTAACCCAAGCAACTGAAGATATTATTTATCTCACAAGTTTTATTTCCTCGCAATTGAAATCAGAAACAAACTATTGTACAAATTATTTGGAAAAAAGTGTTTAAATCTTTCGGACATAAATTTCACATTCCCGTTCTCGGTGTTGCTTACTCAGTTGATGCACCTCTTAAAGTAGCGAAGTACGGAATATCGTCTGTTATGTCGCTCGTTGACGATACTTTGGTGGAGCGACTACGCCAGCATTACCTCGAAAAATTAGGCAGACCATACGTAAAAATTGAAGACAGCGATGAAGCACGCTCTCTAAGAATAAGCGCATACTTGAATATGGTTAAACAATTAGTGAAAGAACAATTCGAAGAATTAAAAAACTCTCCGTTTGAAATTGGAAGCGAGATTACAAAATATTTTGAAATGCTTCCGGACTCATCTGAATTGAAAATCAAATATTATGAAATGCTGAACTCTGAAGACGAGCAAGCTCGAATAAATTTACAGAATGAATTACGAAATAATATTTATTCCGGCTCGATTGATGTAAACATTATGACCAAGGTGGACAAAGCAAATTATAATTCTGAGGGCACTCAACTATCGCATGAATTTAATGATGCACATGCTGCCTTGCGCGGATTTGCTATGAGCGATCTTGAAAGCTCAATTGTTTTTTCTGCAGGCATGAATCCGAAATTGTACGGCTACATTGAAACGTTTAAAGATTTTTATCCAAACGAGGAAAGCAGTTTTAAAAAGAAAATTGTTATTAAAGTCAGCGATTACCGCTCCGCATTGATTCAAGGAAAGTTTTTAGCTAAGAAAGGATTATGGATTTCGGAGTATCGAATTGAATCCGGTTTAAACTGCGGCGGACATGCATTTGCAACAGACGGTTTATTGCTCGGTCCGATTCTCGAAGAATTCAAAAATAAAAAAGACGAATTGCTGAACACGTTAAAAGAAATATATCTACCCGCGCTCATCAAAAAAGAAATTTCCGTTGATGCCGAAAAATTAAATTATGATGTAACCGTTCAAGGTGGAGTGGGTAAATCAAGCGAACAGGAATTTCTTCTTCGCTATTACGGAGTTAAATCGGTTGGATGGGGAAGCCCGTTTCTTTTGGTGCCGGAAGTAATGAATGTTGATGATTATACATTGCAGAAACTTTCTGCTGCAGGAGAAGAGGATTTATATTTAAGTGATATCTCTCCATTGGGAATTCCTTTCAACAGTCTGCGCGGCAACAGCAAAGACATTGAAAAAATGGAAAGAATTGAAAACGGAAAACCCGGCAGTCCTTGCCCCAAAAAGTTTTTATTGTCGAATAAAGATTTTTCTGATAAACCGCTGTGCACTGCTTCAATCACATACATCAACAAAAAAATTGCCGAGCTGAAAGAAAATTATACAAACGAAGATGAATACAAAAAACAATTCGATAAAGTTGTTAACAAAGTTTGTTTGTGTGAAGGGCTTACCGTTCCGGCATTGATCGTAAATAATATTGCAACACCAAAATTAAGCCGCTCAGTGTCTGTATGTCCCGGACCTAACCTGGCATACTATTCAAAAATTGTTTCTCTGCACGAAATGGTTGATCACATTTACGGTAGAATAGATCTCATCACCCATCCTAACAGACCGAATATGTTTGTAAAAGAACTCGGGCTCTATATAGATTACCTTCAGAAAAAGATGGATGAAAATGAAAACGAGTTTTCTGCAAAAGATGAAGAGTTTTATAATATGTTTACCGCGAATCTTTTAGAAGGTATTAGCTACTACAAAAAAATGATTTCCGATATTTCGGAAGAATCAGAGACAACGAGAGAAATAATTAAAGAAGGGATCGAAGCATTAGAACAACGGCTGCTTGCTATTTTTTCTGTTGCTGTGGAAATTGATTGAAAGATTATTCCAAGTAAACTCTCGGCACCCGCGTATTTATATTAGTTAGAATTTCATAAGGAATTGTTCCTGCCCAATCCGCTAGTTCTTCAACTGTAATTTTATTTGAACCGTCTTGACCAATCAAAATAACTTCATCGCCGTTAAATGCAGAATCGTTTTCGATGTTCACAACAATTTGATCCATTGAAATTGATCCAACAACAGGATAACGTTTTCCACGGATTAAAACCTCAGCTTTGTGAGTCATGCTTCGCAAATACCCATCTCCATAACCGAGAGGAATAGTAACTGCTCGGATGTCGTGCTCGGGCTTCCACGTTAAACCATATCCGACAGGATGACCCGCTTTGATGATTTTAAAATAAACTACCAACGATTTCCATGTTAATGCCGGATGGACTTTTATCGTTTGTGGGATTTCTTGTGAAGGATAAACTCCGTATAATAAAATTCCGGGACGCACCATATCAAGATTGGCTTCGGACATTTGAAGTATTGCACCAGAGTTTGCGATATGACGAAGCGGCATTTCGATAGAATGTTTTTCGAAGAACTTTAATACATCGTGGAATCTTTCAAGTTGTGTGCGCGTATAGGATGTGTCTCTCAGTTCCGAATTTGCAAGATGAGAATATATTCCGTCTATTCTAATATTTTTACATTTAACAGCGGCATCAAGAAATTTTTCCGCAGTATAATAATGAACCCCGATCCGTTCCATTCCTGTATCAATCTTTAGATGAACTTTAGCTTTTGTTTTCATCATCGAAGCAAGTTCATCTATTTGATTCAACTTACCAATGGAAGACGCTGTAATTGTTAAATCATGTTTTAAGAAAAGCGGAATTTGATTTCCCCAAATTCCTCCCAGTACTAAAATTGGAATTGTAATTCCCTGTTCCCGCAAAAGAATTCCTTCTTCAAGAACAGCGACTCCGACACAATCTGATTTTAGTTCCTGCATCAATCGAGCAACTCTTACCAATCCGTGTCCGTAAGCGTTGGCTTTTAAGATCGGCATCATCTTCGCCGGTGAAACAAACTTTTTTATTTTATTAAAATTATCGGATAAAATTTTCAGATCAATTTCTAAACGCGTAGGACGAATAATTTCGTCCACGCTCATTGTCGGGTGATTAATCGTGTTTGCCATCGCTTAAGTTTTTTGTTAATGTAAAAGTAATATTTTATAATATAACTAGAATGGAATAATGTATCTGCAAGCTATATATTTAATTAAACGACAATCCAGAATGGAGAAAAATGAAAAATTATATTCAGAAAATATTTCTTACCCTATTTTTTTGTTGGGCAATGTTGCCTGCTCTCCAGCTAAAATCACAAGATAAAGCAACAGATAAAGCCACTCCAGTTACAATACACCGCTCACAAGTAATAAATATTACATCAAAAATAAATAGCGTAACCTACCCGATATTTGTTGCACTGCCGGGCAGTTATTCTACATCTAATAAAACTTATCCCGTTGTTTACATGCTTGATGCATATTCATCATTTGGAATTATGGTTCAAATGGCGCGCTTGCTTTCGTTCGATAAAGAAATTCCCGAAGTAATAATTGTAGGTATATCATCCGAGGGCGGCTCTAAAGAATTTAATTATAATCGAGCGCGAGATTTTACACCAACACAGATCCAGCCGGAAAAACTGCCGGAAGAATTTAGATCAACATTCCCAATTTCAGGCGGGGCAGAAAAATTTCTTGGATTTATCAAAGACGAATTGATACCGTATGTTGAATCGAATTATAGATTTAGTCCCGGTGACAGAACAATAGAAGGTCATTCATTGGGCGGACTTTTTGTTTTTTATTCATTGTTTAAGGAACCGGAATTATTTAAAAGATATATCGCAATTAGCCCGGCTTTATTATGGGATGATGGATTATTAATAAAGGAAGAAGCAAAATTCTCGCAAGATCATAAATCATTAAAGTCAATTATTTACACAGCGGTTGGTTCTCTAGAAAACGAAACATTTAAAAATCCCTGGACACAATTAGTTAATAACTTAAAATCACATGGCTATGATGGAATGAAGTTAAAATCCGAAATTGCCGAAGGAGAAACCCACTATACTATAATTCCATATATAGTAACCCATGGATTGAAATCTGTTTTTTCAGAATCAGAAAAATAAATCGGCAGAAATTAGAATTATAAACAAAAATTGAAATGGAGAAAAATGTTTAACAACATACAGCCGATCGTGCTCTTCGGTTACGCTGCATCAGCTATTATTGCAGTTTCTTTGATGATGAGCTCGATTGTAAAACTTAGAATTATAAATCTATGCGGGGCGATGTTATTTTCCAGTTACGGATTAATTATTAAAGCATACCCGGTCTTTATGCTTAACGGGTTTATTACACTCGTTGATGTTTATTATCTGCTTCAGATATTCGGCGCTAAAGAATACTTCCGCATATTGGAGGTGAAAACAAATTCCGAATATTTGGAATATTTTTTGAAATTTCACGAGAAGGAAATAACAAAATTCATTCCCAATTTTATTTTTGAACCGAACGATAAATCCCACGTGATGTTCGTACTAAGAGATACTGTTCCTGCTGGACTTGTCTGCTCGGAATATCTTGACAATGACTGCATCTACATGAAATTAGATTATGCAATTCCCGACTACAGAGATTTTAAGATCGGCAAATATGTATTTCATGAAATACTCAAAGAGAAAAAAATAAAAAAGATTTACAGCGATACTGGCAACAAGAAGCATGAACAATATTTGAAGCGGATGGGTTTTGTTAAATCAAGCTTAGATTCAAAACCGGTTTATTGCCTTGACATTTTATCTTGAACGATGACGGCATCCGCAAAACAAATTAGTACAATTAAGGAAGCGATTAATGGCTGATCAAATTGAAATACTTTTTGAAGACAAAAATGTTATTGCTGTTAACAAACCGGAAGGGCTTGCCTCAATAACAGAAAACGACACAACTGTTGATTCTCTTCATTCACTTCTAGAAAAAAAATACGAACAAAAACTTTTTATCGTTCACAGGTTGGATAAAGAAGTTAGCGGTGTAATTCTATTCGCAAAGAATTCGGATGCACATAAATACTTAAACGATCAATTTGCCGGGAGAAAAGTAAAAAAGTATTATACAGCAGTGGTTCACGGAATTATAAAAGAAAATGACGGCGTGATTAAGAAACCGATTCGCGAATTCGGTTCGGGAAGAATGGGTGTTGATGACCGGAATGGAAAACCTAGTGAAACGAAATTCCATGTTGTTCAAAGACTCCGCGATTATACTTTGTTGGAATTAAATCCATCAACAGGCCGCCGCCATCAACTACGCGTTCATCTATATAGTATTGGTTTCCCGATTGCAGGCGATTTGCGTTACGGCGACAAAACAATTCAAGAAAAATATTTACGAATAATGCTTCATGCAAAGCGTCTTGAGTTTCAGCTGCCGGATAAGAAAAATATTTCAATCGAAGCTCCGCTTACGGAATCATTCCTTGAAGCATTAAAACAAATATCTTAGAACAATTAACTTATTTGGAGTCGTTAACAATGAATGATTTAGCACGCAAATTAAATTCTGTTTTAGAATCATCAGAGAAAAAATTAAAAACAGTAACTGAACAACAAAGCTCAAAGAAATTTTCGCCGGATAAATGGTCATCGAAAGAAATATTGGGTCACTTGATTGATTCCTCTTTTAATAACATGATAAGATTTGTCAACGGCCAATTCAAAAGTGATTTAGAATTCTCCGGTTACGATCAAAACAAATGGGTTGAAGCGCAGCATTACCAGAACGCCGAATGGAATTTTCTAATTGGTTTATGGACGATGAATAATTTACAATTAGTCCGAGTGATCGGGTCAATACCGGATGACGTGTTAAAGAAATCAACAATAAATCACAATTACGATCAGATTGCATGGAAAGAGTTATCTAAAAATGAATCTGCAACCTTGGAATATTTAATAGAAGATTACATCGGTCACATGAAACATCATTTGAATCAAATATTCATTCTATTGGAGGAATAATTTCTTAATAACGGAACAATCGCTCCGGAGCTATTGTTATTAATTAAACACAAAGATGAGGCATCAATGTTTTTGCGGGATGAAAGTAAAGATTTATCAAACAAAAAAGTTTTCGATCTTCAAAATTATATTCGAAGTAGCATTCCAATAACCGATTATATGAATTTCCGTATTGAAGATTTACAACTCTATTCGATCAAACTATCCGCGCCGATAAAACCGAATGACAATCATTATGAAACTGCTTTCGGAGGCAGTCTTTCAACGCTAGGTATTTTAGCCGGGTGGTCAATTTTGCATTTTAGGGCAGCGGAAGAGAAACTCAAATGTGTAATTGTAATTCAAGAAAGCAATATGAAATATTTACGTCCGGCACGCACAGACTTTGAAGCGGTATGCGATACGCTGAATGAAAAATTGTGGAATGAGTTTAAGAACGGTTTGCTTGCAAAAGGAAAAGCAAGAATTTCAATGTTCACAAATCTATATTCGCAAGGCGAACTAGTTGCCACTCATAAAGGAATTTTTGTCGGACTTGCAAGAGCAAAATAAATTATTTGGAATGATAAAATGAAATCATTAAAAGAAATATCAAACGAACATTTAAATTGGATTCAACCAAAAGCCACTCAACAATTATTTGAACTGCGCATTAAAGATGATTTGTTCGGCACGTTATTGTTTCCCAAATCGGTTGGATCGCTTGCCGAGGCGGAAACATTTGACGGAAAATGGACTTTCAAACGGGTGGGATTTTTTACAACACGAATAACAATTAGAAATACCGGAGAGGAAAATGATCTCGCCGTGTTCAAACCGAATCTGATGGCATCAAGCGGGATCTTAGAATTTAATAATGGAAAGAAATATCAATGGCAGTCATCAAATTTTTGGGCTACAAAGTTTGAGTTCAAAAATTCCGACGGTGAATCTGTTGTTATATTCCGTTCAGGCGTTGAAGAACCGAAGTTAAAAGATTGGTTCAAGACACAAGCACGTGTTGAATTTTCGGATCACAAAAAAAATCTTAAAGAACTTTCAATTTTGATTTTACTCGGTTGGTATTTAATAATTGTTCTTCAGATGGATTCTTCCACGGTCGCAGTGGTTGCGGCAACAACATAGGTTGGAATAAACCAAACTTCTCAAAGAAAATTGGTTTATCAATATCTGTATTGCCATGTGTTATTGGCGAAATCATCGGGTTGATACAATTAGAATTAAAAAAACATTGACGGTTAAGTAAAGGAAAAATCATTAAAGGAAAGTATGATGAAAAATTTTTTTGTTTTGCTAGTTTTATCTTTGTCTCTTCTAAACGCACAAGAGAAAGTAAAAGTAACTTTAGAAGTTATTTCGCCAACACTGGAGGACACAACAAAAATTTATGTTGCGGGAAATGTTGATGAGCTTGGCGGATGGCGACCGGACAAAGTAATGCTGGATACTTACGGCAATAAAATCTGGAGTAAGAAATTTGAAATATCAAAAGGAACTCGGCTCGAATATAAATTTACAAAAGGAAGCTGGGCAACCGAAGCTCTCGGAAGCGATTCTTCCGTTCCTCAAAACTCAGTATTAGTAGCCAATCGCGATACTACTGTATCGATAACAATTTTTAATTGGCGAGATAAATTTAATTTCAAAGTGAAAGGACAAATTACCGGAACAGTTAAATATCATAAAAATTTTATTCTTCTCGGATTAAAACCACGCAACATTTTTGTTTGGCTCCCACCGGATTATGAAATCAATATAAAGAAACGATATCCTGTATTTTATATGCACGATGGACAGAACCTTGTAGATCCGAGAACTTCAAATACATTTATTGATTGGCAAGTTGATGAAGCCGCAGACAGTTTAATCCGCGCGGGAGAGGTTGAACCGTTCATCATTGTTGGAATAAATAACACTGACGACCGCGGAACGGAATACAGCAATACACCGCTTGGAAAACTTTATATGAAATTGATAGTGGAACAAATAAAACCTTTCATTGATAAAGAATATAGAACACTACCGGAGGCAAAACATACAGCAATAGGCGGTTCATCAATGGGCGGACTAATTTCGATGATCTGTGCATGGAATTATCCCAATGTGTTTTCAAAAGCAGCCTGTTTTTCCCCGGCATTTATGTTCCGCGATTTTGATTACACTAAAGTCATTCAAGATGATAAATCACCAAAGAAGAAGTTGCTAATATATATAGATAACGGCGGCGTAGGTCTGGAAACAGTGCTTCAACCAGGTGTTGATAAAATGATTGAAGTACTGAAAGAGAAAGGTTATAAAGAAGGGAAAGATCTTTTTGTTTTTCTTGATAAGAACGCTGAACACAATGAAGCTGCCTGGGCTAAGCGTGTTTGGAAACCAATAAAGATATTTTTTGGTGTTCATTAAATGAAAATTCTTGTCGGCTCAAAAAATCCAGTAAAAATATCTTCAGTTGATGATGCGCTTAAAAATTATTTTAAAAATATTGAAGTAATTGGAACTGAGATTGAATCCGGAGTTTCAGTTCAACCGATTAACGATGAAACATATACCGGAGCGCAAAACCGTGCGTTAAGATTGAAAGAGATTAACGATTTGCAAAATCTCGGCGCTGAATTATTTGTGAGAATTGAAGGAGGAATTACGGAACAATTCAGCAAGTGGTTTGCTTTTGGTTGTATCTGTGTTTTAGATAATAATGGAAGAACCGGATTTGGAACGTCTCCACATTTTCAACTTCCACCAAGTGTTGTTGAAAAACTTTTGCGAGGGATTGAACTTGGTGATGTAATGGATGAAATTATGAATCAACAAAACACAAAACAGAAAAACGGTGCGATCGGGTTTTTCACAAATGGTGTTATGAATAGAAAAGAACTTTACGTTGAAGGATTGAAAGTTGCGGTAATTCCTTTTTTGCATAAAGAAATGTATTTTAAATAAATCTTGCTCATGATCTCGATCTGCTCAAATAGAAAACGATCAAGGGCAAAATCATGAGCATGATTACGATTTGAAGGAGAAAAATATGACTTTACCATTATATCAAGTTGATGCTTTCACAACAAAACTTTTTGGCGGTAATCCGGCTGCGGTTATTCCGTTAGAAAAATGGTTAGATGATTCAACTCTTCAAAACATTGCCGTAGAAAATAATTTATCCGAGACAGCTTATTTTGTTAAAGAAGGAGAGCATTATAAAATTCGATGGATGACACCGGCGAGCGAGGTTCCTTTATGCGGACACGCTACGCTTGCCTCTGCATTTGTAATTTTTAATTTTATTGAGAAGAACTCGAACACAATAAAATTCATATCAAAGAGCGGAGAACTAATTGTTGAAAGAAATGGAGAGATGTTGACACTCGACTTTCCCTCACATAAACCAACGCCAATCAAAATTACCGACACAATTAAAAATTGTTTTGATAAAGAGCCGCTGGAAGTTTTACAAAATGGATTTTATGTTCTCGCAGTTTTTGATTCCGAAGATTACATCCGCAACTTTCAACCAAATTTCGAATTGATAAAACAAATTCATCCTCATGCAGTAATAATTTCATCAAAAGGAAAAGAAGCAGATTTTGTATCGCGCATGTTTGCCCCCAATGAAGGCATTAACGAAGATCCGGTTACCGGCTCATCACATACTGTTCTTATTCCATATTGGGCGGAAAAATTAGGTAAGAAAAATTTTCGTGCACTTCAAGTATCTAAAAGAGAAGGAGAGCTTTTTTGTGAAGACCTTGGAAAACGGGTTAAAATATCTGGTAGAGCTGTGCTCTATTCCACAGGAAATTTATTTTTGAGTTTATAATTCAGATTATTTCCTGCATATTAGCTCTGGAAATTGGGGATTTTTAAAGTTGGATGATTTATCTCGCAAATTATTAACATTGAAAATTGTCTGTATGAAAATTTTTCGTAGTCTAATTGTCTTTATGGGTTTGTTGTTCGTTATCTCATGCGATGCGCCAAAACTTAATCCATTGGACCCGAATAATCCGGATTCCAAACTTGGACAGTTTTATGGATTTGTTAAAACACAAACAATTCCTCAACAAGCGATTATGGGAGTAAAAGTTTCCTGGAAAAATGATAATAGAACTCTTGAGACGGATGCTAACGGATATTATAAATTAGAAAACTTACCAATGATTGATGGAATTCTTTATTTAGAAAAGGACAGCTATAGTAAAGATTCAATAAGAATAAATTGGCAAAACCAGAAAAACATTAATCTCGGGACAACTTCACTCAATTCTATTCCCAAGTTAGATAATTTAGCAATCTACACAAGTGTTGAGAACCGATATCAAGATGACCAAAGATATACTTTGTTCGTTCAAGCATCTATTACAGATGTTGAGAATGACATAGACAGCGTTTATGTACGCTGCAATGCATTAAATTTTAATAAGCAATTAATATATAATTCTCAGACTCGTTTATATGAACTAAGCTATCTGTATGGAAGCAAGAATAGTCTTCCTTCAATAGATGATGCGATAGGAAAAAATTTTGATATAATAGTAAGAGACCGACTTGGCAAATTTTTTACTGTGGGTACTTCAACGATAAAGAGAATCATCAAACAAGAAATTTTATTTGAATTACCCGCTAACGGTATAACAGTTGGTTCTAAACCGGTTCTCAAATGGAACAGATTTTTACCTGGATTTAATTTTCAGTATATGCTTCAAATATATACTGATGAAGCAAACTCCCAATTGAAATGGGAAAAGCAAAAGATTTCCAAGGATGATATTGAAGCTATAACTGAAATTAATTTACCTGCCGGAAATTACTATTGGGTAATTTGGGGAATAGATGATTTTCAAAACAGAGCACAATCCAAGCCGGCAACGTTTAATGTTCAATAAAGAGTTTTTTAGAAATTGATGACAACTTTTTTTACAAATAATATTAATCATATTAAGAATTTATCGAAGGATGAATTCGAATCTCTTTATGAATTCAGCCAAATTCTTAATTCAGCGACCAAACAAGAATTATTGATTGAAGACGCAATTGATATTGTGATAAATATTATTAATGCGGAGCGCGGATTATTTGTGAAGTATGATGAAATAAATGACAGCTTTTCTATAATCACCGCGAGAAAAATTTCGAATGAGAGCATTACTGATCTTCATGAATTTTCTTCAGGAATTTTGCAAAAAGTAATCAAAGAAAAGAAACCGCTTCTCTATCATGATGTAATGAGCGATCCGCACCTTTCACAATTTGAGAGCGTGCAAATTCAACGGATCAAATCTGTAATTGGCGTTCCAATTGTCCGCGACGAAAAGGTGTGGGGAGTAATTGTTGCCGATAGCCAGCTTGATCGCCGTGAGTTTACTGAAGAAAATCTTTTATTCTTAAGCTTCTTCTCAAACTTAGTTTCGCTTGCGCTAGATCGGATAATTAGACTGGAAGAATTAGAAAAAGAGAATCAAATTCTTACCAACAGATTGCAGTCATATTTTGAAATCCCGGACATGATCGGTGATAGCCCCGTTATGAATACCCTCTCGCAAATTCTTTATAAAGTAGCACTGACTGACACAACAGTGTTAATTACAGGTGAGAGCGGAACGGGAAAAGAAATTGCGGCACAAGCAATTCATGAATTGAGCAAGAGAAAAGATAAACCGTTCCTTGCTCAGTTCTGTGGATCAATTCCCGACAATCTTCTAGAAAGTGAATTGTTCGGATACAAAAAAGGCGCGTTTACCGGTGCCAATAGTGATAAGCAGGGATTACTTGAAGCCGCAGAAGGTGGAACATTTTTCTTAGATGAAATTGCGGATATTTCCACGGCGCTTCAAGCAAAATTATTGCGTGTCCTTGAAAATAGAGAGATCATTCGGCTTGGAGATGTTAAAGTAAGGAAAATTAATGTTCGAATAATAACCGCGACAAACAAAGATTTACAAGCACTCGTAAAGGAAGGTGCGTTCCGCGAAGATTTGTTTTACAGATTAAATGTTTTTCCAATTCGCATTCCACCATTACGAGAGCGAAGAACTGATATTTCTTTACTTGTTAGCTATTTTATTAAGAAGATGGGCAAAAAAGATATGGCGATAGATTCAGAAGCTATTAAAAAATTAGAAAACTATTATTGGCCCGGGAACATTAGACAATTAATAAATGTAATTCAACGTGCACTTATTCTTTGCGACGGAAATAAATTACACGCGGAACATATTATACTTGAAGATACAGCGGAACATATTATACTTGCAGCAGTCACAGAAAATTTTCAAGGCACTTTACAAGAATTTGAAATGCTGCTATTGAAAAAACGTTTGGAAGAGTTAAACGGGAACAAAACACTTACGGCTAAATCACTTGATGTTTCCGTCAGATGGATACAACTCAAAATGAAAGAAATGGGAGAACAGTAGAATGTCCGCACTCTCTGCTGAAATATTATTCGAGAAGTTCCAAATTATTGAAGTGTTAAAGAAAGACGAACACGCAGCGGTATTTCTCGCCAATCATATTTATCTCAATAAAAAAATTATTCTTAAAGTTCTTAATACACAAAAAATTCACGATCCATCACTTGTTGAAAGATTTAAACGCGAAGCAAAAATATTAGCAAAGCTCGATCATCCGAATATTATCAAAGTTCTAGACTTTGGACTTAGCAAAGAGTTTTTCTACATCTCATTTGAATATATTGAAGGCGAATCACTTCGAAATGTTTTCAAAACAAAAACTCTTACTCAAGAACAAAAAGAACATTTAATGATTCAGCTTCTTAAGGGATTGGATTACGCGCACGCTAATCAAATTATACACCGAGACATAAAGCCGGAAAACATTTTTATTGATAAAAACCTCAACGTAAAATTAGGTGATTTTGGTCTGGCGCTTTCCGCTGAGGATAATTATGTAACCAATCCATATTCAATTGTAGGCACTCCAAGTTATATGAGCCCAGAACAAATACGAGGTTCAAAACTTACAGCGCAAAGCGATCTATTCTCTTTGGGAGTTGTTCTTGCGGAATTGTTTACGGGGCAAAACCCATTCTTAAAAGAAAATGTTAGCCTTACCCTCAATGAAATTAACAGTTATGATGAAACTACTCTCGAAGAAAAACTTTCCGGTGTTCAGGAAAATATAAGAGAGATACTTCTTGTTTTACTTAAGAAAAATATAAATCAACGGTATGAATCCGCCGGAGAGATTTTAGAAGAGTTAAATATACAAGTGGATCAGCCAACAATAGTAGTTAATAATATAGATACTGAAGGAAGAAAATCAAAACTTGCGTGGATTTTTCTTGCAGCAATTGCTCTTGTAGTTATCGGGATTGTTGTTGTACTAATAATCAATGGACAAAAACAAAACTCTTCTCAAGTTCCATTTGGGAAAGACTCGGCTCAACTTAAAAATGATTCCGCGATTCAAAACAATATTTCAAATCAGCAGAAAGATCAAACAAATAATCCGGTTGATCTTAATAAATTGAAAGAGCCACTTGTTGATAATAAAGATCAAGCATCAACAGAAAATCAAAAAACGAATCCAAATTTAAACCCCAGTAATTCAATGGGTACCGGTTCTCTCGATATTAAAACATTTCCGACCAATGTTGAGGTCTTCATTAACGGGGAGAGTTATGATAAAACTCCGTTTAAGAGAGTAATCCCAATGAAAACAGGAGAATTCATAATTAAGTTTATACATCCCAATTATCCCCCTTTTTATAAAACCGTAAAGGTTGAAGTTGATAGTATAACAAAGGTTTATGTTAATCTCGAAACGGAAACTTTGGGATTTATTAATTGTGCAGTTTATCCGTTAGTTGGAGATATCTATATTAACGGAAATTATAAAACACAAGTACCTATGAAAAAAAGTGATTTGATAAAAGTTACGCCGGGTCCAATTACATTGACAATTAAAAATTCTAACTTTCAGGATATTGATACATCGTTTACTATTAAAGCAAAAGATACGCTGAGACTTCAATTTAGATTTAGAAATAAATAATTTTATACAATGAAAAAATTATTAACCATATCATTATTGCTGTTTCTGTTTTATCCGGTTCACGCTCAATTAAAATGGAAAATCACCGGTACTATGCCGTATCCGGTATACGGCGGTCAAGTAGTTTATGATATTGCTTCTCTTAGTAACAAGATTTATATACTTGGCGGATATTCTGAATCACTTCAGCGCGAAGTTGATTGGATTCAGGAGTATGATGTATTTCAGAATACATGGCGAATAGTGGGCAACATGCAGCAAATCAGAAAAGATTTTGTTGCCGGTATCTGGAAAAATAATATTATGTATTACGGCGGAGTTGTTGAAACATCTACTGATAAATACTCAATTGAATCATGGGACTTTAAGCTTACAACATCGCCAGCGATCGTTTTTGATCACAAATCTAATTTTGGAAGATCATTATCCACCGGACATATTCTTGGTGATAAGTTTTATATTATTGGTGGTGATTCATTAAATGCCGGCAGTTCTTCAGATTTTCCATACATTGTTGAATATAATTTGATAACAAAAAAGGATACTGGTATTGCCAAGATTAATTCCTCAAAGGATAAACCACGGCAGCATATGTCGTTCATTGTAGGAGACAACATTTATATTTTCGGCGGAGTATTTAATGGAGTAAACAGATCAATCAGAAAATTTAATATACCGTTACGAACTTTTTCCGATTCGACACAAAAATTGATTGAGGCAAGAGCAGGTGCCGCCGCCGTATATAACCCAATAAGTCAGAAAGGGTTTATTATTGGCGGATATAATGAAACAAATATAGCACTTAACTCAGTTGAAGAAGTTACTATTTTACCTGATGGATCCTTAAACATAGTTTCATCTACTCCCTTAAATTATTCAAGAACAAATTTAATGGCTGTTAATTATAAGGGAACAGTAGCGGTGTTTGGCGGAAAAGATGCGAGCGGAAAAGTTGTTCCTTATGTAGAAATCTCAGAAAACATTACTGATGTTGTATCAAATTTATCTATGCCCAATGAATTTCAACTTAATCAAAATTATCCGAATCCTTTTAATCCAGAAACTGTTATTAGTTATCAGTTAGCGAAGGGAAGTTTTGTTACATTGAAGGTTTATGATATGATCGGTAGAGAAATAGAAACTCTTGTAAATGAATATCAACAGTCAGGAGTATATAATACTCGATTCTCAGTCCTAAACTCTCAATTGCCTTCAGGGATTTATTTTTATCGTTTAACAGCGGGCAGTTATTCCTTAACTAAAAAAATGCTTCTTCTTAAATGATGAAAAAAAAATTATTTATTATAATTCTGTTAATTGGGGCATCATATTCTTTCGCACAGGGTGTATCCTATCAAAAAGTTAAACAGTTATATGAAAAATTCAAGTACGAAGATGTGATTATACTTTCAGATCAACTGCAGCAGCAGGGCGGATTATCCGATTCATTAGCGATAGATGTTTATATAATGAGGGCAAACATATTTTATTCGAACGGTGATGAATTATCAACAAGAAAAAGTTTTGAAAATATTTTATTGATCAAAAAAAATTACACGCCAGACCTATCAAATATATCTCCGAAATTAATATCGATTTTTAACGAAGTGAAAACCGAATATTTGCGCCAGCATCCTGACGTAGTACAAACGCAAGATTCAACACAAACAAAACCGGAAATAAAAATTATAGATCTAAGTACAATGAAAAGTGCGGTTGTGCAGAATATATTACTTCCCGGACTTGGGCAATTCTATATTGGAAACAACACAAAAGGATGGTTTACAACATCTGTTTCAACTTTAAGCTTAGGTGCTATGATTTATTTAGTGCTGAATACTCAAAAGAAAGAAGATGCTTATTTGAATGAAACAGATAAATTATTAATTCAACAAAAGTATGATGATTATAATAAATTTTATAAAATCAGAAATGTACTAATTATTTCATATGCAGTTGTTTGGTTATACAGTCAGATTGATTTACTATTTTTCTCAAATGGTGAACATGATTCTAACAGCAAACTTTCCCAATTAAATAATTTTAACTTTACATCTTCCCCGTTAAGCACATTACAAATAAATATTAGAGTTCCTCTATAATGCTTTTTTATAAGGCATAATTTTCGCGAGTTGCGAATATTATTCGCCCCCATAAATTCATTAGCATATTTCTTTCATATAGAATCATAAATTAATCGTTAAAAAAGCTATAAAACAGCAAAATTTAGCTATTTGGTTATCGTATCATTCAAATTCTGTCATTATTTTCTTGGCATTCAACTTGACTCTATTTATGCACACACACAATAAGGCTCCGTCCTTAAGATTGGCGAAGGGTAAAAGTTTAAAAGGCGTCCTTCGCCTTTCCTTTTTAAACCACTACTACAAAACTTAATCTGTAAATCATTAAGTTCAGTTGATTCCAATTACTGATTATCACAGATCTATTTATTACTATCGAATCATCAAGAATGGATTTACTCCATAGTAATCAAGTAGATCATTATGTGTTTATAAATAGTTCATAATCCGTATTACCCAAATCACATATTAGATTTTTAATTAGTTAAAAAACCCAATGCTCTCACCAGTGTAAATTTGTTTTCTATTAAAGTTAGAATTCATATATTGACTACCCGAAATGAGTTTTAATAATATAAAAAGTCTATGGATTTTAAATCTGATAAAATTGGCGAAATTGCGGTTATACATGTTTATTTGAATAGAGCTACTCTTGCAAAAGCTGTAAAGTTTAAAGAATTTGTTAGCGAAATTATTACAGAGGGTGCGACCAAAATTATCATTGATCTAAGCGTATGTGAATATGTTGACTCAACTTTTTTGGGTTCGATGGTTGCATTGCTCAAGAAAGTTAATTCTATTAATGGCGACTTACGGTTAGTTTATAATAAAGAAACGCCCTCATTAGTTTTTGTTTTAACACGAATGGATAAAGTATTCAAAGTTTTTCCTATGCTGGACGAAGCTATTGATAGTTTTGAAGGTGGAAAACCCAAGTTAACTTGGAAATAATTTTACTCAACAACAGAAACTATTTTATAAACTCTATCATTTGCACGAACCAATTCTTCACATTCAAAAGTAAAATCACCTCCCTTATTAACAGAATTTAACTCGATATCATCTTGAATAATTTTGTTAAGTTTTAATTCCACGACCCCGGTGGTACTTCCGATTATATATATTAAATCTCCAATTGCCAACGAATCAGCTTCTAATCTTACAAATGCGATCTTACTTTTCTTATAATAATTTAAAACTCTTCCGATATAAACTTTTCTTGTAGTAGCAATACTCCCAAAAGTTTTAGTATAACTTTCCGAACCGGGCTGACCGAAATAAAAACCCGAAGAAAATCCGCGGTTATAAACTTTTTTTAAATCTTCTTGGTATTCTAGTTTATGTTCTTGAGTAAGAGTTCCATCAAAGTAACGATCTATTGCTTTTCGATATGTTGATACGGCTTTTTCTATATATTCGGGAGCCCTTTTTCTTCCTTCGATCTTGAATGCATCAATACCCACTTCTATGAGTTTATCAATAAAATCAATTGTGCATAAATCTTTTGGCGATAATACATAATCTTCTCCGAGTGTTAAAGAAAATTTTTCATCCACATCTTTTATTTCATATTCTCGTCTGCATGGCTGAAGACACTCGCCCCGGTTAGCGCTTTTACCAAAAATTTCATGGCTCATAAAACATCTTCCACTAATAGCAATACACATTGCACCATGAACGAAGGCTTCAATTTCAACATTGGTTTTACTTTTTATCTCTTTAATTTTATCAAGCGTGCATTCGCGAGAAAGAACAATCCGCTTGGCACCTAGCCGCTCATAAAATGCTACTGTTGAAGAATTAGATACAGATGCTTGTGTGCTAACACAAAAAGGTATTTTATAATCAATACACTTTTGTATTACAGACATATCCCAACAGATAATCATTTCCACGCCGGCTTTCTTAGCTGCGGGAATAATTATATCAAGTTCTTCTAATTCATTTTCAAAAACAATTGTGTTGAGTGTTAGATGTGCCTTTACATTTTTTTCATTGCAAAATTCAACAATCTTAGGGAGTTCGGAAACATCGAAATTATTAGCGGCAGCGCGCATGCTTAGGTTTTTCAATCCAAAATAAATTGAATCAGCCCCGCTATTTATTGCGACATTTAGCATAATCCAATCACCAGCAGGAGCCAGGAGTTCAGGTTTTTTGATTTTTTCTTTTTCCATCTATCACAATAATAATAAAAGTTGTATAATTAATTTTAACCAAATTATTTAACAATATTACTTTTTAAAAGATATGCGGAATAATTTTATTTTTGCCTTGATCGGCACTGGAGGAATTGGGTTTAGCTACCCCGGTTACAATTATACTGCTTGAACAAAATCATGTGCCGAGCAGAACAATAGGTTTATCGGCGATGGTTGGAGATATAAGCATTGTAATTTTTTCAAGATACGCCGGAAGGCTTAAAAACTCATTCGGAGGAAAAACAATTTTTAACCCGGGAACTTTGTTTCTGCTTTTTCTTTTTGTTCAAATACTATAAAAAGAAGATATTCTATTAGTGCATTCTCTATATTTCCTCACACGAATTTATTATCTTACAACAAAATTTATTAAGAATAGTTGAATGAAACGCGGAAGCGGTAAAACAAAATCATCCGAAAAAGAAAAACTTTTAAAAGATAAAACCGGACAGCTTTTTAGCGAGACGGTTAGTTCTATTAATATAGTTCTTTATTCAATTAATGCTGAAGGAACAGAATATAATTTTATTACAGATGCAGTAAGAACTTTATACGGATTCTCGCCCGAAGAAATTTATAAGAACAAAACACAAATATTGCGGTCAATATATCCTGCACATTTCAGCAATTTTAAAAGTTTTATTAATAATCTTAATAATGGGATTGAGTCAACCGTTGAATACCGGATGAAAGATAGATTCGGCAAAGAGCACTGGGTCAGACACTCCGGATTTCCGATTATTAAAAACAATAAAACCGTACGCGTAGTTGGCGCAATTCAAGATATTACCGAAGAGAAACAAATACTACTGAAACTAGAAGGTTCTGAAGAAAGATTTAGAGCGCTGATTGACACTGCCGATGATTTGATCTTTATTCTTAACGGTTTTGGTTATTTCAGCATGGTTAATAAAAACGGCGCGACTACACTTGGTTATACCCCCGATGAAATGATAGGCAGACATTTTCTTGAATTCATTGATAAAGAAGATGAACCTAAAATAGCCGCCGCATTTACTGAAATATTAAACTCAAACGGAATTACAACTTTCGAAGCAATGTTTCTAGACAGATTTGATAAGGGGATTACATTTGAATTTAGCGCAAAGCCGATGTTAAGCGACGGAGAAGTTTCCGGTATGTTAAGCATCGGACGCAATATTACAAACCGCAAACTTGATGAACAAAAAATAAAAGATCTCAATGCAAAATTAGTTGAAGCTAATCGTATAATTTCTATTGAACGGGAAAGAGCCCAGCATAAGATAACTGTTCTTGAAGAAGTGAATAAATTAAAAAGCGAATTCATTTCAAATGTATCGCACGAACTGCGAACACCGCTTGCATCAATAGTTGGTTTTGCAGAAACAATTTTATCGGATCCGGATCTTCCCAAAGAAACTATTCGTGAATTCAGTAATATTATTTTAATGGAAGGCAAACGCTTAGGCAAATTAATTAATGATGTACTTGATTTTTCTAAACTGGAAAGCGGCGAGGAAGAATTACAAAAATCCTTAATTAATATTGTTAATGTCCTGGATGAATCCTTAATTAATTTTTCAGATCAGATTAAAGAAAAAAAGATTACACTTTCAAAAGAATATCCTAAACATGAATTACAAATTAACGTTGATAAAGACCGTCTAAAAAAAGTTTTTGGAAATTTAATATCTAATGCAGTTAAATTCACAAATGCTGGCGGAAGAATTACAGTAATACTGCAGGACTACGGGAAGGAAATTGAAATAGTTATTAGCGATACAGGTGTTGGAATTCCGGAAAAAGATTTGCCGAATCTTTTTCAAAAATTCAGTAAAATTCAACAATTTGGAACACCGCTGGGCGGCGCTGGGTTTGGTCTTGTAAGCGTAAAACAAATTGTAGATTTGCACAAAGGTTTTATTAAAGTTAGAAGTCAGGTGGATAAAGGAACAACATTTATTATTCGTTTACCAAAGTAGAAATACAGCCGAGGGAAAAATTGGAAAAATTAATCTTTATTATTGATGACGAAGACTCAATTCAAAAAATGCTTACTCATTGGGTTAAAAATCAATGGAATTACAGAATCAAAACTTTTACAACCGGAACAGATGCGCTAAATTCTTTTTCCGACAATCCCGATTTGGTTCTTCTTGATATAATGCTTCCTGATATTAACGGCAATGAAGTTCTTAACAGGATGAAGCAAAAGAGTCCGCACCTGCCAATAATAATGTTATCGGCTCAGGGAAGCGTAGAAGTTGCACTTGAATCTATTCGTCTTGGAGCGTTCGATTACTTTCCTAAACCAATAGATAAGAACCGTCTTGGACCGGCAATTAGAAATGCAATTAAAAATTATGATCTGGAACGTGAACTTGAAAAGCTAAAAGAAAATATTGAGAAAGAATATAGTTTTGATAACATCATCTCTGCAGATAAAAAAATGCAGGAAGCTTTTAAGATGGTATCAAAAGTACTTGATAACGAAATCACAGTATTAATTACCGGAGAAAGCGGAACAGGCAAAGAGTTGGTAGCACGCGCAATACATTTTAATGGAAAGAGAAAAACCGCACCCTTTGTTGTTGTAAATTGCGCTTCCATTCCGCGCGAACTCTTGGAAAGCGAATTATTTGGTCATGAAAAAGGCGCATTTACAGGAGCTCATGTTAGAAAAATTGGAAAGTTTGAACTTGCAAAAGGAGGATCAATTTTCCTTGACGAAATAGGCGAAATGGAAATGTCTCTTCAAGCAAAAATTCTAAGAGTAATTCAACAAAAAGAATTTGAACGCGTTGGTGGAAACGAAGTTATTAAAACAGATGTAAGAATTATTTCCGCAACTAATCGTGATCTTAAATTAGCAGTGGATAATAAACAGTTTAGAGAAGATCTCTATTACCGACTTAGCTCATTCCCAATACATATTCTCCCTTTAAGAGAAAGAAAAGGCGACATAGTAATTTTAATTGATCACTTCATGAAAATATTTAATAAGAAGATCGGTAAAGAAATAAAAAATGTAAGCAAGGCAGCTCTAAAAATTATGTACGATTATGATTGGCCGGGAAATGTGCGAGAACTTGAGAACACTATAGAGCGATGTATGATTTTAAGTGATGGAGATTATATTGAAGCTGATGTCCTGCCGGCAAATATTTCCGGAGCTTTAGGAACACCGAGTTCAAACACTAACGGAGTTCTCTTCGGCGAGGATTCACCCGTAGTTCCTTTCGAAAAATTAAAGGAAGAAGCCATTAGGCATGCATTAAAAGTAACGGAAGGTAACATTGTTGAAGCCGCACGTAAACTTAAAATTGGCAGAGCAACACTTTACCGTCTAATGGATAAATATAAAATCGAATCACCAAAGGATTGAAAAATTAAAGGTAGACCATGAGCATAATTGAAGAAACAATTGATGATATTATTGTTGAGATTGTAAATTTTGATAGAGCCACTCTTCTTGAAGCCGAGGAATTGAAAAGACAAGTTAACGATAAGATTGACAGCGGTTATAGAAAGGTAATAATTGATCTTACATCAGTAGAATATCTTGATTCAACATTTCTCGGGATAATTGTCAACACATTAAAAAAAGTTGCTAAACTTGGGGGAGATCTAAAATTAGTCGGGTTCAAACCTAATGTTCGCTCTATGTTTGAATTGACAAGATTGTTCAGAGTATTTGAATCGTATAGTGAATTACAAGACGCAATAAAAAGTTTTCATAAATGATAATGTAGCGATGATTCTGATCTTGCTTTAG
Organism: Ignavibacteriales bacterium; assembly: GCA_026390775.1. NCBI lineage: Bacteria > Pseudomonadati > Ignavibacteriota > Ignavibacteria > Ignavibacteriales > Ignavibacteriales bacterium. The sequence goes on along the minus strand of JAPLFF010000007.1, from coordinate 1,016,704 downwards.
CCGGAGAAGAATCTTTAATAATTGCAAATAATATTTTTGGAAAGCCAGTGACACAAGAAAATAATAAATCCGTAAACACAATCTTATTAGTTGAAGACGAATTTAACATTGCTAAGCTTTTTACTTTCAATTTAACAAAGGCGGGGTTTCGTTGTGAGGTAGCTGGTAACGGAAGAGAAGGTTTTGAGCTGGCAGAAAAAATAAAGCCGGATCTTATAATCAGCGACGTAATGATGCCTGAGGTTGACGGATACGAATTTCGTAAACGCTTATTGGCAAATCCCGAACTCAAACAAATTCCATTTGTCTTTCTTACAGCAAAAGGAGAAGAGGAAGATATTCTTCAAGGATTTGATCTTGAAATAGAAGACTATATTATTAAAACATCCAGTCCCAAAGTTGTAATTGCAAAAGTATCCGCAATTTTGAAAAGTCTTGAAAAAGAACGGGTAAAAGTTGTTGATGAAGTTCAAAAAGCTGCGGACTCAATGGGAGCTAAAGTTGTTCCGGAAGAATTTCCGCAGTTCGAAGGATTTCAAATCAAGCATTGGCACTTGCCCTTCAAAAATGTTCCCGGTGGGGATTTTATTGATTACTTTAAAATGGACGATGATCATATAGCAATAATTTTGGGAGATGTAATGGGTAAACGATGGGGCGCCTGGTATTTTGCGGTTGCTTATGCCGGCTATGTGCGCAGTGCCGCACGGTTTGTGCTTGAATCATCCAAAGATTATCAACCAAGCCACATACTGCACAAAGTAAACGAATCTGTTTTTAAGGATGAAAGAATTTCCGAAGTGTTTATCACGCTTTCAGTAATTATTCTTGACAAAAAAAATAAAATTGCACGCTACTCCGGAGCAGGAGATCTACCGCTGATATATAAATCAAAAACCGTTGAGAGAATAATTTCTAAAGGTGTTCTTCTTGGATTTAGTAAATCGGGAGAATATGAGGATGTTGAATTGAAACTAAATAAGGGGGACGAACTATTTTTAGTTACTGATGGAATTACTGAAGCGAGAAACACAGCCGGTGAACTTTATTCGGAAGATCACTTGATGAAGTTTTTAGAAGAATTAAATCCGAACGAAGACTCACTAGCTCAGATGCAAAAAGAAATTTTTGATTATACCGGCGGAGAGATGGATGATGATATAAGCGTAATAGCAGTTAAGGTATTGTAATGTTTTTTTATTCCTTGCTATTAACTGTTTTCATATCTAAATAAATATCTCACCTATTTTCTTTCTTAGAAATTCAAAATATTCTTTTGTTATAGTTACTTGTTTGTAAATATCAATCACATCGTCTCTGGTAATTTTTAAGAAATCTTCTTCACGCGGGGTAATAATTAAACCGCTCATATCAACGGTGGCAGGACTAATTAGCAACTGATTATCGCCATATGCAAAAAACTGTTTTGGTCTGTGTTTGCTTCGGGGGAAGAAAACTAAACGCCAAATATTTTCCTGGTAATTCGCCAGCATGTTTATTAGAGGCTCTTCATGCGGAGGAGATATCTTTCTAAGTGCATAGATTAAAGTTTTGAAAACATAAAGCAATTCACCTTTGTCTCTGGATTCGAAGGAAATAAAGTAACGCAAATGTTTTTCAAAAAAACGAACCTCTATTTTTCTGTTTCGCAAAACTTCTTTAGAAAATAAATTTATCATTTTATCGAATTCAATTTCTACCGGCATCACATTTTTTGTTACTGCCTGAAAATGCATATGATCCGGCGCGGAGGAACCGCATTTTGGTCCATTATAAAAAACCGAATAATACTTGTCGAGATCACGGGAAAGAACAAGCATCTCCGCAAAATTTCCGATCAAAGTTTGCGGCATATGATTTTTTTTTGAAATCGTAAAATGTTCCGGAAAGATCGGGTATGGATTAGCAAGAACAACAAAATTCTTATTGTAACCTAAAGCTGTTTGTTCTTTCGGAAGATTATCAAGACACAAAAAACATTTGCGCGATTTGATAGCATCTTCACTTACATCCGCAGAAGATGATTTTATTCTGGCGGGGTTAAACTGAACTTTTATTTCAAAACCATCAAATTCAAAAGTTCGAATTTTAGTAGAAGAAAAATTTTGATAATTCTCATTTAGTAATGGCCAAGATTGTCTTTGGTCTTCGAGCAGTTTTTTAGATTGCTCTGCCCACCAATCAGCGCTGGCATTTCTTTCGGGTTTGTCGTTGATGATCATTTAGATTTATTCATTTTTTGCCTCGTTAATATTTCGAATGTACGAAGGCGATCCTTATAAAGATTGTTCAGATTCAGTTTATTAATATCAAGAAGAGAGTCGGTGTTTTCTTCCCAACGTCTGCAATAATAAATTGGCTCGTAGATTCTTCCAATCTTATATTCCCTCGAAATCGTAATTCCCAAATAATAATCTTCACCATAGCTGACATTTGGAATTATTATTTCTCTAAGTAGTGGTGTATAAAAAGCCCGAGGTGCGCCTAAGCCGTTAACTCGAAGTGCGTTGTTAGAACCGTTATCATTGCTCCATTCTTTGTGATCAATTAATCCGGGCGGAATTTGATTTAGAGAAAAATCTGTTAGAATATAAGAACCGATGACCATTGCACATTTTTCTCTATAGAATGTATCAATTATTTTATGAAGTGTATTCCCATCGTAGTAAACATCGTCGCTATCAAGTTGAACAGCAAATTTGCCGCAAGCTTTATTGTTGATGGCTTCATTCCAGCATCCGCCAATTAATAAATCTTCTCTTGATGGAATAATATGAATCAGTTGTTCGTGTTTTGCAGAAAGAGTTTTTAGAAGCTCTGTTGTTCCGTCAGTTGAATGATTGTCAACAACAATTATATTAAAGCGGAAATTAGTTATTTGTTTAAGTGCAGAAGTTACAGCCTCTCCAATTGTTTTTATTCTATTCTTTACCGGGATAATTATGGAAGCTTCTGTGTCGAAAGAACTATTCATCAAATCAACAGTCTTAAAAGTTGGCCTCAAAAATGCATTTATTTTTTTTAAGTGATCAGTTGCGACTTTCTCCATTTCAATTTGTATAGAACGGTTATCCGGATTCACGTAGTCAAACTGCTTTTCACCTGAATTTCTTAGATCCTGTTCATAGGATGTATATAAATATTCCGGAATTCGAAGTATAGAATTAAACCGTGAAATATTAAGTCGTAAATCATAAAGCCCTGAAAACGAGTAATCTTCTTTCATAGAGGATACAGTATTCTTCAATGCTTTTGTGTTAATAAAAAGTAAGGGGCCAAAATTGAAATCATCGCGTATGCTGCCCGGTTGATAATCTATGGTTGGATGTTGCTGAGTCTTATTATTTTTAATTTCATAATAATTTGAGTAGAGTATCCCAGCTTGAATCTCTTGTGCGATTCTTAAAAATCTTTCAAGTGAATAAATGCCTAAATTAATTTCTACTGGTTGAGTAACAAGAAGCACATATTCAGATTCAGTGCTTTTCGCCATAACTCTTATTGAGTTAGTACTCTTAAAATGATCAATAGATAGTTCCAGAACCTTATCACTATTAAATCCTAAATTGAGCTCAGAAAGGATAAATATCTTTTCTATGTGCTGAGAAGCAGAAAGCACTTGCACAATACCACTGGTAATTGAATTATTTAAATAAGGAATAAAGGCGCAAATGTTTCTCATTATAATCTTAGTTTGTTAAGAGTAAATTATGAAAAATGGTTATGACTGTAAATTGGAAGTTACAAGATTACTTTATTTATAAATCTATTGGATGATTAATTATCATAAAATTCACCGGTTGCTTTTGCTTATTAAACTGTTATTTAGAACGATCGCAAATCTCCACTAAAGAGGAAACAGTCTGCTTAAGACTTAATAACTTCTTTTTAGACCAGTCAGCCGGACTCAAATGGTTTAAAAGTATAAAAAAAATCTCCGATCTCATAAATCGCTTAAAAACGAAGTTTTTAACTAATTTATTTTTTGAATTGTGATTTCAGTCCCATTCAAAGATTGGCTGAGATTTCCTAAATGATTAAATTTAGGATGTAAGTTTTCAATAACTAATAGATTATCAATTGAAGTATAGAAATCTGACATATTTTGTTGTTTGGTTAATGCTCGTCTCGACTTTCACTTTATACGCAAGAACCAATACTGATAAAAAGGACTTGGTTATAAAAGTGAATCAGTCTGTTTTAAACCAAAGCCTGAGTCATAATATTGATGGTTTTTTTATCAATGCTTCAGATCTTAACAACCAATCTGGAAAATCTTTGTTTTATGATAAATTTGTATCTTCAGCGGACTTAACTCAACATCAGAATCTAGCTAAAGAATTTTTCCTTCAACAAAATCTTTTTACTAAAGAAAATCTAAGAAGAACCAGCCTTAGACTTCTTACGTATCTGAAAAATTAACTCCACCTGTATTTTCACCTAAAGTTTTCCATTACTCCAACTAAAAGGTATGTTCAACAAAAAAAGAGGTAAAATTTGCGTACGTTAAAAATAGGTTTCATCATCAGTCTGTTTGCTGTAAGTGTCGGGTTCAATCTTAGCGATACTTCTGCAGGCGAGATAAATGGTGTGGCTAAAATAACTGTAAGCAAAGATGCAGAACCCATAATGACATCTGTTAACTTTAACAATTTGGGTGTAATGACCGCATCTTGGTACGGTCCGCGCTTTCACGGAAAGTTAACGGCAAACGGCGAACAGTATAATCAAATGGCGCTTACAGCAGCACATAAGTCATTACCATTTGGAACTATCCTTCAAGTAACAAATCTGAAGAATGGTAAATCAGTTATTGTAAGAATAAATGATAGGGGTCCATTCATTGAAGGACGTGATTTAGATTTATCTAAAGGGACAGCACTTAATCTCGGTATGATTGGCCGTGGTGTTATAAAAGTGAAAGTTTCTGAAGTACTATTAAATTCTGATACTAACCCGATTAATACACTTAATTGATAAATAAAAAAGCCGTCACAAAACTTTCTTGTGACGGCTTTATATTTTTAAACAATCCTATAATTTTATAATCCGAACATCACTCCAGCTACAATTTGAAATCCGTTCGATTTTACCGAGTTAAGACCATTAACTTGTTTGCCCTTATCGTTTAATACGTTTGATAAACCCAAAGAATAACGAACGTCAAGAATAACTGTGGTCAATGGGGTGACCTTAATACCGGCGCCAGCTCCAAAATCTAGCGCAAAAACCATAGAAGTCGTCTGATCCTTAATGTCGGTATCTTGAGACTGCCCACCTCCTTCGGCTAGCTGGTTTGCAGAAAGCACTAAGCCCAGATTTGGTCCTACAAAAGCGTAAGGGGTAACCGATCCTTTTACAGGAATCTTTACTTTAAACAGTATGGGGATTTCGATGTATGATATTTTAAAAGTAACCTTACCATTGGTAAAACCAAAAGGAACGTTATCTAGAACACAACCCCCCTGAGAATACATCGGTTCGATTTGGAGTGCAAACATAGGGGCGAATCCGACTTCTAGAGCACCGCCAAATTTAAATCCAGTTCGGGACGACTTATTAATTCCGCTCGCTATGTCTGGATCAAATGAAAGACTGGCAATATTTAATCCAGCTCTAACACCGAAACTGATATGTGTTTGAGCATTAATATTACTGAATGATAATATCAGTAGTATAGATAGAAATGGTAGTAAAATTTTTTTCATAGAATTTGACCCTTCTTTTAGTTATTAAATTTATGGTAACTCGTACCTTATTCCGGTTGTTATTGCTATATAGAAAAAGTTTCCTCCTGTGACGAAAACCGGGCCCAATTGTAAATCAGCGGGGATATAAAGATTATTTGCAACTTTGAAATTAGCCCCACCGCCAAAACGCAAACCAATATATGGTCCGCCAGTTAAAAACCACAAACCCATTCCTGCGTCTCCATATATTTTAATAGATGGATTTTGAGTAACAAAATAATACTTAAAGTATGCCGCCCACTCAACTGGAGTTCCAGCTTGAGTGTTAATATTTAGTTCGGTACCTAAAGCGATATTCTTATTAAAAAGAACTTCAGCCATCGGTCCCAGTTGTAGCCCGGCAGATGACCCACCGCCTCCGCTACCGATTGATAATCCAAATCTTCCTCCCACCATCCAATTGACTCCAGAACTTGCGGCAGGAGATTCTGATATGGAGGAATTATTAGAATAACTCTGTGCTTGGATAAATGATGTAGATAAAAATAAAATTAAAACGATTGAGAAAAGAGAACTGTTACGAAACATGGTTGATTGTAATTTCATTCTTTCTCCTTTAGTTGTTCTGAAAAAATTTATTAAGTACAGTTGAATTAATTTATTTTGTAATTTATAATCAAATAGAAAATACTATTTACATTTTCTATTGTCAATCTGTCGTACAACATGTTCAAACAAGGAATGACTTAGATCATAAACTGTTTGAGACGGTCATTCGAAATTGAAGTAGCTTAAATTGTCTTGTAATTCTTCGGAAGAGAAACTGAAATTGTTGTTTTGCCATTAGGAATAGAAACCACTTCAATATTTCCACCATGAAGATTTATAATAGATTTAACAACAGATAGACCCAGCCCAACACCGCCTGTTCTTCTTGTTCTTGAAACATCCACACGATAAAATCTATTGAAGATTTTATCAAGGGATTCGTTCGGAATTCCCGGGCCTGTATTTGTAACACTAATCTTAATTGTGTTATTAATTTCTGCAGCGCGCACTAGAACTGTTGTGTTCTCATCGCCGAACTTAAATGCATTATCAATAATATTTGATAACGCCTGTTTTATTAAATCTTGATCAATATCAATACCGATTTTAGCTGTTGGATCAAGGACAAGATCCATATTTTTTTCTTGTCCAAGCAGTTTCATACTTTGGGCTAGATGAGTTAAAAATGAGTTTAATTCAACCCATCTCTTATCTATAGTTATAAGAGCGTTATCGCTCTTAGAAATAAAAAAGAGGTTATCAACAATTTTTGTTAAACGGATAGTCTCTTCGTAATTACTTTTTAACACTTCAATATAGCGCTCGGGAGTTTTTTCCGATTTCAGCGCAATCTCAATCTCGCCTCTAAGTATAGTAAGCGGAGTTTTTAATTCGTGTGCGGCAGAAATTGAAAACTGGTTCATAAAATCCAATGAGGTTTTTATTCTCAGGATCATTTCATTCATTTTGTTTACTAATCTACCGTACTCATCAAAATATTCGCCGCCGGGAATTTTCTCGGATAAGTTCTGCGCAGTTATTTCTTCCGTCTTTTTAATTATGGCGTCTATACGCGATAATGACTTTGTAGAAATAAGCGCGCCGCCAATAATTGAAATAATTAAAAATATTGGCGCCATCACTATGTATATATCTCTCAGATTATTAAGGGTCTGTGCAATATGTTCTATCGGATATGCCACGATCACAACAAATCTCTTTCCTTTCAATTGGCAAATTCTGATTACATCTTTAGATAATAATTCGTTATTATAATCAAAGATTGACTCAGCGTTCTTTTTTTCCGGAAAAGCCAAATGATTTTGCTCTAGATTTGCAGACTTATAGATTAATTTTTGCGATGCTGAGATTTCGATAAAAGTATTTCTTCTGTTGAATACAACGGCATCATAAATAATATCCCAGATTAATTCATCCTCGCTTTTATAAACAGGGCTAGGTTCAAACGTATCAAGATCAAGATGCTTTTCCTCTACAACTCGCAGAATTGCACTTGCCTGTGTTTTTAAATTTAGATCCAAGTTAACGTGAGAAATGTGATAAAGATAAATGTAAACACTTACACCAAGTAATACTTCAAGCAGAAGGAAAAGCGAAGAATACCAAATTGTAATCTTGAAACGCGTTGAAGTAAAAAACAACTTAATGTTCTTTAACATAAAATTTTTTTATTCTTTTATTATGTAACCAACACCGCGAACGGTATGAATTAATTGTTTCTTATTAGGCAAATCGATCTTTGAGCGGAGTTTGTTAATATAAACATCAATCACATTTGTGCCGCTATCAAAATGAAAATCATAAACATGTTCAATCAATTTCGTTCGGGAAACAATTTTATTTTTGTTTCTTAAAAGATATTCCAGAATGGAATATTCCCTTGGGGTTAATATTATTTCTTCATCGGTTCTGATTACTTTATGTGCAACAAGATCCATTCTTAAATCAGCAGCGGTAAGAGTATTATCTTTTTGAGTTTCTTTTCTTCTTAATAGAGCTCTTACTCTTGCGGTAAGTTCTTCAAATGAAAAGGGTTTGGTCAAGTAATCATCTGCGCCGCAGTCTAATCCCTCTACTTTATCTTTAGTGCTGTCTTTAACGGTAAGAAATAATATTGGAGTAATAACTTCATTTTTTCTTATTTCTTTTACAAATTGAATCCCATTCATCACCGGCATCATTACATCGGAAATAATCAAATCATATTCATTGCCGATAACCATTTCCAAGCCTTCCTTGCCATTAGAAGCAAGATCTACTTGGTAAAATTCCTCTTCAAGACCTTTCTTTATGAAAGAGGCAACTTTCTTTTCATCTTCAACAACTAATATTCTCATTAAAGTAAGATAAACAAAAAAGGAGAGTTGTTAAACTCTCCTTTTTTAGTCTTCAACAATTTCAAGAATAATTATCCGTTAAAATTACTTTTTAACTTCTTTCTTGGCAGCTTCAACTTTCTTATCAGCTACTACTTTAGCTGCTTTTACTTTCTTTGCAGCTACCGGTTTAGCAGCTTCTACTTTCTTATCAGCTGTTACTTTAGCAGCTTTTACTTTCTTTGCGGCTACTGGTTTAGCAGCTTCAACTTTTTTGTCAGCTGTTACTTTAGCTGCCTTTACTTTCTTTGCAGCTACTGGTTTAGCAGCTTCAACTTTTTTGTCAGCTACCACTTTAGCTGTTTCAACTTTTTTCTCTGCTACTTTCTTAGCAGCTTCAACTTTAACCGCTGGTTTAGCAGCTTCGGCTTTCTTTTGTGGCTGAGCTTGTGCAAATGCTGTTGCTGTAAATGCAACTACAACTAATAATGCAATTAACTTCTTCATTCGAAACTCCTTGTAATTATGTGTTTGTTATTTATTATTGATTAATTTGTACACTGAAAAGTTAAAGTTCTTGAATTAAGATAGAGTTAAAGAAAGATTAAAAAGATTTAATTATTACTGAAACAACTGAAGAATAGAAGGATTTTTTCAATAAGTGAAGAAACTTTGGAAAATTTGAAGGAGAAAACTGTAAATAAAATTGCATTCTTTAATCTTTTTCAAACGGAGGAATAAATGAGAACGCCGCTTAGGAAAGATGAACAAATACTTTTCGAAACTCACAAACATTGGTATGTGCTTATTATCCCGTTTTTGTTTTCGCTAATTATAATCTCATTATCGCTCTACTTTTATACAAAGCCAAACCCAGTATATTGGTGGTATTTCACTTTTCCATTAATAGCAGTTATCTACTTTGTCTTCAAATATTATTCTTGGAAATTTGATCTTTGGGTAGTTACAAATTATCGTGTCATCGATGAATTTGGCGTCTTCTCTATTAGCTCCAAAGAAAGTCCGATTGATAAAATAAATAATGTGTCTTATCAGCAGTCTCTCCTTGGAAGAATTATGGGATTTGGAAATGTGCAGATTCAAACAGCTGCAGAGATGGGTGAAACGAGCTACACAAATATTTCTCGCCCGCAACAATTAAAAGAAGCTCTTTCAAATGCACAAGAATTATATAAAGAGTACCAGATGAACAAACAGGCGTATAAACTTGCCGATGCTGTTGACGGTGAAATTGGCGAAGAGATGAAAGAGTGTCCATTTTGTGCAGAAAAAATAAAAGCCAAAGCAAAAGTGTGTAGATATTGTAAAAAAGAATTATAATTTCTTTACCGCTTCAACAAACATATCTTTCGAATGGTTCGTGTTAAACCTTTCGCCGGCAAAATTCTTCATGAATTTAATTTTAGTAAATCCAACCGCTCTTAGATAAGCTCCAATTTCATCTTTTGTGTGTGGATAATGTTTTGTCGTAACTAATTTGAATTCTTTCGGCAAGTTTTGTGGAAAAGAAAGAATGTTGAAATCCAGATCATTCTTCCGGAAATCATAAAAGCGGATAATAATTTTTTCGTTACTGTTAGCTATGTTATTAATTCTTTTATTTTCCTTTTTGATTAGCTGATAATTAAGAATGTGAAGAAATATTTTACCGCCCGGAAGAAGCAGACGACACATTACTTTTATAGCTTCTCTTAGTTCTCGTGTGTTAACATGAGCGATTGTATTTCCTACCGAGACAACATAATTAAATTTACCACTGAATCTTTTCGATATTGTTTGGAAAGAGTGAACATGCGAAGAGATGTTAACATTATATTTTGCCGCATTAAGTTTTGCCTGCTCAACCATCTTGGGAGAAATATCAAAAGCTGTTACGCTGTGTCCGTTTAATGCAAGAGCAATCGAATCTAATCCAATACCGCATCCAATATCTGCAACATTTCCTTTAACAAAAAATATTTTCTTGTATGCATTCTCACGCAGAACAAGATTTTTCTTGAAATCAATCATCTGTTCATAAATATCCGAAACCTCGTCGTAGAAGTTGTTAGCACTAATAAGTTTTGAAGGCTGCTGTTTCATCTTTTCTCAAACAAATTTTCTATTACAATTTAGTTAAGATATCATTCAAATATTAAATAAGATAAAAGAAAAAGGCTCGAGCCCTAATTATTATAAAAGTAAAAACAAATTATTTCTTAGAATTTTTCTCCCGTCGCCTCGCGAATATGACTGCCTACGGATCTTATTCTACCCCACATTGAAACAAAGAAGAAAAAAGGTTGGGTTAAGCCAGGCCTTTTTTGTTTTATGAAAGTATTTTTAGATTGGCAGAGAAAGATTAATTAATGATATTTAATGAGCTAATTCATTAATAAGGATTTTAACCGAGCATAGAGCAGTTCAAAAATTTAGAGAGAAAATTTATTTAATCGGCACTTTATTGTTTTTGCTTGTTGTGAATGCTACCGCTCAATTCGAAGAAGGCGCGCTTGTAAAAGGAAACAAATATGCTGTGTATCTGATATCGAAAAGCAAAACATGCTGGATTCCGGGTGAATCTATTCTCAAAGCACTTGGTTACGAATTGAAAATGGTAATTCAAATTCCAAATAAAGAAATGATGCAAACACCAAAATCACAACTTCTATCAAGAGGAAGCGATGATAAAATCAATAGAGCAGAAAACAATAAACGAAGATAGATAACCAACGTAGTTCTTTTTACTCGACTCGGTTACGATCGGAATTCCGTTTTTGACTGTGAGGAATGCTCAATTAAAAAACATTCCCGAGGGCGAACTCATTAAATAGTTTTAGAGAAAACCAAAAGAATAGAAGCAAATTTTTTGGTTGCCCGCAAACATTTTTCTCTCTATGTTATTCAGAGAAAATTTGCAGACTGTCTAGATGAAGAAACTATTTCCACTTTTTATTGCATTTCTTATTTTCACAAATTTCTGCTTTGCACAAAGCACGGTTCAAAATTTTTTTTCGGTTGACTGGGACGCTTCATATAAATCAATTCAGTCACTATTTCCCAAAATAAAATTCACGGAGAAAATATTTCTCGATTTGCGCGAGATCTATTTTAATGAAACTAGTGACTCGATAGATGTTAAGATCGGTTTTTTCTTTAACAACAATAAGGAACTAAGAGCTAAAGCTATTAATAATCTTGGTAAAGACGCTCGGTCCGGCCAAAAGTTTTTTGATGTGTTTAAGAATTATGCTGTAGAACATTTCGGTGATAAATACGAATCTCAAAAAGTTTACTCCGCTTTTGTTATAACCTGGAATTTGGGAACAGACGCAATTGTAATACTCTCTCACAAAGACGAAAAAGCTTCGCTCACGATCACAAAGAAAAGAGAATTTAAAAATCAAAAAAGTGATTAGGATAAAAGATGAACGAAAAAGAATTAGTATGCGACAAGTGCGGAAGAGATTTTAGATGAGTTGAATATTTTGGAAGAATGATGACCAGAAAATAATCTAACAATCAATAAAGTATTTGGGAAAACAACATGAATGCAAACACAAAATTCGGTTTTATTCCTGTTTCAAGCTCAATTACTCAAACCTCAATAGAAGAGATAGCAGGCAATCTTCTTTCTTCATTTCATGATTATGGCGGTGAACGATTTACAGAAGAGATGATTAATCTAAACACGCCGATTTTTTATTTTATAATTACCGGTGGGACAGAAGAGAAAGTTTTAAAACTTTGGCATAAACGGAAGGAAATTTATAATAATGAACCGGTAATTTTAATTGCTCACGCCGGGAATAATTCTCTTGCCGCATCAATGGAAATTTTAGCAAAGCTTCAGCAAGACGGCGAAAAAGGAAAGATCATTTATATAGATAATAATGCAAACAAAGATTGGCGGGACGATTTAGAAAGAAACGTAAAACATCATCAAGTATTTCATCAATTGAAAAACACAAAGATCGGTTTAATTGGAAATCCGTCCGATTGGCTTGTTGCAAGTATGCCCGATCCTTCCGTCATAAAAAAAATTTGGGGTCCTCAAGTAGTAAATGTTGATCTTGAAGAACTAAAAACAAGAATAGCAGAAATAAAAGATGAACAAATCGAAGACGATCATTACAACTTAACAACAAAAGCCGCAGCAATAAAAGAACCCTCAAAGAAAGAAATTAAGAATGTGGTTAAGGTTTATGCAGCGCTTAAAGAGTTGATCAGCGCTCAAGAATTAAATTCAGTTTCAGTCCGCTGTTTTGATTTGGTCACTGATCTTAAAACTACCGGATGTGTTGCATTATCAAAACTGAACGATGAAGGAATAACTGCCGGCTGTGAAGGTGATCTTGTTTCAACACTCGGAATGCTCTGGGCAAATTATTTAACAAATCAGATTGTCTGGATGGCTAACCCTGCACAGATAGATGAACAGAGCAATTCAATATGGCTTGCTCATTGCAGTGTTCCGATGAGTATGACGGAGAATTATAAATTACGCTCGCATTTTGAATCTGGACTTGGAGTTGGTATAGAAGGAGAATTAGCAAAGGGAAAAATTACTTTATTGAGGATTGGCGGAAAAAATCTGAAAAAAATATGGGCATCGAACGGTGAGATATTAGAAACCGGTTCATCGGAAAATCTTTGCAGAACACAAGTGAAAGTAAAATTGCACGGCTCTGCTAAAGTAACAGATTTGCTTAACGAACCGCTTGGTAATCACATCTTGCTCATGCGTGGAAGTTATGCTAAAGAAATGATCGAATGGTGGGAGATGTTTATCAGTTAAAAATGATCCTATACTTTTCATAAATAGTATCATCTTTCGGCAAAGCGCCATTCACCATGCAAATTTCCCAGGCAAATTCATTTGCCAGTTTATTCATTTTACCAATCGGCATTTTGTATAAATAGCCAAGACAAAGTATTGCCGCATAAGCATCACCCGCACCAAGAGTATCAACCACATTAACAAATTCTGTTTTGTAATAATTTGTTTCATTCTTATTGTAAAGTTCTGCGCCATTCTCACCAAGTGTTAATCCGATCAAATCAATATCAAACTCTTTTGTTAATTGTTCGATAGCACTTTTGTTAGATTGATCAAGATTGAAGAACTGTTTAAGCTTGTCTAATTCTTCTTGGTTGATTTTAAGAACATTACATGTCAACAAAGTTTGTTTAATCAATTCCTTTGTGTAAAAATTGTGACGAAGATTGAGATCGCAAAAATATTTTAAGTGCGGTTTTCCAAAGAGAGATTGAATTGTATTGCGGGAAATATCACTGCGCGTTGAAAGCGTACCGAAATACAACAAATCAGTTTCCTTCTCGATAAGATTAGTTGTAGAATTATTTAAGGTGAGATAATCGTAACTGCACTCGGGAGAAATTGTGAATTGCGGTGTTCTATCTTCGCTAAGTTTTACTTGAACTGTTCCTGTTGGATATTTCTTATCTATATATATGTGATTTGTATTGAAACCGATAGAGTTGAGGTAAGAAAGCATTTCTTTACCGTTATCATCATTACCAACACTTGAAATGAAATTTGCTTTGCCCAGTATCTTCCAAATGTGATAAATAAAATTAAACGATGCCCCGCCTAATCTTTTTCTATCAGAATAAACATCGTAAAGTATTTCACCTATCGCAGTAACCCTTAAATTTTTCATTGGGTAATTTATGATTTTTTGTTGTGAGTTAAATTTGATACTTAAAATTAGTTTCTTCTTTTGATTTGAACAACAACAGCTCCGGCAGCAGCAATCAACATTCCGATCCCTTCCCTCCACGTTACAGGCTCACCAATAAATATCCAAGCAAGAAAAGCAATTTGGATTAACATTGTTCCGTTTATTATGCTTGATTCCATCGCAGTGAGAGTTCTCAAAGATAAATTCCAAAGTGTAAATGCAAAAGCTGTATTTACAACTGCAAGCCAAAGTAAAAATAAAATATTTGTTAAACTTAAAAGCGGTAATCCTTGTGTTACAAGACCAATAATCAACATTACGATTGATCCAATCCCCATGCTTATAACTGTAACCGTTAAAGGATGGAATTTACTGCTTCGATTTATTCCGCGGCCCAATACGGAAGAAAATGCGTTGGAGAAAACTCCAACTGCCATCACAATAATTCCAAGAGTTTTGCTTTCGGGCAGATCAACCGGATAAAAATAAGTAAGGATTCCTACAATAAATAAACTTGCCCCTACCCATTGAAGCACTGAAGGTCTTTCAGATAAAAGAAAAATTCCCATTATCGCAACTATGATAGGTGTGAAATTAAGAAGCAGACTTACAGTTACTGCGGGAAGAAGTGATAATCCGATAAATTGAGTTCCTTGAGTAAATGTATAAAAGAGAAGTCCGAGGACAGTTAAACGAAGCCAATCTTTTCTATCTATTTTCTTTATTTCGGAAATTCTTTCTTTTGTTAACGCAAAAGGAAGCAGACAAACAAAAGCTAAGAAGTAACGCAACCCGGCAAAAGTCAACGGGGGAATATCTCGCAATCCCAACTTTATTATTATGAATGATGTAGACCAGAAGAAAGTAACAAGCAATGCAATTAAAACAGATGCGGTTCTTGAAAGCGGTTTTGAGAAAATGTTCGCCTCTTGCTACGCTGTTATTAAATTTTAAATAAGCAGCTATAAATAATTTTTATTTTCCCATCAATAGTTTAAGGGCATAAAGAATAAGAAATACAGCAAAAACTTTTTTCAAAACTCCTTCGGGAAGAGTAAGAGCATATAAAGATGATAAATAACTTCCGATAACAAATGTAACAGCCATTATACCAACGGCTTTAAGATTTACATGCCCGGCTTTATAATAATTCATTACGGCAAGAATACCGATAGGGAGAAGAAGAAGACCAAGCGATGTTCCTTGTGCGTCTTTTTGTGTATAACTTAAAAATCCTACAAGCATTGGTATAATAATTATTCCGCCGCCGATGCCAAGAACACCGCTAACTAAACCGGCAGCGAGACCGATGATTAAAAGAATTATTATTTCATTCATAGAAGTTTTTATTTATTAGAACACATACGAAATATAATGAAACGAAGAATCCCGTGCATAATTGAAAACAGATTCTTCGTTTATAAAGTGAAGGGTAATAACTTATTGTTTAACTGCCTTTAATACCCAATCCATTGGATCAACTGTAAAATCAGATCCTTGTGGTAAATCAATCACGCTAATTCCGTTTTTCATTTCCATGCGAACAATTTTTCCGGCGATACTTACATCAACAGGCATTGGGAAAGGAAGATTATTTTCAGTTTCCCAGCTTAGTTCAACTTTATTGTTGGTGCTTTTCACATTTAGAATCGGTAAAGGTGCGTGTCTAAGATAAACTTCAAAGAACCAATCTAATTTTTTACCGGAAATTTTTTCTGCCATTTCCATTAACTCGTCGGTTGTAGTAATGCGGCATTGTCTTCCGTCTTTTATTTTTTCCATCTCTTCTGTTGGATATGCCCATCTTCGCAGCACTTTGAAAAACATTTCATCGCCCAGGTAATAGCGAAGTGTGTGAACTATCCATCCACCTTTATAATAGATATCGTTATTGTAAGATTCGCTCGAAGTTTTTTCACCACGCTGGGCAACCGGATTTTTATTACTAAAATGTTTTATTGATTTCATATATCGGAAGTATTCGTCTTTACCGAAAACTTTTTCCAAATAAAGCGGCTGCATATAAGTTCCAATTCCTTCATGAATCCAGAAATCGCTCCAATCTCTGCACGTAACAAGATTGCCCCACCACTCGTGAGAAAATTCATGATGATGAAGCCAATCGAACGCAAACTGCGGATGATTCTTCCAGCCATAACCGTATGCAATAGCAGTTTGTTGTTCCATGCCAAGATGAGGCGCTTCAACAACAGCATATTTATCGCCGCGGAAAGGATACGGCCCGATGAGTTCTTCCATCACTTTCATATGAATTAAAAACTGAGGGGCATGTTCTTTTGCCTTCTCATAACTTTCCGGAAGTACCCAAACGGTGAATGGAAATTTTTCTCCGGTTACACTTGTGTAATCGTAATCTATCCGTTTATATGGGCCGAGATAAAAAATTACACCATAATTATTGATTGGAGTTGATACAAACCAGTTCCACGTTTTAGTTCCGTTGTTGTTTTCGTTAGATGAAATAAATCTTCCATTGCTGACAAGAATTAAATCGGAAGGTGCAGTGAAATGAAGTGAAACCGAATCGGGTTCATCAGACGGATGATCTTTACATGGCCACCATGTATCAGCTCCGCCACCTTGACATGTTAGAGTTACCCAATCTTTTCCATCCTTTGTTTTAGCAAGCACCAATCCGTCATCCCACGGCGGACGTTTTGCAATTCGAGGAAGACCCGCATAAGTAATTTTTGTTGAGAAGAACTCACCTTTCTTAATCGTTGCGGGAAAATCAATCCAAACTTTATTGCTTTCGTGGGTAAACTTCAAATCAATTTCTTGTTTGTTGTCCAGAACAGACTGAACCCCATCAATTGTATATCTGCTGTCAAGATCAATCAAGATTTTTTTGAAATCACTTAGAGCTTGTGCACGCATAATAACCGTACCGGCGATAGCTTTTTCGTTTAAGTCTATTGTCAGATTAAGGTCGTAAAATTTTACATCATAACAAGCTTGAAAAGGAGAAAGTTTTCCGCCGGAATCTTGAGAGCCGAATTGTGCAAAGATTTGTGTGGATAAAACAATGAACAGAAGCGATATTATTTTTTTCATAAGGCAATTTTTTTATGATCAATTGGTTCTAAAATAATCAACGGGTGATTAACTTAGACAAATTTTTTAATTTTATTTTGAATTCCTTTTTTTGTGAAGAGATAAAAGAGCCGAATAACTTCATGACTTCTCCAATTAAAATGTTTATCATAACCAATTTTTTATTTATTAGTTTTTCCCGCAGCATTTTATTTCCTTCGATGAGTTGATAAATCCAAATTACAAAAAAGGTGTTTATTTAAGCAATTCAATAACCTATTTTAAATGGAGCGATAAAAGAGGTCTTGCTTAAATGCTTAAGCTTTACACAACAAGTCTGCGCAGTAAAATTCTGCTCGGTTTTACAGTAATACTGCTCATCATGTTCTTTGCAACATTATGGAGTATCTATAATTTTTACCGTCTTAATGAGCAGATCAAAATTACTATGCAGCAGAATTATACAAGCATTATAGCTGCAGATAATATGGGCCGTGCGCTTGATGAACAATTACAGTCAATCGTAATAATGTATAATCAAAATTTTGAAGTAGGCGAAAAGCTTTTTGAAAAAACGAAACAGGATTTCTATTACTGGTATGATCGCGCCCGCGAATCAGTCCCCGCATCCGAAGAAAAAGATATTAGAAATATCTTGGATGATTTAAACTCCGAATACCAAAGGTTTGTTAAAGATATTTCCGATAATATTGATTATAACATTTATATCTCAAACAAACGACAAACATTGCGTAGTGATTTTGTAAGGTTCGTTGATGAAATTCAATCTATTAAAAAAAGAAACAATAGTATTCTCGAAATCAATCACTCCGCATTAAACGGTGCCGTATCGAGAGTAAAAGATATTACACAAGGCGCAACTATTACAATTCTTATAATTCTTTTCGGAGCTATAGCAACCAGTCTAGCCTTTGGATCTCGGTTCTCAGATTATATTGTTAAACCGATTTCAAATCTAAGACAATCGGTGACACACATTGCGGAAGGAAATTTTAATGAACGAATTGAGATTGATGAAAATGGCGACGAGATAAGTTCATTGGCAGAAGAATTTAATAAGATGAGCGAAAAACTTCAGGTTTACGAACAGTTTAATCTAAATAAGATTTTGTATGAAAAGAAAAAATCGGAACTAATAATAGAAAGCATGAACGAACCGGTGTTAATGGTGGACGAGAATTTTGATGTTATGCTTTCCAATAAGACGTTTAATGAAGTATTTGGGGAAAGTCTGCTTACACAGCATAACATTCAAAAAATACTAGCACCGCAAACTATCGGTTCAAAAAATGATACTACACAAGTAAGTAAAGATCTTTATCAAAAAGAGGATATAATAAATATTAAATACGGAAACGGAGAGCAAAAATATTTTAAGGTTATTGCCGCTTCTCTTGATATTCCGGAAAGCAATTTGAAAGGGACCGTAATTGTTTTTAATGATATTACAAAGTATCAAGAACTTGACCGCATGAAGTCCGAGTTTATTGCTAAAGTATCTCATGAACTTAAAACCCCGCTTACTTCAATAGGTATGGCGTTGGGAATATTGGAAGATGGGGTTGTTGGCAGTCTATCTCAAAATCAAAATGAACTTATTCTATCTATGAAAGAAGATTTTGAAAGACTCAACAGACTTGTGTATGAGATACTTGAGCTGACAAAACTCGAGGCTAATATTGGTAAAAGTAAATTCGAAAAATTCGAAGCTCAAAAACTTGCAGAACATATTTCAAAGAAATTTTTAATTCTAGCAAAAGAAAAAAAGATTAATCTTCAGATTATTGATAAAAGTAATAAGTTAAAGATCAACGGCAGCTATGATAATATGATCAGCGCTCTGGAAAACTTAGTGTCTAATTCACTTAGGTTCACACCCACTGGAGGAGAAATAAAAGTTAATTTTTCAAGAAACGATGGAAATTTGCTAATCGAAATTTCCGATACGGGAATTGGTATCAGTCCAGATAACTTGAAAAAAATATTTGATAAGTTTATACAGATAGATGATTCGGCCCCCGGGAGCTTGGGGCTCGGTCTTTCCATTGCAAAAGAAGTGATCGAATTACATAACGGTGAAATAAAAGCGTTCAGTGACCTTGGTAAAGGAAGTACATTTCAAATAAAATTGCCGGAAGCATAAATGCATAAAGGAAAAATTCTTGTAATTGATGATGAAGTAAACATTTTAAAAACTATTGAGCTTTCGCTTAGTTCATACGGCTATTCTCCGGAAGTTTTTGCAAATCCTATAGATGGACTTGCCAGAGCAAAAACAGTTTATTTTGATCTTGCTTTTATTGATTTGAAAATGCAGCCGATGAACGGTATTGAAGTTCTTCATGAATTAAAAAAATCTTCACCCGATACAACAGTTGTATTGATGACTGCACATGGTTCAATTGAATCTGCTGTTGAAGCGATCAAAAAAGGCGCTTACGATTATATTACGAAACCATTTACTCACAAAGAATTCATACATATTATAGAACGTGTATATGAGCATCACCGGCTAAGTAAAAAGTTGAAGGGATTAGCTTATCAAATAGACGAAAAGTTTGACGATGATAATTTTGTAAGTTCAAATAACAAAGTAAAAGATATTTTAAAAACCGCAAAAGATGTTTCCGACAGCAACATTCCGATTTTAATTGAAGGTGAAAGCGGAACAGGAAAAGAAGTCCTTGCAAGATTTATTCATAAAAATAGTTTAAGAAGCAACAATCCGTTTATCATTATCAATTGCTCTGCTATCCCGGAAAATCTTTTTGAAAGCGAACTATTCGGTCATGTTAAAGGCGCTTTTACAAATGCAATTAAAGATAGAATTGGAAGATTAGAGCTTGCCGATACTGGTACGGTTTTTTTAGATGAAGTTGCGGAAATTCCAAAATCTATGCAGGTAAAGTTGCTTCGGTTTCTTCAAAGGATGGAATTTGAAAGGGTGGGCGAAAGCATTACCCACAGTATTGACATTAGAATTATTAGTGCAACAAACAGAGATGTTGAACATGATTTAAGTTCTGGAATGCTGCGCGACGATTTTTATTTTAGAATAGCAGGCGTAAAAATAAAACTACCGCCGCTTCGTGATAGAAAGGATGACATACCTGTTCTTATAGACTACTTCATAAAAAAATATTCCGACAGAAATGAGATTACTATTCCCAAAGAGACACAGAAGCTTCTTGCAGATTATGATTGGCCGGGAAATATTCGTGAGCTTGAGACTGTTATTAAACGACTTCTGGTTTTTGCAAAGGACAGCATAATTAAGTCGGAATACCTTCCTCATGAGATCATAAACTTCAAACCAAAACAGAATATATATTCATTGCAGAAAATTGAAGATCTTGAAAAGTTACACATAATAGAGACTCTAAAAATCGCTTCAAATACTAAAGAAGCTGCAAAGATTCTCGGCATATCCGAAACAACACTGTGGAGAAAGAGAAAACTTTATGGATTATAACTTATTAATTAATACTAATAGTCTTAGTTAAAACGTGATTATGTTTCATTTGTTATATATAATTTCATTTTGAAATACCCGTAAATCCTTTAATTACAACCATTATTTTCTCTTGATTGCAAAATGAAATCGCCTTACTTTCACTATGCATTTTTTCAATTTTCGAGTAGATCGTAATCTTAAACATTCCGATCGTTTTTACGATTTTTTATAGAAAATTTTGCCTTGGGCATATAGGCACGTAAATTGGCTGTACTTTAAGTAACATATTTATTTATTAACAGGAGAGTAACAATGAAACAATCTGCTTTTATCGTAATTCTTTTCTTCGTTGCCTTAGTCGCAGCTTTTATTATTTATTTATTTGTGCTGGGCAATCCGGCTAATTTTGCAGACTATGCAACAAAAGGGACAAAAGAAGTTCCATTGGGCGGTAACATTATGGGTATGGTTTACGTTGGCGGTCCGCTTGTTGCATTATTAATTTGTCTTTCAATTATGGTATTTGCAATTATTATTGAAAGAGCACTTTCACTTAAAAAAGCTGCTGGTAAACAAGTAATTCCAAAATTCTTTAAAAAAGTAATTGATCAGATCAGAGCGAATAAAATAAATGACGCTATAGCTTCTTGTGATGCACAAAGAGGTTCTGTGGCAAATGTTTTAAAAGCAGCTTTAAGCAGATTTCAAGAAGTTACCTCATCCGGTTCAACAGTTGATAATGAAAAGAAACTTGTTGAAGTTCAACGTTCAGTTGAAGAATCAATGATGTTGGAAACACCGCTCTTAGAGAAAAACTTAATTGCACTTTCAACAATTGCATCTATTGCAACAATGGTTGGTCTTTTAGGAACAGTTATAGGTATGATTCGTGCGTTCAAAGCTCTTGCACAAGCAGGCGCCCCGGATGCAATTTCTTTAGCTACCGGTATTTCTGAAGCATTGATCAATACCGCGGGCGGTTTGTTTGCAGCTATTCTTGCTATCGTTGCTTATAACTTTTACGTAAACAAAGTCGATAACTTCACATACCAAATTGATGAAGCAAACTATAACGTTATGCAATTATTAAAAGAAAAGTGAGGTAATTAATGCCGCGCATTAAAAAGAAAAGAGTCTCTGTTCGTATAGATATGACTCCGTTGGTGGATGTGGCATTCCTGCTTCTTACCTTCTTCATGCTTACTACACAGTTTAAACCCACAGAAGAAGTAGAGATTACCTTTCCATATTCGCATGCGGAAGTTAAACTTCCGGAAACCAACACAATGATTCTATATGTAAGCAAAGATTCAAAACTGTTTCTTGGTTTCGATTCATCTATATTAATGGAAAAAATGTTTGGCCAAGCTAATCGGCTTCGCCAGGCTGTTGAAGTTAAACAGGAAAATCTTGGTGATCTTTTAATCAAAGCAAGAATTTCTAATCCTAAACTTATTACTATAGTGAAATCTGATGCTGAATCAGAATTTGGATTAGTTCAGGATATGATGGAGCTGCTTCGAAAAGTTCAGATAACCAGATTTAATATGGTAACAAATTTTAAAGTTGATAAAAAAAGTTAAAATAGGAGAATAATATGGCTGGTGGTGACGTTGGCGGCGATGGCGGTGGACACAAACAGAGAAAAGGTAGTAAAAGGAAACCAAAGAAAAGACTCAATATTCGTATTGATATGACTCCTTTGGTAGACGTTGCTTTTTTGCTGTTAACATTCTTTATGTTAACAACAGTCTTCCGTAAGCCACAAACACTTGAAATAAATCTTCCTCCGGATAAAGATGTTGAAGTTAAAATGGCCGAATCAAATTTGCTAACTATCAGATGCGATGAACAACATAATCTTTATTGGAGTGTTGGATTTGATTTGCCTCATAAACTTACTTTTGAGCAATTACCAAAATTCCTAAAAGAGAAAAGACAAGAGAACCCAAAATTTGTTGTACTTCTTAAGATAGATAGAAAAGCAAAATATCATGTTATGATTGATCTGGTTGACGAATGTGTTCAAGCCAATCTTAACAGTCGTGCTTTTGCACCAATGACTGAAATCGATAAAAAAGAAATGTCAAAAGCAACCATATAAGCCGGAGGAAAATTATGTCTGAAACAATAGCACTTAAAAAAAATGGCGGAATATATGGAGCTTTCGAATTAAAAAAGCTCTACCCAAGAAATTATGCGATCGGAGTAACGATTGCGATACTTCTTCACTTATCGTTGATAGCATCTTATTATATATATCAAGAGATTACTCGCGAAGATTTTGATAATGCGCCGACGGTAGGCAGAGTATTAAAATATAGTGACCTTGGTCCACCGCCTTCTATTACAAATGAAGCACCTCCGCAAATATCTGTTGCAGGCCCAGTAGCTCCTCCTACGGTTGGTGTTCCTGTCCCTGTTCCTGATGAACAAGCTCCACCTGAAGCTACAATTGCTACTCAACAAGAGATGAGCCAGCAGGTTGCGCCAGCTTTGGGTAATGATATAGGCGGACAAACTCAAATCACTCAAGATATAAAAATTGAAGAAGAGCCGGGAATAGATGCTTTCGTAGCAGTGGAGAAATTACCCGAGATGGTAGTTGCCGTAAAACCGGAATATCCTGAAATTGCAAAACGCGCAGGTATAACCGGAAAAGTTTTTGTGAAAGTCTTAGTTGATAAAGAAGGTAAACCGAAAAGGGCAGTAGTAATTAAAACAGATTCAGATTTGTTTAATGATGCAGCGATTGCAGCAGCTATGAAATCGGCTTTTACTCCTGCATTGCAGAATAATCACCCGATTGCTGTTTGGATAGTTTTACCATATAGATTCCAATTACAGGAATAATGAAAAACTTGATGACATATATTGCATACACTGCGGGCGTTATTTTTATTTTACTTGGGCTGGCAATTTTGTTTACAAACTTATTTCCGGCCCATCTTCCTTCTCAACTTAAAATAACGATGGGAATTGTTCTTTTTCTCTATGGCGCATTCAGAATTTTATCTACTATGTTCAAGGTTAAAAGACGCATAAAAAATGAGGACTCTAACTAAAATATCTTTTCTGTTTTTTCATTTTATTTTGATGTTCACTGCTTGCAACGAACGTCAAATATCTCCGCTCAAGGGCTCACTTAAATGTTATGTTGATGAATCTCTTTACAATGTTGTTAAAGCAGCAAGAGATACTTTTGTTGTGCATTACCCCGGCAGCAGTATAGAATTAGTTTCAGTTAAAGCGCGCGAAGGAATTGCATCGGTTCTTAATCAAGAAGCAAAGATTTTTATCAGCACCAGGGAATTGAACGCTGAAGAAAAAGCATTTTCTGAAAAATCAAAATTAGATTTGCACCACATTAATTTTTGTTATGATGCCGTTGTTCCAGTTGTAAGTGAAAACGATTCGAAATATCAGATTACAGTCCAAGAAATAAAAAGTTTAATATCCGGGCAAACAACAAATTATAAAGTTATTGTTCCCGAACACAATTCCGGTGTTTATGAATATTTGAAGGAAAACGTACTTGATAAAAAGGAACTTCAGAATATTACAATAGTTAAAAGTGAAGAAGAAGTAATCAGCAAAATAAAACAGACAAAAAAAAGTATTGGCTTTGTAGGAGTTAACACATTAACTGATGTAAAAGGAATTAAAGTTTTGGAATTAGGTTCAAAAATTAGGAGTGATGGAGAAGTGTTATATTATAAACCATATGCCGCTTATTTGATAACTCAGAATTATCCTTTTACACGGACTACAACTATTTTTCTGAATGAAATTGGTATTGGTTTGGCTTCGGGATTTGCAACTTTCTTAACAAGTTTTGAAGGCCAGAAAATTGTAGCAAAAAATAATTTGGGACCAGCAACTGTTCCAATTAAAATGGTGAAATAAAACAACGGTAAAAAAATGAAAAAAACAGCCCTTTTATTTATTGGAATCTTTTTTGTCTTGTCGTTTAATGTAAATGCACAGAGCTCAGTAGCTGATGGTGAAAAAGCTATTAAAAATAAAGAGTACTCTAAAGCTTTAACTATTGCCAAAGAGTTTATTGATAGCAACAACACAACAGATGCTCTAAGACTTTTAATTCAATTACGCGAAAAGAATTTTAGTGACATTAAACTATTTGAATATTTAGGCGATACATATTCAAAAATGAATGTTGCTGAGAATGCTATTATAAATTACGAACAAGCCGAAGCAATGGACTCATTAAATATTCAATTGAAATTTAAATCTGCAGAATTACTCTCAAAATCAAAAAGATATAAAGAAGCCGGTAATAAATATTTGAAGATTATTCAGATTGACCCAAATAATACCAAAGCAATTTTACAAACTGCTACTATTCTTTATCTGGCGAAATATTATAATGAGGCGGCTACTTATTACGAAAAATATTTAGCTCTTGAACAAACCAAGGATGCATATCAAAAAATCTCAAAAGCTTTTTTAGAATCAAAAAATTATGATAAAGCGTATAAATATGTAGTTGAAGGATTAGTTAAATATCCTGGTGATGCAGCTTTAACTAAGAGTGCAGCAATTGCATCTTTTGGTCTGCAAAAATTTGAAGATGCCGGAAAATATTATTCCGCAATTCAGGATTCTCAGTTAACAGTAAGCGATTTGAAAAACGCGGGCAAAGCGTTTCAAATGATCAAAGCGGATTCCATTGCTATTAAATATTTTGAAAAAGTAATTAAGAAAGATCCCGCTCAATCAGGTCTGTTCATGGAGATGGCAAATATCTATTTCCGAAATAAAAAAGATTCTCTTGCGATAATATATTATATGGCAAAAATTAAAATAGATCCAGGCTACGAGCCCGCATATCGCAATATGGGATTTGCTTATTATGATATGAAAAAATGGGATGGCGCAAGACAATCATTTTTAAAAGCAAAAGAAATAGTTGATACAACTTTTCAAACAAATTATTGGTTGGCGCAATCCTATAGCCAAATGGATTCAACGGATCAAGCCGCAGAACAGTACATTAAATGTCTTAGACTTTCAGAAGGAAAAGAAAAACAGCATAAAGATGAAATTTTTACTGCAAATTATTTTTTGGGAAGACGCGCTTATGATAGGAAGAATTATAGTGCAGCCCTACCTTATTTAAAAAAAATTCTTCTATCTAAGCCAGGAGATGTTGGTACGACAGAGATGATTGCTATTTGTTATCATCAATTACAAAATATAGATGAAGCCATTAAATGGTACAGAGCGGTTCTGAAATTAAACCCTAAAAGCGAAGTTGCAAAAAAGGGGTTGCGAATGTTAAGTGCTGATTAGACTTATAAGGCAACAAGATTAAACCATGACACAAAAAAATATTAGTAAGTATTTCAATCCTTGGCACCATGTAAGTTATGGTGATGATGTTCCGGTATTTGTAAATACAATAATAGAGATTCCGGAAGGCTCTAAAGCAAAATACGAGCTCGATAAAAAAAGCGGTCTTCTTAAGTTAGACCGCGTTTTATTTTCAGCTGTTCATTATCCCGCTAACTATGGCTTTATTCCCCGCACATTAAGTGATGATGAAGATCCGCTTGATATTCTTGTTATATGTTCTGTAGAAGTTGATCCGCTCTGTTTAATTGAAGCAAAAGTTATCGGCGTTATGGAAATGGTTGATAATGAGGAGAAGGATGAAAAAATCATTGCCGTAGCAAAGAATGATATTTCTGTGAATTATATAGACGATCTTGAACATATGCCGCCGCATACAATGATACAATTGCAAAGATTTTTTGAAGACTATAAAAAGTTAGAACACAAAAATGTTGTTGTGGAAAAAATTGTCGGTAAAGAGGAAGCATATAAAATTATTCTTGATGGAATAAAGCGTTACGAAGATATTTATGGAAAGGAATTATGATGGATAAAATTAATTCAATAACTAATTCAGAACAAAATGAAGCCACGGGTAATTACAAACTTTCTAATTCGCTTTTGTACTTATACTCGCTTTTGGGATTTATTTTCCTGGTTATGATTTTTGGTATGGGATATTTTCTTTATTTCATTTTCAAATAGGATTATTCAGTATATCATAATTAAAAAGACGCGTTACCGCGTCTTTTCTTTTTTTTAAAAATTATCTTTTATGTGATACTTCTTTTGCCTGTATTTCCAGAAGAAGTACATTGGCAAACCTGCCGCGATCAATATTAATCCCATCATAGCATTTGATGTATCTGATATAATTGTGTTTGCCAGAAATAAAAATGAAAAGACAATAAATATTATTGGAGTATAAGGGTAACCCCAAACTTTATACGGACGTTCTGCATCAGGCATTTTTTTGCGTAAGACGAACACACCATAAGCGCCAAGCATATAAAATAAATATGCACCGAATATTACATAATCTGTAATGGTATCGAACGAGCCAGACATTACTAATACACATGACCAAATTCCTTGCACAACCAAAGAAACATGAGGAGTTCCAAACTTAGGATGAACTTTACCCAGACCTCTGAAAAACAAATTTGTTCGCGCCATTGCATATGGAATTCGTGCCGTTGCAAGTATACTGCCGTTGAGGGCACCAAATGTAGAAATTATAACGGCAATAGCAATTAATGATCCGCCGTTTGTCCCGAAAATTTTTTCTGCCGCAGTGGCAGCAACAAGCGGAGATTTAGCCATCTCATTAATCGGTAGAACGTAGAGATAAGCAATATTTATTAAAACGTATACACCGATTACAATCAACGTTCCCCACAACAGACTAAGTGGAATATTTCTTTTCGGGTTTATTACTTCGCCAGCAACATAAGTAACGCTGTTCCATGCATCGTATGCCCAAAATGCGCCGGCAAACGCAAGACCAATCATTGCTATTAAATTATGAGAAGTAGATGCCGGAATTGCAAATCCAGTGTATATATTTGAAAAACTTCCGTTACCCAAAAGAAGAAGAAAAACAGAAATTAAAATGATGGAAATAATTTTTACATAAGTAACAATTGTTTGAACAACTCCACCGAAGACAACGCCGATATAATTAACACCTGTTAGGAAAAAAATGCAGAGAATTGCAACTGCTTTAGTTCCAAAATCCAAAAACGGATGGATGTTTCCAACAAGAGGCATGTATATTGCAAAATCCTGCCAGTGCTGTGATAACTGCGGATACTTTATAAAGTAACCGAGATATTCGGCAAAAACATATGCTATTGCAGCTTGGCTTCCAGTTTGAATTACCGAAAGAATAGACCAGCCATAAAGATATGCAGTGAAATCGCCGTACATTTTTCTGAAATAAACATACTGTCCGCCTGTCGCATCAATCATTCCGGCAATTTCAGCATTAATAAGCGCACCAATAAATGTAATGATTCCGGCGGCGATCCAAATTATAATAAGCAATTCGGGAGAACCGAGTTGCTGCGCCATTACTGATGGTTTACGAAATATACCGGAACCGATCATAGAACCGGCAACGATCATTATGGTTGCAGTTAATGTTAATCCCCGGACGAGCTCAGTCTTTTTATTTTTTTCTATCATTTAGGTTGATTAAAAAAGTTGGCACAAAATAGCTAACTATATAGAAAAGTCCAATGAAATTATAAATCCGATTCAATTCTTTTTGAAAGGTCTTGTAATGATGTTATACTTTCTAATAATTCGGGGATGTATTCAACAGAGGTAACGAATGTCCATAAATAAGCAACGATCGAGTAAATATTTCCCAGGGAAAAATTATCCAGATCAATAGCAATATAAAGAACGAACAAAAATATTATTAACAAAACAAATCTCATAATCCCGAAATTAGCCGCACCCCAAGTTGCAATTTTTTCTTGAAGCTTTGCCATTGTTTTATAAATAGTGGTTACTTGTTCGGGCTTTCTCTTTGAAAATGTATCATAAATTGTTTCATAAGTATCATGGAGTTCTGCATGCAGTTTTACAACATTTCTTCCGTAAAGAATGCTTAGAACTATCAGCGGTAAAGAGATTAACAAACAGACCAGCGAAATTCTTAAATCAAAAAAAGTTAAAGCTATAACTGCGCCAAGTATCGCAATAATCTGCTCGGCAATTTCCGGAATTCTATACTGAACAAATGTTACAAATTCTTGTGAGAGATGTGCCCGTGCAACAGTTTTAGAAGTGTCGTGTCTAAATTTATTACCGGCTTCTGCAATCTTAGTAACAAGTTCAACATACATTTTTTGAAATACCCGCGGTTCAAATCTTCTGCGAAAAGTGCCGGAAGCTGAATTTATTAAATATGCAGTTATCCAAAAAATTAATGGAACAATGTGAGCAAATTTATCCGACGGAACAGTTGGATTTGATCTTTGAAGAAAAGCATCTATTAAATTTCCAAATAAAGTTGGCTCAAGAATCCATGCAACATTTTCGAGAAAAATGAGAAAAGTAATTAGTGCAATTCCCTTTCTATGTTCTTTGATTAATTTGAAAAGAGCCATTTAATTTTTTTAATTGCTAAATGATTGTTCCGAATAATTAATTAGTTCAAAATTTTTATGAAATAAAAATAATAACTATCTTGGCAATGTGCATTTAATGTTTTTACTACTTTAAGAAAAATAATGAGGTTTTGATGGAAACTGTCGGCAATAAGAACAAATTAAATGATATTGCTTTCTACTTTTTAATGGGAATTCTTGGATTCTCTATCGTATTTACGGTTGGTTATCTACTATACTCTGTACTTTTCGGTTGATCATACAAGAAATTAAAAAAATACGATAATAACTTACACTCTCATAAATATTTTTTTCTTGTACAAGAATTAACCCCATCAAAGATTTATTCAACTGTTACTTCATCGGCAAAAATCCATGCTTTACCGCCGGCGCCTTTATGCCATGCAGGACAAACGCCAATATTCTTTGCAAAAACTTTTAAGTAACGTGCTTTAACGTTATCAACTTTTGCAGAGAATCTTTTGATCATCAATTCTTGGTTAGTTGTCGGAATATTATTGATGATATTGGCGATCTGCTTAAAATTTATTCCATCATCGGAAGTAGAAAATATAACTTCAGTTGGGAAAAAAATCCAAACATTTGGGTCGTTCAAAAATCCGATTGATAAATTATTTAATTGTGTTGGTTTTGTTAGATCAATCACGGCTTCAAGATCATTTCCTTCAAAGCCCTGCCATTCACCGCTTTGAAAATATGTTGTTCCGAACCTTCCATCCGTAAGAGCCACATCGCCGCCGCCGTTATATCTTTCATTAAAACTAAATGTGTATTTCGCCGGCGGATATTTTGATTTAATGAACTTTGAACTCATTGTAAAGCTACGGTCCTTGTCACTTGTGTAAGCAAAAGCTTTGATCGTAGCGGTTTGATTAATAATAATCGGTTTAGAATAAAGCGGAGAATCAAAAGTCGGTTCGCTTCCATCAATAGTATAGCGAATCTTTGCATCTTCCGTCCTACACATTAATTTTATTGAAAGAGTATCGTAAAAAGTTTCTCCTCTGGAAGAAACATAAGGCATCGAAACTCCTTGTTCTACTGGACGCATTGAAAACATTTCGGAATTATCATTGCCCCACGATTTATTTGGAGTATCGCCCATTATGAAAATTGTTTCTCCGCCATTCATAATTTGTTCATGTGTAAAGTAAGGGTGTTCATAAATTTTACCGTTTGAAGAAGCGAACTGAATATATTTATTCTCATCGGAAGCATTCACCGTATGAATTACAAATTTTTTACCGTTTTCCAAATTGATCGTAACTTTATCGAAGATCGGTGAACCGATTGCGTAAATGTTTTGTCCCGGCGTTACAGGATAAAAACCCATTGCTGAGAAAATATACCACGCCGACATTTGTCCGCAATCGTCGTTGCCGCATAGTCCATCCGGTTTTGATGTGTAAAGTTTTTTCATAATCTCTCTAACATGCCATTGAGTTTTCCATGATGCACCGGCATAATTATATAGATAAGCAAAATTGTGTGAAGGTTCATTTCCGTGTGCGTATTGTCCAATCAATCCGGAAATATCAGGCTGAAATCTTCCTTCGAGTTTATCAGACTCAGCAAATAAACCGTCAAGCTTTTTAACAAAATTTTCATTGCCGCCGTAAAGATCAATCAAACCTTTCAGATCGTGTGGAACAAAGAAACTATACTGCCATGCATTTGCTTCTGTATATTGTTGTGTAACTGCTTTCGGTTCGAACGGAGTAATCCATGAACCATCTGACATTTTTCCGCGCATGAAACCGGTTGTTTTATCAAAAAGATTTTGATAAAAGAGAGAACGCTGATTATATTTTTTATAATCTTCTTTTGCACCAACCTCTTTTGCAAGTTGAGCAATGCACCAATCATCATAACAATATTCAAGAGTTTTGGAAACGGATTCGTTTTCTTTATCGGCAGGAATAAATCCGCGCTCTCTATAAGATTTTTGTCCGTTCTGATCGCGTTCAGCGCTAGTCTTCATTGCTTCAAGAGCTTCCTTAGCATTGAAGCCGCGGAGACCTTTCATGTAAGCATCAAATATTACCGGAACGGAATGATAGCCGATCATGCACCAAGTTTCGTTGCCGTCGAGTTCCCAAACAGGAAGTAATCCGCCATCTTTATATTTTGCTAAAATTGATTTAACAAAATCACCGGCTCGTTTTTGATCTATGATAGTAAAGAGAGGATGTTCGGCGCGGAAAGTATCCCATAAAGAAAAAACAGTATAATGATCATAATCTTTAGCTGTGTGAATCTTGCGGTCCATACCGTAATATTTTTTGTCAACATCGGTAAATAAGTTTGGAGTTATTAAAGTATGATAAAGTGCTGTATAAAAAATTTTTTTCAGATCTTCGTTTTTACTTTCAACTTGAATCCGGTTCAGTTCTTTCTCCCAAATCTTTTCCGCTTGAGCTTTGATTTTTTCAAAATCAAAATTTGGAATTTCTTTTTCAAGATTTTTTCTCGCACCCTTGATGCTCACAGCAGAAATGCCAACGCGGATAAGTATTGCTTCACCTTCATTTGTTATAAAGCGCAGATAAGCTTTTACATTCCTGCCCGAAGCTTCACGGCTTCCATCCTTGAGAACGTCATTCGTAACTGTTCCGAATTGCGTAATCGGTTTTGAAAATTCAGCGACAAAATAAACAGAATGTTCCTTAGCCCAACCGCGTGATTTTCTCATTCCTTCAATTCTGTTGTAACTTACAAATTTTATATATGCTTCTCTGTCGGAATCGAGCCCGTGTTTGAGATCAATAATTATATTCGAGCTGTAGCCTTTAGGGAATGTGTACTTATGCAAACCCGCTCGCAACGAAACAGTTAGTTCGGCTTTTACTTTATAATCATCAAGATAAACGCTGTAGTAACCGGGAGAAGCTATTTCATTTTCATGTTTGAAGCGTGAGCGATATCCTTCGCCGGGTTTCAATTTACTTCCGGGGAAAAAATTTAAATCGCCGACAGTCGGCATAAATAAAATATCGGCTAAATCTGTTGCACCTGTTCCGCTTAAATGGGTATGACTGAACCCCATAATCGAATTATCGGAGTAATGGTAACCGGAACACCAATCCCAACCTTCGATTCCCGTATCCGGAGAAAGCTGAATCATTCCAAACGGGAGAGTCGCACCGGGATAAGTATGGCCGTGTCCGCCTGTTCCAATAAATGGATCTACATACTCGATAAGTTTTTTGTTTTGTGCGGATACATTCAGCACAATAAAAAATGTAAACAATAAAAAAATTTTTTTAATCATAATAACACCATTTTCTTTGCGACCTTTGCAAAATCTTTTGCGTTCTTTGCGTTAAGTTTTTGAAGCGCAGAGTACGCGAAGAAGACGCAAAGTGCGCAGGGTTTATTTAATATAAAACAAACTTACCGGAACAATTCTTCTGCTCATGTCGGCAGTTTCGTATTCAAGTTTCAATGATTGATCGCCTCCGCTTTCAAAGTACAAAATTTTATAGGATATTTCCATTTTTGCCGGTTTGGGTATAATTGAAACAAATTCTTTTTGATAGGCATGATTTGGTATGACGAGTAGAATCAAAGTAAAAAGAATAGTAAAAATCTTTTTCATTATAGAATCCGTGTTAAGGTTGTTTGTCAATTTTAGAAAAATAAATTATCATCTTAATTGTTAGAAAGGACATGGTGATAAGCATAAAAGCAAAATAGATCCAGACAGCAAATGTTAATTTGCCTTTGCCGCTTATATTTGTGTTGTAAACTTCTTGAATTATAAACGTTAAGAATCCTATTGTAATACTTCCAAGCCAGAACATGAATCTACGGAAGACAAGAAAGGTTTCTTCCCGATTCTTCTCGTTTAACCAATAATCTTTATTGGGAAGATTAATCATTGTCTTTGGCAGTTTCGGTACAAAATATATGATGCAAGAAAACATTACCGCAAGAAATACCATTGTTGCAAAATGAATAACGATGGATGTTTGTTTACTTATCCAGGCATCGGGTTCATTTCTCATATTAAAATGTGATGCGATTGTTTCGGGAAGGTGCGGATAGTAAAATACCGGCAGTATTAAAGATAAAGTAACAACTGCAAAAAAGATTATAGCCGGATACCTTAAATTTGACATTGAGAGCTAAGATTTTAATAACAAAATCCGTAAAAATTAGGAGAGAGAAAAGAAGTTTATTAAACAAAGTGTTAAACTTTAATTTCGAAAGATTTTACAAAGACAATTTTTTTACTGGTTTATTCCAAACTGTCCCAAATGGTGTGTAAAATGTTTCTCATGAAAGACATCCCATTCGTTTTTATTGAGTTCGCCAAAAGTGGGATTAACTAGAGTAGCATCGTGGTGTTCTTCAAAGTATTTATAATAATCCTCTAATTCTTTCTCTAGAACTAATTTTGCTTCTTCTAGGTTTTCATATTCTAAAGGTAACAGGCCTTCACCGATAAGCGGATTAACAAATCCTTTCGGTAAAGGTCTTCCGCTCATTAAAAATCTTTTTAATGTTGGAATCTTTTCCGGCGGATTAAAACAGCCGATATTTAATTTACCGTTACTTGTTCTTACTGCCAGAATCAAGTGCTCAATCATATGTTGAGCCGACATTTTTCCCCACAACTGTTTTGTATCTTGATGTAAAGCGACGAGAAGTTCTAGTTTATTTAAAAGGGGTTTATTCAAAACAATCCTTTCTGAAAACATTTTATTCTTGAGTTATAGGAATACTTCATCTATTTACCCGAACCATTCTGGAATAAAGTGAAAGACTAGGATCAAATAAAAATTTAAGCCATAACTTCATCCATGATTTATGTGAAATAAGATTATCATAAAACTCTGGGGCAGTCTTTTTTATTTTTGGAAGATTATTCCACGGCACAGATGGAAAATCATGATGTTCATTATGATAACCAACATTAAGGGCAACAATATTTAGCGGTCCATAGTAACTGTACGTTTCTTGCGGCGGATAAGTTAGAAAATGTTCTTGAATCCAACGGGCTCCCAACGGATGAAGACCGATCGAAAAGAAAAGGGAAACGAGCATATATAAAAATGAAATCCAACCAAAGAAATAAATCAGCAAGACATCAAATCCAAAGACAACGATCCAATTAATTATTGTCCACTTATTTATAAAATCAATTTCTTTTAATCTTGGCGTGCGCAGACCTTGAAATACAGGAAAAAATAAAAGCCATAATGCTTTCCCGATAAAAGTATTCCCGATAAGTTTTGCTTCCCATTTGCTTGCAAGATCGGCATCAAGATAGTAATTGCCTTGAAACGAATGGTGCTTCAGATGGTAACTTCTAAAAGAAATTGCTGATGGAATGCTCATCGGCAGATCGCAAATAATTCCTGCAATCATGTTGGCGGCTCTGCTCTTAAAAATTAAATTGTGAGAAGATTCATGTATTAAAACAAACAAGGTATGATTAGCAAATGCACCAACTAAGTATGCAACAATTAATGCCAGCCACCATTCTTGACCGCTGAGTAAAACAGCTATTGTAATCTGTAAAGCGACAATTGCAATTATATAATAGATGCTGTATGGATTACGGCCAAGAAACTCTCTTACTTCGGGATGTGTTCTTAAGATCTCCCGTGTTCGCTCTTTATGAGGTTCAGGCTTGTCAGAATAGTTAAAATCTTTTTCTCGCTTCAACATATTTTTATACCGTTGTTACTATTAGAATCACTTATAGAATACAAGAAACAAACAACTTGTTTATTCAACGTAATAAGCTATTGTGACTAAGTCAATTCTATGGAGAGGTAGTATCTTATAATTTAGTTATCGAAATAGAACTTCATGGATTATATAAGATATCAATTTTTGCTTGATGGAAAGGCAATTTATTTATATCATATTTGTGTAATAATTAAAGAGTTTGTTTTACTCCGCTTAATCCGCTTTTTATACGGTATTTAATAATATTAAGATGATGCTTTGACAGTTGATAACACAAACTATGTTGAATATTTGATCGAACATTCCAAAGATGGAAGAAAACGATCGTTTATTGATTTATGTGAAATTAATCTCAGAAACGTATACACTATTTCCTACCGCCTCCTTTCCAATGAGGATGAGGCACAAAAAGTCACACTTCATACTTTTGTAAAATCATGGGAAAAAATAAAAGAATATGATGGAAAAATTCCTTTCTCAATTTGGATGAAAAATATTGCCATTGGTTATTCAATAAGTATGTTAAATAATAGAGATGAGAATTATGCTGAAAGAAAAAGACCGATAAAAAGTTCTTCCGAACATGAATTTTTAGAAAGCCACATATTGTCACTTCCCCAAAATGATAGAATCATCATTATACTTCATGATATTGAAGGATACAGCTACAAAGAAATTCACAATTTTTTTGAAGATTTAGAAATTGACGAAATAAAAAGTAAATTAATTAACACCCGGGAATATTTAATAAATAAGATATCCGTATGAATTGCGAAGAGATAAAAATCGGACTCCATGATTTTGTAGATGAACTTTCCGATGATATTATGAAACATAAAATCGAAGTTCATTTACGTACTTGTGATAAATGTTTTAATGAATACAAGAAGCTAAAAAATCTTTTCGATAAACTAAAAGATCTTACTAATACTGTAGAACCTCCGGAAGGAATAATCCAAGCATTTTCATCAAAGCTTTTGGAAAATAGCATAAAGGACGATTTAAAAGAAAAGATTGCTTCGGATCCCGAAAAGATTAAAGAAGAGCAAATTAATCTTGAAAAAAGTATTCGGGAATCTAGCGGTGCCATGCGAAAAAGTATTTTATCAATGACTTTAATGGCGACGGGAGTTTCCAAATCACTTCCCATCCGTTCACGCTTAAATTGGTCTAAAATTATTTTAATTCTTTTACCCTTTGTACTTCTCGGCGTAGCTTATATTGTTTATGATTTGCAAAGAAATAATTCTCCTTGGGAAATAAAAACTGCTGAAGGCAGAATACTTATTAACGGGAAGGACAATAACACTGGAATGATTTCTGAGGATGAAAGTTTATTAAGCAGCGACAATTCAAAAGCGGAAATTTTAATACCTCATATAGGAAGTATTGAAGTCAACCAGAATTCAATAATAATTTTGAAAAAAGCCAAGGATAGCGACAATAGGATTATGTTAGAAAAAGGTTCTGTGAAGATCAAAAATGTTTCTAAGGAACCGGATTTTGCCATAGATCTAAAAAATAGTTCCGTAATTGATCGGGGCGGTGAGTTCACTGTTTCAGTTGATGAATATGGGAATGCTAAAGTCTCTGTAAATTTTGGTTTTACGGAAATTAATTATAATAGTGAAAGCTATTTTCTTAGTGAAAAATATGTCTGCGATATAATGAACGGGAAAAACCCCGGAACCCCTTACCGTTCAGATGCGCCGGATACATTGATAAAGGAAATAAAAAACTTTGATTACAATAATGGCGACGATAATTCTATTGATAATATTATTTCTACGGCACGGAAGTCAGATATGTTAACACTTTTGGCGATTATTCCACGTGCTTCTCAAACAAAAAGAAAAATTTTATTTCAAGCAATCACTAATCATTTTCCACCGCCGGCCAATGTTACTAGAATGGATATTATAAAAGCCGATAAAAAAATGCTGCACTTATGGTGGGAAGAAATCAAAGAGCAGTTAAAATCTATTTCTGATCGTAAGTAAAAATCGGGGTGGAAACATATCTATAAATCTTCCAAGAGCCGTCTTTTTGTTTTTTTAAGATTCTTATACCTTTTTCTGAATAAATCGGATTCAATTTTTTTTCTATAACATCCGGCATTAGAAAAGAACCGCTGCAAATAAAATATGCAAACTCTCCGGAAATATTTCCCTCATCAATTATTATTTCCCATTTTCCTTCTGGAAATTTCTTTTGGGAATTTACTATTTCATTACGAAGCGCATCAACTCCGGCAAGATCGTCGGAATCGGCGACAACACCTTTGTAATCTAAATCAAAAAAAGAGAGTGCTTTTTCTAAATCATTGCTGTTGTAAGCATCAGCAAAACTTTGAATAGTTTTTCGCGCATTATTTTCGTCAGTTGTTTTGATAATTTGTTTTTCAGTTTCCGGAACATCTTTTGTGCAAGCCGGGATCAGAACAAGAAACATTAGAATTACAACTATGAGCCGCATTTCAAATTCCAATTATAATTGAAAAAGTTTTGTACAATTATAAGGATTATATGTTTTATGTAGGAAATTATTTTAAATGATTTTATGAAATCATAAAAAAGTTAAAATAGTGAAAAAATAGGTACTGAATTTTTATATACAAAAATTATTGTCTTTAATTTTCAATTATAATTTGCGAGTATTGTCTCAGTTACTGCGGTGGCTTTTTATAAAATGTTTCTTGCAAACTGAACGAATCAAAAATGATAGGCGAGACCAAACCCCATACCATTATTATAATCAGGATAAATTGACCACGAAGAATTATCACCATCATTTTGTATTAAATTATTTCTGCCCGAGATAACCTTTCCAAACATATATCCTATGGCTACCGCTAAAGGAAAATCGCTGAACCAATGCCACCCTCTTGCAACTAAACCGATTCCTATCAAACCGATTGCCGAGTAGCCAACAGGTTTAATCCAAGAGGCTTCTGAATAATTATCTGCAATTACAGTTAGCACTGCAGCAGATGTTGAAACATGCCCCGAAGGAAATGAATAGTATTTAGTTTCATTGCGTGAATAATCTTGCATGTTTGGAAATGGTCTAAACAATCCGTGAATGTGTGATGCCGATTGGGGACTTTCTCTGCCGCTAATATGTTTTAGAATTTGAACTGTAATTCCTGTAGCAAGCTCGGCTTCAACAATTTGAAGAGCTGTTCTTAATGCTCTATTATCATTTAACGCAAGACCGACTCCGCCAAAAGCCGAGGCCATGATTAAATGAAATTCACCACCGCCTAACCAAGAAATATTTTTACTCCATTCATGTATTGTGGTGGAAGTTCTATAGCTGGACCTAAATGGTTCAATGGTTTTGTGATCAATTGAAATGAGAAACCCGGTTAATATTGTTAGTTCTGCCATTGTACTAATACTATTTGCACTAAAAGCATTTTGACCAAGAGTATAAAAATCTCTAGGAAGTTTTGTAATAGGATCATGCCAATTAAATGTATTTGTGTCTTCTGTTTTTATAATAGGAGATACTTGCTGAATAGTA
This sequence comes from Ignavibacteriales bacterium, assembly GCA_026390775.1. Classification (NCBI taxonomy): domain Bacteria; kingdom Pseudomonadati; phylum Ignavibacteriota; class Ignavibacteria; order Ignavibacteriales; species Ignavibacteriales bacterium. Next base: position 978,175 of record JAPLFF010000007.1, on the reverse strand, counting down.
TACGAATGATCTTCGAGTTGAAAGAAAAACAGACTCGGATCTTCTTGTGCGGATAACTTAACAAGATAAATCGTACTGATAAAAAAAAGTATAAAGATAACTCTAAGCTTCTGCTTCATTTTTTAATTATTAATAGTTTTACAGATCCATACGGAAAGAATTGATCGCAATATAACTAAAAAAGCTATTTTCACAATTGGTTATTAAAATTTTTCAATTGGTGGATCCGACCAATTTAAAAAGAGTAGTAAAGAATTGGGCTGGAAAGTTGTGTCTAATAAATGTATTGTTTATATCATCAAAACATTATTTCTTCTTAAAGTATAGGGCTGTATAAAAAGAATTTTAGAATAGCGGCAACCATTACTATCTGATCTTTTGTAATCCCCAGTGTCTCTAATATTTTTTTAAGATCAATTATATCTTCACCATAAATATCCGACAGCATTCTTCTGGTTAGCGATTTGTTCTGCTCGAAAATCATTAGTTCGTCGTTGCTAAGTCCGCTGTTAAGATATTCCTGCGGAAAGCTGTAGATCACAAATTTTTCATCAGCAAATATTTTCTGATAAATTTTCAGATTTAAAGGAACTTTAAAATTATCTTGCAGAATTTCGAGACGATTGAGTCTTTCCGTATCTAAACTATTAGATTTAGTACTTAATTGCTTCTTATCGCTCGGAGTAATCTTTTTATTACTTAAAGTTTTGCTGGTGTCATGTTCTGTTTGAGAAAACAATTGAGCGGTAATTATTATTAAGAGAAATAATGTCTTAAGGAAAAGCTTCATAAAATGCTCAACAATAAGATGATTATTACTCCAATTGTTTTCGCCGCACCTAATATCTTTCTAATTTTAGCAATTGTAGGATAAGTCTCCTCTTCGGAAGGCGGTAGTTTTATCAAACTTTTCACAGCCTCTTTGTTTTTTTTATAGCGAGCCAATTCCTCTTCCGATAGGCCGCTTGCTAATTCATCTGCTGAAAAACTTGAAGTGTCGTCTATTACAATAAAAGGATTTCCTTTTAGGTTTTTAATCTCTTGAAGATCTTTCATTTTAATGATTAGAGTTCTTGGCGGAAGTTGCGGTACAACAAATAATTTATTATTCAGACTATCTTTAATCACCAATTTATTTTTTTCATTTCTTTTAAAAAAGGTTGAATCTTCCTGAGCCATTAAGATAATTGGAGAAAGAACCAGCAATGAGCCAATTATTATGAATTTCATTGTATGCCAAATATGCTGATTCTTATAAAGGAAAGTCGTAAGCTAAGTTCCGTTTAAAATAAAAAACCCCGACTTGGTCGGGGTTTGAATAAGAAACAGAAAAGTTATCTTCCAACTTTATCCAAATGTTCTTTCTTTGCAGCCAATTGTTCTTTCGTTTCTACATGATTTGGATCTGGGGCGATTGCTTCTGTTGGGCAAGCTGGAATGCATTGCGGTTCATCATAAAAACCAACACACTCGGTACATTTTTCTGGAACGATGTATGTGAGTTCTTCCGATAAAGCTGCATATTCTTGTCCCCCTACGTTGTAAGCTAATCCAGGTGAGTAAATAGCGGTATTCGGGCATTCGACTTCGCAAGCGTTACAAGAAATGCATTCCTCAGTAATCATAATTGCCATGAGTATTTCCTCCGGATAAAAAAATATTTTTTTTGAATAATGCTTTCAAAAATAATCAATTCTTTTTAATCTGAATTAAAAGAATTAGAAAAACATTATGATATGGACTCAGTATCCGATTAAAGACGATGAATTGTTAGTGCAAACTATTTAGATGTGAAGGGAGGGATTGTTACAATTAACAATTGACTTTTATATGATGTTAAAGGATTTTATAAGTCAAATAGATTAAAAACGGAATTTATATGAAAACACCTCTCAATTTTATTTTTTCTTCGTTTTTATTTCTCTTCCTCATTGCATTTGGAGGAATTCGTTCACAAATAATTTTTTCTCAACCGTTGAGTCCTCGAATAGCAAATTATGAAATTACGGTCAAGCTAGATGCGGATAAAAAAATGCTTAACGGAAAGGAAATTTTGCGCTGGAAAAATACTTCCCCGGGTATAATAAGTGAACTTCAGCTTCATCTTTATCTTAATGCATTCAAAAATACCAACTCAACGTTTATGAAAGAATCCGGCGGACAACTACGTGGAATAGGTATTGATAAGTATGATGAAAAATCTTGGGGTTGGATCGATATTCTTTCGATGAAAAGAAAAGATGGAAACGATCTGACAAAAAATATCAAATTCATTCAGACAGATGACAACAACAAAGATGATCAAACAGTTATTTCTGTTGCGCTTGATAAACCGCTGAAACCAAATGAAGAGATTCAACTTGAAATAAATTTCAACGCGAAACTTCCTAAAATATTTGCACGTACAGGGTATGCCGATAATTATTTTTTAATCGGTCAATGGTTTCCAAAGATTGGTGTGTATGAATATCCCGGAATTCGTTATGCTGAAAAAGGAGGATGGAACTGTCATCAGTTTCATGCTAACTCCGAGTTTTATGCGGACTTCGCTGTGTTCGATGTAAACATTACTGTCCCATCATCATTCATTGTAGGCGCTGTTGGAGTACTTCAATCGAAAATAAATAATGGCTATGGAACCGCAACTCATCACTATAGAGCAGAAGACGTTGTGGATTTTGCATGGACAGCTTCGCCAAAATTTAAAATTGTAAATGATCAATGGCAGAATGTAAAAATAAAAGTGATGCTTCAGCCGGAACATTTCGCACAAGCAGATCGCCACGTCAAAGCAGTAAAATACGCACTCGATTACTTTGATAAATACTTGGGAAAGTATCCTTACACAACAATTACTGTTGTTGATCCGCCGCTTAACGGATTTGGTTCTGGCGGAATGGAATACCCGACATTTATTACTGCGGGAACTCTTTGGGGATTACCAGAAGGAATAAAACTGCCGGAAATTGTAACTATTCATGAGTTTGGACATAATTATTTTATGGGACTGCTTGCCTCGAATGAATTTGAAGAGGCGTTTCTTGATGAGGGTTTCAACCAATATTTTGAAACGCGAATAATGAATTTTGCTTACGGTGAAAAAACTTCAGCAATAAATCTTTTTGGTTTTAAGATGGGAGATTTTGAATTTACTCGGCAGGGTTACGTTGGGATGAAAAATCCGAAGATAGCAGAGATATATCGTAAATCGTGGGAATATAAAAATGGCGGATATGGAAGTTTAACATACAACAAAACTGCCGTAATGTTGAAAACACTTGAAGGATTAGTTGGTATTGAAACAATGAATGAAATTATGAAAACATATTATGAACGGTGGAAATTCAAACATCCGTGCGTAAAAGATTTTATTGCTATTGCAAATGAAGTCGTAATAAAAAAACATGGAAGAAAATTTGGAGATAACATGAACTGGTATTTTGATCAGGTGCTTTATGGAAGCGATATTTGTGATTACAAAGTGGGTTCAATTTCCAACCAGCAAATTGAAAAGCCAAATGGAATATTCGACGAGAATGGAAAGAAAAAATTTGTGAAAGGACAAACAGAAGAAAATATGTACAAATCTTCTGTTGTTGTTTACCGCTCCGGTGAGGTAAAGCTGCCTGTTGAGGTTTTAATTACATTCAATGATGGGAAAAAAATTGTAGAGAACTGGAATGGACAAGCCCGTACATACGAGTTTGAGTATAAAGGTAAAAGTAAAATTGTCTCAGCACAGTTGGATCCTTTTTACAAAATTCCGCTCGATGTGAATGTTGTCAATAACAGTTTAACTACGGAACCGGAATCCGGAGTGTTTGAAAAATACACCGCTAAACTTTTGTTCTGGTTCGAAAATGTATTGCTAACAGCTTCAATGTTGTTCTAAGAGAGAGGTGAGAAATGAAAATAATTGGTTCATACATAGCAGGACTTAAAGAAGCATTGCGTCAAAAGAAAATTGTAACACTTCTATTTATCATCACGTTACTTCTCAGTGCAGTTTGGGCTGCAACATTTAAATCTGTTATGGTAACTGCCCTTGAAGGAAGATCCAATCTTTACAAACTTCTTAATGATTTTGATTCTACAATTTACTCGGATTTCATGAATAACTACGGCGACTTAGTAAAAGCTTTCATTACTGGAATGGGGTGGTTGTCGATGTTTTACTTTTTATTTACTGTATTTTTTGCCGGAGGCGTTTTCAGGTTAATGAATCAAAAACTTGATAAAGTAAACGGAAAAAATTTCTTTGTTGGTTGCGCACAATACTTTTTAAGATTTCTCCGGCTCGGTTTATACACACTTTTGATCCAGTTGATAGTATTCGGTGTTATAGCAATAATATTTTCTGTTGCGACTATGAATATGACGGAGACCTCTACTGAACCGACTATCTTCTACACTTATTTGGTATGGATGATTCTTCATATAATATTTTTCATTTTCATTACTATAGTCTCTGATTATGCTAAGATAATTCTAGTAAAAGAGGATTCTAAAAAGGTATGGCAGGCGCTACGTAGTTCATTCAAGTTTATAATTAGAAGAATACATTTAGTTTATTCTCTTTATCTGTTAATAATTATTCTTTTGATAATACTCACAATATTATACCTCTGGCTGGATTCTGCGATTGGGATGAATAGTATGATAGCCGTATTAGTGATGATGATAATCCAGCAGTTTTTAATTTGGGCGCGGATGTTTATAAAAGTATGGTTGTTTGGAAGTCAATTCAATTTTTATAATGAATACTATATAGCAAGAACACAACCAATGCAGACTCAAGAAATATTTTTAAATGAAAATTTATAAAGTAATGATCACAAATTTTGCGACCACAACAAACTAAATTATTTCTTTGCGTCAATCTCTTTTAACAATTCATCACAAGCTGCGTTGAATTGTGTTCTACCTCCTTGCTCAAACAAAAATTAATCTCTAACTTTTCTCAGGTAGTTAAGTTGTATAAATCAAAAAGGATTAAAAATGAATTTATTTCAAAAGCATTCGAAAATTTTCTGTGCACTCGTTTTTATGTTCCTCACCGCGCTGATTCAATCTTGCAATATTAATACAAATCCAACAGCACCGAATTGGGATGTTTCTCTGAATGTTCCAATCGCCAACAAGAGCTATACGATGTTTGATATTCTTGAAAGCAAATCATCAACAATCCAACATTACTCAGATGTTACAAATGGAAATTTGCTCTATTATTCAAAAATTCAGCAAATGGATAAGATCGTATTGGGCAATAAACTGCAATCAGATTTACCCGGAGTTAATGGAGCGATTAGCATCAATTCCGATTCAGTTACTTCCGATATTGATTTTTCATGGATAAGTCCGCCTGTTAGTCCCGGTATGCAGGTTGTTCTTCCGCCCATTCCGGAAACAAATGTAACAGGAAATTTTAGTTTAGCCGATCAATTCGAAACCATAAAAATTGAATCCGGTCTTATTGATCTTGAAATTACAAATTATTTTCCTTCACCGGTTAGCATAACTCTTAGAAACATAGTTTTGAAAAATGCGGGATCTGGGGAAATCATCGCACAGATATCAACGCCGATTGAAGTTCTGCCATTGCAAACAGCTAAAGTAAATTCAATTCCAATTTCACCTGGAGTAAAGGTAAAAAATCAGTTGAGTCTAGAATCTAAAATTTCTTCAACAGGAAGCAGCGGACAGCAAATTACTTTACCTGACAAATCATTAAGAATAAAAACAAGATACCGTAGGCTCATGGTCTCTGAATATACGGGGCAATTAAAACCAACCGTGTTGGAAAAAACCAGAAGCGCAGTTTCTCTTGATGTGAAAGACATACAAAAAAAATTGCAGTTTCAGCAGATCAATTTGAAGAATCCTAAAATTGAACTCCGGTTTAGATCAACTGCAAATGTGGAATTTAGTATTGATGGAAGTATTGAAGCGCGGAATGCAATCGGACAACGAAGCGTAATGTCTCTTAGTTCGCGAACTTTGAATACAACTCTTATCTCGCAAACTGATTCAATAATAACATTCAATGCCGACAGCGTAAGTAATTTTTTCAATAAATTTTCACAATTCCCGGATTCAATAGTAGTTTTCACCGGGGGAACAGTTAATCCAAATCATAAAACAATAAGTCTGAACAAGAATGATCAAGTAACAATAAGCAGTAAAATGGAATTTCCATTTGAGTTTGGTTTGAGCGGCGGCGAGTTTAGTGATTCAGTTAAAGTTGATCTATCAAATGATGACCGCAATCAGATAAAAGATGTTAATTCTCTCGGTGCGGCATTAAAAATTACAAATGGTATTCCGGCATCATTTAGTTTTACGGCTAAGCTTTACGATCAGAGCAAAAACTTTTTGATGTATTTCCCGCCTAAGTATTCAGATCAAGATACGATTGTTAGTGTAGACGGAGCTGTGGTTGATGCAAACGGAAATGTTATATCAAACACAATTCAAAACGTAACAGTGAAGACCTTAAAAAGTGAAGTTGATAAAATTTCAAAAGCATCATTCATGCGTGTTCGAATTAGATTTAGTACGTCGGGATCTGGAAACCAGGCAGTAAAGTTTAAGACAGATAACATGATCAAGTTCCTTGCCTCGGGTTCAACTAATTACCACATTAATCCGAAGGGGAACTAAAATGAAACCATACAAATTATTTATCGTTTTAGTTTTCATTTTCTCCGCAAATGCTTATTCACAATCCGGCGGTTCTATTGGAATGAGCGATGCGCGCTCTGCCGCAATGGGAAAGACAAGTGTAACATCATCATTAGGCCTTCGTGCGCTTGGAAACAACCCGGCAAATTTATTTAACGACTCATTAAAACATGTAGAATTTATAGTTCCTTTGCCGCTCCCAAGTATATCCGGCAATATCGGGACAAATTTTATGACGGTTGATGAATACAATTATTTTTTCGGATATAAAACAACCGATGCAAACGGAAAAACAATCGGCCGATATCTAACTGATTCCGATAAAAGCAGATTAAAAAATTTATTTGCCAACGGCGGAGCTATAACAGGTAATTTAAACGTGCAATTTTTTGCAATCTCCGTTAAACCAAATAATGATTTTGGAACGTTTGCGTTTTCAATGGGCGATGTTATTTCTTCTAATGTAACTTTTCCGAAAGGAATAGTTGATCTTGGTTTGGAAGGGAACTTGCTGAACCAAGTCTATAATTTTAATGATACAAAACTGAAAGCATGGTGGTTACGTAAATATTCTCTTTCATATGCGCGCAGTTTGAATATCCTTCCGGTATTTCAACAAATTTCTATCGGTGTTTCGTTCAACTTAATTCAAGGATTTGCTTACGCGGGACTTGATCACGTTGGCACACAATTAACTACAGGTGATGGAAATATTATAACCGGCAAAGGAGATTTTCTTGCGCACGCCGCCTTCTCGCCGGATTTTAATGTTAAGTACGATTTCGATAAAAGCACAACAGTAAAAAAAGATTTTAAGTTTTCTCCATTTCCAACTCCCGCGGGAAGTGGTTTCGGTTTTGATTTTGGAGTGAACGCAAAATTAAATGATGTTTGGTCTTTCGGGTTTGCAATTACTGATATTGGAAGCATTACCTGGAATAAAAATGTTGCGGAGTATTCTTCTAACAAGCCGATCTATCTTGATGATCTTACAAACCAGAGCCAACGCGATTCTTTAGTTAAAGCTCTTACCGGAAAAGACGGCGGAAAATATATCAGCGAATTTTCAACACAGCTTGCAACCGCACTTCGTCTCGGTGCATCAATGAACATTAACAATAAATTGTTGTTGGCATTCGATTACAATCAAGGATTTAATGATCAGCCAAGTAATTCTACCAAACCAAGATTTTCTATAGGTGCTGATTGGCAGTTTGGATTTTTTGCATTGAGATCGGGATTTTCATTTGGCGGATTCGATAAATTTAATTGGGGAATGGGCTGTGGTTTTGATTTTGGATTTCTTGAAATGAATTTAGGAACACCGGATTTTCAATCAGTCGTAAGTCCGAATACCGCAAAGAGAATTACATTTGCTTTTGATTCGAGATGGAAGTTTTAGTTGGTGGCTTGTGGTGAGCATAATTCAGGAATTAGTCTATTAATAGCAATAACATATCCTGAGTTCTGAGAGTCGAATTGTGAAAAACTAGTTGCACATGTATATTTTAATTATATAATTTGTTCCTATAATAAAATAATTCATACCAAGAGGGGAACACATCCATGTCAGAAAATGAAAATGTTGTCAGTTTCCGTCCTACCAAGCGTCTTCTTGTTGAAATAATTACAAAAGATATTAATGTTCATGATAGCATACTTGATTTAATTGATAACTCTGTTGATTCTTATGCTAGGCATAAAATAAAGGATAGAAGAAAAATTGAGATTGAAATGACAAACAAGTCACTAATAATCGAAGATAATTGTGGAGGTATTGATAGGGACACATTAGTGAATCATGTTTTTAGATCAGGAGAATTACCAGGATTTGTTGCTCAAACTATTGGTTACTATGGTATTGGTCTTAAAAGAGCATTATTTAAGCTTGCGAATGAATTTGTCTTTGAAACTTATGATGGGAAAGATTATTCAAAAATATTTATGAATGTTCCAGAATGGGAAAAAAAAGATGATGATGATTGGGATATACCACTGGATTTTAAGGATAATATTTCGCTAAAAGGGAAAAAGCCTTTTACAAAAATCACTATTAGTAAATACAAAGAAGAAATCTCAAGGATCTTAACGACAATTTTTATTAATAAATTTAAAAATGATCTTAGCATTTATTATACTCGTTTTATTGAAAAGGAAATTCAATTTGTATTTAATAATGAACAAATAGAAGCTTTTGATTTAGAAGCTACTTATAGTCCAGAGATAAAACCAATATTTATAAAGGAATCTTATGATAACGTAAAGTATAAAATATATTGTTGGGTAGAAAAAAAAACCGACTCACGTTCAAGAGCTGTTAAGATTCAAGAGAAAAACGGTTGGAATATATTTATGAATAAACGATTAATAATGATTAATGATAAAAGTTTAGTAACTGGTTGGAGTGGACAAAAATATGAACTTCCAAATTATCATAACATTTATAATGATTTTCGCGGTATCGTGATGATTGAATCAAGTGACCCAGGTCTTTTACCTATAAATACAACAAAAAATAATTTTAATTTAGAACATCCATTTTATCATTATATAAAGCAAAAGATGGTAGAAACTGCTAGACCTATAATTACGTATCTAAGTAATAAATATAATAGAGATAAAATCGATAATGTTGATAGAGAAATAGATCAAGAAATTAAGAAAGACAAGGATGATGAAAAAAAATTGGAAACTAAGTTTATTGATGATCTAAAACCACAAGCAAAGTTTAATCCTCCAAAATTGAAAAAGAAAACAGATTTAATTCCCATTTCATATAAAAGACCTCTAAAGCAAATTGAAAAAATAAAACAAACATATCATTTAAAAAGTAATAAAGGAGTTGGTGAATATACTTTTGATTATTTCTGGAATTTTGAGGGACTGAAAGATGAGTAAAAAATATAGCTTTGAAAAAATAGATTATTTGCTAAGACCCAAAAAGCAAATAGAAAGGAAAATATTTATCGATATTCTTAATAAAATTCAAAATATCAGTATAGTAAATCTAAGTGATTATTATTATATAGGAATGGGTTCGATATCTTATTATGACTTTATTTTATTTCACAAGTTCTTGAACATTAAAAAAATGATTTCTATTGACAACTCAACTCTAAAGAGGCGGTTTGAATTTAACAAGCCATATAATTTTGTTGAGTTTTACAATAAAAAATCTACTGATTTTTTATCAGATTATAAAAATGACTCTAATTTTATTCTATGGTTAGACTACGATTTTGGTATCTATGATGAAAACGATAAACAATTTAGATCATTAATAGAAGACGATATCTCTTTGGTTGTTGATAAGGCTATTGGCAAGGATTTTTTTCTTATTACAATTGACATAAAATTAAATAAAACTAATGATCTAGAAGAAGCCGAAGAATATCGAAGAAATATTTTTCATTCTATTGATCAATATATTTCACCACAATACAAACATATTAAATTTATAAAACAAGAATCTTTTGCAAGAATTGTTCAAGATGTTATAATTAATATTATTGAAGAAAAAATAAAGAATAAAAAAAACTTAGATTTCTACAAACTATTTGCTTTTACATATAACGATAGTACGCCAATGTTTACTATTGGTGGTGTGTTTGACGAGAATAATCTTTTGCAAGAAAAGATGAAAAAAGAAAAATTTGTTTCAACAGACGAAACAATAATTGATATTGATGTGCCAATATTAACCTATAGGGAAAAATTATATTTGGATCAAAAGATCGAGAAGAATTTTTTAGATGGTAAAATTTTGAAAAAAGACATAAAAAAAATTACAAAAAACATAGTGTTTGATTTGGAAGATATGGAAACCAATATCAACAATTATTTTAAATATTATAGATACTATCCTCAGTATTTTGAAGGGATTATTTAATGTTGCTTAGATATGAAATAATTGATGCCAGACATACGGAACTGTATTTTAAAAAACGGAAACCTCTTTCACCAAAATTAATTATAACTTCACCCCCATATCATAATTTGAAAAATTATGATAATAAAAAGAACCAAATGGGATATAAACAGACTTATGATAATTACCTAATTGATGTAATAAATGTTTTAAAGCAATGTTTTTCTATTGCTGCAAAAAATTCAACTCTTTGGCTGGTGGTAGATACTATTAGAAAACAAGGTGAGCTAAAACCACTCCCATTTGATATTATTAATAAATTGAGCGATAGCAAATCTTGGAAGCTTAGAGATATTATTATATGGAATAAAAAGAAAAATATTCCTTGGCACGCTAAAGGAAGGTTCAAAAATTCATTTGAATACATACTATTTTTTTCAAAAGGTAGTGAGTACAAGTTTAATATTGACAAAATACGGGAATTGGGAGAGTACAAAAAGTGGTTCAAGAGCTATCCGGAAAGATATAGCTCAAAAGGACAAGCCCCATCAAATATTTGGGAATTTAATTCTCCCCTCAGAGGATGGGGAAAGGGATATCAAAAACATCTTTGCCCATTTCCTTTCGAATTGATTGAAAGAATAATTTCTCTTGCAACTAATGAAAAGGATTTAGTATTTGATCCATTCGTCGGCTCAGGAAGTGTATTAGCAATTGCAAATTTGATGAACAGAAAAGCGATTGGTTTTGATTTATCAACAAATTATCGAAAAGCTTTTGAGAAAGAAGTAAAAGTTGGGGCAAAAAAATTTTTTGAAAAAAGCGAAAAAGAATCTGTGAAAAATAAAAAAGCACTTGGAGAATTTAAGAAAGAAAACATCAAATTGAGAAAAGTAAAAGCAGCGGTAGAACTATCCTCTTTTATCAACAAAAAATATATAAATCAATCAAACCGGTTTTTTGTTCTAACAAATGGAAAACAGAAAGAATTAAATCTTTACTTTGTTACAGATAATATTAAACAAGACAAGTCTCTAATTCTCATGATAGAGACATTAAAAAAACGTGCGCTACAAGAGTATAAACTAAAAACAAATATTCACATTCTTTCCTCAAAGAAATTTAGTGAAGAAAATAATATTAATAAGAAATTATACTTATACGCACCAGAAAAAATTCATCAATATGAGGGTAAGCTTAAAATTTTTGAAATAATGAATGGCAAAGGAGACTCAAAAAAAATATACTCAGATTTGCCCTTGTCAATTTCTTAATACTACTTTTATTTTAAATAACATTAAATTTTTTTTCCATACATTTATTTTCCTTGCTCAAGCTCTAACAATCGTTGCTTTCTCCAAAGTCCTCCGCCGTATCCGCCGAGATTTCCATTCTTATTAACTACACGGTGACATGGAATGACAATCGCAATTCTGTTCAATCCGTTTGCATGTCCAACTGCTCGTTGAGCTTTTGGAACGCCAACCTTTTTTGCAATCGTTTCATAAGAAACAGTTTTTCCAAACGGAATTTTTAACAACTCATTCCATACTTTTTGTTGGAACGGACTGCCGGGATAAATAATCGGAACGGTAAATTCTTTCAGAGATCCTTCAAAATATTTTTTCAATTCTTTACGGAGATGATTGAGGTGTTTGTTTTCACCGGGAACGATCGGAGACTTAAAAAGTTTTCTCAATGTAGTAAACTGTGCATCAAGCATTCTTCGGTCAGAAAATTCGAGTAAACAAATTCCCTCATCAGTTGCGGCAGTTATCAACGGTCCCATCGGGCTTTCAATCCATGCAGTTAGAATGCAATCTTTTGATTTACTTTTGCCCGGCGGTGTGCCGAAAGTTTTTACAAATGCATCGCGGAATCCGCTGTGCGATTCATACCCGTGTCCGAGCGCTACATCATCAAGATCTTTCCCTTGTCGAATCTGCTCGAAAGAAATTCCAAGTCGTCTTCCGCGGCAATATGCTTGAAATGTCATATTGTAATTTTTCAAAAAATATCTTCTTGCTCGTGCCGGATTAATTTTGACAGAACGGAGAAACGCATCGTTGTAACGGGCGGTAGGATTCGCATCAATCATATCAAGCAATTTATTTACCCATTCAGGCGGTGTTCCATGAGTTTCAAGAGGACGGCAGCGTTTACATGGACGATAGCCTGCAAAAACTGCTTCACGTGCAGATGGAAAGTACTCAACATTTTTTGGCAATGGTTTTCTTGCAGAACAAGACGGACGGCAGAATATTCCCGTACTGCGAACAGCGAGATAAAAAATTCCATCGTATGAACCATCGCTCTTTTTGTATGCTTGTTCCATCTCTAACAAAGAAGGAAGTGTGTTTTGGCTTGAAGCTGTGTTCATAAATTAATCCCATCAAAATTTCGACGAGCAATTATACGACCATTCAATTATTGCGTCCACCGAAAATTGAACATGGATATTTTTTAGAAGTATCTGGGTGATCTAAAAAATCATTTTATATACTTAGAAATAAATTCTTCAACCTCAGGCAAACCACCTTGATAGATTAAATAACCATTGCTCGGTTCGCGTTCGGTAATTTCTCCGGCGATAGATGTTAACATTATATCTTTCACTTTTTTCTGATCTGTCGTTTGTCCTAATGCCCAGCATAATTTCATGTAAGCAACTTCGGGCAGCATATTCTCTCCGGGAATTACACCGAGCTCCATCATATCACGACCGGTATCGTAAACATACATTTGTACGTATCCCCAAAGTGTTTGAACTGTCATGTAAATTGAAATTCCTTTTTCGTGTGCACGTTTAAGTGCGGGATACAAAGGTTTGTTCACGTGTCCAAGTCCAGTGCCTGCAATAACAATTCCTTTGTAGTCATTATCAATAAGTGATTCGATGATATCAGGTTTCATATTCGGATAGTAGTAAACAATACTAACTTTTTCTTCGAACGCAGTGTTAATTTTTACATTGCGGTCTTTGCGTCGGCGTTTATAATCTTGTCGCAGAGGAGTGATTTCATCGCGGCTGACTTTTGCAATAGGAATATCGCCGATAGTTCTGAATGTTGAGCGGTAACTTGAATGCATTTTTCGTACACGAGTTCCGCGGTGAAGTAGTCCGTAATAATCCGATGTCGGACCGAACATACAAACCATAACTTCTGCAATATCGCTTTCAGCCGCAGTCTTAACGCTGTGCATTAAATTCAGTGCCGCATCGGAGGAAGGACGGTCGCTCGACCTTTGCGAACCTACCATAACAATCGGAACTGGAGAATTTTGTACCATGAAAGAAAGCACCGCCGCTGTGTGATGCATCGTATCTGTTCCGTGACCGATCACAATTCCATCAACGCCTTTTTCAATTTCTCTTCCTATTGCTTCTGCAGTACCTTTCCATTGATCGGGCCCCATATTTTCGCTGAAGACACCGTAAAGTTTTTCCGTTTCGAGATTGCAGTAGTTGGCAAGTTCGGGAACGGAACCGTAAAGCTCTCCCGGTGAGAATGCAGGAATAACTGCGCCGGTTCTGTAATCAAGACGCGATGCAATCGTTCCGCCCGTGCCGAGAAGTTTTACGTTTGGCTTTGATGGATCGCGCGGAAAATCTTTTTCCGGAATTTTATAATGCGCTTCTTTACGTCCTCTTATTTGAATGTCGGTTACCAAATCGGCGGCAACCCCAATGTTATAACCGACAGGCATTTTGATTACGATGTGAAAAGGATCTGCTGTTTCGGAACGTGGAAGGATGATACCCTTATATTTTCCTTTTGTTGTTGTGATCTCAACATCACTCCACACAAGAGCACTGAAATTTTTTAAAACCGAAAGCGTCTTGCCTCGGTAACCTTTGTAATTGTCATCTGCCATAATTTTTCCTTTGTGTGCTTTGCGAATTTCTCAGCGTCCTTTGCGGTTTAAAAATTTAACGCAGAGAACGCAAAATCCGGCAGCTGCCGGATCGCAAAGAGCGCGGAGATTCAAACATTAATTTTTTTAGTTACTGTTTTTCCTTCAACATTCATTCTTACTTTGTTCATTACTAGTCCCATTAAAACTTCTTTTCTATTCTCATTATTTATCAAGCGCACTTTACTTAATTCATTATTCGTTTCAGCTATAATCTCTTCTAGTTCTTTTGTTGTAAGAGGTTTAGGTAATAATTCGGGATAGAATTTTCCTTTCTTAATAGATTTTTGCATTGCGGTTAAAATTCCGTCTCTGGAAAGCAAACCGTCTTTGTATGACCGGAAAATTTCTCTCATTATTTCTTCATCGAACAGTCTAATATCAAAACTACTTCTCTTTAACCGCTTGGGAAATTGTATTAACACAACTGCGGTAAGTATTGGATCCATTCTCCATTCATCAACAAGAAACTTAAACAACGGAGCGAATTTTGAAATTGATAACTCACGTAACGTGTCTTCTGGAATTCCAAGTTTACAATACCACTTTTCTCTATCCCAAAAATGTTCGGGCAAATTTAAACGAAGTTTTTCCAACCGTTCTTCTGTTATTCTCGTTGGCGGCAGATCAGTATCGGGATACATTCTATCTGCGCCAGGCAAAATTCTTTCAAAGCCATTTGTTCCATCGCGCATCGCTTGCCGTGTTTCCGATGGAACTCCAACAGTAGCTTCTTTTGCGCGGATAATAATTTCCTTCACAGCCATTTCAGTGTCTTGTTCATTTCCCCAAACGAGAACCATTGTATCGTTGTTTGTTGCACCAACCGCACGCTTAATGTTTTGCCAATCAGCGGAAGTTAAAGTATCTCCCTTACTATCCGAATGAATGATGTTTGGAATATTTGTTAAGCAAGCGATCACGCGCACGCGGTCGGAAATTTCTTTTGAAAAATAAGTGTCTGTTTGAGTCTGCCAGTGAAGAAGTCCAAAGTAACCGCGAAGCACAACACATTTCACCAATAATCCCTGATCTGTTGCAGTGCGGATTGGTAAGTAGAGAGCTTTTTTTACAATACGAGTAATGTCGTCGGACTTTGTTTCAAAAGTTTCTTTTGTAATTCCTCTTCGATGAAGTTCATCACGTAAACGTAAAAGATTCCACTGGCGCATTGCTTCGTAATATGTGAGGAGCGGAATTCTTCCGATCTTAGGCACACCTTTAATTTCAATTCGTGTTCCGCCTTCAACACTCACGTTAACATCTTCACGCGCCGATCCGATACCGCGGCGGACTTTGTTTGTACTTCGAACAAGATTCGCACAAATCTCGGCAACTTCTGCAACTTCGAACGGTGTTCGCATATTCGGTCCGGTTACTGTTTCGATGAGCGGCATCCCGAGACGATCTGTTCTGTAAACTCGCAAATGTCCGGAGTCTGATATTTCGCGGCATGAATCTTCTTCGATCGACATTTGAACAATATCTATCGTGCGGTTCTTGTATGGAATTTTTCCATCAAGAGCAAAAATTGCAGTGCGCTGAAATCCAGTGGGAATACTTCCGTCCAAATATTGTTTACGTGCAATATGAAGTTCATCAACGATTGAACAATCGAACAGCATACCGCACTGTAAAGCAATGTCTAATGCATCATCATTTATTAAAAACGGCGGTGTGTCATCCATTTCATAAGTACAAACACTTTCACGATTGATTCTGTAAAGAATATCTTTCTTTGTTTTAAATTCCATCAAAGCGGTACCGTCGTATTCACCAAGTTCTGAAAGAGTGGGACGCATGTGGCGCAGAATTTCAGCATCGTAACGGTCGCTATATTTTCCCGCGGGACAACGGCAGAAAAGTTTTTTCGTAGTGAAAAGCTGCTGATGAATTTCTAATCCGGATTTGAATCCAACCGTTTCATAATCTTTATCGGTCATTTCTTCAAACGGTTTGAACAAAAAATCTTTCATGATCTAATTTGTTTTCGTGGTGAGAATAAATGAAGTGAAAAAGTTTAACATAAACACAAAAATATATTGTTTGCTTATGAAAACTTAGCGAGAGGTGTTATAAGAAGCAAACTTACAGCAGGGAATTATAGGAGATTGCTTGCAAGTTCTGCTAATTCTGATCGTTCTCCTTTCTCAAGATTAACATGTGCGTAAAGTTTTTGTCCTTTGAAATGATCGATCAAATAAGAAAGACCATTTGATTGTGCATCAAGATAAGGGTGATCTATCTGGTAAATATCTCCAGTTAAAACAATTTTAGCACCTTCACCGGCGCGTGTAATAATTGTTTTGATTTCGTGAGGAGTAAGATTTTGTGCTTCATCAACAATAAAATAAATTCTTTGCAAACTCCTTCCTCTGATGTAACTAAGAGGTTCAATTACAAGTTTCTCATCTTTTATCAGCGCGTTAATAAGCTGATAACTCTTGTCGGTTTCCGGAAATTGATCTTGTATAACTTTTAAATTATCCCACAACGGCTGCATGTAAGGAGCCAGCTTGCTTTCTACATCACCGGGCAAGTAACCGATATCTTTATTACTCAAAGGAACCACCGGACGGGCAATATATATCTGCCTATAATTTTTTCTTACTTGAAGCGCACATGCAAGTGCAAGTAAAGTTTTTCCGGTCCCTGCTTTTCCCGTCATTGAAACAAGAGGGATATCGGAATTAACAAGTGCATCAACAGCAAAAGTTTGTTCTGCATTTCTTGGTTTAATTCCATAAGCAACTTGTTTATCAATGCGCTTAAATTTTTCCATCTCTTGATCAAGACAGGAAAGTATGGAACGGCTTGAGTTGCGCATTATAAAAAATTTATTCGGCACAGCTTCATTTTTAATTTTCTTGAGGATTTGTTTAGCGGGAACTTCAAACGGCGGTTGATAAAGCCGCTGTAAAATATCGTCATCAAAATCCTCGACAATAGTTTTGCCGCTGTAAAGCTCTTCTACATTTGTAACCCAGTCGGTTGTATAATCTTCTGCGGGAATACCAAGTGCTTTTGCTTTCATGCGGAGATTTACATCTTTCGTTACAAGAATCGTCCGCTCTTTTTCTTTCCCGGATTTATTAGCTTCGAGAGCAGCACTAAGAACTCTGTGGTCAACATTATCTTCGCGGAATACATCATGGATTTCCTGCGCAAGTCCGCGGGTAATAACGATTCGTACTTTGCCTTTTCCTTTTCCAAGAGATACACCGCCGTTGAAAATTTCATTTCCGGTGATTGAATCAAGTGTGCGGGCAAATTCGCGCGCATTCAAATTAATCACTTGATTACCGCGCTTGAAGTGGTCTAACTCCTCTATCACGACAAGCGGAATGATTATATTATTTTCTTGGAAGTGATTTATGCAAGTAGGATCGTGAAGGATTACGTTTGTGTCGAGAACAAAATTTTTAGGACTGGGTTTTTTCATAAAGAACAATAATTTATTGTGAAAGAATTTCTGAGTAATTTCAGATGGAACATAATAAATTTTTTTTTCTTTATCGAAAAATTCTTTTCTAAGGATGTTATTTAACACAAGCAGGAATAAAATTATGGCTATTCAAACAATTAACCCGTCAACCGGTAAACTCGAAAAGACATTTATTGAACATACTAATGAAGAAGTTCTTAAAATGATTGAGAGCTCGGACACCGCATTTCACAAATGGAGAGGAACAAATTTCACCTTGAGGTCGCAACTCATGAAAAACGCAGCTAAGATTCTTCGCGATAAAAAAGAATATTATGGTAAAATATTAACTCTTGAAATGGGTAAACCAATAACTCAAGCTATTTCTGAAGTTGAAAAGTGCGCTTTGGTTTGTGAATACTATTCTGATAATGCAGAAAAAATTCTTAGTGAAGAAATTGTTCAAACTGATGCTTCACAAAGTTATGTGCGCTTTGATCCTCTCGGAATAGTGCTTGCTGTTATGCCGTGGAATTTTCCGTTCTGGCAGGTATTCCGTTTTGCTACACCCACTTTAATGGTGGGAAATGTTTGTTTGCTTAAACACGCATCAAATGTTCCGATGAGCGCACTTGCTATAGAAGAAATCTTCTTGGAAGCCGGTTTTCCCAAAAACACATTTAAAACTTTACTTATCGGCTCTTCACTGGTTAAAGATGTAATTGATCATCCTTTTGTAAAAGCAGTTACTTTAACCGGAAGTGAACCGGCAGGTAAACAAGTTGCACAATTGTGCGGTGCAAAATTAAAAAAAACAGTTTTAGAATTAGGCGGAAGTGATCCGTTTATTGTTCTTAATGATGCTAACATTGATGAAGCAGTTAAAACAGCAGTAACCGCACGATTGATTAATAATGGTCAAAGTTGTATTGCCGCAAAAAGATTTATTGTTGTAGAAAAAATTTATGATGAATTTGAAAAGAAATTTATTGAAGCAATGGGTAAAGTAAAAATCGGCGATCCGATGGACAAAGAAACCGAACTTGGCCCGATTGCACGTGAAGATTTGTTAAATGAACTTGACGAACAAGTTAAACAATCTGTTGCAAAGGGCGCTGTTGTTTTATGCGGAGGAAAAAGAATTAATAAAGAAGGATTTTATTATGAACCGACTATTCTTTCGAATCTCTCTAAAGGAATGTCTGCTTATGATGAAGAAATATTCGGCCCCGTTGCAAGTTTAATAAAAGCAAAAGATGAAGATGATGCAATTAAAATTGCAAATGATTCTCCGTTCGGACTTGGTGCTTCATTATGGACTTCAAATATTACAAAAGCAAAAGTGTTAGCGAGTAAAATAGAAAGCGGTTCGGTATTTATTAACGGAATGGTAAAATCAGATCCGAGATTGCCATTCGGCGGAATTAAAAATTCAGGATACGGAAGAGAACTTTCTCATTACGGAATAAAAGAATTTGTAAACATCAAAACAGTTTGGATTAAATAGCTATCGGTGATCAGTTATCGGTTGTTAATAATTATTTTTTCTCCGATAACTGATAACAAATAACTTTTAACTAATGTTAAACAAAGGAAACGAGATGAAACAACGTTGCGGCTGGTCAACAAATGATCCGTTATATATAAAATATCATGACGAAGAATGGGGGGTACCGGTTCATGATGATAGAAAACTTTTTGAAATGTTAATTCTCGAAGGAGCGCAAGCAGGATTAAGCTGGATTACCATTCTCCGCAAACGGGAAAACTACCGCAAAGCATTTAATAATTTTGATGCGGAGAAAATTGCAAAATATGATTCAAAAAAAATTAAGCAACTTTTACAAAACGAAGGAATTGTACGTAGCAGATTAAAGATCGCAGTAACAATTCAAACCGCAAAATGTTTTCTTGAGATACAGAAAGAATTTGGATCGTTCGATAAATACATTTGGCAATTTGTAAACCGTAAACCAATTAGAAATAAATGGAAATCGCTCAAAGAGATTCCCGCTATGACAAATGAATCAGATGCGATGAGCAAAGATTTGAAGAAACTTGGATTCAAGTTTGTCGGTTCTACAATTTGTTATGCTTTTATGCAAGCTGTTGGAATGGTGAACGATCATATTGAAAATTGTTATCGTTACAAGCAGCATTAAATGAAACTGCCCGTTTTACCGGGCAGTTCCTAAAATGTTTTTTTAATCTTAGTCGTAAGCAATCTCGCCGTGCAGTGAACTATCCAAACCGGCTTCTTCTTCAGCTCTTGTTACTTTTACAGGTGTTATATAATTGATTATCTTCAACATTATATAAGTGAACAAGAAACAATAAATGCCAACTGCAATAACTGAGATTAATTGTTTCATAAAGAATTCAGCAGAACCTCCAATAAATAATCCATCAACATGAACCATTGGATTTACAGCTTTTGAAGCAAATAGACCAAGCATAATAATACCGATTGTTCCGCCGACTCCGTGAACTCCCCAAACATCTAGCGCATCATCCCATTTGAGTTTATTTTTTAATGCAACGGCAAAGTAGCAAACTATTCCGGCAACAATTCCAATAATTGCAGCATTGCCAATAGTAATAAATCCCGCTGCTGGAGTAATAGTTGCAAGTCCCGCAACAGAACCTGTTAACAGGCCAATAAATTTAGGTTTCTTTTCAAGTATCCACGCAAGGAACAACCAAGTAACTCCGGCGAATGATGCCGCAACATCTGTATTAAGAAAAGCTGTGACAGTGATTGTGTCAACTTTTAATTCGCTTCCGGCATTGAATCCATACCAACCGAACCAGAGTAAACCAGTTCCTAGAGCAACAAGTGGAATGCTATGCGGACCCCGCTCAAAAACATTCCGTTTACCGACATAGAAGACTGATGCCAACGCTGCCATTCCTGCACTTGCATGAACAACAATCCCACCTGCAAAATCAAGAACGCCCCATTGAGCAAGTAAACCGCCGCCCCAAATCATATGAACTAACGGGAAATAAACGCCCACTAACCAGATAGTTAAAAACAAAAAGTAGGCAGGGAAGCGAACTCTGTTTGTAAATGCACCGGTTATCAATGCGGGGGTGATAATTGCGAACATCATTTGATAAGCAACAAATACATAAAGTGGAATTTGATTATTTCCGGTGAAGATAGAATTCAGATTTGTTCCCGATAAAAATGCCATGTTAAGATTACCAATGATTCCTCCTTCACTGCCGCTGAAGCAAAGCGAGTACCCGAACGCAAACCAAAGTACGGTTGTCCAAACTAAAGAGACGAAACTTTGAATCATTATTCCTAATACATTTTTTCTTCCAACTAGACCGCCGTAAAAAAATGCAAGTCCCGGTGTCATAAGCATTACTAAGCTTGATGCGACAAGCATAAATCCAGTACTTCCAGTATCGAACATAATTACCTCTAATTATTTTAATTTAGTTTTTGTTGGACAGAAATTCTGAAAATTAAATAGGAAATTTCTGTTCTGATGTTGTAATAAGACAAAAAAATTTTCGTTCTCCGTTTATAATTTATTTCTTGATTAGTTGAAGAACGATTGACTAATCTTTTCGAATAAAAATGTTGTATGCAAAATTTGAAATATTTTTGTGAGCGAATAATTATATTCAACAAGCGCAGCAATTTTGTCGCAGACGAGTTGATTTTCGAATGCGACAAGATGGCTTAATTGAGAATGCAAACTTATTTTTTAATAAATAATATTGATAAAGGATTTTTCGAAATTGTTTTCTAAGTTTTCATATTAAATCTTGGTGTTTTGTTGAAAAGAATTTTGGTAATCGAGAATGCTAGCGAAGAACTAAAACAAATTGAATTGCTTCTTCCACAAACTGATTTTGATATTTATTTCTCCCACAATAAGAAAGATGGTTTAGAAATCGCCTCGCGATATTTACCAGACTTAATTCTTTTCTTTTTCTCTAACGGCAAGAACGATTTAGAGTTAATAAAAAAAATCTGCAATAACGAAGCTACAGCAAACTTACCTATGATCGTTATTTCAAACAATTCATCGTTTGAACAGCAAAGAGAAGTAATGGAATTAGGTGCCGACGATTATATTCCTATAACTTTACTCGAAATAAGTTTATTAAACTCTGTCCGAAAAAGATTTGAAAAGTTTACTAATGTAAAGATCCATTTGGACAAAGAGATTGATACTTTTGATGAATTTACTTCACGTTCGGGAAATGATGATCACGTTCTCGTTAAGATAGGTAACAAGTTGAAACTCGTAAAATTTTCCGAGATGGTTTGTGTTACTGCAATGAAAGAATACAGCAAAATTATTACAAAAGATGGTTGTAAAATTATTGTAAGAAAATCTTTGAGAAACTGGATAAAAATTTTACCTAAGAATTTATTCTTGCAGATTCACCGCGCTACAATTATTAATCTGGATTGTATAGATAAGATTGTGCGGACAAACGAAAGAACATATACGGTTCATCTAAAAAACATGGAAGAGACTTTTGATTTTAGCCATAGATATGCCAACATTATGCGGCATACTTTCCCGACTTAAAAACCTTTAACGATTGCTTCTAACGATTGTAGCGCATCATCAATTTTCTCAACATCTTTTCCGCCGGCGGTTGCAAGATGAGGACGCCCGCCGCCGCTTCCGCCAACAATTTTAGCGACTTCTTTAACAATATTTCCGGCAAGAATTTTTTTCTCCTTAATCAAATCATCGCTTACAACTGCAACAATTCCTACTTTATCTTCTATTTGAGAGATAAGCACACCAATACCGCTTTTCATTTTTTCGCGGAGTTCATCGCCCATAGATTTTAGTTCATCCATATTAGATGCAGAGACTTTTCCTTTAAATAAATTTATTCCGTTCACATTAATTGGAGAAGAAACAATCGAATTAATTCCGCCAAGCTTTTCTTTAAGCTGAAACTCAGCGAGCTGTTTCTCTAATTTTTTCTTTTCATCATGCAATTCATTAATTCTCAATTCGCCATTCTCAATTCTCAATTGCTGTTCCTTAATATATTTTTCAACTCCCGCACCTGTTACTGCTTCTATTCTTCTAACACCGCTTGCAATAGAGGATTCACTTATTATCTTGAACAAACCAATTTGCGAACTATTCTTTACGTGAGTGCCGCCGCAGAATTCCATTGTGAAGTCGCCGAACTGAACTACATTAACTTTATCGCCGTATTTATCACCGAAGAACATAAGCGCGCCCATTTTTATTGCTTCGTCAAAAGGTATGTCGCGATGATGAATTAAAGGTAAGTTTTCTCTCAACTTTTCATTTACTAAAAATTCAATCTCTTCAAGTTTTGATTCTTTTATTTTTTCGAAATGAGTGAAGTCGAAGCGGAAGCCGTCTGGACCAACATATGAACCAGACTGTCGTACGTGCTGACCGAGAATTTGTCTTAATGCTTTGTGCAGAAAATGTGTTGCCGAATGATTGCGCATTATGTCCCAGCGATTATTTTTATCAACTTCGGCTATCACTTTCGTTCCACTTTCTAGAACAATATCTTTCTTTTCGTTAATGAGTAGGTGATAAATCGTTTTATCGTTTTTCATTACAGCTGTGTAAAATTTTCTATCGTTAACAATTAAATATCCTTTATCTTCAACCTGTCCGCCACCGAAAACATAGAAAGGTGTTTTATCCAATGTAACAAGTAAATTGTTTCCATCTGGAAAAACATTTTCAACAACCGCTTCTGTTCTAAGTTCATCATATCCTGTGAAGATGGTTGGAACAATTATTTTATTTTCCGTTGAATCAATAGTTTTAATTTCCCAAGAAAGAGGCATTTTTAATGTTTTCATTTTTTCTTTCGTTGATTTTCTTGCGCGTTCTCTTTGTTCCTCTATCAATTCGGTAAAGCGAGATTCGTCAATTGAAAATCCTTTTTCGCGTGCCATCATATTAGTAAGGTCTTCTGGAAAACCATAAGTATCTTTCAATTTAAAGACGTCATCGCCTGAAATAACAACATTATCTAAACAATATTTTTTTAATGTTTCCGGATTAATGTTATTGAAAAATATTTTCTCAACATTAACACCATCTTTCTTGTCAATTATAATTCTCCAATCCATATTTTCAAATTCATATATTGCATAAGCATTGTATGGAGTTTTTTCTGAAATTGCTCTACACAATGAGCCAGAAGCAACTTGATTATACTCTTCAATTCCTCGATCGCGTGTTATATTGAAACTTTCTTCTTCAGCTTTAATTATCTTTTCAATATTAGATTGATTCGTTTTTATTTCTGGAAAGACATGACCAAAAGTTTGAACGACAACATTAACTAGCTTAAATAGGAAGGGTTCATTCAAATTAATCTTTTCCGCATATACAGCAGCACGGCGTAATAATCTGCGTAATACATATCCACGTCCTTCGTTACTAGGTAAAGCATCTGGAATTCCGTATTCTAAACCATCTGCAATTGCAAAAGTTAGAGTGCGGATATGATCTGCAATAACGCGCATCGAAATCATATCTTCTTCTTTTTTATAACTCACACCGGAAAGTTTTTCAACTGATTTTATAATTGGAGTGAAAACGTCGGTATCATAATTGGAATTTTTCTTCTGAAGAATCGCACAGACACGTTCAAATCCCATTCCGGTATCAACATGTTTTGCCGGAAGTTCATGAAGTGTTCCTTTTTCATCGCGGTTGTATTGAATGAAAACCAAATTCCAGATTTCAATGCACTCCGGTAATCCGGCATTTACATATTTCGGATTTTCATAATCATCGCTTAAGTTGATGTGAATTTCAGAACATGGACCGCACGGACCGGCTTCACCCATCTCCCAAAAATTATCTTTCTCATCAAACTTTAAAATGTGTTTCGGATTAATATCAGTTTCACTCTTCCAAAATTTTAACGTTTCATCATCCGTCCGATAAACAGTAGCCCAAATTCTTTCTTTTGGAAGTTTCCATACTCCGGTTAATAATTCCCACGCCCAGCCAATCGCTTCTTTTTTATAATAGCCTGCCCCGATTCCGTCTTTTGAAGGGGGGTCGCCAAAGCTCCAGTTGCCAAGCATTTCAAAAAATGTGTGGTGGTAAGTATCGTGACCAACTTCTTCAAGATCATTATGTTTTCCGGAAACGCGGATGCATTTTTGTGTATCGGCAGCGCGTTTATATTCACGCGAACCGGTTCCAAGAAATACATCTTTAAATTGATTCATTCCCGCATTAGTAAAAAGAAGAGTTGGATCACCATGCGGAACAACAGGCGCACTCGGTACAATCCTATGATCTTTGCTTTTGAAAAAATCTAAAAATTGCTGTCGTATTTCGTTCGATGTCATAAGTCAGTCTAAGTTTTTAATGAACAAATATAATAAAAATAGCTTATAGCCGAGCGCTGATAACTGGCCGCATATTGCCAATTGCAATTTTGATAGAGTAATGATACTTTTGATTGTAAACATTCAACAAAATTGAACAAGTGTGAGTAAATTTAAAGAGTTATCGGATTTAGAATTAATGCGGGAGATCGCCCAGTTTGAATCACGTGCGCTGGAAGAACTTTACGAAAGGTACTCATCACTATTATATACAGTTATTAAGAAAATTTCCCCCGATCAAGCCACTGCTGAACAAATACTCATTGAAGTTTTTGTAATCATCTGGCGTAAAATCGGCAAGTTCGATTTAAATAACGGAAATATTTTTAGCTGGCTTGTAACACTTGCCCGGAATAAAGCAGTTGATAGTTTAAGAAGAGCGCGCGCTGCGGGAGCGACAGTTCAATTTTATGATGATGATTATGAGGATTATTTTATTCTTCCCTCTTTTCCAAATGATATGGATAGTTTGGATTTTAACACAGCCTTCACAATTAAACCGAAGATCGAACAAGCATTATCAAAATTAACCGATACGCAGAAATATGTTTTACATTTAGCATATTATGAAGGATATGCGATAGATGAGATTTCCGATAAGCTTAATGTTCCTGTAGAAACAGTACGCGGAAAAATTATGACTGCTTTATCAAGTCTAAGAGATAATCTGGTGGGTGAGTGATGGCAGACAAAGCATTGAGCGAAATGATTGCTGCATTTGCCGCCGGCTGCATGGATAAACAAAATTACATGCAGTTCAAAGATTATATGGATGAAAGCGGATACTTACCGAAAGGAGAATTGGGAGAATTACAAAATATTATTTCAATGATTCCGGTTATTCTTGATTTAGAAAGACCCGATCCGTCAATCAAAGATTTAGTTGCAAAAAAATTGATCGGAATGAAAGAAGAGATCAAAACAAAAATTATTGAAGAGAAGAAAAAAACAACTGCAGCAGCAACAAAATTAAGTAAATCCTCAGTCGGTTCGCCGAAGAATAAATCTATAAGTTTTATAGATAGAAAAGCATCAACAACAACATCGGCTTTTCAATTTGGAGATGATGACGCTCAGATTCCTATTACCCCCAGAAAAACTAAAACACCAATACCCGAACCGAAAACCCCAACCATGGGATCTAAAAAAATAGAATCCCCTGATAAAACAACAACGCCGAAATCTTTAATAGCGCCACCTCAATTAATTGCGCAGGCCACGACTGAACAACAAAGACCAACTTCTCCGGAAAAAGCTTCATCAGGAATTATGGGATTGTCAGCGTTATTGTTATCTATAGTTCTTTTTTCTATTCTAGGGTATTTTACGTTTACATCAATCAAAACCCTCAATGGAACTGTTGATGATTTAACAGCTCAGGTTAACTCACTAAAAAATCAACTTGGTGCAGCAAATAATTTTATAAGCAATTACACATTTTTAATTGAATTTTTTAATTACAAAGATATTATTGTAACCGGATTATCAAGCTCAGACGCAGCAGAAAAAGGTTCTGCACAGCTTTTACTTTCTTTCAATCAAAAAGAAGGATTGATACAATTCAAGAATGTAAAACCGCTGCAGCCGAATCAAGGTTATCAGGTATGGGTTCAGAGTAAAGGTCAATCTTATTCACTTGGTGTGTACCAACCGAGCGGAAGCGAGTATTTGAAAATAAATTCTTTTCCGTTTCTCCCGAAAGAGAATATAGAATCATACTTTGTTACAATTGAATCTAACGAAGGATCACCCACACCTTCAACGATAATTTATTTATCGAGTTCTACGGCTGGTAAAATTCTGAAAGGCAGAGCTAATTAGAGCTATTACTTTTTTCTGTTGACGAAAATTATCATTCCCATTACAATCAATATTACAGGCCAAAATACTTCGGACAAATTTCCAATTCTATTCGCAGCGTTAAGCAATCCCAACTTTTTGAATTGAGTAATGCTTAAATAACTCAATACAAGAAGGGCAATGCCGGCATATAGAAAAATTTTTTCTTTTATGTTTTCTATGAAAAGAATTACTAAAACGGAACCACTTATAAAAAGAACCGAGAAAAAAACTATTCCTCGTGTATCAAGAATCTCAAAATACGATTTTACTAAAAAGACAACTCCGACTAAAAACAGTATTGTTGATGCAGTTAATTTTTCTCTCTCACCATTATTCAACGCAGAATAAACTGTTGGTATCGAATAAAAAACAAAAACAATCCCTACGACATCTTCAAATGTTAGTAAAATTATATTGCGGCCACTAAGCATTGAAAATATGCCGAAAATCAAAAAACTAAGTCCAAGTATGATTCTGTTATTCAAATTTTTGTCCTTCTTCGTAAGGAATAAAAACAACAAGAATAAGATAGAGCAAAGCAAATATTCCTAATGTTAATAATGTAGCAAGGATAAAAATTATGCGAAGTATGGTTGCATCAATCCCAATATACTTTGCAAGACCGCCGCATACTCCGGTTACTTTTCTATCTGCTATTGATCTAAATAATTTTTCCGGTAGTACTGATAAAATTATTTCGGTATTTGAAGGTTTAATTATTAAAAAATAAATTCCAATTGCAAAAGCTGCTAAAGAAAAGATAAAATCATCTGGAAGAATAAAAATTCTAGAACTACTGGCAATTCCAATTATTCTAAAAGCAAAATAAAATCCGAAAAGTATTAATAATCCGCCGACAACAGTTTTGAAATTTTCTTTTCTTATAGATATAATCTCTGGTTGAGAAAGAGGCAAAGAATTTTTATCAACCGGAATTAGTGATGCAGTTATTAAATATGCAACGATACTCCATCCGCCGAATAGGAGCGTTAAGAGTGCAATAACCCGGATGTTTGCCGGTTCCGTTTTCATATACTCAGCAATTCCGGCACAAACTCCAGTTATAACCACATTATTTTTTGAACGGGAAAACTTTTTAATGGGAGAGGACGGAACAGTAGCGTTATCCATTTTATCAAAAAGTTTTTCTTCGGATTGAAGAGATTCGTTTTGATCTTCCGATTTTGATTTGCTTTCGTTCGATTCGATCAGAGCAGCTCCGTACTAATTTTAACAGTTAAATTCATCAGCAATTATTTAGTTTATTTTCTTTTTGAATATATAAAATTATGTTTATGCTAACAATATTTTGATACGTGCAACTGCATATCCATTCTTTTATATTTCTAATTGATACTATGTCTCTTTGGAAAACAAGAATGAATTTGCTAATTCATCTTCCGGTTCACGTAGAATTATTTATCACCAAAAATAGATTAGAAATAATACGAGGAAGACATGCTTACAAAATTTTTCCGCCTAAAAGAACTTAACACAACCATCAAACAAGAAATTATTGCCGGGGCTACAACATTTGTAACGATGGCTTACATCATTATTGTTAACCCCAAGATTCTTGAAGCTGCAGGAATGCCGTTCGGCGCATCAATGGTTGCAACTATCATGAGTGCTTTTTTCGGAACACTTATAATGGGAGTTTATGCAAAGCGGCCTTTTGCAATTGCGCCTTATATGGGAGAGAATGCATTTATTGCCTACACTGTTGTAAATGTTTTACATTATAGCTGGCAGACTGCGCTCGGTGCAATTTTTATCGGCGGAATATTATTTACACTTCTTACTGTTTTTAAAATTAGAAGTTGGCTTGCTTATGCAATTCCGGAAAGCTTAAAGATAGCTTTCGCAGCGGGAATCGGATTGTTTTTAACTTTCATAGGTTTGAATGAAACCGGAATTGTAAAAATTGGCGTTCTCGGTGCGCCAGTCCACGTCGGAAATTTTCACGAGCCCTCTGTTCTTCTTGGGATATTTGCTTTTCTTTTCATCGGTGTGATGATGATTAAAAAAATAAATGGCTCAATATTGATTGGTATTTTAACAACTACAATTCTCGGTTTTATATTTGGCATTACAAAACTTCCAGAAAAAATCATGAGCCTTCCGCCGGATATACGCCCCGTTCTTTTACAGCTTGATATAACTGGAGCGTTAAGCTGGGGTTTCTTTTCTGTTATTCTTGTCGTCTTCATTATGGATTTTGTTGATACAATGGGAACGTTACTCGGACTTGGTTACAAAGCAAAAATGTTAGACAAGAATGGTAATCTTCCTGAAATTGAAAAACCGATGTTGTGCGATGCACTTGCTACAGTGTTTGGTGCGTTATTCGGTACAACAACAAGCGGAGCTTATATTGAATCGGCAACCGGAATTGAAGCGGGCGGGAAATCCGGACTGACTGCAGTAGTAACTGCAATTTTATTTTTGTTTGCTCTTTTCTTCGCGCCGCTGTTTGCGGTAATTCCACCTTATGCTTACGGATCAGCATTAATTATTGTCGGCTTGCTTATGATCTCTCCGGTCTCACATTTAAAGTTTGATGATCTTGCAGAAACAATTCCGGCTTTTGTTACAATGACATTAATGAGCTTTACTTATAATCTCGGAATCGGGATGACTGCAGGATTTGTTGTTTATCCGTTAACAATGTTAATTGCCGGGAGAATCAAAACCGTAACAGTTGGAATGTGGGTGTTGTTTGGATTCTCGGTTTTGTTTTATGTTTTTTATCCATTTTAATCTATAAACTGCAAACTAATGAGGTTTATATGATTGATCATTTTCTACAAGCAGCAATTGATGAAGCCAAAAAAGGATTAAGCGAAGGCGGAATTCCGATAGGCTCAGTGTTAGTAATTGATAATAAAATTGTTGGACGCGGACACAACAGACGCGTTCAAAATGGCAGCGCTATTCTTCACGCAGAGATGGATTGTTTTGAAAATGCCGGAAGATTAACTGCAAAAGATTATCAAAGGGCAACTTTATATTCTACACTTTCACCTTGCGATATGTGCAGCGGTACGGCTTTGCTTTATAAAATTCCCAAGATTATAATTGGCGAGGACAAAACATTCCAAGGACCCGAAGAATATGTTAGATCACGCGGAGTTGAGTTAATAATATTAAATGATTCAACATGTATAAAGTTAATGGAAGATTTTATTTTGAGTAATCCAAAATTATGGAATGAAGATATCGGGGAATAAAAAAGCGAATAGCTTTTAGCTGTTGGTTATTAGCTTTAGTAAAAGCAGAATCTAAACTGAATAATTTTCATCTTATTCTACATGAAAAGCTGAAGGCGGAGGGCTGATTGCTAAAAACGAATTACATGGAGTGAAAATGGCGACAAAGAAAGCATTTGTAAAACACATTAAAGGGGTTACTTTTTTAGGGAAATCAGATTCAAACCACTGGATAACGATGGATGGACCGAAAGAGTTTGACGGAAGCAATGCCGGAACCCGGCCGAAAGAATTATTACTTATTGCACTTGGCGGATGTACGGGAAGTGATGTCGCGACAATTCTTCAAAAGAAAAAAATTAAACTAGATGGATTTGAAATGAATATCTCTGCTGATGTCCAAGAAACACATCCGCAAATTTTCACCAAGATTCATCTTGAATATGTCTTTTATGGAAAAGGAATTCCCAAAGAAGCTGTAGAGAGAGCAATTAAACTTTCGCAGGACACTTATTGCAGTGTTACGGCAATGCTGCAAAAGGCGGTTGAGATAAATCATTCTTATAAAATTATTGAGAGCTGAAAATAGTTAAGAGGAATTTTTAGATTAGTTTCTTTGTAAATATTCTTCCGGTATCGGTTTTCTTCCAGCAAATCCTTCTTCAACACCATGATAAAACCGAATATCATCTTCATCACTTCGCCAGCAGAGTAAAACTTCTTCGTTATCAATAATTGCCGGGAAATCAACTAAGCCAATTTGAAAATTCCAGTCTTTATAAGTACAACCGATATCATTAAGTTCTTTCATAAAAGAATCTATATCAGAAATGAGCTGCTGAATTTCTTGACTGTCTTCTATTTTCCCTCCCCATGATTCCGCTAAATCCTTTATTTGATTTGCATTGATCAAAATATCACGAACGATCTGTTTTACGAGCGGCAACGTCCGCTTTGCTTCGTACCGAGTAAAATATTTTATTTCTGTTTGTGACATAAAGATTATTTTCTTTCTAACAAAAAATTTAGGTTCAAATTTTATTTCCGAACAAATTTAATATTAAATGTGTGACTTGACAAGACATATAAAAAAAATTATTTTGAACTCGTACTAATTATAATTGGTTTATTATTATATGAAGACAGCAAAGAAATACGGGAAAAAAACAGATCTTGCACTTGCAACATGGGTTAAACTTGCCCGTGCATTTTCTTCATTCAACAAAAGATCAATAGAGAGCATTCGGACATTCGGTTTAACGCAACCGCAATTTGCTGTTATAGAAATTATCGGGCATTTAGGACCATTGAAGGTTGGTGAAATTTGCAATAAAATGTTGGTAAGCGGCGGCAATATGACTTTAGTATTAGATAATATTGAAAAATTGGGTTTCATTGAAAGAGTACACAGTTTAGAAGATAGAAGAGCAATATTAATTCAGTTAACACAAAAGGGAAAAGATTTGTTCGATGAAGTTTTTAATAGTCACGCAGACCATGTTGCAAAATTAATGTCTGTCCTTTCAGTCGAAGAACAAAAAACACTGGGAGAACTTTTGAAAAAATTAGGCTTGATGGTTAGTAAACTTAAATAAAAATTTTTCTATTATTATTACTAACTCGTAATTTACTATATCGGCTTATAATTAAACAAATTAACCACGGAAAGGTTGTTATATGATTGAAGTAAGAAAAAGTAATGAACGCGGTCATACAAAAATAGATTGGCTGGATAGCCGCCACAGTTTTTCCTTTGGAGAATATTATGATCCGGGGAATATTCACTTTGGCCCGCTGCGTGTTATGAATGATGATATCATTAAACCGGGTGAAGGATTCCCGACCCACCCTCATAAAGAAATGGAGATTGTAACTATCATTCTCGAAGGAACAGTTGCACACAAAGACAGTTCCGGCGGGGAGGGAACAATCACAGTAAATGAAATTCAAAGAATGACTGCCGGAAAAGGGATTTTGCATTCCGAGTTTAATGCCTCGGATACGGAAATTTTAAAACTCTTGCAGATATGGTTTATTCCCAATAAACAAGGATTAACACCCTCTTATGAGCAAATGAAATTCTCGCACGAAGATAAGAAGAACAAGTTGCTAAAAGTTGTTAGCGGGAAAAAAGAAGATGGAATAATTTTTATCAACCAAGATGCAGAAATATTTCTCTCGGATCTTGAGACAGGAATAAAACTCAATTATGATGTAAAAGATAACCGCGGTGTTTATATTCATTTGGTTGATGGAACTTTTATTGTTAACGGCAATAAAATTGAAAAAGGAGACGCTCTTAAAATTACTGACGAAAAGAACCTTGAATTAATAGCAGAAAAAAACGCAAAAATTGTTTTGTTCGATATAACTCTAGAATTTTAACATATTTTACACATTATAGAATTGTCTTTCCTGCTAATCATTTATATTTTAATCCCAGCATACAATTTCAAGTTGGAGTTTTTAATATGAAAAAGATTCTGTCAGCTGCCGCAATTTTAATCTTCTTCTATAGCGTCACATTATCAAATGCGCAAACCAGCAAAAATTTTTCATTCAAACCTGAAAAACCAAAAGCAGGAGAAAAAATTACAGTTACATATAATCCCGACGGTAGTAAACTTGCAAATGCAACTAACGTTACCATGCTTATTCATGCTTATGGAAAAACAATTTATTATACTGATGAAACCGAACTGAAAAAGAATGGTAATGTTTGGACGGGAGAATTTTCTTCTGCGGATACATGCGCTGGAGTTGTTCTTCGTTTTACAGATGGGACTGAATTTGATAATAACGGATCAAAATGTTTTCCAATTCGTTTATATGGTAAGAAAGGAAAGTTAGCTAAATACGCTTCCTCCGGTTTAGCAGAAGGATATTTAATTTGGTTTAGCGTTTTCAATATTGACAAAGATGTTGAAACAGCATTTAAATTGTTCCAGGAAGAATTAGCTGTTAATCCCTCTGTAAAAAAAGAAATCTTTCCAATGTACATTTATGCTTACGGCAAAGTAGATAAAGAAAAAGCTGCAGAGTATATAAAAAAAGAGACTGCAAATTTTGAAAAGACACTAACTAAAAGCGAAGAAGACCTTGCTTTCTTAATGAGTCTTTACAGCAACCAAAAAATGAAAGACAAGCTTGAAAAAGTCCAAGCAATTATTTTAGAAAAATATCCAGCCGGAGTGACGGCTGAAGCAATAAAGTTTAATGAAGCTTATGGAACTAAAGACGCCGCAAAGAAAGCTGAACTAGCTGAAAAATTTAAAACACAATTTCCAAAATCGAGATATCTCACCCGCCTTTTCCCTGATCCAACACAGGCATTAATACAAGCAGGTAAATATCAAGAAGCTTTCGATGCTTTAAAGAATAACGAAAAAGCTGAAAGCCAAGATTACAACAGCATAGCCTGGGCAATGTTCGAGAAAGATGCTGATTTGAAACTCGCAAAAGATATTGCCGCAAAAGGTGTTGAGTTAAGCAGAAAAGAAGTTCAATCACCTGAAACGAAAAGACCGCCTTACTACACCGAAAAAGAATATTCTAAAATGATGAAAGCTTCTTCATACGCTATCGTTGATACTTATGGTGCCATCCTTCTTAAGCTTGGGGAAAACGCGGAAGCATTAAATTATATGAAAGAGGCTTATGAATTAGATGGAGGAAAAGATGCTGATATAAACGAGCGATATGCAAAAGCATTATTATTAAATGGAAAAATAGATGAAGCTAACAATAATTTAGAGAAATTTATTTCGAGCGGAAAAGGTACTGTCGGCATGAAAGAAATGCTAAAGCAGACTTATGTAAAATCAAAAGGCTCCGATTCCGGTTTTGATAATTATCTCTCTGCTTTAGAATCTAGCGCGCAGAAAGCAGCACTTGATGAAATGAGAAAGAAAATGATTAATGAACCGGCTCCAAAATTTACTTTGGTGGATTTAGATGGTAAAAAAGTTTCTCTTGAGGAGTTAAAAGGAAAAACTGTTATTATAGATTTCTGGGCTACATGGTGCGGACCATGCAAAGCATCTTTCCCCGGAATGCAAAAAACAGTTGAAAAGTTTGCAAACGATCCGAACGTAAAATTCTTATTCATAAATACCTGGGAAAAAAATGTTGACGATAAGAAAAAGAATACCGAAGATTTCATAAAACAAAACAAATATACTTTCCATGTTTTATTGGATAATGACAACAAAGTTATTGAAAGCTATAAAGTGAGTGGAATACCTACAAAGTTTATCATTGATAAAGATGGAAATATTAGATTCAAAAGCGTTGGATTTGACGGCAATGCAGACGAATTAGTTGAAGAACTCTCCACTATGATTGCAATATTGAAATAAAAGTTTCTAAGTTCCTTAGAGCCTGAGTTTACATCTTGGGCACTCAGAAAAACAATTCACACCAAATATATTTTACTCTCATATCCTTAAGTGCTAATTTTCATAAGTAAAATTTTTGAAACTATGGAGTAATTATGGCAGTTATTCGTCCCTTCAAAGCAGTTAGACCAAACGAAAAAGTTGCACATCTTGTCGCTAGCGTACCTTATGATGTTGTAAATCGTGAAGAAGCTGCAGAGTTAGCAAAAGGAAATCCATTAAGTTTTTTACGTGTTACCCGTTCAGAAATTGAAATGAAAAAAGATGTTAATGTTTATTCACATAATGTATATCAGAAAGCAAAAGAGAATTGGGAACGATTAAAAATTGATGCACCCCTAATCAATGATAATAATTCTCACTTTTATATTTATAAGCTTACGATGGGTAATCATTCTCAAGTCGGAATTGCAGCAACGTTTTCGGTTGATGATTATGATGATGATATAATCAAAAAACATGAAAAGACACGTAAAGTAAAAGAAGACGACCGCACTAACCACATCGTTACTACGGAAGCTCAAACCGGCCCGGTGTTTTTAACTTACAAACCGGTTGTAGAAATTGATAAAGTTATTAGCGAAACCTTGAAAAAGACAGAACCGATTTATGATTTTACTTCTTCCGATGGAATTAAACATCAAGTGTGGATTTTATCGAACGAGTATGTAGATATTATTACAAATGAAATTGGCAAAGTAAAAAATCTTTACATAGCTGATGGACATCACCGCGCTGCAAGTGCAAGTCGCGTACGAAAAATAAAAAAAGATCAAAACGGAAATCACACCGGAGAAGAAGAGTATAATTATTTTCTAGGAGTTCTTTTCCCGGCAGATCAGTTGAAGATCCTTCCTTACAACCGTGCGGTATATGATTTGAAGATGAAGAAAAACGAATTCATGAAAAAAGTGGAAAGGAATTTTTCGATTGAAGAAACAAGCTCGCCCAATCCGCCATCGAAAAGAACAATTGCGATGTATATTGATAAAAAATGGTATTTATTGAAGCCGAACGCTAATGTAAAACCCGGCGTCACCGTGGGAGACAATCTTGATGTGAGCATTCTGCAAAATTATTTACTCCATCCTGTTATTGGAATCGAGGATCCACGTACCGACACAAACATTGATTTCATTGGCGGAATACGCGGCGTGGAAGAATTAGAAAAATTAGTTGATAACGGTAAAGCGTCAGTTGCATTTTCAATGTATCCGGTTTCAGTTGATGATCTGATAAAAATTTCTGATGCAGGAGAAACAATGCCGCCTAAATCAACTTGGTTTGAACCAAAACTCAGAGATGGGTTACTTGTACACGTAATCTAAATAACAAAAAGGAAATCAAAAATGGAAAAACGTATTTATAATTTAAGCGCCGGACCCGCTATTCTTCCTGAAGAAGTTTTGCTTGATGCTCAGAAAGATTTATTCAGCTATAAAGGAAGCGGAATGAGTATAATGGAAATGAGCCATCGTGGAAAAATTTTTGATGCGATTATTAAGGAAGCAGATGCAGATCTAAGAAAACTTTTAGGTATTGATGATAAGTTCGCGATTTTATTTTTGCAAGGCGGTGCAACTTTGCAATTTTCGATGGTGCCGCTAAACTTAATGCCGCCGAAAAATAAAGCCGATTATATTGTTACCGGTTCATGGGCGGAAAAATCAGTTAAAGAAGCAAAACGAGTTGGGACAGTAAATATTGCTGCAACAACTAAAGCAGATAATTACACACGCATTCCAAAACAATCAGAATTAACACTTGACCCGGGTGCATCTTATGTTCACTTCACTTCCAACAACACAATTTATGGGACTGAATGGCGCAACGAACCTGAAACCGGAAATGTTCCACTCGTTTGCGATGCATCCTCAGACTTCCTTCACAAAAAACTTGATATGAATAAATATGGTTTGATCTACGCAGGTGCACAGAAAAATATCGGTCCCGCCGGTGTTACTGTTGTAATTATTAGAAAAAACTTGCTTGAAAGATCTTCCGATTCGCTTCACACTTATATGAACTATAAAATTCATGTTGATAATGAATCAATGTACAACACCCCAACTACATTTGGAATTTATATTGCAGGATTAGTTTTTAAGTGGTTATTAAACATGGGCGGACTCGATGAAATGTATAAACGCAATGTTGAAAAAGCAAGAATCTTGTATGACGCATTTGATTCGAGTGATGGTTATTACAAAGGAACAACTGTAAAAGAAGACCGGTCACTGATGAACGTTACTTACAGATTGCCTAATGAACAGCTGGAAGAAAAATTTATTAAGGAAGCATCGGCAAAAGGATTCAGCGGATTGAAAGGACATCGCTCTGTCGGCGGAATACGAGCATCAATCTACAATGCTTTCCCCAAGAAAGGTGTTGAAGAGTTAGTTTCTTTCATGAGTGACTTCAAGAAAAATAATTAAACAAGAAGTCAGAAAGCAGAAATAAGAGTTTAATCGGGGTCGAATATCATTCGACCCTATTCTTTAATGTCTGGAGAGATTGTAATGAAAAAATATTTTCTTCTAATATTTATTTTATTTTCTATCAATGCATGTTCAAAGAAAGAAGAAAAGTTTGAACTTTTCAGCGCGGAATCATTTGCTTATTCAATGGATAACGGCTGGGAATTAAATGCGACAATTCGCGCAAAAGGATTTATGCAAAAGGAAAATAACAATAAATTTTCCGTAAAACTATCTTATTATATAAATATAGAAACACCGGGAGGAAAGTTGTTAGAAAAAATAACATCGGGTGTTCTTGATAAAACTTCGGACGAAAAAATTAGCGACCTTCCAATTGAAGTTCAGATCCAACTAGATTCAACTTATAAAACGGGAATCTACAAGATTATTTTTTATGTAACAGATGAGCCGACTCGTAGAAGGACTGTGTTGTGGAGCCACTTCGAATTAAGTAAATAATAAAAAAGCTCAGACGATCTCTGAGCTTTTTGTTTAATAGAAGCAGTTGGGAAATTATTTTCCGCTAACAGCCATCCACCCGCCACCAATGGCAAAGATTCTTGTGTCAGACCAAGTTTTAACCTGAACTAAAAACCCGTCACGGGAAACACTGATGGTTTTTACTTCATAGCGGAGATTGGTTGTTTTATCGCAATCTATAAAATTTACGGATACCAGCACCTCCGGTTTTACTTCAAATGGTTTGTTGAATGTAACTTCGAGCTGAACAACCCTATCGCCGTCGTTTTTATCCAACGTATAATCAGATAGGTTTCTATCAAACCGATAAGTGCCGGTTTGAACTTGTTGTGCAAACATAGATGAGGTTAAAACTAAAAACATTATGATAAAAATTTTAGAAATTCTCATACATATCCTCCTGTCTAGTTGATTTTTTGTTTTGTTATTAGGTTAAGGTGTCCAATCCTTTTTTTAAACTGCAAAATCTATAACAATATTACAAGCATAATATTAAAGAAAATATTCAAGACAATAGTTGCCGGGTTAATTCGATTAAAAATTTCTAAAAAATAAGGGCTTGAAAGCCTAAATCTTTTCATAGTTAAGAATAAACCATAAATACTATTCTAAACATCCAACCGTCTTTTCAACTTCTTCCAAAATCTCACAGCTTTTTATTACTTCTTTCATTTTTGTATGATCCGGATAAAGCGGGCGATCAACATCAAGATGATCTACATATTTACGAATGACTTGTTTTGCTTTTGCAACTCCGCGTCCAGGGGTGAACTCACGGAAATCAAGCGCTTGAGCCGCAGCAATAAATTCGATCCCTAAAATTCCGAATGCGTTATCAATTATCTGCGCGTTCTTAATTGCAGTATTCATGCCCATCGAAACAAAATCTTCTTGATCAGCTGCTGCTGGTATAGACTGAATCGAAGCAGGTGTAGATAAAATTCTTTGTTCAACAATTAAACTATCTGCAGTGTACTGACTTAACATTAAACCGGAAAACATACCGGCGCCTTTTGTTAAAAAAGCAGGAAGCCCGACACTTAATGCAGGATTCAGCAAACGGTTTAATCTTCTTTCAGACAAAACGCAAACCATAGTAATTGCCATACCAGCCATATCCATCGGTAACGAAACCGGTGAGCCTTGAAAGTTTGCGCCCGTAAGAGTGAGTTTATTTTGAGGAAGGAATATTGGATTATCGCCAACGCCGTTCAATTCAATTTCAACTTGACTCTTTGCATAAGCGATTGCATCGTGAGCTGTACCGATAACTTGAGGTGAAGAACGCATAGAGTAAGCGTCTTGAACTTTCATTTTTAATTTGCCTGTTTGCAGATCGCTTCCCTCGATACATTTCATAATTGATTTTGTACTTCTAACGGCTCCTTTGAATCCTCTAATTTCGTGAAGACGAACATCGTAGGGTTTTAAATTTGCGAACAAAGCTTCGAGAGACATTGCACATGCAATCTCTGCTTGCTTAAGCCATCTGTTCATATCATAAAGATGAATGGCACTCATCGCAGTAAGAAGATTCGAACCATTAATCGTTGCAAGTCCATCTCTTGCTTGAAGACCGGGAATTTTTATGCCGGCTTTTTCTAATGCAACTTTGCCTGGCAATCTTTCTCCATTATAGTAAGCTTCACCTTCTCCCATCATGAGTAAAGCAATTTGGCTCATCGGGGCAAGATCACCGCAAGCGCCGACAGAACCTTTCTGGCAAACTACAGGTGTTACATTTTTGTTTAGCATTTCAACAAGTGTTAGCGTGATTTCCGGTCTGCATCCAGAGTTGCCGTGTGCGTGAACGTTAATGCGCCCTGCCATTGCACCTCTTACATATTCAATCGGGGCGGGATCGCCGATTCCAGCTGCGTGGTTGTAAATCAAATATTTTTGAAAGTCTTTTACTTGATCATCATTAAGCACAACTTCCGAAAATTCACCTATTCCGGTATTTACACCGTACATAATTTCGTGGGCCTTAATTTTTTCTTCAAGCATTGCACGGCAGATTTTAATTCTTTCTAAAGCATCGGGATGTAATTCTACTTTTTCATTGTGGCGGGCTATTGCTACTAGGTTTTCGATTGTTAAATTTGAGCCATCAAGAACAACAGACATATTATTTCCTCCGTGAAATAGAAAATTGACTAATCAAACTTAAGAAGAGTTTGCCAAAAAGTGAGGAAGAAAATTATTGTTAATTTAGAAAGATTTAGATTTTAGTGCGTCTAATTAGATAATAAAAAGGCCGAAGATGAGTTTATATACTATAGTATTCATTTTTGTAACACTGCTTATAGTTATCGGGTTAGCTTTATTCGGATTGTTGATTGCAAAAATTGACAGCTGGATTGATAAGAAAGAGAGAGTGGGTAAGGAAAGCATTTATAAAGAGAAATCCGATTCATGCCCGCCAACAGACAAAATTCAAAATCCGAAATCCACGAATAATCTACTATAATCTGAATTCAATTCTTCGTCTTCTTTTACAAAGACATTAGGACGCATTTTATTGAAAATAACCACGTCATTCTTATTAATATTGCTTTTCATTCTAACATTAAATTGCTAATTTTTCATTGAGTATCTTTCAATTTCGCTCCATTCTCATCCACTGTGATGATGAGGGAACACAAATATAAATCTAAAGTTAACCTAACCTTCTTTTTATTCTTTCTATTAATAATAGAAATTCACCCACTTAATTTTTTTACATCACCACCCGAGAACTGGACTGCATACGTGTTATATGTTAAAGATGGAAAAGCTCCAGTTCTAAAAAGTCCGTCTGATGAAGCCGATACAATTAACTTTGTTTATTACCGCGATAAAGTTTTAATCGTTGAAGAAGAGTGGCAAAAATTCGGCTGGAAAAAAATCGTTTATCCCATAAATGGTTTTATACATGAAAAATCACTCATGACTTACACGGAGAAAAAAGATATTGATAAAAGATTCAATAACCCCGTTGAAGAAAACGAATATTCGAAATGGGAATGGGAGATAATTTATTGTAAGAACGAATATGTTTTTGTTAAAGAAAAGATGGAGAATGCTTCTGCAACAATCGGGTTATTAAGAAAAAATGATAAGGTGTTGATCATAAAAGATCAATTAAACTTTCAAGGTGTTTGGTCCAAAACAGTTTATCCCGATAAGGGATATGTAAAGTTTTCTGAAATGCTTGCCGGCCAGAATTATCCATACTTTGCCGTTGGTGTATCTTATGGCGCTTTACATATGCCTTATGAAAAAAACTTGAAAAATTATTTCAATCCGCTTGGAGGATATTTAGAATACAGCAGGGCAAATTGGAATTTTGGTTTTAGATTAGGTTATAATTACACCGAATCGCGCTTAACTACATTTTATAATAAAACACATCAAGCGTACTTTCATATACTTTATAGATTCTTGAATCTGTTCAATGGTAAGTTAGAAGCATATGCATTAATCGGCGGTAACTATTGGTTCTCAAG
This sequence comes from Ignavibacteriales bacterium, assembly GCA_026390775.1. NCBI lineage: Bacteria > Pseudomonadati > Ignavibacteriota > Ignavibacteria > Ignavibacteriales > Ignavibacteriales bacterium. The sequence continues at coordinate 936,998 of JAPLFF010000007.1, read as the reverse complement.
TTTTCAGAATACTAAATATGGATCTGTCGGAGGATATTATAATATAGAAAAGGATTCCGGTCCCGGATTAATTACCGGCGGAGGATTAATCTATAACATGAGCAGTTTCTATTTAGAAGTTCAATACATTTTATTTATGTCGAGACAGGCGAAATTCGGCAAAGAACCAGCACCAGGTGAATTTGGTAATTATAATACTTTGTATCCCGGCTCGAATCACTTAGAAGTTATTTTTGGGTACAAATTTATTTTGTGAAAAAAATAATTGTGTTATAGAGATTATGAAAACAAAGATTAAACAATATTTACCGGTTATTATCATTGCAATTTCCATTCTTTTTTTAATGCAATGCACAAAAGAAAATTTTGTAGAACCGATTGATCCGTTTGAAACTCAACGCTTGGAACCAAATCCGCAAACTTTTAAATTAGGTTCCGGCAATAATGCGCTTCTACTTAAAGCCAACAAAGCAAGTGTTATTCAAACCGATTACGGTTACAGGATTAAGGGAAGTGTATACATTGAAAACTCTAAGTATGGAGATATAAGATTATCCAATGGCGATTTTGAATTAGTTAAAGATGCAACCGGAAATTTCTTTTCAAAAATATCTGGACTTGGAATAGCCGAACTGCCGCATGAAGGATTACTAAACAATTTAGCTTTAGAGGGAATGCCGGTTTCAAAGCTTGTTTTTAAAAAGGGAAGTGAATTTGAAAGCGGACCTTTTGCATGGCCTGTAGATCCGGATAGATATTATTTTTATTACGAAAATGATAATCCTTATTCTGCACTAATAACAAAATCTAAGTTTCAGAATATCCGTAAAGTTGCAATAGATCCACTCGATCCTTATTACTTTACATCATGCGACTTTAACGGATCAAAATTAGGCGATCTATCAGATGTAGGAATTGCAGTTTCTGTTCAAGGATTAATTCCGTATACACCGTTAGTAACAAGTTATAACATACCCTCGTTCAAAGGGAATTTTTATCTCTCGGGTACAATACCTCTGAACAAATACCCGATAGCTTTCAGCGGTGAGGCAGTTTTATCTATTGGTTCTTCCGGTTCAAATTCGGATGACTTCTTCGCGAATAAAAATTCAACGTTTAAAATGGGTCTCAACGGAAAAGCAACACTTGATAATCAAGTTTTGGATTGGTTAAATGTTGAAGTCGTTCTTGGAAAGGCAAGTTTATATCTCGGTGTTGAAAATTCAGGTAAGACACAAATAAAATTTGTCGGCGAACGCGAAATGCCGCCCTCTACACCCAGCGATTTTCTTTATCAAGTCATTGGTCAGGATTGGAATTTTTTAGATTACCTAGTTCCGATCGAACAAAAGGAAATATTTTACGGAACGATAGGAACAGAATTCTCCGAGTGGGAATTAGGATTTAAATCCGAATCGTCGCTCAACATATTGGGCAACAAAATAGATATGGGTCATACTTTTCTTGAAATAAATTCTAGTTCAATGCACTTTTCCGGTGAAGTTGTAGTTGCAGGTCTCAACCGTATAGGCGTTACAGGATATGCAGAAAGAAACGGCAACTTTGAGCTTACCGGTTATATGAGTAATGGTTTGAGTGTAAGTAAAGGCAAGTTGCATTTTGGTTATGAATTATCCGCGGATGTAACTCTAAAACATGAGAGCGGTACATTCACATTTAGAGGAAGAGTAAAACTTCATGGTGAAGCTTGTCTCTCTATAGGGAAAATAGATATATGCGTAGATTTTACTATTAGAGCAACTGTTACAATATCATCAAACGGAAATTTTGAAGTCTGCTTCTCCATTGGAATCGGGAAATTAGGTTTTGATGTATGTATCAACTATGAAAGTTCATCTTCTGTGAATGAAAAATTTACCCAGACAATGACGTATAAAGAAATACCGTTGGAACTAGTACCTAAGGAAAATAGATTTGAACCAAAAGATTCTAATTCTGTTTCTATAAAATGATTAAATAATTTCTTGAGGTTGCATTGCTTAAAAGAATATTAATTTTAATTCTGCTTTACATTATTGCAGTTTCATGCAATCCAACTGTGATTGAAGAGAATTACAATTATTCATTTAAAAAAGTATGGTGGTCAGATGTTATTGACGGCAATCAAGACGGCTATGCTCAGTTTAAAAGATTGAACTTCAACATTAATATAGCCGAACAAGTTACTAGGAAGATTCAAGCGCGCGTCTATTACAAACTGAAAAGCTCCTCAAGCTTCACTTTTTACGGAGTAACTCAGGAAACGGAAGTAATCGGAAATAATACCGACAATAATTTGTTTTATTCCATCGGCTTGCCCAATAAAGAGTTAAACAGAGGATACTACGATTTCTCGGTTGAAATTTTCGAAGCCAACAGCAGCAAACTAGCAGTAAAAACCGACAGTTCGAAAACAGCTTTATTAAATAACGCTTTTGAAGAATCAAACAATGATAATTCTTTTACTATCAAATATAGTTGGTCGGATATTTATGACAGGAATAATAATAATTACTGGCGATATGCTACTATGAACATAAATATAAACAACGATAAAAATTTAACAAAGACGGTTGATGTAAATATTTATTACAAAAAAGCAGAATCAACTACATTCACACTTCTTAAGTCAATTGATAACTACAAAGTAATAGGTCAAACTGCCGATACAATAAAATATGTATTCGGCCAGCCGGAACTTAAGCTAACTAAAGGAGAGTATGATTTCCGCATCGAAGTATTGAGGTCAGATATTAACACGTTAGTTGCTCTAAAGGATCAAGATGATCCTCTGTTGAATAATATAAAATTCGAATCGGTAGATGATGACAGTTATTATTATTCAATTCAAAGAGTATGGTGGACATACCCGGTTGATTTGGATGCTGACGGGTTTACCCAAAATCGAATGCTGAATTTTGATGTTGATGTTGATAAAGATGAGAACCGGACTTTATTCGCTAAAATTTATGTGCTTCATCCTGATTCAACAGATTATGCCCTTTATGATTCAACGGCCAATTTTATTATCAAGGGAACAACCGCATTAGATAAATATTCTGTGGGAATCGGATCATCAAAAACCGAATTAGACAGCAATAGATATGATATTCTAATCTCTATATATGATGCACTCGCTTCCAAACAAAAAGTTGAAATAACAACAAGCGGTTCTTCCGATACTACTCTTTACAAGCAAAAATTTGAATCAGTTAAACAAGATACTACGAGACATAGATAAATGAGATTCAAAACTATCCTGATAATTGTATTTATTTCTATTTCTGTTTTTGTTAATGCACAAAACGAACAACTGTTCGAAGAAACACGTATTACCCTTAATGATGCACTAGACAGAAATGCACAAATGTTAAGTTTATCAGATTTTAAAAAATCAACCGAACATTATAACAAGGCAATAGATATTCTAAAACGAAGAGGAAGTACGAGTTCTACAAAAGATGAATTAGAGAAATCTATTGCGCTTCTTACGATATTAAATGAGGATATCGAAAAGAGTAATGAGTTCTTTAAGGAAGTACTGACTACAAGGCAGAATGCATTAAAAATTAATTCTGATAAATATTCTCTTTTCTATTGGGAAAAAGCGGACGGACTTTTTTCTGAAGCCATTGAAAAATATAATGATCACCATTACGAAGAAGCTTCTTCCATGGTTAATACGATAATAAATTATTATTCGCGTGCAAACTTATATACAGAAAAAACACTTGATCTGCTTTTTAATTGGGATCCAATAAAAAAAGCCGACAATTCATTAGCATCTCTTATCTCTCCCGCGGCTTATGAAAAAGGATTGAAATATTATTTTACGGCAATAAATGGATTAGCAGACGGAAAGGAAATAATAGAGATCAATAAAAATATTTCAGAAGCAGCGAAATATTTTACATCATCTGCAACAACCGCTAATGATTTTTCCCGAAAATATTTCAATTGTATTGATGCAAGAAAACAAGCGCAAAGCGCCGGCGCTGAAATATATGCATCGGAAAATTGGGCTGGTGCGGAAGAACTTCTTACAAAAGCCGGAAGGGAGCTTGAAGATAAAGATTATGATTCTGCAAAGGATTATGCTGATAAAGCGGATAAAAAATATATAATCAGCAAAAAGGTTGCTGTTAAGGAAAAGTATTTATCTGTTTCAAGACAAAGACTTGAGCTAGCTCGTGATATGGATTTAGATGATTATGCGCCCAAGACATTTGACGATGCTAAGAAATTATTTTTCCACGCCGAAAGTCTTGTCGAATCTGATAAATATACTGAAGCAGAAGTTGAATCAATTGCGAAAGAATGCGAACAAGAATTAGATAAAGCAAATTGGATTGCACGCATAATAAAATCAATAAAGAAAAAAGAAACGACATGGGAAAATGTTATAATGAGCTGGAATATATGGGATAATCTGAATCAGCCTGTTGTTATGTTTGATAAAAAACCCGACTACGGGAAAAAACCGCAACAGATAAATCAATACGATAAAACAAGCTCACAAACTCTTTCAAAATATAGAGCGAACCAATCTATATTCAATAAAATCTCTGAAGTAGACATTGAAATACTTGAAGATGGCGATAATATACTGATGAGAATTTATAATATAGATTTTAAACCGGTCGGCTATCGCTTGAATGATGAAGCAACTGCGGTTCTTAATGGCTTAATACCCATTTTAGAAAAATTCGATAATTCGAAACATCAAATTTGTTCTTATACTGATAACGTGGGTGCGCAAAGGACTAATATTGAAATCTCTAAGAAAAGAGCAAAAAATATAGCAGACTATTTAAGTAATAACTCTCTGCAGCTTTCCGGCAAAATCTCTGCAATCGGATACGGCGAAGACAATCCGATTTCTTCAAATTCCAATTTCGAAGGAAGAAAAAAGAATAATAGGATCGAAATTATAATCAGTGACTAATTACTCAAATTTTTGAGATAGTCATTAGATTAACAAAGCGATACTTGAAATTTTCTCCAAAAGATAAAATGAATCTTAGTTTTAGATGAAGTATAAATCGCATTGGAGGAATACCGTGATGAGAAAAAAATTACTTTTTTTAATCTTAGTAATATTTTCCGTAAATCTTTTTAGCCAAACAGCAAAGTATCCCTACCCTATTATTTTCCTTCATGGATTAGTGTCGAGTGACAATACATGGACTCAGGCAATTACAGCGCTTGGCGGAAGTGCAAAAGTCTTTGATGTCTGCCTAGACCATGACGGAAACCGAGCGACGGCATCTCTTACAAATGATATTTCAATTATTGGTTGGAGAGATGGAAATTCTACTCCTTCTCCCAATCGTTTGTACGTGATGAATTTTGATAACACCAGATTCCAAGTTACGGGACATTCCTCTCATACATTAAGTAATCAATCTGCTATTTATAAACAGGGAATAGCTCTTAAAGAAATGATTAGAGCAGTACTGACAATTGAAAATGCATCTAAAGTAATTCTTATTGGGCATTCTATGGGAGGACTTGAGATAAGGGAATACTTGCAAAGAGGTTACGATGGAACAACAAATGGACGTGGTAGTAACTGGGTTGATCAATCATCAGCATCAGGACATTCCGTTGCACGCGTTGTTACTTTAGGTACACCTCATCTAGGCAGTAACCATACTGGAGGTATTCTTTTTCTAATTCTAAGCGGTATAGATGAGAGCAGTGAAGCATGCAGAGATTTAAGATTTACAACACCTACAACACCAACCGCACCATATCTTTTCGGCGGAAATGAATCTGCTTATGCATGGAATCCTCAACCATATAACAAAGATGTCAACTGCAATGGTTCACCGGTAGATTTAATTACTGGTTTAAATAGCGGAACATCTTTTAATTCGGCAATACCATTACCATCAAATATTTGGTACACATGGATAACATCAAACTATTTAGGAAGGAACGAAGATGGTCTTGTAGACCTTTCCTGCCAATGGCTTTATTCAGGAACAACTATAACACCCCAATCTGCAGATACACTTTTATTGAACATAAATCATATTGAAGAACCTAATAATGTTCATGCCATAATTCGCGGAATAGATGAACCTTCCGACCCAAATTATGCTTATGAATTGCCGGAGAACCAATTAACAAAAGGATACATTACACACGGGACGAATTGGAATAGTCGCGATGTTGATGCATTTTCTTATAAAGCTTCACAATCCGGCAAATTGGAAATCACGTTTACAAATACAAACTCAGGAGCGGATTCGCTTTATGTATATGATGGGACAACGATACTTAGCAGTAAAGCTGTTCAAAGCGGAACCCAAACCTTTGATGTCAACAATGCTGCTCAAGATAAGATTTATCATATTATAATTAAGGGGACAGCCACGGGAACAAGTTGGCAAAATCCATATTCGATCAGTTGTAAAACAGTCCTCCCCGACGATGTAAACGAAAATGAAATTCCATTATCATTTCAATTATACCAGAATTACCCTAATCCATTTAATCCGGAAACTATCATCAGTTATCAACTACCAACTTCTGGAATAGTGACGTTAAAAATATTTGATATACTTGGAAGAGAAGCAGCCGAATTAATGAATGAAGAGAAAACTGCGGGAAGGTATGAAGTGAAGTTCGATGGGTCAAAACTTCCAAGTGGAATTTATATTTATAGATTAACCGGAAATAATGTAAACATCTCGAAGAAGATGACTTTGACAAAATAAGAATCAAGACAGGGTCACATTAAAAAACCAGAGTAGATTACCTGCTCTGGTTTTTTAATATCAGTTTATTAATTAAATGATGATTCGTTGTACTGGTTCGATAATTAAGAGATACATATTCGTTATTATAATCTATGTTGATAACTTCAGCGAGTTCATAAATCTTCGATATTATTTTTGAATCGGAGTGATTCAGTTTTATTTTATAAGCAGTAAAATTCTGTTCATAAATTGCAAGAAGCATCTTTTTTAAATTGTTTATGTTTATTCCGCGTTCGGCTGAAATAAGAATACTGTTTTTATATTGCTTAACAACATAATCCATTCTGTTTTTATCTTTCAGTGCATCTACCTTGTTGAATATTTTTATCTGCGTTTTCTTGTGGCTGTTTAATTCTTCAAGTGTTGAATCAACAACATTAATGTGATCTTCAAAAAAATCATGGGAGATATCAATTACATGAAGAATTAGATCTGCATCCTTTACAACGTTTAACGTGCTCTTGAAAGAAGCAACAAGATGATGCGGCAGTTTACGTATGAACCCGACCGTATCGCTCATCAGAATTTTTTTATTCTTTTCAATTTCGAAAGAACGTGTTGTGGAATCAAGCGTTGCAAATAATTTATCTTCCGTAAGAACACCGGCTTCAGTTAAACGATTTAGTAAAGTAGATTTTCCTGCATTAGTGTAACCAACAAGACAAGCTGTGATTTGATCTTTTCTCCCAGCGCTTTTAGTTACTTGCTGTGCGGTAATTTTTTTCAAATTTTCTTTCAGCTTACTAATTTTTGTGCGGATAATTCTTCTATCGGTTTCGATCTGTGTTTCACCCGGACCTTTTGTACCAATGCCTCCGTACTGTTTTGATAAGTGTGTCCATGCACGCGTTAATCGGGGAAGCATATATTGAAGTTGTGCAAGTTCTACTTGAGTTTTCGCCTCGCGCGTTTTTGCATGAGAGGCAAAGATATCAAAGATCAATCCGCTTCTATCCAAAACTTTACGCTCAAAAAGTTTTTCAAGATTACGGGCTTGCGTAGCATTTAAATCATCATCAAATATTACAAGCTGAATATCATTTAACTCAATTAGTTGAGCAACCTCTTCAGCTTTTCCTTTCCCGATAAAATATGCAGGATCAGGTCTGTAACGCTCCTGCATAATTTTGAAAACAGTTATTGCGCCTGCAGTGTTCGTAAGTAATTCCAACTCCTCAAGATGCTCTTCAACTTGATCTTTTGAGTAATCCTCGGTTACGAGTGCAATTAGAATTGCTCGTTCTCTTGGAATCGGTTTAAGTTCAATCATTCTTGTTTCCGGATTCTGGTTTCTGGATGCTTGATAGATCTTTTTTAGTGTTTCTTGCCACAAGTGATTCCGTAATTGCTAAAATTAAAACTATAATTAAAAAATATTTCCATAGTTCGGTACCAAAACGCGATTGGTAAATTACTCTTGTAAAATCATCGTTGGGCGAAAGTGAAAAAGATTTTCCCTCAAAACTGATTTGCTTCAAATAATCTTCAAACTCTGAAGAACCAGCCTTGTCGGTAACTGATTCTTTAGGATCGTGATTAACGGAGATATAATCCAGCAATTTATTCGATGAGAAGAATTTGTAAGTCCCGGCTTCATTCGTTTTGGTATAAGTAAAATAAATTTTATTTGTTAGTGAATCCGAATTTACAAATTCATTTTCTCCGTTTGGTTTTTCAATTTTTATTTGAGATATGGAATGATTGGAAATATCAGCGGTGATAGCTTGCCCGGCAAAAAATGTGTTTTGCTCTTTTAATTTAGAAGAGGAATAAAGAACAAGTCTGTTGACCAATGGCGCAAAAAAACCTTTGAGCGGAAAATTATTCCAATTAAGATTTAATGATGAATTAAACAGGAATACTTTTCCCGCGCCGAGTTTATATTCACTTAAGAAAGATGATCCATCGAACATGGAAATAATATTTTTGCCGTTACCACCGGGAACAACCTTGAAGTAATAATAAATTTCCGGCGATTCAACTTGCTGCTGCTTATTGTTTTCAAATAGATCTGCAAAGAGGGGATCTTGATAATTGATTTTATCAAACAGAGCAGGCGAATCCTGGGAATTTATTTTTCCTACGGCACTTACAGGAGAAGAAATATTGAATGCAATACACACCTTTTGAAAATTTGATAAAGTGCTTTGAGAACCGGGCATTAGTATTAAACCCCCGCCGCCTTCAGTAAAGCGGATCAAATTTTTCCAGTCGGTGTTTTTTCCCGAGCCGATGACGATAACTGCATCATAGTTTTTTAAATTCAGAGATGAGACTTGCGACAAACTATTTTCTGTAATCTTCACTTTCAGTTTTGTGGGATCATCTATTGCATACTTAACAAACTTTGCATCATCCCGGGTGTCCGTAAGAAATAGAACAGAAATTTTATCCGGTACATAAACGCTGAAAAATCTTTTGTTGTCTTGAAGAATATCATCATCTTCAAGCTCTGCATAGATTTCAACTAAACCTGTATCTAAAAGAGTTGTTTCGAATGGAATTGTTTTAGATTCACCGGCTGAAAGATTAACACTTTGCTGCGCACTTCTTTTTCCGTTAACAAAGAGCGAAGCAACAGAATTGTTGACAGATTGTTTGGAGTAATTTTTGACCAATACATCAAAGCTGACGGTTTTTCCTTTTTCAAATATTTGATTGTTGGGTTTGATCTCTTCAATGCCGAGATTAACCGGCTCTTTATCAGACAGATCAATTAAATAGAGCCTGACATTGCTATTGAAAATACCGGAAAGATTTGAGAGCTCATTTGACGAATTATAAATTCTACCTTTCTGCAGATCAGTCAGCAAATAAATTTCTTTATTATAATTATTTGATTGATATAAAACTTGCGCCGCTTTTACCAACGATTCGTTAAGAGTTTTACTTACAACGGATATTTCCAGCTCATCAATTTGTTTTGTTAATTGTTTGTTGTTAGTTATTGGTTGAGCTGCTTCATTAGATCGATTGCCAACATCTAACAGAATGATCTCATCGCCATCTTGAAAGTTGGAAAGAAGATTTTTTGCAATTTGCTTTGCGTGGTTTAAGTAAGATCCATTCCCGGTCACCACAGACATGCTGAATGTGTTATCTATTATAATTACAGCTGTAGTTTTAGCCGCGGAAGAATTCCCGATAGAGAAATTTTTTACAGTTGGACGGGCAAAAGCCATTACAAGAAAAATAATTATTGCTATGCGCAGTAACAGAAGCAGCCACTGTTTTAATTTAATCCGTTTGATCTTCGTTTTCTGCAGTTCTTTCAAAAATGCAAGAGTGCTGAACTCAACTCTCTTTAACTTACGCAGATTAAGAAAGTGAAGAACTATCGGAATTGAAGCAGCGATCAAACCAAATAATATAGCGGGGTTAAGAAATGTCATTCGTTAATAAATTTTTTGAATTTGTGCACCGCTGAAATAATGTGTTAGTATCTCATCAAATCCATAACCAAGTTCGCCCATTACCGCTGCGCCTATCTGACAAAGTCCAACACCATGTCCCCATCCTGCGCCATGCAAAATAAATTTTTGAGGAACACCTTTAACAATTTTTTCCTTTCCAACAACAAACGCAGAACTATACAAATGTGTTTTAGAAAGAATTTTTCTTATCTCAAGTTCTTTCCCGATCGTAATAGTTTTTTTAGTGCCGATGATTTTCAATTTTATAATGCGTGTTGAAGGACCCCGTTCGATTGGAACGAGATCAATAATATTTCCAAAATCAATTCCGCTTTTTGTTCTAATTAGTCCGGCTATTTCGTCCTGTGTGTATTCAACATTCCACCGGAAGAAATCATTTGTGAAATGATCAAAGTTGACCAGTACTGTTGAAAGAATTCTTTCGTCGGTTGTATTGCAGAAAGCTTGAGGAGTAGAATTTATCCAATGATCGGCAAACTTTTCTTTTTTAATATCCGTACGGTCATCGTCGAATCTAAATTTATAATCCAAGATAGAACTTAGGTACGGGTGAGGAACATTTTCCCATACATTTTCAAAAACTTCTGTAATACCGCCGCAGCATTTTGAGTAACGAGTATCGCAGATTGTATCTTTATGTTTCAACACCAATCCGCGCGTGGAAGCAATTGCGTTCACGGCATTATCATTAATAATTTTTGTTACACCTTGATATCGCTGGCAATGATCATCAGCGCAAAAATCGTAATTGGTGTGATCTTCTCTATCATACCATCGAATAATTTCGTCCTTACCAATAATTTCGTTAACAGCTTTCTTGTTCTTTTTTTCCAGCTGTGCAAGAAGCCATCCACGCGATACTACTGAATGCGCTTTTAAAAGTTCGATTGAACTGTTAGCGCTCATTTCCGATGAGATAACACTTGTAAGATATTCTTCGAGCGGAAGAATATTAACAGCGGTAATTTGATCTTTCTCTTTTATAAATTTTAATCTTCCGCGAAATCTTTGATTCTCTTTATTTTGCCAGTGAAAACCTTTTCCGATCACCACGTCTCTAAGAAGAAATGATTCCGTCTCAAGATCATTAGGATTAAAAAGTAATTCATCAGCAGAAAAAATTTCTTTTTTCTCCTGGCTGATTGAAATTTTATCACCGCTCAGCTTAGCTTTAAATTTTCCACTATACTTCTTATCCGCTCCCTTCAAAGTAAATTCGCCGTATAGATCAAAGCGGATCTCTTTTTCGGTTACAATTCCAATGCTTACTAAAGGTTCATTCATAAAAAATCGGGTTACTGTATTATTTAACCGAAATATAACAATGGCAGTTATAATTAGATAGGATAATAGATATTAGCAGTCAGTCTAATTCTTATAGTTGTTCAAAAGGAAAATTCATCATTGATGAAAATGTTAATTACAAAAGGTAAAAAAAGTAGGTAACGCAATCCACCAATGGCGGACAAGAATTTACGTTCCCTACAACTCTATGTAACTAAAACTCAGTAAGCGACAATATATTTCCATCTGGATCTGTAAACCAGGCAATCTTTGCTTTACTCGGCGCAGTCCAAATCCCGTTTTCGTCTTGATTCATTCCTTCGTATCGAGCGAACTTAACACCGCGTTTTGACAGTGCATTAACTTCTTTTTTTATGTCGGCAACTTTCCAACCGAGGACTGTATAACCGTGAGGATTTACTTGATCAACTTTCTGAATCCGAAGCATAGTTCCGTTTGCTTCAAAGACTAAAGCAAATTGATCACCGCTTACGAAAGTCAAACCGAGAGTCTCTTCGTAGAATTGCCGTGCCTTCGTGGCGTTGCTTGTTGCGACAAAGCTGATGAGATCGGATTTATTAAGCATAAGAGTATTTTCCGTTTCCAAACGATGGTTGGTAATGCATTATTTCTATTTCATAAACCAAACTTGTGTTTGGAGAAATTGCAAATCGCTTTTTCCCCTCGATCTGTTTTCCGTAAAGCCAGTTATTTTTTCATTTGAAAATCAGTGTGTCCTGTCTGCCACAGACAGAAGGCGAACATATTAGCAAAATTTCTGAATGCAACTTTTTTGTCTTCGGTAAAATGACCGTTGTCGTAATTCACTTGCATCAATACTGGCTTTCCCGAAGCGGATGCATTCTGCAGTGCAGCAGCAAATTTGCCCGGCTGCCAAATGATGACGCGCGGATCATTGAAGCCGCCGACACAAATCACGGCTGGATATTTCACTCCTTCTTTCACATGTTGAAATGCATCCATCTCCATCAAAGCCATACATTCAACCGAGTCTTTGACGGTTCCGAATTCCGGTGTATTAACTGGGCCGTTCGGTGAATTTTCCATTCGCAATGCATTCAAACATCCCACATTGCAAATTGCCGCGCCGAATAGGTCGGGTCGCTCCGTAATTGCTCGACCAATCAGAATTCCACCGGCGCTCGTTCCCATGCCAAATAATTTTGGAGAACTGGTATACTTGTTTTTGACAAGATATTCGGCACAAGCAATAAAATCTTTCCATGTGTTCGGTTTCGTTGTCTTGTAACCGGCGCGATACCATTCCTCTCCTTTTTCCGCGCCTCCGCGTATGTGAGCAACTGCAACGATCACATTTCGATTTATGAGTGCGAGATTCATCGCGCTGAAATAAGGCGTAGCAGAAGAACCATAAGCTCCGTAACCATCGAGATAGCAAATGGCACTTCCATTTCTTTTAATGTTCTTATTGTAAATTATAGAAAGCGGAACCATCACGCCATCGTGACTCGATGTTTCCACTTCATCAACAACTATGTCATTGACGCCGGGATAATTTACTTCAATGTAAAATATGCTTTTTGTAAATGTGCCGGTTACGGGATTGAAGTCGTATCGCACCGTCGGAGTGTTCCATGAAGAAATAAAAGCATTACAATCATTGGTTGTAATATCGTAGCCGCCTGCATACATGGTACCTTTTAGAGGAAGGTTCACATCTTTCCATGTCTTATCATGGTAACTGTATTGATGGAGAAAACTGTTAATACCATCCGAAGTTACGGCAAAAAGATAATCCTTGCATCGTGACAAGTAATTTATGGTGTTCTTGCCTTGTGCCAAAACTTCGTTTGCTTTAGCGATGTCCGGATTTCGTAAATCCGTCACCAGGATTTTGAACTTCGGTGCGTTTTTGTGAGAAAGCAGATAGATCGTATTCCCCTCAACACTAAAATCTGTTACTTCATCTTCCGGTTTCAGTAAGGGTTTCCATGTAATAGTTGCATTTAAAAGCTCACTGGCCGGTGCGTAATACATGGTCAGTTCATTTTGTACCGTTCCCAGTAATCCAAAAATATATTTAAAGTCATAAGATATATTCACTAGAGGAATATCCTGAGGTTTGATCCCAAGCGAAGGATATTTTGACGCAGAAAAGATTTCTTGATCGCTCTTAGGGTTCGAGCCCACTACGTGATAAAAAGTTCTGGTATTCAACTCTCTGTCAATCGCATGTACATCGCTGGATTGCATCAGATTATAGAGAAAGCCCTTCCCATCTTTTGTCCATCCGCCAATGCCGCCCCAGCATGGCGAGATACTTTCTGGGAACATTGTTTTATCATCCACATTCATAATGCGAATGGTAGCAGACTCAGAACCACCTTCGGCAATGCCCAGCACAACCTTCTTTCCATCTTCAGTTGGTAAATAGGATGAAAGAGAAACGCTCTTTCCCGAATTGCCTTCCGTAGGATCGAACAACAATATTTCCTTACCGTTTAGTCCCTCGCGGTAATAGAGTTTACTGACGTTTTCCACAGGTAATGTTTTCCTATAAAAATAACGGCCGCTTTTTCGAATGACAGAACTAAAGCTGGCCGCTCTCATCGCATCGAGCCGGATGAAATCATTAATAAGTGAATCACGCCCCGGAATCTTGTCGAGAATGCCGGCAGTAAAATCATGCTGAGCCTTTAGCCAGTCTTTCACATCGGTGCTATCCATATTCTCGAGCCAGCGATAGTTGTCGTTTACGGCTTTTCCAAAATAGCGATCCGTGACCGGTATTTTTTTTGTTGCCGGATAATTCCATTGCGCAATGGCTTGCTTTGGAGTAAACAACCATGCAACCAGAATAGAAAGAGTGAAGGAAAGAATTATTTTTTTCATAGAACCTCCTTGATGTTTTTTCATATGTTATTATTTTTATTTTTCGTCTCTCAGTTAACTCTAAAAACTAATTTCATGATTTGTGATTTTCGGCGGACGTTTATCATCATAAGCGGGTTCTCTTCTTTTGTTTTACGATGTAGCGGTCAACAAAACAAAAACCAAAATGGCCGAGATACTTTGATTGAAGTAGTGAAGTTGACGAGTAATCGTGAATACCGCAAAAATGACTAACACATAAAATATAATCTGCATTGGCCAGACATTGTCGTTATATGCCTCAAATATTTTGAGGAATTGTTTCGGGAACGACATGTTCATGGTGTTCACTTCATGGTCATCGTTTCAAACACTGTTGGGCATTGCGTATGACTAGTGTAACTACGCGATACTTCGATTGTCCTTCTAATCTTATGAGAAAGTTAGAGAAGTGATATAGCTTTGTCAATCAATTTGTTTTATAAAAAAGCTGACAGCGGTCGGCTATCAACTTTCAGCAAAAAATATTTTAATATTTCTCTATTACATAATCCCACTTAGCTTCTTTTTCCCCTGAATGTTCATCAGCATCAATAATGAAGGGTCGTGCAACTATTATATCCCCCGCATTGATTTCAATTTTCCGTGTAATCGTAGGTCCAACCGTACGTTGATACCAGCTAACACTGAAGATCGCCCGAACTCCAATGATATGTGAACCGGGCTCAATTTCTGCTATCATTCGATCTTCACTTTTTTGATCAATGCTCGCGATTCTTGAGTTCTTAACAAAAATGCTACTCCCTATACGATCTCCCGCTATCAATACACCCTTACCTCTTGGAAGAACCGCGCCTTTTGATTTCAGAAATTCAACTATCTCTTTGTTACCCAAAGCCGCTGCTATGTAAATTGGTTTAAAACTGTCGTACACCCGAACCCCATGATCATCAGCCTCTCTTATCATCAAATTTGAATTTGAGTTTACATCCGCCCCATTGTCAAGCAGATACTCGAGAATTGACTTCGAAATTTCCTTATTCTGCACAGCAGCAATTAACGGCGTCATGGAGGCTGTAGTTGTATCAACAACGTTGTAGTTGATCTTTGCCCCGTGTTCTATCAGGAGTTTTGCCACATCAAGCTTGTTCCCATATGCAGCACATCCCAGCGGTGTCACCCCGTCAATACTCGCGGCATTGACATCTGCGCCTTTTTCCACTAGCAGCTTTACCATGTCCAAGTGCCCATTGGACGAAGCTATCATCAGAGCAGAAAAGGAATGATCATCACTTGTGTTAGCGCTTGTGCCGCTAGATAGGGATTCCTTTACTTCTTCATAGTTCCCGGTTCTGACAGATTGAAGAAAGTTGGAACAACTGCTTAACAGAACGGAAACAGCTAAAATTCCAATAAAGAAAAATGGTTTCATACGCTACTCCTTTTCATAAATCATTGTTTTGAAATAATCGCTAGATACTACTCGGCAAAATTGAAATGTAGAGATTGCGTATACTAGTGTAACTACGCAATCCACCTTCGGCGGATTTCGTTTATCCTACTTTATGGTTGGATAGACGCAATAAATTTTTATTTATTTTGTTTTTGTTATGCGCTATCTATTGAAGTGAAGTAATAATCTATTCAATTGTTTATTGCTGACATGTGTGTTCATCTTGCTTGTCTCTAAGCTTGAATACCCCAATATTTTTTGTATGTGTCTCTAGATTGGATTTTTAATAATCCTTATCGTCTCTAAGAGAAAATTAGAGAAGAGATTTAGCTTTGTCAATCAATTTGTTATATAAAAAAAGCTGGTAAAGACATCAGCAGACAAAAAGATTTTTAAAGGGATTTGAGAAAGGATCGGAATTGATTTACGGAAGTCTTGATCTATTTCCGAATTGAATTTTATAAAGTAGGGAACGCAATCCACCAATGGCTGACAAGACCTTGCGTTCCCTACAGAGCATCATTTTATTATTTCTAATTCATAAATCAAACTTGTGTTTGGAGATATTGCAAACCGCTTTTTTCCCTCAATCTGTTTTCCGTACACAACATTATTTCCATAAGCTAATTTTGATTGAGCAATCACGGTTCGTTGTTCGCCGGGTTTCATATCTGCGATTGATTCATCAAGTGCTGGATTAATTTTAGTCTTTCCGATTGTGTATTCAAAAATTTCCGGTTTATCTAAATCATTTGGTTTTCCTTCAACACTTGTGCTTACAAATTTATTTCCATCTAATAAAAAACTTCCTTTGTACTGAACTTTTAAAACAGCGCCTTCGGCAGGTTTATCACCAGTTCCTTCTTTCAAAATAAAAAATTTTAATCCGCTTGCCGTTTCATTCACGTTAGGAAATTTCTTTTTAATCAATTCCGCCTCTTTCTTTAGTCTCTTTTCTTCATCAGCTTTTATTTTTGCATTAGCTTCATCAACCATCTTCTTAAATGATTCGGTTGTAACTTTAAAGTCCATGGCTTTCTGTCCAACGCGCGAGATCACCACGCTTTTTATTGTATCTCCTTGAGTAATTTTTTCTACCACATCCATGCCTTCAGTCACTTGACCGAATAAAGTATAATTGTCGTCGAGATACGAACGGTCACCAAGTGTAATATAGAATTGACTTCCGTTAGTATTTGCACCGGCGTTTGCCATTCCAAGCATTCCGGCTTTGTTGTGACTTAATCCTTTATATATTTCATTCGGAAATTCATAACCAGGTCCTTCGGTTTCTTTTCCGGTTGCAGGCATTCCTGCTTGTATTACATGTCCGGCTACAACACGGTGCCAGATGCTTCCATTGAAATATGGTTTTTTTTCTTCAACCGCATCGTTCTTAATCGTTCCTTCTGCAAGTCCGACAAAATTTGCAACCGTCATTGGAACGTGTTCGTAATCCAGATTAAGAGTAAATCTTCCTTTGTTTGTATTTAGATCGGCATAAATTCCTTCCGGTGCAAATGCACCTTCGCGCGGTAGAAGATGATCTAAGTTTGCTGCGCCGTATGCAAGCAATGCAATTACAATTGAAGAATGTTCCTGCGCATCGGGAATTACTTCATCGTAAGTATCAAGCGGCGTGTGCCATGTTTTGGTATATTGATGAGGACCTTCAAGACGAAGACCTGGAGCCGGAACGCCTGCCATTATAAAAGAAAAACTGTCTGTTCCTCCTCGTCCCGCTTTTCTAAACGGCTGCGATTCGGTTAGTTTGAACGGATATTTTAATCCGGCTGTTTCAATCGGCTCAACAACTTTTTTCATTTCATCGAACATAACTTTAGGAACACCTAAACTTACGGCTGGATTGGTTCCGCTGTCTTTGTTTATCACGAGAGAAATTTTATTCAGAAGTTTTTTGTTTTTATTCACCCATGATTTTGATCCAACCAATCCCTGTTCTTCGGCAGCATAAAGATGAATCATAATTGAGCGTTTAGGTTTAGCCCCGGCTTTCATCATCAAACGGATTGCTTCCATCATAGCTGTTACACCCGAACCGTTATCAATTGCGCCGGTTGCAATATCAAACGAATCAAGATGACCGCTGATGATAACATATTCGTTCGGAAATTTTGTACCGGGAATTGTTCCGATCACATTGTAATATTTGATTGGACCTGGTTTGAAGAAATTCCGGATTTCAAATTCTAGAATTACTTCCTCATTCTTTTCAACGAGAGATTTTATTTCATTGTATTGAGTATCCACAAGTTTTATATCACAAAGAGTTGGAAGGTTATCCCAAGATTTAACACATCGTGAATCCAAAGTGCGGATCGGAACATGTGTTAATTGAATTGTTCCAAGCGCGCCGACCGCCATTAATTTTCTTGTAAGAGCTACAACAGAATCACGGTCGCGGGGCCAGCCCGTATTTTCTCCGTCAATCATTACCCAAGCGCCGTTCATTTTACTTTTTACTGAATCGAATCTGGCATCTGTCTTCGGCATTATTACAACCGGTCCGCGCTGAATCCCTTTTGTACCGGCAGTATATGATGGAGTTACAAACTCTAAAACTTTTTCTGCCGGCTTTATCATTTTGCCTGCCCAATGTCCGCGGAGAAATCCAACCGGCACTTCACCGACTTCATCTAACTTAACTTTTAATCCCCAGCTTTTTAATTCATTCATAGCCCAATTGCATGCGGTAAGATATTGGTCCGAACCGGTTAATCTTCCTCCGATTCTGTTGTTGAGAATATCTTGATGCCGCATAACTTGATTATCGGTTTTTCCTATCTCAATAATTTTTTTAATTACGGGATCCTGCTGCGGGAAAATGATTGCGGTGAAGACTAAAAACAGTAATGTTGATTTTAATAATAATCGTTTCATAAATGTCTCTGGTTTCTGATTGAATATTTCAATACAAAATACATAAAAACGGTTTTCAATAGAAAAAGAATTTGTTTAAGAAAGGTTAAATTGCTTAAAGTGAGAAGTAAAAAATTGATATTGAGCTTATCGTTCTCCCTTGCCTTGTACAACCTCAAGTAATGCTTTTAGCAAGAGAATTTTTTATTTTATGAATAGATTTTTACAATTGGGGTAATATCAAAATGAAATGGGCGGGAAAATTATTTTTTGTGGTAGTTCTTCTTAGCATCTCTCTCTTATCAGACATTTTTGCTCAAACCGGATCTGTTCTTACATTCAGCGAAATAATGTTCGATCCTTCTGAAACGAACGGCGAGTTTGTTGAGATCTACAATACTTCCACAACTGAAACGGTTGATCTTACAAACTATAAATTCAAATATTATACATCTTCTAATAATAATATTGTTGCTCTGTCCGGAGGAATGCAGTTGGGTCCGGGAAAGTTTGCCGTTATCTTACAAGGCAATTACGATTATACAAACGGGATTTATAAAACCTTAATTCCCGCCGATGCAATTGTTCTTAAGATCAGTTCCAACAGTTTTGGTTCATCCGGTATGGCAAACACAACGAGCAGAGATGTTTATTTAATTAACGCTTCTGGTCAGACAATTGATACTTATACTTATTCAGCCAATAATTCCGCGGGTATTTCTGATGAGAAATATATTCTCTCTAAAGATAATACTGCCGCCAACTGGAAGAATTCATTGACAATAAACGGAACTCCCGGAAAAAATAATTCAGTATCGCCTCTCAACTATGATCTTAATATAACGTTTGCTGGATTTATTCCCAGTGCACCAAAAGCAGAAGACACTTTAAAAATAACTGTGAAAATCAAAAACGCAGGACGGCTTGCAGTAGCAAATTTTAGTGTTGATATTTTTAATGATGCGAATGATGATTCGCTTGGACAGTCCGGAGAATCAATCTTTAATAACAATTACACAAATCTTGCAAGTGGTGATTCAATAATGATCCAGCAGTCTATTTATGCACCGTCTGCGGCAGATTATCATTTTATCGCCGCCGCCAATTTTACGGGAGATGAAAACACTTCCAACAACAAGGCTTTTTTGAAAATCACTGTTGCAGAAATACCCGCGTCAAGAAATGAAATTGTTGTAAATGAATTTATGTATGCACCTTCAAATGATGAACCGGAATGGATTGAACTATATAACACATCTTACAGAGCAATCAATTTGAAAAATTGGAAGATAACAGATAACTCAACCACGGTTACAATTTCTACTACGGATTATTTTTTGAATCCCGGCGAATATTTAGTTGTAGCTAGTGATGCTGCCATTTCAAATTATTATCGGATCACATCTAAATTTTTGATAAAACAACTTCCATCTTTGAATAACAGCGGTGATGATATTATTCTGAGAAGCAATCTCAACACAACAATAGATTCGTTGAAGTATTCTTCATCGTGGGGAGGAACCGGCGGAAAATCTTTGGAACGCATTGAATCAACATCGTCTTCAACCAATTCGTTAAATTGGCGGACATCAACGAATGCTATCGGCGCTACACCGGGATTTATCAATTCAGTATCAAAGAAAAACTATGATGTAAAGCTTCTTCTTCCAAGTATTTATCCTAAGAATCCAATTATTGGAGAAACGGTAAAAATTAATATCGGTATGTGGAATGATGGTAAAAAGCCAGCGGAATTTAAGGTGACTTTGCATGAAATTATGAAAGACGGGAGAAAAATATTTTTGAAAGAACAAATTGTTTCTCTCCCTGCCTTAGTCGAAATAATTTTTTATATCACTCAATTAGAATTAACTGTAGATAATTTATCTGGGGCTAGAACTTTTGAATACTTTGCCGACTTCCCACAGGATCAGGACACAACAAATAATAGAAAAATTATTAAAGTCCAACCAGGTTATCCGTCTGGCTCGGTGGTTATAAATGAAATTATGTACACCCCTGTTAACGGCGAACCGGAATGGATAGAACTTTATAACAACTCACAATATGATATTGATCTGGAAGATTGGTCTATCATAGATGTGTTGATAACTCCGGTAAAGAACAAAATCCAAGCGAAGGATTATATTTTTCCGAGCAAAACATTTTTAGTTGTTGCAAAAGATTCTACTATAAAAAATTTTCACGGAACGATTCCTTCAAAACTTATTGTTTCCACTTTTGCAAACTTAAATAACGATGCGGATGGAGTTGTGTTTAAAGATTCGCGAGATGTTACGATTGACTCTGTCCGCTATGAATCTTTCTGGGGCGGCGCAAATGGAAAATCGCTTGAACGAAAATCTATCAGCGCTTCATCGGTAGATAGAAATAATTGGTCTTCATCAAAAGATATTGAATTGAGCACACCGGGCCGTGAAAACAGCATCACACAGAAAAGATATGATCTGGCAATAAATGCAATAACAACCACGCCACAGTATCCTTTACTTAATGAAGAGGTTGGCGTTAGCGCAAAGGTTATCAATTATGGTTTAGAAAAAGCGACAGACTTCACGGTAAAATTTTATTTGAAAGTAAATAACTCGGCCACATTTTTTGCCGAAGGTAAAGGAATTAACTTAAACGGTAGCGATTCTGTGTGGATCACTGCAAATACAAAATTAAAATTGAACAACAACAAAACAATTTTGTGCAAAGTTATTTTCAGCGGTGATGAAGACACACTAAACAATTCATTTATTGCAGAAGTAAGTCCCGGCGCAAAAAGGAATTCGGTTCAGATCAGCGAGGTAATGTATGATCCGCTTTCGGGTGAATCCGAATGGGTGGAAATTTTCAACTCATCGAACGATCAAGTGAATCTAAAGAATTGGCAGATCAGCGATTTGCTGCCGTCGCCAACAAAAAGTGTTATAACAGTCAAAGATAATTTTTTGAGTCCCGGTGAATATGCAATCATAACTTATGATTCACTGAAGTATCCTTACTATCCTCCGAGGAAATTTTTCCAGGCAAAATTTGGTTCACTCAGTTCAACTGATGGAGTAATGATTTATGATTTTCGAAATTCTGTGATTGATAGTCTGAAATACAATTCAAGCTGGGGTGGTGCTAAAGGTTACTCGATGGAAAGATTTTCTTTTTCAGCAGTTACAAACGATAGTTTAAATTGGGCAACAACACTTGACCCTAATGGCGGTACTGCAGGTTTTAAAAACTCTGTAGTTAACACAACAAGATATTCTTTCGGTTCTCTTGTAATAAATGAAATTATGTTTGATCCGGCAACAGGCAATGCCGAGTATCTGGAATTTTACAATACAACAAACGATTCAATTCAGCTTGGCGGAATGGAAATTAGAATCGGGTCATCGGCAAAATTCAAACTTGCAAATACATTTTACAAACTTCCGCCGCAGAATTATTTTGTACTGGCATCGGATTCTTCTATTTATAGAAGCTTTCCTTGGCTAAAGCTTGAAAATAAAACAAAGATAGCCGGCAGTTCTTCGCTTAGTTTATCAAACGACGGCGCACAATTGATTTTAAAAGATCTACGCGGAGATACATTAGATTCTCTTAATTATTCTTTTTCATGGCACAATAAAAATATTCTTACTACTAAAAGCAGATCACTAGAAAGACTTAATCCGCTTCTCGGTTCTAACGTTAGATCCAATTGGAATACTTCAGTCAATGCTGAAGGAGGATCGCCCGGGAAGCAAAACTCGATTTATTCCGAAAACACTTCACGAGAATTGAAAGTTACGATTAGTCCCAATCCATTCTCTCCTGATAACGACGGTTACGAAGATTACGCAATAATAAATTTTGATCTTACCCAGCCGTTTTCGCAAGTTCGTATAAAAGTTTTCGATAGTCAGGGCAGATTAGTAAGAAGCATAGCAGAAAATAAATTGGCAGCATCAAAAAATTCTGTTATTTTTGACGGACTTGATGATAGCGGGAGACCGCTTCGCATCGGGATTTATATTTTACTCATCGAAGCAGTTGCAGAAGGTTCCGGCAATGTTGAAGTAATGAAGACTCCGGTTGTTGTTGCAAGAAAATTATAATCCCTTCGCTTAGAGTTAGCCGGCAAGTAAAATTTTCATATATAAGGAAAACTTTACACCCACCTTTCTTAAATTTCATAAATAATACAGTTTTCACGGGGCTTAGTTTTTGCATGAGTAGTTATGAATTAATTAACATTATTACTTTCAGACAGGTTCTCTTTTAAAGTGTAAAAAAATCTTTTAAAAAACACCGTAATTGTACTGATAGTATTTGCTGAAAAATTTATTACATTATTTACGGGAAATAAATGGGCGGCGAAATGTTTTACTTTCACAAATATCTTTTCTTAAATAACAAATCATATTAATTAATCGTGGGGGTGCGTCATGTATTATTAAAATAATTTTCTTATAGCTTTTATTACCTTCCAATTTTCAATACGGAAGAGTTCAAATTAAAATTCAACTAAGACAAATATGAAATACTATTTCAAAATTATAGTTTTTGCTTTACTAACAGTTAATTCATTTTCCTTTGCACAGGGCTATGGTAGTTGGTTTGCTACAGATTCCATGATAGAGAAAAGACGTTACCATGCGGGCATACAATTAGATAATGGAAATATTTTAATTACTGGAGGATATGGTGTCTCTGGTCCAGCGAGTAATGGTGCTGAAATATTTAATATAACGAATTTTAAATGGGGTACCGCTATTTCCATGAATAAAGGACGTGGTGACCACAACTTAGTAAAACTTAATGACGGTTCGATTTTGGCAATAGGTGGATATAGTGAGAAAACGTGCGAGATCCTTGATAAGAATTTGACTAACTGGATATTTACGGATTCGTTAAAAATGAGTAGGTGGTACGGACAAAGTGTTGTAATAATGCAAAATGGAAATGTGATGATAATAGGTGGTTATAAAGGAAGTTTAAATGATCCTTCTCAAAGAGCGATTAAGGAATGTGAAATCTACAATTATTCTGGGAAATTTTGGGAGATCACTTCAGAATTAAATATCGGACGCTTCGGACATACAGCCACAGTTCTAAAAGATGAGAGAGTGATTGTTATTGGCGGTAATACGATAAATAATGGAGTAATATTACTTAATTCATGCGAGATATTTAACCCTATCACGAAGAGCTGGACAACTGTTGCACCCATGCATTATTCAAGAGCAGGACACTCGGCAACTCTGCTGTCGAACGGGAAAGTCTTGGTTGTAGGAGGGAAGCAAGCGATTTCCGAATTATATAATCCTTCAACAGATACGTGGGAAGAAGTTGGTCCGGTGATGCTCGCTTCAGGTCACAACAATGCAGTAATTTTATCTAATGAAAAGTTTTTGTTATTGGTACATGATATTATCGGATACGCATACAATCCGGGATGGGAACTATACTCTCTTGAGAATCTTGAATCTGTTTATTGGGGAAAATTCAAAAGATTAATAAGTGACCCGGTTGTTGTCAAGATTGATGATAATAGAGTGTTATTCAGTGGTGGTTATGAATTTATAGAAGAATATTCTCTATATACTGCAGCGAATTTAAGTCAAGTATACGATCTTAATTTAACAAGCGTTAAAGAAAGTATAGCGCCGAATATATCTCCAAATGATTTCTCGTTAAGCTGCTATCCTAATCCATTTAATAGTTCTACAAATATTACCTTCGAATTAAGTTCCCCCAGTTATGTCTCATTAAAAGTTTTCAACATTATTGGTGCTGAAATAAACACAATTTATAACGGAGAACTTTCAGTAGGTAGGCATACTTTCAGATGTGAAATGAATAATTTCTCATCAGGAGTTTATTTTGTCAAAATGAACTCTCAAAAACAAACAAAACTAATTAAAATTATTCTTCAAAAATAATGGGGTTTAACATGTATAAGAAAATAATTATTTCGATTTTAATTTTCATTTTATCCTTTTTAGAAATTCATGGTCAAATAAAAAAATATTCCCCGCCAAATATGTTTTCAGAAGTTGAAATATATAAAGACGAAAAAGGAAACACTTATTCAACAACTGTTTCTGTAAAATTTAAAATAAAAACAATAGACAATAAAAAAGGTGTTAAAACAGCGACACTAAATGATATTTTGCTTCCTGAAATTAGAAATCTTTTTTCAAAGGTAGAAAAAAAATATGGAAAATTTATTTTGGAGAAGGAGTTTATTAATCATATATGGGGAGACACAATAGGAATACATATTGTTTCAAAAAAACCAGTAAAAATTAAGGATTTGTCACAATACTATAAATTGAGATTTAATAATATTATTTGTATTGATAGTCTTTCCACTATTTTAAGAGAATCTGGATGGTTTAGTTTTGTAGAGGGACCTTTCTTTGCATTTTATACTTACAATCCAAATGATTATTCGGCAAGCGAACAATGGTCTCTACCTAGAATTGAAGCCACTAAAACTTGGGATATTACTAAAGGCTCAGATCAAGTAAAAATTGCTTTTCCAGATGGCTGGAAATTTTATTCAAATCCAGAAACAAATCTACACAATGAACTTAGAAACGGAAAAGTAGTATATAATCAAAATAGTAATTCTGGTGGTCATGGTCAGCAGACTTCAGGAGTCGCAGCAGCACTTACTGATAATGGTTCGGGAACAATTTCAAGTATAGGTTTTAATTCAAGTTTAATGTTCGTAGCAGGATCACCATCAGGTATTAATACTGCAGTAGAACAAGGAGCTCATATAATTAATTGTAGTTGGATAAGTGGCAGTTATGGACCACTTGACACTGCAGTATATAATGCTCTTAGTCAAGGAGTAATTGTTGTTGCTTCTGCGGGAAATGATCAAAATAATGTTAGCGGTATCGGGACAATTCCTGTTTGTGTTTATCCAGCTGCTTATAATTTTTCAGATATTGGCAAACAAGTAATTGCTGTTTCCGCAACAGGATTGAGCGGCAGTACTGAATATTTTACGGATTCACCGTTATTTTCTCCTACTTGGAATTATTCACCGGGTACAAATCCTGTTACAGATCCTACAAATTCTTTTATAGATGTTGCAGCACCCGGTATTTCAATAAAAGTTCTACACGATTCACTGACTAATAGTTATAGAACAGTTAGTGGAACCTCATTCTCGGCACCTTTAGTTTCGGGGTTATTAGGCTTAATGCGATCAGTCTATTCAGGTTTAACTCCAGAAATTGCTCATTCAGTTTTGACAAATACTGCTGATAAAATAGGTCAATTTAACTATGATGGTTATGGTTGGAACCAACGTATGGGTTATGGAAGAATTAATGCTTACAAAGCAATTAAATATTTACTGGAGCATTATGGCGGGATATTAACACAAGACTTAACAATCCCATCAGGCGAAACTTGGGATTTCCAACCTGGTGTTACCGTTACTTTTGCAAGCGGAACCTCCCTTATTGTCAACGGTACCTTAAACGCGGTAGGTACTGCATCAGATCCAATCATATTTGATAGAATAGGTTCTAGTGGAACTTGGGGCGGTATAGTCATTAATTCCGGCAGTTATGGAGATGTTGAATATTGTAATATTAATAACGCTTCAACCGGTATTTATCTAAATAATAATGGTAATCATACTTCAATTAAAGATTGCGAGATTAATGACAGCGAATATTATGGAATATATGTATATAATTCTGTACCAACAGTATTAAGAAACAAAATTGTAAATCAAGATACAGGGGCTTTCGGAATATTATGTAATTATTATGCAGTCCCATTAACAAAAGATAATTTAATCAAAGGTTTTGCTACAGCAGGAATTTATAGCGTTGATCATTCCGGACCATATTGGTATAATGGTACCGCCAATAATGTAATTAAAGAAAATTATTATGGCATATATCTAAATTACTACTCATATGCTTGGTTAGGTAATAGCCAATATAACGGATCAAACAGCATTTACTCAAGTACGATCTATGATGTAAAGGCCATAGACAATAGTACAGCGAATGTGCAAAGTACTTGGTGGGGAACATATCCGCCAAACGCATCAAAATTTTATACTTCTGGTAGTTCGACGATTGATAGATCAAATCCGCTAAGCTCAGATCCGAACAATAGTGCAGATATGAAAATTGCCACAGACGATAACAAAAATAGTCATGTAGGTATTTCTTTATCTGTTGCGAATGTAAAATCTAACTTAGCAAGTGAAAATGATCCGTCAAATGAAATAAATACATTATTAGAACTCTTTAAGAAAAACAGCAATAACGAAACCGGAAAAAATTCTTTAATATCACTTGAATATTTATTTACCAAATCCGATAGAAAAGACTTTATGGATTTTTCTAAAAAAGAATTAAGACCGTTAATAAAAGAAGCCGATGAACTCTATCCGCTATTGTTAGAGTTAGAGATGCACCAACTTCTAAATATAGGTAATGTTAAAGAAGCACTAGATTATAATGATACTCTTGAGAAAATGATAAATGATAAGACAGTGAATAAATATGCTTTATTTAGAAAAGGGTTTTTATATCTAACACAAATGAATGATACAAAGAATGCAGAAAAAGTATTTTCTGATTTTGTAAACAAATATCCGGATGATGAATTGGTTTTAATTATAAATAATATAATGAATCATAATAATGGTTTTACTAATTCAATGATTAATTTACAAAAAGACGCTAATGATAAGGAAGAAAAACAAACAGAATCTAGCCTAAATGACTGCTACCCTAACCCATTCAACCCAACAACAAACATTTCATTTTCGCTCACGCAAAGAAGTAATTTAAAGCTTGTTGTATATGACGCACTCGGAAGAGAAGTAGCAAACTTGGCAGATGGTATTTATGAAGCCGGCAAACATGAAATTACTTTTGATGCAAGTAAACTGCCAAGCGGGGTTTATTTTTATAATTTAGTTATTGCAAATAGTTCGTTTACTAAAAAAATGATTCTGATGAAATAGGTTAAAGTTCAAAGTTAATAATGTAGATGCTACAAAACTCAAACCCGATTTTTTAATTGAATTCGGGTTTGTTATTTTTAAATACAAGAAATATTCATATAAATGGGAAAGAAAATGAACTACGAACAAAAAGTAAAAGACTTTCTTAATCAGAAATCAATTGCTATTGCCGGTGTATCGCGCAATCCTCAAGGATCAGTTGGTAATCCAATCTATAAAAAATTTAAGGAAAACGGTTATAACATTTTTCCAGTTAATCCAAATGCAGAAATGATTGAAGGAGACAAGTGTTATCCGAATTTAAAATCTATTCCCGAAAAAGTTGATGCTGTTTTCATCGCAACAAGTCCGGCAATCTCAACTGAAATTGTAAAACAGAGTATTGATGCCGGAGTTAAGACAATCTGGTTTCACCGTTCAATGGGAAACGGAAGTTTCTCAGAAGAGGCGGCAAAACTTGGAGAAGGTAAAGGCATAACTGTAATCAGAAGCGGATGCCCGATGATGTATATTAGTAAAGTGGATCCCTTTCATAAAATGATGCGGTTCTTTATGAAACTCTTTGGAAAGCTGAAATAAAATATTTTAGCTTTGCTTTTACTCCCAACACAACTATTTTAAGGCGTTCATTTCACAAACACAAAAAAGTAATTGAGAAAACTTAAAGAGATAAAATCAATCTGGCTGCCGTATCTGCTTGATAAAAGTTACAGAACAAAACTTCTAATTACGCTTTTTCTTCTTGTTATAATTCTTTTCTTTCTCGCAAAATTTCTTGCATACAACGAAGCACGTCCCGGCTTTACATTCAACGATCCGCTACTGGCTACATTTCATCCCGTTGATGTAACATGGTTAACCTTTGGTTTGATTTATCTTGGATTAATAATTGCTCTAACGTTTTTGATGTTTCATCCCAACAGAATGCTGACAGCACTGCAATCATATACATTAATTGCAGCATTACGATTGATTACTATTTACTTCTTACCGTTAAACGCACCGCTATATATCATACCTCTTAAAGATCCGTTCGTAGAATTTTTTGGCGGAGGTACAACTCTTTTGCGCGATCTATTCTTTTCCGGACATACATCAACAATGTTCCTTTTCTTTTTGACCGCAAAGAGTAAAAAACTAAAAAGTGTTTTTCTAATTTGCACAATTCTTATAGCTGCCTGCGTTTTAATTCAGCATGTCCATTATACAATTGATGTTGTTGCAGCTCCATTCTTTGCTTATACCGGCTATCGGATCTCCCGCCTAATTAATAAACGCAAAAAAAAATCTTCCTAGAGTGGAATTATTTCTCGTTAGTTATCGTTTTATTGTAATTGAGGATAATAAAATGAGTAAAATGATTCTTGAAGCTGTTTATCTGCATTATCTAAATGCACTTCTTGATGGAGATAAAAAGCAGTGCTCACAAATTGTGTTTAACCTTATTGAGCAGAAGGTCAGCATCAAAGAAATTTACATGGAGCTTTTTCAGCGCTCGATGTACAGAATTGGCCAAATGTGGGAACGAGAAAAATGTTCTGTTGCCGGTGAGCATATTGCAACAAAAATTACCGAGGCATTGATCGAATTAGTAAGTACAAGTTCTTTAGGAGATGACGACAACGGCAAACTTGCTCTGATAACTTGTGTTGATAAAGAGTATCATGAACTTGGAGCGCGTATGGTTGCCGGATTTTTAGAAGCATACGGCTGGCGTATTATTTTTATCGGTTCCAACACACCGCAATCGGATATCATAACTTTCGTCAGAGAAAAGAAACCGGATTTGGTCGGAATATCGAACAGCTTTTATATTAATGTTATAAGATTGATTAAATTAATTCAAGCTATCAAAGAAGAATTCCCAGATCAAGAAATAATCATTGGCGGACAAGCCCTTGCCGAAGGACGTGCCGATCAGTTATCCCAATATAATAATGTACACTACATTACCTGTCTAAACGGACTAGAAAAATATTTAACTGAATACTATCCGGTCTAAACCTCTTTTTAATTCTCTTATACCTTTAGTTTTTTTATTTTACACATGAAAAAATTCCACATGGAGATCAACATGAAGTTTTTTAAGCCGTTCTTTTTATTTTCTTTCTTATTTCTTGTTTCCAGTTATGCTCAGAATGGAATACAAGACATTATTAAACCGGTTAATCTCATCGCAGGTAAAACGGATTCAATGTTGATCAGCGATATGTTCTACTCAAATAACTACGATTTGAAATTCAAAGAAAACAAAAAAGTAAAAGTAAATTATAATAAACGAACCGGAAAAATTTATTTCAAAGCAGATATGAATTTTGCGGGGATGACATTAGTAGATTTCAAACTTGCGGGGAATACTTACTCCTTTCCGGTACGATCACGCGTTCAGCAAAAATTTAAATTCTCTTACAAACCCGAAAAGAAATACAATAAACTTACTCTCTTTGGAAGTTTTAACGGATGGGATAGGGGTAATCTTCCGATGAAAGATGAAAACGGTGACGGAATTTTTGAAACGGAAGTTGCGCTTGAACCGGGAAGATATGAATATAAGTTTTGGGGTGACGGAGAGGAAATTGTTGATCCTAATAATCCGAATAAAAAACCAAATGGTTTCGGTGACTTCAATTCACTTTTTAATGTTGCTAATCCGGATGCCGGTAAATTATTTCTTCACGTTGCCGGAAAAGAAATTAGCAAGAATGAATCAGAGTTTTCATTTATCTATGAAAATGAAAAAGATGGAAACGGTATTGAACAGAAAAATATTATTGCATTGCTTAACAATCAGCGAATAGATAAAAAGTATATCAAAATTAAAAATGAAAATATTGAATTCTCATTCTCCAAAAATCATTTAAAAGGAAAAAATCTTTTCTGTGTTGCAATAAATAAAAACGGTAGATCAACAAATATTCAATCAATAATTCTATTGAACGGTATTCCGGCAGACAACAATAATTTTACATGGAACGACGGTATAATTTATTCTTTGATGATAGATAGATTTAACGACGGGGATAAATCACTTAACAAACCGATCGTTCATGATTCGCTTTTTGAAAAGGCAAATTATATGGGCGGTGATTTTCAAGGAATCATAAATAAAATTAATGATGGATATTTTGATTCACTCGGCATCAACACAATTTGGATTTCGCCCGTTTATGATAATCCTGATCAAGCATATAAAGAATCTCCTGCGCCGCACAGATGGTTCTCGGGTTATCACGGATATTGGCCAATAAGTTCTTTTGATGTAGAAGAAAAATTCGGCACAATAGAAAAATTAAAAGAGATAGTTTCAACAGCACATAAACATAAAATAAAAATTTTATTGGATTTTGTTGCTAATCATGTTCATGAAAATCATCCGCTTGTCAAACAGCACCCGGAATGGTTCGGCAAACTTCAACTTCCTGACGGAAGATTGAATCTTAGGTTATGGGATGAACAAAGATTAACAACCTGGTTTGAACCGTATTTACCAAAGTTTAATTTCGTTGGCTCAAAGGAAGTGATTGATTTTCAAACCTCCAATGCAGTTTGGTGGTTGAAGACAACAAATGCAGATGGATTCAGACAAGATGCAGTTAAACATATGCCAAATGAATTTTGGCGCGCACTCAATCAAAAAATAAAGAAAGAAATTGAATTGCCGATGAATGTTTCCATATATCAAATCGGAGAAACCTTCGGCAGTTATGAATTGATAAGTTCTTACGTGAATAACGGACAGCTTTCCGCACAGTTCAACTTTAATCTCTATGATATAGCTCTGCCGACTTTTCTTGATAAAAAAATGTCGTTCAACTCACTTGATGCTGAATTAAAAAAATCGTTTTTAGTTTACGGTGAAAATAATTTAATGGGAAATATTATGGACAGCCACGATAAGAATCGGTTCATGGCATTTGCTGATGGAGATTTAGAATTAAGCCAATGGAGCGCAACGGAAGAAGGATGGAATAATCCGCCGAAGGTTGATAATCCCGCTAACTACGAAAAAGCAAAATTGTATTATGCATATATGAATACGATTCCCGGTCTTCCTGTTATTTATTACGGCAGCGAATTTGGAATGACAGGTGCATCCGATCCCGACAATAGAAGAATGATGCGCTTCGGAAATGATCTGAGTAAAGATGAAAGGAAAATGCTGGAAGATGTGCGAAAAACTATAAATGTTAGAAAAGAGCATCCGGCACTTCGTTATGGAGATTTTTTAACTCTTCGAACCGATGAAAATATTTATTCTTATATCCGTTCGGATATGAACGAGAGAATTTTAATTATTTTGAACAAGAGTGAAAATCCTCAGCAAGTAGAATTACAATTGCCGGATTTTTATAAGATTAATTCCGTCTTGGATGTAATCAGCGGAGAGAAGATAAAAGTTAAAAAAGGAAAGTTAGAAATTACGGTTAAAGGCGTAGGATTTAGATTTTTACTGTTATAATAAAAATAAATCCCTCCTCTGCTCATGAGGAGGGATCTTTATGAAGCCGTAAATTATTTGATCAGCATTAACTTCTTAGTGCTTGAATATTTTGGTGTAATTAACTGATAGAAATAGATTCCGCTTGTTAGATTACTTCCGTCAAATGTAATCTTGTAAATTCCGGTACCTTGATTTTCACTTACAAGAGTTGTTATAACATTCCCGAGCAAATCATAAACCTTTAATTGAACAAAACTATTTTCCGGAATTGAGTAACTAATAATTGTAGTTGGATTAAACGGATTAGGATAATTTTGATCCAGACTAAATTCAGTTGGAATCCGTTGATCCTTTTCTATCGCTGTTACTGTAGAAACAGTTGAAGTACTACTATAGTCGGACTCAGCATTATTGTTAACCGCACGTATACGATAAGTATACGTAGAACCAGCTGTAACATTTTGATCTGTATATGAATTAGAATTTGCCGTTACCGTTTGAACAACAGAATAATTGTTTGCACTGCTGGCATTTCCGTCTTTTCTTTCTATCGAATAACCTGTTTCGCTGGTTGAATTATCAGTCCATGTTAAATTATTCTTAGAACTGCTTGATGTTGCATTCAAATTTGTCGGTGTATTCAATTTATTTGAATATGATCTTATTGGTGAATAACCGCTGGTTAAGTTTGTGCCGAGTGCTCTCACTCTCCAATAAATTTTTGAGCCTTCAAGATTTGCATTGGCAAAGCTGTAAGTCGAGTCCGTCAAACTTGAATTATCAATTAAGATGTTTGTTAAGAAAAACGGATCGGCAGAAATCTGCAATTGATAATTTAAAGCACTGGTCACTTTCGTCCATGTTATTGTAACGGCACCGGATTTATTTTTATCGCCGTTATTCGGTGAAACAGCGCCGGGTTTTGAAAGATTGGTTGAAGAGTAAGATTCATTCTGATTAATATTTCCCGGCGTTGGAACGCCGTAGTTAAAACTAAATTGTGAAAATGCTGTTCCGCTTCCGCTTAGTTGAACTGAAGCAGTTGTTGGTATCATACCTATATCATTGCTAGTTAAACCGGTAGCATCTCCGTCAACAGCAGTAAATGATCCACCGTAACTTATAAATTGATTTTGTATTACGGCTCCTGTTCGACTTATTGCAACACCTGCTGGAGGACCTAATAAATTATTCGATGGAAAAGTTTTATAGTATGTTGTAAGTCCATTACTTGTGGTTCCAACAGTAAATTGATCTAACGTGTATGTTGCATACGATGCACCCGTTTTGCCGTCATACATCGTTACAGTATAATTATTTATATCTGTAATCGTACTTTTTAAAGCTACTTCAACGAACTGTGGAGTTGCTAAATTGCCAGTTACTTTTCGAGGAGCGGCATCGGTAAAAAATTCGTTAAAAAATGCAGCAGCATCTCTTCCTTCTTGAACAACAGGACTTTCTGCAACAACATCTGTTATAAAATTCTGGTTGTTCTGCCCGAAACGCATCCATCCGTTGGCATCAACCGTAACTTGTTCTATATCTTCTCTCAATCCTCCTGTGGCAGACTGATTCCCATCATGTTTGAATGCAATTTTCTTTGTGCCGTCTTGGAATTCATTTAAACCGGTTACATTTACACTATGACCATACCATTTTTGGTCTGTTGGATCCTTCCAGAAATAGTTCATCTCAACGTCTTCGCCATTTTTCATATTCTTTAGCAAATAATCCCAGGTCGGTTTTGGATTAGGATTATTTCTATCATCAAAATTTCTTCCGATTGATTTACCGCTTGTGCTCACCACTCCCACTGGATTATTATTCCAGGAACTTTGAAATTTTACTTCCAGCGGTAAATTATATTGTTCAATGAAATCAAGTTTGCCTGAAATAAAATTATTAATAGGTGTTCCTTGCCCATTCTTTCTTTTCATTTTTCCGCTTAAGGTTTGCTCTGTTTTTTTTAAATTCATATCCGCAGGCAGGCTTACATCAGTATATTTTGACTGCAGCCACTTCATACTATTCGCCGTTGCAGTAGGAACACATGCATTAAGATCGCCTGCATAAGTTGCAGATATTCCATTTTGTGTATTATCTAAATCGAGATTCGGCGCGTCAGGTCTATATTGATAGTTAGTCATTGGATCTCCAACTGATTGTCCTGGACGAACTAAAGGTGTAATGGTTATACCCGGATCAGTTCCATCACCGGCTCCTATTGCGTTATTTTCCACTGTATTTACTGTAATAATTTTTTGATCTACAAAAGTTGAAGGATCAAAAGGATAAAATCCGACCGCATCTAAAAGATGGATGTAAACAGTTAAACTCAATGGTACTGAATATGGAGGTGCAGATATTAATGAAAAATCAAAAGTTGTTGAAAATATTAAAGGTCCCGGGGTTTCGGAACTAGAAGGCAAGTACATATTTGAAACTATAATATTAAATTGGGATGTAGCATTATTGGTAGCTCCAATGCTTAAATATTTTGCTTGAGTTCCTGGAGTAAATGTAATTGTGGCTAAACCGTCGGGAATTTGTGGAGTGTAGTTCCCCCAATGAATTTTATTAATATCAAGAGAGATGGTCGGGAGGGTAGATTGTGATAGAATTTTATTTTGGATAGCAGTTGTTAATAAAAAAATCAACACTAATCGGAAAATATAGTTATATGTTCTTCTCATCGGTCTCTCCTAGGTTATTTATTTTTTCAATAAAGAGGAAACGGAAACAATAAAAGATGACGTATCCGTTATTAAAGTAATTTATTATTCCCTTGAGTGCAATAGAAATTTTATAGAAGTGATATAAAACGAGATAATAGAATCCTCCTCTCGGATTGAGAGGAGGAATAAAAACAACAGAATTTATTTTATTAGATAAATTTCATTCTGTCTTTCGGAAAGGAATTCACAGCCATCTTTTGTTATTAAAACTTCTTCTTCAATTGTAGCAATGCCGTAGTTTGGAATTGTTAATCTTGGTTCTATTGTAAAAACATTTCCTTCTTCAACTTCTAGCATTGGTAGATTTCCATATCGTTCCCATTTAGGTCCTAGCAATGCGCCACCGTCGTGTGCAAATCTACCAACTTGATGACCAAGTCCGTGCGGATATTCTTCGTAACCTTTTATTTGAATAAAATTGCGTGCTATCTCATCTATCTCCCAACCTTTTTTACCGGGCTTCAATTCGTTAGCTGCTCTTGTGATTGATTCCTTAATAACATCAAAACCGCGCTGAACATCTGCCGGAGCTTTATCTTCATGCGGAAAGCAAATGTACCATGTTCTCTGAAGATCGGAACAGTAACCATTATACTTAACACCAAAATCCATATTCACAACATGACCGGTTTCTACAACACGGTTTGTTGGTCCCGAATGTGCGCCCGCAGTATTTGGTCCGGAAAATACAGCCGGACAATGTTCTACATCCCAGGAAAGTTCTAATCCTTTTTTATTGCAGAGATCGAGAACGAATTGTGCAACTTGCTTTTCTGTTATTCCTGGTTTTAGAAACTTTGTTACTTCATCAAAGATCTTCAAAGTTTCTTTAATTGCTTCTTTCATGTTTGCAAGTTCGCCTGCAGATTTTCTTCCTTTTAATGAAGCAATAATTTCTTCTGATGAGATAAACGCGTTAACGTATTTTGTGTCTTTTAAGAGATCCATTAATTCAAGATATAACCCATGCGTTAACCCGTCTGCAAGTGATGAGTTGTGCGAATAATTAATGGCGATCTTTGTCGGTTTTATGGAATCTAATACTTCGATTAGTTTTTCTTTTACAGATTTTAGATAGCTGTGAATATTTTTATATGTCCCCACAGTTTTCATGTTTTCTAATTCAAGCGATCCGATTACAGCGTGTGTGTCTCCGCTCTTTGTTATAATAAAAGCAGATTGCCATGTCGCTCCTGTTCCAACCATCATATCCATCATAGGATCTTTCATGTTTCCGGTTTCACGGACGTATGTCATCCACATATCAATATTTTTTTCGTTTAATATTTTTGCTGCTTGATCAATTTTTTCAAGAATCATTTCTTTTGACATAAATTATTTCTCCGATAAGAACAAATCGTTTAACTTTATGGAAATATTCCTAATGCTAAGTAACTTTCACCTGATTAAGCTTTTGGAAGTGTAAATGTAAATGTTGTACCCACTCCAACTTTGCTCTCAACATGGATCTTGCCGCGGTTTCGTTCTATCATTTCTTTGCAGATAATTAATCCAAGTCCGCTTCCTTTTTCATCTTTAGTTCCGTATGTAGTATGATGAACATCTATTCGAAGAAGTTTCGGCAGATCTTCTTCTTTAATGCCTACACCTGTATCTGTAACTGAAATATCTACAGAGCTTGCTTTGATAAGCGAACGGAAAAGAACGGAACCTGATTCATTTGTAAATTTTATAGCATTTGAAAGCAGATTCTGAATAACTGAAGAAATCATGTCTTCATCGGCAAAGACAACTACATTCGGTGAAACTTCATTTACGAGATGAATTTTTTTGTTCGTTGCATTATCTGTAAGAAGTGAGATAATCTGATTTATCTTAAACGAAATATTAAAGTTTGATGGCTGATACGGGATTTTACCGGATTGGATTTTGGACCATTGAAGAAGATTTTCAAGAAGAGTAAAAACGTTTTTTGCTGATTCGTGGATTTTTTCCGCGAATGATTTAATATCTTCTTTCGGAAGTTCATCAATATCGTCAACGAGAAATTCCGAAAAACTTAAAAGAGAGCTAAACGGACTTCTCAGATCATGTGCTATAATAGAAAAGAATTTATCTTTAGAGGCGTTGGCGTTCTTTAGTTCTTCTTCAGAAATTTTTAACTGATTATTTATATATTCCAAACGTTCAATTAATTGCTTTAACTTACCCTCGCTCTTTTTTTGTTCAGTTATATCCCGAAGTATTCCTCTATATGCTATTATTTTGCCGCTGCTGTCTTTTATCGCAAGTGAAGTTTCATGAACTGTAGCAACAGTTCCATTCAGCCTTCGAATATTTATTTCATAGTCTTTTACAAAGCCGTTCTTTTCAAGTTCTTGCTTAAATTTATTTCTTTCTCTTTCATCCAAATAAAATATTTTTCCTATATCCAGATTTTTCAGTTCATCATTATCTATTGATGAAACACCAAACATCTCCATTCCGGCGGGATTTAAAGCAATAAATTTTCCTTCTGGGTTGCTTTCATAGACAGCATCTTTCAATTCTGTAAATAGTTCCTTAAATCTAATCTGAGCTTCACGAAGAATATTCTCAGATTTTATCTCTTCAGTTAAATCTCGCGCTACTCCAACACGAGCTACCAGATCTCCATTTTCATCGCGGGCTGTGGTTGTATATAATTCAATAAGAAATTCCGTGTTATCTTTTCGCTTATTCCATAATTTACCGCGCCAACCTTGCTTGATAGTTGATGGATGAATTTGGCTGATAGTCTGAAGGTCGTTTTTGTCTGAACGTATAATTGTAATAGATTGTCCTACCAGCTCGGAAAGACTATATCCATATGTTTTTAAAAATGCATCGTTAACGTAAAGTATCTTTTCATTTAAATCTGTAATTGAAATGCATTCGCTGATAGAGTTTAAAGCATAGAGAGCTAATTTTAATTCTTCCATAGACCGAGCTTTTTCATTCAGTCTCTCAAATGTTTTATGTCTTTCTATTTTGATGTTATCGCTCATCTGTATAGTATATAATAAACCTAATTGAAATATAAAAATCGTTTCAGACAGAATGTAGATAAAATTAGCCAATCTTGAATATTCTGTTTCTGGGGAATAATCTCTTTTTTAACTATTTCTGTCGTATTGTTAATATTTTAACAAGCATAGAGAAAAGAACGTTTCATCTCCAAATTATTCTCCTACTATTTCATTAGTGAATATCCAAGTTTTTACTTAGTGCAGTCAATCTAAATGTAATTACTTAAGTTTATTCGCTGCCTTTCTCAACCGGTCCATTATTGCTCTTCCTAAACCTTTTTCTTCAACTGGTTCAACTAGAATCAAATCAAGATTACTTTTTTCGAGTTCGTGAAGATGTGAAAAAAGATTTGCAGCAGCTTCTCTTAAATCTCCCGCCATAGAAAGAAGCTTTACATCAACAAACGGGAAATCAATTTTATTCTCTTTGAAGAAAAGGGCACCGATTTTTTTATTTTTATCAAGAAATTTCTTATTGAAAAACTTTAAAGGAGTTTGCGGTGAATAATGAAAAGGAAGTTGTCCTGGTGCTGTTGGTTTGTTTATATCAACCTTTCTGGTTTTTATTTTTCCAATTTCATTTTCAATTTCCTCTTTGGATAAACCGCCCGGACGTAAAAGATAAAACTCATTTTCATAAAATTGAATTATAGTTGATTCAACACCGATAGAACTTTTTCCTCCATCAAGAATCATATCAACTTTATCACCGAGATATTTCTCAACATGTTTTGCTTCGGTTGGACTTAGATGACCAAATTTGTTTGCACTTGGTGCGGCGATTGGTGTTCCGCATGATTCAATTAATTGAAGAGCTATTGGATGATTCGGCATTCTTACTGCTACTGTTGGATTTCCCGATGTAACTATATCCGGAACGATTTCTGTTTTTGGTAAAACCAATGTTAGGGGTCCGGGCCAAAATTTTTCAATCAACAGATCAATTTTTTCATTTTTAATAGGAGAGAATTTTTCAAGTGAATCTTTATCGGCAATATGGAGTATCAGAGGATTGAATGAAGGGCGTTTCTTCACCTCAAATATTTTTGCAACTGCGATCGGATTTAATCCATCGGCGCCTAAACCGTAAACGGTTTCAGTAGGAAATGCAACAAGTCCGCCGCGTTTAATAATTTCTGCCGCTTGCTGAATACTTTCGCTATTTGCTTTAACTAAACTCATTGATGATACGAAAATATAACTTTTGTGAACGAATTGTTAAACGAATATATTTGAAATAGTTGCTCAATTAAATTATGGTGACGATATGCAAGAGTTAAATGAGTTACGGCATTTCTGTAAATGGCTTGCTGATGAAAGCGGAAAGATCATTAAACACTACTGGCGAACCGGAATAACCGTTGAGAACAAGCCCGATCAATCGCCCGT
The DNA here is from genome assembly GCA_026390775.1 of Ignavibacteriales bacterium. Classification (NCBI taxonomy): domain Bacteria; kingdom Pseudomonadati; phylum Ignavibacteriota; class Ignavibacteria; order Ignavibacteriales; species Ignavibacteriales bacterium. The sequence goes on along the minus strand of JAPLFF010000007.1, from coordinate 897,753 downwards.
AACAATCGCTGATAAAAAAGCAGAAGAGTTTATGCGCGAGGCGATTATGAAAAAATTTCCAAATCACGGAATACTCGGCGAGGAATTTGGTGAACATAATCCGAACGCGGGATACAAATGGGTTTTAGATCCGATTGACGGAACGAAAAGTTTTATATGCGGGACTGTTACGTTTGGAACTCTGATCGCACTACTTAAAAACGGTGAACCGATTCTGGGCGTTATAAATCAACCGATACTCAATGAATTTTTAATTGGAGATAATCACGCAACAGAATTAAACGGAAAGCAAGTTTACGTGAGAGAGTGCAATAATCTTTCTGAAGCGGTTTTGCTTACGACTGATCAACTTAACATTGAGAAGTATCAGAACATTATAAAATTTGATGAACTGGTTCACAAAGTAAAACTCTATCGCCAATGGGGCGATTGTTACGGTTACTATCTTGTTGCAACTGGGTATGCCGATATTATGATTGATCCGATTATGAATCCGTGGGATCTATTCGCACTTATTCCAATTATCCGCGGTGCGGGTGGAACAATTACTGATTATCACGGAAACGATCCGCTGAAAGGAAACAGTATTGTTGCAACTGCGGGAAAGATTCATCAAGACATTATTGATTTGTTAAATCCGTCTTAATTGTTAAAAAATGTTAACAACATAAATCCCCCTCTTTTGATAGTTAAAAAAAACTAAATTGTTAAATAGAAAACAAACAACTCTCTCTTTATGACCGCAGCAATATCTTTTCAGATAAAAACACAGACAACAAATAATTCCTTGGAGGAATAATGAAACACAAACGATCATTTATTTTTATTGCTCTTATGCTCTGCTTTAGCATAACAATATTTGGCGGAGAAAAGAAAAAGGAATTCAAGATTCCGTATGAAAAGTACAAACTTTCTAACGGGATGAATGTAATTCTACATGTTGACAAATCAGATCCGATCGCTGCAGTTTATGTAGTTTATCATGTTGGTTCTGCAAGAGAAGTTCAAGGCAAAACAGGATTTGCTCATTTGTTCGAACACTTGAGATTCAACGAGTCGCAAGACGTTCCGCAAGGACAATGGTTCAAAAAACTTCAGACTGCTGGCGCATCAAATGTAAACGGTTCAACAAATGAAGACAGAACTAATTATTTTGAAGTGATTCCGAAGAATGCAATTGAAATGGCTTTGTGGATGGAATCAGATAGAATGGGTTTCTTGTTAAGCAAAGTTAATCAAGAGACATTTGTTACACAGCAGAACGTTGTCCAAAATGAAAAACGGCAAGGCGATAACAGAGATTATTCACAAAGTCAATATATGTCCACTAAGTTAATGTATCCGCCAACACATCCTTACGGACATACTGTTATTGGTGAATTGGAAGATCTTGCCACAGCATCGCTTCAAGATGTTATTGATTTCCATGCTAAATATTATGCGCCAAGTAATGCAACTCTGATTGTTGCGGGAGACATTAATGTTACTCAGACAAAAAAATGGATTGATAAATATTTTGCTGAAATCAAATCCGGACCCGCACCAGCACCGCTTCCGAAAATGCCGGTTACTCTGAAAGAAACTATAAGATCATACTGTGAAGATAATCTTGCAAACGCTCCTAGATTGGGAATGGAATATCCTACGATTGAAGAATTTAATAAAGATGCTTATGCACTTGAATTTTTCGGACGCATATTTGCCGGAAGTAAAAAATCACCGTTGTACAAAGTAATTGTAGAAGAGAAAAAACTTGCACCATCTGTTAGCGCGCGCCAAAGCAGCAGCGAAATTGCGGGAACGTTTGATATTGCTATCACTGCTTTCCCAACAGTAAAATTGGGAGATGTAGAAGATGCAGTTAAAGAAGCATTCCAAAGATTTGAAAAGGAAGGATTCACAGATAAAGATGTAGAAAGACAGAAAGCTGGAATTGAATATGGTTTTTACAGTCAGAGCGCCAGTGTTTTGGGTAAAGCAATGCGTCTTGGCGATTATAATATTTTTAACGGTTCACCGGATTATATAGCAACCGATCTTAAAAATAGAATGAGTGTTACCAAAGAAGACGTATGGAGAGTTTACAACAAATATATTAAAGGCCAGAATTATCTTCTCACCAGCATCGTTCCCAAAGGTAAAGCAGATTTAGCTGCCCCTAATTCAAAATTGTGGGTGGTTCAAGAAGAATCGATAGAGAAACAAGGGACTAAGAAAAAAGATATTGTAAATGCTCCATATGTTCCAATTCCTTCGAAGATTGATAGAACTAAAGAACCGGTTAAAGGTCCTGATCCAGTTGTAAATATTCCTAAAATTTGGAAAGATAAAACCATTAACGAAATTCCAGTTTACGGAATTAAACAAAGTGAATTACCTCTGGTTCAATTCTCAGTTATTCTAAAAGGCGGAATGCTTCTTGACAATCCGGATTTGATTGGAGTTGGTTCATTAACAGCACGATTAATGAACCAAGGAACTAAAACGAAAACACCTGTAGAACTGCAAGAAGCAATACAAGATTTAGGCGCAAACATAAATGTTAATGGTGGAGGTGAATCAATTACAATTTCAGGAAGTTGTCTTGCAAGCAAACTGAATGAAACATTTGCTCTTGCAAAAGAAATGTTGTTCAAACCACGCTGGGATGAAAAAGAATTCGATCTTTCTAAAAGCCAGACGATTGAAGGACTAAAAAGAACTGAAACTTCTCCGGCATCTATTGCTCAAAGTGTGTTCAGTAAATTGGTTTACGGTTCTGATAATATCTTAGCAAATGAATCCGCTGGAACAATCAAATCAGTCGGTAAAATTACTCTCGATGATTTGAAGAAATACTACGAACAATATTTTTCACCTTCAGTTTGTAAAATCAGTATAGTAGGAGATGTAACACAAGAGAAAGCAGTTGCATTGTTCAATGGTTTGAAAGACTGGAATGCAAAAGAAGTGAAAATTCCCAATGTCACAAGTCTTACTCCCGCGAAACCGGGTATTTATTTTGTAGATGTTCCGAAGGCAAAACAATCACAAGTCTTTGCGGGACATGTAGGACCAAGCTACACTAATCCGGATTATTATAAAGCTGTTGTAATAAATCATAGACTTGGTGGTGACTTCAACGGAATATTGAACATGATTTTGCGTGAGAAAAAATCTTTTACGTACGGAGCTCGTTCGGGTTTTAGCGGTGCAACTTATGCAGGACAATTTCTTGCATCTTCTGCGGTCCAGTCTAATTCAACATTCGAGTCTACTCAGATTGTCCGGGATGAAATTAAAAAGTATACTGAAGAAATTTCGAAAGAAGATCTGGATCTAGTAAAGAGTACTTTATTAAAGAGCAATTCAGGACGGTTTGAAACATTGATGCAGCTTAACGGAATGTTGCTGCCTGTTGTTATGTACAATCTTCCATTCGATTACATAAAACAACGAGAAGCAATTGTACAAAAGATGACACCGGAAGAACATACAAAATTAGCACAGAAATTAATTCATCCGGATAAATTGATTTATTTGATCGTTGGTGATAAAGCCACACAATTCGATAAGTTGAAAGAACTTGGTCTCGGCGATCCTATATTATTAGATAAAGACGGAAAAGTTGTAACCAAGTAACAGATCAAGATTAAAAATAAGAGCAAGGGTATGAGATCTTAAATCGTGCTCTTGCTCATGATCTTGTTCTTCTTAGTATCTCCGAATCCTTTCTAAATTCTCTGCATCAAATCAACACAAAAATTTTTTAAGGAGAATAATATGAAGAATATAATAGAAGGAACGGATTCCAATTTCGCACAAGAAGTTTTACAATCTGATACACCGGTTTTAGTTGATTTCTGGGCGCCATGGTGCGGACCATGTAGAATGGTAGCTCCGATAGTAGAAGAAATTGCAAACGATCTTGCCGGAAAATTAAAAGTTGTAAAAGTAAACACAGATGAAAATTCTGGAATATCTGCACAATATGGAATTAGAAGCATTCCCACTTTAGGAATTTTCAAGAATGGAAAAATGGTTGATACTGTAATCGGCGCAGTTCCGAAATCTCATTTAGTTAGTAAAATTAATCCGCATCTTACTGCACTTAATTAAAACAAAAAGCCCTCACAATGTTGAGGGCTTTTTACTGTAAACTGTTTACTGTGAACTATCTAATTACCGCACCATTGCCTTGTATCTGGTAAACCTTTGCAACTTTCTGGTCAGCACAGCAGTTTTTTCCTTTGGAATCTTTAGCCTCTTTGGATTTATCAGCGCAGCAACCGCCATCCTTTTTTTCCTTCATTTCTTTAGTTGCTTTTGCATCTTGAGTTTTACTTTCTTTTGTTTCATCGCAAACGGCTTTGGGATCAGCCTGAGAAACAATTCCTTCCACCAAAGCGGTTTTACCTTTACTATCTTTTGGAAATACAATTACGCCGTCTTCAACTTTTACTTTGATCTTCTCATTCTTCTTTGTGCCTGCAATTTCAATCCAGCATCCTTTATCTTCGCAAACGCCAAGAATTTTTCCTTCAACAAGAACTACCTTGCCGTCAAATTTATCCGGTGAAGAAAGAATTTTCGAAATAGAAGTTTTTTCTTTTAGTGTGATCGCCTTTCCAAATTTCTGATCTTCTGCTTTTACAAAAGTTATAGCTAAAAGAAAAACCAATACAATTAATCTTTTCATTAAAACTCCACTATGTTTTATTATTGATGGCTGCAAAGTTAAAAGAACTGCACCGTTTATGCAATCCATTATTGCATTGATTATATTTGAATAAATAGCATTCAGCAATCAGCGTTTAGCTTTTGAGCTGATTGCTGAGAGACGAAAGCCGAGAGCGAAAAAAATGTTTTGCCAAGTAGTATTTCCATTGCCATTTAGAAAAGCGTTCACTTATTCTATTCCGGATGAATTAACTGATTCCGTTAAAGTTGGTGTACGTGTAGTTGCACCGTTTGGTAAGCGTGTGCTTACGGGATTTGTAATATCTAATTCGAAAATGGCAGATATAAAAGAAAAGATAAAACCGATACGCGACGTACTTGATGAAAAACCAATCTTCGATAGAACAGCGCTTAAATTTTATGAATGGATCTCCGAATATTACCTGAGCTCGTTAGGTGAAGCTCTTAAAAATTCTGTACCGTATGGAACAGAGATTGAGTCTAAACGTAGAATTGTAAGTGATAAAGACTTTTGTGAAAAGCTTTTAAATCAAGAAAGAAAGAAAACATCGCTCTGCGCAAAACTTCTCACTGCATTTTCTCAAAAAGAAGTTCATAGTATTTTTACTCTTCAGAAAGAAGTGAAGAATAAAAATATTTATTCACTACTCCGTTCATTCGAAAAGATTGGCGCAGTAACTCTTCTGGATGAAACAAGCGCCGCAAAAGTTAAAGCAAAAATGGTAAAATTTGTAAAGATTGAAAAATCAATTGATGAAATTTATGAACAAATGCCGGAGATAGAAAAAAAATCTCCCAAACAAGTTGTTCTCTTGCTGGAATTACTTTCATCTAAAGAACCAGTTGCATTAAGTGAGCTCTTACGAAAAACAAAATCCGCAGCATCTACGGTTAATAGTTTAGAGAAAAAAGGATTAGTAAAAATTTTTGATAAAGAAATAGAACGTGTTTATACTGAAACATATAAAGAAGAATCGAAACAGATAATCTTAACGGAACCACAATTGCAAATTGTAAACCGTATAAATGATACTATAGAAAAAAATACTTTTGAAACATTTCTTCTTCATGGAATTACAGGAAGCGGTAAGACACAAGTTTATATCGAACTTGCAAAAAAAATTATCGAGAAGGGAAAGAGTGTAATAATACTCGTTCCGGAAATTTCCCTTACTCCGCAAATCACCTCACGATTCTATAACTACTTCGGCGATCTCACCGCAGTTTTGCACAGCAGAATGTCTCTTGGCGAGCGTTACGATTCATGGCGCAGAATAATTGCGGGAAAATCCAAAGTTGTAATAGGTCCGCGCTCTGCATTGTTTGCACCGCTTCAAAATATCGGTTTGATTGTTGTTGATGAAGAACATGATCAAAGTTATAAGCAATATGATCTGGTGCCGAAATATCATGCAAGAGATGCCGCGATTATAAGAGCTAAGTTTAGCGAATGCCCGGTTGTACTTGGCTCTGCTACGCCTTCCGTTGAAAGTATGTACAATGCACTTAACGGAAAATATAATTTATTAGAATTACCGGACCGGATTGATAATGCAAAACTTCCATTGATAAAACTTGTAGATGTAACGATCGAAAAGAAAATGAAACGGATGGAGAGCATTTTTTCCCGCGAGATCCTCGATGAAATAGGAAATCGTCTAAAGAAAAAAGAGAGTGTAATAATATTACAGAACCGGAGAGGATTTGCAACCCAAGTTTTTTGTAATGATTGCGGAGAAGTTGTTACCTGCCCGGATTGTTCTGTCTCAATGGTTCATCATCTGAATAAAAATATTTTGCAGTGCCATTACTGCGGTATAGTTAAACATGTTCCTAAAGCTTGTACAAACTGCGGTTCTCTTGCGTTAAAATTTTTCGGAACAGGTACACAGCGTGTTGAAGATGAACTCGATTATTATTTCCCGAGTGCAAAGATAGAGCGTGTTGATTCGGATTCAATAAATAAAAAAGGGAAGTTGGGAGAAATATTAAACAGTTTTAGAAAAGGTGAGATAGATATCCTCGTCGGGACACAAATGGTTTCTAAAGGATTGGATTTTTCAAATGTAACTTTAGTTGGTGTTGTTGCCGCAGAAACTTCTTTATGGATACCGGACTTCCGTGCTGATGAAAGAACATTTCAACTTCTTACACAGGTTGCCGGTAGAAGCGGTAGAAGCGAGAAAGAAGGCGAGGTAATTATTCAAACACAGAACCAAAAACATTTTGTTCTACAAAAAGTGCTGATGAATGATTACAAAGGATTTTACGAAAGAGAAATTCTATTGCGTGAACAAGGAGAATACCCGCCGTTCACGCGTATTGGTCTAATCGAAATGAAAGACGAAAAAGAAGATCGTGTACAAGCTGGAATCCGGGAGTTTTTTGATTATTTACGAAAGCATGGCAAAGGTTTGAAAATGACTCCGCCAACTGAAGCTATCATTTATAAAATTAAAGGAATGTATCGTTTCCAAATTTTAATTAAGAGCCACAAAAAATTTGATCCGTCCGGTAAACAATTGCGTAATGCAATTTTAAATTCGTTTGTGGAATTCAATCAAAGATCACGTTACAGAGATATTAAACTGATAATAGATATTGATCCGCAAAGTATAATTTAACCTCACCCTGTTTCCCTCTCCTTAAAAAGGAGAGGGGCTAGGGGACAACAAGAAAATGATAACCGATAAAAAATATTTCATTCTATACAAACCTTACGGTGTATTAACACAATTCACCGATAAAGAGAATCGCAGAACAATACCGTCGCTTTATAGATTTCCCAAAGATGTTTATCCGGTGGGAAGGTTGGATATGGATAGTGAAGGACTTCTACTTTTGACTGACGATAAATCATTAACGGATTACCTTCTTAATCCAAAGAATAAACATGAACGCGAATACTTTGTTCAGGTGGAAGGAATTCCCGCAGAACAAGAATTACAAAAACTCCGTGACGGAATTATTTTGAAAGACGGGAAAACTCTTCCGGCAAAAGTAAAAATAATTGTTGATCCAAATTTTCCACCGCGCATTCCGCCGATCCGTGAAAGGAAAAATATTCCAACTTTCTGGTTAAGTATAACATTGATTGAAGGAAGAAACAGACAAGTGAGAAGAATGACCGCTGCAATTGGTTATCCTACTCTTCGGCTTGTTCGTGTTAGAATTATGAATATTTTATTAGAAGATTTAAAAGTTGGAAGTGTTAAAAAATTAGTGAAAGTGAAATAAGAAGGCTTATGAAATAAAAAACCCAACTTCTTCTTTGAAGTTGGGTTTTGAAAAACTCAAAATAAATTTATCCTGCCAAGAAACTTAAGAAAGGAACAGACTTAGCTAATGCAAAGAAAAGTAATCCAAATCCCAACCATACAGCAACAATTCCAATTATATATTTCAGTGTATTGCTGCTCTTAAACATTTTTGCCAAAGCTACACCGAACACAACATAAAACCAGATTGAAAAGACATCAAGTTTTCCTAATATGAATCCTGCAATTGTATTTTTTTCAGTACCTATAAAATCAGCAACGCTTGTTCCCGTAAAAAGTTTATTCATTGCTAATGCGGCAATAACCATAACTATCGCTTGAATGGCGAGAATATAATGAGGTAAACCATACGCCACCATTGCTTCTTTATAAGTTCCTGTGCCTTTTAAAACAAATTTTGCAAGAATTAAGTACACTCCGGAGACAATAAAGAAATAGAGAAAAACACCAAACGGAATTCCTACAAAAACACTAATCATTCGTATTGCGCCACCGCTTTGTCCCAATTGATCTCTAGTAGATTCAAGCCGTTGATCGGCTTGAGCTTGTGTCATTTGCCCTTTAGCAACTGCATCATTGAATGATTTTTCAACAGCCGCCATCTGTTTTTCTACTAATGCGGCTTTTATAGTAGGATTGTTCATCATTAAAAATTGAGAAAGTATAGTAATAACTATTACGATTAAAATTGGAATTACCCAATCGGCAGTCTTCGGAGGAAATTTTGACATCTTTGAAAACGTGGCATCTGGTTCGGAGAATACACCAACCAGTTTATCAGTGTGGCTCATTTCAAATTCTTCTTGTTCAACAGAGGACATTTTTGGAGCTTCTTGGTTTTGCATTTCTTCCATATTACTTCTCCTCGTTTATTTAATTGTTTAGTGAGGTTTGCTGAACCAAATTTAACAAAAAAATTACATGAAGCAAGAATGGAATAATAACTTTTTATGAAGATTTTGGAGTGTTAACCTTTCTTAAGAAAGATTAATCCCGCAATACCATGAACCATTGTGATTGAAGATATTGATAAGGTTAGCCAGCTATCTAAGATTAGATGCCCGTTAACAGTTTTATCAGTGATAAAATATATTATAGTTAATGCTACAAACTGTAATCCATAGGTTAGATTTCCCGTTTTGTAAAAGAGCTGTAGTTCTCTCTCGTCCGGTATTACTTTTTTCTTCCACGTGATTACAGGTAAGAAAGCTAAAAAAGATAACGAGGCACCTCCGACTGCACCGAATATTAGGATCGCTATAAAACAAAACGTTCCAACTATAGCTTCAAAGTAATATCTAAATTTCATTTTATTTCTCCCTTTCAAAAAGGATATTTCTTCCACTTTTTTATCAGAACGATCTCTTCTTGATAATTTATTTCATAGAAAACAATTTTACTCATTTCTAACAATGATTAATCCAACAATTCCCCACGAAAGAAGGAAAAGCGGAAATATGAGAACTCCCCAAATAACATTTATTTTGTATCCAAAAATAATTATATCATTTAGGTAAAAAAGAATTGAAAGAGCAATAATAAAAATAAGTCCCGCAAAGCTTAATGTCTTAAATAGAAGAAATTTTTCTCGCTCATCAAATTCTCTTTTAAGTTTATTTTTTATTTTACTTCTGTAGTCGTAGTATTGACCACCTATTAGAATTGGTGTTAAGAAAACAAATGAGCGTCCTATTATGACTTGATAATAAGCAAAGAAGAAAAAGAATATCCCGATCAAAAAAATAAGTCCGAAGAAAGACTTATTCATTTCAATGTAAGAATCTGAATTAAAAACTTCGTTTAACGATTTCTTATGATTTTTTATCTTGTTCTTAATGAATTCAATGTTAGTTAAAAATATTCCTAATGTTGAACGAAGAAGAATAAAAAGCGGGGCTAAAAAAAATGGTAAATATTTTTGTAATAACTCACCAGAAAAAGTTTTTAAATTACTTCCAAGTGTGAGGAACAAAACCATTACAATGAGGAAAATTATTGATGAAATAGTCAATGAGATTTCTAGAACAAGTATTTCTTCTTTATGCAGATCTTGTTTTTTTCTATAGATATAAGTTACCGGGTTTAAGACTAATATAACATTCGCAATGCCCACCACGATCATAATGAAGTGATTTGCTGGAATAAAGAGGCAGGTAATGAAAAAACTTAAAAGTAAAATTCCGCAAACTATTTCGACAACAAAAAATTTTGTTAAATTCATTTTGTCTTCTCCAGAAAAAATATTTCTTCAACTTTTTTACCAAATACCTTTCCAATCTTTAACGCAAGCGGTAGACTTGGGTCATACTTTTCCCGTTCAATTGCATTAATTGTTTGACGGGAAACATCCACAAGTTTTGCAAGATCTTCTTGAGATAACCTTCGTTCAGCCCGCAATATGTGGAGTGTGTTTTTCATTCGTACTTCTCTTTTACAAACTCTGCACCCAGTACATAAGCTATAATTGCAATCACTGAAAGAATTACCAATATGTAATTGAGCATTGTCGGTGCGAAATTCAGAAAAACAAAAATTAATGCGAAAAGAAAAACTAAAGTGGTTGTAAAGGCAATGTTCAAAGATTCTAAATGGATCTTTAGTTTTACTTCATCTCCGCGTAGAATTTGGAAATGATATCCCAGAGTACAGTAGATAAATCCAATCGTCCCTAACAAAGTTGAAAGGAAAAGAGTGGCTCGATGAATATATTTTGGGATACGAATTATCTGCTCGATTGGTAACATCGCAAAAACAAACATTGGTACAAAAAGAACTACCGATGATAAAATCAAAATTGATGTCTTATAAGGAAACGAAAAATTCTTTAGAATGTTTTTCATATTGACCTCTAACCAAATTAGTTGCTAAACCTAACTTATAGTATTCTTTACAATAAGTCAAGTATGCTTTACATAGTGTTTTTAACAATTCCTACTTAAGACCTTCGAGGTTAAAACCGAAAACCTCGAAGGTTGTTTGAAAGGGAATTCGTAATTTTGTTCAAAGAAAAAAATTTCATCCTACACTGAGGATTTCATGAAAACCATTATTGAGCCATTTAAAATCAAATCCATTGAACCAATCAGATTTACCACAAGAGAAGAGCGAGTTAAAATTTTAGAAGAAGCCGGTTACAATACTTTTTTGATTCATGCCGATGATGTACTGATTGATCTTTTAACCGATAGCGGAACATCTGCAATGAGTTCCGAACAATGGGCGGGGATAATGCGAGGTGATGAATCGTATGCGGGCGCAAAAAGTTTTTACAATTTTGAAGCGGCAGTTAAAAAAATTACCGGCGATGAATTTATCATTCCAACTCATCAAGGAAGAGCCGCCGAAAAAATTATTTTTTCAATTCTGGGCGGACCGGGAAAACATTTTGCGAGTAATACATTTTTCGATACAACACGTGCAAACATAGAATTCAGCGGCGCTGAAGCTGTTGATCTTTTGGTGGAAATTGGGAAACATCCCGAGCAGCGCGCACCATTCAAAGGCAATATGGATGTTGAAGCTCTCGAAGCGTTCATTAAAAAAGTTGGCAAAGAAAATATTCCTCTCATTGTTCTAACGGTAACAAACAATTCCGGCGGCGGTCAACCTGTTTCGATGCAAAATATTAGAGAAGTAAAAGATGTGTGTAAGAAATACGGCTTACCTTTATTCCTTGATGCATGCCGTTTTGCAGAGAACGCTTATTTCATCAAACTCCGGGAAAAAGGTTACGAGAATAAATCCGTTCTGGAAATTTGCCAGGAAATGTTTTCATACGCAGATGGTTCAACAATGAGCGCAAAGAAAGATGCGCTTGTAAATATTGGCGGATGGCTTTCACTCAACGATGATGAACTCGCGATGAAATGCCGCAATCTTCTAATTGTTACGGAAGGATTTCCAACTTACGGCGGATTAGCGGGACGAGATCTTGAAGCCATTGCTCAAGGTTTGGAAGAAGTTGTTGATGAGCATTATCTAGAATACAGAATTCGCAGTACGGAATATCTCGGAGAAAAAATGTTGAGTGCCGGAATTCCAATTATTGAACCGCCGGGCGGACATGCAATTTACATTGATGCAAAAAGATTTCTTCCTAATATTCCAGCGGAACAATATCCCGGACATTCAATTGTGTGCGAAATTTATATTGAAGGCGGAATACGAGCGTGCGAAATCGGCAGTATTATGTTTGGAAAATATGATAAACAAGGAAAATTAATTCCGGCGATGATGGAACTTGTGCGTCTCGCAATTCCAAGAAGAGTTTATACACAAAGTCATGTTGATTACGTTGCTGAAGTTTTAATCGAGGTTTATAAGAATAGAAGTAAAATGAAAGGCTACAAAATAATTTACGAAGCTCCGATGCTGAGACATTTCACTGCTAAATTCAAACCTCTTTAATTCTTCTCATACTTGCTGGTGGTTTGCACACTCAGTGTTTGAGATTATCAATCAACGAGTGTGCCAAGGAGAAAGATGAAAAAACATTTCACATATAAATCTGATAAACAAATTTGGAGAATTCTAATCTCCGATTCCGATAAACTTATTCTTGAAACACGCGATCTTAACACAAAAGAAGTTTTCTTTAATTGTTATTACATTGAAACCGGAAAAAATATTTTTTGTGATTTTCAGCTTGATGAAAAATGCTGGGTGGGCATTGAGGAAATTTATAAAGATATTATTTTCTTCCACTACTTTCCCAAACCTGATATGCCTTATCATAAGGGAATAATTGCATTTGATATTGCATCGCAAAATATTTTATGGACGAATAATGAATTCTCTTTTCTCTTTGCAAGTGACGAAAAAGTTTACGGATTCAAGCAAGGATTTGAAGAAAGATATTTTTCGGCTTTAAATTATTTAGACGGCGAGCTAATTGAGGAATTCGGCTCAGACCATAAAAAGATAAACGCATTACAAAAATCTGCGGAAAATGAAAAAAATTGGAGTTCGTATCTTTATCCCAAAGTTTTTTCAAATGATGAAATAGATTCTAGAATTGCTGAAGCAATACGAAGACAGACCAATAATACCAGTGTTGAAGGAGAAGTAGAGTATAATTCAAAAAATGATCTGCTCTTCTTTAACTATCACACAACAATATTTGAGAATAGTTTTGTAAATAAATTTCTCGCTGTTAATCTTAACTCAAACAATGTGATTCTATCTGAGATCTTAAATGCTAATGCTTCGGCATTATTTACGGATTCATTCTTTGTTTATAAAAAACATCTTTTCCTTCTTCGCGAAAAGAATGAAGTTATTGTTTATAAGCTAGAGTAAAATGAAATGGAAATAACATTAGAAGAGAAAAAGATTCTTCTCGATACTGCGCGTACTTCAATTAAATCAGTTTTTACCGGAGAGAAAAACCCAGAACCAGATTATGGACAACATCCGGTTTTCAATTCGCACTCGGGAGCTTTTGTAACTCTTACAAAAGCCGGTTCACTGCGCGGATGTATCGGGTACATTATTTCGGATAGTCCGTTATTCGAAACCATATGTGATGCTGCGATACATGCATCGCAAAATGATCCGCGATTTCCTTCTGTCCGTCAATCGGAAATTAAAGATCTCGCAATAGAAATTTCAGTTTTATCAGAACCCTTTCCGCTTAACAGTTATGATGAAATTGAAATCGGCAAGCACGGATTAATTCTTGAAGAAAAAGGAAGGCGCGGACTTTTACTGCCTCAAGTTCCAATTGAACATCATTTGAATCGTGAACAATATCTCGATGCAATATGCCTGAAGTCGGGATTTTCGCCCGGCTATTGGAAAACAAAACAGCTTATGCTCAATGCTTTTACCGCAACAATTTTTAGCGAAGAAGAACAGGGAGTAAAATGAAAAATATTCGAGAACCGGCAGTAGCGGGAATGTTTTATCCCGCATCGCCAAGTAAATTAAAAGACGAAGTAAGACTACTGCTGGATACTTATAAACCACAAGAGAAATTTGAAAATGTTGTCGGTATCGTATCTCCCCATGCAGGATATGTTTATTCCGGAAGAACGGCGGCATTTGCATTTAATGCTGTTAAACAGAAAAAATATAAAACAGTTGTAATTATTTCTCCGAGTCACCGTGAATATTTTCCGGGGATTTCTATTTATAACGGCGATGCATATAAAACCCCGCTAGGCGAAGTTCCGATTAATAAAGAAATGAGATATGGATTGGTGATTGATAGTAAAATCATTTTTAATGGAATAAACGGACACCGCGCCGAGCATGCTGTTGAAGTTCAAATTCCGTTTCTACAAATGGTGATGAATAATTTTTCTATTGTTCCTATCGTGATGGGTGATCAGGATAAAATGTATATCAATGAACTTTCTCAAAGATTAGCCGAAGTTATGGATGATGAGACATTAATTATTGCGAGCTCGGATCTTTCTCACTTTCACTCAAAAGAACAAGCAGACAAACGGGATTCAATTGTAGAAAAACGAATCGCAGAATTTGATTATGAAAACTTGCAGAAAGATTTAGAGACTGGAAAATGTGAAGCATGCGGCGGCGGAGCTATTGTTACAATGATGAAAACAGCTGATCTCTTAAATAAGAAAAAATCCCAAATCCTCTCGCGTACTGATTCTGGCGATATTACAGGGGATAATTCCGAAGTTGTCGGGTATTTAAGCGCAGTTCTCTTTCAATAGCATTTATCTGAAAATAAAAGATCTATTGTATACAATGTTGTAAATAAAATATTTTAATTTAGAGTGTAATTAATCAGCAGTAAATTTTTTAGGTCTTACTTCAATGCCTCTCAGAAATTTATTTTTAGATTTCAATTCATACTTTGCTTCTGTTGAACAGCAGGTCAATCCAAGACTGCGGAATAAACCTATCGCCGTTGTTCCTATGATGGCAGACAGCACTTGTTGCATTGCTGCAAGTTATGAAGCGAAAAAACTTGGTGTTAGAACCGGCACGCTTGTTTCCGAAGCAAAAAAACTTTGCCCGGGTTTACAATTAGTAGAAGCACATCATCGTCTCTACATTGAGTATCATTATAAATTAGTTGAAGCGATAGAGTCGTGTGTTCATGTTGATCAAGAAATGTCTATTGATGAAGTGTCGTGTTCACTTATGGGTAAACAAAAAATTCGCGAGAATGCTATTGAGCTTGCTCTTCAAATAAAAAAAACAATTGCAGAAAAAGTCGGCGAGTATTTAAAATGTTCAATCGGTATTGCGCCGAACAGATTTTTAGCAAAGACTGCTACAGATATGCAAAAACCGGATGGATTAATAGTGATTGAAGAGAAAGATTTGCCGCATTGTCTTTACAGCCTAAAACTTAGAGATTTAACGGGCATTGGAAGAAGAATGGAAGTTCGTTTAAAGCGGCACGGAATCTACACAGTTGAAGTGCTTTGCACATTGCCCAAGTCGCGTTTAAGAGAGGCATGGGGTGGAATCGAAGGGGAAAGAATATATGCGCAATTACGTGGAGAAGATGTTAAGAGACCTCCGACGCACAGACAGACTATAGGTCACTCACATGTTCTTCCGCCGAAAGAAAGAAATAAAGATGATGCCTTTGCTGTGATGAATCGCTTATTGCAGAAAGCGGCAATGAGAATGCGTTACCTTGGTTATGTTACAGGCGCGATGTCTATGGGTGTACGTTTTTTAGGAGGAATAAAATGGAGAGAAGAAATTAGTTTTTCTCATACGCAAAATACTATAACTCTTATGAAGGCTTTGGAAAAAGTTTGGGAAAGATACCCGGCAGGAAAAGAGAAACCACTTGCTGTTGGAGTTACTCTATTTAAGTTGCTGGATGAAGATCAGAGCACGCCAATCTTTTTTGAAGATTATGACAAAATAAAATCTCTTAACAAAGCAGTCGACGGATTAAATAAAAAATACGGATTTACATCCGCATATTATGCAGCCTCACACTTCGCAAGAAAATCGGCACCAATGAGAATAGCGTTTACTCAAATACCAAACTTAGAAATAGAAGATGACGAAAAAGATTTTTGAAAAAATAGGTTGAAGTAATTTTCCGCTAAGTGTTACGAAATAATAAACCATTTTAAGTTTTAAGTTGTCAAAGAGATATAAAAAGAAATTGAAAGGTGTCATCATGATATATCAATCGAAGAAGTATTCAATTTACTTTATACTGATTCTTTTTACCGCAATTAATTTTATTGGCTGTACTTCCTCCAGACTAATTGATGTGTGGAAAGATCAATCATATAAACCAGGCAAGATCAGGAATATTTTGGTTATTGCCATTAACAACAATAAAACGAAAAGAAGATTGTGGGAAAAAACTTACGTTGATGCATTGCAAGATGCCGGCGTAAAAGCTACTCCTTCATACAGCTATTATCCCAATGACGTACCGGAAGAAAAAGATATTCCAAATCTATTTAAAGATAATTATGATGGAATAGTTCTTATTCAAAAAGTAAGCGAAGAGAATAGAAAATACCGCGTTCCCGGACAGCTATATTATCAACCGATTTGGTTTGGATATACTTTTGGAAGAAGATACGGTGCCGGATACAGGATTGTTAGATCGCCGGGTTATATAGAAAAAGAAACTGTTACTCAAATAGAAACTACATTCTGGGAACCGAGCGAAGATGGAAAAATGATTTGGTCGGCTATAACAGAATCAGTAAATCCGTCATCACCGCTTAAGTTCAGCGAAGAAGTTTCCGGTTTGGTTGTTCCTAAAATGATAAATGACGGAATTATTTTACCTAAAGATAAAAAAGACAGAGATGTAAATTCCTCTTTCTGAAAAAAAAGTTGATATGAAGATAAAAACTGAATAATCAAAAAAAATCATAATAAAAAATGTTGAATTCACATTTCAATTAAGATAAATTCTTATTATAATTTTATAAATCTATTGGAAAATTAAAAATGAAATTAAAAGTTCAACTATTAGTTATATTTTTTATTGTTGTTTCAAACCTAATCTTAGCCCAATCGATCGGAAAAGTTAAATCGAAGGATGGAACTGAAATTGCATATACTATTCAGGGAAAAGGAGAACAAGCGCTAGTTTTTGTTCATGGTTGGAGCTGCAATAAATCATATTGGGATGAGCAGGTAAAAACATTCTCGCCTAAATATAAAGTTGTTACAATTGATCTTGCCGGACATGGTGAATCTGGACAGAACAGAAAAAATTTCACGCCAAAATCTTTCGGTGCCGATATAGCTGCGGTTGTGAATAAATTAAATCTTAAAAAAGTAATTATGATAGGACATTCAATGGGAGGAGCGGATATTATTGAAGCCGCAGTGCTGCTTAAAGGAAGAGTTATTGGTTTAATTGGGGCAGATACTTTTCAAGATCTTACACAAACAATGTCGAAAGGACAAGCGGAACAATTTTTAAAACCATTCCGAGAAAATTTTATTCAAGCCGCAAGCGGATTTGTTAAATCGATGTTTACAACTACGTCGGATACAATATTGGTAAAAAGAGTTGTGAAGGATATTTCTTCAGCTTCTCCGGATATTGCTATAAATACTTTATTAAATCTATTTACATATAATGCTGTTCCATCGCTTAAGAAAATAAATCTCCCCATCATTTCAATTAATAATGACCGTTATACCATGCAAATCAAAGAGAACAGCAAGTATGTAAAATCTTTTAAAGTAAAAATTATGAAAGGTATTGGTCATTTTATTATGCTGGAAGACCCGGCAAAATTTGATCAGCTCCTTCAGGAATCAATTGATGAGTTAACAAAACAATAATCACGGAGATTTTTTTTCACTTCCGGTTCCCAAATCACGCTCTAAAATATTTGGTATTAATAAAGGTTGATGCCCTTTCGCAATTATTCGATCGTTATTTCTTTGTGCCGCGACAATTTTTATTGCGTTTAAGTATGCATCATCATAGCTCATTCCTTTATCAAAAAATTCACGTTCCTTAAGTTCACACAAGATGGAAAACTCGGTTTCTTCACAAGAAATATTTCCATCAATCCAAATTTCTTTTGTAGGAATAAAATGATAAGCAAGATCATTTCCGCTTAGACCGAAGTCGGGATAAATATCTCTCCGAACTGCTGCACCATCAACTATCCAAATTGAGACACCGTTTCGCACTTCAATTTTTTGACGATAAATATTTTGAAGAATTATGGAATCCGGCAATTCAAAAATTTGTTTAATTCCATCACAATCAGTCGGCGAAACTTTAGGAATTAATTTTTCATGTTCTTTGGCTATTTTGAAATCGTTCTTACGCATTCGTCTTTCAAGAGCAAGCGAACTATCGTGAGCATCCGAATAACTCATTCCTTGAGTTGCCATTAAATCCCGCTCGTGCAATTCATGTGCTAAAGTGTATGTAAATTCTTCAGCTGAAATAGCATGATCAATCCAGATTTCGTTTTTTGGGATAAATGGATATCTCTCATTGTTCCCTCCATATAAAAACTCGGGGTAAATTTCTCTTCGAATGATCAAACCATCAACAATCCAGATTTTCTTTCCATTCTGTTCACTAACGGGAATGCGATAAATATTTTTAACTACAACAGTTTTTTTGAAACTGTGAGAAACTTGCGCCTCTAATGGAAAGTTCGAAGAATAAAAAATTAAGCAAAGAAGAATTACGAATATGGTTTTAATATGATATCTCTTCATAGGATCTCTCCTAGTTTTCATGCGATCTTAATTAATATTAGACATTATTAATAATAAAAGCGAAAAATTTTTTTTTATTATGAAAAAATTCTGTCGGATTCAATAAATTGTGAAGCGAATAAAATACTTCCGTTGTTTTATCAATATCTTTTCATGGGAGACAAATCATGAATTTCAAGACAGTAACAATGTTTTTATTTCTTTCGATAATAATTTCTGCCCAAGTAAAAAAAGATTATCCGATTCAACCTGTTCCATTTACACAAGTAAAAGTTGATAAAGGTTTTTGGTTCGATCGAATGGAAACCAACCGAACTGTTACGATTCCGTATGCACTTAAACTTTGTGAAGAAACAGGACGAATTAAAAATTTTGCAATAGCCGGAGGATTAGAGAAAAGAGACTTCTGCAGCAAATATTATTTTGATGATTCCGATGTCTACAAAGTAATTGAAGGTGCATCATATGCGTTAATGTTGAAGCCCGATAAAGAATTAGAAAAACAGCTTGATAAAATTATTTTGCTAATTTCTTCTGCCCAGGAAAAAGACGGTTACCTTTACACAGTACGTACTATGGGTTCTCATAAATTTGAAAGAGTAACAGGTTCATCACGCTGGCTGAATGAAGAAGGGAGTCACGAACTTTATAATGTCGGCCATCTTTATGAAGCGGCAGTTGCTCACTTTATGGCGACAAAGAAAAAAACACTTTTAAATGTTGCACTCAAAAATGCTAATCTTGTTTGTAATGTTTTTGGACCCGGTAAAATTAGTCTGCCTTCGGGACATCAAGAAATTGAAATCGGTTTAGTGAAACTTTATAGAGTGACCGGTAAAGTGAAATATTTAAAACTTGCAAAGTTCTTACTTGATATGCGCGGAAACTATGTTAATGGAAGAAAATCTTGGGGCGAATATAATCAAGATCACAAACCTGTTATTGAGCAGGACGAAGCTGTGGGTCATGCAGTCCGTGCCGGATATATGTATTCAGGAATGGCAGATGTTGCTGCGTTAACCGGAGATAAAGATTACCTGAAAGCATTAGATAAAATCTGGAATAATGTAGCGGGGAAAAAATTATATCTAACCGGCGGAGTTGGTGCAACAGGCTCATGGGAAGGATTCGGTAAAAATTATGATCTTCCGAATGCAAGCGCATACAATGAAACTTGTGCCTCGATCGCAAATGTGTTTTGGAATCACCGGATGTTTCTTCTTAGCGGAGATGCAAAATATCTTGATGTTATGGAGCGGACTTTATACAACGCACTTCTTTCCGGTATATCAATGAAGGGGAATTCATTTTTTTATCCTAACCCGCTTGAATCTTTCGGCACGCACGAACGTGCGGCGTGGTTTGATTGTGCATGCTGTCCTACAAATGTAACTCGTTTCATTTCTTCTGTAGCTAATTATATGTATGCTGTAAAAGGAAGCGAGTTGTTCGTTAATCTTTTTACCAACAATGAAACAGAAATTAAACTCAACAACGGTAAAGTTAATTTGAAACAAAGAACAAATTATCCGTGGGACGGAAAAATTACGATAGTTGTTTCTCCCAATCTGAAAGAAGAAAAATTTTCACTTAACATCCGAATCCCGGGTTGGTCTCAAAACGAAGCGATAGCAAGCGATCTTTATAAATTTATTGATCAGCCAAAAGAAAAGATTAATCTGGCTGTAAACGGAAAACCTATAGAGATAAAAATTGAAAATGGATTTGCTGTAATAAATAGAAATTGGAAAACCGGCGATATCGTTGAATTAAATCTTCCGATGGAAGTTAAAAGAATTGCAGCGAATGAAAATGTTGAAGCAGATAAAGGAAGAGTTGCAATTCAACGAGGACCAATAGTTTATGCAGCAGAATGGATTGATAATAAAGATGGCTATGTGCGCAATATTTTGTTAAATAATAATTCAAAGTTGACTGCGGAGTATAAATCGGAACTCCTCAACGGTGTAGAAATTATCAAAGGAAATGTTTTAGGTTATAGATTAGCCGATGATAAAAAAACCTTAAAGCAATCTGAACAAGAATTTACCGCAATTCCATACTATGCTTGGGCACATAGAGGTAAAGGTGAAATGAGTGTTTGGCTTTCAAGTGATGAATCAACCGTCCGACCTTTATCAGGACCAACGATGTTAACAAATGCAAAGTTGACTGTTTCTCACGGGAACAATCTACAGGCAATGATAGATCAATTGGAACCAAAAAATTCGATTGATGAATCACTACCATATTTTCATTGGTGGCCGAATAAAGGAGAAAAGGAATTTGTGCAGATCGATTTTGCAAAACCGGAAGAGGTTTCAGAAGTTTCAATATATTGGTTCGACGATACTGGAATCGGTGAATGTCGAGTTCCAACAACGTGGAAAGTTTTTTATAAAGAAGGAGAAAAATGGCCCGCAGTTTACACTACAGATAAATATGGTGTTGAAAAAGATAAATACAATAGTATTACATTTGAAACGGTTAGAACTTCTTCAATAAAAATTGAAATTCAATCTCAAAAAAATTTCGCCGGCGGAATTCACGAAATTAAATTAAAGTGATATTGGAGGAAATATGTTCAGAACAATCAATGATTTTTTAGATGGATGGGAGTATGAAAGCAAAGCAACATTAAAAATTTTTGAAAACTTAACCGACACTTCGCTGAATCAAAAGGTAACATCAACCGGACGATCTTTAGGATTTATTGCCTGGCATATTACAAATACAATTCCGGAGATGCTTTCTAAAACCGGATTACCATTTAGCTATGAAGAAAATACTACTGTGCCGGCATCAGTAGAAACGATTAAAGATATTTATGAAAAATCATCTAAAGCAGTAACTGACTTGATCTCGAAGAATTGGAAAGACGAAATGCTGAACGATGATATAAATATGTACGGACAAGTTTGGAAACGAACAAGTGTATTATCTAGTTTGATTGCACATCAAGCGCATCACCGCGGACAAATGACTGTGCTTATGAGACAAGCCGGATTAAAGGTGCCCGGTGTTTACGGACCATCAAAAGAAGAATGGGCAGAATTTGGAATGCCGACGCAAGAATAATATTGAATTACCGGTTTTTAAAACCGCAAAATTCATTAAAACAAAAAAGCGGCTAACTTTCTTTCTTATATCTTTCAAGTTTTTTCTTGTGAGCAATAATTTCCGCGTTTATATAAAAGATTAAATCTTCTGCAATATTTGTAGCGTGATCTGCCAATCTTTCAATATGTCTTGATAATACAACAAGGTGTGCACACGGCTCAATGACTTCCGGGTTCGACTGCATTTTTGCAACTAGAAATTTGAATATGCTTTTATTCAATTTATCAACAGCATCCTCATCTTGTAAAACCTTTTCCGCTTGCTCGATATTTTGATTAACAAAAGAATCAATTGCATATTTAACCATCTCGCGAGCCCGTTTGCCCATATCTAAAATTTGTGATTCAATAATTAACGAATGAAAAGCGGCCGTTTTTTTAACTCGCTGAGCAATGTTAACAGCTATGTCTCCACATCTTTCTAATTGATTATTGATCAGAAGTGCCGACATAATAAATCTTAGATCGCTTGCAACGGGTTGAAATAATGCAAGTATATTTTCACACTGAGTTAGAATAAGATTATCGTAAGCATCTATTTCCATATCCTTTGCTTTTATTCCACGGCAAAGTTCAGTATCTCCTGTCTCCAATGCTTTATAAGATCTATCAACCTGTTCATCAACAAGTGAGGCCATCTTGATAAGATTTGTTTTTAGTTCTTCTACTTCTTTTGTAAAATGTTCTTGCATAGAATTATTAAGATAAATTGTTAAGTTTAATACACATATTAAATTAAGCGATAGAATTCAATAATTCCAAATACATAATAGCAGATAAATAATAAGTATTGATGAATTTTATTTTCCTTGTACGTGAAATAATTTATTAATTTAGTACAAACAAAATCCTGTTCTTTCCCAATCAATTAATAATAGAAAAAAGGAAATTTTAAAATGGGTTTTAATCTATTACCAAAAGAATATGAATTCTTCGATATGTTCGACAGTCTGGCAGCACATTGTGTGACAGCCTCAAAACAATTTCAAGAGAACATGAGTAAATCTGTTTTTAGCGATGAAGATGTAAAAAAGATTAAAGAGATTGAACGAACAGCAGACAGCATTGTGTTTAACATTGTGGAGAAATTAAATAAAACCTTTATTACCCCGATTGATAGAGAAGACATTCACGAACTTGCTCACGAACTAGACAGCGTGATTGATTACATTCTGAAAGTTTCCAACCACATGAAAGTTTATAAGATCACAGATATTAATCCAAGATTTAGAGAAGAAGTAAAACTAATTGATAGATCAGTCGAAGCACTATCGAAAGCTGTAAATGGATTACGTAATACAAAAGATGCAAAAAAGATTATGCGGTACTGCAACGAAGTAAATTTAATTGAAGACGAAGGTGATCAACTTAAGAATGATGTTATGGCTGAGTTGTTTGGCGGCGAGACGGATGCAATTTACATTATGAAATGGAAAGACATTTTTCAAACCTCGGAAAAAGTTTTGGATCAATGCGATGATGTTTCCAAAATAGTTGAATCCATTTTAGTAAAACAGGCTTAAGCATGACTATTGCGGTACTCCTACTAATAATTCTTGCATTATTCTTCGACTTTCTAAATGGATTTCATGATGCAGCTAATTCTGTTGCAACAATTGTTTCAACAAGAGTGCTCTCACCTCGGTACGCAGTTTTATGGGCAGCATTTTTTAACTTCATTGCTTTTTTAGTTTTTGGTCTTCATGTCGCTGGAACAATCGGCAAAGGAATTGTTGATATCAAAATTATGGACTCATCAATAATTTTTGCAACATTGATGGGAGCTTGCATTTGGAATCTTATTACATGGTACTTTGGATTGCCTACAAGTTCGTCACATGCTCTAATTGGTGGTTTAATGGGAGCGGCACTCGTTAAAGCGGGTCCGGCTTCCCTCGTTGGAAGTGGAATTTTTAAGACTGTAATTTTTATTTTTATTTCACCAATGTTGGGATTAATTCTTGGTGTTGGATTAGGAGTACTTGTTTATAATCTATTCCGTAAAAGTCATCCCCTCAAAGTAGATCATATATTTAGAAAAGGACAATTAATTTCTGCCGCCGCTTACAGTTTGGGTCACGGCGGAAATGATGCCCAGAAAACAATGGGAATTATTGCAGGGCTTCTTTTCAGCGCAGGCATTCTTCAGAAGTTTGATAGTCCTGGAGATATTCCGCTTTGGGTTGTTCTTTCATGTCACACTGCAATAGCCTTAGGTACTATGTTCGGTGGATGGAGAATTGTTAAAACAATGGGGCAGAAAGTTGTTAAGTTAAGACCTGTGGATGGCTTTTGTGCAGAGCTAGGTGCAGCAACAACATTATTCATTTCAACCGGACTTGGGGTTCCGGTTAGTACCACACACACAATCACAGGTTCAATAATGGGTGTTGGTTCTATTAAAGGATTAAAAAATGTAAAATGGGGAGTTGCAGGTAGAATAGTTTGGGCTTGGATATTAACAATTCCACTATCTGCCGGAGTTTCAGCTTTAACTTATTCTGTTATAAAACTGTTCTAAAAATAAATAGAGATTAAACTTTGTCAATTAAAATAGAATCTCCATCAATAATATCAGCTGCAGGAAATAAACCTAAAATTATCGAAGAGTTTATCGGCAATGTGAATTCCCAAACAAACTTGGTTAGTGTTGCAAGGATGAAAAGTCCGGCAGGATGGATTGAGCCCGGGCAGAAACCTGAATTTGATGAATACACTGTAGTGTTGAAGGGAATGTTAAGAGTTGCTACTAAAAATTCTGTTATTGATATTAATGCAGGACAAGCTATTATTGTGAATAAAGGTGAATGGGTTCAGTACAGTTCTCCCGGCGCAGATGGTGCAGAATATGTTGCAGTTTGTCTTCCAGCATTTTCACCCGGCATTGTTCATAGAGATGAATAAACTCCTCGGTAAAGAAGTGTTCCTCCCTTTCAATATCAAAAAATTTTTATATTCGCATCTATAAAATAGTGAGGTATGCAATCGCAAAGAATCAGAATGAAATTGTAGAAAAGATCGTCTCGCTGGCAAAGAGAAGAGGATTTGTATTTCAATCGTCGGAAATTTACGGCGGATTAAACGGATGCTGGGATTACGGTCCACTTGGTGTTGAACTTCTTAAAAATGTAAAAGAAGAATGGTGGAAAGCGATGACCTACCGCGAAGATATTGAAGGATTGGATGCTTCTATACTAATGCATCCGCGCGTATGGGAAGCAAGCGGACATGTTGAGAACTTTACCGATCCGATGATTGATTGTAAACAATGTAAGGCAAGATTTAGATTAGATACACTTACAGAATTGATCAGTGATAAGAACAAAGAAAAAGCTTTAAAAGAATTTGATGCTGCAATTCTATCCAAAGAAGGTTCACTTGAAGAAAAATTTAATTCTATTCTTGAAGATCAATTATCCGCAACAAAACTTTTGGATTTACTCGGATGTCCTCAATGCAGCAACAAAGGAACATTTACACAACCGCGTAAATTTAATTTGATGTTCAAAACTTTTCTCGGACCGGTTGATGATTCCTCCAACATTATTTATCTCCGTCCGGAAACAGCTCAAGGAATTTTTGTAAATTTTCTAAATGTTGTCAATTCAAGTCGGCAAAAACTTCCGTTTGGAATTGCACAGATCGGGAAAGCATTCCGTAATGAGATCAACACAAAAAATTTCTTATTCCGTACACGTGAGTTTGAACAGATGGAAATGCAATATTTCTGCAAACCCGGTTCAGACAAACAGCATTACGATGAATGGAAAGAAAGAAGAATTGAATGGTTCAAATCATTGGGAATGACCGCAAGTAAATTACGTTTTCATGATCACCCAAAAGATAAACTTGCACATTATGCAAAAGAGGCAACAGACATTGAATATGAATTTCCATTCGGCTGGGGAGAGATCGAAGGGATTCATAACAGAACCGATTTTGATTTGGGAAGACACCAGGAATTCTCAGGTAAATCCCAGCAATATTTTGATGACGAGACAAAAGAGAAATTCATTCCATATATAATAGAAACATCAGCCGGTGCAAGCCGTTCATTCATGGCTTTTTTGGTTGATGCTTATTACGAAGAAAAAGTAAAAGATGATGTGCGCAGTGTTCTACGGCTCCATCCAAAATTGGCACCGACCAAAGCGGCAATTCTTCCGTTAGTAAACAAAGACGGAATGCCGGAGATCGCTCGTAAAATAGAAGCCGATCTTCGTCCTTACCTTAGAATTTTTTATGATGACAAAGGTGCAGTCGGTCGCCGCTATAGAAGAATGGATGAAGTAGGAACGCCATTCTGCATTACTGTTGATACCCAAACTCTGCAAGATGAAACTGTTACTGTAAGAGAACGCGATACAATGGAACAGATCAGAATTTCTATTAGCGGATTGCTAAATTATTTATCAGAGAAGTTGAGATAATTTATTTTTCGAGACGCGATTTATCAAGTCTTTTTTTTATTTGAGACTCGATAAATCGAGTCTCTACATTAACCCCACCGAAATATTTTTCCGTTCGATTTAACTTTTCCTATTTTCAGTCGTATCATTAATTGAAAAAAGAAAATACTGCATGCAGGACCAAATTCATATTGAACAGCTGAACGAGTTAATTCTTAAAGTGAATATGGGTGACACCAAAGCTTTTGAAGTGATTGTTAGAAATTATCATAAGTTCGGATATGCAGTTGCATTCAAAATATTATACAACGAAGAAGATGCTAAAGATGTTGTTCAAGAATGTTTTATTAGAATATGGAAACACTTAAATGAGTATGATAAGAAAATAAAATTTACTACGTGGATGTATAAGATTGTCGTAAACTTATGTTTCGACAAATTGAAATCACAAAAACGGAGAAGAAACATTTTTAAGAATCTTGATGAAAATTCTGTTATTAATACTCCGAGCGGAATTGATCTTGAAAAGGAATTAACCAATAAAGAACTGGCTGCGATGATAAAACATTTTGCAAGTGGGTTGTCGGAAAAACAAAAGACAGTTTTTATTCTTAGAGATATGGAAGATTTATCAATCGAAGAAGTTTCGGGAATAATGAAAATCTCTACGGGCTCAGTTAAAACGAATCTTTTTTATGCAAGACAAAGTATCAGAAAGAAAATAATAGAATGGGAAAATTAAAAATGGACTGCAGACAGGTAGAGGAATTAATCTTTTCAAAACGATTAGATGAATTAACCATGGCTGAAAAAAGTTTAATTGAAAAACATATTTCTTCATGCTATGAATGTAAAAGTATTTATGAGTCGGTTCAGAGGGCAGAAAGCGTGCTTATTAAAATGAAAACACAGCATCCGAGTCTAGATAACGAAGAAATTCTCATCGACTCAATTATGCGAAAAATTAACAATAAGTCCCTCATTCTAAAACATGCGAATGAATTTTATTTTTTTGAAAAACTAATACTATTCGTTTCTCTAAAACCAGTACGATACGCCTTAACAGCGATCTTATTTATAATGGTGTCACTTTATATGTTCGAAGAGTATTCTGCAATAAAAAATATTACTCATCTAGAAAGTCAATTGAACAATACCGCACAAGTTAATAATTCAAAAGCCGAAATTATTTCTTTTGATAATGATATGCTTAAATTTTTTTACGATACGTACAAATTTGCTAGCGGCAATTCATCTTATGTTAAGTTGTCCAAAGATTTACTTTTGGTAAATAAAAAGGATTTAAGAAATCTTTTATTAGACTATGAAAAATTAGATGAACCTACAAAAACTAAAATTAAATCATTACAAAGTGAATTGTTAAATCAAAAAGATCTAATCTTTTCAGAAACAGAAACCGGAAAGATGAAAACATTACAACTTGAAATCGAAAGATTAAATAGCGAACTACAAAAAATTAAAACACGAAGAGGCAAATAAAATGAAGATAAAATATTATTTGACATTTTTAACGTTTGTGTTGAGTATGATTTTGAGCTTTTCCGGATGCAGAGAATATAAGACTACCACAAAAATTAATAGTGATGGATCATGCGTAAGGACAGTAATTGTGAAGGACAAAACCATTGAACCGGACAGCATTGTGTTTCCAGTTCCTGCAGATAATAGTTGGAAGATAGAAAGGACAAAAGCTAAGGACGATACAACTCAAACAGTTTACACAGCAACAAAATATTTTAAGGATGTTAATAGTCTTAATAATGAATATAAGAATAAAAGAAAAATCGGTCTTGCCGTAAATCTGCAGAAAAAGTTTAGATGGTTTTACACTTACTTTGATTATGAGGAAGGCTATCGTTCATATTTTCCATTTAGGAATATTCCTTTAAAAAATTTTCTTACACCTCAGGAGTATGAACTATATTTAAAAAATGACACAACCAAAGCTTTCAAGAAGAAACTGGACAAATTTGCAGAAGCAAATTATTTCGAATATTTCTTAGATGAATTTATAACACTGCTGGGCAAAAATAAAATTGCAGATCTAACCCCGGATTTCGTCGCCGGAAAGAAAAGTGTTATTAAAGAACACATTAGCGAATATGGAGACAAAACCGAAGATCTAATGAAATATTTGGAGAAAGTTCTAGGAACAAAATCTGTTTGGAGATTGAAGGATGGAATTGAAAATATTTTTAAATCAATCAAGGATCAAATGAATCATTTCAGCACTGCAAATGGATCGTTTAAAAACGAAATAACAATGCCGGGTATAATTTTAAGTACAAATGCGAAAACAGTTGAAGGGAATAAAGTAGTTTGGGAATTTGATGAAAATAGATTTTGCTACGAAGACTTTAATATGACGGTTCAATCAAGAGTTGTAAATGTTTGGGCGTTTGTTGTTAGCGGAGTTATTGTTCTTGTAGTTATTATCTTGTTGCTGCTGCCAAAGTTCAAGAAGAAATAAACAATATTAATTTACTCCAAACCAGTCGAGGCAGTATTTATCAACTTGTTGATTTTCATTCCTTAATTTATAGAATAACATACGATAATTCTAAGTGCGTATTAAAAACAACTTTTGTAAAATGAAGTCGTCTTATTATTCACAAAAAAGGAAGAATTTCGTAATTTAACAAATCAATAAACCTCTTAAAGACAAATCAATTAATTTATAAGGAGCGGATTTAATGAAACGCAAACTCATAATATTTTTTATGCTAATGGGATTTATTAGCATAACAGCTCAGTCTAATAAGATTCTATATGAACAGTATAAGCTTGATAACGGATTGAGTGTAATCTTACATAAAGATAATACAAATCCAATTGTTCATGTATCTGTGCTTTACCATGTTGGAAGTAAAAATGAAGATCCCGCAAGAACAGGTTTTGCTCACTTCTTTGAACATTTAATGTTTGAAGGTTCACCTAACATAAAACGTGGTCAGTATATGAAAATAGTTGAATCAGCTGGCGGAAATTTAAATGCTAATACTTCTTTTGATAGAACATATTATTATGAAAATCTTCCGTCAAATCAGCTTGAACTTGGTTTGTATATGGAATCAGAAAGAATGCTTCAATTAAAGATTGATAGCATAGGCGTGGAAACACAACGTAAGGTAGTTAAAGAAGAAAGAAAACAATCTTTAGATAACAGACCTTACGGAACTTTAGTAGAGAAAATATTCAGCAATGCTTACAAAGTTCATCCATATAGATGGATGCCGATCGGTTCCGCACAATATATTGATCAAGCAACAATAGATGAGTTTATTGCCTTTTATAAAAAATTCTATGTCACCAATAATGCTACCTTAACTATTGCGGGCGATATTGATGTTCCCAAAACAAAAGAATTGATAAAAAAATATTTTGGTGAAATCCCTTTGGGGAAAGAAGAGATTGTACGTCCTAAAGAAATTGAACCGGTAAAAACTGCAGAAGTTAGAGAAATAGTTTACGATAAAGTTCAGCTTCCATTAGTAGCTCAAGCTTATCACATGCCGGCACAAGGTACACCGGATTATTACGCACTAAGTATGTTGACCACTCTTTTATCCGGCGGGGAAAGCTCAAGATTCACAAAAGAAATTAAAGACAAACAACAAAAAGCAATGCAAGTAGGATCAGTTCCATTTGCTCTTGAAGATCCGGGTTTATTCATAACTTTTGGCTTATGTAATGTTGGCGGTAAAGCAGAGGATTTGGAAACTGCAATTGATAACGAAATTGATAAAGTTAAAAAAGATTTAGTTGGCGAAACAGAATTTCAAAAAGTGAAGAATCAAATTGAAAGTAGTTTTGTAACAAGATATTCAACTGTTGCAGGTATCGGAGAAAGTCTTGCTAATTATTCGGTTTACTATGGCGATCCAAATCTTATCAATACTGAAATACAGCGTTTTATGAAAGTCACACGCGAAGATTTAAAACGAGTTGCAAATAAATATTTATCCAAAGAAAACAGAGTTGTTCTTTATTATCTGCCTAAATCAATGGAAAAGAAATAAGATTGTTTTTCTAAAAGGTTTAGATAAAAATATAAATTTGAAAACATAATGGAGTTAAAATGAAACGTATTCTGATATTACTTTTATTCTTGAGCATGGCAGCAAGATCTTTTGCTCAAGTTGATAGAACAAAATTTCCGCAAGCCGGACCAGCGCCGGAAGTTAAAATTGGCAATGCAGAATCTTTTGTGTTACCAAATGGTCTCAAAGTATTTGTAGTTGAAAATCATAAACTGCCTAAAGTTACATTTAGCTTGCTAATTGATCGTGACCCGATCATTGAAGGTAAGAATGCTGGGTATACATCAGCTGCGGGCGAGTTATTACGTAAAGGAACAAAGAACAGACCCAAAGACAAACTTGAACAAGAAATTGATTTCCTCGGTGCATTTTTATCTACGTCTTCTACAAGTGTTTTCGCTTCGGGTTTATCTAAGTACACAGATAAGATTATGAATATAATGGCAGATGTTATTTTGAATCCAGATTTTAAGCAAGAAGAATTAGATAAAATAACCAAAGAAACTTTGTCGAATTTAGCTTATTCAAAAGATGATCCGGATGAAATTTCCAACCGCGTTAAAATGACATTGATATTTGGTAAAGAACATCCTTATGGTGAATTTGAAACTGAAGAAAGTGTTAAATCAGTAACACTTGATATGTGTAACAAATATTATGAAACGTATTTCAGACCTAACATAGCTTACTTAGCAATTGTTGGTGATATTAACAAAGCAAAAGCAAAATCGCTTGTGGAAAAATATCTTGGCAAATGGCAGAAAAAAGATGTTCCCAAGAACACGTTTGCAAATCCGAAAGCGCCAATTGTAAATAAAGTTGCATTGGTTGATAGATCAAATTCAGTTCAATCTGTTATATCTATTTGTTATCCGGTTGATTTGGCAATTGGAAGTGAAGATGCAATGAAAGCGAAAGTTGCCAATTCAATTCTTGGCGGTAGTGCAACCGGAAGATTATTTATGAATCTTAGAGAAAGCAAAGCATATACTTACGGAGCTTACTCAAGTTTAAATCCCGATAAACTTGTTGGAAGTTTTAGTGCTTCAGCAAAAGTTAGAAATGTTGTTACCGATAGTGCAATTACAGAAATATTTATTGAGATGAAAAAAATAAGAAACGAAAAAGTATCCGAGAAAGAATTGCAGAGTGCTAAAAATTTATTATCGGGAAATTTTATCCGTAGTTTAGAACAGCCATCAACCATTGCAAGTTTTGCTATCAATACAGCACTTTATAATCTTCCAAAAGAGTATTACAAAAATTATTTGAAAAATATTAACGCTGTTACAGTTGAGGATGTTCAAATGATTGCAAAGAAATATATCAAACCAAATAACGCAATCGTTTTTGTCGTTGGAAACGGAGAAGAAGTTGCAAAGAACCTTTCCAAATTTAGTGTCAGTGGAAAAATTGATTACTATGATGTTTTTGGTGAGAAGATTGATCCAAATGTAAAAAAAGTGCCCGAAGGAGTAACGGTAGATTTGGTTTTAAATAAATATATTGAAGTAATCGGCGGCAAAGAAAACATTCTTAAAGTAAAAGACAGAACAACTAAAATGTCTGGAGCCATGCAGGGAATGAATATTACAATGACTCAAACACAAAAAGCTCCAAACAAATCCTATATATTAATTGATTTTGGAGTTGGGCAACAAATAATGGTCTTTGACGGAGAGAAGGGAAAGATTAGCGCTATGGGACAGGAACAACCGATGCCTGTAGAACAAGTAGAACAAATGAAATTTGGCTCTCTCTATTCCATGCTGGAACACAAAGAGAATGGAATTAAATATGAGTTAACCGGAATGGAAACAATTAATAATAAAGATGCTTATCGTGTTACTTCCACATATCCATCCGGCAAGAAGGGGACAAGTTATTATGATGTAAATACTGGATTCATTATAAGACAACTAGCTGAACAAGGCAGCGGGGTGCAGACGGTTGATTTTGATGACTACCGCGATGTTCAAGGTGTTAAATATGCATTTAAGTTGAGCGTCGGTACGCCGAACGGTGTGCTCGAGATGGTTGCCACTTCGGTCGAAGTGAACACTAATCCAAATAATTCGCTCTTTGAAGTAAAATAAACCATACTTAATAAACCACCAAAGCCCGACTTTATCAAAAAAGCCGGGCTTCTTTTTTTTCTACAAATATTTTTTTATTAAACGGAACTTTTATAAGTTTGGAAACGACTTATACAATATATGTTTCCATCGGAACCATTATTGGACAAATGGTGTTTTATAATAAGCATTAAACAAAGAAAAAATGATTCGAGATATTGAAATAAAAGAAAGAATTCTTCAAACAACTAAAGAAATGTTCTATAAGTACGGTTATTCAAAAGTAACCATGGAAGAAATAGCAGCCGATCTTGGAATTAGCAAGAGAACACTTTACAAACATTTCTCTAACAAAGAACATATTTTAAAAGAAATCGTTAACGGCGCTAAATGCGAGATAGAAGAATACGTTGATAATTTAATTGACGATAAAAAAACAGAATTTATTACAAAGCTACAAAATTTTATGGCGTTTGTAGTCTCGCATTTTTCCCGTCTATCTAATCCGATTGTGCAAGACCTTGTAAAAAACCAGCCGGAAGTTTGGAAAGAGATTCAGGAATTCCGCAAAAAGAATGCACAGGATTGTTTCACTAGATTAATCCAACAGGGAATTAAAAGCGGAATCTTCAGAGATGATATAAACAGCGAAGTGGTTACTATGCTCTATTTTTCTGCAGTTCATGGTATGCTAAATTTAGAAACACTTTCGCAATTACCAGTTACAGCGGACGAGGCTTATAAGATCATAGTTAGGGTTTTATTTGAGGGGATTTTTACCACTGAAGGCAGAAAAAAATTCAAAAACAAAATTCAATAAAAGATAAATATGGAGAATCAATAATATGTACAGATCTAATCGTAGTGTAATTTTTTGGGTTACCATCTTACTATTGTTCAATGTTAAAATTTATGCTCAAGAAAAACTTTCTCTTACGATTGAACAGGCAATCGAAATCGGTTTGCAGAACAGTAAATTGCTTCACTCTTCTCTGATGAAAGTGAAAGGCGCCGAAGCTAAAGTTAGAGAAGTTAATGCAATGCGTCTTCCTTCTTTGAAGTTAAGCTCCGGTTACAGAAGGCTGAGCCCGATTGATCCTTTTTCCGTTACTATACCGGGAATGGGTACCTTCAATATTTCATCGGTTATTCTTGATAACTATTCAGCGCAGCTTACTTTGTTTCAACCAATCTTTACAGGATTCAGATTGCTTGGTAATTCCGATATGAACGAACAACTTTCGAATGCTGTAAATGAAGATTACAATAAAGATAAGAGCGAATTAATTTTTAATATTAAAAATGCTTACTGGGGATTGTTTAAAGCAACTCAGTTTCAGAAAGTGATGGATGAAACTGTTGATCAAATCAAAGCTCACGTTGCTGATGCAAAAAACCTTGAGAAAGTAGGAATGATGACAACAAATGATATTCTGAAGATCGAGGTTCAGCTTTCCAATACTTTATATCAACAAGTTGATGCTGAAAATTCTGTAAAGCTTGCAGCAGTTGCTTTGTGTAATACTCTTGGAATTTCACTTGAAACTAGGATAGAAATTTTATCATCTGCTAATATGAGCTCTGCACAGTTTGATGAATTGAATAAACTTGTTGGTGATGCAATTACAAAAAGATCAGAGATAAAAGCCGCAGATTCAAGAGTTAAGGCAAGTGAAGCTGGCGTTACACTTGCAAAATCTTCATGGTATCCGCAGGTAAGTGTTGTCGGAAATTACTATTACTCTCGTCCTAACCAAAGAATACAGCCTTCTAAAGATCAATTCGATGCAACATGGGATGTGGGAGTGAACCTAAGTTTGAATGTGTGGGATTGGCTTACAACAAAACATCAAACCGATCAAGCAGAGACGCAACTTTCTCAGGCGGTTGATGCAATGGGAATGATTAAAGATGGAATTACTTTAGAAGTAACTCAAAATTATTTGAGTTTTAGTCAGGCCAAAAGAAAAATTGAAATTGCCGAACTTTCTGTTAAACAGGCTACAGAAAATTTAAAAGTAACAAACGATAAATTTAAAAATGGTTTAGCTACTACAACAGAATTAGTAGATGCAGAAACAGCTTTAATCGGTTCCAAGACAAATAATACCACAGCTGTAGTCGATTATGAACTGTCCAAAGCAAAACTTGAAAAATCAATAGGTAAATAAAAATTTAATTATTTGGAGATATAAATTATGAAGAAATGGAAAGTAATAGTTTCGGTGATAGTGATTCTTGTAATTATTATTGCAATACTATTTATGAACAAAAGAAAAATGGCTGCAACAACGGCTGGCGGAATAAAAGATGTTTATTTCGTCTCAGTTGATAAAGTAGCAAAGAAAGATCTTGCAGAAACCTTGTCCCTTGTTGGAAATATTACCGCGAACAACGATGTTAATATTATTTCTGAAACATCCGGAAAAATTACAGCAGTGTTTACAAAAGTCGGCGATTATAAACGAGCAGGCTCAGTTTTGTTTCAAGTTGATGATGAATTAAAGAAAGCTGCATTTATGAGTGCCGAAGCTAATTATGAAAAAGCAAAAAAAGATTATGAGAGATTTAAAACTCTATATCAGCAAAAATCAGTTTCCGATTCGCAATTAGATCAAGCAAAACTTAATGCTGCTATGGCTGAAGCACAATACATAATGGCAAAAAGACAATTGGATGATACACAAATAAAAACTCCAATTTCCGGTTATGTATCAGCACTTTACGTTGATATAGGTTCAATGGTTCAAGGTGCACCGCAATCAACTGTTGTTGCAAATGTTGTTGATATCGGTAGATTAAAAGTAAAACTTAATCTCGCTGAACGAGATGCATTTCTTATAAAACCAGGAGATCAAGTTTCAGTTACAGTTGATATCTATCCTGGTGTAATTTATAAGGGAAGAATCGAATCAATCAGTTCTAAAGGTGATGAATCACACACTTACCCTATCGAGATTACCATAAATAATGAAAGTGCTCATCCGTTAAAAGCCGGTATGTTTGCGCGCGTTGAATTTACTTCATTAAAAAATAGAGACATAATTGTAATTCCCCGCGAGTCGTTAGTTGGTAGTGTGAAAGAGCCACAAGTATTTGTTGTTGAAAATGGAATTGCCAAACTCCGCAGCTTAACTGTAGGAAATCAATCCGGAATATATATTCAAGTATTGCAAGGGCTAATGGAAGGCGAAACAATTGTTGTAAATGGACAAAATAATTTAGTGGACAATTTAAAAGTTGAGATACTCAATAAGTAAAAAGGATTTTTAAAATGACAATTACAGAATTATCAATAAAACGGCCGTCGCTTATAATCATTATATTTTCCGCATTGATTGTGTTAGGTTTGTTTGCGTACCGTCAGTTAAAGTATGAATTGCTGCCGAAAATTTCTGCGCCTGTTATTACGATTACAACTATCTATCCAGGTGCATCTCCTAATGAAGTTGAAACGGGCGTTACCAAACCGATAGAAGATGCTGTTTCCGGAATGGATAAAGTATCGGATGTACGTTCTACATCTTCTGAAGGTGTATCATTTGTTATTATAGAGCTATTACAATCGGCCAATACGGATCTTTCCCTTCAGGATGCTCAAAGAAAAGTTGGACAAATTACATCACAACTTCCGTCAGGCGCAAAAGCTCCAACAATTTCTAAAATCGCTTTAGATGAAATTCCCATATTAAGAATGGGTATTTCTGCTGATATGGATTCACGAGTTTTATATCAATTTGTGAAAGATAAAATCCAACCTTTACTATCACGTGTACCTGGAGTAGGACAGATTGCACTTATCGGCGGAGAAGAACGCGAGATAAAAGTTAATTTAGATTTGCAAAAACTTCGCGCGTACGGCTTATCCATTCCACAAGTTACACAAGTAATTAAAACAGCAAATTTAGATTTTCCTACCGGAAAGATTAAAGATAAAGACGGTCAGTTCATCGTTCGTATTGCTGGAAAATTAACATCGGTTGAAGATTTAAAAAATCTTACAATAGGAGAATCAAGATCAGGCGGCGAGATAAAACTTTCAGCGGTTGCCGAAATTGAAGATGGAATTAAAGATTATACAAATATTGCACGGATAAATTTCCGCAACACAATCGGTGTTGTTCTTCAGAAACAAACCGATGCCAATTCGGTTGAAGTTTCAAAGCTTGTAAGAAATGAAATTCAGAGAATAGAAAATGTTTACAAAAACAATAATCTAAAATTTGAAATTGCACAGGACGGATCTCTCTTTACTATTGATGCAGCGAATGCGGTAAAAAGCGATTTGGCACTTGCGGTTTTGCTCGTTTCTATGGTAATGTTAATGTTCTTACATAGTATAAGAAATTCATTGATTGTTCTTATAGCAATTCCATGTTCGCTTATTTCAACATTCATTGCAATATGGGCGCTAGGTTTTACTTTAAACTTGATGACATTACTCGGGCTCTCTCTTGTTGTGGGAATACTTGTAGATGACTCAATAGTAGTTTTGGAAAATATTTATCATCATCTTGAAAAAGGTGAAGAGAGCAAGGTTGCTGCTTTACGCGGTAGAAATGAAATCGGTTTTGCCGCTCTAGCAATAACATTTGTTGATGTTGCAGTTTTTTTCCCGCTAACTTTAGTCGGAGGAATGATTGGAAATATCTTACGCGAGTTCTCTGCAGTAATTGTGGTTTCTACTTTAATGAGTTTATTCGTTTCGTTTACCGTTACTCCAATGCTTGCTTCAAGATTTGCAAAATTGGAAAGACTTACTTCGAGAACATTGGTTGGAAGCTTCGCTGTCTGGTTCGAAAAGAAATTTAAACAGCTTACAGAAAATTATGTTCTTCTATTAAAGTGGGCATTAAAAAACAGAATGAAAGTTGCTCTGTTAACCATTGCAGCTTTTATTGCAACCTCTTCGTTAATTCCTCTCGGATTTATTGGAGCTGAGTTTATGACTCAAACAGACCGCGGAGAATTTGCTGTTGCATTGGAATTAGCTCCCGGCACTACAATCGAACAGACAAATATTGCTTCACAGAAAGTTGAAAAGATGATTGGCAAAATGCCGGAAGTTGAAAGAATGTATGCTAATGTTGGTGTTTCTTCCGAAGGATTAGTTGGCTTCTCGTCAAGCAATACAACGGAAATCACAGTTACTCTTATTCCGAAAGAAAAAAGAATTAAATCTACTGATGACGTTGGAAATGAGATTAAACAAATGGTGCAAACAATTCCCGGTGTAAAGGTACGTATTAATCCTATTGGTATTTTCGGCGTTGCTAATCAAACACCGCTAATGTTAATAATTAATGGTCCGGACTATGAGGGCGTGTTAAAAACCGCTCATGAAATTCAAAATATTATAAAAGTAATTCCCGGAACTGCCGATGTTCGCCTTTCAGCGCAGGATGGTAATCCGGAAACAAGAATTGAAATTGACAGAAGAAAATTAACAAGCTTCGGATTATCGGTAGCTGAAGTAGGACAAGCTCTTCAAATTGCACTTACGGGCGATAATGATTCAAAGCTTCGCGATGGCGAAACAGAATACGATATTAGAATTGCTCTCGATCAATTTGATCGTTCTAAAACCGATAACCTCGGTAACATCAGTTTTACTAATAGAAAAGGGCAGCAAATTTATTTAAAACAATTTGCAAATGTTTATCGTGCAACAGGCCCAACAAAATTATCACGTGAGGCAAGAAGCGCTGCTGTAACAATTTATTCTCAGGTTCAAGGCGGAAGAACTACAGGCGCTATTTCGCAAGACATAGAAAAACAATTTAAGAATTATAAATTTCCCCCGGGCGTTACTTATTCATGGCAGGGTGATATTAAAAGTCAACGCGATTCGTTTGGAGATTTAGGTCTAGCAATGCTTGCCGCAATTTTGTTCACCTACATGGTTATGGTCGCGCTGTATGATTCGTTTGTTTATCCACTTGTAATTTTATTTTCGATTCCTCTTGCCATGATAGGTGCTATATTGGCGCTTGGTTTAACATTAAAAGCGTTAAACATATTTACAATACTTGGAATCATAATGCTGACGGGACTTGTAGCCAAGAATGCAATTCTATTGGTAGATAGAACAAACTTTATGCGCTCTCAAGGTGAAAGTGTTTTTGATGCTTTGATTGATGGTGTAAGAATGAGAATTAGACCGATCTTTATGACAACATTAACAATGATCTTTGCTATGACTCCGGTCGCATTTTCAACAGCATCTGGTGCGGAATGGAAATCCGGTTTAGCTTGGGCTTTGATCGGAGGATTAATAAGTTCGCTTCTCTTAACCTTGATCATTGTCCCGCTTGTTTATACTAAAGTTGAAGAATACCGCCTAAGAATTCCGGTCTTATTCAAACGGGTTAGTGAAATTTTAAGACTAAAGAAAAAAAGTGTAGTTCCAAATTCAGTAGCGGAAGATTTGGGATTGAGTAAATAACAATACAAATGATTAAAAATAAACCGCAATCAATTCGGTTGCGGTTTTTTTATTACCTAAAATACTTATGAAAAGATATTCTGTAATTGTATTCGATCTTGGAAATGTTCTGCTTCCCTTTGATTATTCGAAACCGATAAGTTATTTCAACGGACTTAAAAAAGGATTGGGAGATAATTTTGCAAAGTTGTATCGGGAGAACTATCACGTTCATAGAGAATTTGAAGGTGGCATATTAAGCAAGGAACAATATTTAAAAACAGTGTTAACATGGCTTGAACACACAGTTACCGAAGAACAATTCTGTAAAATATTCTCCGATATTTTTACTGTGGACAAAAATGTTGTTGAGTTAATACCATTACTAAAAGAAAAATACAAAGTAGTTCTGCTTTCCAATACTAACAGTATTCATAAGCGTTACGGCTACGGTCATCTTGATTTTCTAAAATGGTTCGATCAAATCTTTCTTTCACACGAGATTGGCGCGGTTAAACCGGAAGAAAAAATTTACCGCACGGTTGAATCTTATACTCAAAAAAAATCATCCGAACATTTTTTTATTGATGATATTCAAGAATATGTTGATGGAGCTAAAAAGTGCGGTTGGGATGGAATTCAGTTTAAGAATTATGAACAGCTTTTAACCATTCTTCAAGAAAAAAATATTTTATTGCCATGAAGCCCAAATAGATGGTTGATATCCAATAGTAACTCCCTTTCCATTTCTAACAATCGGTGTTCTTAACAGAAGCGAATCGTTTAACAATTCCTCTTCTATATTAAAAACCATGAATTGAAGATTTCTTTTTTTGAATTGCTTTCCTTCACGGTCAATCAATTCTTCTAACGGAATAGCGCGCACAATATTTTCAAGTTCTCCTTTTGCCAGACCTTTTTCATTCAGATCGCGGAAATGAAACTGAATTCTTCTTTCCTTAAAATACCGTTCAGCTTTCCGGGTATCGCTGCAGCTTTTTACACCTATTATTTGAATGTTCATAATAATTCCTTAGATGCATTGATACTTCATTGTTTAGAGACTTCAAAAAGTTTATTTTTCTTTTGAACAATTATAAATAAATGATAGGAAACTTATGCAGCTACTTAAAAATATTTTATTCATCATTATTGGAATATCTATCATGAGCTGTTCTCCAAATCAAAAAAATAAAGACGACAATTTTAAGTATGTAACCGAGCAATTTGCAGATCTAAGAATCCAACGCTATCAAGTTCCGGGTTTTGAAGAACTCAGTTTAAGACAGAAACAGCTGGCATATTATCTGTATCAAGCATCGCTTTCAGGGCGCGATATGATTTATGATCAAAACTACAAACACAATTTATATATTCGGCGAACACTTGAGGGAATAATAAAAACTTATAACGGTGATAAATCTACACCGGATTTTCAAAAATTTATGATATACGTAAAAAGAGTTTGGTTTTCCAACGGGATACATCATCATTACGCCAACAAAAAAATTATTCCGGAATTCTCGAAAGAATATTTTGCACAGCTTGTACAAGGTGCAGATGAGTACGAACTACCGCTCCAAAATATGGAGACGCCAAACGATCTGATAAAAAAACTCACGCCAATACTTTTCGATCCTAAAGTTGACGGAATGAAGGTCAATCAAAATCCTAATATGGATTTAGTTAAATCATCAGCGGTAAATTTTTATGAAGGTGTTACACAAAAAGAAGTTGAAGCCTTTTACAAAAAAATAGTAGATCCAAATGACTTGGAACCGGTTTCTTACGGATTGAATTCAAAATTGTTAAGAGAAAAAGGAGAAGTGTTTGAACGGCATTGGAAAGCAAACAGTATGTACGCGGCACCGATTCAAAAAATTATCTATTGGTTAGGAAAAGCAGCGGAAGTTGCGGAAAATGAACAGCAGAAAAAATGTTTCCAGCTATTAATTGAATATTATGAAACAGGTGATCTAAAAAAATGGGACGAATACAACATCGCTTGGGTAAAAGATACAACTTCAGTGGTAGATTTTGTAAATGGATTTATCGAAACATATAACGATCCTCTTGGTTACCGGGCAAATTATGAATCAATTGTTTCTATAAAAGATAATGAAGCCACAAAACGTATTAAAGCGATCAGTGATAATGCTCAGTGGTTCGAAGATAATTCTCCGATAATGAGCGAGCATAAAAAGAAAAATGTAAAAGGTATCAGCGCAAAAGTAATTACAGTTGTAGTTGAATCCGGCGATGCTTCACCATCAACACCAATCGGAATAAATTTACCGAATGCAAATTGGATCCGTAAAGAACATGGTTCGAAATCTGTTAATCTTGGAAACATAGTTCACTCATATAATATGTTTGCAAATACAAGCGGAGTATTGGAAGAATTTGCTTATTCCCAGGAAGAAATAGAACGTGCAAAAAAATACGGCGCACTCTCAGATGATCTACATACGGATATGCATGAAGTAATAGGCCATGCGTCAGGTCAACTTAATCCAGGCGTTGGCGAAACAAACGAGACGCTTAAAAATTATGCATCAACATTGGAAGAAGCACGCGCT
The DNA here is from genome assembly GCA_026390775.1 of Ignavibacteriales bacterium. Taxonomy (NCBI): domain Bacteria; kingdom Pseudomonadati; phylum Ignavibacteriota; class Ignavibacteria; order Ignavibacteriales; species Ignavibacteriales bacterium. Next base: position 856,463 of record JAPLFF010000007.1, on the reverse strand, counting down.
GATCTTGTGGCACTCTATTATGTGTTTGATCAAAAACTTGTTGATATTGGAGTAATGCCAAGTCTTGATGCAGGCAAAGCACAGTACGATGGATATATTAAAAATGGATTGATGATTCAGCTTGCACGGATTCAACCCGGAGAAAATGTTGAAGAGGCACACATGAGGAACCGCCAGCTAATTGCTAAATGGGTTTATGAAAAAGGATTACAAGAGAGAGTGATTGAGAAAAAAGTTAAAGACAGCAAAACTTATTTTGTGGTTAATGATTACAATAAATTGAAAAATTTATTCGGTCAATTGCTGAGGGAAATTCAGAGAATCAAATCGGAAGGAGATTATGCGGCAGGTAAAAACTTAGTTGAAAATTACGGCGTGAAGGTAGATCTGGAAATTCATAAAGAAGTTCTTGAGCGATACAAGAAACTAAATATTTCACCTTATGCTGGATTTATAAACCCCAAATTAGTCCCCGTTATGAATGGCAGCCAGATCATTGATATTAAAATTGAATACCCGGAAGATTTTACAAAACAAATGTTGGAGTATGCAAAAGAATATTCTTTCTTACCAACGTATAATTAAATTTTGGTTTAGTGAAATGAAAAAAAGCCGTTCTCTTTTATTTTTAATATTCGCATTTGTATTTGCACAAATTGCCTGGATGGGATTATTGGGGCTTTGGATTTATTGGTATGTTTCCAATTATCTAATCTTTAAGCAGGTTGGTGATAAACTTTCCCCCAAAATAATTTTGGACAGCCCCAATGTTGGCGTTTTTGTATTCGGTATCATCTTAATTGCTTGTGTTGCTGTTGCTATTTTTTTGTTTTTTAGAAATCTTACGGTGCAGATGAAACTCACACGTCTTTATGATAATTTTATTGCGAATGTAACACATGAATTAAAATCACCGCTTGCGTCTATTCAACTTTATCTCGAAACTTTAGACACCAAAGATGTTCCAAAAGAAAAACAAAAAGAATTTTATGCCTTAATGACTCGTGATGCAAACCGGCTGAAGAAACTTATTAATTCAATTTTAGAACTATCGCATTTGGAACAAAAAAGAATTGTGCACAATTATCAAGTATATGATGCAGACAGCATATTCCGGCAATTAATAGAAAACTCTATTGAACAATTCCGGATCCCAAAGGCAAATGTAAAAATAGAAGGAAGCACATTGTGTAATTGCGTGATTGATAAAGATTCCATGCAGATAGTATTTGATAATTTAACCGACAACGCAAAAAAATATTCATCAGGCAATGCTGAAATATTGGTTAAGCTGTCAACACATCAAAAACATATATTGATAGAGTTCATTGATAATGGTATTGGTATCTCTGCAAAATATCAGAAAAAAATATTTTATAAATTTTTGCGGATCAGTAATAAAAATATTCCTAATGTTAAAGGTACAGGGCTTGGTTTATATTGGGTGAAAGGAATAATTAAACAGCATGGCGGAAAAGTTTCAGCTTATAGTGAAGGAATAAATAAAGGGACGTGCATAAGAATTGAATTGCCGATATATCAAACATCTAAAAAGTTTTATATTAATTCATTATTGAGAAAGACTGCTCAAAAACAGAAATATTTGGAAAAGCAAGATGGAGAATAATTCATTTAAGAATTCAAAGATCTTATTGGTTGAAGATGAAGAGACACTTGCTGTTGGTCTTGAATATAACTTAACCGACGAAGGTTATATTATTGATTGCGCAAAAGATGGAAAACAGGCATTGAATTTTTTTGATTCTAAGGTTTATGATCTGATCATTCTAGATATAATGCTTCCGTATTTTGATGGTTATGAAGTAGCGGAAAAAATACGTGCTAAATCTCCTCAGATGCCGATTCTTATGCTGACAGCAAGAACTACAGCTGCAGATAAAGTTAGAGGACTTGAAGCAGGAGCGGATGACTATTTAACAAAACCGTTCAATCTGCAGGAACTATTGCTTCGTGTAAAGGGAATGTTAAAGCGAAAGATGTGGTATCAATCGTTTGCCGGGTTACCACCATTATATCAATTCGGTAATAACAAAATTGATTTTGAAAATCTGAATTGTTTAAGCGGATCAAAAAAAATTGCATTGACGCAGCGTGAAGCGATGGTATTAAAATATTTGATCGAAAGAAAAGGGAAGATTGTTTCCAGAAAAGAACTTCTGGAAAATGTCTGGCATCTAAATCCGGAAATTGAAACAAGAACAGTTGATAATTTTATTGCACGGCTGCGTAAATATTTTGAACCCGATCCTAATAACCCTGTTTATATAAAAAGTATCCGCAGTGCCGGATATTCTTTTGTTGATGCAAAATAACTGCCTCTCCTTTTAAGGAATTACTCAAAAACCCCAAAATTGTTTTTCCTGGCAAACCCTGAAGATATTCGGTTGACCTTTAAGGCTCGCAATTAAAAGGACTTTGGGTGACATTTGATTTTGATTGAATGAATGAAATTACTTCATTAGTTTTTATTACGATAAAAAGTTGAGGGTAAAATGAAAAAGTGTTTTCTAATACTTACTTTGCTGTTTTTACAAACTCTCATCCTATCTGCACAAGACACAGGAACTATAACCGGAAAATTAGTTGATCAAAACGGAATTGGTTTAGGGGGATTACAACTTAAGCTTTACATTTCTTCAAGAGATTATCCGCCTATTACCTCAATGCCGGACGGTTCTTTTACTTTTAATAATATTTCTAATGTTAAAGACGAACAACTTCCAACCGGTTATATTGTTTCAGCTAATTATCCAAATCCATTTAATCCTAAGACAAGAATAGACATTACACTACCAAACAGTGGTAATGTTAGAGTTGAAGTTTACAACTTGCTCGGTCAAAGTGTTCGAGATGAGATTGAAAAATATTTTAGTGTTGGCGAAAGTTACATTGATTTAGAACTGAACGGATTACCGAATGGTTTTTACCTCGCTAGGATCACATTAAGTGAAAAATATTCAGTTATAAGAAAACTGATGTTGATTTATGGAGGCCAGCATTTATCTCCTTCAATTGGTGTATCGAATTTCAGGTTGAACAAGTCAACACTTCATGCAAGAATTGATAGTCTTGTAGTTACCGGGACTTCGATTTCAAGAAAAGTATTCACAAATCTGCAAGATTTTACAGTCAGTCCTATGAATCTCGGCAATTTAGTTATTGGGATACCTCCACAAGTTCCATTATTATATATTCCAGTAAATGGCGCAACAAATATTTCTGTTCCACTAACACTGAACTGGTATGCAGTTGGTGGTGCAACAAGTTATACATTACAAGTATCAGCGAACAGTTCGTTTTCTAATTCTATTATTTTTAATCAAAATGTAGGCAATATCTTTAACCAACAAATAACCGGTCTCAATTATTCTGCAACATATTACTGGCGAGTAAGTGCAACTAATAATAACGTTACTTCCGATTGGTCTTCGCCATGGTCATTTACTACTCAAGAAACACCACATGTTCCACCATCTACACCAATATTATCATCCCCATCAAATGGCGAGAAAAATATTTCGCTTTCTCCAACGCTCAGTTGGAATGCTAGCAATTACGCAACAAGCTATACATTACAAGTATCAATTCCAGACAACGCAAATAATTTTAATGAAAACAGAATTATTTGTAATGGTGATGTAGGTAATAATACAAACCAACAATTAACCGGTCTTTATTATTCTACAAAATATGTCTGGCGTGTAAGTGCAACAAATAGTTACGGTACTTCTGCTTATTCACCTTTATGGTTATTTACTACGACAGGAGGACTACCATGCCCAGGAACACCGACAGTTTATTATGAAGGTAAAACATACAACACAGTACAAATAGGAACTCAATGTTGGTTAACTGAAAACCTTAATGTAGGAACTATGGTACAAGGGAACCAAAACCAAAGCGGTAATGGAATAATAGAAAAATACTGCATCAATAACGACACTACTAATTGTACTACTTATGGTGGCTTGTACCTGTGGGATGAAGCAATGCAATATGGAACAGCGGGCAATAAAGGTATCTGTCCAACCGGATGGCATATACCCACACAAGTTGAATTCCAAACATTAAGTGCCGCTGTAAATGGTAACAGTAACTTATTGAAGGCAGCTATACAGCCAACTTCAAACGGAACTGGTACAAATGCTAGCGGTTTTTCCGCATTACTTGTAGGTATGCATTGGACTTCAATGGAATTCCAGGATCTAGGGAGTAAAACTACTTTTTGGAGTTCGTATTCTAGTCAGACGTATTTCGCATATACTATGGTTCTAACCGCTAACAATAGCACCATTGACGTAACCGAGAATGGAAAAAATGCCGGTTTTAGTGTTAGGTGCATTAAGGATTAGAAAAAAAGATGAAACAAAAATGAAAAGAAACATAGAAGGAAAAATATTTTTTTTAATTCTTTTTGGTTTTACTGTAAACACTTCAGTTGCTCAACATATAAGTGTTGAAATAAAAAATTTAGAGAATGAGAAAGCATATTTCTCATCGTTAAGCGGCGAAAAGATTACGCTTATTGATTCTATAAACGCAATTGGAAAAGAGAAATTTAAATTCAATCTTGATAACCCCAAATACCACATTGGCCTTTATCGGTTATCTTTCGATAAAAACAAATGGATTGATTTTGTAAATGATGGCGAAGATGTTATCATAACAACAAATGCAAATAATGTATTAGATAGTCTGCAAGTAGTAAGTTCTTAGAGCAACAAATTGTATTATTCTTTTATTAAACTAAACAAACAGTACAAAATCAAAACTGAATTATTACAACTTATTTTAACCCGTTACCCGAAAGAAGATAACTATTACAAGACAACTCAAGACAGATTAACCCAAATACAAAACGAATACATAGAATTTATAAATGTAACTGCTCAAGCAAGTCCGTCATCATTTATAGCAAAGTATATTAAATCAGCTCAGCTTCCGGTTATTGATAATATAGTTCAGCCGCCGCTTTCATATCTAAAGTCGCATGCATTAGACAATGTTGATTTTAATAATTCATCGCTGATTAATTCAGATGTATTCACAAATAAAACAATAGAGTACTTAACATATTTCCGTAACCCTCAATTGCCGCTTGAGCTTTTAGAAAAAGAATTTATGTCTGCTGTTGATTTAATTCTAAACAAAGCAAAAGTAAACCAACTTGTCTATCAGCATGTTGTGGAATATCTGATTGACGGATTTAAGAAATTCGGTTTTGATAAAGTTTTGGATTACATCGTTGAGAATTATGTAATAAAAGATGATCTCTGTTTGGATGTAAAAACAGAAGGACTAATAAAAAGAAGAATAGACCAAGCCAAGTTTTTGAAGATCGGAAATGTTGTTCCAAATATTATTATCTCTGATTTATCCGGCAAGCAAATTGAATTGAACAAAATGAAAGCAGAGAAAACATTAATTGTATTTTATGCAAGCTGGTGTCCGCACTGTAAAGAACTTTTACCAAAACTGAATGAATTTTATAAAACTCTAATAGAAAATAAAATTGAAGTGCTTGCCATTTCTTTAGATTCAAAAAAAGATGATTGGCAGAATTTTATTACTGCAAATTGTCCATCATTAATAAATGTGTCGGATTTAAAAGGATGGGATGGAAAAGCAAGCGCAGATTATTTTATCTATGCTACACCAACAATGTTTTTAGTAGATAAGGACAAAAAGATAATTAGCAAGCCGATGACAGTTGAAGAGGTAAAAGCTCTATTAAAGTTTTAATTCAATCCGCACATTCCGTTAGCACAGCCTCCGCCATAAGAAGACATATCGCAGTTTCCGTCTGCACATGATGGACCGCTATCAAAATTTGATGAACCGGTAGAAGCGCTGAACGATGAAAGAAGTTTTTTGTAATTCTTCGATTGGCAATCGGGACAGATTACTTCTTCAAGATTTGCAGATGATTTGTGAAGTACTTCAAATTTTTTATTGCAATTGTTACATTTGTATTCAAAGATTGGCATGTGATTCTCCTTGTGTTTTGTCATGTTGAGCACATTCACTTCGTTCAGTGTAAACTCCGCGACGAATCTTTTCAATAATTACTTTGAGATTCTTCTCCCGACTCTTCGGCTTTGCTCAGAGTCGTTATCAGAATGACAAATCTATTTTACTTGTGTTTTTATCTTTCCAATATTTTCTATTTCAGCTTCAATCTTATCACCGGGAATAACTTTACTAACTCCTTCGGGTGTTCCGGTAAATATTAAATCTCCTTTTTCAAGAGTCATTTTTGCGGAAATATATTTTACAATTTCGACCGGAGAAAAAATCATATTTTTAATAGACGAATTTTGTTTTGTAATTCCATTCACCATAAGAGAAATGTTTTCATCACCGCGTAACTGATAATCTTTTTTAAATACAACATCAGTAAGAACCGCCGCAGTATCAAAACATTTTGCAAGTGTCCACGGCTCACCTTTTTTCTTGAACTCCATCTGTAGATCTCGTAAAGTCATATCTAGTCCAACTGTATAGCCTTGGATCGCATTTTCAGCTTGTTCGTTATTTGCATTCTTAACCGGTTCACCTATGTAAAGAACTAGTTCAACTTCGTGGTGTAATTCATTTGAATAAGTCGGATGAACGACAGATTCTCCTGAGTAGATTACATTTGAAGCGGGTTTTAAAAAAATAATTGGAAATTCGGGTACTTCATTACCTAGTTCTTTTGCATGTGCCGCGTAATTTCTGCCAACGCAAACCAACTTACCAATCGGAACTTGTTCACTATTATTTTTGAATTTTAGATATTTCATGATATTTATTAGATGATAGTTATTAAAATTGGTTTCTATGTTTTCTGTTCTTTTTTCTTAGCTGCTGGGAAAAGAATATTATTCAAAATTAATCTATAACCAGGAGAATTTTTATATAAACTTAGATCGGTCGGTGGATCGCCAACAGCATGCTGATAATCTTCAGGATCGTGCCCGCCATAAAAAGTAAATGTACCGCGTCCGTAATTTCCGTGGATATATTTTACTTGATCTGTTCCTGCACGTTCACCTAAAATATAAACAGAGTTCTTAATAAATTTTTTGTGGAACATAGTGGTTTGACCCATGAACCCGTGAATTACATTCACATGATCTTGCGTCAACATTGTTGGCACAGGATCATATTTTGCCGAGAAATCAAATAACGTGAAGTAATCATTTCTTTGGTCTCCAACTTCCAACGGTTGAATATCAATATCGCTGTATTCATAGATAAGCGGATTCATCTCTAACTTAAAATTCTGGAAAGCGAAAGTGTTAGAAAAATCTAATTTATTTTGTGCATCAACATCCGGCGGATCGCCGTCATACATTCGATCAACTATATCTACATTCATTGCTGCAAGAGTAATATCATATGAATCAGTTGCAGAGCACATAGCAAACATGAATCCGCCTTGAGCTACATAATTTTTAATTGTCTGAACAACAGCTTTTTCCATATCCGATACTTTTTTGAATCCTAATTTTTTAGCTTCATTTTCGTAGAGCATCTGTTGTTCAATGTACCATTGTGCACCGCTGAATGACGCATAAAATTTTCCATATTGCCCCGTAAAATCTTCGTGATGAGAATGAAGCCAATCATATTTTTCAAGATCGCCGCGAAGAATTTCTTCAATCCAAATTTTATCATAACTAACTTCCGCATAGTTTAGCGCTAGTATAACAGCATCATCCCATGGTTGGAACCCAGGCGGGACATAAACAGCAATTTTAGGTGCTTTCTCAAGCCGCACAACTTCCATATTTTGATCTTCACTTTGTACGAGTGAATATATTTGTACAGCATCTTGATTTGAAAGAGTTAGGAAGGCAACACCTTTTAATCTGCATCGCAGAGCAAGCTGTTCGGAGTAATCGAACATAAAAGATCCGCCGCGGTAGTTAAGAAGCCAATCAGAAGTAATCCCATCTTTCAGAGCATTGAAAGTTATTCCATATGCTTTAAGATGATCTGTTTGATGCAGGTCCATATAAATAAGAAGTTTTGCCTGCGCAAAAAGTGATGATGAAACAAATAAGATTATAAAAAGAATTTTTTTCATTTAATAAATTTAATTGGCGGGCTTAAAATAAAACCGGCTTAATCCATACTCAATTAATAAATGAATCAAGCCGGGAAAAATTATATAAAGTTCTTACGCTGTTTTTCTATCACTTTCTATATAAACCGGCTTCTCGCCTTTGGTAACAGTATCGCGAGTAACCATACACTTATCAATGTTTTCTTTTGTTGGAAGTTCATACATGATATCAAGCAAAATTCCTTCAACTATAGAACGTAGAGCACGTGCACCGGTTTTTCTCTCCATTGCTTTCTTTACAATTTCTTCCAAAGCATTTTGATCAAAACTTAATTCCACGCCTTCCATCATAAACAATTTTTGATATTGCTTAATGATCGCATTCTTAGGTTCGGTTAGGATATTTTTCATTGCTTTAGAATTTAGTGAAGCAAGCGGTGCAATGATTGGTAATCGTCCAACCAGTTCAGGAATCAATCCGTATTTCACCAAATCTTCCGGCTGAACTTTCTGAATAAGATTATCTCTATCTGTTTCTGACGAATTTGAAATGCTGGTATCAAACCCGATTGTATTTTTGTTTATGCGGGAAGCAACAATAGATTCGATTCCGTCAAATGCGCCGCCGCAGACAAACAAAATATTTTTTGTATTAACATTTATTAAACTTTGTTCCGGATGCTTTCTTCCTCCGCGAGGCGGAACACCGGCAACAGTTCCTTCTAAAATTTTTAAAAGTGCTTGTTGTACACCTTCACCTGAAACATCTCGAGTAATAGAAGTGCTTTCACTCTTTCTGGCAATTTTATCGATCTCATCTATGTAGACAATTCCTTTTTGAGCTTTCTCTAAATTATAATCGGCTGCTTGAAGCAGACGAACTAAAACAGTTTCTACGTCATCACCAACATAGCCTGCTTCGGTAAGTGTTGTTGCATCTGCAATAGCAAACGGAACGTCTAAAATTCTTGCGAGCGTTTGGGCTAATAATGTTTTCCCAACGCCTGTTTGCCCGATCAAAAGGATATTGCTTTTTTCTATTTCGACATCATCCATTTCAAAAAGAGAATTTGTTGCATTGCTTCTTTTGTAATGATTGTAAACTGCTACCGCTAGAATCTTTTTTGCAAGATCTTGATCTATAACATATTCATCCAAACTTTTCTTGATTAGATCAGGAGTTAGTGAGGAATGATAGGTTTCTTTTTTTGGTGTTGCAGTAATATTATTCTTTAAAATATCTATACTGGTCTTGATGCAGATGTCGCAGATATAGACATCAGGACCTGCAACCATTGATGTAACTTCACTGCCATCCCTTCCGCAAAAGGAACATTTAACTGTACGAGGTTCTCGAGGATCGCTCATTTTTAACCATTTTTTGTTGGAAGACTATTTAACGCTTCACGCGCACGGTCAAAATAGAGTGAGTTTGGGAAAGTTTCAAGTAATTTCTGATAGATTTGAGTAGCCTTTTGAAGATCTTTAGTTCCGTATTGATAGCACTGGGCAAGCAAGAAAGTGGCTTTTTCACCGAAAATCGAATTATTCCCATCTTTTGTTATCTCTTCAAAAATTTTAATAGCAGATAGTAGATCATTTTCAGCCAACAACATTTCAGCAAAATATATTTTTGCGAAATCATTTAGAACAAATAAGTTGGGGCGATCACTTAGAGTTTTAAATTCAATCGCCGCCTGTTTGTGTTTATTTTGTATTGCAAGAAGATCTGCATGAGCATACAAAGTAAGATTTAATGAATCTTTTTTAGTTGTACTAATAATTGATGAAAGTTCGATTGCATCATTAGCGAAATCAGCGGAAAGATTTTTTGATACTTCTCTAAATAAGCCGATTGATTTAGAAAAATTATCTTTCCAGAATTCTATTCTTGCTAAATAAAAGTTTGTTTCTGATAAATCATTTGAATCAATACGTTGAGATGATAATGCTTTTTGAAAATAAACTTTTGCTATATCCAAACCGTCTCTTTGGATTGCAATTTCTCCCTGCGCAATAAGTGATTGAACACCATAGTTAGTGTTTGGAGATATTTGAGAAAGTTTTTTATAGAAAGAATCTGCTTTTTGATAATCAAAAATTCTAGTTCTATAAATTTCAGCTATTCTAAATAATGCTTCTATATTGACCGCATTCCCCGGTGTTGTTATAATAAATTCTTCATATGCATTAATAATTTTTTTGTACTCGTCTGTAAAAAGTGGTTCGTGTTTTATAAATGGTTTCCAAGAATCATTACGCTCAAAAAATTTTTGATCTAACGACGCTTCCAAAGTTCTTGCATAACCGATTTTTGAGATCTGATAATAAGGTGAGTTTAAATAATTCTTAGTGATAAAATTGTAAGCTTCCGATGCCCAGTTATATTGTTTATTACGGTAAGCTTCTTGAGCAAATATAAAAACATAAGTTCCATTAACTTTATATTTTTTCTCAATTTCAATTACGTTCTCGAAAGCATCTTTGTAATCATCTGTTGATTGATATACAAATGTTAATAAATCGAAAAGTTCGATTTGTGATTTTGATTCAGAATAATCTTTTACTGCACGGATTGTTTGTTCTGCAGCTCCTGGTCTGTTCAAGTAACTGCTTATTCTTGCTTTTGCGGATTGGATCTGTTCGGGATGAGCTTCAATCAAACTACAAAATTCAATTGCAGCGTCTGAGAATTTAAAATTTGCTGCATAAATATTAGCCAGATCCATTGAAAACATGATAGGATCGCCTGAAATCTTTTTACCGCGTTTCAGAACATCAATTGCTTTCTCGTATGCTCTATTTTCTATAGCATAATTTGCAATTACTCTATAACCTATATAAGAGGATGGATTTATAGCTATCCCTTTTTCCCACGATTCAAATGCTTTCTCCGATTGATCCATAATAAAATATGTTGAGCCGAGCAGGCCGTAGAGGTTGTAATCATTAGGGACCTGATTAATTTTTTGAAGTAGCAGTTTTATTGATTCGTTATATTTTTTTTTTGAGATAAAAATTTTGTTCAATGATTCAAAAAAAACATTATTCATAGGCTGGATTTCAACCAACTCGCGGTAAATAATTTCTGCTTTATCGAATTGACCTGCTTGTTCATAAGTCTGTGCAATACGTAAATGAACATCGGTATTTGCATCCTGTGCTTTTAATACAGCAGCAAAAGACAAAACAATTATTATGAGTAAAGATCTACCTACCATTAGCTGAGTCCAAATATTTCTCGTCGAAAATATTTCCAACATTTAGAATTTTGTTCGGATCAAAAACTAATTTTAGTTTTGCCATCTTTAGAATATTATTTTCCCCATACATCATTTTTAAGTAATCTCTTTTCAATTTGCCTATACCATGCTCGGCTGAAATTGTTCCCTCCAGTCGGACTGCTTCCGCACAAATATTAGCGTAGATCTGTTTTGATTTAAAATATTCCAATTCATTCTTTGGCAGCATATTTAGATGAGGATGGCAATCACCGAAGTGACCATATACAACGTAATCAATATTTTCTTTTTTTACTGTTTCTTTCATCCAATAATAAAATGACCTGAAATGGATTACCGGAACGGATACATCCGTTCCAACTTTTTTAAAATTGTGTTGTGAAATAAACTCATTTACTTTCCAGGAAATGGCATGGCGGAATTCATGAAATTTTTCTTGTTCAATTTTATCAAAAGCAAACCAGACAGAATCATCGTTACAATTATATTTATTTAAAAGAGAGACCCAATTTTCAACGATATCATCGTTATTCGTGTTGTAGTCTTCTTCAAACCAGACAGCGGCTTGCGAAAGCTTTGGAATGTTAGGATAGTCTTTTTGTAGAAATCTTAAAGCTTTTTCATCAAAGAATTCCAATGCGCGTGCTTTTGGAAATGGAGAATTATTTTGTCTTAGCTCTCTCGCCTCATCAATAAAATCTAAAGCATTATTCTCTGTTTGGAAAAATGCAACACAGGATAAAAATTTTTTAGGCAGACCAATCAATTCCAATTTTATTTCTGAAATTATTCCCAGTGTTCCTTCTGATCCAATAAAAAGATCTATCAAATCCATATTTTTTTTACAATAATATCCGGCAGCGTTTTTCGTCTTGGGCATTTTATAATTCGGGATCTTAATCGAAATAACTTTACCGGATTCAGTCTTGATATTTGCCTCATACTGATTAGCAATATATTGCCCCCGCTCGATTGCGATTATTTCTCCATCAGACAAAATAATTCTTAACCCGAATACGTAATTTCTGGTAGCGCCGTATTTAAATGTTCTGGCACCGGATGCATTTGTTGAAACAGTCGCGCCGATAAAACAATTTCGCTCTGTGGGATCCGGCGGATAAAATAAATTTTGCGCTTCAACAAAATCTTGAAAGTCTTTTAACACAACCGCAGGTTGAACAATTACAAATTTTTTTTCAAGGTTCAATTCAAGAATTCGATTAAACTTTTCAAGAGAAATAATTATTCCACCTTCCGGCACACGGCCGCCGGTTAATCCTGTGCCGTTGCCGGAAACGGTTACTCTAATATTTTCCTTACTAAATTTTTTGAGAAGGCCAACTATCTCTTTTTCACTTTCAGGAAGATAAATTGAATCAGCATTACCTTTATAATTGGAAGCGTCCGATAGATAGTTTTGAAATTGTTCAGGATCGTTCTTAATAATCATTCAGTTGGTTTGCCGTGTTTCTTCATTATCTTTTTCCAAACCTCAAGATTGAGTTGCTCTGATTCATCAATAAGCATAATAGGAATATCATCCTCGATTCGGTATCGTCTGCGTGTAGCTTTGTCCGTTGACACCAAATAATTATCATCTAATACTAAATCTGCTTTTGTCTCCGGACAGCAGAGAATATCTAAAAGTTCTTTTGAAATCATAATTGCCTCTCAAAACTAATCTGTTTAATTGGTAAATTTATATTAAGATTTTCTCCAATAAATCTAACTAATTTTTTTACAAATATTCGAGCCAATTTATGTTACAAAATAAAAGACCGCAGGAAATTCCTAAAATTGAAACAGAACGGTTGATTCTCCGAAAAATTACTGTTGATGACGTAAATGATATTTTTGAATACGCATCTATTCCGGATGTTACAACGTTTGTTTTGTGGGATACACATAAAACCAAACAAGACTCAATTGATTTTGTAAAAATTGCTGATGAACAATTCAATAATAATATATCACTCATTTGGGGAATCGTAATCAAAAGCGAAAATAAATTAATTGGGACAATTGATCTCCGTAATTGGAATACAATTCATAATTGTGGTGAAATTGGCTATGTAATTTCAAAAAAATATTGGAATAAAGGATATGTTTCGGAAGCAATAAAGGTGGTAATTAAATTTGGCTTTGAAGTATTACACTTGAATAGAATTGAAGCGCATTGCGAAGAAGAAAATATTGGTTCGTGGAAAGTTATGGAAAAATGCGGAATGAAATATGAAGGTACACTTCGGGAAAAAGTATTTATTAAAGAAAGATTCCGTTCGATGAAAATGTATTCCATACTTAAAAGAGAATGGAAAGAATTATGACTCATGTAAAAATTTGCTGTATTTCTAGTATTGAAGAAGCTAACATAGCTGTTAAGTACGGAGCGTCTGCAATAGGATTAGTCTCGGAAATGCCCAGCGGACCGGGTGTAATTTCAGAAAAAACAATAAAAAAAATTGCCGAACAAACTTCACCATCAATTTCAACATTCCTGCTTACGAGCAAACAAAATGTAGATGAAATTATCGAACAGCATCATCGCTGCGGAACAAATACAATTCAGCTTTGTGACAAAATAATTACCGGCTCTCATTTTCAATTAAAAAAAGCTTTACCAAGGATCAAAATAGTTCAAGTTATTCATGTAACGGATGACGAATCAATTAACGAAGCAATAGAGACATCAAATTTCGTTGACGCAATATTACTCGATTCCGGAAATCAAAAATTAGTTACGAAAGAACTTGGCGGGACAGGAAGAACACATGATTGGAGTATCAGCCGAAAAATAGTTGAGTCAGTAAAAATTCCGGTTTATTTAGCAGGCGGATTAAATTCGCAAAATGTTGTTGAAGCAATTTTACAAGTAAAACCGTATGGCGTTGATATTTGTTCCGGTGTTAGAACTAATTCAAGGCTTGATGAAGAAAAATTGAAATTGTTTTTTGATAGAGTTAAATCAGTCAATAAATTACTGGCGGTGGATAAATAATTTATTTGGTCATTAATTTGTAGCCGGTCCCGTGAACATTTACCAGCTCAATTGATTTATCTTGTTTAAGATAGTTACGAAGTTTTGTTATATACACATCCATACTTCTGGCATTGAAATAATTATCATCGCGCCATATCCTTGTCAACGCTTCAGATCTTTCAAGAACTTTATTCTCATATAAACATAACAACCGAAGAAGTTCACATTCTTTTGGTGTAAGTTTTTGTTCAATGTGTTGGATAACTAATGTACGTCTATCATAATTAAATAAATAAGAGCCGATCTTAAATTCTATTTTTTCAATTTCGTCTTGCGGTATCTTACTTCGCTTTAGTATTGCATTGATACGCAAGATCAATTCTTCCATGCTGAATGGTTTAGTAACATAATCATCGGCGCCGATTTTGAAACCCTCGACCTTATCATCAAGCATTGCTTTAGCTGTAAGAAAAAGAAACGGAGTTTGTTTATCTATCATGCGGATTTTTTTTGCAAGAGTAAAGCCGTCCATTTTCGGCATCATTATGTCTATCAAACAAATATCGTATTTCTTTTTTCTGAATTGCTCAAACCCCTCTTCTCCATTAATGGCTTGAACGATTTCAAATCCCTTAACGGATAAAAATTCTTTTAAAATTGTTCCAAGGTTTGTGTCATCTTCAACTAAAAGTATTTTTGCAATCTGTTTCACTCAACACCATTATTTGGAAGAATAATTTTAAATTCACTACCAACACCAACCTCACTTGTTACAGAAATATCACCGCCTAATGTTTCAACAATTTTTTTAGCATAGCTCAAGCCAATTCCATTTCCACGTACGTTCTGAATATTGCCGCTGGAAATTCGGTAGAATGTTTCGAATATTTTAATTAGATGTTCTCTGGAAATACCAATGCCGTTATCTTTTATTGTTATTATTATTGTCCTGTTCTCATCTCGGGTTGATATTCTAATTTCCGGCGCCCTTTCGTTGTACTTGATCGCGTTGTCGATCAGATTATTCATAATGTTTGTGAGATGAAATTTATCACCGGTTATAACGGCTCGACTTGCATTAAGTTCTAAATTAATTTTACCGCTTTTTCGATTAATAATATTTTCAAACTTTGATGCAGCGGAAAGAATTAGTTCATGTAGGTCTATTTTCTCTTTCGTTAGATTAAACTCGCTCTTCTCAAGCGCAGCTGTATTAAGAAGAGCATCAACCATCATTTTCAATCGGTCGTTTTCTTCTTTAATAATTTTAGAATATCTGGTAACGGAATTCTTTTCAATTAACAAACCGGGTTCGTTTAATGCTTCACAAGCAATCGAAATAGTTGAGATTGGAGTTTTAAATTCGTGAGTAATATTATTTATAAGATCGTTTTTTACAGCCGTAATTTTTTTCTGACTTAAAAACATTTCAACAGTTTTGTAAAAAACACCCACAATTACAAGAATCAAACCTACTGAGAGAACAAGCATACCGCCGACGCTTGCGAGAATATATCTTTTCTGGTGAGGGAAATAAACAATAAGTTGATTTGGATTAAAAAAGATTTCGTCAGGGAACAAATTTACTTTAAAAATAGATTTCTTTAATTCTGTAGTATCTGTTCCTTTTTTTAGCAAAGTTAAACTGTCTTTGTTTGCTCTGTTAACTCCGAAGTAAAATTCGGAGGAGATTCCGTTGCCGCTGAATTCAAACGACAAATCTTTTTCAAGCTGATCGGTGCTGATCCTTTCCTCAATTTTTTTCCTAGCATTGATAGCCATTAGTTCTGTAACAACATTCTGCACAAGCAAATGACGTTTCTGAATAGAAGTGTCCTTAACTGATTTATCGAATGAAGAGGGAGGAATAAAGTAACGTGCATTTCTGTTGCCCGAGAATGCTTTTAATCGGTCAACCATAGTATCATTATCGGCAAAATATTTTACTTCATAATTAAATCCATGGTTGTTTGTATCAATCCTTAGATAACTCATTTTTCTAAGAGAATCTAAGTGTATCGGTTTATTTTTAGATTCATCCTGTAGAAAGAATAAAACATTCCCTTTTCCACTGGATACCTTTTTAACAACTGTAGTTGCAGCTTCTTTCTTTTCAATTTCTTCAGAAACTTTTCTCAGAGAATGAAAAACCGTTCTACGAAAACGATCCTCTTCAACTTTGATAATATTTGCCATCCAATAAAACTGTACGGCAATTAGTCCAATTACCGAAATAGTCATCAAAGCGATAATAATTTTTAATTTTCGTTCTTTCATAATCGCAAATTTAACTTAATCTAAATAAGAAATCTTTACTTTAACAATTTTTAACTAATAGTTAGGGATCGTTTTCCGTATTTGGGTTGTACGAAAAGTATATTTACACAAACAATTAGGAGAATAAAATGAAATTACTTCAAACAAACAAATCAAAGTTCTTAGCTATAATGATTATTCTGATACTCGGATTTTTCTCAATGAAGATCTTAGCTCAGGAAAAAGACGAAACAAAATCTAAACTTGATAATTTGAAAGGTAAGATTGAAAAACTTACGATTAAAGCTGATGGTAAAGATGTTGTCTTTGAAGGAAAGGATGCTGAAAAATTAGTCGGTATGTTAAGAAGTAGTTCGCGTAAAGGATTTATGTTTAAAAGTGATGACGGAAAAATGATGAAGATGAGAGGCGGCAACGTTATGATGTTTAGATCTGAAGATAATGATGCTGATGAAAAAGATGGTGAAAACAAAAAGAATATAAAAGTCGAAGTTAACGACAGTGGCAAAAAAATTACTGTTACAACTATGAAAGACGGTAAAGAAGAAACAAAAACTTACGAAGGTGATGAAGCTGAGAAGTTTTTGAAAGATGAAAATGGCATGAAACATTTTAATATTCAGATTGATGGCGATGAAGACATGCCGAAAGAGAAATTAATGTTCTTTAAGCATATGGGCGGAAACAATTGCGGATGTTCATGCTGTGGCGGCGAGAAGATGATGCGAAAGCATTCCATGGGTAAGAATATGAAGCATATGATAATTGAAGAAAAAGAAGACGATGAAAAATCTGAAAAGAAAGTAGATAAGAAATAAAAATTTTATCTTTTATTTTTTTACAGTAAAGAAAAGGGAATCCAAAAGGTTCCCTTTTTTATTTATGATTATTTTTTCATTATTTTTTTCAGACTCAACATCTTTTTGTCATAAATGTTTTTAAGTTTTATGTTGATTTCAGAATCAGATAAAATTATTTTTAAATCGGAATTCGTGTGTGTATATCTGATTAAAATAAGAATACTTCTTTAGAATGATTCAAACTTCACACCCAAATAATTTTAGAAAGGATAAAACAAATACAATAACCTTGGAGGTATCATAATGGATTCTTCCTCCGAATCGGAAGTAAACAATCAATTAATTACATACTTGAAAAATTTGGAA
The DNA here is from genome assembly GCA_026390775.1 of Ignavibacteriales bacterium. Taxonomy (NCBI): domain Bacteria; kingdom Pseudomonadati; phylum Ignavibacteriota; class Ignavibacteria; order Ignavibacteriales; species Ignavibacteriales bacterium. The sequence continues at coordinate 838,724 of JAPLFF010000007.1, read as the reverse complement.
GCAAGAATTTCCCGGATTGAAGAGAAACTTAATCTTGAGAATCTTCCTTCGGAAGATAATTTTGAATTACCTTCATTGATGCCTCAAAATATTTCAGAACGAGCGGATTCATTAGAAACTCAGATAGGACAATTCTGGTTTGCAAAAGTTGGAATTGTAATTCTTGCGATCGGAATAATTTTTCTAATGACATTTCCGTATCAAAATTTACCTTCCTTTTTTCCTAGTCTTATAGGATATGTTTTAGTTGGATTTCTTTTCTGGTTATCGAATTACTGGAAAAGCTCGCTTCAATTTATTTCCCAATATATTTTTGGCGGAGCGTTACTTCTTCTTTTCTTTTCAACTTTACGGTTACACTTTTTCTCAAACAATCCCACAGTTGAAAATCCGACACTTGAATTACTTATGCTGATAGCAGTATCGATCTTTCACATTTCTTTTTCTTTTAAGAGAAAATCTATATATCTAATGGCTTTTGGCATCTCGCTAATTTCCATTACAGCTTTGATCGGTGATTTTTATTGGTTGATCTTTTTTATTCTAGTTTTGATCAGCGGGTGGTCGGTTTACTTAAAAAGAATTTTAGATTGGAATTCGTTCTATACCTATGCAATACTTTTGGTCTATATAACTCACTTTGTTTGGTTCATCGGTAATCCTGTTGCTGGTAATAAAATTGCTCTCCAAAGTTCTCCATTGATTAATATTTATTTTCTTCTTTTGTACTGCTTAATTTATGCTTACGGCAATTTATCCGGAAATCGAAACGAAAAAGAATCTGTTAATTCAATACTAAATACTTTATTGAATTCATTTCTATGTTTTTTTCTATTATTAATAATCGCACTTTCTAAATTCAGCAGCACGGCGGCTTTATCTGAGTTAATAGCTTCGAGTGTTTTCTTGCTTCTTTCAATTATGTTTTATGAGAGACAAAAAAGTAAATATTCAACTTTCTTTTATGCCATTCTTGGTTACACGGCATTGAGTGTTGCAATAGTAAATAATTTTCCTAAGCCGGAATACTTTGTTTGGTTAAGCTGGCAGAGTTTAGTTGTAGTGGCTACCGCGCTCTGGTTCCGTTCAAAAATTATAATAGTAGCAAACTTTATAATGTATCTGATGATATTCTTTTCCTATTTAGTATTAGAAGAAAAAATTGGTGTAATCGCACTCGGTTTTGGTATTGTGGCATTAATAAGCGCTCGTATTTTAAATTGGCAAAAGCATAGACTTGATTTAACAACTGACGCAATGAGATTATCTTATCTCGGCTCCGCGTTTATCATCTTTCCTTATGCACTCTATCATATAGTTCCTAAAGATTATGTCGGGCTCTCTTGGACGATAGTTGCGATCGGTTACTATGTAATGAGTATTATTCTTAAGAATAAAAAATACCGGTGGCTGGCGCTTTTAACATTTTTATTAACGGTGGTGTACATTCTATTTGTTGGAACAACAAATTTAGATCCAAGCTACCGAATTATTTCTTTCATGTTTTTAGGAATTGTGCTGTTGGCAATTTCAATTTTATACGCAAGAAGAAAGAAAGGAAGCGAGTTAATAAACAATTGAACCGATTGAAAAATAAATAAAAATACTTAAAGCAAAAACGAGTGTATTCATGAAAAATTTTTTACAAAAAATTCCGGAACAGGTTAAACGATTGTCTGTACTTTTACTTGTAGTAGTCACTGCATTTATTTTAGCCACTTCGCTTCTCACTCCGAAAGATTTTGGCTTGGTCGGTCATTATCGTGCCGGAGCTATTCAAAATAATGCTGATAAAAAAATGCAATATGCAGGACAGGAAGCATGTGCCGATTGTCATGATGATATATGGAAAACTAAAAATGCAGGGTATCATAAAAATCTTTCTTGCGAAGTTTGCCATGGACCTTCTGTTAATCACGTTAATGAGCCGGATCAATTCAAACCGGAAAAACCGCGGGATAGGATTTTTTGCCCTGTTTGTCATGAATATAATCCATCTCGACCTACAGGCTTTCCACAAATTGTATCTGCATCGCACAATCCGAGAAAAATTTGCGTAACATGTCATAATCCGCACAATCCAACTCCGCCACAAACACCAAAAGAATGTTCCGCTTGCCATGCTGAAATTTCAAGTGCAAAATCGGTTTCGAGTCACATGGATATTCCTTGTACTAAATGTCATGAATCTACGGAGAAACATAAATTACACCCGAGGGAATATTTACCAACCAAACCTGCAAACAGAGAATTTTGTGGTCAGTGTCATTCCCAAGATGCAAAAGGTGATGAATTTATTCCAAGGATCAATATGACTACACACGAGCCGAGATATGTTTGCTGGCAATGTCACTATCCACATTTACCGGAGGCACAATAATGGAAAACAATATAATTGAAACAGATAAAAAAGTTGAAAGAAGAAGTTTTCTAAAAAAAATTGCCATACTTGCGCTTGCATCAATTGCATTTGGATTTCTAGGCTCAACGGACAAATTAAAGACTATAAAAAAATGGATGCTCATAAACGGTTATATACCCAGCAACCACAAGTGGGGAATGGGAATAGACATTAATAAATGTATTGGATGCGGAAGATGTGCTGTAGCATGTAAAAACGAAAACAATGTTCCAAAAGAACCATTCTTTTTTAGAACATGGGTTGAACGTTACAGAATCTATGAAGATGGTGATGTACAAGTTGACAGTCCAAATGGTTCAATAGACGGTTTCGATAATTCTCGCACAACAAATCAAAAAATGTTAAGAAGTTTCTTTGTTCCAAAAATTTGTAATCATTGTGACAATCCTCCATGCGTTCAAGTTTGTCCTGTTGGTGCAACATTTAAAGGGGAGGATGGAGTAGTACTTGTGGATTCAGATTACTGTGTCGGCTGCAGATATTGCATACAAGCATGTCCTTACGGTGCAAGATTCTTACATCCCGAAACACATACTGCCGAGAAATGTACTTTCTGTTATCATAGAATTGTTCAAGATAAATTGCCGGCATGCGTTGAAGTGTGCCCGACTCAAGCAAGAGTTTTCGGCGAGTTGAACAAAAAATCAAGTCCATTAGTACGTTTCTTAAGAATGAATAAAATCGGAATTCTTAAACCATCGCTCAACACAGAACCAAAAGTTTATTACTCTAATTTAGATATGGAGGTAAGGTAGAATTGGAAGAGCTCATTCAACATTTGACGCCAATACTAAAAGAAGTATGGGGCTACATTTTTCCAAACGAAATTGAACTCCATTGGGGCATTCTTATAGTATTATATCCTTACTTAACAGGATTAGTTGCCGGCGCTTTTATCTTGGCATCGCTGGTGAAAGTATTCAACGTAAAAGAACTTCAACCAACATACCGCTTAGCAATGCTTACAGCGATGGCATTTTTAATTGTAGCACCACTTCCTTTACTTGCTCACTTAGGTCATCCTGAAAAAGCTTACGAGATTTTGATTACTCCAAATAGCACATCTGCCATGGCTATGTTCGGATTTGTTTACGCTTGGTATTTGATGGCGGTATTATGTTTAGAAATTTGGTTTGAGTATAGAAGAGATATAATTCTTTGGTCGCAGAAAGAAACTGGAATCAAAAAATGGATTCACAAAATCATTTCTCTCTTTTCAAAAGATATTTCAGAAAAGGCAATCCACTTCGATAAAAAGTGGGTAAAGATTGTTACAATTATAGGAATTCCTTCTGCATTTCTATTGCATGGTTATGTAGGATTTATTTTTGGTTCGATCAAAGCAAACCCATGGTGGTCAAGCGTACTAATGCCAATCGTTTTCTTGTTCTCTGCAATTGTTTCCGGCATTGCGATGGTTTTAATTCTCTATATGATCATAACACCCGTTCGCGGAAAACAATTAGATATTTTGTGTCTGGATAAATTAGCAAGTTACTTATTCTACGTAATGATCATAGATTTTTCATTGGAAGCGTTGGATTTTGTGCACCGTGTTTATGAATCGGAAGAATCCATTAAAATCTTAGCTTATCTTGTCTCGAATAAATTATTCATCAGCTTAGTAGTAATTCAACTCTTCATGGGCATGCTTATTCCGCTTGCCATGATTGCACTCATTAAAATTTTAAAATCACCGCCAGATTTAAAGAAAATGGTTTATTTTATCTCTGCAATTCTTGTACAAGTTGGAATTTTTTCAACTCGTTGGAATATTGTAATCGGAGGACAATTGTTTTCAAAAAGTTTTAGAGGATTAACCGTTTACAAAATAACTTTTTTCGGGTTGGAAGGATTTTTTGCTTCTGTAATCGTATTTTGCCTTCCGTTCATATTACTTTATGTCCTTACAAAGATTCTTCCACCTTGGGAAGAAGCAAGGAATCCGTAATTAAATAATTTGAACGGTTAAATAATTAAATTGATCATTAAAATTAGAATTAGATATGAAATTGGATAGAAGAAAATTTTTAAATATGCTTTTGGGATTTGGCGGTATAGGCGGTATTCTTTCCGTTTTTTATCCTGTCGTCTCATTTTTAATTCCTCCTAAAACTACCGAGCCAAAAGTAAATTCTGTTAAGGCGGGAATGAGTGCCGAATTTCCTACCAATAGTTCCAAGATAATTAAATTTGGAAGAAAGCCGGTAATTCTTATTAAGACCGACGATAATGAATACAAGGCGTTATCTGCCAGTTGCACTCATTTAGATTGCATCGTTCAATACAAGAATGATACAAAGCAGATCTGGTGTGCTTGTCATAACGGTATTTATGATCTAAGTGGTCGTAATGTTTCCGGTCCGCCGCCCAGACCTCTGGAAGAATACGAAGTAAAAATAGTTAAAGATGAAATTGTTATTACTAAAGTGGGTTAAAAAATGATGAAGAAAATCGGATCAAAATTAATTGATTGGATAGATGAACGGTATGATCTAACTCCGGTACGCAATTTACTTCTACACAAAAAAGTTCCGGAACATAGACACTCTATTTGGTATTATATGGGAGGTGTAACACTCTTCCTGTTTTTAGTTCAGCTATTTACAGGGATACTTCTTCTCTTATACTATAGACCCGGTGAAGACAGCGCTTATGAAAGCGTTCGCTTCATAGTTACCGAAGTTAAGTTCGGTTGGTTAATAAGAAATGTTCATAGTTGGTCTGCTAATCTTTTAGTCCTATTCGCGTTCATTCATATGTTCAGTGTATTCTTTTCAAAGGCATATGTAAAACCAAGAGAGTTAACATGGATTACCGGTTTTATTATTTTGGTTCTTACACTCGCATTCGGATTTAGCGGTTATTTATTACCATGGAATGAATTAGCATTTTTTGCAACGAAGGTTGGAACAGATATCGTTGGAGTAGTTCCTGTAATTGGAGAGCCGTTGAAGATATTTTTACGAGGTGGCGAAGAGGTAACTGGTGCAACACTTTCAAGATTCTTTGGAATTCATGTTGCGATTCTTCCCGCCATCTTTACGTTATTTTTAGTTATGCACTTATTGTTTATTCAACGGCAAGGTATGCATGAACCTGAACATTTTAAGAATCTACCCGAAGAAAAGAAAAAATATATTCCGTTTTTCCCGGATTTTGCTTTGAAGGATCTGTTACTATGGGTTATTGTTTTTAATGTTCTGATTTTTTTAGCACTCTATTCTCCGTGGGAATTGGGAAACAAAGCAGATGCGTTTGCTTCGGCTCCTTCTGGAATTAGACCTGAATGGTATTTTATGTTCATGTTCCAATCGTTAAAACTTCTTCCCGCTCATATTTTATTCCTGGAAGGTGAATTGCTCGGTGTATTGTTCTTTGGTGTTGCCGGTTTTGTCTGGATGTTAATTCCTTACATAAAAGTGAAACACAAACCTAATTGGAAAATTCAACCATTAACCTTAATCGGAATTATTATTGTTGCGTTTATCGTGATAATGACAGTCTTAGGTTACATATTATAGGGAACAACGATATGAGAAAAAGATTTTTTTATTTATCAATATATGCAATAACAATCTTGTTCCTATTTGGTTTCGTTCTCAGTGAAAAGAAAGGCGACAAAACTAAACAAGGTACTAAAGTAGATCAATGTTTTGCATGCCATAAGGAAATAGAAAACCTACCCAAAGATTTTACTGAAAATGATATTCATCGCCACGCAAATCTTTCCTGTTCCTCATGCCATGGCGGGGATCCAAATAGTGATGATCAAGATATTGCAATGAGCCCATCGAAAGGTTTTGTTGGCACACCAAAAAGAAAAGACATTCCAAAATTTTGTGGAAAGTGTCATTCGAATATTAATATTATGAGAGTATATCAGCCGAGAATCGCTACAGATCAAGTTGAACAATATTACACAAGTGTTCACGGCAAAAAACTATTGGCTGGAGACGAGAATGTTGCCGAATGTTCCAGCTGCCACACAGCACATTCAATTCTTCCCGCAAAAGATCCGCGTTCATCCGTATATGCATTAAACGTTCCGAATACTTGTAACAAATGTCACGGTAATTCCACTCTGATGAAAAATTATAATATTCCTGTAAATCAGTTGGAAGAATATTCAAAAAGTGTACATGGTATTGCTTTGCTTAAAAATAAAGATATTAGTGCGCCGGCTTGTAATGATTGTCATGGTAATCATGGCGCTACTCCTCCTGGACTTAAATCTATCTCGCATGTATGCGGAACATGCCACGTTAGCAATATGGAATTTTTCAACGCCACAAGAATGGCAAAAGCATTTGAAGAACAAGATTTTCACGGATGTGAGCAATGCCATGGAAATCATGGTGTTCAAAAACCAAACGATGAAATGATTGGTGTAGGAAAAGATTCAAAGTGTATTGATTGCCATACTGAGGGCGATAAAGGTTTTGCAGTTTCTAAAAAAATATATTCATCACTTACTCAATTGAAAAATGAATACGATGCAGCTAACGCAAAATATTTGGAAGTTAGACAAAAAGGAATGAACGATGTAGAAATCGGGTTCCAGCTTCAAGATGCAAAACAGGCATTGATTCAATCCAGGACTTTGATTCATACTTTTGATTCAGCTAAGGTTGGCGATAAAACAAAAGAAGGAATTGAATTTTCAAATAAAGCGTCTCTGTTGGCTCAAAAAGAAATTGACGACTATTCTACTAGAAGAAATGGATTTGCTATAGCTACTTTAGCTTTTTTGGTTTTTGTTATTGCACTGTATTTTAAAATTAAGGATAAAGAGAAAAAAGCTTCATAACTAAAGAAAATATTTTCCTACCGTGTGAAGTTGAAGTATTCCAATAATTATAAGTTGGAATTCCATCTCGCTCTAATTAATTTTCGGAAGTGATATCGTTTTAAAGACATCAATGAACCATTAATATATAAGGCAAGTAATGAAATTAAAATTACCTCATTCAACTCAGAACTGGGTTTCTCTTATTGGCGCAACTATTGCATTGATCAGTCTTTTTATGATAATCTTTTTATTTGTAATAACCTTCACATCCGGAGGAGGAACTTACTTAGGATTGGTAGTATATATTATTCTTCCGGGATTTTTGGCTTTTGGACTGATACTAATTCCAACTGGAATGTTCTTGAAAGTTCGACGTGATAGAAAAAAACATCTTCTTCCTCCTACTCAATGGCCGCAAGTTAATTTAAATGATATTCACCACAGACATGCATTCTTCATCTTTGCAATAGGAACAACAATTTTTCTTTTTCTTACTGCTTTTGGCAGTTATGAAGCGTTTCATTACACAGAGTCGGTTGAGTTTTGCGGTAAACTTTGTCACAGTGTTATGCAGCCTGAATATACCGCATATCAAAATTCTCCCCATGCTAAAGTCGCTTGCGTTGCCTGTCATGTTGGTGAGGGTGCCGATTGGTATGTGAGATCCAAACTTTCCGGTTTATATCAAGTATATGCCGTTACGTTAGGCACTGTTCCAAGACCGATAGAAACTCCAATATCAAATTTACGCCCGGCACGCGAAACATGTGAACAATGCCATTGGCCTCAAAAATTTTATTCAAGAAAACTAGTAACACAAAAACATTATCTAGCAGATGAAAAAAATACTGAGTGGGATGTTACGTTAACAATGAAGATCGGTGCGCCGTTAAGCGCTTTAGGTCTGCAAGAAGGAATTCACTGGCACATAAATCCAAATGTGAGAATCGAATATAAATCTTCAGATGAAAAGAGAGATAAAATTCCTTGGGTTAGATATACCAACTTAAAAACTGGTGAAGTTTTTATTTATCAAGATAAGAATGAAAGCGCAGGTACGAAAGCACTTGATACGATGGCAACTCGCGTAATGGATTGTATGGATTGCCATAACCGCCCATCTCATAATTATCAACCGCCCGCATTTTTTATTAACAATGCAATCACTGCCGGGTCTATTCCGAAAGAACTTCCTTCGATCAAATCTAAAGCAATGGATATTTTAGGTACCGATTATTCAACAACTGATACAGCAATGATTGTTATTAAGAACAAGATCAATTCATTTTATAAAGAAAAATATCCGGAGATTTACGCCAATAAAAAATATTTGATTGATAGAGCTGTAAGCGGAATTCAAGAAGCATATAAGAAAAATATTTTTCCCGAAATGAAAGTTAAGTGGAGTGTTTACCCGAATAATATCGGGCACATGGAATTTATGGGATGCTTCCGGTGTCATAATGATAATCACGCGGCTCCGCAAGGTAGATTGATAAAGAAAGATTGCAATCTTTGTCATAGTATAAATGCACAGGGACCACCGGATAAACTAGAACTTTCTTCTGTTAATTCTTTCCTACAATTCAAACATCCCGGCGAAGAAGCTGGAGATTCTTGGAAAGAAATGTCTTGTGCCGAGTGCCATACCGGGTTGAATCCGTAATCATAAGTTATTATTAAGTGAATGAAGCCCGATTACAAATACTAATCGGGCTTTGTTATTTTTGTACATATAATATTGAACGAACTCACGAGGTCGAATTGAATTCTTTTCTTTTATATATTCACTTAAGACATTAACAGGTTTCTGCACACCATGATAGAAATTAACAATCTTCACAAAAGTTTTGGAAGCAATCACGTTTTACGCGGGATCAATCTAAATATTAAAGAGGGGGAATCACTTGCCGTAATTGGTAGAAGCGGTTGCGGAAAAAGTGTTCTCTTAAAACATATTGTTGGTCTATTATTTCCTGATGAAGGATTTATAAAATTTGAAGGTAAGATTGTTAATGAACTGGATCGAAAAGAACTTTATGAAGTTCGCCGCCGGTTTGGATATTTGTTTCAAGGCGGTGCTCTTTTTGATTCTATGTCCGTTGAAGAAAATGTTGCTCTTGCTTTAGTCGAGAATAATTTTGGTTATTCAAAAGAAAAAATTCAAACAATAGTTGCAGAAAAACTTGAGCTTGTTGGTTTACCCGGGACACAAAAATTTAAACCCTCGGAGCTTTCCGGCGGAATGAAAAAACGTGTCGGACTTGCACGCGCATTAGTAACAAACCCGGATTATATTTTGTATGATGAACCCACAACAGGACTTGACCCGATAATGTCTGATTCCATAGATGAGCTGATCAAATCATTAAATGAGAAACTTAATGTTACTTCAATTATTGTAACACATGATATGTTTAGCGTAAAGAACACCGCGGATGTAATTGCAATGATGCACGAAGGGAAAATTTATTTTACCGGAACGTATGAGGAAGTACTAAACAGTAAAGATCATGTAATACAAAAATTCATTCAGCGTACAGGATTGTAATGGCAAAGAGTAGAATAAAATATATTTGTTCAAGTTGCGGGCATGAATCATTAAGATGGCTTGGTAAATGTCCTACGTGCGATAGCTGGAATACATTTACAGAAGAATTGATCGAAGAAAAAAAATCTGGCAAAAAGAAATACAGAGGTGAATTAAATATTTCTAAATTGAACACAATCACTGAACAAGACGAAGAAAGAATAAAAACCAATATAGTTGAGTTTGACCGCGTACTTGGCGGCGGATTAATGCCCGGTTCTGTTGTATTGCTCGGAGGTGATCCGGGTATTGGTAAATCAACCTTAGTTATGCAGGCAGCGGCAAAAATTAACGGCGAAGTTTTATATGTAACCGGTGAAGAATCTGCAAATCAAATCAATCTCCGCGCAAAAAGATTAAAATCACACTCAGAAAAAATTTCTGTCCTAACGGAAACAGACCTTGATATTATATTGAATGCAATTGAAAAATATGCACCGGATGTCGTGATAGTTGATTCAATACAAACAACATATAAACCGGATTTTGATAATCCTCCAGGGACCATTACACAAATCCGTGAATGTACTTCCGAGTTGATGCAGCTTGCTAAGAAAAAACATTGTGCGATAATACTTGTCGGACATGTTACGAAAGATGGCGCGATTGCAGGACCAAAAGTTCTTGAACATATTGTTGATACTGTTTTACAATTTGAAGGAGAAAGAAGTTATTCGTACAGAATATTGCGTGCACAGAAAAATCGTTTCGGCAGTACAAATGAGATTGGCATTTTTGAAATGAATGATGACGGATTGCATGAAGTTAAAAATCCGAGCGAAATATTTTTAAGCGAGCGCGAAAAAGAAATTACCGGTTCAGTTGTAACTTCCAGTATTGAAGGCACACGTCCAATCCTTCTTGAGGTGCAGGCATTAGTTACACCTTCTTCGTATGGAAATCCTCAGCGAGTTGCAACGGGATTTGATTACCGCAGACTTTCAATTCTTCTAGCTGTACTAGAAAAAAGAGCTAACCTTCGGTTATCGGCTCAAAATGTTTTTCTAAATATTGCTGGTGGAATTAGGATTGATGAACCGGCTGTTGACCTTGCTGTATGCTGTGCAATCGCATCAAACTTTACTAATAAGTTTGCAAATAATGATACGGTTGTTATTGGTGAGGTCGGCCTTGGCGGTGAAGTAAGAAGCGTAAGTAATATTGATAAGAGAATTCAAGAAGCCGCAAAACTTGGTTTTAAAAAAGTTGTTATTCCCTCAAATAATTTTAAATCCATTAAGATTAAAAACTCGATAGATATTATACCGATTGAAAATCTTCCTTCTGCAATAAAAGAAATTCTTGCTTAAACAAGTGGTTCGTCTATAGTTAATGTGTAGTTATGTTGTAAGAAGGAAAAAGATAATTTAAAGACAATTTCGAGAAGGAGATAATATAAAATGAAACATTTTAAAAATTTTTCTATCACGATTGTAGTTATATACATGTTTTTGATTCAAGCATCGCCTCTCGCCGCGCAGGAATGGTCATCCGCACAAAAAGAGGTTTGGAAAAATGTAGAAGCCTATTGGGCACTTTTTGCTAAAGGCGATTTCGATGGATTTCAATCCTACATTCATACGGATTATCGCGGCTGGTCAAACAGCAGTGCCATGCCAACCACAAAAAAATCTCATGGAAAATTTCTTGAATACAGTATGGAGAATTCTAAAATTCTCGTTTACGATATCACACCGGTCGCAATTCAAATCTATGGCAATTATGCTTTCGTTCATTACTATTTTAAAATGATTGAAAAGGAGAATGAAGGTAAAACAACAAGCAGTTCAGGCCGGTGGACTGATATTTTATTGAAGCAAGGCGACAAGTGGCTGATGATTGGTGATCACGGCGGATAAAAGTAGAAGTATCTGAAACTGCAATGGTAATAACAGTTTGCGGAGCCTACCGCTATCGAATATTACTAGAAGATTGGGATGACAAAGTATAACCATTGTTTCTTTTTAACTGATATAAGTAAATTTATATGAAAAATAAAATTGCTTTAGCCCTTAGAATTGTAATTGGAGCAATATTTCTTTTTTCAGCATATGCAAAATTTATTTCGCCCGGTTTAACAGAAATAATTTTAGTTGATCATGGAATTGTTTCCACACGCGAAACAGCGACAATAATTGTCCGGGTGTTAATTGGTTTTGAATTCGCTTTAGGTATTTTACTCATCCTGCCGTATTCCTTAAAAACGATTGTTATACCCGCGGCAATTATTTTTCTTCTTATTTTCACCGGATATTTAGCTTACACCGGATTCATATTAAAAGACACACAGAACTGCGGATGCTTTGGCGAAATGATAAAAATGTCTCCGCTTGAATCAATAATTAAAAATATTGTATTGATGAGTCTGCTCGTTTTACTTCTCAGATGGAGTGATGAGGAAAAAAATTATTTAGCAGCACCACTGATAATAATTCTTTCTGTTGCTATGGTCTTTATTACTGTTCCTGTAAAATCTCAAAAGGATTTCAAATTTGCCGAGTACATTAATTTTGTGGGACCGGGGAGAGTAGATCTTTCCCGTGGTGATAAATTGATTGCGATAATGAATACCGAATGCGATCATTGTCAATTTCTCGCAAGAGATTTGGCCGGCATGAAGAAAAAAATGAAATGGTTCCCGGAGATATATACTTTGTTTTTTAGTGAGGGAAGCATTTCGGTGGATTCATTTAAAGTAATAACAAATTATGATCTCCCCTATAAGATGATTGATGTCAACCAATTTTTTAATTTGATTGGGCAATCACCGCCTCGAATATACTGGCTGAAGGAAGGCGTTGTGAAAGAAATTTGGGATAAAGATTTTTTAAAAAGCATTGTCTTCAATTTTTCGGGGAATGCCGATAGATAACGATAAGGAATTACTATCAAAAAATGAGGAGTTCAACGCTGTAACCAGTTCTGTATTAGTTGTCCGCCGTATTTCGTCATAATCGATTCAGGATGGAATTGAACACCCCTAACATCATATTCAATGTGTGAGAGGGACATAATTACATCATCTTTACTGACCGAAGTGATTTTTAAGCAATCCGGGAAATTATTTTTAGAGACAGCCCATGAATGGTACAATCCGGCATCAAAATTTTGCGGAATACTACTGAATAAGTAATCATCCGAATCAATTACTTTTACATTAGTTGAAATGCCGTGGCAGACATCTGAAAAGTTATAAAGTTTTCCGCCGAATACCTCAGCTATTGCTTGATGACCGAGACAAATTCCCAAAATGCTTTTTGAAGAAGCAAATTGTTTGATAACTTCTTTCACAAGTCCGGCTTGTGCGGGAATTCCTGGTCCGGGTGAGATTAATATTTTTGAAAATTTATCTATCTCATCTAGAGTAAGTTCGTCATTTTTAATAATAGTATAATCGTAATGAAATTCTTCAACGATTTGTCTTAAATTAAATGTGAAGGAATCGTAATTATCTATTATTAATATTTTGCTATTCATTATCTTTAAAATATGAACATTAATAAATCACTTGCACTAGAAACAATGAATGAATATGGGAAGAATAAAATTCCTTTTCTATTCATTATTGATTTTGATATGCTTGAACCGCAAATCATTAAACTGAATGAAATAAATCCATTGGAGATTCTCTTCAATATTAACGGGAGAAAAAATTACGAAGTAACATTACTCCCGGACAAAAATATTCAATTTGAAAAATATCCAGTTCCGTTCGAAACTTACAAAAAATCGTTTGACAAAGTATTAAAACAAATTCGAGACGGCAACACCTATCTTCTCAACCTAACTTTTCCGACCGAGATAAAAACGAATCTTACACTGAAAGAGATGTTTTTGTTAAGTAACGCAAAATATAAATTGTTTTATAAAAACAAATTCATTGTATTCTCACCGGAATCGTTTATAAGAATAGAAGGAAACACTATTTCATCATATCCCATGAAAGGAACTATAGATAGTTCGATTCCTAATGCTGAAGAAATTATTCTTAGCGATAAAAAAGAAACGGCAGAACATAATACAATTATTGATTTGATAAGGAACGATTTAAGTATAATCTCAAGTAATGTGCAAGTTGAGAAATACCGGTATGTCGAAAAAATAGTTACGAATGATAAATCATTATTGCAGGTAAGTTCAAAAATAACTGGAACACTAAAAGAACATTACAACACTAAAATAGGCGAAATGATATTTACTTTACTTCCCGCAGGTTCTATTAGCGGTGCCCCAAAGAAAAAAACTGTTGAGATAATAAGAGAAGCGGAAATATATTCAAGAGGTTTCTACACCGGTATTTTTGGGTACTATGACGGTTCGGTTCTAGATAGCGCTGTTATGATACGATTCATTGAAAGGGAAGATGAAAAATATTTCTACAAGAGCGGTGGGGGAATTACTTTTTTGAGTGATGCTAAATCTGAATACCAAGAATTAATAGATAAAGTTTATGTCCCGATTAATTGAAAGTATAAAAGTATATAACAAGAGATTGTATAATATCGAATACCATAATGTTCGGATGAATAACTCACGTGCTGAACTCTTGAATGCAAAAGATCAAATTGATCTTAGCCAGATCATTTTATTACCGGATGATTTATCAAATGAACTTTACAAATGCCGTGTTATTTATTCCCAAGAAATTATTAGCGTAGACTTTCAGAAATACAACAAGGAAAAAATAAATTGCTTACAAATTGTACATGATAATGAAATTACTTATTCCCTTAAATTTGAAAACAGAACCATATTTGAAGATCATCTTACAAAATCTAAAGCTGATGAAATATTAATTATCAAAAACGGATTTGTAACTGATACGAGTTTTTCAAATGTTGTTTTTTTTGACGGAACAAAATATTTCACGCCTTCATCACCTCTACTAAAAGGAACTAAAAGAGCAAAGCTTATTGCTAATGGCATTATTCAAGAAGAAGAGATTAGATTAAATGATATTCAAAAGTTCAAGTTTGTTTATTTGATTAATGCTTTCCTGGATTTAAGCGAAGAGAATAAAATTCCAATAGAAAAAATAATTAGGATAGAAAAAACCCCGACTAGGTCGGGGTCTTTAATTATATAAGCTAAAACTTAATTTTCTTTTCAACTTCAGCAGCAACATCGGGTGATACTAATATTCTGCCGCATGATTCACAAGAAAATAATCTCTTGCTCGATTTGATCTCAAGCTGTCGCTGCGGGGGTACCACATTATGACACCCGGAACACGCTGCTCTTATAATTGTAACTACAGCTTTTCCGCCAAGAGCTTTACGGATTCTGCTGTATGTATTGTAATCTGGTTTGCGGACTTTTGTTGCAACCTTATCGCGTTTATCTTTTAACCGAGCTTCTTCGCGTTCATTAGCTTTGATGATTTGTTTTAGTTCCGTTTCTTTCTCCTTCAAATCTTTTGAAAGAGTATCGAGCTGCGGTTCAACTTCACTAATTTCTTTTTTCAATTTCTGAACAAGATCTTCAAGCGCAGAACTTTCCGCCTCAAATTTTGTAATTTGTGCCTCGCTATGATCAATTTCTTTTGTAAGAGCGTCATACTCTTTGTTATTGCGGACCTGGTAAAGCTGGGATTTGAACTTTTTAAGATTGGCTTTAATCCGGTCAACATCTTCATCATTCTGTTTGCGTTTATTGATAGAGCCTTTCTTTTCAGCTTCTTTAGTTTCAATTTGCTCATCAATAGTATTGATCTGAAATTTCAGATCATTAACTGCTGCGGGAAGGTCACCGCGCAATTCTTCAAGTTCATCGAGTTGGTTATCGATCAATTGAAGTTCGTAGAGAACCGAGAGCTTTTCTATCAAAGTGGACTCCTTATTGTTTATAAAATTTGACCGGGTTGGTACTGCCCGAATATTTTAAAATTTTTATACCGTTGCTTTTTGGAATAAAACTATTAATTACTTGTTGAGCAGCTTTTAGTGAAATAATTTCAGTTTCATAATGACCGGCATCAATCAACAAAATTTTTCTTTCGGCTTCTTGATAAGTATGATATTTTATATCTGCAGTTACAAAAGCATCCGCTCCTTCTGAAATAGTTTTTATCAATAGTTCGGAACCAGATCCACCGCAGACGGCAACTTTTTTAATTGCTTTCCCCGTTCCTTCGCAATATTTCAATACTTTTGTTTTTAACGATTTTGAAACGAACGATAAAAATTTATTTTCATTCATTCCTTCTTCAAGTTCACCGATTGCACCGGTGCCATAATTTACATTTTTATTTTTTAGAGAATAAATATCATATGCTGGTTCCTCATAAGGATGAGTTTTTAAAATTGCAGAAATCACTTTATTTAATTTCCAAGAATCTACTATAACTTCCAGTCGAATTTCATTCACATTTTCAAAACGATTTTTCTTCCCGACTTGTGGATTAGATTTAGGAGATCCCTTAAATGTTCCTTCTCCGGAAGATCTAAAGCTGCAATTTTCATACTCGCCGATTATTCCTCCACCTGCCGAAAATATTGCTTCAGAAATTTTATCTAAGCTCGTTGCAGGAATAAATGTAACTACTTTGAATTGATTGTTCTCTTCATTTTGTAGGAATCGAATATTCTTTAATTTTAAAACTTTAGCAAGTTCGAATGATACACCGTCTTTTATGGAATCGAAGTTTGTGTGGGCAGAATAAACGCTGATGTTATGCTTGAACAATTTTTCAATCAGTTCTGCTAAAGAATTATTTTCAGTATCTAATTTTTTTATTGGTTTGAATATGAGAGGATGGTGGGTAAATATAAAGTTACATTTTTTTTGAAGGGATTCTTTTAGGACTTCATCATTAAGCTCAAGACAGAGCATGATGCTTTTGATTTTTTGCCTCCTTGAGCCAATTTGAAGTCCAACGTTGTCCTTCTCCCAAGCGGCTCCAGGCGGTGCCCAATCATCCAGATATTTTGTCAAATCTCCAACTATCATATATAAAAAAAATGCACTCATGATATTGTGAGTGCATTTGGTAATCAGAATCCTCTATTTAAAAGTTCTGTGTTCTTTCTTTTGCCTGATTTGATTAAAAATTTTCTCATATTTGCACACAAAATATACCATAAACGCATATAAGATTCAAACTAATATATAGCGTCAAATTTTAGCTGGTTCTATCCAGCTCCCTTTTTCACGAATAATTTCAATTAATTCATCTACAGCATTTTCAGAATTCACATTTCTACGCACAATATCTTTGCCGCGGTATAGCGTTATTTTATTGGTTCCGGAACCAACATATCCGAAATCCGCATCCGCCATTTCTCCTGGTCCGTTTACTATACAACCCATAATTGCAATTTTAACACCTTTTAAATGCTCGGTCCGTTTACGAATTTTGTTTGTTACCTCAACGAGATCAAATAAAGTTCTTCCGCAAGAAGGGCATGCGATGTATTCTGTTTTAGAAATTCTTGTTCTCGCGGCTTGAAGAATTCCAAAGCACGTTCTATTGATAAATTCTTTTTCGAAATTATTGTTCGATTGATCTTTCCCGGTTAACCAGACACCATCGCCAAAGCCATCTATAAGCAAAGAACCAAAATCTGTTGATGCATATAAACGGAAAGTATCTTCGTCCATTTTTTCATAAGATCTTTTTATGATAACCGGATTTTTTATGTTTCTAAGCATCAACTCAAAAAAAACACGGCGCTGTTCAGCCATACCGTGAAGATTATCTGTTGATAAAACTAAAACAACCGGTTGATCATTTGCTATTACTGAAAGCAGATCGCTGAAAGCTGACTGCTGATTCATTTCAACAAAATTTAGAATAAATGATTTATTCCCGACAGACTTGTATTGTTCAATGGATGAATAGAAAGGAAATCCTTTTGTTTGATCTTCGAGCGTTGACAATTTTTCATAATTGTAAATAACTTTTAGAGTGGTCGGCGGTTCAAAATGTAAATCATTATTGCCTATGAATAAAAGATCGCTTGCCTGATCGGTCATGTTCCATTTATCTGTTCTCGGATCATAAATAAAACCGATTTGAGTTAAATCTTTGTAGTTGATAATTCTTTCTTCACTGAAATCCGAAATTACTTTTGGAACACTTACGCCGCCGATTCCGGCAACCTCAAACGTTTCTCTTCTTTGGTAAGTGTATGGATCTTTAGGTATTTCATCAATTGAAATTATTTGTGAATGGCTTTCTCTTCCTTTATATCTCTGCGTCAAAGAAATTGCAACCGGCACTTCAAACTCCGGCTCTTCTGTTAATGAAACGCGGATTGTATCACCAATTCCATCTTCGAGTAATGTTCCGATTCCAAGAGCAGATTTAATTCTTCCATCTTCACCATCGCCTGCTTCTGTTACACCAAGGTGTAATGGGTAATTCATGTTTTCAGATTCCATTCTTTGAATCAGCAAACGGTAAGCCTGAACCATTACCTGAGGATTACTGGACTTCATTGACAAGACAATGTTATGATAATCTAAGTCTTCACATATTCGTAAAAATTCTAAAGCAGATTCAACCATTCCATACGGTGTATCTCCGTAACGGCTCATAATACGATCTGATAACGAACCATGATTAGTTCCGATACGCATTGCAGTTCCGTACTCTTTACAAATTTTTACCAGCGGAGAAAATTTTTCTCTTATTCGATCAAGCTCGGAATTATATTCTGCATCTGTGTATTCAATAACTTGAAATTTTTTCTTATCTGCATAATTGCCCGGATTCACTCTTACCTTTTCAACAATACGAGCTGCAAGCTCAGCGGCATTAGGAGTGAAATGAATATCAGCAATAAGAGGTGTGTTATATCCACGCTTGTGTAATTCATTTTTAATGTTGCGAAGATTTTCCGCTTCGTTGATGCTTGGCGCCGTGATGCGGACATACTCACAACCTTCTTTAATCATTCTTATAGATTGTTCAACGGTTGCGATAGTATTCATAGTATCTGTCGTAGTCATTGATTGTATTCGGATCGGATTGTTTGCGCCGAGAGGGACATCGCCGATAAAAACCTCGCGTGTTTTGTAGCGGGAATATTGAGTTAGACTATTACAATATTTCGTAATTTTTTCAATCATGATACAACATAACTAACAAGAATAAATGGCGAGAAGTTCTAATTTGTTTTTGCAAGTTCGTATAAAAATGTTTTGATGAACTCAGGGGCGGCCGGGGGATTTTGTGCTGTAATAATATTTTTCTGTATAACAACAGGTGAATCTTTATAATCAACGCCTTGTTTTTCAAGTTCCTTCCTATCATCCGAATGGCAAGTAGCACATTCGGAAAGTATTCCGGCTTTAGCTAAAATAATTGCTGCACTGCAGATTGCGCCGATCGGCTTTTTACTTTTAGAAAATTTTTGAGCAGTTGATTGAATAACTGGATCGTTCCAATAATTTCTCATACCGCTTCCGCCGATAAGTATTAATCCGCCAAAATTACTTTCGTGAATGTTATAAAGCTGGACATCATTTTTAACTTTTAATCCGTTTGAACCGATACAGAGTGAGTATGAATCCGATGCAATGAATATTTTAATATCGGCTCTTTCGAGAGCATTGGTAATAATTAGATATTCTTCTTCGTTGAATTTTTGTGCCGGAAGGATTAATAAAACACTTTTCTTAATCAAAAATTTAACTCTTTCTTGTTTCAGTAATCAAAATACAAATATAAATTTTGATCGGCAATCTTATGGAAGTTTGGTTTGACGGAATAAATTTCTAATTTCGTTTGTATAAAGTTCACCACGAAGGCAAAAACTTATAAACATGCGTATTCCCGAACAAAAGATCGAAGAAATAAGAAACTCCGCTGATATTGTGGATCTTATTTCCGGTCACGTTCATTTGCGGAAGCGTGGAAAAAACTTTGTTGGGTTATGTCCATTCCATCAAGAAAAAACTCCATCATTTACTGTAAGCGAAAATAAACAGATCTATCATTGCTTCGGCTGCGGAGCGGGAGGAAATGTTTTTAAGTTCTTAATGGAATTAAAAAATATTTCTTTTGTTGAAGCTGTTGAAGAAATAGCCGAACACCTCGGAATAAAGATAGATTATGAAAGCCATCCTTCCGATTCACAACAGAATGAACTTGAAGAACTATATGAATTAAATGTTCTTGCTGCGAGATTCTTTTTCGAAAATTTATTGAAAAGTACCGACGGCGAAGAAGCTCGGGAATATTTAAAAAGAAGGAACATCAAACAGCCGACACAAAAAACATTTGGGATCGGTTACGCTCCGTTCGGATGGGATAATTTTCTTTCTCACGCTAAAGAAAATAAAGTTGATCTTGCTAAAGCAAAACTTCTTGGGCTGATTGACATCAACGATAAAGGCGAGTATTACGATAAATTCCGCGGACGTATAATATTTCCAATCTTCTCACCAAACGGAAGAGTAATTGCATTCGGCGGACGAATTTTAGAAAATCAAGAGAATGCCGCTAAGTATCTAAACTCACCTGAATCACAAATTTATTCTAAGAGACGATCTCTGTACGGATTGTTCCACTCCAAAGACGATATAAGAAAATTAGACCGCGCAATTCTTGTTGAAGGATATATGGATTTGATTTCCTTGTATCAAGCCGGAGTAAAAAATGTAGTTGCATCTTCCGGTACATCTTTAACAGAAGAACAAGTTCAGCTTCTTTCCCGATTCACTAAAAATATTATAATTCTTTTTGATGCCGATCCGGCAGGACAAAAAGCATCGCTTAGAAGTATTGAAATATTACTAAAGCAAGATTTTGAAGTGAAAGTTATTGCATTACCGAAAGGCGAAGATCCGGATTCATATATCATCAAATACGGTAAAGAAAAATTTGAAGAAGAAGTATCGCGTGCAAATAACTTCTTAGAATATCAAACTGCACAGTTTGAAGAACAAGGTTTGTTCGAAGACCCGGCTGAAATGACAAAAGCAATTCGCGAGCTTGTGAAGACTTTAGCTTTGGTCGGTGATGAATTAAAACGGAATCTTTTAATGAAAGCCATCGCCAAGCGATTTAATTTACGCGAAAAATTGATTGAGTCGGAATTAAACACATTTTTACAGCAGCAAAAAGAAAAGAGCACTGCTTCAACAGCACGTCCCGAACAAAGAAACGCAGTTCAGCAAACTCAATCACAACTTGCATTATCTTCAAAATCAGCCGACGAAAATCCTTACGAGAAAGAATTAATCCGCTTACTTTACAGCGGTGAAGAAGAAATTATTTCTCACATTCTCAATAAAATTTCCATTGAAAATTATAATAATCATAGCCTAAGAAAACTTGCCGAGATTGTTCAAGACGGGTTCAATGAGCAGAAATTTTCTCCTGCATATTTGATTGATAAAATTGAAGATGAAGAGTTACAAGAATTTATTTTTGAATTAACTCTTGCCGATGAATCTATAAGTAAAAAGTGGGATGAACTTTCTTATAACGGCAAAATTGAAAAAGATACACTCGATCATGCACTTGAAACAATAAAAAACTTTCTTCTATTTCAAATTGATCAGCAAATCAAACTGAATAATCAATTCATTACTGATTCCAAGGATGAACGGCTGCATTTAGAAATGATGAAACGAAATCAAGAATTGCAGGACGAAAAAAAATCGCTTCTTGGTTCAAAGAACAAACAACTATGAATTAAAGATGCTTTACAATCAATCTCTTTACGAAATTAATACCCGTATCTGGCTCCGAAGATTTGATCAAGGAATTATCAAATCAACTTTGAACGATGTGCCGAATTCATACTGGGACAATCTCGCGAAAAAGGGAATCGATTATATCTGGTTAATGGGAATTTGGAAAACATGTAATTCAGTAATTGACAGATGTTGTTTTGAAGAAGGATTAAAAAAAAGTTACGACCGTGCATTAAAGGGTTGGAAACGGGAAGATGTGGTCGGTTCGCCTTATGCAGTAGATGTTTACGAAATCAATCATGAGTTAGGCGATCATAAATCTTTGCTTGAATTAAAATCCCGCTTGAATAAAAAGGGAATGAAACTCATTCTTGATTTCGTTCCAAATCATTTTAGTGCGGACACCAGGTTAATCAAAACAAATCCCGGTATTTTTCTTTCGGTTGATAAAGAACTCTTCAACCGCGATCCGCACACGTATTACCAGCCAAATAATAATGAGCAGAAATATTATGCTCATGGCAGAGATCCTTTTTTCCCGGCATGGCAGGATACTATCCAGATAAATATTTTCAGCAAAGAGGCAAGACAGTTCCATATTAACACTCTGATTTCATTAACAAAAGTGTGTGATGGTGTCCGCTGCGATATGTCAATGCTTTTACTTAACAATATTTTTAAGAATACTTGGGGCGGAGTGTTAGGTAAAAATGGTTTTGATAATTATGAAACAGAATTCTGGACGGAAGCGATATCAGAAATTAAAAATGAGAGAGCGGATTTTATTTTTATTGCCGAAGCTTACTGGGATCTTGAATATGATCTTCAACAGATCGGGTTCGATTTTACTTATGACAAGAAATTGACCGATCGTTTGAAATATGCACCGGAAAAAGAAATTCACGATCATCTTCTTGCAGATTATGATTATCAAAAAAAATCATTGCGCTTCATTGAAAACCATGATGAAGAACGGGCAGCAGCTATTCTTGGAAAAGAAAAATCTAAAGCAGCGGCGGTAATAATAAGCACAATTCAAGGAATGCGTTTTTATTATGACGGACAATTTGAGGGGAAGAAAATTAAACTTCCGGTACAACTTGTAAGAGAACCCGAAGAGCAAACGAACATTGAGTTAAGAGATTTTTATAATAAGCTTCTAACGATTACTTCGCACGAAATTTTTAACAGAGGTAAATGGATACTTTTAGAACCGGAATCTTCTTTGGATAATAACACTACATTTTCAAATATCCTTGCTTGGATTTGGAGCTTTAAAGATGAGAAGCGTCTTGTAGTGGTTAATTATTCTGAAACTCTTTCAACTTGCCGTATAAAATTGGATGTTCGCGGTTACCCTGAAGATTTTTTAATTAAAGATTTATTGAATGATCAATCCTATATGCGATCGGCAGAGGAAGTTTATAATAGCGGTTTATATATAGAGCTAAAACCTTTCCAATCACACATTTTTACTTATTGAAAAATTCTATCCAGGTTGTTTAACCTTCATTCAAAATATTTTGAAATGTTTCTTGAATTACATTCCACGCTAATTCAACATGTTTTTCTTCAGTACGTAATCCCGAAACACATAATCGTATTGTAAATATTCCGTTCAATTTTGTGTGAGTAATAAAAATTTTTCCGGTTGCGTTTACTGCGTTCAATAATTTTTCATTTAGCTCATTTATTTTTACTTCATCATTCCATCCGTTTGGTTTTGCACGGAAACAAACTGTACTGAACGGTGTTGGTGCCAGCAATTCAAATTTAGGATTTTCATCAATCCATTTTGCAAAAAGTTGTCCGAGACGGATGTGCTCTCTCAATCTTGTCTGCAATCCTTCAACACCAAAGTAACGCAGTACAAACCAAAATTTTAATGATCTAAATCTTCGCCCGAGCTGTATTCCGTAATCCATATAATTATTAACTGATGAGTCTTCTGCGGTTTTTAAATATTCTGCAGAAAGTGAGAATGCCTTCTTAAGAACTTCCGGTTTGTGCGTATATAAAATGCTTAAATCAACCGGAACGAACAACCACTTATGCGGATTAACAACAAACGAATCTGCATGCTCTACACCTTTAAAATGTTTGTTCATCTCGGGCAGCATTGCAGTTACACCGGCATGTGCCGCATCAACATGAAACCAAATTTTTTCCCGCGTGCATATTTTCGCTATCTCTTCAACCGGATCTACGCTTGTTGTTGATGTTGTTCCGATTGTCGCAACAACACAGAACGGAACACTGCCATTTGCACGATCTTCTTTAATTGCTTTCTCCAACTCGGATGGAATCATTCTGAATTCCGAATCAACCTGAATTTTTCTAATTCCATCCAAACCGATGCCGAGCGTGATAGCACTTTTATCAATTGAATTATGTGCTTGTTCGGAACAATATAGCTTTAGCTTTGGCGCTCCGCACATTCCTTTTGCTCGAATATCTAATCCAATATTTTCACGTGCAGCTGCAATAGCATGCATTGAACTCACCGAAGCGGTATCGTAAATGATTCCCCAAAATTCTTTTGGAAGATTAATTATTTCTCTGAACCAATTTAAAACGGTTTCTTCAAGTTCGGTTGATGCTGGTGCGGATTTCCAAAGCATTGAGTTAACATTAAACGTGGCACTGATAAGTTCTGCAAGAATTCCGGGTCCGCTTGCGGTTGAATTGAAATACGCCATAAAGTTCGGATGCTGCCAATGAGTTGTTCCCGGTAAAATAATTTTATCTAAGTCTTCGATGATTTTATTTATCGGCTCGCTAGATTGCGGTGCGTGATTAGGTAATTTGTTTTTCACATCTCCCGGTTTAATTTTAGGCAGAACAGGAAATGAACCAACATTCTCAATATAGTTTGCCGCCCAGTCAATTAATTCATATCCGTACTTTTTAAATTCTTCTGCAGGCATATCGCCATAACTCTTGATCTTGCTCATGCTCTTTCTCTAAAATTTTATTTGGTTTACCCAATCTGAAATTAGTCTCATCAGTTGAATCCGTTTTTCGGAAAAGGAATGACCGGCTTCAAGTATGAAATCTTTAACGTTAGAATTTGCGAGTTTGAGTGCACCAACCACAGGCTTATGATGCAATTCTATAGGTGCTGTTGTATCATTCTTAGCGCTTATGATAAGAAGATTTTTTTGTGAAAGTTTTTCGGCATGATTAATAAGATCCCAATCGTTTTTATGTTGGATCAATTCATCTAAAAGTTTTTCCGGAGAGGGACAGTTCACAAAATCCTTTGCACGTAACATTCTTTCCGAACTATTTTTTTTTATTTCTTCAGTCATTGTTAATAATTGTCCAAACATTCCGAAGTTAAACGGCGCTATCGCACAAACATTTTTTATATCATCAAATTGAATCGAATTCAAGAGGGCAGAGAATCCTCCCATACTATAACCAACAAACACAATTCTATTTTTATCTACTTGAAATTTTTCTCTGCATAAATTATCTTTTAAAAATGTTACTGCCGCAGGTATATCTTCAATAAGATTCTTCCAGGAAAATTCACCTTCACTTCCCCATGAACCGCGGCTATAAAACGTGAACACATTAAATCCCTGGCGCTGAAGCATGTGTGCAATATCGTAATTCACTTCATTGCCCGGGAAACCGGTTAAGAGCAAAACAGTTGGATGCAGTCCTTCACCGGAGGTAATAAACATTGTACCTAAAACTTTTGATCCGCCGCTAATAAAAACAGCTGGGGATAATGATGATGGAAATTTAGAATTGGCATTAGGGTTATCTTGAGTTACAGGATCAAAATCTGTCATTGCTCATACCTTGGCATTTGTCATTTCTTCTATTCAAAGATAAGCAGAAAAAGATTTGTCTGAAATCAATTTACTCATTCATTCAAAATTTCCATCTCGCTTCTTCATTTCTTATCTTTGTCCATAATTTTCTAACAAAAACAATATTGTAATGAGAGTAAGTAAATCGTTTATTCCGACCTTAAAAGAAGTACCTAATGATGCGGTAATTCCGAGTCACATTTTAATGATCCGTGCTGGATTAGTAAGACAAGTATCAGCCGGAATATATTCATGGCTGCCGCTTGGATATAAAGTTCTAAGAAAAATTATGGATATCATCCGCGAAGAGATGAATGCAATCGGCGGACAGGAATTTCATTTTCCGGCATTAAATCCAAAAGAAATTTGGGAACAGACCGGAAGAGTTGAAGCATTCGGAGATATTCTTTTTCATATTAAGAACCGCGATTATGTTTTAGCTCCGACGCACGAAGAGATTGTTGCATATCATGCTAAGGGTTCCATCGCTTCTTACAAAGATCTGCCGCAAATCTGGTATCAGATACAGACTAAGTTTAGAAATGAACCGCGTCCGAGAAGCGGAGTTATACGCGGAAGACAATTTATTATGAAGGATGCTTACACACTCGACCGTGATGAAGCCGGGTTGGATGTTGGTTATGCTCTTCATGATAAAGCTTACCGGGCAATTTTTGACCGCTGCGGGTTAAAATATTTTGTTGTAGGTGCTTCAAGCGGTGCAATGGGCGGAAGTAAATCCGAAGAGTTTATGGTTAAGAGTGATGCTGGCGAAGATACTGTTGCTTATTGCGAGAAGTGCGGATATGCTTCCAATGCTGAAGTTGCACAGTCTGTTGCTCAATCAGTTCAGCGTCAAAAAGAATCGAAGGAACTTTTTGAAATATCAACACCGAATGTTCACACAATAGATGAACTTTGCGAATTCTTAAAAATTGATGAACACGAAACCGCTAAGTCAAGAATTTACATTCACGATAGCAAACCTGTTTTAGTTTTAATGCTCGGTAACGATGAAGTGAATGAAACAAAACTAGCAAATGTTCTCGGCGGGAATGTTCGTCCCGCACATCCTGAAGAACTGAAAGAGATTTCTGGTGCAGATGCCGGTTCAATCGGTCCGATCGGATTTCCACATAGAATAATTGCAGATAATCTATTGAAGGATGGAAATAATCTTTACAGCGGTGCGAACAAAAATGATTTTCACATCGGCGGAATAGATTTGAAGCGTGACGTTCAGAAATGTGAATACTTTGATCTGCGTACAGCAGAGAACGGAGAAAAATGTATCCGATGCGGTTCAACTTTAGATGTGTTCAAAGCAATAGAACTCGGACACATTTTCAAACTCGGGACAAAATATTCTGTAGCGCTTGGCGTACTTTATCTTGATGAAAACGGGAAAGAACATCCGATAGTGATGGGAAGTTACGGTATTGGTGTGGAAAGAATCTTTGCTTGCTTCCTTGAGCAGAATTATGATGAGAAAGGAATTATTTGGAAAAAACCTCTCAACCCATTTGATATTCATTTGATCGGATTGAATATGAAAAACGA
Source organism: Ignavibacteriales bacterium (assembly GCA_026390775.1). Classification (NCBI taxonomy): domain Bacteria; kingdom Pseudomonadati; phylum Ignavibacteriota; class Ignavibacteria; order Ignavibacteriales; species Ignavibacteriales bacterium. Next base: position 811,890 of record JAPLFF010000007.1, on the reverse strand, counting down.
TCTCGTTTCCAAAACTTGTGAAAAACTTTACATTGATTTGATTGCAGAAGGTTACGAGGTGCTGTTTGATGACCGTCTTGAAGCGAGTGCAGGATTCAAATTCAATGATGCGGATTTGCTTGGAATGCCTGTTCAATTAATTGTAGGCGAGAAAAATTTGAAGGACGGCAAAGTTGAAGTGAAAAACAGAAAAACCGGTGAGAAAAAAATAGTTGAACTTAACCAATTGAATTCTATTCTAAAAGAATTGATTTAAAGCTAAACGCAAAGACCGCGGAGAATACGCAAAGTCCGCTGAGAAAAAACTTTGCGATCTTTGCATTGAACTTTGCGAACTCTGCGGTTAAAAACATGAATTCAAAGCTGTACATTGTTTCTACACCTATCGGTAACTACAAAGATATTTCTTTCCGTGCGGTCAACGTTCTAAAGTCGGTTGATTTTGTTATTTGTGAAGAATTCAAGGAAGCGAGACGATTACTTTCTCACTATCAAATAGAAAAAGAATTAATCTCACTTAATGAACACAACGAAAAAGAATCTTCTCAAGAAATTCTTCAAAAAATCAAAGAAGGAAAATCTGCTGCGTTAATCTCTGATTGCGGCACTCCACTCTTTTCAGATCCCGGAAACCTACTTGTCCAAATGTGTGTAACAGCAAAGATTGACGTTGTTCCAATCCCCGGCGCAAGTTCATTGCTGCCCGCACTTGTTGGTTCGGGTTTCAATCTTGATAAATTCTATTACGCCGGTTGGCTCTCACAGAAAAGTGATATGCGCAAGAAAGAATTACTTAGGTTAAAGAGCGTTAAAGAATTAATTGTTCTAATGGAAACGCCATACCGGTTAAAAGCAATCTTAACTGACATTTCAAAAATATTCGGCGGTTCAACAAAAATTGTTGTAGCATTCAATCTAACACTTCCAACAGAAAAGTTTTTTAGAGGAACTGTTTCTGAGATATTAAAATCAGTATCCGAGAAAAATCTTAAAGGTGAGTTTGTTCTATTAATCAATAATAAATAATAGGGCTGCGCGATGAAGACTCTATATCAAAAAGAAGTTGTTGATGGAATTATTAACAGAGTAAATAAACTTTCCCCTAACATTCAAAGGCAATGGGGAAAGATGAATGTTGATCAAATGCTGGCACATTGTTCAATCGGTTTGGAAACGGCAATCGGTACAAAATTTTTTCCGCAACTCCTTATAGGAAAGTTAATTGGTAAATTCTTTAAATCTTCTGGAGTCGGAGAAAAACCGATCAAGAAAAATAGTCCCACAAATCCAGCTTTTATTATTAAAAACCCGGAAGCATTTGAAAACGAAAAACAAAATCTTATCGGATTGATTAATCAATTTCATCAAGGCGGAGAAGCAAAGTGCACTACAAATCCGCATTCCTTTTTCGGAAAATTAACGCCAGCCGAGTGGGGTTCATTGCAGTATAAACATCTTGATCATCATCTTACACAGTTTGGTGTTTGAGTTTATATTTTTTTATGTATAAGGATTAACTAATGCCAGAGAAATATATAATTGCACATGATATGGGTACAAGTGCTGATAAAGCAATTCTTGTTACCGTAACCGGCAAGATTATTGATTCAGCAAAAAAACATTATCCGTTGTATCACCCAAAACCAAATTATGCAGAACAAGATCCGCTTGATTGGTGGGATGCGGTCTGCGAAACAACAAGAGATGTAATTCAAAAAACTTCGATCAATCCGAAAGATATTGTCGGAATGACTTTTTCAACACAAACTCAAAATGTTGTTGCGTTGGATAAAGACGGTAACCCGGTTCGTAATGCTATTAGCTGGCTCGATGGAAGAAGTGCCGATATCATTCGCGAAAAGTTTTGGAAGAAACCAAGAGTGATGGGATACAACATCTTTCGGCTTCCTAAATTCTTAATTAAAACCGGAGGAGCGCCGGGTACAACCGGAAAAGATCAGATAGGAAAAATTTTATGGATGAAATATAATGAGCCGGAATTATTTGCGAAGACCAGAAAATTTATTGATGCAAAAGATTTTATCATTTATAAATTAACCGGAAGTATGGTAACATCTGTTGATATTGCAGTAATCTGGTGGTTTCTAGATACAAGAAAAAATAAAAATGTGTGGGATGTAAAACTTTGTAAGTATGCAGAGATTACTCCCGATCAATTGAGCGAAGTAAAACCAAGCGCAGCCATTGCAGGCTATGTTACAAAAGAAGCATCTGTTAAAACCGGATTATTGGAAGGAACTCCGATTGTAAACGGCGCCGGAGATTTGGCATCTGCCGCTTTAGGTTCCGCAGCTATTGATGAAGGTGAACTTCACATCAGCTTAGGAACAAGCGGTTGGGTTGCCGGGCATTTTTCAAAAAGAAAAATTGACCTTGCACATTATACAGGTTGTATCGGAAGTGCATATCCAGATAAATATTATTTGGGAATGGCACATCAGGAAACTGCGGGAATTTGTCTAGAGTGGTTGAAAAATAAAATTCTTTATCACGAAGAAATACTAAAAGAAGAATAGCATCGTGCAAATCTCTATGAAATAATGGATGAACTTGCAGTTAAAGCCGGTCCTGGTGCAAATGGTTTAATGTTTACTCCTTGGATGTTTGGCGAAAGATGTCCTCTTGATGATGAGCATGTGAGAGCGGGATTATATAATGTAAGTCTGGATCATTCAAGAGAACATCTTGTTCGTGCTGTGTTCGAAGGAATTGCTTTCAATACTAGATGGGCAATGGAGACGCTTGAAAATTTATATTCGAAGGTGGAACAATTAAATATTATTGGCGGCGGTGCAAAGAGCGATATCTGGTGCCAAATTTTTGCAGACATATTAAACAGAAAAATCAACCGTGTTTCCGATCCTCAACAAGCCGGCGCAAGAGGAATCGCTTTGCTTGCTAGCATGACGCTCGGTTATATCCAATCATTCGATGATATCAAAAAATATATAAGTATTGATAAAACATTTTATCCTGATCCGACAAAACGTGATTTGTACGATAAACTTTTTGTCAACTTCAAAAACATTTACAAAAACAACAAGCGTTGGTACAAACGAATGAACAAAAATCGTTCTTCATCTCAATTCTAATATGGAAATTAATTTAATAGAATTCTGTGCACCAGGAACAATATTCAAAGAAGAGATGATTCCCATCTCTGAAAATGTTCAGCTCAAACTAATCACATTCACTCCGCCTTTAATAAATAATAATCCGGCAGTTGTTTTCGTTCCCGGATGGATTTCTATGATTAAAGGCTGGCATGAGGTTTTGAAGGAGATGACAAAAGATTTCACGGTTTATTATCTAGAGACAAGAGAAAAAATTTCATCTCAGATAAAAGAGAAAGCCGATTACAGCGTTGAAGAAATAGGTAATGATATAATTCGGCTAATTGAGATTTTAAAACTGCAAAACCGAAAATATATTTTGTTGGGAAGTTCTCTAGGAGCAACATCAATATTGAATTGTTGTAAAGATTTACAAGTGAAACCATTTAGTTTAATTCTCATTGGTCCCAATGCAGAATTCCGTATACCGCCGTGGGGCGTTCTTGTTATAAAATTATTTTATCCTCCTCTATATAATTTTATTAAACCGTATTTAAAATGGTATTTAAAAACTTTTCGGATGAATGTTAAACATGATTACGAACAATATGAAAAGTACAGCAGCGTTTTGAATTTTGCAGATCCTTGGAAACTGAAAAAAGCAGCACTTTCTGTTTACAAATATTCTGTTTGGAATTTACTGGATAAAATTGAGTATCCGACTTTAATTCTTGGTGGATCAAAAGATAAACTGCATGAACCGGAAAATTTAAAAAGAATTGTATCATCAATGAAAAATGCAACATATGTTGATATGGAGACCAATAAAGGAACTCATAGCAAAAAAGTGGTTTATGAGATTAGAAAATATCTTGCAAACATCTGAATCAAAACAAAGATTTTAACATGTTAATTAATTTCTCTCACTTCATAACTTGAATCCCTAACCAATTTTTGATAATGTTGCAGCGAAACTAATTTGAAATACTATTTGTTTAGGAAGAAAAGGAGTTAAATATGTTACTAGTTCAAGATGTAGATCTTACACCGAATCCGCAGGCACTTAAATTTGTTATAAATGAAAAACTTTTAATTAAAGAAACGCGCAATTTTAAAACAAAAGAAGAAGCTCAGAATGATCCGCTGGCAAAAGGCATTTTTGAAATTTCCGGAGTTGTTTCTGTTTTTTATATGGATAAATTTATTACGATCGAAAAAGAAGCTAAAGTTGCCTGGGGACAAATACAGCGTCCGTTTGTTGAGTTCATCAAAAATTTTGATAAGTCGTTGATACCGGCAGAAAATGTAAGTACAATAGTCAACAGCGAAGAAGAAACTGCACTTCTTAAAAAAGTAAATGAAATATTAGATCAGCGTGTTCGCCCCGCGCTTGCAGGAGATGGCGGCGGACTTGAAGTTACCGGGATGGAAGGTTATATACTTAAGATTAAATATCAAGGCGCTTGTGGCAGCTGTCCCAGTTCTATTAGAGGAACTTTGGTAGCAATTGAGAATTTATTACGCCGGGAAGTGAATCCTTCCATAGAAGTAGTTTCTGCAGATTAACAGAATTACTTTTCCTTAAAATGAAAAACCCCGACGAGGTCGGGGTTCTTTGTTTTAAGCAATAATTTTTATTTAAGGGTTGTCACTTTGCTGATATCATCAAGCTTAACAAACTTCTCATGAAATTTATAACTGTTACCGCTTTTTACGGTTTTAATAAATTTCACATTTACAACACTTGACTTAACCTTTCCTTTCGCTTTATCACCGAAGGACTGTTGCTTTGCCATGGTTTATCTCCATTAATTTTGATGGCAAATTTAAGAAAAATCCATTTAACAGCAAAAGGAAGCCTCTTTAAATTAGATCGAGAAAGTCAGCATTAATTAATAATGCCAAGTCAGAGGGAGATATGTTTACTTGAATCCCAACCATGCGTCCCTCTCATTAGTAAGGGGAGGGAATAAAAGGAGAGAAGGAGTTCAACCAATTTTTGCTAAAATTAAATCCGCTAGAATTCTTCCGCTTTCTTTTAATTCAAAATCAGTCACTTTTGTTTTAGGTACTTCAACTTCTTTTTTATCATCAATTTTTAATCCCAAATATTTTGCCCGCTCTTCATCTTTCTTCTTTTTATTAACTTCAGCTTGATCACGCTCCTGCTTACGAACAGATTCGTTTAGCGAAAGTGTTTTTTTATCTCTGTTTTGGTTAAACGCTTTTATATCATCCAACATAAAATTGAATTCAATATCATTTTTTATTCTATCGTTATGTTCCTTTTCCAAAAGAGGAAAATATTTTGATAGATCAGAGTACGGTTTAAACTGTGCAGATTGAATTTGATCCCAGGGTAATGCACTTGGCTGTGAACTTTCTCCAAATTCTTTTGCTGTGAACTGTGAAGGGAAACTAATATCAGGTTTAACGCCGAGACGTTGAGTACTGCTGCCTGTTATCCTATAAAATTTTTGTATAGTTATTTTCAATTGACCTAATTTCTTATTTGTCATTGGTAATGCCCGGTTAAGGTCAATCATATTTTGAACAGTACCTTTACCGTAAGTATTTGAACCAAGAATAAGTCCTCTGCCGTAATCTTGAATTGCAGCGGCAAAAATTTCTGATGCCGAAGCACTAAATCTGTTTGTCATAACAGCAAGCGGTCCATCATAAAAAATAGTTGGATCGGGGTCTTGATCAACTTCTACCATGTTTGAGGAATTCTTTACTTGAACAACTGGACCATCTTTGATAAACAAACCGGTTAATTGAATTGCTTCTTGAAGCGATCCGCCGCCGTTATTTCGCAGATCAAGTATTACTCCGTCAACTTTTTGTTCTTTGAATTTATTGAGAATAATTTTTACATCACGTGTTGTGCTTTTATAATTTGGATCACCTTTCTGTTGAGCTTCAAAGTCAGTATAAAATGAAGGTAGTTTAATTACGCCAAGCTTAAAACTTTTTCCGCTTTCTTCGATGTTTAATATTTCATCTTTAGCAGCTTGTTCTTCAAGTTTAATTTTTTCTCTTACGATTTTAATTTCTGTTGGAGGATCACCTGGTCCATCTTTAGCTTTCATTATTTGCAAACGAACAATTGTACCTTTCTTTCCGCGAATCAACTGAATAGCATCATCAACACGCCATCCAATTATGTCCACCATTTCGCCGTCATCACCTTGGGCTACACCGATTATTTTATCTTCTTCATGAAGTAGTCCGCTCTTATTAGCTGGTCCCCCCGGGACAATGCTTGCAACAACTGTATAATCATTGTCTTGACGTAATGTTGCACCAATTCCTTCTAAAGATAATCTCATAGCAATATTGAAATTTTCTGAAGCAGCAGGTGAAAAATAATCTGTATGCGGATCGTAAACTTGTGTAAATGAATTCATGAAAAGAGCAAAGATGTCTTCCGCCTCATATTGCAAAACTATCTTGTGATAATTATGATAACGTTTTGTTAACATGTCGGAAGTTCCTTTCCAATCTTTTCCAGATAAAATTAAATTAAGAGCATCATTTTTTATTCGTAATCTCCAGAGCTCGTCAAGTTCATCGGGCGTTTTTGCCCAATCCGATTTTTCTCGATCAGGTGCAAAGGATTCGTCAATACTAAAATCAAATTTATTTTTTAGAAGAGAATCAATGTATTTAATTCTTTCCCCCAGTCGCTTTTTGAAAACATAAAATATTTCAAATGCAGAATTGATATTTCCTTCTTTTAAGAAATCATCAATCTGAAATCTATATTTTTCAAAATTATCTAAGTCGGATTTAACGAAGTATAATTTATTATTATCAAGTGTGTTGATATATTGATCGTAAATAACCGACGATAAAGAGTCATTCAATTTTTGTTTTTTATAATGATACATGGAAAGAAATTGTGTAATTACCTGACTAACACGTTTGTATGTTTCATCGGGCAGAATTACTTTATTTGTATCTATTGAATGATCTTTTGAAAGAACTTCATTAGGATTTTGTGCATAGGAGTTAACCGCAAACACGAATAACAGTAGAATTATAAACAGTTTCTTCATTTGGTTCCCATTTCAGTATTGTTGAATAGTGTTACACCAAAATAATAGTTTAGTTTCAAAAAAATGAGATAAATTATATATAGTCTCATAATAGGAGAACAAAGACAGATATAAAAAAAATTCGCAAACATTGCTTAAAAAAGGTATCTATAAAAGGAATTATAAGTTACTGCTTAAGCATGACCTGAATGATCTAACTTTAGGAGGTTCCCTCAATTTATTTATTAAACCGGATCTACGTGCACAAAAACTTTTTGAACTTCTTCAAGTTTTTCAAGCGTAAATTTAACTTCATTGCCGATATCATGAGAAACAACCGTACTTAAATCTTTATCAACTTCAATATGAATTTCAATATGAAATTTATTTCCAACGTAATGAGAACGAAGATCGTTAATACCTTTAACACCTTTAATTTCTCTTGCAATACTTTTTAACTTTTCATCAAACTCTATGGTTGCAGATCGCCCCATTAAATAATCAAGATTTTCTTTTGCAACTTCATAACCTGTTTTGAAGACAAACATTGCAACCATGATTCCCGCAATGCTGTCAATAAATTTTAAATTATAAGATGCACCAATCACACCGACCAATGCAATTGAAGAAGCAAGCACATCGTTAATGCTGTCTATAGATGCCGCTTTAATTGCAGGACTGTTGAACATCTTGCTGATTTTTACTTGATAACGATTAAGAGAAATTTTTATAATCATGGTTATAATTAAAACAATATAGACGGCGGGAATTGTATTAATATTTTGCGGTGTGATCAATCGTTTAACGGATTCTTCGATGATATTTATCCCGACTACAAAAGCAAAGACGGAAAGAATGAATGCCGCAATCGGTTGAGCAGGCGTATGTCCGAACTGATGTTTTGAATCCGGTTTTTCCCGCGAAAGCTTTACAGCATATTTAATTCCTAATGAAGAAAGTATATCGGTAAGAGAATTAAGAGCTTCGGAAATTACTGCAATGGAATTTGAAAGTATTCCTACAATTGATTTAATGATAAACAGAAAAATATTTATTACAAGAGCAATGTCGGTTGCTCGTTTTAATCTATGGGGCATATTTAAATAAAACTCTTTCTATACGGATTAGAAATTATTTCACATCAACCTTCATACATAATCCATCAACCATCATGCTTTCTCTTCCCAAACATTTGCAAGAGTTACAATCATCTTCACAGCCGCTTCCATATCTTGAATTGCAACGTATTCAGTGTAAGCATGGAAATTATGCCCGCCGGCAAATAAGTTCGGCGTAGGCAATCCTAAATAACTTAAGCGTGAGCCGTCAGTTCCACCGCGTATAGCAGAGTTAATCGGTTTTATTCCCAATCGCTTCAGAGCTTCGATCGCATTTGCTTCGATCTCGGGGTGCTGATCAAGAATGAATTTCATGTTGCGGTATTGTTCGATCACTTCAAACCCCATTGTTGAACCCGGGAATTGTGCAATTGTTTTTTGGCAGAGATCTTTTAAGAATGATTCATATTCTTTCAACTTTTCTGCATCAAAATCGCGGATGATAAATTTTATTATTGTTTGTGTTTCATTTCCATTGATTTGTGTCGGGTGCACATAACCTTCGCGCATCTCTGTAGTTTCAGGTGAAAGGTTATCCTTAGGAAGCATTTCTAAAAATCTGGAAGCGATCTTAACAGCATTGATCATTTTTCCTTTTGCATATCCGGGATGAACATTCTTTCCGTTGAATTTAATTACTACAGCATCGGCGCTGAATGTTTCCGTTTCAACCTCACCGCGTGTTGATCCGTCAATGGTATAAGCATATTTTGCATCGTACTTTTTAACATTAAATTTTTCTGTTCCGCGTCCAACTTCTTCATCCGGAGTAAAACAAATTCTTATTGTACCATGTTTAACTTCCGGGTGTTGAATTAAGTAATTCATTGCATCTATAATTTCTGCAATACCAGCTTTATCATCAGCACCAAGTAAAGTTGTTCCATCGGTAGTTATGATGTCGAGACCGATCATTTCTTTCAGTTCAGGATTCTCTGAAGCAACAATTACTTTTGTCGGATCTTTTGGAAGAACAATATCTCCGCCTTGATAGTTTTTATGTATCACCGGATTTACATTCGTTCCTGTTACAGCGGGGCTTGTATCTACGTGAGAAATAAATCCGATAGTGGGGACATTCTTTGTTGTATTCGACGGCAGAGTTGCCATGACATAACCATATTCATCCATAACAGCATCCTTCAAACCAATCTGCTTTAGTTCTTTAACTAACGCTTTACTAAGTTCAATCTGTTTCGGATCGCTCGGAAATGTTGTTGAATCTTCGTTCGATTGAGTATCATATTTTACGTATTTTAGGAAGCGGTCAACGCAAGTAAACTTGTAATTAGGATCAAACATTTTTGCCTCTATTCTGTTTTGATGATTATTTGTGATGGCAAGTTAATAGAAATTGATAGAGAGTTCAATCGAAAATAATTACCCTTAACCGGTTTATTCTTAATCATAATCTTATTCTTATTTGGAGTTATATGAACACTGTAGAACTTATCAGAAAAAAACGAGACGGAGAATCTTTAACCGACGAAGAAATCAAATATCTGGTTTCAAATTTCACAATGGGGAAAATTCCAAATTACCAATTCTCATCGTTTCTAATGGCTGCTTATCTGAAGGGATTGAACAAAAAAGAAACAGCATGGTTAACTAAGGCAATGCTATTTAGCGGAAGTGTTATTAATCTTGATTCAATAAAAGGAAAAAAAATTGATAAGCATTCTACAGGCGGAGTAGGCGATAAAACTTCGTTAGTTCTTGCACCTATTGTAGCAGCAGCCGGAGTTAATGTGCCAATGATTAGCGGCCGCGGACTTGGGCACACTGGCGGAACTCTTGATAAGCTAGAAGCAATTCCGGGATTCAAAACAAAAATTAGTTTGTCTAAATATAAATCAGTATTGAAAAAATGCGGCGCAGTTTTAGCAGGACAAACAAAAGAAGTCGCACCGGCAGATAAATTAATTTATTCACTAAGAGATGTAACGGCTACTGTTGAATCTATTCCGCTTATAACGGGAAGTATAATGAGTAAGAAATTAGCAGAAGGAATTGACGGATTAGTTCTTGATGTTAAAACCGGCTCCGGCGCTTTCATGAAAACGTATAATGATTCATTAGCACTAGCAGAATCTCTTACCGATACTGCAAAAGCATTCAATAAAAAAGTAATTACATTTATTACGGATATGAATCAACCGCTTGGTAATTATATCGGCAACTGGCTTGAGGTTTATGAATCAATTAAAGTTTTGCAAGGAGAAATGTTCGGCGATCTTGCTGATTTATCACTGAATTTATCCGGTGCGATGATTTATCTTGGCGGTAAAGCATCATCCATAAAAGAGGGAGTGGAAATCAGTAAAGAAATTATTGCAAGCGGAAAAGCATTCAATAAATTTTTAGAGATTGTAAAACTTCAAGGCGGTGATGTTGCGATGATCAAACATCCTGAGAAGTATCCGAAATCAAAAATCCGTGAATCGTTAATAGCAGATAAAACCGGATATATAAAAACAATTAATAATTACGAAGTTGGTATGGCGTCGCTTGAACTTGGTGCCGGAAGAAAAACAATGGAAGATAAGATTGATCCTAAAGCCGGAATAATTTTCTATCCCAAGATCGGCACAAAAATTAAGAAAGGGGAAGTGATCGCTGAATTATATACAGATAGGGAAGAGAATGTAGCTTCGGTAAAGAAAAAACTTCTTTCAGCAATTACAGTTTCAAATCAAAAAACTCAATCGGTAAAACTTATTAAAACTATTATGGGGGTTTAGAAAAATATTTTTTTTGTACTTAATTAATTAGTAACTAATGATAAAGGAGGAAGTATGTTTTTTATATTTGCATTAATAATTTTTGCGGTATCAATTCTGGTTTACATCAATACTAAAAAAACGGGAAGAGTCCAGGAGGCAAAACTTTCTATAATCGGGATTGTGCTTGGCGGAGTCTTAGCGCTGGTTCAAATTTTCACTGTAGTTCCGGCAGGAACTGTTGGAGTTGTTGATTTTCTTGGAAGTGTTAGTAGCACAACTCTAAAATCCGGTGTGAACTTTGTTAATCCATTAGCTAACGTGATCAAGTTCAGCATTAAAACTCAAGAATTAAAAGAAACTATGAATGTTCCTTCGAAAGAGGGATTGAGCGTTCAGCTTGAGATAAGTTTGCTTTACAGTCTTGATCCGGATAACGCATCAAAGATTTATAAATCGGTTGGAGAAAATTACGAGGAAATTATTATAGTTCCACAATTCCGCTCAGTAGTTCGCGGTGTAACCTCTGAATACGAAGCCAAAGCTCTTTACACAGAATCTCGTGAACAGTTAGCAACGAAGATGAAAGATCAATTAGAAAAGTTAGTTGGTCCAAGAGGAATAACCATAGAATCCGCACCTATGCGACAGATAATTTTACCGGCTGGACTCACTGCGTCAATCGAGCAAAAACTTCAGGCAGAACAAGCCAGTCAACAAATGCAATTTGTTTTGAAGAAAGAAGAACAGGAAGCAGATCGTAAGCGAATTGAAGCGAAAGGTATCGCTGATTTCCAAGAAATTGTTGCAAGAGGTATTAGTCAAAACTATTTACAATGGAAAGGTATTGAAGCAACCGAAAAGCTATCGAATTCTACTAATGCGAAAATTGTTATAATAGGATCAGGTAAGAATGGATTGCCGATTATCTTAAATCAATAATGTGAAGGGTAAGAAGCTAGACGTGATTTTAAATTTACTTCTCATTTCCATTTCCCATTTCTTGTTTCTAACTTCTTGCGGAATAATATGAGCGTTCCAACTAAGATAAAATTACATAAGCAAGAACATCTTGAAATAATTTGGGATAACGGAAAAGTAATTAAATATCCGCTCAAATTTTTACGCGATGAATCGCCGGACGCAGGCAATAAAGGTGAGACAATTCTTTGGAAACATTACGCCCCGCCAAAAAGAGCGCCGCTTAAATCAGAAGCGTATAAGGTTGAAAAAATTGAAATGGTGGGTAACTATGCAATTCAAATTAAATGGAAAGACGGTTACGATTTTGGAATTTACTCTTGGGATCTACTGAAACAATACGGAGATTATTTAGAAGTGAGAAATAATCTTCATCAGGATTTTGATCACGAACACTGACGAAAGATTAAGATTATGAGAAAGAGCAAGAAAAAGAATTGATCTTAATCTTGCTCTTAATCTTTATAGTAACTTCTTAATATGATTTTCATAAGTTGATTTCGGCATCAAACCTTCATAGCTGGCTACTATTTTACCTTGTTTATCAATTACAAATGAAGTTGGTATTGCTCTTACACCGCCGTATGCTTGAGCAACAATAGAGTTTCCATATACAACCGGATAATTCATTCCCTGGTTCTTTATGAAAGGAACAACATCGCTTTTGGTATCTGTATCAAGTGAAACACCAACTATTTCAAATCCTTTACTGCCGTATTTCTTTTTCAAATCAATTAGATCCGGAATTCCTTTGCGGCACGGGGGACACCAAGTAGCCCAGAAATCCACAATTACCACTTTACCTCTAAGATCAGATAACTTCAGAGTCTTACCATCTGATGTCGGTAATGTAAAATCCGGCGCTAGTGTTGTTCCTTTTTGAGCTGCGGGAATATAATTAGGCGGATAAGGTCCGTTCTCTTCCGCTCTTCCGAATAAATAATCTGAGTTGTTAAAAAGGAATAACAATATAATAACACCGATAAAAAATCCTGTGTAGATCCAGCTTCTATGTTTTTTAGTTAAACCGCCAAATGTTTTTTGTTGATCGTTTTTATTCTGATTCATTATATCCTCTGAATTAATCTGTTAATAAAATAAGAATTTATTCTCATTGGAAAAAATTAGTTAGTCTTTTCATTTTTAAGGTTGTTCAAATCATTTACAAATGATTCTATTTCTAAATCATTAAACCCTTTTTCTTTCGCTGCGGTTTCAAGCGTACTCCAAATTGGTTCACCGCACCTCAAACATCTTATACCTTTTTCCATCAAATAAGTTACCGCTTTTGGAATTTCTTTTATAAGATCTTCTATTTCAATTTCTTTTGTTATCATCTGTGTTTTTCTTTTTAGTTGAAATAGTCCAGACCAAACCGATCAGTGCACCGTATAATGTGGAAATGTAATGGCTTCCTGTAATTGGACAAGATCCTGTTCTGCAGCCGATAAAATAATAATAAGCAAAACCTAAACTGGCTCCGGCAAGAACAGGCAACATTTTTTTTAGCTTCATTATAAACAATTCTGATTATATCATATTAGATGAGATGATTCATCCTTGGATTCAGTTACTTTTACTTTTTTCCTTTACCCCACTCAAGAACCTCCACTTTAACTTCTTGAATTCCAACATTAACCATATCCAGTTCCTGAGCGCATCCAAGTGAAAGATCAATAATTCGATCCGGACGGAATGGCATTTTATCATTTACCCGAATAATTACACTTTTATCATTATAAAGATTTGTAACACGAATAACCGTTCCCATCTGATATGAAGGATGAGCTGCACTCAAACCATACATATCATAAACCTCACCGCCATAAGTAATCTTCCCATCGTATTGATCTGCATAATAGGAGGCAACTCCAGTAACGGTTTCAAGCGGCTCGACATTTTTATATCGCTCTAAATTTTCAGTTGGAGGTGGTGTTCTTTTCTCAAATCGGGATTCTCTTGATGTAAAGCGCGGAGCTGATCCGCAAGCTGTTAATACAATAAAAATAATTAAGATAATTGCAATGTAAGTTAATCTTCTATTCATTAGACTTTTTTTTGTTCGGTTTAAAATTACAAAAGGGAACGATAATACGCTCCCTTTTGCATTAATACGTATAGAGAGTTGCCAGCCGACCGATTCTCTACACGAATTGATATCCATAAAAAATTAAACATCAATTGGAATATTTTAGTTCCGCATCACTTGACTTACGAATAAAAAGTTATTCCTATCTGAAATATTTTAGGAAAGAGTTAAAGAAATATAAATCAAAATTTAAACAATGAGTTTGAGAGTATTGATCTTTCAAACTCATAGAAATGAATTAATTAGGCAGATATCCGAACGATTTAATATAAGTTGCCTCGATCGGCATAGTTAACAGATTATTACTTTGCGATGGCAGATGGCGGTTGATTGTATAAATAACCATTCAGAATCCAGGATATTTACTGCCAGACTTAGGATAGTAAAGTTTTATATTCAATGTAGATATCTGGCATAGAATACTGCAAGATTGCCGTTTAGCCGAAAAAAATTTTGTGCGCACAAATAATTTTTTTACCTTCGTGCAATCAATTTTGAATTTTTTCCTCCCTTCACGCAATCAAAAAAATTATTAGGAGTCCGAAAAGAGGTTGAACAAGAAAACTGCACACGCTCAAACAACAAAATTAATATTAGAAGATGGAAATATTTTTGAAGGAAAACTTTTCGGTTATCATAAATCTATAGCAGGAGAAGTTGTTTTTAATACAGGTATGGTCGGATACCCCGAAACATTGACCGATCCGTCTTACAAAGGACAAATTCTTGTAATGACTTATCCGCTTATTGGCAATTATGGCATTCCATCAATGAATGAGGGAATACCGGAAAATTTTGAATCCGATCGAATTCAAGTGCAAGCTTTAATTGTCTCAGAAGAATCAAAATCATTTAATCATTGGAATGCGGTTGAAAGTCTTGATCAATGGTTTAAGCGCTTCAAGATTCCCGGACTTTACGGAATTGATACACGCCGCCTGACAAAAATTTTGAGAGAACGGGGAACGATGCTTGGTAAAATTGAAATCGGGAAAGAAAAAATTAAATACTACAATCCGGATGTAGAAGATCTAATTTCAAAAGTAACTGTTAATAAAGCAGAGAAATTTGGAAATGGTAAGAAAAGAATTTTATTGATTGATTGCGGCTGCAAGAAAAGTATTTTTTCAAATCTGATTCAAAGAAAAGTAACCGTTCTTCGTGTTCCGTATAATTATGATATAGACAAAGAAGATTTTGATGGGGCTGTAATTTCCAATGGTCCCGGAAACCCAGTTGTGTACAAACAACTTGTTGCTTCGGCAAAAAAACTTATTCAAAAACAAATTCCCACATTAGGTATCTGCTTGGGTCATCAGATACTTTCTCTTGCTGCTGGCGCAAAAACTTATAAATTAAAATATGGTCATCGCAGCCAAAACCAGCCGGTAAAGCAAGTAGATTCGAACAAGTGCTATGTTACTTCGCAGAATCACAGTTTTGCCGTTGATACAAAATCATTACCGCGTGGATGGCAGCCCTGGTTCGAAAATTTAAATGATTATTCAAATGAAGGTGTTCGTCATGAAAAACTTCCTTTCCGAAGTGTTCAATTTCATCCAGAAGCATCACCCGGACCAGCAGACACCGCATTTATTTTTGATGAATTCTTGAAGGATGTGAAGTGAAACATAAAATTAAAAAAGTTTTGATCATCGGTAGTTCAGCACTAAAGATTGGTGAAGCCGGCGAGTTTGATTATTCAGGCTCCCAGGCAATAAAAGCTCTTAAAGAAGAAGGACTTTATACAATTTTAATTAATCCCAACATTGCGACAATCCAAACATCAGACTACCTCGCCGATAAAGTTTACCTACTTCCAATCAACACTAACTATGTTGAAAAAGTTATTGCTAAAGAAAAACCTGATGGAATTATACTTGGATTCGGCGGACAAACTGCTTTGAACTGCGGATTGGCTCTTCATAGAGAAGGGGTGCTAAAAAAATATAAAATACAAGTTTTGGGAACCCAAATTGATGCGATTGAAAATACTGAAGACAGACAGTTGTTCTGTAATAAGCTTTCAGAAATAAACATAAAATTTCCGCAGAGTAAAGCTGTAACAAGCGTTGATAAAGCCATTGAGTTTGCAAAAAAAATTGGTTATCCGGTTATTATTAGAATTGCTTATGCACTCGGGGGATTAGGTTCAGGAGTTTGCAGAAATCAAAATGAAGTTAAAAAGCTTGCAGCAAAAGCGCTCTCTTATTCTTCTCAAATTTTAGTTGAAGAATATCTTGAAGGATGGAAAGAGATTGAATATGAAGTTGTCCGCGACAGATATGATAATTGTATCACAGTCTGCAATATGGAAAATATTGATCCGATGGGAATTCATACTGGAGAAAGTATTGTAGTTGCACCCAGCCAAACACTTACCAACAACGAATTTCATATGCTGAGGGAAATTGCAATTAAAACTATCCGCCATCTTCGAATTGTCGGTGAATGCAATATTCAATATGCACTTGATCCAAACTCTCAAGATTATAGAGTAATAGAAGTTAATGCGCGTCTTTCAAGAAGTTCTGCGCTTGCATCGAAGGCAACCGGTTATCCTCTTGCATTTGTTGCCGCAAAACTTGCTCTTGGTTTTGGTTTGCACGAATTACCAAACTCAATCACAAAAACGACTAAAGCATTTTTCGAACCTGCACTTGATTATATAGTCATAAAAGTTCCTCGCTGGGATTTGAAAAAGTTCCGTCTCGTAAAACGTAACCTCGGTTCCTCAATGAAATCTGTCGGCGAAGTGATGGCGATCGGAAGAAAATTTGAAGAAGCGATTCAGAAAGCAATGCGTATGCTGGATATTGGTGTTGAAGGATTAACCGCAAGCAGAACAAAAGTCGAGTTTGAAGAATTAGAAGAAGCACTGCGCAATCCAACCGAAGAAAGAATGTTTGCTGTTGTTCAAGCTTTGAAACAAGGATACTCCATTGACTGGGTTCATTCGCTAACTCATATTAATAAATGGTTCCTTTATAAAATTCAAAACATTGTTGATATAGAAAAAAAGATTTCAGTAACAAAAGGAAAATTATCTACAGAACTTCTGATAGAAGCAAAGCAGCATGGTTTTTCCGACCGTCAAATTGCAAACGTAATTGGAAAAGATGCACATGATATTTATTTGCTAAGAAAGAAAAATAATATTCATCCGTTCATCCAGCATATAGATACACTTGCTGCAGAATATCCTGCAAAGACAAATTATTTATATCTCACATACAATTGTTCTATTCATGATTTCGAGTTTAAATTAAAGAAAAGTGTTTTCATTTTAGGATCAGGTCCGTACAGAATTGGCAGCTCGGTAGAATTTGATTGGTGTTGTGTGATTACCGGGAAAACATTACGCGAGATGGGTTACAAAACTGTAATGATAAATTGTAATCCGGAAACTGTAAGTACTGATTACGATGAGTTTGATGCTTTGTTCTTCGAGGAACTAACAACCGAAACAATTTGGGAAATTTATGATGTATTAAAACCGCTTGGAGTTGTTGTTTCTATGGGCGGACAAACTCCGAATAACCTCGCACTCAAACTTCATAAGATAGGTGTAAAAATTCTCGGCACTTCACCTGAATCAATTGATGCAGCGGAGAACAGAAGTATCTTTTCAGCTATGCTTGATGAACTTGAAATAGAACAACCTGTGTGGAGTAAGCTAAGTACTTTGGAAGATGCGTTACAATTTGCTAACAAAGTCGGCTATCCGGTTTTAGTTCGTCCTTCTTATGTATTAAGCGGCGCTGCAATGGCAATAGCAACCGGCGATTTTGAATTAACTGGGTTCCTACAAAAAGCGGTTGATGTCTCTCCGGAACATCCGGTAGTGATTTCAAAATTTTTAGTTAATGCAAAAGAATTAGAATTTGATGCGGTTGCACAAAACGGAAAAATTGTTTGCTCTGCGATCTCTGAACATGTTGAGAATGCCGGAGTACATTCCGGCGATGCTACATTGGTTTTGCCGGCGCAACGAACCTATCTTGAAACTATGCGGCAGATTAAACAGATCTCTTCAGATATTGCCAAGAAATTAAATATCAATGGTCCTTTCAATATTCAGTTTATCGCAAAAGATAATCGTGTAAAAGTTATAGAATGTAATTTGCGTGCATCGAGAAGTTTTCCTTTTGTATCTAAGACACTCAAGAAAAATTTTATAGAAATCGCTTCCAAAGTTATTATAGGTAAGAAAGTTGAGAAGTGGGATGATCAAACTTTGACTTACGATTATGTCGGAGTAAAAGCGCCGGAGTTTTCATTTACACGTCTTGAAGGAGCTGATCCTACAACAGGAGTTGAAATGGCATCAACCGGAGAGGTTGCATGTCTGGGTCAGGATTTTGATGAGGCATTTTTAAAAGCTCTTACATCTGTCGGATATAAATTTCCGATCAAATCAATTTTAATATCATCAGGTTCGATTGTTTCAAAATCAGAATTACTAGAACCAACCAGACAGCTGGTAAAACTTGGAATAAAATTTTATGGAACACAAGGAACGTCTAAGTTTATGAATGCAAACGGAATTCCCGTAGAAACTTTGGAATGGCCTCTAAGCAGTAAAACTCCGAATGCAGCTGATTATATTAAGTCTGGTAAGATTGATCTTGTGATAAACATTCCTAAAAATTTCCAGGAAGAAGAACTAACCAACGATTACATCATTCGCCGTACCGCCGTAGATTATAAAATTCCGTTAATTACAAATCGCCAGCTTGCAATGCGTCTGGCAGAAGCATTAACAAACAAAGATCCGTTAAATCTAGAAGCAAAAAGTTGGGATGAGTATTAAGTCCAAGTAGTTAGTATTTCTTATGATTATTTAAATACTTATTTTATTCTTGAAGTTAAATTTGAATACGGAAAAAGGGTAAATTATTTGGATAAAAAGAAACCCAGACTTCTTGTTGTAGAAGATGATTTAGAAAATCAAAAATTTCTCCGCATTTTTCTTAAAAGAAATTTTGATTTGGATGTTTGTGATTCAGCAGAATCATTTTATGAAAAACTTAATGAAAACAAATATGATATAATCTTGATGGATATATCACTTCGCGGGGCAAAAGACGGTCTTCAACTCACAAAAGAACTTCGCTCTCAAGAAAAATACAAAAATATGCCTATCGTTGGTCTTTCCGCACATGCATTTCAAAAGGATAGAGATAATGCTTATGAAGCCGGGGTTGATATATTTATAACTAAACCTGCTCAGGGAAATTTTCTGATGGAAAATCTCCTAACCGCACTTAAACAAAAAACCGGTATCATTATAGCTTGATAAGCTACTCACATTAATTCTATTTTTTTTGAAAATGATGTGTAACAATTCTTAATAGAATTCGTCTAAAGCTAAAAAACCGATAGGAGGGAGTTAATATGATTCGTAAAATATTATTACTTTCTGCAGTAATTGTTCTATTAACAAATATGAATTTGTTCGCTCAGAACGGAAAAGATTCGACCGATGAAAAATGGAATGATGAAAAGTGGTTAAACTGGAAAGATTACGAATGGTTCCACTGGGAATTTCATGGCAGACCATTTATAGAAATTAATTACGGATTTGGAAAAGCTGATAACAAAAAACTTAAAAGCAATTTTGCCGATAACGGATCTCTGGAATTAAAACTCGGTTATGCTTCACGTTCAACATACTATACTGAAGATATTATTCAATTCAGCGAGAAATATCTTTTTGGATCTAAGTTCAGTGCGGATTTGAAATCTTCTTCGACGGCAATTGGCGAAATGAAATCCGATTTATGGAGATTTGGTTTTGCTAAAAGAGAAGGATATGCTTATAAACTTAATAATTTTTCAATCATGCCGTATAACAGTAGCGGTTTTGTTTGGTCCCGCCTCGATATGATTGATTACCCCGCGAAATTTTATTTGCTGACAAATCCGCCAATGAGTTTGGATGATGCTGTTAACGACACCGAAATTCTCAACAGATTTCATCAAGAATTCAGATTTGGAACAGTGAATGAAGGAGGAATTAAGTTTGATATTTTCTCTTCAGTATCATTAAATGTTAGTTATGAAGCGGCTGTTATTTTCCCGCGGCATTTATTTTGGAAACATCTGGGAAGTATGATGATAGAAGAAAGTGCCAAGCATTTTTTGGGTAATTTTATTGATGAAGTAAGTGATTCTTCGCCATATGCAACGCCAATTGTAGATTTTCTTTTGAACAATGGTCTTTCTTATGCATTCTTTACATTGAAGAAAGATAGAATGAATTGGCCGTTTGAAACAGAAGCACCGTTAACTTATGAAACGATCAAATTTGGTATAACTGTTACTTTTTAAATAACACTAAAAAGATTTAAAATGAAAAGAGCGGTTGTTTTATGCCGCTCTTTTTTATTCCTATACTATAAATTCTTTGCCATCATTGCAATTTGATTTGCCTGCTTCTGATTATACTCAAAAGCAATTTTTTTGTGATTCACCAAATCAATTATTGTCCCGATCATGCAGATACCTCCGGTAAGTAAATAGAGAATTCCCATACCAATCTGATCTGTTAAAAATCTTTGTATGCCGGAGATACCAAGAAATCCAACCAGGGTTACTAGTAAAATTGTTTGAGGATCTTTTCTTCGTGCACGATAAATATTGGCAAACTGTTGTGCTTGTTTGTCATCCATGTTTTTAATTAAACTGGATATGTACATTTGTTCTTCGCCCATAATTTCAGGCAGCATTTCTAGAACGTTAGCCATAGATAACCTCTTTAGTTTTGTGATAGTTGTGATACATTTTATGTGAAAGTTTTATAATGCGAATTGAGATAAGTATGAATGCAATAATTCCGAGAGGATGTGTTTGAAGAGAACGAAAAAAATCGCCATGATAAAAGAACGAGATTGATCTGCCTAATCCGCAGCCGGGACAAAATGTTATTCCAAGATTATGAAAAGGACAGAACGAAAATTGCTGAATTTGATACGGATTGATAGTTAGTAGAAACACTAACCCTGCAAACCAAAGTACGGCTTCCCATTCAACAATTTTCAATGTGGATTTAATACGTTTCATCTTCTTCTTAGATAAACTCCGATCAAATTATACTCGAATTTTTATCTTGAATCAAGCATCAGATATTTAGTCGTTTAGGGAAGAGAATAGTTATAATTAAAGAGCAAAAACAAAAAGCCCCGATTGAATCGGGGCTAATTGAATTTATTATGTTATCGTTTAAGCAATAGTTACTTCTTTACACAAATAAACATCTTGGATTGTGTTAAGGAGTTTTACACCTTCTGCCAATGGGCGCTGAAATGATTTACGTCCGCAGATCAATCCCATACCGCCGGCACGTTTATTAATGACTGCAGTTTTTGTTGCTTCGGCAAAATCGTTTTCACCGCTTGCACCGCCGCTGTTAATTAAACCTGCACGACCCATATAATTGTTCATCACTTGATAGCGAGCCAGATCAATAGGATGATCTGTTGTAAGTTCCGAGTAAACGCGTTTATCAATTTTTCCGTACGAAGAATTTCCCATATTAAGTGCAGTGTATCCTCCGTTATTTTCCGGAAGTTTTTGTTTAATAATATCAGCTTCGATTGTTACGCCAAGATGATTTGCCTGTCCGGTCAAATCCGCAGAAACATGATAGTCTTTATCTTTTTTGAATTGAGGATTTCTAAGATAACACCAAAGAATTGTTGCCATTCCAAGTTCATGTGCGTATTGGAATGCTTCACTGACATCTACGATTTGACGACCGCTTTCATCAGAGCCAAAATAAATTGTTGCACCAACTGCCGCCGCTCCCATATCGTAAGCTTGTTCAACTCCGGCAAACATAATTTGATCGAACTTATTTGGAAATGTAAGAAGTTCATTGTGATTTATTTTAACAATGAAAGGAATCTTGTGTGCATATTTTCTTGCCGTCATTCCAAGAACACCAAGAGTTGAAGCAACAGCATTACACCCGCCTTCAATTGCCAGCTTAACAATGTTTTCCGGATCGAAGTAATCCGGATTTTTAGCAAATGAAGCTCCTGCTGAATGTTCAATACCTTGATCTACAGGAAGAATTGATAAATAACCGGTACCGCTCAATCGTCCGGTGTTATACATCCATTGAAGATTTTTTAAAACATTATTATTTCTATCCGAAGGGAAAAAGATTCTGTCAACAAAATCAGGACCCGGCAGATGTAATTTTTCTTTCGGAAATTTTGCTTTGTAGTTGAGAAACGAATCAGCATCACTTCCTAAATATTCTTTGATCTTTTTAATCATTTTATCCTCATATATTTTCTTGAAATTTTTTATGGATTGAAATAAGCAACAACACCAACATGAATTGTGAAAAAATCAGTCTTAGATTTTTTTGCATTATAAATAGTTTGACCTTGATTATTTACAGTAATGCTTTGTTCGGTAAGATAACTTGCTTCTGTTCCAAATAAGTAGCGTGCTTTTATGTCAAGATATAAAGCGCTGATCTTATCAAGATTATCGGTCAACTTGAAAAGAATACCGCAACCACCGCCGTAATTCCAAGTAAAATCATTATAATTTGTCGTTGAGGCAATTTGCCAATTTCCATTTTCGTTTTTCACTTCTGATGATGTCCAGATAATCGCACCGCCAAATAAACCTTCGAAATAAGGGCGTACTGTACCAAAGAATGGACTTACTTGAAACATTAAATGTAGATTTGCCATGCTATTTGTTCTGGTTAAATTTAGATATACACCAGGAAACCCGGGCCATTCTCTACGATCGCTCGTGTGTCCGTAAACTAAATATCCTCCATCAAGTCCAATTGTAAAAGGTTTTTCATGTGTCGGTTCCCAAAGTGTTCCTTGAATTTGAAATCCAAATCCCAACTGATCAACATTTTTCCTGAAATCACCTTGCGGATAACCAAGCATAAAACTTCCGCCAGCTGTCTGCGCCATTGATAAAGACGCAAAAATTAAAATCATGATCACAGATAAATGTTTTTTCATACTTTACCCTATTTGCTAGGTTGAATTAACCTTCCTGTTGATTTTATATGTAAATATACAAAAAATCTTTAGGCTGATTAATTGAGTTTTTTTAAATAAAGTTAATATCTTTTTGGTATGATTTTAATAACAATTCTGCAAACTCTTGGAATGAAATTTCTTTTGCCCCAAACATCTTCAAATGATCGGTTTGATACTGAACATCGAGCAGTGTAAATCCTTTTTCACGAAGTCTTTCTAATAATTTAACGAGCGCACATTTAGAAGCTTGCGGAATTTTTGAAAACATTGATTCACCAAAGAAAGCTCCTTGATAAGTAACGCCGTATAAACCGCCTATCAAAATATTTTTTTGATAAACTTCTACCGAATGAAGATTACCCAGTTTCTGTAAGCCCCGATATGCTTCGATCAATTCTTTTGAAATCCATGTTGATTCACGATCGGCACATTTTTTAATTACTCCGATTGTATTTGAGTCATAGCGGAATTCAAAATCGGTTTTTTCTAAAATTTTTTTTAACGAGCGGGGTAGATTAAAATCATTTATCGGAATTATTGTGCGTGTCTCCGGCATGTACCAATTTATACCGCCGGTTTCATCTGCCATAGGAAAAGCACCGCGCGCATACATTAAAATCATATTCTCCGGTTTAAGCAGATCAACCTTCGAAAGATTTTTTTCTCTACTCATGAGATTTTACTTCGTACGAAATAATATCATATCCTTTTTTTGTTTCGAATCCGGCAAATACAATTCCTACAAGAACAAATAACATTCCAACCAAGAATGAGCTAATAATAAAATAATTTAATTTACCAATCGAAAGAAAAGAAGAAACGCCAAGAAGCAATGAGGTAAAAACAAATAATGCAACAGAAGTGGTGTAACACAAAACAGTATTTCTCACTAATTTTGCTCTGTACACCAAAGCATTAATTTGAATCGCTATACTTTCTAATCTAATGTTATCATCCGTTGAATGCTTACCATCTGCAAGCTTACTGAGCAATCTTCTTTTTTCTTCATTCAGTAATCTAATTCGGTTAGCGACTAAAGAATATTTGTTATTAATGCCGAGCAATAATAAACCGCAAGCGCTTATCATTACCGCTGGTGCAACCATAAGTTGAATTATTTGCAATGCGTTAAGAGTTAACTCTCTGAATGGGTCCATAGTTTTTGCTCCTTATTGTAGTAAGCAGATCATAAATTCAATTTGACAATTGAAAATTAATCATCTTGGCAATTAAATACGTAAAGGAGGTAAGAAAATTTTTCTAATTAAATTTATCTAGCGTAAATATAATTTTGAAGAACTTCAATAGTTTCTTTGTGATCTTTTATATCAACTTCCAAAAGATCTTTAATAGATAAAATTCCGGCTAGCTTTTCTTTATCAACAATTAAAATGTGACGAGTGCCTTTATCTTTCATTTTTTTTAAGCATTGTTCGTGGGTCTGGCTGATCTCTGCAACTAATAGATCCTTTGTCATCACGTCGTCAACACCTGTTTTTTTCAAATCTAATCCTTGCGCAATTACACGGCGGACTAAATCACGTTCTGAAAAAACACCTAAAAGTTTTCCATCTTCTCCTAATACCGGAACAAGTCCGATATTATGCTTTGCCATAAAACAAGTAACATCATAAATACTTGTTCCCGTTTTAACAGTTAAAATTGTTTGCGAGATCAAAATTTCTTTTAATGATTTCATTTATGCCTCCATTGGAAAACTTTCATAGTCTTCCAGAGTATCTTACGGTTTCAAAGGATTTATTGCAAGTAAAAAATGAAATAAATAAAAAACCCCGCATTTAGCGGGTTAAATGAATTTACTTTTCCGACATGAACGAATAACGGTAATCATGAGGCGGAATAAAATTTTCTTTTATTGTACGGGCAGAAACCCAGCGTAGGAGATTCAAATAACTTCCTGCTTTATCATTAGTTCCGCTTGCACGCGCACCGCCGAACGGTTGTTGACCTACAACTGCACCCGTTGGTTTATCGTTGATATAAAAATTACCGGCGGCATTCACCAAGATTTTATTTGCAAGTTCTACTGCATATCTGTCTTGTGCGAAGATAGCTCCGGTTAGTGAATAAGGAGAAGTTTGATCGCATATGTTAAGAGTCTCTTCGTATTTGCTGTCATCGTAAACATAAAGCGTTAGAACGGGACCGAAAATTTCTTCTTCCATTGATTTGAATTTTGGATTTGTTGTTTCGATAACGGTTGGTTCTATGAAATAACCTTTAGTGCTGTCGTAATTTCCGCCGGAGATAATTTTAGCTTCGTTCGATTTCTTTGCGTAATCTATGTAACCAGTAATTGTATCGAATGCACCTTTATCAATTACGGCATTCATAAAGTTAGAGAAGTCACGCGGATCGCCCATCTTAACAGTTTTTAATTCGCTAACAATAAAATCTTTTAGTTCTGGCCAAATTGATTTTGGAATATAAGCGCGTGAAGCGGCAGAACATTTTTGTCCTTGATATTCAAACGCACCGCGAATCAAAGCAACACCGAGAGCTTTTACATCTGCACTTTGGTGAGCAAAAATAAAATTTTTGCCGCCTGTCTCACCCACAATTCTTGGATAAGATTTATACTTAGGTAAATTATTCGAAACTGTTTTCCACATTCCTTGAAATACAGAAGTACTTCCGGTAAAATGAATTCCTGCAAAATGTTCTGAATCCATTACAGGATTTCCAACTTTAGAACCCGCGCCCGGAACAAAATTTATTACACCCTCAGGCAATCCTGCAGCTTCCAATAATTTCATTATCCAATAAGCAGAATAAACCGCACTTGATGCTGGTTTTAATAATGCAACATTTCCCATCAAAGCAGGTGCACTTGGTAAGTTTCCGCAGATAGATGTAAAGTTGAACGGAGCTACTGCAAAAATAAATCCTTCGAGAGGACGGTATTCCATTCTGTTCCACATTCCAATTGGGGAATGAAGCGGCTGCTCTTGATAGATCTTCATAGCGTAATAAGCATTGAAGCGGAAGAAATCAACCAGTTCAGCAGCAGCATCAATTTCAGCTTGAAATGGATTTTTGCTTTGTCCTAACATTGTTGCAGCGTTTAGAATATATCTCCATTCGGTTTGACTTAAAAGATCTGCAGCTTTTAGGAATACGGAAACTCTATCTTGCCAATTCATTCGTGACCAATCTTTATGTGCTTTCATTGAGGAGGCAATAGCATCATTAACTTCTTTCGTTCCTACTTTATGATATTTACCGAGAATATGTTTATGGTCATGAGGCATTACACAATTGTCCGTATCGCCGGTTCTGAATTCTTTTCCGCCGATAATAATTGGAATATCAATTGTCTGCTTAGCCATTTCATCAAGCTTTGCTTTCAGTGCAGCTTTTTCCGGTGATCCGGATGCGTAATTTTTTACCGGTTCGTTTGGTGGAAGTTGAACATTAAATATTGCATTTGCCATGTTTATACCTTTTTCATTCAAGAGGAAATAAATTGATATACGAAAATTAGGAAAATTATCTGGTGAGTTCACAATCTATTTAATCTGTGTTGTAAACTTATTTGATTTTTAGACTATCGTGGTTATGACAGTTTATGCCTTGTTGAAATTTTTCCTTAATTCTGTTTTCTCTTAAAAAATTTTTTAATAATTGCGTTAATGTTCAGTCCAAATCCCATAAAGTTTGGTTTAAGTTCAATAACGTCATTTAGGTTTATATTCGACTTATTGTTTGCTTTGATATCATCTTGCCAATACTTATCAATTTCTTTTATAAATGATTCGAGTAGAATTTTCGCTGTATTCAAACCATCCTTAAAATATTTTACATCTGTTTGATCATTTACAACAGTACTCAGAAATCTAATACTAGGCCTAAATTTTAATTTAATAAAATCTTTCAGTTGGCGGCTATCGCTGTTAAATATGTCAGAAAGGAGACCTTCAGTTTTTTTTCTCCAGTCTTCAAATTGTTCTGAGAACAGTTCACTTGGGTTAATAGAATCAATTACAGATATCTGACTTTGTATTTCAGTTATTGCTATGGTTTTAGTATAAGGAATCATAATGAACTCTTTATTTTAATAAATCATTTACTCCGCCGTCTTAGAAATTCTTCGCATAATTCAGGATGACAATCAAAATTGTTTTAGTAAGCTTGCAGTTACTAGTATTTGTTTTAGCTGCAGTTTATCCGGCTCACTCAATACCGAAAGCGGCGCTCGTGGTTCACCACCGAAATAGCCAAGCATATCCATTGCCGCTTTTAATCCGGCAACACCATACTTAGATGTAATAGCTTTGTTCACTGGTAACATTTTCTTCTGTAATTCAAGTGCTTCCGAATATTTTTTTTCTTCAACAAATTTTTGAATCTGCACACACTCATTAGGTGCAATATTTGCAAGCGCAAGTATTCCACCAACGGCTCCGGCAGCCAAACCCGGATACAATACGGAGGCAGTTCCAATAATTACTGCAAAATCTTTAGGTGTTTGATCAATCATCTCTATGGTTTGTCTAATATTTTCAGAACTGTTTTTTATGCCTACAATATTTTTATGCTCGGCAAGTTTTGCTACTGTCTCGGCTTCAATATCAACCCCGGTAAACTTTGGTACGTTGTAGATTATAACCGGGATTTTTGTTTTATCAGCTACCGCGGGAAAATATTTTATATATGCTGCGGGGTTCATTTCGGATTTATAAAAAGAAGGCGTTAGAATTAAAACATAATCAGCGCCGCGCTCAGCCGCATCATTCGATAATAAAATTGTTTCTCTAATAGAATCTGAACCCGTACCGGCAATCAGTAATTTATCATCAGGGATATTTTTCTTCACTTCTTCAACAAGTCTTAATTTTTCATTTCTTGTTAAGAAAACGGATTCACCGTTCGAACCCATAACTACAAATCCGCTCAATCCAGTTTTGTTCCACTTAGAAAAATTTTGTGCCAGCTTTTCATATGCAACTTCATCGTTAACAAATGGAGTTGCTATTGGAGGCATTATGCCTTTCAACTGTTTCATGTTTCCTCTTAACCTCCCCCGTGTCCCCCTCCTTAAGTAAGGAGGGGGAATAGAAGGGGGTGGTCTGATAATTTAAAAAATATTTTTTAAAACAAACCAAACATTGGATGGTCGCTCAGCTAATCTTCTCATGTACCATGGATACCAGAAATCGCCGTAACTGATCAACACTTTTAATTTGTAACCGAGTTTAACCAATTCGTTTTGGAAATTAGTTTTTATACCGTACAACATTTGAAATTCAATTTTGTTTTTAGGAACACCTAAATATTTTGATTCTTTAATTATAGCATAAATCAAATCTTCATCGTGAGTTCCAAACGCAACATGAATATTTTCTTCTTTGGCGGCAATCATTAATTTTTTGGAAATCTCAAAGAAAGAATGATCTACATCTTTCTTTTTGGGGAATGCAATTTCATGTGATTCTTTGTATGCACCTTTAACCAATCTTATATAAGGATTAATACTTAGCAGGTCATAAATATCTTTTTCAGTACTGTACAGATATGCTTGAAGGCATAAACCGACATTTTCATACTCACTTCTGATTTTTTTATAAAACTCAATTGTTTTCTGTGTATATGCACTGCCTTCCATATCGATCCAAATTACATTTCCGAGTTTTTCTTTTACTTTTTTAGTTATGGCTTTAAATCTTTCATACGTTTCATCAAATGAAAGATCAAAACCAAGTTGGGTAAGCTTTAAGGAAATTTCAATATCAAGATTTCGTTCTGCAATTTTATCTATTAATCTCAAATAATGATCACGTACAACTAATCCTTCGGAAAGATCGGTAATATTTTCACCAAGTTTCGTAAAGATTGTTGGAATGGTTTTATCTTGGAAAATTTTTGCAGCATTTAAAGCATCTTCAACTTTCTCGCCGGGCATAAATTTTTTTACAGCACTTTTTACAAATCCCAAAGAAGGAACATTTTTACGCATCCATTTATTTTCAGAAGCCCAGAGAAGAATGTTGCGTGATAAACTCATTAAAGAATCCTTTTAGTTTTATGATAGAGTAATGTAAAGGACATAACCAAAAAGGTTATTAGTTATGGGTTACGTTTTAATTCTAGCTGATTTTTTTACTCTGTATCTATTTTTCTTTTCATTTACAAATAAACTTAATTGATTTGTTTGCTTGTATTGAAGTCGAACCAATTTATATTTTTCTACAAGTTCTTCTGGGATCCCGAGTCTTTCTAAATTTCTTGGTTCAACTTTAATTGCACCTGAACCATAACTTTTACCAACGAGTAACAAATTTTTAATTGTATCAGGATGATTTAACACTTTCCAAAGATTGTGTACAAATATTTCATCTTTATGAATAGGATAAACACAAAGAAATCCTGTTAAAGGTAATACTTCGGCTTGATTTAAAATAAACCGAGAATTCCGGCGGCCCAAATACGTAAAAAGAATTTGAGGAATTTCTCTTCTTTCCATTCTGAACCATGGTTTTCTTTGTTGAATAAGTGCTCTATACGGTAAGCCCATCTCTTGGCCAAGTTTCAAATACTGAACTACCGACTTAGGTAGACTATCTTTATGATCTTCAATAGAAAGAAGGCGAGTTGGGCGTTGCTTAAACTCAAGGTTCTTGATTTCATTTGTTTCGAGAATATCACCAGTGACATCTTTAGTTCTTCCCACTGCTAATTTAAAATACTTTTCGGGAATCTTTGATTCTTTCACTTGGTCATTTGTTAAAAAGAAAAATTCGTTTGAACCGGTTGCAATTCCACGCATGACTTTTGCAAAGTCAGAAAGATGATATTTAAATCCATTCCCATTTTGTTGTGGTCTGGAAAATCCTGTTTCTAAGGCTTCCTGAATTTTTCTTTGCGTAACCGATATTGTTTTGTAATGTCCTGTTTGGAAACTACTTTTTATAAACAATGTCAGATCATCCGAATGTGGTTCATTTACTCTAACCCAAATAAGATTTTCCAGCGGTTCTGCTTTTTTAATCAAGAAAATTAATGGATTTGTATCTACAGATGGGAACGGAGTGGCTGAACTATCGAAAGTAATGACGCATTCAATAGCATATTTTTTTGAAATCCAGTTCCATAATTTTTTTGCGAATGTCCCTTCGCACGTATCCGCGGGCATGATAAAAGCAAGTTTTCCATTCTCTTCAAGATGATTCAGCGCTTGTAGCAAAAAGAAAATGTGATAACCTGTTCTTCCATCTAATGTAAATCCAGTAATGTTTGCAGTAAGTTTTTTTAAAAAAAGTTTTGTCGCACTATCGATGCGATGATGACGAATATATGGTGGATTAGCAATGATTGATTTGAAAAGTTTTTTCGGAGGGTCCTTAATGAAATCTCTTTTTTCAACAGAACAATTATTATCGCTAAAAATTGTATCACGCAAAACATCTTGGTCAATATCAGTTCCGTAAAAAGAAATTTTTTTATTTGTAGTTCTTCTTAACGCTTCTAAAAATGCGCCTCTCCCAACTGCGGGATCAAATATTAATTTTGTATTGTCTAAAACATAACTAACCATTGCATCTGCAACCCATGGCGGAGTCCAGAACTGACCTTTCTCTCTCAGCTTTTCTCTTTTGTCCCAGTTAGTTGGAATTAATTGAACCGCTTTATTTGTCATCGTAACCTTTCTAATTCTTCTAATGCTTCGTTCATAATTTTCAATTGACCGCCTTCAAACATTACATAAGGGAGTATATGACCATTTTTATCTTTAATGTAAGCAGGTATTAACTTTGGTTCTTGCGTCGAAACCCCTAATGGATAAGCATAGTGATAATAAACTTTATAAATGATTTTTTTTGTGGTTGCACCTCCGGGTGCTTGAAAGACCTGCTCAGTAGGAAGTATAAGCTTTCTAGAAATTAAGCTTTTTAATCTATTATAAGAGATTCCAAAAGCTAAATCATAGAAACCATGCCAAATATGAATAGTTTTTTTATTGCTTGTCTGCCATCTAGTTAACGGTTTTAAATCCTCTTCTTTTACAATGATTGTTGGAAGAACGGCAGATTTTTTTAACCCTAATTTTCCGTTCAATCTTTTTTGTGGGGTAAGTTCACTTCCATAAGCGGGCATATCTTTCGCAACCCAAAGCGAGTTTTCACATTCAACACCAATTAATGATTTTTCTATGAGTGGTTGTAAATCTTTTTCTTTTATGAATGGTAACTCCTGTTCCCCTCCAACATCATTGAGAAAATTGTCTACAAATTCTCGGTCTTCAATTTTATAGATCAACAAATCTGGTCGTTTGATATTTCCTAGTCCTGCTTTATCTAATCTTTCAAAGTATAATTCAAATTCTCGTACATCATCTGATGGTGCAGCACTACTTGGTCCATATTGAACAGCAAAATATTTTTTTGTTGAGTTCACTGCCTCAATCAATCTGTGTTCGCTCCAAACACCTTGCGACCAACGCATCAAGAAGTCGCTTCCACGTAATCTTCGCGGATTCAACAAAAAATCAGACCATTCAATTTTGCCTATACTCTGAAGTAGAATTGTAATTTCTTCTTTACTTACACTTAACTCTTCTTCAAATGGATGCATATTCTCTCCAAATTAATTTTGAGATTCCTCTCCCGACAAATCGGGATCGAAATAACATATATGTTAAATTTTGTCAGAAGCTATAGCCTCAACATCATCAACGGCTTTAGGAATTGGTTTGCCAAGTACGCGACATCCTTTCTTTGTTACAACAACATCATCTTCAATTCTAACGCCGCCGAAATTTTTGTACTGATTAACTTTGCTGTAGTTGATGAACTCAGTAAACTTTTTCTCTCCTTGCCATTTATCTATCAACTGAGGAATGAAATAGATGCCCGGTTCAACTGTAATAACGGTTCCGGGAACAAGCGGTTTTGCATAACGTAAATATTTTAAACCGAATTGTGTACTTCGTTTTGTTTTTTCATCATAGCCAAGATTATTCTCGCCATAATTTTCCATATCGTGAACATCAAGACCCATTAAATGTCCAAGTCCATGCGGGAAGAACAAAGCATGTGCACCGGCTTCAACAGCATTTTTCATATTTCCTTTCATCAATCCAACTGCTTTCAAACCCTCTGCAATTACTCTGGCTGTTTTAAGATGAACCGATTTAAAATTTATATCCGGTTTAATTTCCGATATTGCTACAAGCTGTGAGAGAAGAACTATTTCGTAAATATCTTTTTGACGCGGAGAAAATTTTCCGTTAACCGGAAATGTGCGTGTTATATCACTTGCATAATGTAAAGCTGATTCTGCACCGGAATCATTTACAACCAAATCGCCATTCTTAAATTTATTTCCGTAAAAATGATTGTGAAGAGTTTCTCCGTGACGTGATAAAATTACCGGGAATGATGTTCCGCTTCCAAGCGACATTGCTAATCCGGCAATAAATCCCATTACATCGCGTTCGTACATTTCGGGTCTTGCAAAACGCATGGCAGAAGTCTGCATCTGATAAGAAATTGCAATTGCTTTTTCAATCTCTGCTAGTTCTTCGTTGGATTTTATCATTCTCTGTTCGGCGATTGCTTTAATCAATTCTGTTGAAGCAAAATTATTTATACGGCTGGACATTATTCCAAGAATTCTGTGCAAAGTAAAAACATTATCATATCGGTATTGAGGAATAAAATGAATTTTTCTTCCTTGCTTAATTGCATTAGCGCACATAGTTTCAAGATCATTCAATGATGCAGTTTGTTTTACTCCGTATTTCGATGCAAGTTGTTTAACGGTTTGTTGCGGTCCCATCCAAACTATATCATCGAGTGAGAAATCATTTCCGAAAACAATTTCCTTATTCTCATCAACATCTATAACTGCAGCTAATTCTGATCTATCCAATCCGAAGTAATATAGAAAAGTGCTGTCCTGACGGTATGAGTAAGTGTTATCTGTATAATTCATCGGCGCTTCATTGTTGCCCAGGAACAAAATCAATCCTTTACCGATCTTCTTTTTTAATTCTGCTCTGCGTTGAATGTAAGTTTTTGATTTGAACATGGTGTAGTTCCTTCAATTATGATTGTCATTCCAAAATAAAGTGTTCTATTTCTTTTACTTGCTAATATGTAAATGTAATACAGCATTGCTTATGGATTCTGGTCCTCCTGCCGGTAGGCAAACTTTCGCCAAGATGATATTGTTGATTTATTCACGCACCAGTATGTTCTGTTCTTCTAATAATTTCATTCTGTAAATCTTCGCCGAGATCAACGAAGTAATCACTATAACCGGCAACTCGAACAATAAGATCCCTGTATTTTTCAGGATGCTTTTGTGCTTCGCGCAAAGTTTCTGCATTAACAACATTAAACTGCATATGATGTCCGTCCAACTTAAAATATGTTCTGATGAGATAAAGAACTTTTTCAATTCCCTCATCGGTCTCAAGAAAGTTAGGAGTAAATTTTTGATTAAGCAATGTTCCGCCCGTCCGTAGATGATCAATCTTTGATGCAGATTTAATAACAGAAGTAGGACCATGTACGTCAGCGCCTTGCACTGGAGAAATTCCTTCGCTTACAGGTTCTTTTGCAAAACGTCCGTCGGGTGTTGCGCCAAGAACACTTCCAAAATAAATGTGACAAGTAGTTGGCAACAGATCAATTCTGAAATGCCCGCCTTTTGTATTCGGCCTTCCATCTACAGCTTTAAAGTAACTTTCAAAAACTTTTCGCAATATATCATCAGCATAGTCGTCGTCATTACCGTACTTTGGAGTAAAGAACAAAAGTTTTTCTCTCTCCTCTTTTTTGTTTTCGAAATTACATTTAAGAAGTTCAAGCATTTCACTCATTGTAAAATTCTTATTATCAAACACGTTGAACTTGATTGAAGAAAGTGAATCGGTAATGGTTCCTATACCAACTCCTTGTATATAAGATGAATTGTAACGCGCTCCGCCGGCATTATAATCTTTTCCTTTCTTGATACAATCGTCAATCAATATAGATAAGAACGGTGCGGGCATGTATTCAGCATAAATTCGTTCGATGATGATATTTCCTTTAATCTTAATATCTATGAAATGATTGAGTTGTTTTTCGAAAGCAGAATAAAGTTCATCAAATGATTTGAATGATTCCGGATTTCCGGTTTGTAACCCAATTTGTTCTTCTGTTAGCGGATCTAATCCGTTGTGAAGAGTGATTTCCAAAATTTTAGGAATGTTGAAGTAGCCGGTAAGAATGTACGCTTCTTTTCCGAATGCATCGGCTTCAACGCATCCGCTTGCACCGCCGCATCGTGCGTCAATTATTGATTTACCTTGCCGTGTTAGTTCTTGAATTATCGCATCAGTGTTGAAGATAGACGGCTGACCATAACCGGTTTTAATGATTTTCAAAGCGCGTCTTAAAAGTTTATCCGGATTTTTTTTACTTACCTGTACCATCGAGCTTGGCTGAAGCAAACGCATTTCTTCAATAGTATCAAGAAGTATGTAGCTCATCTCGTTGGATGCATCATCGCCTTTTTCAGTAACGCCGCCAATGTTGATCAAACAAAAATCCGTGTAAGTATTACTTTCCTGTGCAGTCACACCGACTTTCGGGGGAGCAGGTTGATTGTTAAACTTTATCCAGAATGATTGAAGAAGTTCGCACGCTTGTTTTTCGTTCAGCAGTCCGCTTTCAATATCTCGTTTATAAAATGGATAAAGATGCTGATCAAGCCGTCCCGGATTGAATGAATCCCATGTGTTGAGTTCTGTTGTAACTCCTAGATGAACGAACCAATAATATTGAAGTGCTTCCCAGAATGTACGCGGTGCATTTGCCGGAACGCGCTCGCAAATACCTGCCATTGTTTCAAGTTCGTTCTTGCGTTGTTTATCTTTTTCTGTTTCAGCAAGCTCGGAAAGTTTTTTGCTGTAACGTTTCGCAAATGCAATTAAAGCTTCAGCAGAAATTTCCATAGCGTGCAGTTCTTCGCGTTTTGAGAACGCTTCCGGATCGTTATAAAAATCTAACTTGCTGATTGCTTCTTGAATCTCTTTTTTGAAATCAAGCATTCCCTTTTTAAAAATTTTATCATCGCCAACCGTATGTCCCGGAGCGCGCTGTTCCATAAACTCTGTGAAAATTCCGGCTTTGTATGAATCGCGCCATTCTTGGTCAACTTCTTCAAAGATTTTTTCGCGAATACTTTTTCCTTTCCAGAAAGGAGCCACTTCATTAAGAATTACGTTACGAGTTTTATCACTCGATTTGAACCATACTTTTTCGCGGTTGTGAAGAATTTCCAAATCTTGCTGTGAGTGAACACAGAGTTCCGGATAGGTCGGTGTTGCTTTTGGCGCAGGTCCTTTTTCACCAACGAAAAGCTCACCATCATTTATACAAAGTTCTTTATGCTCTAAAAGGTATTTGAAAGCTAAAGCGCGTGCAACCGGAACGGAATGTTTTTGCGGCTCTCCGCTTTTGTAAAATTCAGTTAAAAGTTTTGCACGTTCATGCGAAAGCGTGGGAATTGCATCAAGTGATTGCTGTCTGAGTTTTTTTATTTTTTCGTTCATTTTTATCCTCCGACCTTGATCGGAATGCCAAGTTGTAGGAATCTATTTCTTAATTCATTCATATATTCTTTTGTAGGCGGTACTAAATTAACAACTTTGTTCTCTTTTTGCATCCGTTCGTATTTAGATTTTGCCGTGCTGTGAAAGGGAAGCAGATCAATCTCGCGGATGTTCTTTAATGTTGAGATAAAAGAAATAGTTTGAGAAATATTTTCTTCTGTGTCGGTTATTGTAGGAATAATAGGAAGACGTAAAATAATTTTATCACCGCGGGAAGAAAGATTTTTGAGATTTTCATGAATCAGTTTATTGGATACACCGCAATATTCAAAGTGAATTTTATCATCCATGAGTTTCAGATCGTAAAGAAAAATATCCGTTTTATCATAAATTTTTTCAAAGTCACTGAACGGTACGTAACCGGTAGTATCAACAGCGGCGTTAATATCTTTCTTTTTGCATTCAGCAAGAAGCGATTGCAGAAAATCAATTTGAAGCATCGGTTCACCGCCAGAAAAGGTTGCGCCTCCGTTTGATTCTTCGTAGAAAGGAAGATCTTTTTCGATTTCTTTCATCACTTCATCAACAGAAACTTGAGAACCTATCTTGTTCCGCTGTGATTGATCGTGTGAGAGACTCCATCTAAAAATGCAGTTATCAACTTCTTCAGGTTCTGTGTGTTGAGATTCGGGATTATGACACCACCAGCAATTGAGCGGACAGCCTTTGAAAAAAACGGTTGTGCGGATTCCCGGTCCGTCATTAACCGAGAACTTTTTTATATCAAAGATGTAACCTTTGTCTTGCACAGTAAAACGGGCGTTATTATTTTTTTTTGTGCGGTTAATATAATTGAAAGGGGTGTAAAGAAAAAGAATCGACTTAGTTACCGCTTTTATTATATGAGAGAAGAGTGAAGCTCAGAGAGATTAAGACAAAACAAACGTCTGCCCGATTTCTTCCAGACCGATTTTAATATTATAATTTGGAGCAATTCGTTTCATCCAGTCAATTGGTTCGTTGAACGGTTCTACACCCTGCTGAAACGTTTTAGTGTGCATCGGAATGAAATATTTTGCGTTGATCTCGGTTGCCATTTGTAATGCTTGTTCCGGATTGCAATGGTTTCTTAACCAAGGATTGTAAGCGCCAATGGGCATAAGTGCAACATCGATATTTTCATTTTTTAGCTGGTGG
Organism: Ignavibacteriales bacterium; assembly: GCA_026390775.1. Taxonomy (NCBI): domain Bacteria; kingdom Pseudomonadati; phylum Ignavibacteriota; class Ignavibacteria; order Ignavibacteriales; species Ignavibacteriales bacterium. The sequence goes on along the minus strand of JAPLFF010000007.1, from coordinate 775,083 downwards.
AATTTATCCTGCAAAGATGTATCTCCGCCGAATAAAATTTTCTTGTTTTTATATTCGATCAAATATGCGTTGTAGCTTCTTCCATCCTTGAAATATCCGCGCGAGCGGTCTTTCTCCCACGGAAAACGCCAGCCGAAATGTTTTACTTCGTTAGCTCTGAATCTTATATTGTTAAGAATCAGTTCATCATTCCAATCCATTACGTGAAGTGATTTCCATGGCAGATCATTAATAACATCTTTTGTTAAGTAAGCTGTGATAACATCAATTTCATTCGGATAATGTTCAGCAATAGTTTTTAGTGTTGGATAATCCATGTGATCCATATGTGCATGCGAAAGAAGAATAATATCCGGTTTGGGTATTTCATGAACTTCAAGCGCCGGAGGCGTAAGTCGTGCCGGACCGATAGAACCGCCGAAGAAATATACACCGATCCGTTCGAATAAAACCGGATCTGTTATGATCCACTTACCCAAAAAATTTATTAATACTGTTGACTGCCCGATCCAGGCAAGTGTTAATTCATTGTCATTCCATTTATGCGGTTCGGGTTTATAATTTAGTTTAACACTTGGTTTTGCTTTTGAATCGGAATTAATAAATAAGGGAGCTAGTATTATTGCGCCCGCGGCTAAGAAACTTTTCTTTATAAATTCTTTTCGTTTCATGAAGTTATAAACAGAGATGTGAGCTAAAAAATTTCCGTACAGTTAGCAGTGGGCGGTTTGCAGAAAAGATCATTCGATTACGATCTCATTGGAGAGCTCGTTTGTATCGTCTGTTTTTATAGGAAAGTGATTTGAAAGAATTTTACCGACTCTTTCAATTCCCCAAATTAATCCTTCTGGAAAATTTCCGTTCTTAAAATGATCTTGTATTTCATCACGAACTTTATGCCAAGTTTCATCGCCGACTTTTTCATGAATACCTTTATCGGCAAGTATGTAGAATTGTCTTTCATTCAAAAGTAAATAAAGAAGTATTCCGGTCTTATCGCGTGTGTTGTGCATGTTAAGCTTATGGAATTCCTTTTCTGCCAGTTGACGAATATTTTTTTTGCGGTCGAGAAAATGTTTCTTTTCTTTTACTGCAACGCGGATTTCCCCGGAAGTATTTTTCTCCATCTCTTTGATCTTATTTGAGATGCGCAGAAAATCATCATCACTAAAGAAATTATAAATCAGACGATCCATTTGGCTCACACTTTTGCAGCAAAGATAACAGAAGATGCAATCAAAAGAAACTCTCCTCTTTTCAAATTTTCCTATATTTGCCAAAGCATTTACAACAATTATGGAAATTAAAAAATGTACAAAGTAGTATTACTAAGACACGGTGAAAGCGAATGGAATAAACTAAATCTTTTTACCGGTTGGACGGATGTTGATCTTTCGGAAAAAGGATTGGAAGAAGCTAAACAGGCCGGAATTGTTCTTAAACAAGAAGGTTATACTTTTGATATCGCATTTACATCTGTTTTGAAACGAGCTATAAGAACTCTCAACATTACTCTCGAGGGATTGGATCTGTTATGGATTCCGGTCATCAAATCGTGGCGATTGAATGAAAGACATTACGGAGCGCTTCAAGGATTGAACAAAGCAGAGACGGCAGAAAAATATGGTAATGAAAAAGTAAAATTGTGGCGAAGAAGTTACGATGTTCCGCCGCCATCGCTTGAAGAAAATGATGAAAGATATCCAGGCAAAGACCGACGCTATGCTGATCTTGATAAGAAAGATATTCCATTAACAGAAAGTTTGAAACTCACAGTTGATCGTTTTTTACCGTATTGGCATGATACAATCGCACCGACTATCAAGAGCAGAAAACGTGTTATTATTGCTGCACACGGAAATAGTTTGCGCGCGCTTGTAAAATATCTTGATAAAATTACTGAAGCTGAAATAACCGAATTAAATATTCCAACCGGTGTACCTCTAGTTTACGAACTTGATAAAGATTTGAAACCGATCAAACATTATTATCTAGGCGATCAAGAAGCAATTAATGCGGCAATTAATGCAGTTGCAAAACAAACAGATAAAAAGTAATATTGTATCAACGAAAAGGAGAAAGCAGATAGTTATTTCTACAATAACTAATTCAGAAGGAAAGCAATCATGAAAAAATCAGTTCTTGCATTATCCTTTCTCCTTTGCTCAATCACATCAATTCATTCCCAAACTGTAATTGGCAAATATGCCGGAGAGTTTTTAGCTATTGGTGTTGGCGGACGTGCGCTTGCTATGGGTAGCGCTCAAACTGCTATTGTTAATGATGTTACTTCCGGATACTGGAATCCCGCAGGACTTGCACGTATTAACTATCCACAAGTTGCTTTAATGCACGAAGAACATTTTGGAAGTCTTGTTAACTACAATTACGGTGCTGTAGCAATTCCTTACGGAAAAGATATGAGTTTTGGTATAAGTATTATGCGTTCAAGTGTTGATGGAATTCCGGATACCCGAAATGCATTGTACGATGCAAATGGTGACGGCATTCTTGATATTCACACCGACCGGCTTGATTACTCTAAAATTTCCGAATTCAGTAATACCGATTGGGCAATGTATCTAACATTTGCAAAACGTTACTCGGATGATTTTTACTGGGGCGCAAATGTTAAATTGATTTCGAGAAGTCTTGCCGAATACAGTGCGTTCGGAATTGGTTTTGATCTTGGCGCTGTTTACGTCCCGATGGAAAATTTATTTTTCGGTGCTAATATTCAAGATATTACTACAACGCTTGTTGCATGGAGTACAGGACGTAATGAATTAATTTCTCCGACAGCAAAAGTTGGTGCGGCATATGCTTTAAAATTTCTTGGTGGAAGAATAATGCCTGCTATTGATTTTGATCTTCGTTTTGAAAATAGAAAAACAGCTTCAACATTTAATATTGGACCCGTAAGTTTTGATGCACATGCCGGATTCGAATTCAATTATAAAAATATTTTTGCTGTGCGCGCCGGATACAATGATGTAAAACAATTTACTGTTGGTGCAGGTGTAACTTTACCAAAACTTCAAATTGATTATTCTTTTGCGCGGTTTAGTCAATCTGAAACGGAACGGTTACCGGATACACACCGAATTTCGTTAATCCTAACACTAGAACAGCCCAAGTTCATGCGTGACGGGATGTAATTTTTTTGTAGAGACACACGGCAATCGTTAATTTATAATTTTGAGACGACCCAACAGGTCGTCTCTACGTTTTAAACCATTCAAAATCTTTTCGTATTTTACCATTGTGTAATATTGTTTATAAAAATTATTTATAGGAGATAAACTAGATGTTAAAAATTGGTCAAGAAATTCCGGACTTTAAATTTGATGTTTACCATAACAATGAGTTCAAACAAATGAAGCTATCCGATACGCGCGGCAAATGGACAGTGCTTTTATTTTATCCGGCAGATTTTACTTTTGTATGTCCAACAGAGTTGGAAGAAGCCGCACATTATTACGAAGAATTCAAAAAAGCCGGCGCCGAAATTATTAGTGTTAGTACGGATACAAAATATGCTCACTTCGCCTGGCATGATACATCAAAAGCAATCGGTAAAATTAAATATCCGATGGCTGCAGATCCGACCGGAACTATGTGCAAAGCTTTTGGAACTTACATTGATGAAGACGGTCTTTCTCTACGCGGAACATTTATTATTGATCCGGATGGAATTTTGAAGACGATTGATATTCACGATAACAGCATTGGCAGAAGTTCAAAAGAAATTTTACGGCGTGTTAAAGCTGCCGCATATGTTCGCCAACATCCCGAACAAGTTTGTCCCGCGAGCTGGGAACCGGGTGATAAAACTCTTGTACCGGGTGAAGATCTTGTTGGAAAAATATAATTTAGAATTAAATGCGGATTCTTTTATGAGAGTTCGCATTTTAATAACAATTTGAAACGCTACATTAAAATATTTTTTGCATTTATTCTGCTTGGTATAGTTCAATCATGTTCAAGCGGATTATCCTCGTTGTATGATTCCAACTTTACACTTACAAATGAATTTGCAAAAGCAAAATCATCACAATTATCTGTTAAAATTCCGCAAGGCTGGTTCACTGCAGAAGACAATGAAAACAAGTTGATTGACCTCTGGCTTGTAAAAGATGATTACTCCGCCACACTAAATTTTATTACACTAAATGTTGATTCTCTTACTATGAAGGAAATTCAAAGCGATGAAATAAAATCCGTTGTTGAATTCAGTAAAGCTTTTAAAAAAGCAAAGTATGAAAAAACATTTGGAGGTTTTGTAAATCAAGAAACCTTCGAGATCAACAAACAGAAATTTTTTGCTTACGAGTATTCAGATGGCGCAAAGAGAAACATCCGCGTGGTGGTATTTAAGTCGGGCAATAAATTTTACGAACTTTCCGCTATTCCGGTAAAGACGCAAAACCTACAAGAACTCTATAAAATTCAGAATTCCATTTTATCCTCTATAAAAAACCCACTCTATTAGAGGACTTTTTGTTACAAACTAATTATGTCATTATAAATTATAAACGCCATCAACAAAAGTAAAAGTACAAATCCCGCGTTTTGAATTGCCATTTTAATTTTGATCGGCAATTCTTTCTTAAACAAACCTTCAAGCAAAATAATTACAAAATGTCCACCGTCTAAAACGGGGAAAGGAAGAATATTTATAATTGCCAAACTTAAACTGAGCATTGCAAGAAAGAATAAGAAATCCATTCCCCCTTTATCCGCGGAGGCAACAGCGATTTGAGCAATCTTAATTGGTCCGCCAAAAGCTTCCTTAAAAGCAATCTTACCTGTAATAACATTTTTCAACATTCCAAAAGTAAGTACTGTGTATTTGGCGGCATCATCGAGCGCATGAGTAATGGAAGAAAAGAAATTGTAAGTAATAAACTCACTTGGACCGGTATACGTGATTGAATGTGAAATACCAATTTTTCCATCAGGACCAGGTTTAACAGTGGTTGTAACTGTGTCTCTACCTCTTAAAACAATAATCTTAAGATTCTTTTCTTTAAAAGAAGAAATAATATCGTTAACCTGCTGTAATTCACTAATATTAATTCCATTAATTGAAATAAAAATATCGCCAGCTTTTAGTCCGGATTCTTCAGCCGGAGAATTCTTCATAACTTCTACAACCAAGGGTTTTGAAGGACTGGGCTGTATGAAAAATCCTTTTTTAGAATTTTGAGAAACTAAATGACGTTCAACAGTTATGATCTTTTCTTTCCCATCACGTTGGACTTTTATAACAACATCGCTTGTAGAATTTTGAACAAATAATTGTTCAACAGTTTTCTGCCAATTGTTAGCTTGTTCGCCATTAACCGATAAGATTTTATCGTAGGATTGGAATCCGGCTTTCTCTGCATCACTGCCGGGTAGAACCTTATTAATTGTAGTAGTTTTAAAAACTAGTTTTCCCTGGAAGAAATTAATTCCCCAGAATATCATAAGTGTAAGAGTAAGATTCATCATCACGCCGGCGGTGATAACAAAAAGTTTGGGTAAAGTTTTCTTTGCTCTAAATTCGTACGGCTTTGGTTCGGATTCTGCAAATTTGGTATCGAAACTTTCATCCACCATTCCGGCAATTTTAACGTAGCCGCCCAGAGGAAGAAGGCATAATCTGTAATCAGTATTTCCCTGTCCGTCAAAATCTTTTGGTAAATCACCGAATGTGAATCCGGTTAATTTATTCCAACCGAATAATCTCTTACCGAAACCGATGGCAAAAATATCAACGCGCATCTTGGAAATTTTTGCCGCGGCAAAATGTCCGAACTCATGTACAAAAACCAGAATTCCGATTGTAATCATGAAATAAATTATATAATCCATTCAACTCCCTTAGTTCAATTTTTTATTTAGGTATTCTCTCGTCATTGAATCGCATTCAATTATTGTTTGAAGATCCGCATTGTGTTTTATAGCGATAGTATTTAATGCATCATTAATTATTTCCGGAATCCGGGTAAACTTAATTTTACCCGAAAGAAATTTTTCTACTGCAACTTCATTAGCTGCATTAAGGATGCACGGTGCAGTTCCGCCCTCTTCAATTACCTTATATGCAATTTTAAGACATTCAAATTTATTAAAATCTGGTTCAAAAAATGTTAACAGATTAATTTTCTTGAAATCGGTATTAACGGTTTCAAAATAATACCTTTCTGGGAAAGTTATTGCATATAAAATTGGCAATTTCATATCAGGTAAACTTAATTGTGCTTTTATAGATCCGTCACAGAATTCAACCATAGAGTGAATTACTGATTGAGGATGAACTAATACCTCAATTTTTTCTTTAGGAAGATTAAAAAGCCAAAATGCTTCTATAACTTCGAGACCTTTATTCATCATAGTTGCGGAATCAATCGAGATCTTATTTCCCATTTTCCAATTTGGATGATTTAGAGCTTCTTCAATTGTTACGGTTTCAAGTTCGGTTTTATTTTTATTTAAGAATGGTCCACCGGAGGCGGTTAGAATTATTTTCTTAATATTTTTTTTGTCCTCACCGTTCAAGCATTGAAAAATTGCACTATGTTCGGAATCAACGGGAATTAATTCGGCTCCGTATTTTCTGCAAAGATCAATTATAATTTCACCGGCAGTTACCAGAGTTTCTTTATTCGCCAGAGCAATTCTTTTTTTTAACTTGATTGCCTCAATGGTTGGGGCCAATCCGGCAAATCCTACAAGTGCTGAAAGCAGAATATCATAATTATTACGGCGTGTTAATTCCAATAATCCTTCATCACCAATAAGAATCTCGCATCTGTTTCCGATTCTGTTTTTTAATTCTAATGCATTTTTCTTATCTCTAACAGCAACAGCACCGGGATGAAATTCTGAAATTTGTCTCTCGAGTAATTCTATATTATTGTTAACGGAGAGCCCGACAATCTCCAAGTTATCTGGAAATGTTCGTGCGATTTCTAAAGTGTTAATACCTATCGAGCCTGTTGATCCAAGGACTAAAATTTTTTTCATGTCAATTATAATTAAACAAAAAAAAATATGTGTGATCGCTAAAAGAAATTTAATTAATACAATAAAATTAATTACCACATTCTACTTAAAAAGCTTATTCAGATTATTATAAACATCATCGCTTAACTGTTCGTTTTTTCCAAAATCAATACCGATTGTAGTTCTAACCTTTTTTTTGAAGTAGGTGTGATCATTAATCCTATTATAATTAACAATATAACCATAAGAATTTATTTTGCATGTTTATTTTTGGTATTAAAAAAAGCCATGCTATTTACTCTTCCCTAATGGAAGGAATTTTAATTCAATCTTCTTTTAGCTTCATCAAACTCTTTGATTAATCTTTCTGTCAAATCTTTAACAGTAAGAATTTCTTTTATTAATCCTGCGCCTTGCCCTGCTTCCATCATTCCGTTTTGTTCGTCTCCTTCAAAGATTCCGAGCCGTTCCCGTTTTTCTCCTAACAAAGATTTTAATTTATCCTCATCAGCACCATTCAATTCTTCTTTATGAACGATTGAAGTAAAAACGTTCTTGATCATTCTTGCCATTCCGATTTTTTTTAGAACAAGTATAGTATCATTATTTTTCGCTTCAACTATTTTCTTCTTATAGTTGGGATGCGCAGAGGATTCTTCTGTTACAGCAAAACGAGTTCCGATCTGCACACCTTCTGCACCAAGAGAAAGCGCGGCAAGAATTCCTCTCCCGTCTGTTATCCCTCCTGCAGCAATGACCGGAATTTTTAAAGCATCAACAAGCTGAGGTATCAAACAAAAAGTTGTGATCTCATCTGCGCCGTTATGTCCTCCGGCTTCAACACCTTCACCTACAACCGCATCGCAACCAACGCTTTCTGCTTTGAGTGCATATTTTAATGACGGCACAACATGAACAACAGTAATATTATTTCTTTTCAACTCATCAATAAATTTTCCAGGATGTCCGGCAGATGAAAAAACAATTTCTACATTTTCTTCGATTATTACTTTTATCAATTCAGCAGCGTCTCCGCGAAGAAGAGGGACATTTACACCGAATGGTTTATCTGTTGCAGCACGGCATTTTTGGATATGTTCACGTAAAAGATCAGGTTTCATTGATCCGGAGCCGATTAAACCTAATCCGCCGTTATTAGAAACTGCAGATGCAAGTTTCCATCCGCTTACCCAAACCATCCCAGCTTGTATGATCGGACGTTTAATTCCAAAGAGTTTTGTAATGCGGTTATTAATTTCCATTATCTATCACATTTAATGTTCTGTTTATTTTCTTACATTCAAAATCTTAAATTCAAAGCTCAAAATCCAAAATTCGAGATATATAATTCATAACTTATAATTGCTTCTTCGTTGGGTTTGATATACGCCAACCTATTAATTAAATTGCCACGTGATTTTAAACAACGAAGGAAATTTTTGAGGGCAGTAATACCGGCAGCAGGAATTGGCACACGCCTTAAACCGCATACATATTCTCTTCCTAAAGTTTTGCTCAATGTTGGCGGCAAACCGATTCTCGGGCATATAATTGAAAAATTACTTGCCGAGAAAATTATCAAAGCTACTTTTGTTACAGGATATCTCGGTGAAAAAATTGTTGAATATGTTCATAAAGAATTTCCATCTCTAAAAGCAGATTTTATTGAGCAGGAAGAAGCGCTTGGATTAGGACATGCAATTCAAGTGGCAATACCAACTTTTGACGATGATGAAATATTCATAATACTTGGCGATACAATCTTTGATGTTGATCTAAAAAAAGTTTTTTTGAAAAAGAACAGTTCACTTGGCGTTAAGATTGTTGACGATCCTTCAAGGTTTGGAGTTGCTGTTTGTGAAAACGAAAAAATTATTAAACTAATTGAAAAACCAAAAGAGATTATCTCAAAACTTGCCTTGGTTGGTTTATATTATATCACGAACGCTAATTTATTGAAAGATTCGTTGAACGAACTTTTTAATAAGCAAATAAAAACTTGTGGAGAATATCAATTAACTGATGCACTTCAAATCATGATTGATAAAGGAGAAAGTTTAACAACATTCCAAGTAGAAGGATGGTACGATTGCGGTAAGCCGGAAACTCTTTTATCTACAAATCAATTTCTATTGACAAAACGTGGAACCAATAGACGAGTGGAAAATGTTGTTATTAATGATCCGGTTTTCATCTCTGATAGTGCAGTAATAAAAAATTCTGTTATTGGTCCATTTACAACAATATCAGATAATTGTGAAATCACTGATTCAATTATTCGCAATTCAATTATTAGTTCCGGTGCAAAGATTGAAAAAGCAATGCTTGAAAATTCGATCATTGGCAGTAATGCAATTGTTCGAAGCAACTTTAGAAAGTTAAACACCGGCGATTCATCCGAAATAGAATTTAATTAAATAATAGAGGAACAGATGTCATACTTATTCACTTCGGAATCCGTCTCGGAAGGTCATCCGGATAAAGTCTGCGATGCAATATCAGACGGAATACTCGATGCGATCTTTTCAAAAGATCCCAAAGCACGTGTTGCCTGCGAAACTTTTGTTACTACGGGACTTGTTATAGTCGGCGGTGAAGTTACAACAAGCGCTTACATTGATGTTGAATCTGTCGTAAGAAAAACAATTCGTAACATTGGTTATACAAAAGCAGAATATAAATTTGATTCAGAATCTTGCGGTGTGCTGAATGCAATTCACTCACAATCACCCGATATTGCTATGGGTGTTGATACAGGCGGAGCGGGGGATCAAGGAATCATGTTCGGTTATGCATGCGATCAAACTCCCGAGTTAATGCCGATGCCGATCGTTTATGCACATAAATTAGTTAAACGACTTGCGGAGGTGCGCAAAAAAAATCCGCGACTAATGCCTTACTTGAGACCTGACGCAAAATCTCAAGTAACAATTGAGTATGATGATAAAAATAAACCTCTGCGTGTAGATGCGGTTGTAATTTCTACTCAGCATGATGGTGATGTTTCTCAGAAAAAAATTAAAGATGATGTTATTAAACACATCATTAAAAAAGTTATTCCGGCAAAATATATTGATAGCAAAACAAAATATTTTGTTAATCCAACAGGAAGATTTGAAATTGGCGGACCGCATGGAGACAGCGGATTGACCGGAAGAAAAATTATTGTTGATACTTACGGCGGATGGGCACCGCATGGTGGTGGCGCATTCTCTGGTAAAGATCCATCCAAAGTTGACCGCAGTGCAACATACGCTGCACGGCATATTGCTAAAAATATTGTAGCCGCAAAACTCGCTAAAGAATGTTTGGTTCAGGTTGCTTATGCTATTGGTGTTGCAGAACCGGTATCAATTTATGTTGATACTAAAGGCACGGGAAAAATATCTGATCTTAAAATTGCAGATATGATAAAAAAGGAAGTGGATCTGACACCTCGAGGAATTATAGAAAGGTTGAAATTGCGCAGACCGATCTATCAGAAAACTTCTTCGTACGGTCACTTCGGCAGAAACGAAAAAGACTTTACATGGGAACAATTGGATCTTGTTCCAACGTTTAGAGAATATTTATAATTAAAAAGGGAAGTAAAATGAGTCAAGCAGTTGAAACGAAAGTTATGAATTATAAAGTAAAAGATATATCTCTTGCCGAATGGGGAAGGAAAGAAATTAAATTAGCAGAAGCTGAAATGCCCGGATTAATGTCGTTGAGAAGACAGTATGGCAAAGTAAAACCATTTAAGGGAGCTCGAATTGCAGGATGCCTTCACATGACAATTCAAACCGCAGTTCTTATTGAAACATTGATTGAATTAGGGGCTGAAGTAAAATGGTCTTCATGCAATATTTTTTCTACACAAGATCATGCCGCCGCCGCAATAGCTGCTGCCGGAATTTCTGTTTATGCGTGGAAGGGAATGACGCTCGAAGAATTCGATTGGTGCATTGAACAAACTTTATTTTTCGGTGAAGACAAAAAACCGTTGAACATGATTCTTGATGACGGCGGTGATTTAACCAATATGGTTTTAGATAAATTCCCGGAGTTAGTGAAAGGTATAAAAGGAATCTCTGAGGAAACTACAACGGGTGTTCATCGTTTATACGATAGAGTTAAACAAGGTACGCTTCCAATTCCAGCATTCAATGTAAATGATTCAGTTACAAAATCTAAATTTGATAACAAATATGGCTGCCGAGAATCTTTAGTGGATGCAATTCGAAGAGCAACAGACTTAATGATGGCTGGTAAAGTAGCTGTTGTTGCCGGTTATGGCGATGTAGGAAAAGGTTCTGCTCAATCTTTAAGAAGTGCCGGAGTTAGAGTAATCGTTTCTGAAATTGATCCTATTTGTGCACTGCAAGCTGCAATGGATGGTTATGAAGTTAAGAAGATGAAAAATGCAGTTCCTCGTGCGGATCTTATAGTAACAGCAACCGGAAATATAGATATCATAACAGAAGAACACTTCCGTCTTATGAAAGACAAAGCGATTGTTTGTAACATTGGACATTTTGATAATGAAATTGATATGGCTTGGTTAAACGACAATTATGGAAACACAAAAGACACTATCAAACCTCAAGTTGATAAATATACTGTGGATGGTAAAGATATTATTGTGTTGGCTGAAGGAAGATTAGTTAATCTTGGCTGTGGAACAGGGCATCCGTCTTTTGTTATGTCCAATTCATTTACAAATCAAGTGCTTGCACAGCTTGAGCTTTGGAATCATTCTGATAAATATGAAAATAAAGTTTACACGCTTCCAAAACATCTAGATGAACAAGTAGCAAGATTGCATTTAGAAAAAATTGGTGTGGAATTGGATTTGCTAAATGAGAAACAGGCAAAATATATTGGTGTTAAAGCAGACGGTCCTTACAAACCGGATTATTACAGATATTAATTTTTGTAAAATAATTCTTTTACAAAAAAGCCCCGCCTTACGCGGGGATTTTTTTATGATGTGGCAAAACCCTGTACGTGATTAGATCCTACTAAAGTTATTCCCTTCTCTCGTAGAAGATCAAATAATGAGTTAAGAAGAGTATGAATATCAGATGGTTTACTTAAATAAACATCACATCCGGCATCAAGAGCATTTAATCTGTCTTTATTAAATGCATGTGCAGTATAACAGACAACAGGGATGTTAGAATAATTCGGATTATTCTTTAACTCTCTTGTTAATTCAAGACCGTCTTTCTTTCCTTTAATAGAAATATCCATAAGGATGATATCATATTTCCCGTTATTCATTAAAGCATAGAAAGATTCGGATGAATCGCATATGTCGATTGTGAAATATTTCTTGAGAAACAATTCAAGAAATTTTTGATTTTCATAATCGTCTTCTGTTATAAGAAGTTTGGGTTTTTGTTCTACTAAATTCCCCATTTCTTATCTCCATTTAAAATTACTGTGAATGTTGTTCCTACATTTAATTCACTTTTTACTTTAATCTGTGCTTTATTTATATCTATAAAATTTTTTACAAGCGCTAACCCTAATCCTGTTCCCTCGTATCTTCTTGTATATCCCATTTCTTCCTGTGAAAAAGGAGCGAACAGTTTATTAATATATTCTTTAGATATTCCTTTGCCTGTATCGGTTAAATCAACGCAAATATTTGTGTTATTTCTGTAAATATTTAAGTTGATCTCACCTTTATTTGTGTATTTGATCGCATTATCTAAGAGATTTGCAAATATTTGAGTAATCGAATAATGATCTGCAACAACATTAGCATCTTCTTTAATTGGATTAGTCAGATTAATAATTAATCCTCTCTCTTCGGCTAAAGATGTGTACTCGCTTTGGAGAGTTTTTAAAAGTGCATAGAGATCAACTTTTTCCAAGCGAACATCGTATTTACCCGTTTGTAGCTGCGACATATTTAACAGCAGGTCAAATGTTCTATATAATCGCTTGCTGTTATTTTTCATTGAACGCAGAATAGAACCGAACTCACTTTCGATCGCATCGTTAGATTCTTCAAGCAAAAGATCAGTACAACCAACTATAACATTCAACGGTGAACGGATCTCATGTGAAATTTGCGCTAAAAAGAATTCCTTTAAACGTTTAGATTCTTCCGCATTAACTAACGCTACTTTTAAATTGCTTTCTGTGTTTTTCAATTCGGTTATGTCGCGGCCGTAAACCTGGCAGATATTAAGTTTACTAATACCTTCGAGAATGAATTGAAAATAATTATTTCCTATTAATGCAGATTGATTGATAGTTTTTTCTTGATCTATGATCTCTTTGATCTCTTTATCTTGTAAAAAAGGGAAAATGTTTTGTACTGTTTCACCAAGCAACACTTGATGTGGAAAGATTTTGTGTGCGGAATTATTTGCTAGAATAATTTTTCCGGATTCATCAAGCCTGAAAATAGGGTCTGGAGAAAGCTCTGCAAAAAGGGCAATAGATTCTGCTTTCTCAAGACGCATGTTCTCTTCTGCTTTAAGATGCTTCTTCCTCATCGGTATTATTACAAAGCGATAATAGATAAAAGTTATCGCCAAGATTAGGACCAGCAAGAATAAAGAAAATAATAAAGGATTCTCTACACTAAACAGTTTTTCCGAGCTTATTTTCTCCGCGGACTGAAAAGAAGAGTCCAAAGAGTATTTGCGCGATTGTTGTAATACTAAAAAAAGCAGTGGCATCAGCAAAACCTATAAGAACAATTAAAAATTTAGAAATAATTGTAAGGATGTAAAAAACTAATGCTAAATAGAAAACATTGAATTTAGAATTAATTGCGTATTCTACGATAAAAGTTTTTAGAAATACAATAAGAAGAATAAATTGAAGAATAATTGCGATGAAAAGATGATCTCTTGCTGTGAAATTAATTGTGAATAATAATATTAAATAAAATATGCCACCTACAATTAAGGAATAGTTTATTTCAGATTTATTTTTATTCCAGAGAATACTGACGAGCAATAAATAATTTCCCACTAAATAATAATTAAAAGAAATATCATTATGAAAAATTTCACCATATAAAAGTGCAATAGGATCCATTAAAGCAAGTATCAAAAAAAAGAAAAACTTGCTTGAGCGAAATTGTCTGATTGGGGGGAACAACCAAACAATAATACTGAAATAGACTAAGTACTTTATCAAATTTTTGTTTTAATTAAACAAATTATATTATTATAGAATTAATTCGAACATATTGGAGGACATGGTAAAGCAAACTCAAGAGTAGTTTCGCCGGCTGTTAAAGTTAAAACTGATGCTCTTACTTCAAAAGTAACTACAGGATCAGTAGTAGCCATTGCAGTTAATCCTTTTGATTTCCTTGGTTTCGCAAAATTCAGTAATTGTTCAACCTGGCTCTTGCTGAAAATGTATAATACATCATTATCATCAAGATATTCGTTCTCTTCCGACAATGAATTTTTCTTTTCATCGCGAATAACAACGCGGTTGTTTTTAATTGTAAATAAAACATATTCCTTATCATTTTTAAGAGCATCTCTTAAATCTTGGGCAGGAATATCAATTGAACCAATGACCTTACCAAACAAAACTTTTGCTTCTTGCTTGCTCATTAATTTACCAACAACACCAAGTTTACCTTGGGCACTAACAACTGATGAACCGATCATCAATATGATAGTGAAAAAAGTAATAAGTACTTTCAACTTTTTCATAATAGCTCCAATATATAAATTGAAAAAAATATTTTTTTCCGAAGGATTTTTCTCTTGAGAGATATATCCCCCGCATCAATATATTCATAATAAATTAATTTATACAACTACTTTTTTAAGAAAAAACACCCGCAATTAAAATGCCGCACGAAGGACATTTATTACCTGTTATCTTATAACTCTTAACAGAATGCCAGTCTCTAACAATAAGTTTATGACTGCAATGAGGGCAATAAGTATTTTGTCCAATCGAATCGTGAATATTACCCACATAACAAAACTTAATTCCAGATTGAAGCGCAATCTGTCGTGCTCTTATTAATGTTGGTGCCGGAGTTGGCCCTTTATTTATCAACTTAAAATCGGGGTGAAACGCAGTAAAATGTAGCGGCACATCATCTCCAAGATTTTCCAAAATCCACCCGCACATTTTTTTTGTTTCTTCTTCGGAATCATTCTCACCGGGTATTAGAAGTGTAGTTATTTCAAACCAAATAGCAGTTTCTTTTTTTAACCATATAAGAGTATCAAGAACATAATTAAGATGTGAGAAAGTTAATTTGTGATAGAAAGTTTCTGAAAAAGCTTTTAGATCAACATTGGCAGCATCAATATATTTGAAAACATCTTTACGTGCATTTTTATCAATGTAACCGGCAGTAACCATTACTGATTTAATATTTTCTTCCTTGGCAATCTTAGAAATATCTATAACATATTCACCAAAGATAACAGGATCATTATATGTAAAAGCTATAGATGGAACATTATGTTTCTTAGCAAGAGCAACAACATTCTCCGGTGAATAAGAAAGGGAATGAACGCTGTCTAATTTAGCTTTGCTGATTGACCAGTTCTGACAGAATTTGCATCCAAGATTACATCCTGCTGTACCAAAACTTAAAATTTCAGTTCCTGGGAGAAAATGATTGAGTGGTTTTTTTTCTATCGGATCAATTGCAAAGCCGGTTGGTTTTCCATATCCGGTTGAATAAAGTTTTCCTTCGATGTTTTGGCGGATGTAACAAAATCCTGCTTGTCCTTCACCAATTGTACAATAGCGTGGGCAAAGCGTGCAGAGCAACTTACCGATTTCAGTTTTTTCCCACCATTTTGCAAGATGATATTTTTCTGTTTGCAGATTTATCACTTGATTTCGAAATCCAAAATTCAAAACTGTTTTGAATTTTGGATTTTGTGATTTAAATTTTTTGCCTACACCCCAAAATAACATAAATATAAAAAAGATGTTGTTGATAGAATTAAAAAGTCAAAAGAGGATTAAAATAAATGGATAAGTGTAAAAACATGTCTCTATTTGTTTTAGTGCTAATTTCAAATACTTCTATGAAAATAAATGGTAATTGTACTGATAGTATTTGTTGAAAAATATATTATATTATTTGCGGGTAATAAATGGGTGGTGAAATGTTTTACTCTCACAAATATCACTTCTTGAATAACAAGTCATATTAACTAAGTATGGGGGAAGTTAACATATTAGAAAAATAATTAATCAACTTAATTTAGACATTCCATACTTCCAAAGATTGGAATAAAAATAAGTTTAACGAAATAATTTTAAAATAAAACTGATAATCGCTATGAATAAAATAATTGTAACAATAATGGTAATATTTTCTATCAAACTTTCAGCCCAAGATTACCCGCTTGCACCGGAAGTTTGGAGCGAACCAAAAAGAGTTGAAGATATATACATAAAAGGAATAGATGCAGATAATCCGAGCCTGACAAAAAATCTTGACACAATGTATTTCTACAGAAGCGGTGAAATTTATGTAACTACATTAAAAGAAGGGAAGTGGCAAACACCAAAAAGATTGAACAATAATGTCAACGCTGGTGGCGCAATGAGAAATCCATCAATAAGCAAAGATGGTAGAAGAATATATTATGCAGCATGGGGTGGTTACGGCGGCTGGGATCTATGGTACAATGATTGGGATCCACTTACTAATGACTGGGGTTCTTACAAGAACCTGGGACCAAAACTTAACTCGCCAACAATGGATTGGTACCTCTATGAAGTAAGCAAAGACACCCTTTTTATCCTTGACGATAAAGTAGCAACACCTTCTCCGATACTATATGTTTTCAACAAGACCAAGAACGATTGGGCAATCGCAGATAGTTTTTATTATCACAAGTTGGGTTGCTGTAGCGTTCAAGGTATAAGCATGCCTGCGAATAAAAAGAAAATATATTATAGTGATATAAATTTTTCATGGAGCAATGGTAATTATAAAAAACGTTACTCAGAATTGTGTATAGTATACTGGGATGAGAATAAGAATTATTGGAGTGACCCATATTTTCTAAATATAAATTCAGAAGCATTTCAACCAGACCCTAATAATCCATTCAATTGGACTGGCGGAGTAGATGAATTTCCATGGATATCCCGGAATGGTAAAACTTTATACTTCCATTCAAGTAGAAGAGAAGCAAGGGAAGATAGCAGTAACGCTTATAACATTTATGTAAGTTATTTACTAATAGATGAAAACGGTAAGCCTGTTTCAGTAGAAAATGAAAACAAAATACCAACGGGATATAAACTTTACCAGAACTACCCGAACCCTTTCAATCCATCAACAAAAATAAAATACAGCATTCCTGAAACAACATTTATCTCTCTTACATTATACGATATAAGAGGAAGAAGAATAACAGAATTAGTTAATGAAGAAAGACATCCGGGAGAATATGAAGTAGAATTAAATTCAAATAAATATAATCTATCCAGCGGAGTGTACATATACCAGCTTCGCACTTCCCGAGCAGTTCTAACTAACAAATTAACACTAATTAAGTAGGGGGTGATTTATGAAACGCCAAATTATTGTTTTATTGTTTTTAATCTTAATGTGTGAAAAAACAACTCCACAATCAAATACTATTAATTGTTATGTCCCGCCGGGTTACAAATCCTCTTTTGTTCTACAACAGGGAAAAAACAAAAGTATCTCGTCAATTACTGCGGTTACCCCTTTAAGCGAAGTAATTATTGTTGCAAAAGATTATGGAGCTAACCCTACATTGCCAGTTTGGTTTGATCAGGTAACTGATAGGTTACCTCAATATTTTAGCGAAGCAACCTTTGGTAATTTTTCTTACACGGGCACTGTATTAAAAGATGGTGGAGTAAGAGCATATATAATGCCCGCACCATATACTCCACCATTTGACGGCACGTGCCAGCATGTACATTCTGAAAGTAACATTAGAGCAGTACTTGCTTTAGCAGATGTAGACTATAATTTTGCAAACTATGCTGATGCAAATAACATAGTTAACGCACACTTTGTCTCTATAGAAGGTTCTGGAAACGGCGGTGTTGTTTGTCAAATTGATTATTTGTCAAACGACTATAAGAACGGCAGCCGTGTAACTGTTAGAATTGAAAGACAAACTAGAGGAAATGACCAGAAAAATTTCTTTAATATTTTCTGCCATGAATCAGGGCATTATTATTTCGGATTACCTGATATGGAACACAGTGCTTCTCAAACTTATGACCATTGGTCGCTCGGCTCTTTCGAGGTTATGAGTACTCTTGGTTTTGGTAATATACCATCATTATATAATCCGGTCTTTAGAGTAAATAACAATTGGTTTACTCCAACAACAATTACTTCCTCTCAGAATAATGTAACATTACAGGATTTTCAAACTTCAAAACAATGTTATGTTTACAATTCAAACTCTTCTCAAGGCGGTATGCTGTCAAGTCAAAGGTTTTATATTACGCACCATAATCGAAACGGTTACTTTTATAGTAATTGGCCATATCAAGACCCGCAAAAGGGCGGAGTTTTAATCTGGCATGAAACAGGCGGTGGTAGTTATGCTGACTGGCGAAGAATGGATATTGATTTAGAAGCAGCACACGGAAAATACGATTGGACAATATCACCACCTAATGCAACAAACACAGGAGTACAAAATCCTTATACCGGTAGAGACAGTTTAGAAATAAGAGTTGTTAGCAGCGGAAGAGTTGTAGGTGGTCCATATTATAACAGAGATGTTGGGAGCGGTTCAATATTTTTTACTCCCGATGCCGGAAAAACTTTTACACCAACATCTAATCCAAATTCAAATTGGTATTCAAGTAATACAAATAATTATGCACAAACCGGTGTTTCAGCTCTAAATGTAACTAACATAAGAAGCAACAGTGGAAGTGCTTTAGTGGATTTTAGCTTTAACAGTAATTATACAATCATTCAAGATATGTCGTTTAGCTCTTATGCATGGAGCTTTGACACCGATGTAATAGTAAACAGCGGTGTTACTTTAACTATATTACCCGGTGCATCAATTTATTTTACACCAGGTAAAAAATTAATTGTTTATGGTACACTAAATGCAACCAATACAACTTTTACTTCTGTATCAAGTTGGGGTGGTATTACATTTCAAAGTGGTGCTACTGGTATTATGGACGGTTGCACAATCAATTATGTCGATACCTATGGTGGTGCAGCTATAGTAATTAATAATTGTTCTCCTACCATTCAGAATTGTACCATTCAACCCAGAAATATTTCTAATGGTATTTCGGTTTTATCAAATAGCACTCCATACATCTATAATAATACAATTAGAATGTTTGGTACCAGCACGAACGGTATATATGTAAGTCAATCAAGTCCATATATTAGAAAAAACACTATTATTGGAAAAAATAATAGTGGCAGCACAGGTGTGTATGCCTACTATATTTCACGCCCATTTTTTGGTGTACCTTATGGCAGCACCGAAGGTAAAAACGAAATACAACAATTTTACGATGGGATCTATGCCTTTTACTACTGTACTGTAGATGCTGGTTCCGCTACTTTGGCAAGAGATAATGTGATTTATTTTAATACTAATTCTAATGTTTATGCAGACTATAATTCTACTGTAAATGCACGATATAACTGGTGGGGTCTGTATCCCCCAGATCAAACAAAATTCAAAGCTTATAATGGGTCTAGTATTTATTGGGATCCAGCGCTATCTTCTCCACCTGCTCAAGGATTACTTGCTGTTAGTACTCAAAACACCAGCATCTCACCTGACGAAGAATTATTGGAGAAAGCAAATGAATTGAGACAAAATAAAAAGTATGATGAATCAATAAAAATTTATAAATCGCTTCTTAGTTCAAGTGCTAATTCTAATGTTGTAAAGAAAGCTCTTGTGGGAGTTGCATTTATTTATTCGGGAACGAAATCCCCTGAATTGATGAGTATAATTGATGCTTATACACAACTTAAGAATGATAAATATCAAATGGAACCGCTTGCTTTCGAACTCCTTTCTTTACTTTATACAAACAACGGCGATAACTTAAAAGCTATTGAAGCAAACAATAAACTTGTTATAAAATTTGTTAATACAGAAAATGGGAATAATGGTTTGATGAATCTGTTTTATATTTATTACAATAAGAAGGAATATGATTTAGCTGCCTCAATACTTTCAAAGGTGAAGGCAAATAGAGCGAATGATTATGAAATATTATCTGCAAAATGGCTATTAAATGTTGTTGGAAAATGGGATTTTAATACAACTCTATCAAAAGGAATAACGGAATTATCAGAAAAACCATCGGCTGTTATTGAAAAGAATGATGGTGAAATATTGGAAAATTATCCTAATCCATTCAACCCAACAACAAAAATTAGTTTTTCTATTCCCCAGAAGAGTCAGATTAAATTAAAAGTGTTTGATGCATTAGGAAGAGAAGTAGCAAACTTAGCTGACGGAGTTTATGATATTGGAAAGTATGAAATAACATTTGATGCAAGTAAATTACCAAGCGGAGTTTATTTCTATAATCTAACAACAGGAAGCAATTCCATTTCGAAGAAAATGTTGTTGATCAAGTAATGCAACACGAGAAGTGAGACTAAAAAGGCGATCAAAAATTGGTCGCCTTTTTCTTTGTTTTCAATTCTCAATTATTTTTTTCTCTTTAATGATTTTCCCTCGTGATTACCGTTCGGTTTTGAATTATTCTTCTTTGATGACGGCGGGCGTATTCTCTTTCTCATTGCAGTAAGTTCTTTTTCTACTTCTCCGAAGATAGTATCTGATTGATATCTTCCATTGGTTAACTTTTTACCGGCACGTAAACCTGTAAGAATCTCAATAGCTTCTTCAACTTTAGAAACTGCATAAACATGAAATTGATTTTTCTTCACGGCATTTAGAACTTCATCTTTCAGCATCAAATCTTTTACATTTTGTAATGGAATAATTACTCCATGCTTTCCTGTTAAGCCTTTCATTTTGCAGACATCAAAAAATCCTTCTATCTTTTCGTTCACTCCGCCGATTGGTTGTATCTCGCCTTTTTGATTTACAGATCCGGTAATTGCAAAAGATTGTTTTATTGGAATGTTTGAAAGTGCAGAAAGCAAAGCACAGATTTCCGTAATGGATGCACTATCGCCGTCAATCATTCCGTATCCTTGTTCAAAAACCAAGCTTGCTTGAAATGAAAGCGGAATTCGATTTCCAAAATTTTCTCTAAAGTATCCCGAGATGATGAGCACACCTTTGTTGTGTGTATTCCCGCTTAAACCTGCTTCGCGTTCAACATTAATTATAATCCCATTGCCTAAAGAAACCGAAGCTGTAATACGCGTAGGTTTCCCAAATGAATGCTGACCGCTTTCATAAACAGCGAGACCGTTGATCGTCCCTACTCGCGCGCCATCTGTATCAATTAAAATTGTTCCGTCATTTATCATTTCAGAAAGTTTTGATTCATAGAGTCCATGCCGTTCTTTTGATGCATTGAATGCCGCATCAACATTTTTTTTAGTAACCATTTTATGCCCGATACTATGCGCCCAAAAATTTGATTCCCGCACGAGATCGGCTATATAAGCGAAACGAGTTGTTAATTTATTTTTTTCCCCTGCATAACGGGCACCGTATTCAATAATTTTTGCTATTGCCGATTTATCGAACTCCAAAAGTTTTTCACTCTCAATTAATTTTTTAATGATCATTGCATATTCGGTCATTGCAGTATCAGTGCGTTTCATTTCATAATCAAAATCAGCTTTGATCTTAAAAATTTTATTAAAGTCGTCTTCATAAGAAGAAAGTATTGAATAGATGTTTGCGTTACCGATCAAAATTACTTTTGTGTCAATATTGATCGGTTCTGGTTTTATTATGCTGGGAGAAAACTGATAGATATTTGCAAGATCTTGAATCTCCAACTGCCCGAATAGTAAAACACGTTTTAAGGTTTTCCAAACACCGGGTTCACCAAAAGCATCCATTGCATTAATAATTAAGTAGCCGCCGTTAGCACGCAGCAGCGACCCGGCTTTTATTTTTGTGAAGTCTGCGTACCAGCCGCCTTTGCCGTCGCTGTATTTTTCTATTGTGCCAAAAAGGTTGTTATATGTTGGTGATGTCTCAACTATTACCGGACATTTTTTTATGGAAGAATTGTCAAGTATGATATTTACTTCATATTCTTTTAAGTAATCAATTACAATTCCGCCGCCGGTTTCTTCGCGTACCGGTTTTTGTCCCTTAAACACATCAAGGTTTTGCAGAATACTTTCATGCATCTGATCTAAATATTCTTTTACCGAATGCGTTTTATATTTCTTTTTGAGATCATCAATTGTAACCATGATGAATCCATTTACAAAATCCGTTTCGAGCTGTGAAATTTTTTCTTGGAACTCCTGCGTTAGTTTTAAACTTTGTTTGAATAGAACCTGAAGTTCATCTTGATAAGAAGCATACTTTGTAATTATTTCTTGAGCTTTTTCTTTTGATAATTTTTCCGAACGAACCAGCTCATCTAACTGCTGAACAAAAACCGGCTTATCTTCAACCACTGCTAAAATTTCGGGACGGACCAATTCGCCTACTTTAACCTGTCCAAGTGTAAAATTATCTTTTCGTAATTTTTCTTCAAAGTCGTTCATCATCTTTTGCTGCGTTTGTCCAAACTCATTAAGCATTTGTTTCTTCTGAGATGTGAACGGATCGGTAGAAAGTAATTGCGGGATCTTTTCCTGTAAAAATTTTATTACCCATAAAAGATCTTTCCTAAATTTAGTTGCCTGTCCGGAAGGAAATTGAAGCAGTGTCGGTCGGTCTTCATCTTGAAAATTGTTTACATATGCATAATCGTTTAGATGAGAGTAATTGTGTGCGATTGATTCCAGCATTTGTTTTATTGCTGTAAACTTTCCCGTGCCTGATAGTCCTGTAATAAAAATATTGTAACCTGGACTTTTTAAATCAACTCCCAACCGTAATGCTTTCAGTGCTCGTTCTTGTCCTACAATTCCTTCAATCGGTTTTACTTTTTCGGTGTCTTCAAAATCAAAAACTTTGGTATCACAAGTCCATTTTAAATCTTCGGGTTTTAATTCTTTTGGTAGATGTGCCTTTAGAAGTGCCATTGTAAATTTCCTGCGATTAGTGAATGGAAATCCGTATCAAAAATAATATAAAAATGATGTTATTGAAATATCATTATTACAGCTATAAAATTTGAAGTAATTAACTTACTTTTACCAAGGTAATTTTGAAAAATTCCTCTTCGCTTCTGCGAGGAAGGGTGTTCTGTATTTTAAAGAAAGGGAAAATGAAATCAACCTCCGATGTTCTTCTAGACTCACTTCAATCTTTGCGCGAGTTAAAAGAAAAGATTTTTATTTTAACTCAGCATGAAAAGATTTTTGTCTCACCATTTGCCGGTTCATCAAAATCTCTTTTCATAAAATCTATTGTCGAGAAAGAAAAACAAATTCTTCTTCTCTGTCCGACGGTTCAATCTGTAAATGAAACTAAAGTTGAGCTGAATATTCTGGAATTGGAGGATTTAATAGTATCAGCTGATGAATTAAATGCCGAAATTCTTCAAGAAAGATTGACCGATCTTAACAAGAGAAACAAATTTATTCTTATTTCAACTTATGAAATTCTTAAACTGAAATTGCCTTCAAAGAATACGATAGATAAGAACACAACTAAAGTAGAAATCGGCGGCAACTTAACGTACAATGATTTGATCGAATACTTTAACTCGATTGATTACAACCGCGATAAGTATGTTGACGGTGCGGGTGATTTTGCAGTACGCGGTTCAATAATTGATTTCTGGTCTTACAGCGAGAAACAGCCGGTGCGGTTGGAATTTGACGGAGATTTTATAGAATCAATCCGTCACTTTGATCCTGATAACCAGCGCTCGCTTGATAAATTATCTTCGGCAACAATTGCCGCATCAATCAACGCAGAGGAATTAAGCGCAGATATTTTTGATTATTTGAACGATCCGCTTGTTTTTGTCGACGAATTTGAATTGCTAAATCTGTTCAACAAAAAAACAAATACAACTCCGCAAAAGTATGAAGAAGAAATTGATGATGATTTGAAAGAAGAACTTTATGAAACGAGCGAAGCAGCAGAAAGGAAAGAAGAAAAGACGGAAAGAAGAAATGATAATTTTGATTCGGTAGAAAAACTATTTGAGACAAACGCACGATGGATAATTGAAGATGCGATTGGTCAGCATGACGAGAGAATTAATCTTCAACTTAACCAAGCCCCGGCAATAAATTCCAACTTTGAATTGCTGTTTACATTTTTAAAAGATTATGCAAACAAAAATTTTCAAATAATTATTGCAGTAGAAAATGAATTACAGAAACAGCGTCTCTTTGAATTGCTGACAGATTATAAAAAAGAATTGGCAGAATTATTCGAAGCTGGAAAGATCAAAATAGTTGTATTCGGAATTAAGAGCGGGTTTATAGTAAAGCAGGATCATCTAATTCTTCTCACCGATTACGAAATTTTTAACAAACCTTATCGAACTAAACTTTCGACAAAACTTAAGTACAAAAAATCACGCATTAAAGATTTTGCTTCGATTAAAAAAGGAGATTTTGTTGTTCATGAGAATTTTGGAATCGGGCAATTCGTTGGATTAGAAACAATTAAGATCGGAACAACCGAGCAAGAATCAATAAAAATATTGTACGCTGAAAGCGGAGTAGTTTATGTTAATCTGAATTATCTGTCGCTTGTTAAAAAATTTTCTTCTAAAGATAATATTGCACCTAGACTTTCTGTCCTTGGCGGCGGTGAGTGGAAATCAACAAAGAAAAAAGCTAAAGCAAAGATCAAAGAAGCCGCACGGGAACTCATTACTCTTTATGCAAGAAGGAAATCCGCACAAGGATTTTCTTTCAGTGCAGATTCCATCTGGCAAAAAGAATTAGAGGCATCATTTTTTTATGAGGATACACCCGATCAAACAAAAGTTACTGAAGAAGTTAAACGTGATATGGAAAGCGAGAATCCGATGGACCGCCTTGTGTGCGGCGATGTAGGATTTGGTAAAACTGAAATTGCTGTGCGCGCTGCGTTCAAAGCAATAAATGATGGTAAACAAGTTGCTCTACTTGTACCAACAACAATTCTTGCTGAACAGCATTACAATACTTTTAAAGATCGGCTGACTCAATTTCCGGTTAAAGTTGAAGCGCTTTCTAGATTTAAAAACAAATCCGAACAAATGGCGATTACAAAAAAACTGGAAAAAGGTGAAGTTGATTTAGTAATTGGAACTCACCGCTTGCTTTCAAAAGATATTTCTTTTAAGGAACTCGGTTTGCTTATCATTGATGAAGAGCACCGCTTCGGGGTTATGGCTAAAGAAAAATTACGTTCATTAAAAGCGAATGTTGATACTTTAACCTTAACTGCAACGCCAATTCCTAGAACGCTGAATCTTTCATTGCTTGGTGCTCGAGATCTTTCTATCATTGCAACTCCGCCGCCGAACCGGCAATCAATCTATACAAAAGTTGATACGTTCGATATCCATAAAGTGCGGGAATGGATTTTAACAGAGGTGAAAAGGAACGGACAAATATATTTTGTACATGACCGTGTTCAGTCAATCGAAAAAATTGCAGCGTATGTTCAAAAATATGTACCGGAAATAAAAATCGGTGTTGCACACGGACAAATGAAACCGTCACAACTTGAAGACGTGATTCATAAATTTTTAAATAAACAATATCACATGCTGATCTCCACAAAAATAATTGAGAGCGGACTTGATATTCCAAATGTTAATACAATTATAATTAACCGCTCCGATCGTTTCGGCTTAGCAGAACTCCATCAGCTAAGAGGAAGAGTCGGCAGAAGCGATAGACAGGCTTACGCATATTTTCTTGTTCCGTCATTAGACACAATTACAAAAAAAGCAGTTAAGAGATTGCAGGCAATAGAAGAATATACAGATCTTGGTGAAGGATTTAATCTATCTATGCGCGATCTTGAAATCCGCGGTGCGGGAAATTTACTTGGTACCGAACAGAGCGGATTCATTGATACGATCGGCTTTGATATGTATATAAAACTTCTTGATGAAGCTGTGGACGAATTAAAACAAGACGAGTTCAAAGAAGTATTCAAAGACCTTCCGAAGCAGCAAGAGCGTTCTTCGCCAACGATAGATACATTTTTCGAGATCGGTATTCCTCACTCATATATGCCGGATCAAGCAGATAGATTAAGTTTTTATACCGCACTTTTTTCAATGATAAAAATTGAAGAGCTTGAAGAAATTAAAGAAGAAATGATTGACCGGTTTGGAAAAATGCCGCCCAATGTTGAAAGATTAATCCTTGCGGCAGTTCTAAGATTCTATTCTTCGTTCGCACTGTTTGAAAGAGTATTAATTCAATTTAATAAGATTACCATTGTTTTGCCGAAAGGCGACAAAGAGAATTTCTATCAGAAAAAATTTATTCCGCTTTTGACTTTCATCAACGAGAATTACTCAAAAGATATTAAATTTGTACAGGCAAATGAAATAATGAAATTTGAAATGAATAATAAATTCGGTTCCGCTGAAGCAGCAATGAATTTTCTAATCAAATTTTGCAAAGAAATTATTGAAGTAATTTCAAAGATCAGTTAATAATTCTTGTTTTATCTTTTTAAAAGATAAAAGTAAGATCATGCTAAAAAAGGAGTTTTTATGAAAATAGGTCGAGTATTTTTTGTCTTATTGATTCTCGCTTTCATTGGAATACAGTTCGTTGAGGTAGAACGGACAAATCCTCCTGTAAATGCAGATATAAATGCGCCTACTGAAGTAAAGAATATTTTTAAAAGCTCATGTTATGATTGCCATTCAAATGAAACGGCATGGCCGTGGTACAGTAAAATTGCACCAATCTCCTGGTTGATCGTAGATGATGTAATGGACGGAAGAAAAAAGTTAAATTTTTCTGAGTGGGAAAAATTTTATTCCGACAAACGAACTAAACTTAAAAAGAAAATATTGGATGAAATAAATCAAGATGAAATGCCGAAGGATATCTATACCATCATGCATACAAATGCAAAATTAGATATAATTCAAAAAAACATTATTAAGAAATGGGTTACTGAGTAAATTAATATTATACAATGGCTGAATTAAGAATCGGAACTTGCGGCTGGAAGTATGAATCATGGAAAGGGTTATTATATTCGGATAATTCTGATATAAATTATTTAAAAGAGTATTCAGCATATTTTAATTCTGTTGAAATTCCACAATGGTTTTCTTCGCTTTACGGAATAAATAATATTATTATGCCTCATAGTTATGTAGTAAAAAACTATAAAGAATCCGTAACGCCGCAATTTAAGTTTTCAATTAAACTTCCAAACACTATAACGCTTACACATCTGAACAAATCAGATATAGACCAACAACCTGTTATCAATCCTCATTTTCTCTCAATAGATTTACTTAAAGAATTTATACATTCGATAAAACCGCTGCATAAAAATCTTGGCCCGCTCATGTTTCAGTTTGAATATCTTAATAAAGAAAAAATGAAATCTCAATTTGAATTCCAAGGACTCTTTAGAGAATTTGTTAGTAACCTTCCGGATAGATTTTTATTTGCAATAGAAACTCGTAATTCGAATTATCTTAACGAGACTTATTTTCAGTTTCTTAGAGATAATAAATTGGGACAGGTATTTATGCAAGGATATGATATGCCGCCGATTTATGAAATTTATAACCGCTACAAGGATTACATAAAAGATTTTACAGTAATAAGATTACACGGACCGGATAAGCAGGGAATTGAAACAAGAACAGGCGGTGAGTGGAATAAAATTGTGGATCCTAAAGATGATGAACTTGAAAAAATTTGTTTAATGGTTATACAATTACTTGAGAGAGATGTTGATGTTTACTTAAATGTGAACAACTATTATGAAGGTTCAGCACCGTTGACGATTCGCAAAATTAAAAATCTATTAAAACATAATTAATGGAGTCTATATGGATCATTCACTCATTACAACTACATTTACAATTGACGGCTGCAAAGTTGTAAAAAATCTTGGTGTAGTAAAAGGAATCGTAGTTCGTTCTCGTTCGGTTATCGGAACCATCGGAGCCGGATTACAAACAATCTTTGGCGGAAACATTACACTCTTTACAGAACTTTGCGAGAAAACTCGCTCGGATGCATTTGAATTAATGGTTCAGCACGGACAAGCTATTGGTGCTAATGCATTACTCGGTGTTCGATATGATGCAACAGAAGTTATGAGCGGCGTTACAGAAGTTTTATGTTACGGTACCGCAGTAGTTGTTGAAAAGATAAATTAGTTTAATTGACAAGTATTAAGTTTACTTACATCAAAAAACAATTTTACTTCTTAAATGAGTAATTCTAGTTTAGCAACAAAAGAGAAAAAATCAATTGCTTTAACTTCGGTTGCAGCTGCAATCTTTTTGACCGGCTTTAAACTTGTGATTGGATTATTAACCGGAAGCTTGGGAATTCTTTCTGAAGCGCTCCACTCTGCGTTAGATCTAGTTGCAGCCATCATTACTTTTTTTGCAGTTAAGTTTGCCGATGTTCCCCCGGATGAAGGACACAATTACGGTCATGGTAAAATCGAAAATTACTCAGCTCTTATTGAAACATTGCTGCTTGTTATAACTTGTATATGGATTATCTACGAAGGGATAAGAAGATTAGTTACGCATGAAGTTCACATCGAAGTAACAGTTTGGAGTTTCATTGTTATTCTCACTTCGATAGTTATAGATATTTCCCGTTCGCGAGCGTTGTACAAAGTTGCCAAAAAACATGACAGCCAGGCACTCGAAGCAGATGCACTTCACTTCTCAACAGATATTTGGAGTTCTTTCGTTGTCTTGATTGGGTTGATCGGAGTTACTTTTAATTTTGATTACGCGGATCCGATCGCAGCTTTAATTGTTGCAATAATTGTTCTTACAGTATGTTACCGGTTGGGTAAAAAATCGTTTGATGCTCTAATTGACAGAGCTCCAAAAGGATTACATGAAAGAGTAGAAGATATTGTGAAAAATTTACCGGAAGTAAAACAATTTCATGATATAAAAGTCCGCGAATCCGGTCCGTATAAATTTGTTGATCTAAATATTCATGTTGATAAAAATATGACCATAGATCAAGCGCACGAAATTTCTCACATGGTTGAAGAAGCAATCAGCAGTAAAATTAAAAATGTAAAAGTGATGGTTCATGCGGAACCGGATAGATAGGTTTTAATCTGACAAATTCGTTTTACGGAAAAGATTCTCTCTGTACCTGCGGCTCATATTTAATTTTTCACCATTCTTTAAAATCACGATATAATCACCGTGGGACCATGGCTGCATTTCTTGAATCTGTTCGACATTAACAATATATGAACGATGGATGCGTGCAAACTTTTCCGGATCTAGCGATTCTTCAACATTGTTCATCGTATCTCTTAATAGATATTTTCCTTTTGCTGTATGCAGTTCAACATATTTTTCTGCGGATGAAATAAATATTATTTCTCTAACAGCAACAAAAAAGTATTTGGAACCAAGACTTACCAAAAACCTCTCTAAATATTTCCTTTCCTTTTTAACTTCATCTAGAATCAGTTTAATGTCATTGGTATTTCTTTTCTTGAATTTTATTTTTTCAGTTACACGATGAAATGATTTTGAGAATCTTTCCTTGTCAAATGGTTTCAAAAGATAATCCACTGCATTTACATCAAATGCATTGATAGCATATTGATCATAAGCAGTAACAAAAACTACCGGCGGCATATTTTCAGAGCCAATCTCTTTTATAACTTCAAAACCATTTAAGCCCGGCATCTGTATATCAAGAAAAATTATTTCTGGCTTTTCACTTTTTATTTTTTTTATTGCTTCAATTCCATTCCCGGCTTCTAGAATTTGTTCTATTTCACTTTCATCTTTTAAAAATGAAATAATCTTTTTTCGTGCCGGCTGTTCATCGTCAACGACTAATACTTTCAATTTTGTTCTTCCTCTTCTTTGAATGGGATTTCTATTGTAAGCAGCAAACCGCCTTCATCTAAATTAACCCAATTGAATTCGAAGTTGTTTCCATATAATTTCTCCAACCGTTCAACAGTGTTTGATAAACCAACACCACTGTTTAATACTGCAGCGTTTTCTTTCTGAATGCCGGGTCCATTGTCTCTTATTTTTATAATCAATTTGTCTAAAGATTTTTTAGCAGAGACTTCAATTTTAGTGCTTGTTAAATTTTCCATTCCGTACTTAATGGAATTTTCCACGAGCGGCTGAAAAATAAAATTAGGGACCAGAGCTTCGATAGTTTCTTCATCAATTTGTAATACAATCTCAAGTTTATCTTTAAAACGTGCTTTCATTATTTCTATGTAGAGATTAAGAATGTCAATCTCTTTTGCCAGTATGTTTTCACCTTTCGAAGAACTTTTTAAAGTGATTCTGAGAAGGTCGCTTAAGTTTGCAATCATTTTATCGGCGGCTTGTGTGTCTTCGTACATTGTGGATGAAATCATGTTCAATGTATTGAAAAGAAAATGTGGATTGAGCTGCATCTTTAAAGTTTCCAGTCTGGCTTTTGTAAGCTGTTCTTCAAGTTGTGCCGTCTTGATTTTATGTGCTTCTTTTTCTTGGAATGTTTTTATCAAAGCATAAACAGTAAACACTCCCCAGAATATGACGAACTGTTTTAAATACTCCATCACAATTCTAAATGGAATGTAACCGTAGTCATAGTTTCCCCAATGAAGAATCGGGTATATTATTGAGCGTGAGATGTACATCATTGAAGTGTGAGTTAAACCAACAATAATCGATGCTATTAAATAGAGAGGAAATTTGTGGAACCAATTTTCTTTTGTCAGCGGTACCCTTTTAAAAAAAATAAGCAACAATGGTAGAAGTAATACAAATGTGTAAGCTCCGGTTAACTCATCAACTAAAGGGTAACTAATCTTTACAAAATCTTTTGAAGTTAGATTGGTAAAATTTTCAGCTAATTCCGTTGTAACAACAACCGCAAAGCTCATCAAACCAATAACAGTTGCAACACCAAACATTATGAGAGAGAATTTAATTCTCTTCTTTGTTTTCACTTTAAGCATTTTATTCGGAATCATTTTATTACATAAATAATTTATGAAATTCTTGAATCTAATATTACAAATAGAATAATGATTCCCATTCATTATGGTATAAAAGGGATTTACAGTGGTATAAAAGGGAAACAACTTTAAAGTAATTACTATGAAATCACAAAATTAGTTTAAGTCTCCATTCATTCATTCCAACATGTACGAAATTACATTGGAGTTTATCCCGCTTATGTACAATAAATCTCCGCTCATGACAATTCATCTCTAAAAATAAAACCGACACAATATTTTTCCCGTCGAAATTAATAAACAAAAGGAGTTACAATGGAAACGAAAGAAAAACGTCACGATATAGATTGGCTGAGAGTAATAGCATTCTATATTTTAATATTCTTCCACGTAGGAATGGTGTTCGTTCCATGGGAATTTCACTTAAAGAATAATCAAACAGTTGAATGGTTCGAAACTTGGATGGCATTTCTGCATCAATGGCGACTGCCGCTATTGTTTATGATTTCCGGAATTGTTCTTTATCATTCAATGGGCGCTCGTCTTGGAAAATCATTTTTTGCAGAGCGAAGCAGAAGACTTTTGATTCCTCTCATATTCGGGATGTTAGTTATTGTCCCGCCGCAAATCTATTACGATAGATTATTCCATGGATTTCATTTCGCGAATTATTGGGAATTTTGGAAAACAGTTTTCAATTTTGTCCCTTATCCAATGGGCGGAAGTTTAAGCTGGCATCATCTCTGGTATGTGCTCTACATTTTTATTTATTCTTTAATTGCTTATCCACTTTTCAAATATTTAAGAAATGAAAAATCGCTCAACTTTAGAAATAAAATCGGATTGTTTATTAAAAAACATCCAAATTCAATTTATTTACTCATAGTTCCATTACTAATTTATTATTACACGCTTAGCCAAAAATTTCCTGAGACACATGGACTAATTGATGATTGGTATCTACATAGTGTTTCATTTACTTTATTCATTGTAGGTTTTGGTATTTCTGCAATCAATGGATTTTGGGATGTACTAGTTGCAAAAAGGAAGCAATCATTAATTCTTGCTCTTATTCCAACTTTAGTTCTCGCGCTTTTTGTTTGGGGTCCTACTTTTACAATCGTAAATGAAGATGCAGATTGGTTCATATATGTGTATGGTATTTTCAAAATGGTGATGATTCCTTCCTTACTCTATGCAACACTTGGATACGGAAGAGTTTATTTGAACAAGCCAAGTAAAGTGCTTTCATATGCAAATGAATCGGTTTACCCATTGTACATTTTGCATCAAAGCGTTGAATTGATTTTCACTTACTATATAATTCAATTGGATTGGGGAGTCCTGCCGAAGTTTGTTTTATTGGTTTTTGTTACGTTCGGTATAAGTTTATTGATTTACGAATTATTCATTAAACGTTATAATATAACGCGCTTACTCTTTGGAATGAAGCCAATTCGCAAAGCTGAAGCTATCATTCATATACAAACAACAGAAAAAGTTCTGCAAACTGAGATCAACAATTAACATTTTTGTTTTTGTTACGGGGTACAAGTTCATGTGCCCCGACAAAATATTGAACTTACCCTTCACAGACCTCGTTATCTATTGTAAGAACATTCTTGACTAAGTAGAATAGAATTCAAGCAACAGAATTATTAAATTTATGTCCGCATTTAGCGGGCACTCAAATTTATATTCCTATTATCAATTAGACTGAAGAGAAAAAGGATTATATACAATGAATGAAAATAATAGCAACGGACGTTCTGGCTTGGATGAAATTGAAGTCCGTGAATGGTTGGAATCATTAGAATATGTATTGCAATCAGGCGGACCGGAAAAAGTAAGAGAACTGTTGCATAATCTTGATACTTACGCACATGAATCCGGTGTTGATCTTCCGTTCACTGCAAACACACCTCACATAAATACAATCCCGAAAGAACAAGAACCTCCTTTCCCAGGTGGAAGAGAAATTGAACGCAGAATAAAAAGTTTGATCCGTTGGAATGCAATGGCAATGGTTGTCCGTGCAAATAAAGAAGAAACTGGAATAGGCGGACACATTTCCACTTACGCATCAGCGGCAACACTCTACGAAATTGGTTTCAATCATTTCTTCAGAGGTAAAGACGGTGACTCGGAAGGTGATATAATTTATTTTCAAGGTCATGCTTCACCCGGAATTTATGCTCGCGCTTTTCTTGAAGGAAGAATATCAAAAGAGCAGGTAGAAAATTTTAGAAGAGAATTAAAACCGGGCGGCGGGCTTTCTTCTTATCCGCATCCTTGGTTAATGCCTGACTTCTGGGAATTCCCGACCGTATCGATGGGACTAGGACCAATTCAAGCAATCTATCAAGCAAGGTTCAACAGATATCTTGAAGACCGTGGATTAAAGAAAGTTAGCGATCAAAAAGTTTGGGCATTTCTTGGCGATGGTGAAACAGATGAACCGGAAGCATTAGGTGCAATTTCTTTAGCATCGCGAGAGAAACTTGATAATTTAATTTTTGTCATCAATTGCAACTTACAAAGACTAGACGGACCGGTTCGCGGTAATGGAAATATAGTTCAGGAACTCGAAGCAAATTTCCGTGGTGCGGGATGGAACGTAATAAAAGTTATTTGGGGAAGCGATTGGGATCCTTTACTTGTTGCAGATAAATCGGGATTACTGATTAAAAGAATGAATGAAATTCTCGACGGTGAATCTCAAAATTATATTGTGCACGATGGAAAATATATCCGTGAAAATTTCTTTGGTAAATATCCGGAACTCCAAAAACTTGTTGAAAAATATACTGATGAACAATTAGAAAAAATGAAACGCGGCGGACACGATCCGGAAAAAGTTTATGCAGCTTACAAAGCTGCCGTTGAACATAAAGGTGCACCGACAGTAATTCTTGCAAAGACAGTTAAAGGTTACGGACTCGGTGAAGCGGGCGAAGGAAAGAATATTACACATCAACAAAAAAAAATGAATGAAGAAGAGTTGAAAGAATTTAGAACACGGTTCTCAATTCCTATCAGCGATGATGAAATAGCAAAAACGCCATTCTACCGTCCTCCCGAAGATTCTGCCGAGATCAAATATTTAAAAGAAAGAAGGAAAGCTCTTGGCGGTTACGTTCCCAAAAGAGTTACTAAAGCCACTCCGCTTAAAACTCCTTCTGAAGAATTATTTGAAGAATTTTATTCGGGCACAGAAGGGCGTGAAGTTTCAACAACAATGGTGTTCGTAAAAATTCTAGCAAAACTTTTACGTGATAAAGAACTTGGTCATTTAATTGTGCCAATAGTTCCAGACGAAGCGCGTACATTTGGTATGGAAGCTTTGTTCAGACAAATCGGAATTTATTCTCATGCAGGTCAACTTTATGAGCCGGTTGACAAAGACAGCTTGCTATATTATAAAGAAGCAAAGAACGGACAAATCCTTGAAGAAGGAATTACCGAAGCCGGATCGATGTCGTCATTCATGGCTGCCGGAACTTCTTATGCAACACACGGCATTAATACAATTCCATTCTTTACCTATTATTCTATGTTTGGCTTCCAAAGATTTGGTGATCTTGCATGGGCGGCGGGCGATATGCGATGTAAAGGATTTTTACTAGGTGCGACTGCAGGACGAACAACACTTGCAGGTGAAGGTTTACAGCATCAAGACGGAAATAGTCACTTGCTTGCATATACAATTCCAAATGTTGTTGCTTATGATCCGGCGTTTGCTTACGAGCTTGCTGTAATTATTCGAGATGGAATTTACCGCATGTATGAAAAGCAAGAGAATGTTTATTACTACACTACAATTATGAATGAGAATTATGCCCAGCCTGAAATGCCGAAAGGTGTTAAGGATGGAATATTAAAAGGAATGTATAAATTTAGAGCGAGTGGAGTTAAAGACCAAAAAGTAAAAGCTCACTTGCTTGGCAGCGGAACAATTTTAAACGAAGTAATCAAAGCGCAAGAAATTCTTGAGAGTAAATACAATGTCTCAGCCGATATTTGGAGTGTAACCAGTTACAAAAATTTACATCTTGATGCACAAGAAACTGAGCGCTGGAATATGTTTCATCCGGATAAAGAAGCACGGGTTCCTTATATCTCTCAAGTTACAAAAGGTGAAAGCGGAGTTTTTATTTCTGCTTCCGATTATGTTCAGCTATCGAGCGATGCAATTTCGAAATGGCTCCCGGGTCTGCTTCATTCTCTCGGTACATTCGGATTCGGAAGAAGTGAAGGAAGAACGTCTTTGCGTGATTTTTTCGAAGTAGATGCAAAACATATTATTTACGCAACACTTTATTCTTTGATGAAAGAAGGAAAGATAAAAGCAGAAGTTGTAAAAAAAGCGGCTAAGGATTTGGGAATTAATCCGGATAAAAAGAATCCGGCAAAAGCATAAAATATTCATTGTTATTACGATCCCGAATTTATTCGGGAGAAGTAATTTTATATAAAGATTGCTTCACCCGACAAGTCGGGACTCGCAATGACACTTAAAGGAAAAGGAAATGATTGTAGATTTTAGATTACCGCATCTTGGAGATGGCATTCACTCGGCTGATGTTATTAAGATACTTGTCAAAGAAGGCGATAATATTAATACGGATCAAGTTGTTGTTGAGATCGAAACAGATAAAGCAACAGTAGAAATCCCCTCTGATATTTCCGGAATAGTAAAAAAAGTTTATGTGAAAGACGGACAAAAAGCTGAAGTAGGCGAGCCGTTGGTAGCTATTGAAGTTAGCAGTTTGCAGTCAGCAGTTGGCAGTGAGAAGGAAGAGGTTAGAAAAGAAAAGGAATCAGAAATAAGAAATAAGAAATCAGAAGGAGAACTCGTAGTAGAACCAGTCGTCAACAACCAATCACTAATCACTAGTAACCGATCGCTGATCACAGAAAACGAACAATCTTCAATTCCTTCACCAATAGATCTTGTTCACCATATGCCGAAAATTATTACAGTACCAAAAAATATTTCCAAAGTTGTAGTTCCTGCAGCGCCCTCTGTAAGAAGATTTACACGTGAGATCGGAGTTGATATTTCACTAGTACGAGGCAGCGGATCAAGCGGAAGAATATCTATTGAAGACGTTAAGGCTTATGCAAAAACTTTGAACGAACAAATTCAAACTTGGCTGCCGGGGCAGCAAGGTGGGTTTACTTTAGGTGGTGTTGGAGCTGTAAAAGAATCGCTTCCCGATTTTTCAAAGTGGGGAGAAATAGAACACCAGTCGATGAGCAACATCCGAAGAAAAACGGCAGAACATTTATCATATTCATGGTCAACTGTTCCGCATGTAACTCAATTTGATAAAGCAGATATAACTGAACTAGAAAATTTGCGGAAGCAATTCGGGAAAAAAGTTATTGAGGCGGGCGGCAAATTAACTGTAACTGCAATTCTTCTTAAAGTAATTGCATCAGCATTTAAAGTTTTTCCTCAATTCAACACAAGTGTTGATGTGGATAAGAGCGAGATCATATTCAAAAAATTTATAAATGTTGGTGTTGCCGTAGATACTGACCGAGGTTTGCTTGTTCCTGTTATTCGAGATGTAGATAAGAAAAATATTATTCAGCTTTCAATTGAACTTCAGGAAGTTTCTAAAAAAGCACGCGATAAGAAACTTTCTCTTGAAGAAATGCAAGGAGGTTGTTTTACAATTTCTAATCTTGGCGGAATTGGCGGAACGTATTTCACTCCGATTGTTAATTCGCCTGAAGTTGCAATTCTTGGTGTTTCAAAATCGTCTTATGAACCGGTTTACATAAACGAGAAATTTGAACCACGATTGATCATGCCGTTATCACTTTCGTACGATCATCGAATAATAGATGGAGCTGATGGAATTAGATTTTTGAAATGGGTTGTTAACGCTCTTGAAAATCCTTTCTTGCTTTCTTTGGAAGGATGATTCTAAATTTGAAATTAAATCAAGGCGGACAATTTTAGTCCGCCTTTTTTATTTCTGTTTTTTCCTAAAATTAAACTCCTAACAAATACTGCACTTTAACGAAGTATTGTTGATTAGTATTAGAGAATCCGAATCCTTCACCATAATCCGAATAGTTACTTGTGGCGCCGGCGTAGAAAGTTGTAAAAGCACTTAGCTTATAACTGAATAGCGGATAAAATTGAAATGCTTTATTAAAGGAATCATATTGAAAAATAGTACGGAATAAAATCTCAGAGGAAAATTGATAATTGCCCACTGCACGATAAATATTCCCGTCATAAAATAATTCATTTGTTTCGTTGTCTGATAATCTTGCACGTGAATAAGAAAAAGAAATATTTAATTGCGATGTTGGTTTTAAAGTAACACTCGCAGAAAAATCATGTCCGTAACCCATTGTAGGTGAACTTGCTCTATAAATGAATTTACCTAACTCTGCATATGAAGATAAAGATATTTCATTAATAGGATTAGAGCTTAAACTCATAAAAATGCGGTTAATTCCTTTAAAAAATATTCCGCTAAATTGTTCATCGTTAACAAGAAGATAACCGACATATAAATTAATTGGTCCTTTTAAACTTGCATTGACATGTGGTTGGATTACTTGTTCTCTTTTAAGTCCATCATAATTGAACTTCAAATAAGATGAAATTCCTATCGAACCTCGATCAATGAATGAATCCTTTGGATATATCATGTATTGATTATTAAAATTTATAGAATGATATGAATTAGAATTGAAAAGTCCGTTATAAGTCTGATAAGTAGGTGAATAACTATTAATATTAAGTCCTGCATAATAAGCGGTGGAATTATAATTGACTTCCAATCGAATACCGTTTCCGGAATACTTCTCACCGTTAAAAGCGGCATTATATTCAGTACTTCCAAACATTCTTGAAGAATTGAAAATTGCCGGTTCATTCAACTCTTGAGTTTGTGAAAGAAATCCTTCTCCTAAGAAATTCCAATTGTCCCAAAATCTGTAATTCCAATCAACGCCTAATAGATAATTATGACCGCCATCTAAATTTCTTGTCATAATGTAACTACCTACATACGATTCATTACCTAAATTATATCTAAGTCTGCCAATGTTTACAAATGATTTTAAATTTGTTGCTACAGTATTGCTTCTTTCTTCACCGGGAATTACGAAAACAGTATTTCTATCATAAGCTCCCATATACAAATATGAAAGAGAACCTGTCTTACCGTTGATTCTTGCGGCAGCGAGAGGATCATTAATTGAACGTGAGTAATACATTTGTGTCTGCAATAACTCTTGACCAATTAAGAAGAAAGGACGCTTTTCATTATAGTAAAGAGCGAATGTTGTATTTACACTAATCTGTGCGGCATCAGATTCGATTTGACTGAAATCCGGATTAATAACGGCATCTAAAGAAAAGTTAGTGCTGGGAGAATATTTTATACCGCCGCCAAAACGGGTTTGAATAGGATCGAATTTGAAATCCGAGTTTGGATTACTCATGTTTGAAAAAGAACCCATTTTTTGACCGACGGCATAAGGTAATAGTTCGATGGAACTGCCTGATTTAATATTTTGAATACCGGTTAAATATCCAGCTTGAGACATGAAACCGGGAATGTTTCTGTCTTGTGAAGTCCATGAAATTTGAACGCGGCTGCTTCTTGGAATTGTACGAAGAATATTAGCTCTGAAATTTTGTACTTCAGCATCGGGAAAATTTAAACTTGAAAATGGAATTTTCATTTCTGCAGTCCAACCGGTTTCATTTTTAGATGCAGATGCATGCCAAATCCAATCAACGCTTGCATCTTCACTATTATTTGTTGCGAGTAAATCTCCCATTATACCGAATGGGTTAACGCAAAACTCATAAGATCTTTGAAAGTCGCCATAAGTGTCTAAACCAACAAACACCCAATCATCCTGGTACAATTTGTCGCGGTCGGAAATGTTAGCGCGTATCAATTCCGGGTTAGTATCAAAGCACTGGAATCCAAAATAAATATATTTTTCATCATAGAGTGCTCTAACAATTGTTCTCTGAGGGGAGGGTGTGTTATCACCCGGGGTAATCTCATACTTAAGCTCTATCGGTTCAGCTTTTGACCAAATAGGATTATCAAGTTTACCAGTTAATTCCAACTCCTTACCGATTTTTAAAATAGTCATTATTGGTTTTTTAATATCGCTCTCTGCTTGAGAATAGCTTTTAGATGTGATTATTAATACTGAACACAAAAGAATAATCATAGAAAATTTTGTTATCATAACTTGGTTCCAGGGGGTTTGTTAGAATAAATTAATAGTTAATACCAGCTATTTAGACTAATGAGTCAGTAAAAAGTTTCTTTTAATGCTAATAATATTACTTGTAAGACAGTGTATAAAATTTGCCATAATTCTTATAAATCTCTCTTATTGATTTTTTGTTCGCTATAGAACTGAAAATGGAATAATTAAAAAAATGAAAAAACTAGATTTTTAAGATGGATCATTAACGCTTTTGAGAATCGCTTCTTACTTTCTTTGGAAGGATAATTTATTATGAGACGTACCGTTGTATGTTTCTACTCTGCAACCTTTCTAATATCAACACAACCCAATATTTTTTTCTCAGAACCTTTCAGAACTACATTTATCATTGCCTTGCCAAGCTCTTCAAGTGTAATAACAAATTTCGGGAAAAGAATTTTCCAAAACGGATAATACAAAGCGAGTACTTTATAAATCTTGTAAGTGTTTCTCAGTCCTTTTGTTGGCTGAATATAACCGGGCCTAAACATATAAGTGGCTTTGAAAGGAAGTTTCAACAAATCATTTTCCGTTTTGCCTTTTACACGTGCCCACATGCTTTTTCCTTTTTCGGTACTGTCGGTTCCAACTCCCGATACATAAGTAAAAACCATTTCCGGATTTAATCTTAGAAGAGTATTTGCGAAATTTATTGTTAAATCATAAGTGATTCGCTTATACTCTTCTTCCTTTTTTCCAACAGAAGAAACTCCTGCGCAGAAGTAACATGCATTATATCCTGATAGTTGACTTTCGACCTGCGATAAATCAAAAAAATCTTTATGAATGATTTCTTTTAGTTTATCGTGCATAACTCCGCATGGTTTTCTATTTATTACAAGTACTGATTCGACATCGGGGTGTTTGAGGCATTCATAAAGAACACCCTCGCCCACCATTCCTGTTGAACCGGTTATTATAGTTTTAATTTTCATAATGATAAAAATCTAATTTCTCCACAAGTAAGACATTTTGAAAAAGAAACCTCTTTGTGCTTCAAGAAAATTATTGTTGTCAACATACCTATTTTGAAATTCATTCCATTCCGTTTTTTGATAAAGTGATCCGTAACCTAAATGTATTACTGTTCCAGGCACGTATGTAAATGAAACTAGAAAATCGCTAAGTAATTGCCTTTTGTATTTATTGTACTCAACTATTCCGCGGAAAAAAAGATATTTATTTAGTTGGTAAGTTAATCGCTCTCTGAATATAGGATACTCATAAATCAATTGAGAATCGGAATCGCGGTAGAAATCAGAGAATGTAAAAGTCGAGTAAGATTCAAAATTTTCTGAAAGATTATAAACCATAATTGCGCTAACGCGGTTACTCTTTCCTTGATAAGGATTTTGTGAATAATATATTGAATTTGTTCTCATGTAGGATAAAAAAACGGCAAGCCGTTTAGTAAATTGACTTCCAAAACTGACTTGAAATCCTCCGGTTTTAAATTTCTCAGTTAAAAATATTTCTGTTGAATATGAATATTTCAATTTAAAATTCCACGAACCGAGAAAAAAAGCTTGAGCTGAAACATAGTTATACGTTTCCCACATACTGCTTGGCTTATCTTGTGTTTGCGCAGAGAAAGTTTCTAAATCAATTCTTTGTATAAATGATGAATTAGGATAAATTTTTGGTCTGATTAATCCGGTTAGAGCAAAAACTCCGGTACGAGTTAAGTAGCCAGTCTCAACATTAAAATTTTCCGAGATTTCTTTTCCGGTAAAACTGTAATACAAATTCCTTGAATCGTAATTATAAACTAATCCTAATGCGTGCCCAGCTTGAATTTCTTGAAGAATATTTGAATTCGAACTTGAATAGAAAGCATTCCATTCAAGAGTGCCGGCATCGGTTAGTCTTAACATACCATCAATTCCAATAACTCGGTCATAACTATTTTTTATTTCTCTGTCCGTAAAAACTCCGCCAATATAACTATCATCCGAGAGAGAATGTTTATATCTAAGTATCGGTACATAAGAATAGCCGCCTGATAATGCCGTCGTATCTAAAGGTAGTCTATCCACAGCGAACAAAAAAGCAATAGTATTATTGGAACTAACTTTTCCAGAAAGTTTAATTCCTGTTAATGGATTTATAATTGTTCTTGTATGAACTAAAGATATAAGCGGATCAATTTCAGATGATTTAGTAGCGGCGATATTATAAATTTCATTTCCTTCCAGAAAAAATGGCCTCTTTTCAGGAAAGTACAATTGATATCTTAAGTTTACATCTACTTGTCCTGCATCTGCTTCGATTTGACTGAAATCTGGATTGTAAGTTCCATCGAGAATTAGATCTGAAGTAATTCCATATTTTGTAGTTAAACTTATTTCTCCTTGGTTTACATTTTTTTCTAATTGACCGGCATTGAGATTGTATTTTTGATTGTAAGTAAACGCGGGAAGTACTTCGAACAAGGTGTAATGTTTTAAATCATAATAAACTAGAGGCATCATCTGAGTGAGAAATGCAAATCCTTTAGCCGGATCCAATTCGGGATAAGAATCATGCTCGGAGAATCTGCTAATATATCTCTCGAAGAAGACAGACATAGTAATAGGATTTCCTTCTGAATATCGGATACTTTTTAGCGGTATGCTTATCTCAACACTATAACCATCCGAAAGTTTTTGTCCGGCGCTATACCAAACAAAATCAGCACTAACATCTTCCTGTCCAGATGCAAACCGGCTATCCATTTGTATTCCTAAGGGATTTACATAAAAAGCATACAGAGATTGCTGATCATTGAATGAATCAAGATTTATGCACACCCAATCATCGGGACGAATATTATCGCGGTTAGAAACACTTGATTTTATTTTACTCGGATCCCTATCATAACAGCGGCAAGCGAAATAAAGATTCTCACTATCATAAGCAGCATAAGATATAGTTTTTTCTGTGCCTTCTTTTCCAAAATCCGGTGCAAATGTTTTAAATCCCGAAACAGATAAAGCATCTTTCCATAATTGATCATTGAGATTACCATCTATTATAGGTGGTCTATCGGTTTTAAACGGTTTGAGATTGCCTTGTGCAGTTATTTGTTGCAATGCAAGAAGTGAAAAGAAAAAAAACGTAAATCTTATGCGGTAAACATTCTTCAATTTGCCCCCAACTTTATTCTAATGTGTATATATTTCTAATAATTAAATGAGTGAATATTCTTAAATAAATTTTTGTAGCGATTCTTACTTTTCCTAAAATAATAACAATAATAGTAATTCCAAAATATTCTTAGTGTAATAATTCATCATAAAATTAATTCATGTCTTTTTTCTTATTTTACTCACATTAAAATTAACTGATTGGTATAAACGATGTCAACTAAAACACAATTGGCAGTAATCGGTGGTGGACCCGGCGGATATGCCGCTGCATTTCTTGCAGCCGACTTAGGTATGCAAGTCACATTGATTGATCTAGAAAAAAATCCTGGTGGCGTATGCTTATACCGCGGATGTATCCCTTCGAAAGCACTTTTACATATTGCTAAACTTATTAAGGAAGCTGAAGAGGCAAAAAGATGGGGCGTTGAATTTGGCGA
Source organism: Ignavibacteriales bacterium (assembly GCA_026390775.1). NCBI lineage: Bacteria > Pseudomonadati > Ignavibacteriota > Ignavibacteria > Ignavibacteriales > Ignavibacteriales bacterium. The sequence continues at coordinate 732,069 of JAPLFF010000007.1, read as the reverse complement.
ACCGAAAATAGATATTAATAAACTACGCGATTTTAAAAATGGAGTCGTGAATAAACTCACCAGTGGACTAGGTCAATTAGCCAAACAGCGCAAAGTTAATTTCATTCAAGGAAAAGCATCGTTTGTAAATTCGAATACTCTACTTATAAATAAATCTGATGGCACAACCGAAGAGATAGTTTTTGAAAAAGCGATTATTGCAACCGGATCAACGCCCGCAAAAGTGCCAGGGCTTTCCATAGATTCTCCCAATATTATGGATTCAACATCTGCACTTGAATTAAACGATATTCCTAATCGGCTTCTTGTTATTGGTGGCGGATACATCGGTTTAGAACTAAGTACAGTTTATGCCGCACTTGGGAGTAAAGTTACTATTGTAGAAATGTTACCTGGAATTTTGCCCGGTGCTGATCGTGATCTTGTGGCTGTTTTGGAAAAACGTGTTAAAGCAATGATGCAAAATATTTTTGTAGAAACTAAAGTTGTTGAACTGAAAGAAACAAAAGAAGGAATTCAAGTTAAGCTTGAAGGAAAAAATGTAACAGAGCCGGTACAAATTTTTGATAAAATTTTGATATCGGTCGGACGTAAGCCGATAACAAATGGATTAGGTTTAGAAAAAACAAATGTAAAAGTAAATGAACGCGGATTTATTGTTGTTGATAAAACATTAAGAACAGATGATCAAAATATTTATGCGATCGGGGATGTTGTTGGTAATCCTATGTTGGCGCATAAAGCAGCAGCCGAAGGAAAAGTTGCTGTTGAAGCAATACTTGGTCATAAAGTTGTGTTCGAACCAAATGCAATTCCTGCAGTTGTATTTACCGACCCTGAACTTGCATGGACAGGATTAAGCGAAACAGAAGCAAGAGAAAAAGGAATTAAAGTTGAAGTTGCAAAATTTCCGTGGGGTGCAAGCGGACGTGCTACTACATTGGATAGAAATGACGGAATGACTAAGTTAATTATTGAACCGGAGACTGAAAGAATTCTTGGTGTGGGTATTGTTGGAGTTGGTGCCGGAGATATGATAGCTGAAGGAACATTAGCAATTGAAATGGGTGCGGTTGTAAAAGATTTGGAATTAACCATTCATCCTCATCCGACTTTATCTGAAACGATGATGGCAGCTGCAGAAGTTTTTTACGGACGTGCAACAGATATGTATCGTCCAAAAAGAAAATAATAATTTCTTAAGAGGAAAATAAACATGCTTATTAAATCTAGGGAATTAAATCTCATTATTATAAAAGTGGCAAAAAGCCATTTTGGTAACAGTATATTTAATAGGCGTAGCCTTATGGATGCTGCAGAAAGAGCAATTAGAGCAAAAGGATTTTGGGAAATTGAGGATGATTTCGTATCTGAATCTGCAGGCGTTAAATCAAAAGGATTAGCAAAAATTGATTGGGGAATATCTAAACTAAAAGAACAAGGTAAATTATTAAACATTAGTCGCGATGAATGGAAAGTGGCTTAAAATCCTTTGAGGATAATTTACTGACAACGTTGATTCATCTGATTACTATGATTAGAAAAATTATCTAATAATTATTTATGAAATTAAAAAAATACATACTATTATTTTTTTTATTAGTCACTTTCAGCATCTCCGCTCAAAATTATAATTGGGTCAAGCATGATTCACTTGTTAAAGCCGGAGTGAATCAAATTTACGGTATCGAATTCGATAAAGCAGAAAAGACTTTCGATGTTGTAACAAAAGATTATTCAACACATCCTTCCGGAAAATTTTTTAAAGCAATGATTACATGGTGGAGAATTCTTCTTGATCTTGATAACGAAAGTTTAGACGAAAAATTTTACAATCAGCTTGAAGAGTGTATTGAGATATGCGACAACATTCTTGATAAAAATGATAAGAGTGTTGATGCAATGTTTTTCAAAGGCGGTGCACTTGGATTTAGAGGACGCATGCGTGCAATACGCGAAAGCTGGTTCAAAGCTGCGCTTGATGGAAAAGACGGACTTGCTCTTGTGTTCAAATCCTACGCAGAGAATTCGAAAAATGTTGATGTGCAATTGGGATTTGGAATCTATCATTATTATGCGGATGTAATTCCGCAAAAATATTCAGCAGTAAAACCATTCATGGTCTTTTTCCCGAAAGGTGATAAAGCAAGAGGTCTGAAAGAACTTGAAAACGTTGCAATAAACGGACGATATGCCCGTCTTGAATCGCGTTACTTTTTAATGACTCTCAATTTTCAGTTTGAAGATAATATGAATGAATCGCGCAAGTGGGCGCGAATTTTATTAGCTGATTTTCCGAATAATCCCAACTTTCAAAAATATTTTGGTCTTTCTTTTGTAAAAGAAAATAATTATTCCGAAGCGGTTAAAACTTTTAGGGATATTTATAACAAATGTAGAAGTGGTATACCCGGTTATAATAAACGCTTTGCACGCGAAGCAACTTATTATCTCGGAATGGATTTTAAATTAAAAGAGAAAGTTGATTCTGCTGCGGTTTATTTTGAAAAATCAGAAAAACTTTCCCGAGAATTAGATAAAGAAAATGAATCCGGTTTTTTAATTAATACTGTCTTTTATCTCGGGACGTTGTATGATCAAATGGGAAAGCGCGATAAAGCAATCAAATATTATAACGAGACTTTGCAATTACGTGATCGGAATGATTCTCATAAGTTAGCCGAACAATATCTCAAAACACCGTATAAAAAATAATTGAGAATTGAAAATTGCAAATTGAAAATTATCTAAAATCATTGAATTTTCAATTCTCCATTCGCAATTCTAAATTGTTCTTATAGGTTTGTCGAAATCCCAAATCTGTGAAGCGCACCAATTGACCCCATTGATGAGAATGAATAATCAACATTGTATTTGCTGACGATAAATCCGAGTCCTACACTGAACCCGGCTAATCCTGCAGAAGTTCCAATTTTCATCTCGCGTCTTTTCTCATTATCATAACCGAACCGCAAACGCATGCTTTGACCTAAACGGAATTCTCCGCCAAGTGTAATTTGACCGAAGCGGTCAAAAAAATTGTTTTGTCTCTCGTTGAGTTTGTTAAATGACCAATAAAATTTAAATGGAAGTTTTTCAAGTTCCTTTGAAAATCCCAAACGCATATCAAGAGGTAAATCTTCTTTAGTGCTGAAGTAACTTGAAAGTTGTTTGCCAAGATTTAAAATAGAAAAACCAAAATTCCATCTTGATTCCGGTATTGCATAATGCAGACCGAGATCAATAGCTAACCCTGTTGAAGATTGTCCTGCAATACTTGAATAAATAAATTTTAGATTAGCACCGTAATAAAAATTGTTATCAAGTTGATTTCCATAGCCGATAAGTAAAGCCATCTCTCCAGCGCTAAACTCGCCAAGTTTTGTTCCGCTTGCGTCTGCCTGAATAAACGAACCATAATTTATGTATTGAATTCCGGCTGCAAATCTTCCAATACCTTCAAACTCTTTTGAATATGCTAAACTTGCTGAATTGATATCTAACAGATGCTTTAAAAATGAAAATGAAACTGGTGTACCTGTAAGTAAATTAATCCCAGCAGGATTATAGAAAACAACATTGGGGTCATCATTGTTAGCTACAAAACTTCCGGCAACAGCAGCAGCGCGCGGACTTGTATCTAATTTTAAAAATTCAAATGTGCTTTGTGCAAAAAGTGTAGACGAAATTAACAATGTTGTTAAGACAATTGAAATCTTTTTCATATTCCCGGCAAATTTTGATGCGATTTTACAGATAAATGCCAATAAAGGCAAGCCAAACTTCAGCCGCTTTTTATTTTGGAACAATTTAATTTCAATATCTGTTAGAATAACAACTCTAACAAACTTGATAGAACTAAACTTTCAACCTAAATTTGATTCAAAAAAAGGAGTAATTGATGAACGGCTTTAAGACAGTTATACTGATGACTGTGATGATGGTGTTATTTATACTCGTCGGAAATTTGATCGGTGGTCAGTCCGGAATGATGGTGGCATTTTTAATTTCGCTTGTAATGAATTTTGGTTCGTACTGGTTTTCGGATAAAATAGTTTTAAAGATGTATCATGCACAGGAAGTTACACGCGAGCAGTATCCTCAACTTTATGATTCTATTGAGAACTTAGCAATGAAAGCTGAGCTGCCGATGCCAAAAGTTTATGTAATGGAAAATCCAACACCGAACGCTTTTGCTACAGGAAGAAATCCACAGCATAGTGCGGTAGCAGTAACAACAGGAATATTAAGTCTATTAAAGCGGGAAGAACTTGAAGGTGTAATTTCTCATGAATTAACTCATGTGAAGAACAGAGATATTTTGGTCGGAACAATAGCGGCGACTTTAGTTGGAACAATTACTTTTATTGCAAGAATGGCTGGATGGGCGGCAATGTTCAGCGGCGGAAGGAATGAACGTGATAGAGGAAATGTTTTTTCTGATTTGGCTTTAATAATCATAGCACCAATAGCAGCATTATTAATCCAAATGGCAATTTCACGATCCCGTGAGTATATGGCAGATGAAGGCGGAGCGCAAATCTCAGGCAACCCGCTTGCATTAGCTTCTGCATTGAATAAGCTTCAGCAAGGCAATAAATTAATTCCTATGACAAATGCCGGAACATCTTCTGCACATATGTTCATTGTAAATCCATTGAGCGGAAAATCTTTGATGAAGTTATTTTCAACACATCCGCCTATTGAAGAAAGAATTGCACGTCTTCAGGAAATTGCTGCTGGAAGAAGATAGATCTTATGTATGTCATTGCGAATCACTACGAAGTAGTGATGAAGCAATCGCTAAGCAAGAGATTGCTTCACTTCTCCCGATAGTCGGGATCAGTTCGCAATGACAGAGCTGGAGGATTCAAATAAATTATTGTTTGGATTTACTTTCGTGAATTTCTAATTTGAAATCAATCCTCAACAAAATTTGTAATTAATTGAAAACAAAACCGTTTATAATTCCAATTTTAACTTTATTGATTTCCGTTTCATCTATCGCTCAGACAAAAACCAATATTGATGTTATTTATAAATTAATTGACAGATCTGTTTCAAGAGCAGATTCTATTCTTGGTACAAAACAAACAATTAATCTTTCATTTACATCGTCTCCAATTCTCGAAGTTCTTAAACCGAAAATATTTCAAACATTCAATGAACACGGATATTTATTAACAACTTCCGCTAATGAATCAAACTCAGCAGTAAATTATACAGTCACTTCTCTAAAAGTAGAATACAGAAATCCTTTTTCCGGTGGTTTGTTTGGCGGTCTTTTGCTGTATAGGGAAATATCGTTCAACTATTCTTTAACTATTACAAGAACCGATAAAACTATTAAGTCATTTAGTTATACAGAAAATCAAATTGATACCGTAAAACTTGATGAAATATCCGGATTGGAAAATCAAACACTACCGTTTACACAATCATCAATACCATCAACACCTCTTTTATCAAATTTATGGGAACCGATTATTGTTGTCGGGACTCTAATCGTAACGATTGTTTTACTATTTAGCATTCGCGGTAAATAGCGTAGAATTGGTATTTCACAGCTAACCTAAATTGTTTATTTTTACAACGTTTAAAAGAGAGGAAATACTTGTTAAACAAGATGAAATTATTAGCGGTCATTCTATCTTTATCATTTATAATCGGATGTTCAAACTCTGCAGATACAAGCAAATTCAACGCAGAACAATATTATAATTATATTTATCAACTTTATAATGATGAAGATTATGAACAGGCAATTCAGCAATTCCAGAGTTTTCTATTACAATATTCCGGCAGTGCATTTAATGATGATGCACAATATTATTTAGGGATGACCTACTTCAAACGCGGGCAATATTTATTATCAGCGTATGAATTCAGTAAACTGATCAGGAATATTCCGGCAAGTCCGTTTGTACCGGAGGCACAATTCATGCTTGGTGAATCGTATTTTCAGTTATCACCGCCTTATCAACTTGATCAAGCATATACTAAAAAAGCAATTGAGGAAATGCAGGCGTTTATAGATTTTTTCCCTGCAAATAAGAAAGTTGAAGAAGCAGAACAAAAAATAAAAATACTCACAGAAAAATTGGCTCAGAAAGATTATCAAAGCGCGTTGATTTATGAAAAAATGAAATATGAAAGTGCAGCTATAAAATATTACGGCACTGTTGCAGAAACATATCATGATACTAAGTATGCACCATTGTCTCTTTACAATAGAATAAAGTTAGAGATGAAAAAAGGATTGAATAATGATGCGCTTGCGGACATAAGTTTATTTGTTAATCGTTACCCCGATAACACAAACGCAAAAGAGCTTAAAGAAACAGAAACGCAGTTAATGAGCAAAAAATGATCGAACCAAGAAAAAAAAAGAAAGTAAGCGAATCAATTATTACAATGACCGAACTCGTTCTACCAAATTATACGAATCAACTCGGAAATTTATTGGGCGGTCAACTAATGCACTGGATAGATATTTGCGCAGCGCTTTCTTCCGCCAAACATTCTCAACGCGTTTGTGTTACTGCTTCTGTTGACCGGATTGATTTTCATCATCCCATTAAACTTGGCAATGTTGTAACTTTAATTGCATCAGTGAACCGTGCATATAGAACTTCTATGGAAGTTGGAGTAACGGTATTTGCAGAATCACTCTTAGATGGAATACGCATTCACACTAATACAGCATACTTAACTTTTGTTAGTGTAGATGATAATGGAAATCCGGTTGATACATTCGAAATTGCACCTGAAACAGATGACGAAAAAAGAAGATTTGATGAAGCACTTCAAAGAAGAAAAAATCGTCTCGGCGGTTAAACAAATTATATTATATTCATTTCTTGTCACTCTCTTTTTTTTCTCCGACATCATTGCTCAAATTCCAATAAACGGTTTTTGCAGATACAGGGAATTTTCTGTAAAGAAGAATTTCACTAATATATTTCCCATAGATTACAACTCAGATGGTTATAGAGATTTATTGATCTATAATTCATTGAACAATAAATATGTTTCGGCTCTATCAGATAAAAAATCAGACCTAATAAATCTATCAGAAAAATATTCTCCGATTGCCATTTCTAATATTCATTCCTTTAGTAATAATTCATCTGGGAAAAAATTTATTTTTCTCTCGCGCAAAACAAGACAAATCGGAGTTGCTTCATTCTCTAAAACCGGTACGATCTCTTCACAAAGTAAAATTAAATTGAATGGTTATCCTTCAAACATTGATGTTGGTGATATAGATGGTGACGGAAAACCGGAAGTATTAGTTTCCGGGACTTCGCTCAACGGACTTTCTATCATAAAAGAAAAAAATAGAAGTCTTCATGAAACAAGCATTGAACCCGGGAAAGTATTTTTGGCTTCAACATTTATTGACTTGGATTACGATTCATTCCCGGATATTGCTGCTGTTGATCTCTATTCAAATTCTATTTTGTTATTCTATAATAACGGATCTGGAAATTTTACAGAATCTCGTTCTATCGGATTGAACGGTGATATAAGCGAATTCAAAACTGCCGATTTTAATTCCGACGGATTTAATGATTTGGTTTATATCAAGGATAATCATTTCGAAGTTCTGCTTGGGGATTCGGTTTCCTCATTTCAAAAAAAGTTTATTTTAGAAACCCCTGTTAAGCCTGATAAATATGCAATTCTTGATTTTAACGGAGACGGTTATAACGATATTGCTTTTATAAATACTCAAAGCGGAACATTATATATTTCATTTGCGAAAAGTACAAATGAGTTTTACCCGCCAATTATTTATCTGCAGAAAAATGGACTTGCAGACTTAACAGCATACATAGATCGAACCGGAAAGAAATTAGCTCTCATTAGCACTGAAGGGAAAATATACCTTATTAACAAACCGGGAATTAATGACGATTCTTTTTCGATTTCGCTTGGACTTAAACCAACCGCATTAACAACTTTTGATTATCTGAACGATAAATTTAAGGATGTTTGTTTTATTGATGAGACAGAGAATGCACTAAAACTTGTATTAAGTGAGAGAAGAAATTTGTTCAGAACATATTTTAGTATTCCGCTTCTATCTGATTGTACAGACATAATTGTTGATGAAAATAAATCAAGAATAAAAACTTTCTATTGTTATTCAAATAAAAGCACGATTGAAATTATTAGAATGAATTTTGACGATCATAGTTACAAAAGACAAACTTTGTACGCGGACGGTTTACTTGAAGATTTTAAAGTAATAAGTGATCGTTTGAAAGACCGTCAAAATATTTATGCGTTGATTATAAAAGATAATAAAACATATTTACAGGAATTCGAGTTTAGAGATTTCAGTCTTTTCTCTTCACAAATTAATTTAATTGATTCTAACGTTGAAAGATCATGGTTAACATTCGGAATTTATAAAGATATATACAGTGTTGAGAAAAAAGAAAATCAAATCAATCTGGTTAAAACAGTTTTTGATAATAAAGTTATTGATCGTAAAATTCTTCTCAATTTTAATTTGAATGAAAGAGATAAATTTAATTATACAGTTATTTGTCTAAACGAATTAATCGGCCGGGCAAAACCCGTTACATTCTGGATTACTAACAATAACAATTCTTTTCTTTATACATTCAGCAATAGCAAGATGAACAAGTATCACTTAAAAATTTCTATATATAAAAATGTAACAACCGCATATAATATAAGCAGCGATGGTGATGAACTGTCTTTTTATTTTTATAATGCAAGCGGTAAACTTCGGAGAATTTCATTTATGGGTGTAGAAAAAACACCAATCGAAAAGGATTTATTTGTTTCAAAAAATATCAATAATTATCTTGTTACTGTCTTAAACAATAGAAAAACATTTTTGATCTATTCAAACAGCTTACTTAATACAATAACTTTTGAAAAAATTAAATGAAGAAATTTTCAGTACTTCTTTTTGTTATCCCGGTCTTAATATCATCAGCACAAAATATAGATTCATTGTACAATGAATTTTTACGTGTAAGAGGAATAAATCAAAATGTAAAAACGCAAATTACCGGCGAAGCCAATCTTCCTATCAAATGCGGATTCGGGATTGTTAATCAAGTGAAAATGAATTACGATAAATTTAGTGTACAACAAAAAACTCTTCTTAAATCAGTACTGAATAGACCTACAACCGATACAAGTTTTGTAAGCCCTTCTAAAATATTCAGGATACATTTTAACAAAGCCAACTTCCCAGATTATGTTCCTGAGAATATTCGAAATACATTATCTGCTGATCAATTGACGATCTATAAAAAGAAGTATTTGGACTCATTAGCCATTGCTGCGGATTCTACTTATAACTATGAGGTTGGATTTCTGAATTATCTTCCGCCACCCAAAGATTTTCTAAATGGCGGTGATGATCGCTATGATATTTATCTTATATCAGGTTTAGGTTATTACGGGGAAACTGTACCTGAAGATTCATTAAATCCCCTATCTTCTACGAGTTATATTATAATGGATAACGCTTTTGGAACAGGGTTTTACACGCATAGAATAAATGCTGCTAAGGTAACAATTGCACACGAATTTCATCACGCAATACAGCTAGGTCATTACGGCTTCTGGCCAAAAGATTTATTTTATCATGAGCTAACATCAACATCAATGGAAGAGTTTGTTTACGATAACATTAACGACTATTATCAATATTTGGACACATATTTCAGAAATCCGCAAAGAGCATTTTCTTCTAACGATGGATATGATCTTGCAATCTGGAATATCTTTCTTAAAGACAGATTCGGGGCAAACATTATTAAACTAACATGGGAATTAATGCCGGTAGAGCGTGCACTCAATGCAATTGACAAAGCAATCCAGCAACAGCAAACTGGCTCTGATTTTAAAACAGAGTTTAACAAATTTGGACAGTGGACATATTTTACGGGTGGGCGATCCATTCTTAATAAATATTTCAAGGAAGCAGCCAACTATCCTCTTATTAACCCGACTGAAATTACAAATTCTATTACTGTGAGTTCCGAAGCCGTATCGAATAATTTTTATAAGATGTATTCTAATTCAAACGGTGGAAAAGATTCTGTTATTACACTTATCACCAATAGTGATATTGCCGGCGGAATTTCTTCACCTGTTTCTACTTTATCTTTTATATATACTTTATCTACATCATCAATAACTGGCGGGAAAAAGATTGCGGAAAATTTCTACTCAAAGCTGGAGCCACCAAGCAATAGTTTAACCGAAGCAAATGTATTGAGCGGTAATGTTATGTTTACTGTGATAGATTATCCTTTCCCGCAGCCGTTCAAATATTCTTTGTATAATGTAATAAACTTTCCGGTTGCCGCTAACGGTGAAAAAACAGCACAACTTTACATTTATTCTGTTGATATGAATTTGGTTTATTCAGGTCTAATTAATATTGTTGGCAATCAAATAATTTCGTGGAATTGTTTGGATAATAACAGCAAGAAGTTGGGAACTGGCGTTTATATCTTTGTAACTAAAACGGGGGATACAATTAAAAAAGGGAAGTTCGTTATTCACAATGATTAATTACACAGTAGAGCTAAATAATCTTGTTAAATATTTCGGAAGACGACTGATCTTTGACGGAATTAATTTTTCTTTTTCATCGCAACATATTTATGGAATATCCGGACCGAATGGTTCAGGCAAATCAACGTTAGTAAAAATTATTGCAAATTTAATTTCACCCACGCGCGGAAAAGTTATTCATAAAAATAATTTGAAAGAAGTGGAATCCGTCAAACTTCACAATCACATTGGTTTTGTTTCACCATATCTTTTTCTTTATGATGAATTCACCGCCGAAGAAAATCTTTTACACTTTTCGAATATTAGAAGGATTAGTTTCGATAAAGAACGTTCAGACTACTTACTTAATGAACTAAAACTTATTGACAGAAAAAATGATCTTGTCCGCGGGTATTCTTCAGGAATGAAACAACGGTTGAAATTTATTTTTGCGCTTCTGCACAAGCCATCTCTAATAATTTTAGATGAACCAACATCAAATTTAGATAATCTCGGCAAAGAAAAAGTTTATGAATTAATTAAGAAAGAAGCTGAAAATAATTTGGTTATAATTGCTTCAAATGAAGATTCGGACATTGCATTATGTAGTCAAGTAATTGAATTGGAAAAATTTAAAAGAGCAAATTGATAGATGAAAGCATATTCGCTTTTTAAAAAGGATTGGCAATCGGAACTGCGCACGCGTTATGCAATTAATGCGCTCGCGATGTTCATCATGGTTACAATCAGCGTAATAATGTTTTCAATTGGAAGTGAAAAGATCTCAGAGTATCTAACTGGCGGGCTTTTATGGGTAGTAATATTTTTTTCAGCAATGTCGGGACTCTCACGCGCTTTTGTATCAGAAGAAGAGCGCGGAACAACAATGACACTTCATTTAATTGCTGCACCATCAACTATATTTTCAGGCAAACTTATTTTTAATCTCTTGCTCGTTTTCTTAATGAACTTTGTAATTACTTTTCTTTTTTCGATCCTATTCAATTCTTTCATAATAAAAAATTTCACATTATTTGCAATTGCATTTCTGTTTGGAAATATCGGAATTGCAATTTCATCAACGATCATCGCAGCAATAATATCCAAAGCCAGTTCAAAAGGAACACTCTACCCGGTTTTATCTTTCCCGATTTTACTTCCATTAATTCTCACACTTCTTGAGCTAACCAAATTTGCAATGGATGGTAATTCCGTCAGCAGTTCATTTGTAGAAATTGCCGTTCTCGTTTGTTACGATGTAATCATGTTAACGGCTTCCTATCTGTTATTCGATTTTATTTGGGAAGAATGATTGTCTAATCCTTTTTTTGATTCAAAAGAGCATATTTGCTTAGTTGCTTTATTAACCGCCTATTATGTAAATTTGCTATCACAGCCGAACGCCAAAATCTATTTTGTCTCTTAGGCTGCTATCTTCAAGTCAGTTAAAGACAAACCATAAAAAAAGGTAAACTTGATAAATTGGAATATAAGCCCTGATATTTTCTCGATCGGTCCTGTTACAATTCGCTGGTATGGACTTCTTTTTGCAATGTCGTTTGTTGTCGGATACCAGATTATGATGATCATTTTTAAGAGAGAAAATAAATCAGAACATGATCTAAACGATTTAGTTTGGTATATGATTCTTGGAACTGTTCTCGGTGCACGCCTCGGTCATTGTCTTTTTTATAATCCCGATTATTATTTAAGTCATCCGTTAGAAATACTTCAAATTTGGAAAGGCGGTTTGGCAAGTCATGGTGCGGGAATTGGAATAATAACAGCTCTTATGCTTTATACCCGAAAGAAAAAAGAAATTTCATTTTTATGGATTATGGATCGTGTTGTTATAACAGTTGCGCTCTCAGGATTTTTTATCCGTTTGGGAAATCTATTTAACTCGGAAATAATTGGTAAACCAACTAATGGAAATTGGGGATTTATATTTGTCTCTGTGGATAATATTCCACGTCATCCGGCTCAGCTTTACGAAGCAATTGCATATTTGTTAATCTTTATTTTTTTGCTTTCGTTTTATTTTAGAGTTAAAGGAAAATTCAAGAATGGACTGCTGTTCGGATTGTTTCTTATCTCCATTTTCGGGTTCAGATTTTTTGTTGAGTTTTTTAAGGAGAATCAATCCCTCTTCGAGCAAAAATTATTTTTGAATATGGGACAACTCTTAAGCATTCCTTTTGTGATCATGGGAATTTATTTTCTATTCCGCAAAGATAAAAAAGTCATTAAAATTCAGTAACCTTTTAGAAAGAACAAACTTTGATGAAAAATAAAATTATTTCTTCGCGAACTTCTTTATTACTAATTCTTTTTGTAATGCCGTTACTTTTTTCTTTTACATCAACGGTGCAAAAACAAAATTATAATCCATCGTTAGACACACCTCGGTTTACCGGTGAAACTCATCTTCGTAACATAAAACAGCTTACCTTCGGCGGGAACAATGCCGAAGCATATTGGAGTTTTGATAATAAACAATTGACATTTCAAAGCGATTGGAATGAAATTAATTCACAACCGTGCGATCAAATTTTCAAAATGAATATTGATGGCTCTTTACTTGAAAATGGGAAACGGTATGAATTAATTTCAACAGGAAAGGGAAGAACTACTTGCAGCTATTTTCTTAAAGATGGAAGAATTATTTATGCCTCTACTCATGCTGCAGGTGATAAATGCCCTGAACATCAGACGTTTAGCGGCGGAAGATATGTTTGGCCGTTGTTCAACAGCTATGATATTTATATTGCAAACAAAGACGGATCTAACCTAAAAATATTGATTGGCGGAGAAGGTTACGATGCCGAAGCCACTGAATCACCGGACGGTAAATATATAATCTTTACTTCAACACGTTCAGGTGATTTGGAACTATGGCGGTATGAAATGAAAACAGGAAAATATTTACAACTTACTAACACATTAGGATACGACGGCGGCGCTTTCTTTTCTCGCGATTCTAAAAAAATTATTTGGCGTGCCAGCAGACCGCAGGGCGATGAAGCAGAAACTTATAAGAAATTGCTTTCTGAAGGTTATGTTGAACCGAAAGAACTAAATATTTTTATGGCTGATATTGACGGCAAGAATGCAAAACAAGTTACGCACCTTCCGGGTGCTAATTGGGCTCCTTTCTTTCACCCTAATGGAAAAAAGATTTTGTTCTGTTCTAATAATCACTCGGTGGATAAGGGTGGAAGGACATTTGATGTTTTTATGATTAATATTGACGGTACCGGGCTTGAAAAAATCACTAATTCAGAAACGTTCGATGCATTTCCTATGTTTTCATACGATGGTAAAAAAATAGCTTTTAGTTCTAACAGAAGAACAGATAGGAAACCGTCACACGATACTAATGTTTTTGTTGCTGATTGGATTGAAAACCCGGAGGCAGTTGATATAAATTTTAAATCGGTAAAATAATTTTCAATTGTCAGTGCAATCCCGCTTTAGCGGGAGAATCAATCTTTAATTGAAACCAGATCACTTCCCCCGAAGTCTCTCGGGGTCGTGATAACAAAAACTTAATTTTTTTATTTAGGTCATGACAGAAAAAGAATTTACACAAAATTGGGTTGAGAAAATCAAAGAGAAGTTAAAATCATTCCCGGATGATTTTATCGGCTCGGCTGAATACGAAGAAATTTCTCTTCCCGGAAAAATTCTCTTTCTTCCACCGCCATTTTTTGACAGCTACCAAATCACAAATGAACCTGGCGACACTATTTTTACTACTGACGATCACTTTAAAGCAAAATATGTTCTCTATGCAAACAGATTAAAACCACTTCAGATAAAAATACCGAAGGAAGGAATGCATGTTTATGAAACCGTGCGCGATTACGAAAAACATCTTGACTCATTCTTAAAAGAAATGGAAAAAGAATTCAAACAGAATTTTCCGAACTCGAAAGGATTTAAAAGAATTTCAATACAAGTATTCAACTCACTCAACCTCACACGACAATAGTTTGATCGAACTTAGCAGTAACATAACAGATTATATCCGCACGCACCTCGGGGAAGAATTTCTAATTAATTATAAACAATATCATAACAGCCAGTACAAACCTTATCTCAGAACTTCTTTACTGAATGATAATTATGATCTGGAAGAACGTTTAAGGAGTTACGGAATCAATCTCCAGACTATTCCCAATATTAAAAATGCATTTCGTATAATCTCCGGCGAAGAAGTTGTAAGCAAAACGCTCGAGTTTATTCTCGGCAAGTATTATATACAAAGTTTGTCGTCAATGATCCCGGCACTTGTTCTTAATCCAAGCAGCAGCGATGCAGTTTTAGATTTATGTGCTGCACCGGGTTCTAAAACAACACAGCTCGCAGAGTTAATGAATAACCACGGAACATTGATAGCAAATGAAATTTCCGTTGACCGGTTGAAAAGCTTGGTTTTTAATGTAGATAAAATGAGTCTGGTGAATGTTGGTATTCTTCACGGCAAAGGAGAATTGCTGAGTAAGCAATTTGAAAACCGGTTTGATAAAATTTTAGTTGATGCACCGTGCAGCGCTTTGGGAATCGTTCAGAAAAAAGGTGAAGTTAGTAATTGGTGGAATCAGCGCAAAGCTGAAGGAATGTCAGACTTACAATTACGGCTTCTTATTGCTGCTATAAAAATGTGCGCGATAGGCGGCGAAATTGTTTACTCGACATGTACGCTTACGTTTGAAGAAAATGAAATGGTAATCAATAAAGTGTTGAATAAATATCCTGTTGAACTGGAAGAAATAGATTTGCCAGTTAAAAGCAATGAAGGATATACAAAATTTGGAGATGAAACTCTTAGCAGTGAGTTAAAGAAAACCCGACGGATCTTTCCTTGGGAAATTGAAAGCGAAGGTTTTTTTGTTGCCAAACTGAAAAAGATTGATAAGACCGAACCGTTAGAGCGAACCGTGAGACAAGAAAAAAAATATGATCTGATCAAATCATCCAGCGGGAAAGTAAATAGTTATCTAAAAATTCTTTCTGATTATTATGGAATAGATCGAAATAAATTTGATGACTTCAAATATTTAATCAAGAACAATTATATTCATTTTGTTAGTAACGATTGGAACAGCGATCATCTCGAATCCTTTAATAGAATTGGAACACGACTTGGTACTATTGATAAACGCGGCATCCTTCAACTAAATCCGCTTGCAGCTCAGGTTTTTGGTGTAGCAATTACTAAAAATATTATTGAACTTGAGAATGTCTCCGAACTTAATATTTACTTCAGCGGCGGAACAATAAAAAAACATTTAGAAGTTGGTGGGCAAAAAGTTGTTAAATACAAAAACTATTTTCTAGGAACGGCAGTTGCGTCCAAAGAAGGATTGAAAAGCCAATTCCCGCGAGCATTTAGAACGCAAGAGATAATTTTACAACATTAATAAAACTTTTTAACAATCATTCCTACTTACAAATCAAATTAAGATAAACGCCTGCTGGTTATCTCGGATTTACAAAAATTAGATTGATAATGTTAATCTTATAATTTATCTTATTATAAAAGTATATCATGTCTTGTACTTCACTTCCATCAAATGAAAAAATATTTTTTTTGAAATTAGTATTCGACTTGTAAATTCGTTGTCCGGTTCACAACGGAAAATGATTTCAAATAATTTGTATAAACAATAAATATCTAAGCAGAGGATATAAAATGAAAGAAATAGAATTCTGTAAAAGTTTTTTCGTAAAATTATTTTTTACGATTATGTTAGTACTGCTTTATCATGGAAGTATTTTCGGGCAAAGTGCCGGCAAAGAAACTAAGAGCGATTGCTGGATATGGATAGATGCGAAGACAGGAAAACAAGTCCCCACAAAGCCACGCGGCAGTGATGTCGATCTCGACGGTAAACACGCCTTTAACTCCAAAAGTGGTAAGAATTATTTCTTAGATGACAATGGAAATTGGAGAGACTCAAAGACTGGTCAGTCTATTCCTACAACACCACACGGGAGTGATGTCGATCTCGACGGTAAGCACGCTTTCAACCCTAAGACCGGCCAGAATTTTGTCCGCGTCCCATGTCCACTGTCCACAACCAGCACTACACCCGAGTCGCCTAAGGTTTCCTCTTTAACTCCCGGTTGGTCAGGCATGTATCTTGTGGCGGTGAGCTCATGAAGAATTCGGGTCGTGTCCGATCAACGGAAACTTCGGCTGCTACCGGAGCGGTTACCAACCAGTTCACAGATTCGGGCGATCCGTTAGGAGCAGACATAGTTGCGGGCTACAACTTGGCGCTGTGGAACAATAATATTGTGGGTGGTCCGTTCATCTCATTCGATTTAATCAACCAGACCATCAACCACACGTTCGGCGGCGGAACTTTCCTCGGTACCACAACGCATTGGATTGCCGCTGCAGGAGTGAAGGGAGGCGTCGTAACAACTTCGGATATTTTCATTTACGGGATCGGTGGCGTGAGCTTGCTTAACCACGATCTCAACATCAACTTCGGCGGACCCGTTACATCGAGCAACACGACAGTGCTGGGTTTCACTCTCGGTATCGGTGGTGAATTCCAGCCGAGCTTCTTGCAGAGTTTCGGAAAGCCGGTATCGCTGACAATACAATATCAACACACTTGGTGGCTGGTCGCGAACCTCAACAATCCCACGGCATCACCAGGGTATAACTACGCCTTCAGCCGCGAGGACAATACCTTCAAGCTCGGTGTGAATATTTTCCTTTGGCAGGCAAAGCCATGATGAATTTGCTTAACAGTTATCGAAGACAAGCGCTTTATCTCTTCTGCGAAGAATTGTTATTCAAAAAATATTGTTTTATAAAATAATATCTAATTGGAGGAAATAAAATGAAACGAATTCTTCTAAATTTTTCTTTGCTCTTTATACTTTTTATTTCGAGCACAGCCTTTGGCCAAATTCGTAACTTTAAATCTATGGAAGGAACATGGACCGGACAATGGGTAAACAATTATTATGGTAGTACGGGAAACATAAGTGTTGTAATCACTGTTGATGAAGTTCAGCAAAAAGCTCATGGCAATTGGACTGTTGGAGGCGCTATATTAGGCGTAGATAATAGACCGGGTTTTTTAACAGATATTACTCTAACATCAACCGGATTTACAGCAAACTTTAATTCAATAATTTGGGGTGATATAAGTGGCACCGGTTTTTATACAGGAGCTTATTCCGGTACAGCAATCAATATTCCAAATCCTAATGCAAGTAATATTGCAGCTACAGGCACATTCAACAATCTTAATATTAATGGTACATTTTCATTTCGCTGGACTCCGGCAGGTTCTAATCCAATTAGCGGAACTGTACAAATAACAAAACAGAATCCGGTTGCTGATCCATCTAATTTAATTATTAATGAAAATCCTGCTAAAACTATTAATCTGCAATGGAATGATAATTCTAATAATGAAACGGGATTTAGAATTGATAGGAAGAAAACTGCAACTGGTGCCTGGACAGAAATTGCAATTGTCGGCGCTAATGTAACAACATATAAAGATCAAAGCTTAGATGTTGAGACTGAATACACTTACAGAGTTGCAGCATATAGCGCAAGTACGGAATCAGAATATACTCAGGAAGTAAAACTTAAAACTCTGACTTCTATAGATAATGTAAGTATAATTCCTTCTGATTATTTACTTCTTCAAAATTATCCTAATCCGTTTAATCCAAGTACACTTATTCGTTATGATCTACCACGCCAAAGCCAAGTTAAAATTTCTATTTTTACAATATTGGGAGAACATATATCTACTTTAGTAAATGATATCCAAAATGAAGGACACTATGAATTAAATTTTAACGGCAGTAATCGTTCAAGCGGCGTTTATCTAGTGAAGATGATAGCTCAATCAGTTGAAAGCGGGAGAAAATTTGTGGAAGTAAAAAAGATGTTGTTAATAAAATAATAGGTAATTTACAGTAAAGGCGGATAAATATCCGCCTTTGATTGTTTTTAATATTTTCTATCTATACTAATTTTTTATACATCATAGTACATTTCAAATTCAAAAGGATGAGGACGTAATGCCATTGGCTTTATTTCTTTAGTGATCTTATAATTTATCCATGTATTAATAACATCTTCTGTAAACACATCACCCTTTAATAAATATTCATGATCATCAGCTAAAGCTTCCAAAGCTTTTCCAAGAGATTCTGGAGTTGAAGGAACATCTTTCAATTCTTCCGGTGACAGATCGTAAATATCTTTATCTAATGGATCACCTGGATCAATTCGATTTTTCACTCCATCAAGACCGGCCATCATAATAGCAGAGAAAGCAAGGTAAGGATTACTTGATGGATCTGGACAGCGGAATTCAACACGTTTAGTTTTTGGATTGTTAGAGAACATTGGAATTCTTATGGAAGCGCTCCTGTTCCTTTGCGAGTATGCTAAATTTACTGGAGCTTCAAAACCCGGAACTAATCTCTTATATGAATTAGTTGTCGGGTTTGTAAAAGCAAGTAATGATGGCGCATGTTTTAAAAGTCCACCGATATAATAAAGAGCCATTTCACTTAAACCTGCATAACCGACGCCTGCAAAAAGAGGTTTACCTTTCATCCATAGACTTGTATGTACGTGCATACCGCTTCCGTTATCTCCAAAGATCGGTTTTGGCATGTATGTAACGGTCTTTCCGTTTTTCTTTGCAGTATTTTTTACAACATATTTAAACATTAGTAATTGATCGGCAGCTTTTAATAACGGCGCAAATCGCAAATCAATTTCGCATTGTCCTCCACTTGCAACTTCGTGATGTTGTGTTTCAACTTCAATTCCCATGTTCATTAGATTTACAACCATTTCATTTCTAAGATCATTTAGTTTATCAGTCGGAGGAACGGGAAAGTAAGCTTCTTTATAGCGAGGTTTGTAACCAAGATTTGGATCTTCTTCACGACCGCTATTCCATTTTCCTTCTACAGAATCAACAGAGTAAAAAGAAAAGTTTGGTCCTGAATCAAAGCGTACATCGTCGAAAACAAAAAATTCGGCTTCAGGCCCAAAGTATGCTGTATCGGCAATGCCGGTTGATTTCAAATATGCCTCGGCTTTTTGTGCAATGTTGCGCGGGCACCGCGAATATTTTTCTTTTGTAGCCGGTTCATATACATCACAGATCATAGAGATTGTCGGCAATGTTATAAACGGATCGAGGAACATTGTTGTTGCATCCGGAATGATAAGCATATCGCTTTCATGGATTTGTTTCCAACCACGGATTGATGAACCGTCAAATCCGAATCCGTCCTCAAAAGAATCTTCACTTAATTGATTGACAGGAACAGAGAAATGTTGCCACTGTCCGGGAAAATCCATGAACTTGAAATCAACGAATTGGATCTTGTTCGTTTTTATGTACGCAAGCACATTGAGTGCGGGAGAATTTGCTTTTGCCATTGCTACTCCTTTTTAGATTGTAAGTTTAAACTTGTTGTCTCTTTCATTGACGATAAAACAAAACTTGTTATAGTTCGCGTAACTCCCGGCCAAGATTGAATCTTGCTTAGAAGTAATTCAAGGGCTTTAGTTTCTTTTACTACAATTTTTAGAATATGAGATCCTTCGCCAAGTATTGAATGACATTCAAGAATTTCTGGAGTCTTTTTTACCAGGTCGGAAAATTTTTCATAATTCTTTGATGAATCCATAATCACAGAAACAAAAGCCATCATATCTAAACCAAAAACATGACGATTAACTTTTGTGTAGTAACCTTCAATTACGCCATTGTCTTCCAACTTTTTTAGACGCTCGCTTAGAGAAGGAATGGATAAACCAATTGCCTCAGCCAGTTCATTTCTTTTAGTCCTTCCGTTTTCCTGTAGTTTTCTAAGTATTGTTATATCTAAGTCATCAAGCATATATTTTCTAAATTATTTAGGCTATTCTATAAATTCGACTGAAAATATAAGGCGGGTTGAGTAAATATGCAAGTACCTGTGCGAATTAAAATTGCATTGTCTTAAGACCATTCTTTTTTAAATTAGCAGTAGCAATTAGGGTTTATCTTGATTAGAAAAATTACCTTCTGTTTTATTTTAATAGTGCGGAAAATGGTATTAGCTAAATAACGTTAAATCGGAGAGATTCTAATTTTTTTTTTATTTCAGGATCAGCAAAATTTAATTTGATTGTATAATTGTTAAACTCACGTCTTACCGGATAGTTTTTTCTAAGATCATCGAAATGTTTTGCTTGCTGATGCATGCCTAAATTTATTCCTTCTCGTAATAATTTATCATCCTTCTCAATTGTATAAATTTGGTTGATGATATCGTTCAATAATTCTTCTAAAGATAATCTCCTGTCAATTGTGATTACTGAATTAGAGATTGCTGGATATTTTGCTTCCCAATTTGGGGTAATGCCTAAGAAGTCACAAAGTTTATTATAAATTATTTCTGTACCGTTAACTTTCCCTTCAAGTGAATAACCCGCAATATGTGCCGAGCAAAGATTTACCATCTTGAGTAATTCAAAATCTATATTTGGTTCATTCTCCCAAACATCTAAAACCGTGATTAGATCATTTTTGTTTTGTAATCTTTTTTTCAAAGCTTCGTTATCAACAACTTCACCGCGCGAAGTGTTAATTAAAATTGTTCCACTTTTTATTTGATTAAGATTTTTCTCGTTCAGCAAATGATATGTTTTATCAATTCCCGAATGAGTAAGCGGAACGTGAAGTGAAATAATATCACATTGAAGAATATCTTCGAGAGGTACAAAATCTTTTACACCCGATTTTCTTTCAATCGGCGGATCGTTTTGTAGTACATTAAAACCAAGGGCTTTTGCAAAGCTGGCCACTTTGCTTCCGACATTACCAATTCCAACAATGCCTAGACTTTTTCCATTAAAAGAAAAATTATTATTCGAAAAAATGTTAGATAAAGCAGCAATCAAGTACTCAGCAACCGAAAAAGAATTGCAGCCGGCTGCATCGGCAAAAGTTATTTTATTCCTAATTAGATATTCTTTATCAACATGATCTGTACCGGCTGTTGCAGTGGCAACAAATTTTACATTTGTGCCGGTTAATAATTTTTCATTAACATTAGTGATTGAACGAACTAGTAAGACATCAATATCAGCTAAAAGTTCTTTCGAGATTTTTCGTCCGGTTGAAAATATTAATTCCCCAAAACTATCAAAAGCTTCACGGGCTTGAGGAATATTTTCATCTACAACAATCTTCATTTCGTTATTTACGAATTAATTACTTGTAAATATAATTCAACACGTTCAAAGAAACCGTATCTAATCCCTAATTTGAATACCCCTTCTTAAATGTTTATCTTTGCCCCTAAATTTTATTATGGAGTTATAAAAGGTTTATGGAATTCAAAAGAAGAACGCATACATGCGGAGAACTAAGAGAGAATAATATTGGTCAGAATGTAGTTTTGAACGGGTGGGTTGCAGTTCGACGCGATTTAGGCGGTGTAATTTTTATAGAGATGCGTGACCGCCACGGAATAACACAAGTTGTTTTTGAACCTTCCTATAATTCAAATGAACACGAACATGGAAAAAAATTAAGAAGTGAATATGTAATATCTATTGAAGGAAAAGTCAGAAAACGCCCTGAAGGTACCGAGAATCCGGCATTACCTACTGGGCAAGTAGATGTTATGGTAGATAAACTAATCATCCTAAATCATTCAGAGACTCCTCCATTTCCAATTGAGGATATGATTGATGTACATGAAGATCTACGGTTGAAGTACCGTTTTTTGGATCTGCGCCGAAACGAAATGCAAAAAAACCTTCTGCTTCGCCATAAGATGTATCAAATAACAAGAAAATATTTTGATGAAAACGGATTTGTTGAAGTTGAAACTCCAGTGCTAATGAAAAGTACTCCTGAAGGAGCGCGTGATTTTTTAGTTCCAAGCAGAATGCATAAAGGAAAATTTTACGCATTACCACAGTCACCGCAAACATATAAGCAAATCTTAATGGTTGCCGGACTTGACCGATATTTTCAGATTGTAAAATGTTTTAGAGATGAAGATTTAAGGGCAGACCGCCAATATGAATTTACACAGATTGATGTTGAAATGTCTTTTGTGGATGTAGAAGATATTTTTGAGATGGTAGAAGGATTGATGAAAGAATTTTTAAAAAAAATTCTTAATTATGAAATTACTTTGCCGCTTCCCCGTTTGAGTTATGATAATGCAATGGAAAAATACGGAAGCGATAAACCTGATCTGCGTTTCGATCTTGAAATGATTACTCTGAATGATGTATTCGAAAACTCTGATTTTAGAGTCTTCAAAGATTCTGTAACTAACAACGGTACTGTTACCGGATTACTTGCAAAAAATTGTGGCGATTATACCCGCAATCAACTTGATGTGCTTACGGATTTTGTAAAAAAACTTGGCGCCGGCGGATTGATTTGGATGAGAGTAAAAGAAAATGATCTAGAAGCTCCAATAGCAAAATTTTTATCCGAGGATGAAAAACAAAATATTATTAAGAAAATGAATGCAGCGCCAGGAGATTTACTTTTCATTTTAACCGGACAGAAAATAAAAACACTTTCGATCATGGGCGCTCTTCGTCTTGAAATGGCAAAAAGAATGGAATTAATCAAACCGGATTCAAAACCATCGCTACTCTGGGTTACAGAATTTCCGTTATTTGAGTGGGATGAAGAAACAAAACGATTTTATGCTATGCATCATCCTTTCACTTCTCCAAGATTAGAGGATGTTTCTTTAATGAAAACTGATCCTGCCAAAGTGAAAGCTCGTGCTTATGATTTAGTTCTAAACGGTAATGAAATTGCCGGAGGAAGTATTCGAATTCATGATTCAAAATTGCAATCTAAAATGTTTGATGCTTTAGGTATTGGGGAAGAAGAAGCAAATGAAAAATTTGGATTTTTAATGAATGCATTTAAATTTGGCGCTCCACCGCATGGAGGAATAGCATTTGGTTTTGATAGATTAGCAATGCTATTTGCCGGTGTATCATCAATAAGAGATGTTATTGCATTTCCAAAAACTTCTAGTGGTATTTCATTAATGGATGATTCTCCTTCTCATGTGGATGATGCACAACTTACAGAGCTTCATATAAGAGTAAAGTAACTCTAAAAGGCAGTGATAGTCTGGTAGTGTCCTAAGTTGAATTAGGTAAATAAATTTACCTCTTAAGTTTATAAATACTTTATGTTAAGGTTAAAGATGCACGGAAACATGATCTCTCCCAAAATATTTTTAAGAGCTAACTCATTACAATATAATAACTTGGGAAACTGACTACCCTAAGTCCCCATTTTGTTCTTGACATATCATCTCACTTAGACTATATTCGCACTAACAAAAATAATTAAGTCGAGGTTAAAATGTCAGCAGATCTTACAAGTGCGATTGAGTCTCTTTACGCTGAATTAGAAACTCTGACCAAAAGAGCCAACGAAATTAAAAAGAACATTAATAGTCTTTCCGCATTAATGGGAAAAGAGCAACCTTTTACCGATTCTGAATTTTCTTCTATCGGTAATTCGGCGAACATCAGACCAGATCAATTCTTCGGCAAGGGTCTGGCTACCGCTGTAAAAGAATATCTAAAGATGCGTGGACAAGCTGTAACAGCAAAAGAAATTTATGACGCTCTTAAAACTGGTGGTTTTGAGTTTACGGGAAACAAGAATGAAGCCATTCAATATCGCAATCTTGCAATTTCATTAGGCAAAAACTCAAGTGATTTTGTTTATGTGAAAAGTAGTAATGCTTATGGGCTATGGGAGTTTTACCCAGATAAAAAGAGAGAGAAAAGAAAAGCCGATGTATTAATTGATGAAAAACTTGAAGTGAAAAAAGAAGAAAAAGAAAGTTAGAAAAGAAAGGGTAGCTCGAACTACCCTCTAAATAACTGATTACGCTAATAATATGAAAGGAGTAAAGGTGAAAACGTTGTTGAAAATAATATCGTTGCCCGTTTGAATAGAACGGGCTTTATAAACGGGTCTGCAAGTGCGCTAACACCTACAAACCCTAAACTAATAGCCTGCGTGAACAAGCTATCAATCTCAAATCAAATATAATTCATAGCAGGCGTTTAATCAATGTAAAAATAAGGATGCCTGTAATGAATAAGTTATCAATCGAAAAACAAGTTTTAATTTTACAATCTCTTTGTGAGGGGAACTCAATCAGATCAACAGAAAGACTTTCCAATACTCACCGAGATACAATTATGAGACTTTTAGTCTCTGCAGGAAATAGAGCACAAGAAACTATGAACGAAAAATTTGTGAACTTAAAATCGAACTACATTCAAGCAGATGAGATCTGGACTTACTGTTATAAAAAAAGAACCACCCAATCTAAAGACGAAAAGAAAAATATCGAAATCGGCGATCAGTATGTTTTTGTCGCTATGGATTCAGAGACTAAACTTGTTCCCGCTTTTTATGTCGGCAAAAGAAATCTTGATTCTACCGTAACGTTTATAAATCAACGAAGAGAAAGAATTGTTAATCGGTTTCAGCTTTCTACTGATTCTTTCCCCGCTTATTGTGAAGCTGTTAATGAATCTTTCGGCGAGAACATTGAGTTTGCACAAATTTCTAAAATGTATGCAAACGATAACCAGTATGAGAGAAGATATTCACCACCCAAAATAATATGTTTACACAAAAAATGGATTAACGGAAATCCTGAATTTTCGAGAATCTCAACTTCTCACATCGAAAGACAAAATTTAACTATGCGAATGAATATGAGAAGATTCACAAGATTAACAAATGCTTTCTCTAAGAAACTTGAAAACTTAAAATGTGCGTGTTCGCTTCACTTCTTTTACTACAACTTTATGCGTGTTCATCAGACGTTGAAATCAACTCCGGCGATGGAATCAAATATTACAAATCGTATTTGGAGTTGGGAAGAATTTTTAGGAATTTCGGTAAAGCAAAAACAAGTTGCTTAAATTTAATTTAATAGATTTATTAAGCTGTCTTTGTTTTGCCAAGTGACTGTTTGTGAGAATTGATTTAGAATCTCTAATGAATGTGCTGTCCATTTATCTTCGGGATTCAGAACGCTTATCCAAGCAAAATTTGTATGATTCTCTTTGATATCGTAATAGCTAAATCCTGATTTGATAACTTTGGTTTGTAAGTCGGAGCCTGAAATTACATTAATAAAATTATCTTTCTCTTTTTTATAATGAAAATCAATTCGATGTTCTGTTGTTCTGCCATTAATTTTCTTGTTTGGAGTATAACTTAAATTTTTCCCTTTGAGAAACATTTCTACTTCGAATCTAAAAACATTTGAAGAGCTTGCCTGATGAAGATATATTAAATCATTAGCAGATTTAACGGCGTTTATTAAATCAATAATTGCTTCGCCAAGATAATCAACTTCAATTATTTTTTGAATTGTCCAGCCATTGACTTCGACATTATAAGTTCTGCATATATCTTTTAATAATTCTTCTCGGTGAGAATTATCAACTATTTTAACTCCTCTCAAGAAAAGAGATTGTAAGGTTTCGCCATTATCGTGAACTTTAATCTTGTTATCAGATTCATTAGCGAACACAGAAATATACACTCCGTGAGAATGCAGATATGGAGTAATAAGCACACAGTTATCTTGAATGCGTCTAATTTCAGAGTTGTTTGCTACAGCTCTTAAGTAACTGTCTAATAAGATTTCACATTTCATTTTATTTTAACTCCAATCTTAATTGTTCCCGATAGTCAATTTTCCAAAGTTTAAGAATATAATTTATCTGTCTATCGGAGGGAATATGTTCAAAGTCATTGTTTGGAAATTTATCGTTATCTTGATTTTTGTTTGACCATTTATGTTCGTGAACACCAGAATTTTTTTTACCATAACAATCTATATACGACGTATGATAATCTAATCCACGTATTCTCTTGTTATTAAATAAATATACAAAATTAGGAACTGCAATAGCGGTATCATTTTTAGTAGCACAAAAGCGAAGTTCTAAATTCTCCTCGTTTTTAATTGGTAAGTCAATTAAATATGAATTCTCTTTCCTTGCCCACACCGGATCGGCATCAAGCCAAGTTCTTAGGGAATTGATAATATGCTCTATAGTTGCTTCGTCTACTTGCAAAAAGTAACAACCCATATTTTAACATATATAAAATATATGCTGACTACTTAATATATACAAGCGTAATTTATATCTGTGCATTTCTATCCAATCTACTTTGAGATTGCAATCAATCAATATTTTTAAGAACTTCTATTTATTAAAAAATAACAAAACAAAAAAAGTCGTTCAAATTAGGACACTACCATAGTCTTACCCATCTTTACATGTAAGTATTACTTCACGGACAAATCCATCCAACTTAAAGTAGATTTCTCTTTCTATTAATCTTTCCGTTTTTTATATTCCTTTCAACGAAAATGCACTTTTTATTCTATCTAAAAGTTGGTTTGATAATTGACTTATTAGAATTCTCAAATAAGAATGGAGAGAAAGTTGGGCGGAAGAATTTACCGATTATCAAATGCAGCGGAGAATTAGGTGGGTCAACAGCAACTATTACTTATAGCGCTGGGAGTTATTATAGTTGGAATTGCGATATTCGTTGGTATCAATCTTTTTAGAGCTAATGCTATCGAAACTAAGCGGAATAATGTTACAAATGAATTGGTAAATTTAGCTTCAATGGCCCAGCAATACTACATGAAGCCAGGTGCTATGGGTGGTGGTTCAAGAACTTTTTCGGGTTGGACTATTCCAACCGAATTATCTGTGACTGCCAATGGTAATTTTACTGCGGTCGTTTCTCTGGATAATGTAATCATTACGGGAGTAGGTAATGAGGTTGTAACTGGTAATGACTCTGTAACAGTAAGAATAAATGTGACATCTACTTCATTTACAACGACCATAATTAAATAAATTGTGAGGGATTAAAGATGGGTCAACAGCAACTACTATTTATTGTTCTTGGTATAATAATTATCGGAATAGCTATAGTAGTTGGAATAAATTATTTTTCATCAAGTTCAGGAAAAGCAAATAGAGAAGCAATTATTGCAGATTTAACGAATATTGCTTCCATGGCACAAAAATATTATAGAGAACCAATAACATTAAAGGGCGGCGGTCATACATTTACAGGATGGATAGTTCCTGCAAACTTATCATTAACCGCAAATATGAGTGTAGCAGTAACGTATACAGTAGCAGCACAATCGGTAATACTTGTTGGTGTTGGTACCGAAAAAGGTAATGATGGAACTACGGTTGTTAAAGTAACAATGCTAGTCGGGCCAAATGCAATTACTTCAACAACAATTAATAATTAGTAAGTCACCTTACGCAAATTAAGTTGATTAATAGCCACGATGTGAAGAGAATTCGTTGGCACAGAAAATGAACAAGGATATAACAGAACATGAAATATGAAAGTAACTATATAGTGGGACTATGTTTGGTTACTTCGACAAAAATTGACAATTATTTCAGGATATATATTCTTTAATCTAATTAACAAACACAAACAAACAAGAAGGAGTTACAAAAATGGGTCAACAACAATTATTACTAATCGTTCTTGGTGTAATTATAGTTGGTATCGCAGTAGTTGTGGGTATCAATGTATTTACAGCAAGTGCATCACAAGCTAATCGTGATGGAGTTATTGCAGACTTAACAAACTTATCATCACTTGCACAACAATTCTATAGAAAACCTACAGCTCTTGGCGGCGGCGGTAATGCTTTCAACGGCGGCGCCGGCTGGACAGTTCCGGCATCTTTAAATCCAACAGCAAATATGAGCGCGGCATTAACAGTTACAGTAGCTGCACAAGTGGTAACCCTTGTTGCAGTAGGAACTGAAACAGGTACTGATGGATCTACGAAAGTTAAGGTAACTATGACAGTCAACCCAAGTTCAATCTCAACTGTGATAAACAATTAATTTTTAACAATAATTTTGTTAAATTGAAAGCCGATAGTCCCAACTAATTGGGATTATCGGCTTTCTTTTTCATATTAGATTTTACTTATGATAGAAATTAGATTTACTGCGCAAAAGGCAAATGGACAGGTTATAAGCGGATCATTTAGCGAGCCGACTTTTTCTGAAGCAAAAAAGAAAATTGAAAAACTTGCTAAAAAAAATCAGCTTAAAGTTCAATCTATTGAAAAGAAAAACACTTACCTTTATAAAATCAAAAAAGGGAAAGAAAAACCAATAAGAGGAGAGCAACGCGCATTTAATAAAGAAGAAGTAGTTGCTGCTCTTAGAAAACTTGGTTACGAAGTACTTTCGATCAACAGAAAACTTTTAGAACTTAATTTTAAACCTCCACAGAAAGATATAGTTTCATTTGTTAAAATTAGCGCTGAACTTCTTGATCAAAAACTTCCTTATAGTGAGATTCTTACATTACTTGTTAATGACATCGAAAATAAAACATTGAGGGAAACACTAAAACAAATTAACAATGAAATGAAAAAAGGCGCTGATAGCGAAGCTACATTTTTACGTTATCAATCAGTATTTGGAAAATTTACTGCATACATGTTGGGGTTAGCTTCTAAGAGCGGTAATATGGCAGAAATTTATAAAGCTACAGCAAAATTTTTAGAAAGACAGCAAGAGTTCAAGAAAAATATACGAAGTGCTCTTATTACTCCAATGGTAACTTTATTCGTACTTTTCCTAGCCGTACTTTTTTATGTCGGATACATCTTTCCTGCCACGGCAAAACTTTTTGTAAAGTTTAATATAAAACTTCCGCCTTTAACTGCAGCTACGTTAAATATTAGCAACTTTTTAATGAATAATGGTTTACTGGTTGCTCTTGTCTGTATCATTCCACCAATTGCACTTTGGCGATTCGGTAAGACAGAAGCTGGCAGATTGATAATTGATCGTTACATGCTCAAGATGCCAATCATGGGTTCCTTGATACATAAAACTCTTATTGAAGTTTTTTGCAGAGTATTTTATACTTTATACAGCGGATCGGCAGAAAGCATAGAACCAATACGAATAGCAGCAGAAGCGGCGGGTAATACTTATTTTGAACATCAAATTAAAAATGTAGCTATACCTTTAATGATAAAAAAAGGTATTGGCATTACTGAAGCTTTTACTGCTTGCGGTGTTTTTACTGAAACTGCTCTTTCAAGATTTCATTCAGGCGAAGAAACAGGTACAATAAAAAATACTGCACTACAACTGGCAAATTATTATGAAAGTGAAACAGTTTACAGATTGAAAAATGTTATTGAATTAATTCAAGTTGGAATTGCAATGGTTATAATGGTTGTTATGATTGGTCTTACTCTTGTATCTGCTGAAACTGCAACCATAAGCCCTAAATCACCAATGATGAAATAACAGATAGGAAAAACGATGCTTGATGCTCAGTTAGAAATGACCGATAAGATCGGTTATCTCCTTCTAAAAAAAGGAATTATTGATCACAAAATTTTAGAACAATCTCTCAAAATAAAAGATAGCGACCAAACCAAACTTAAAAGAAATCTTGCTCAAATTTTGGTAGACGAATTTGGTTATGATCATGATATGATATTTAGAGAAGTTGCAGTTCTTTATGCTTTCAAAGAATTAAATATTCATCCCGAAGAATTACCTGACGAACGTATTGCCGAAATTAAAAATTTAATGACCCGGCAAGGAAAAGAAGTTCAGAAAATGCTTCTTGAACACCGCGTTATTCCTTTTAAGTACGATGAAAGACAAAAAGACAAATTGATTCTTGCAGCGGTTGATCCAACTGATAGAAATATTGCAAAGGTAGCATATACATTAAACATTAAAAAGTATGAGATAAATTACCTCAGAAAAAAAGATTATGAAAAATTAATTTCTCTTCTTGTTACTTCCGAAAACGAATATTTGAAATTAGTTCAGGAAGCAGGAGAAGAAATTCAAGTAGTTCAGGATGAAGCATCAGTTGACGAAGAAGAACTTGATGCAGAAATTAATAAAAGTGCGTTAATCAATTTAGTTGAAGCTGCACTTATTGAAGGAACTCGAAAAGGTGTAAGTGATATTCATATTATTCCAAAGTCCGGCAACAAAACAGAAATACATTTTCGCTTAGATGGTAAATTAATGCTTTGGCATACTCAGGAAAACACATTACCCGAGGCCGTAATGGCAGTTGTAAAAGATCGATCGAAAGGACTGGACAGATTTGAGAGAGAACGTGCTCAAGATGGTTTTATGCAAAGAGAAATCGATGGACATATTATTCGTTATAGAGTTTCTGTTCTCCCTACTGTTGGCACAGAATTAAAAAATAAATTTGAAAGTATAGTAATAAGAATTCTTGATGATAGAAAAGTAATCCGGGATTTAGGAAAATTAGGTCTTACTGGTTACGCAAACACAGCATTTGTAAAAGCAATAAGTCAACCCCAGGGAATGATTATTTTAACTGGACCAACAGGAAGCGGTAAATCAACAACATTAGTTGCAGCACTTTATCAGGTAATCAATCCCACAAAAAATGTTTTAACAGTAGAAGATCCTGTAGAATATGTTATCGAAGGAGCGCGTCAGCTTAAGATTGGTTACAAAATGAATTTTGAACAGGCAATCAGATCAATCTTACGGCACGATCCGGATATCGTTCTCGTTGGTGAGATGCGTGATAAAGAGACAGCCGAAACAGCTATTAAACTTGCCAACACAGGTCACTTAACATTTTCCACATTACATACAAACGATGCACCCAGTGCCGTTGCGCGTTTATTTAAGATGGGTGTTGAACCATTTCTAATTGCTTATGCTATTAACATTATTGTTGCCCAAAGACTTATCAGAAAATTATGCGAAAGTTGTAAGAAGAAAATTGTGAATCTCGAAGATCATATACTTCCAACTGGACTCGATATAAAAGATTGGATGGGACATGAAATTTATGATGCTGCAGGATGCGAGAAGTGTAATCACAGTGGTTATAAAGGAAGAATGGCAATACATGAAGCTCTTTATTTTACAAAAGAAGTTAGAAGATTAATTGTACGTGCTGGCGAAGAAATTGATGAAGAATCATTACGCGATCAAGCAAGAAGAGACGGGACAAAAAGTTTGCGCGATTCAGGTTTTGAGAAAGTACAACTTGGATTAACTTCTATTCAAGAAGTAATTGGCGCAACAATGGAAGACTAATTCAGCAATCTTTTTTTTATATTGTAATTAAAGTATAATTCACCTTGCTATTTATTCATTTAAGTGGCGGATATTAATGATTTCAGATGCAAAACAGATACTTACGGCTTTTACTGCAAAAATTCCTTCTACTGTTCTTGGCCCCGAGCGTGTTAATTATATAACAGAACACATTCACGAGCTTCAGGTTGAACAGCGGCTTCACATCTTACAATTGATCAATAGTATTTTAGAAATAATGATAGACCGTCAAGCATCTGATGTTGAATTAGGCGGACACGGTGCTCAAAATTATGTTTGGTTCAGAATATTTGGAAAAAAAGAACGTGTTGCAGATATTCCTCAATTTACTGAAGATGAAACATCTACTCTTGTAATGACTTTACTCAGTAAAAACCAAATAGATTTTTTATTACAAGAAAGAAATCTTGATTTCAGTTATTCATTCCATTTCGATAAAGCAAACTTAGACGTTAGATTTAGAGCCGATGCATATTTTGATTTGGATAGTGTTGCTCTAAATATGCGATCAATACAGACGCGAATACGTCCGATTGAATCTTTAGACTTTCATCCTGTCGCAATTAAAACAATGAGCCATAGTTATATTAAATTCGGTCTCTCGTTGATTACAGGAATTACAGGATCTGGTAAATCAACCACACTTGATGCAATTATTGATTTTCATAATGATACTAACCCATGCCATATTGTAATTATTGCTTCTCCAATAGAATATGTCCACAAATCACGAAAAGCAATAATCAAACATCGTGAGGTTGGCAGAGATGTAAATTCGTTTAAAGAAGGAGTTATTCAAGCATTACGTCAAGATCCCGATATTATTGTAATTGGAGAAATGAGGGATTCCGATACAATCATGGCGGCTTTAGAAGTAACAGATACCGGGCATAAAGTATTCTCAACATTACATACATCATCTGCTGTAGAATCTATAGATCGTATAATTGCAGAGGTTAATCCCACAGAGCAAGAAAGAGTAAGAAACCGTCTGGCAGACGTTTTAATTTCTGTCGCATCTCAGAAACTTGTACCAAGTTTAGACGGCAAAAGAGTGCTGGCTAAAGAGGTTTTAATTGTTACTCCTTCGGTTAGAGCGGCAATAAAGAACAATAATACCAGTGAAATTTACATGATGATCAATCAAGGAGGCCCTCAGGGCATGGTTACGATGGAACAGGATTTGTTACGTTTATGTGCCGAAAAGAAAATCTCTAAAGAAAGTGCTATTGCTTATGCTAACAATAAAACTAGAATTCTTCAATTATTAAAGGGATAGATGAAACAGATTGTCTGTCTATATTGTGAAGGCACCGATGCTAAACTTGCTGTTTTATCAAGAGATAAAGACGGTATTAATATTCATAGTGTTGGTTCTCTTACTATGTCCCGCACGCTTCAGTCGTCTTTAAAACAAGATGTAATGGCTGAACTTGATGGACAGGATCTAATCTCTGCAGATCAAGTCTCTTTTGATAATCTTGATACTGAAGGAGTACTTTCATCTTCATCTATACCGATTGATCAATCTGATGTAGGTCAACTCAACTCTCTTCTATCTGAACTTAAACTTAGTAATATGCTTTTCATTCCAATTGTAACAGAACCTGTAATAAATTTTCATACTTATGAAGGGCAGAGTGATACTAATAAGAAAAAGTTGATCGAAAATGTTATTAGTGATTTGAAAACCTCTAAAGGAATAGAAGTAACTGAAGATTTGATAGATGTTTTTGAGTTGAATGAAAAATCTATGCTTGGAGTATTTATTGAAGGAGAGATTCCTTGTGTTGGTTTGATAAATCAACTAGCCAATTATAATAAGAAACGATATTTAAAAATACCTACAATTAAAACCGCAGAATTATCATTAGCATATTACGTTTCAAAATCCACAAAATTTTTTCCTGAAGATTACTCTCTAATAGTTTATATAGGAAAAGAATATAGCAAGCTGATCTTTATGGAAGGACAAAAACTTACTCATATCGGATCAACTTTAGATATTGGGACAAAAAATCTTCATACTTATGATGTTTATTTTTCAAAGATACTTCTGGAGATGGAGAATGGCGGTATTCCTAAGTTAGATAATATTATTATATGCGGTGAAGACAGATCTGAAAATTTAATCCTTTCTTTCTATGGAACATTTCCCGAAGCAAATGTCTCCGAGCTTAAATTTGAGAATTTTAATACTTCTTCAATTAGTGAAGAAGACAAAACAAATTTAGCTTTGTATGCAATTCCAATCTCCGTTGCTGTAGAATATTTTGACGAACTTGATAAAACATATGTAGGCGTTAATTTTTTGCCGAAGTACATTCAGGAGAATCAAAAATTCCTGCAATTCGGATGGCATAGTTATGCTGTTATGCCTCTGCTTTTTGGAGCGGCATTTTATTTTACGTTTCAAATACTTTCCAATATTCGTGAAATGAAGGATCTGGATTATGAAATTGCCCGGCTTAATCAGAGACAAA
The DNA here is from genome assembly GCA_026390775.1 of Ignavibacteriales bacterium. Lineage (NCBI taxonomy): Bacteria > Pseudomonadati > Ignavibacteriota > Ignavibacteria > Ignavibacteriales > Ignavibacteriales bacterium. The sequence continues at coordinate 697,779 of JAPLFF010000007.1, read as the reverse complement.
TTGAAAATCAAGCTCTTGTTGCTGAAATAGCCCCTATTGATGAAAGAATTAGAAATTTCGATGCTACTCAAAAAATTCTAGATCAAGCCGCAGAAGGTTCCAGTCTTTGGAATAAAACAATTTTTAAAATGTCCGACTTTATTGAAAGAAGAAGAAATTTTTGGGTAACTAAAATTGAAACAGTAACGCCTGACGAAATCAAATTGAATGGTTATTCATTAAATAGAAGTGTACTTACCGAGTTTGCAGATCTGAATAAAGGGTCCTTACTGAAAAGTATTAATTATGAACAACTTCGAGAAAAAAGCGCTTTTGCATACATTCTTAATTTGAAGTTAATGAAGGAGACTCTTACTACAAAATGAGCAGTAAAGTAAAAAATACAATCATAATTTTAATAATTTTTATAGCCATCCTTGTTGGCGGGGGATTCTTCCATTTCTTTTTACAAAAAGGAAAAATTAATGATAAGCAAAAGAAGATCAAAGAATTAAAACTTTACCAACTTGATACCGATGCTCTGAATCAACAATTAGATCTTCTCAAAAAACGAGTTGCTGAACTTGATTCAATATTAGCAAATAGAAAGTATAACATACCCTATAATCTTACACAGGCATCGTTCTTCAATTTTGTGAATCAAGTGAGTTTTAATTTTTCACCGAACTCATATGTTAACATAGAATATGTTGAGACAGAAACTTCTGCTGATTACAATATTTATCATTACACTTTAAATGGCATTGCTGAATTCAATGATTTTGTTAAACTAATTTATGCATTAGAGGAAAGTAAACAACTTAAAAAAGTTAGTGACATTGATTTAACAAATAATGTTAAAGTAGAGCAAGACGGTACGCCGCATTATCTAGTAAGTTACAAGTTTAAGGCAAAAGTATATTATTCGAATGATAATCGTTTTTTTGTAAAGAATTTTAAAGAAAATCAGATAATTCCAAATCCGGTTTATGATTTCTTCTTTCCTCTTATTAGAAACGAGATCCCGCCGAATAAGGATAAATTATTGGATGCTCAATCAGCTCATTTGCTAGCGCTAATTCCGGACGGGGCTTTCCTTTCTGATGCAAGCGGCAACACATATTTATTATGGGAAGGTGATCAGGTATATCTCGGTTATCTTACAAATATTAATTATCAGAACAGCGAAGTAAATTTTGTACTTAATAAAGGCGGAGTAATCGAGAATTACAATTTGAAACTTGAAAAAGAAAAAAAGCAGAGTAAATAAAATGAAAAAGCTAATCGTAATTTTAATTCTATTCGGATTTATGTTAACTACTCATGGTCAAATTGATTTGAAGGATAAATTAAAAGGGTATGTTAATCCGGCTGAGCTTGTTACGTTATCAGAAAGCATCAGTTTTGACCAGGCTATACAAGTAATAAGCAAAGTTAGTGAGAAAATCTCCGGTAAGAAGGTTGTATCGCCGATAACTATCACAACTCCGATCGGAATTGAAATTGATAAGATGCAGTACAAAAAAGCGTTGGTCATAATTGTTCAATACAATAATCTGATTTTTGAAGAAACAGAATCAACAATTATCGTTAGGAGAAAAACAGATACAAAAATTGGTTCCGATACAAGTTCTGTTTCCATTGATGAAAGAGAAGTAAAAATATCGGCAGTAATGTTTGAAGCAAATGTTCAAGAGATGAAAGAAAAAGGTGTTAATTGGGAATTCATGTTGTCTCAAACGGGATTAACAGTCGGCGGAAAATTGGTTTCTCTTCAAGGCCAGGCTTCTTCATCTACAACAACTCAACAGCAACAAGTTCCTACAGACTTTAATTTAAGCAGCAAGTCAACTTTTTCTATGGGTCCGTTTGATGGAACCGCTACTTCGTTATTGAAATTTTTTGAGGAAGAAAATCTTGGTAGAATAATTTCCCGTCCGGTTATTACGGCAATAAACAAAAAATCTGGAAAAACACAAGTAGGTTCGGATTTCTCTATTAAAGAAAGGGATTTCTCTGGGAACTTGGTTGATAAGTTCTTTCAAGCCGGAACGATCATTGATGTTACTCCAACAATTTTAAATCAAGACGGAATAGACTATGTTTATCTAAAAGTTAGGATGGAAAGAAGTTCTGTAATAATCGGTTCGCTATCAACTGAAAAACCGAAAACTGAAGTAACAACAAATCTTCTTTTACTTGACGGAGAAGAAACTGCGATTGGCGGATTGATTGTAAACGAAGAAACAACTGTGCGAAGAGGAATTCCGTTGTTGAGAGATCTTCCGTGGTGGTTTTTAGGTCTAAGATATATTTTTGGATACGATCAGACTACAGTTTCTCAAAAAGAAATAATTCTTTTGATAAAAGCTGACATTCTTCCAACTTTAAGGGAAAGATTTTTAAGACCGAAGGCACAAAACACATTACAAAACACATTAGAGCAGCAGAAGAACGATATCGAGAAATATAAAGAGCAATCCAAGAAAAAAGAAGACGATAAAAAATAGTATTAGAACAAATTATTTTAATGCGGTTAGTTATCTTACCGTCAAGCAATTAACAATAGCTTTTCATTCCGTTTTAATACTCATTAAACCGGAAGGTAAAATCACGTAATGAAGCTTAACTATAGATTTATATTGATTGCTTTTCTTATCGTTCTTGTCATGTCCATTGCTTCAACTTTTGTTTTCTATTCATTAACGGGAAAAGTTTTAACTCAGCAACAGTCAAAAATTGTTTTAAATTCTACTAATGATTTTGCATTTGCATTCCAAAACGAACAAGTAAAATTGGAAGAGGATTTTCGTCTAATCTCTTCTTTCGTTAATTCTTTTAATAGAATAAATCTAGATTCAACTTCAATAGATTTTTGTTTTACACTTGTAAATGATTCTCTTATTAACAATCGGGAATTCAAAGTAAAATCCGGCTCATATCTCAATATTAGATCTTCATCATTTAGACAATTTTTTTCCGATAATCCAAATGTAATTCTTAAATATGCACAATTTCCCCACGGCAAAACTGTTTATTACGGAAATCAAATTTCGTCCAAGTATTTAAATCGAATCTCCCAAAAAATACGCGCTGAAGTTGCTTTGGTAATTAATAATTCTCCGGATGAGATCTCCAATCCGGAAAAAAACCAAGTTCATCTTTTAAGTATAATAAATGCAGTACGGAATTTAAAATACCGTAATAGTTTTGATTTATTTACTGCCGAGTTGGACAATGCAGATTTTACCGCTGCACTATTTATTCCAAAATCTATTCTAACTCCAGGTGCAAAAATTAATTTTATTGTTTTTAATGTTTATAAAGAAGGTGTTGAATTCCGGGATACATTAAGATTAGTAATGTTGCTTGTTGTAATTGCAGGAAGTGTTATAACCTTTATTGTAGTTTGGGTTTTTACTGCTAAGCTTAGAGAACAGGTCTCTCTATTAAGTCAGGCAGCAGAAATCACAGGGAAGGGAAATCTTGATCACCGCGTCCCGATTCTTACAAAAGATGAAGTCGGTAAGTTCGGTGAAACATTCAACCATATGCTTGATGAATTAGTCCGGAATAAAAGAGCTGAAAAAGAATATTCTGAGTTCTTAACTCTCATTAACCAAAACCCAACCTTAATTGAAATATCCGATGCCTCACTTTCTAAAATAATTAAGTCAACCGGATTAACATTTGGTGTACTATATCTTGTTGAGCAAAAATCTTTAAGATTAATATCGTCATTTGGAATCAGTAAAAAATTTATTGAATTAAAACAAGACGTGAGTCTATATAGTAATGCGATTGAGAAGAAAGAAAAAGTTGAATTCCGGTTCAGCGATAACTTCCCCGAAATAAAAACTGGTATAGCTTCTATAAAGATTAAGTATTTAATGATATACCCGATTATTTATAACAAAGAGACAATTGGAGTACTTGAATTAGCTGCAGAGTCCGACCCTCATACAGATGTTCGTAATTATATTGATAATATTCATGAACAGCTTGCAGTTGGAATTATCAATGCAAAATCTTTTGAACAGCTTGAAAATTTTATTGGTGAATTGAAGAAACTCAATGAAGAATATCAAAAGCAGAATAAACAGATCATTAAGCAAAACGATGAATTGAAAGAACTACACGAGCAATTAAAAGACAAAGCTGATGAAATTGAACGACAGAGAATCAAAGCAGTTGAATTAACAAAAGTGAAATCCGAATTTTTAGCTAGTATGTCTCATGAACTCCGAACACCTTTAATTTCTATTCTTGGATTGACAGAATTATTGATTAAAGATAGTTCGGTTGTTATAAAAGCTAAGGACCGCTTGAATATAGTTCATCGAAACGGGAAAAAATTGCTTTCTTTAATTACCAATATTTTGGAATTCTCAAAATTTGAGTCCGGCAAAATTGAAGTTAAGAAAGAGAGCTTTTTGTTGAATGATATACTTGAAGAAATTTATCCGAACATTCAACAAATCACATCAGAGAAAAATATTGAGTTTAATTTTGATGTTAAGAGAAATTCTAATGTTCTTCTTAATACTGATAGGAGTAAGCTGGAACAGATTCTAATTAACTTATTGGTAAATGCAGTTAAGTTTACCGATAAAGGATCTGTCCGACTTGGTATTAAACTAATCAATGGAACTGATATCGAGTTCAGTGTAACTGATACAGGCATAGGCATCTCTGATGAAAACAAGAAAATTATTTTTAGCGAGTTTAGACAGGTAGACAGCAGCACATCCAGAAAATATGGTGGTGCAGGTTTAGGTCTTGCTATCTGTAAAAAATATGTTGAACTGCTTGGAGGAACACTTTCTCTTCAAAGCGAATCCGGAAATGGTTCACGATTTTATTTTATGTTACCTGATACCGTACTCGATGTTGTTGAAGTTCAAGAGCATCAATTTTTAACTTTAACTGATCCAGAAAAAGAAAGACAACTGACAAAATCCATACTCATAATTAACGATAATATTGATACGCAAAAGTTAATTGGTGATTATTTGGCTTCATATGATTACAATGTTATTATAACTTCAAACACTGATGACGGGTTACGTTTGGCGAAAGAAAAGTTACCATATGCAGTTATATTTAACCCATTTATAAATGAAGGTAATCTATGGACTTTTATTCCTGCTATGAAAAGCAACGCATCAACACGGCACATACCGATTGTTCTTACAATAATTGTAGAAGAAGAAAAAGTCGGATGGGAACCGGAGATCTTTGATTTTATTATTGAAAAAATTAATTACAATGAGTTTAAGGAATTGATATCGAAGGTTGAATCGCATTTTGAAAAAAATATTCGAAAGATTATTTTTATAGATACCCATCAAAATGAATTTGAAACACTCAAAAAATCTTTTGGAGATGCTTTTGATATTGCTATTATTTCTACTTCAGCAAATGTTGGTGAGCGAATTCAAAATGAGAAACCGAATTTGATTATAATAGATATTGCTACCTTTATGGAACAATCATTACAAATGATTTATGAAATATCTCAAGACAGACAGTTAAAAAATGTTCCGGTTATATTAAAGGTACCAAAAGTCTTCACTCACGATCAAATAAATAAATTGAATAATAAGTTTAAGGAAATAGCATTAATAGTTAAATCACACCCGTTGGATGTGTTGAAAGTATTACGCGACAGATTAAAGATTGATGACGATACTACAAATAGAAAAAATAATCTTATTGAAGAAACGTATCCAAATGAACAAACAAATTATTATCTGAAGAATGAAAACAGCAAAGATTCGAAACCAACAGTTTTAATTGTTGATGATGATAACGATGCACTTTTTACTATTGGTGAGTTCGTTAAGGAAATGAATTGTAATACCATATTTGCACATAATGGGATGGAATGTTTATTAACATTGAATCATATTGAACCGGATTTAATATTTTTAGATATAATGATGCCGCAGATGGATGGATTTGAAACAATAAAACAAATACGTAATGAAAAAAGATTTGAAAATATTCCTGTAATTGCACTAACAGCTTATGCAATGCTGGATAATAAAGAGGTTATTGAAAAAAATGGTTTTAATGATCTAGTAACAAAACCGATAAACTCACAAGTACTTGCCTCGAAATTAAAAAAATATTTAAAAGCCAAAGTTAGTTAACCACCAATGAAAAAAATTCTGATCATTGATGATAGTCCGGATAGCGTCTTTTTACTTCAAGACAGACTGGAGCGTGAAGGTTTTGAAATTGCAAAAGCTTATAATGGTGAAATGGGGATTCAAAAAGCTGTTGATGAAAAACCGGATCTTATACTTTTAGATATTATGATGCCTGATATTTCCGGTTATGACGTCTGTAAAACTTTGTCTTCTAAAGATGAAACAAAACTTATTCCGATAATTTTATTAACCGCTTTGACAGAAGCAGACAATTTAAAAAAAGGATTGCAGTCGGGTGCTTTCGATTATATCAAGAAACCTTTTAACCGCATTGAATTAATTGCACGAATAAATTCAGCGCTTAGATTCAGTGAGACAAATAAATTTCTTATTGAAATAGAAAAGATTAAAACATTTGCTGCAACTGTTGTAACTGCAAATCACGAGATAAAACAACCCTTAACATTGATCAATCTTTCAACTGCAGCTATTCGTAGAGAATTTTCTAAAACAAATTATTCTTCAGAAAACATCTTAAAGAGAATTGAGTTTATTGAAAATGCCGCAAGAGATATTATTGCGGTTCTTAATAAGCTTGGTTCTATTAAAAAACCGGTAATCACGCCTTACGTTAACGATCTTAATATAATTGATTTGAAGTCAGATGAGAAAAAAGACCTACCCAATTAATTCTTTTACTAAAGAATGCAATTCCTCAAAGTTGTACGGCTTGTTGATGATTTTACTTATAAAATTATTGGGAAGAGTTTCATCAAATTCAGAAGGTGAGCCTGAAGCAAGGACGATTGGTAAAACGTAACCTGCTTTATTAATTTCATGCAAACATGTTAGTCCATCCATCTCAGGCATTTTTTTATCAATGATCAGTAGATCTGGCGTTCTCACTTTAAGTATATCCAGAACTTCAATTCCGTTTGTTGCAGTAAGTATTGAGTAATCATAAGATTGTAAAAGTTCTGTAAGAAGTTCGCGAAGTATATCTTCATCTTCTGCAATCAAAATTGTTTTTCCGCTTTGTGCAGGTTTATCATGCAGTATCGGTGCAGAATTTAATGTGATAGTAAATTCAGAACCTTTGCTTACTTCACTTGAAACGGAAATAGTTCCATTATAATCTTCAATAATCTCTTTAACGATAGATAATCCAACGCCGGAAATTTTATTTTTATTTTTAGTTGAATAGTCTTCATTGAATACTTGAGAAAGAAACTGCTCTTCGATACCGCTTCCGTTATCGTTTATGATAATTTGAATTTTATCTTCATTTTCTAAATTGCATGTTTTAATTCTTATTAATCCATTCCCATCAATTGCTTCAATTGAATTAATTACGAGATTTAAGATTACCCGATAAAAATCAGAATACTTGCCGTTTACTTGTTTAAGGTTTTTTTCAAGTGAAAGGTGAAAACCAATTTTGTCTTTTTGTTGTAAAGTATATGAACGGACTATATCTGCGATAATCGAATTTAAATTAATTTTTCGCTGGATAATTTTATTTGAAGTATTGCCAAATGTATCATCAATCATCTCTGATGCAAGATAAGTGCCGCTTTCAATGTTATTCAGGATAGGAAGGATAGAATCAATGTTAGCAACTTTTCTTTTAAGAAGGTCTATACTGTTAAGTATGCGTGTGAAAATATTATTAAGATCATGTGCAAGATGTTTTACAGAGGAATCCTTTTTCATTCTATTTAAGATTGAACTTTAGAATTTTTGAATAGAGTGTCTTTTGGCTAATATCTAAAGCGCGGGCTGTATTTTCGCGGTTCCAATTATGATGTTCTAAAGCCCGCTTAATATGAATTTTTTCCAATTCATCCATAGTTAGAAGAGTGCCGTCATCTTTTACAAAGTTGGCAAAATCAAAATCTTCTTTAGGCACGTTCAAATCTTTAGATTGAATTGTATCGCTTTCGGAAAATATTATTGCCCGCTCAATTATATGTTCCAGCTCTCTAACATTACCGGGGAAGTTATAACGCTGCAAATCATTTTTAGCATCGGTAGAAAGTTTTTTGATCGAACGAACCGGTGATTTCTTCTGAAGAAAATATTCTGAAAGCAGAAGCACGTCTCCTTCACGTTCACGCAACGGAGGAATTGTTAATGTGATAACATTTAGTCTAAATAACAGATCGCGGCGAAAATTTTTCTTTTCCGCTTCTTCCATTAAATTTTTATTTGTTGCACCAATAACACGGACAGAAGAATTCAAATTTACTACTCCTCCTACCCTTCTGAATTCTCCATTCTCAAGAAATCGTAAAAGTTTAGGCTGTAAGGCTAAACTTAATTCACCAATCTCATCAAGAAAAAGTGTGCCTCCGTGTGCGATTTCGACCAATCCTTGTTTAGAAGATTTTGCATCAGTGAAAGCCCCCTTTTCATAACCGAAAAGTTCGCTCTCTATTAGCTGATCCGGAAGAGATGCACAATTGATAGCAACAAATGGTTTATCGGCATGATTGGAATGTTTATGAATAAATTCTGCGAATAATTCTTTGCCGGTTCCGGTTTCGCCTTCAAGCAAAATATTGGAATCAGATTTTGCCGCACGTTCTGCCAAACGATTAATTTTTTTTATTACATCACTCTCCCCGATAATTGTATTGGAAGGGAGTTGACTAATTTTTGATGTAAGTATTTTATTTTTAATCAGCAGGTCTTTATGATCAAGTGCGCGTTCAATAATTACACAAAGTTGACCGAACTCGTATGGTTTAGTAATGAAATCATACGCACCTTGCTTAATGCAGTCAATAGCTGTTCGCATATCTGACTTTGCGGTTAAAACAATTACTTGTAACGAAGGATGATTTTCTTTGGCATAACCTAAAACTTTTTCTCCATGAACTTCGCGCATTTCAAGATCGAGTAATAGAATATCATAAAAACGTTTCTTCAAATTTTCAATGGCATCTTTTCCATCATAAACAACATCTACCGAGTACCCTTCGTTTACCAATTCTTCTTTTAAAAGGTAACAAAGGGTTTCATCGTCATCGGCAATTAAAATTCTTGAGTCTTTCATATGTGGTAATTTTTACTTGTGTTTCAATATATAAAAAAAGAGTGAGAAAAATAATTTATTAGTGTGCGAATAAGTCGCTTTGGAATTTAAAGGGGAGAGGTTTATATTTACGCCCGCAATTTTAATGGTGAGGGCGCGTAGCTCAGTGGTAGAGCAACACCCTTTTAAGGTGAAGGTCGGTGGTTCGAGCCCACCCGTGCTCACAAAGCCTAATACAACGTGTATTAGGCTTTTTTATGTCCCTGACACATGGATTTTTAGATCTCGGTTCTTACGAAATGTTTTTGGAAAACCAGCTTGAGAATTATTCCGGTGTGGCAAATTACATTAAAGTTGCAGTAGGATAATAATCCAGTAGAGACGGGACAACTTGTCCCGACTTGTCGGGATATCCCGTCTCTACATTACTTTCCACACATACAATATTTTTTGATATTTTGGGTTAGTGAATTCAATAATACAAATATTTTTAGGAAGTCTTCTGCTTAGCTTGGTTCACGCTACAATACCAAGTCACTGGCTTCCTTTAATTGCAATTGGCAAAGCTGAGAAGTGGACCGACAAAGAAACGTTAACTGTAACTGCAATCACCGGGGTTTCACATACAATTAGCACTGTTATTATTGGAATTATTGTTGGCTTGGTCGGTTATAAACTATCCGAGTCTTATCATTACATTACTCATTATGTTGCACCGGTAATTTTAATAATTCTTGGCATTATCTATTTCTACTTGGAATACCAGCACAGTTTAATCAAAACAGCTCATCACCATCATCATATTCACATTGATGAAATAATCGAAAAACGAAAGAGTAAAAGATCAATTGTACTAACGCTAAGTGTAGCAATGTTCTTCTCCCCATGTTTGGAAATTGAAGTATACTATTTCACCGCCAGCCGTTTAGGATGGTTGGGAATTGGAATTGTCTCTGTAGTTTATTTTTTCGTTACAGTTCTTGGAATGATGTTTCTTGTGCACTTTGCTTCGAAGGGTGTTCGCAAACTTAATTGGCATTTTTTAGAGCATCATGATAAACTAATTAGTGGAATAGTTTTGATCATTGTTGGTGTGCTCGCATTTTTTGTGGAGTATTGATGACCACCCCCTTTTATTCCCCCTCCTTATAACAAGGAGGGGGATATGAGAAAGGTTTTTACAATCCTATTTCTTTTAATATATTCTCTGCACCACCGATCTTATCCATAACCCACAAAACATAACGTATATCAACACCTATTGAACGGCTGTAAGATTCATTCCAGGCAAAATCATTTATTGTTGCTTCATACGCACGGTCAAAATTAACTCCGATCAAATTTCCGTAAGCATCTAAAACCGGACTGCCGGAATTTCCTCCAGTTGTATCCATATCGTAAAGCATAGCAACCGGAAGTTTGCCGGTTTTCTTGCTTACATATTTTCCAAAATCTTTTTTATCATAAACTGTTCGCAACTTATCCGGAATAACAAAATCATCACCGCCAGTAGCACCTTTTTCAATTACTCCTTCAATTGAAGTGAACGGTTCCATATAAACTGCATCTACCGGATTATAACCTTTAATATATCCGTATGTAAGCCGCAGTGTGCTGTTCGCATCCGGAATGAAATTGGTTTTCTTCCACAGCATTTTTACATCAACAAGATCACCATAAAGTTTATTAAGCTTGCCTTCATTCTTTTGGTTTTCCTTGTCACTTACCTGGTTCTGCATTCTAAGTTTTCTGGTAAAAATGAAGAGAGGATCTTGTAATGCTGCAATCTCTTCGGGCTTCTTTGTTATAAGTGAATTGAAATATTCTTTGTCGCGGATTTTTGAGCTGATAATATTACTACTGACAAAAAACTGAAAAGCTTCTTCGGGATTAACTCCGTTTCCTTCTAGTATCTCATCAACTGCCAAAATTCGAGAGGACTCTTTGAATTCATTTGCATCCATGAACATTTTCATAAGCATCGTTTTTTCAAAATCTGCATTGTAATTCTGCTTTGAATTTTCCATTGCTGCAAGAGTTTGTTTGATATTTTTCTCCTGGTAAGCCAGTCTTCTTTCATTATCAGGCTTTTGGGCGTCTTCCGTATAATTTAAAACAAACGTAGCAAGTTGAAGTGCTGGAGAAAAGTTATTGATTTGTCTTAACCACAAATCTGATATAGCATTTTGATTTACCTTTTCAAAAACATTTTTTATCTCTTCCAATAGATTACCGTATTTTGTTTTCAAAGCAGGATCGGAATTAATAAATAGCTGCAGCTGCTTTTCTTCTTCTTGTTTTTGTGCAACAAGATTAATCTTCTTCAAACCTTTAATCTTACCTTGATAATTTTTCATTGTGTTAGCAAGACCTTTTATGCGGTTCGCAAAAGCAAGTGTAAGTTCTTTATTTCCTGCACTAAGTTCTTGCATTGTTTCTATTGCATACTGGTAAAGATCGGAAGTGTACGGAAGTAAATAATCTTGCTGATATTTCAAATACTGTGCAGGACGATGGCGGAATGTTCTGCCCGGGTAGCCAAGTTGAAAAACAAAATCTCCTTCTTCAACTCCATTAGGATTTATCTTTAAGAATTTTTTTGGTTTGAAGGGAACATTATCTTTTGAATAAGTAGCCGCTTTACCGTCAGGTGCAACGTAAGCACGCATCAACGAAAAATCTCCTGTGTGTCTTGGCCAAACCCAATTATCGGTTTCACCGCCAAAATTACCGATCGATTGAGGAGGAGCGTATGCAAGACGGACATCGCGAATCACTCTATACTTGAACAAAACGTATGTCTTGCCGGCAAACATTTCGGAAACTTCTGCAACGATAGATTCTTTCTCATTTGCGGCAGCGTCTGAAAGTTCTTTTATCTTTTGCGCAATTACTTTTGTGCGTTCTACGGGATCAGTTACATTTTGAATTACACCGAGAATTATATCAGAAACATCCTGATAAGATTCAGTAATTCTGCAAATACCTCCTTGTGATGGGATTTCTTCTGCAAGTGTCTTTGCAAGAAAACCATTTTCAAGATAATTATTCTCTACGGTACTGGCTCTTGTAATTGCACCAAAAGCACAATGATGATTGGTTATAATCAAGCCATTATCGGAGATGAACGATCCAGTACATCCGCCAAGACTTACAAGTGCATCAACAAGACTAACTCCATTAGGATTATAAACTTCTTTAGAATCAATTTTTAATCCGGCTTTTTGAAGATCAATTTTATTTATCTCACTTAAAGGATACATTCCTTCTTCAGGTGAAACCGGAATCATTCCAAGTATGAACGACAATAAAACTAACGAGATTAATAATTTGACCGGTTTAGGTAACGTAAAATGATTTGTCATATTAACTCCACTATAAGGTTAATTCAAAAATAATATTAAGCGGAAGAATAAAGAAACAAGAATAAAAAACCGTTAAACTATCAAACAGTTTCTTCGATTAATAATCCAATTATTATTACATTTGAACGGAGACAATTAATAATTGGGAGGCCACAAATTGGAATCACATAATCTTTCATCTGTTCTTAATACTGTTGAATCATACTCTTCACAATTTGAATATAAAAATAAAGAGACCGTAATAATTTTAGCAGCCGGACACGGGAAACGAATAAAATCGCAAACCTCAAAAATGCTTCATAAAATATGGAAAGTACCAACTGTAGAACGTGTTTATAATGCATGTAATAAAGGATTGATCGATTCAAACATTATTATTGTTGTCGGTATTAAAGCTGAAGATGTAATTAAAACGATCGGGAAGAAAAGTACAGTATCATTTGCGTACCAAGAAGTTCAGAATGGAACTGGTCACGCAGTACAAATTGCTCTTGATAATATTAAGGACAAAAATTATAAAGGAACGGTTTATATTTTTCCTGGCGATATGGGTCTAATTGATTCAAAAACGGTAAAATTTTTCAAAGAAGAGTTTGAAAAATCTAATGCTGATATGATGGTATTAACCGGGATTTTTGAAGGTGCGGTTGAAGATAATTATTACGGCAGAATTTTACACGTTAAGGATAAAGATGCAAAGAGTATAAAATTGAAAAATAAGAATAAGGTAATCAAAATACTCGAATACAAAGACATTCTTAGTCTTGATAAGAAAAAACCATATACAACAATCTATAGTAAAAAAAATTATAAGTTTACTCAGAAAGAGCTTCTAGAAAATCGGGAATTTAATTCCGGTGTTTATGCATTTAAGTTCAAGCCACTGAACGATCTAATTAGCAAAATTCAGAGCAACAATGTTCAAAATGAAATCTACCTAACGGATTTGATCGGGCTATTTAATAACAACGGATATTCGGTAGAAGCGATTAGCCTGCCTACCGGTAGGCAAGGTCCGCAAGAACAATATGTATTAATGGGCTTCAATAATAAATCCGTACTTAAAGAAATGGATGCCATAGCGCGTAAATTGACTTACGAAAAGCTGAAAGATATCATCACGATTGAAGACCAGGATGATTTTTTTATTGAAGAAAATGTTGTTGATGAAATTTTAAAGATGGATAAAGATGGAATTCCGTTGGATATACAAATCGGCAAAGGCGTTTACATTGGCAGAGATGTAAAATTAAACTATGCATTAAAGCTCTCAAAAAATGTTTTCTTAGAAGGAAAAATAAAACTTGGGAAAAATATTGTAGTTAAGGATAATGTCCAGATTTCTTGTTTCTATGGACAAACCATAAGCATAGATGATAACGTTGAAATTTATTCAGGCAATATTATAAAAGGGAATGTTCACATTGGGAAAAACTCAAAAATAAAATCCGGCGTTCGAATTTCGGGTAGTGATAATTTCCCGACGCACATTGGTTCAAATGTTACGGTAAAAGGTCTCTCATATATTTTCGGTTCATATGTTAGCGACAATATCATGATAGAACATTCTGTTATATCTAAAAAGAAACTAATTAAACCGGAAGGAATAAAAGCTGATATCTATCATGTAAAATATATTTTACCGGAAGCTGAAGGATTAGATGCAATACAAGATTTATAAAAATGAAAAAGGCAACTCGAAAATGAATTGCCTTGAATAATTTGTTAGACAAAGCATAAATAAAAATATTCTAATCCTTTATGCAACGAACACTACACCCGTCCCCATCATTGCCATGGTTGTCTAAGTCGATGTAACTACTACTGTTGCTCAGGCTCATGGTGCTATATGTAGAACTCCAAAATTTAGCAATATCCCCTAAACCGTAGAATTGAGTAGAATAGCCGTTGGAATAGCCGTTGGAGCCCGCAAGCAACGCAGAAAAGCCGCTGGTATTGTGGTCCCTATTGCTATTAATGCTTTGCCATCACTATTAACCGTAACCGCTGTTTTTAATGTTAGAAACTCTGTTTTTGGTGGTATATGCCAACCCGATGGAGCAATATTTCTACTGTCAGTTACAGCAGAATAATTATATAGATGACCATAAGTAGCACTATTTCCTGCACTATTATCATAATTACAATAAGCTCCACTCTGAATATTAATCCATTGATGGCCGTCGGTTAAATAGGGTATTGTGTCACCATTGCGGTATTTGGTAACTTTTAAGTTTTCTACCATCCACACTTGCGTGCCAATTGTTACGGTATGGTAAATGTTGCCGTCAATGTCGGTTACTGTGCCTTGCTGATTTGGCGGGTTGGTGATATTGCTATCATCTTTTTTACAACCGCTAATGAAAATAAATAACAATACTGAAAAACGAATAAATGTTTTCATATAATTCCTCCTTACTTTAATTTAGCAACGCTTTAACAAATTAAAGTCAGACACCCGCGCATTGCCGTAAAGCCAAATGCCTATCTATTAATTTCCCTGCTAATGTTTATTAATTCCGTTTTTTAATGTGTCTTTTTTTAAAACAAAAAAAGGACGCAACTTCCATTACATCCTTAATAGAGGCACTGCCGTGCCCGACTCAAAGACATAAGAAAGCGCGTCCAACATGGACGCATCTCTCTTGCTTGTTCTTGAGTCTTGTAACTTGGCAGTTTTCTGTTAAGAACAACGCAATAGCTGCGTTAATTATTTAGTTCGGCAATAGCCGTTAATAAAGTTTAGTTCATCTCCAAAATGTTATTTATAAATTTCTTTTCTATGTCCAACTTGAATGATTAAAACTTTCTGTAATAGATCGTCAATCTGGTAAATAACCCTGTAGTTGCCGAATCTAATTCTATATTCATCATCTCTTCCGGTTAATTTTCTTGTGCTTTTCATTCGCGGTTCGTTTTTAAGTTTCTGCAGCTTATCCCAAATTTTAATTTTATCATTTTGTGGTATCTTGTTAAAATCTTTTATTACTCTCTCTTTTAATTCGAGTGAATACATTATTATAGTTTAACTCTTTTTTGAAATTCTTCTTCCGAAATGTTAGAATCACTCTTTCTGTTCTGGATAATCTTGATGCACTCGTTATCCTCGATCAATTCCAACATCTCCTGATAAGTTTTATAGTCCACCAGCACGCTTTTAGGTCTACCACTTTTTGAATATATAATTTTCTCTTTGGTTTTTAATTCAAACATAGATGTTCCTTTTTGACTGTTATTTTTTCTTTTTTGTCGGATCGCTAGCATAAATACCCCGTTTGCTTTGAGTGACTATTTTATCTTGTGAGAATTTAATTTATTGGTAAATTAAAACCAAGTGATTATTAACATTTACTTGGAAATAATATCTTAGAGGTTTAGAGGCATTTTTTTGCAAAATGAAAAGGCAACCCGGAACCGAATTGCCTTTCTGAATAATTCTTAATTACAAAAATTATTTAGCTGCAGATAATTTATTGACGTGTTTTGTAAGAGCAGATTTTTTTCTGGCAACTGTATTTTTATGCATTCTGCCTTTTGAAGCTGTTTTATCTAGAAATGCAACTGCTTCTTTCAAAGATTCCTGTGCTTTTGCCGTGTCTTTTAAGTCGAATACTTTTTTAACAAGCGTTTTAATTTTTGTTAAAGCTGCTTTGTTTCTCTCTGCTCGTTTTTTAGTTGATCTAACTCTTTTTTTAGCTGATTTGTGATGCGCCATTAATAAAACCTTATTTTGTTGAAAATTGGGTCTAAATATAGCACTCAAGGGTTAACAAATCAAACTTAGAGTTGATTTACTTTTTTCTCAAACATAGTGTTATTATCTTTGCGCCACTTTAAGGATGAATTAGATCATTTATGCTCAAGATCAACGAAATATATTATTCTATCCAAGGGGAAAGTTCTAAAGCCGGACTGCCGTGCGTCTTTGTTAGATTAACCTACTGTAATCTTCGATGCTCTTACTGCGATACCGAATATGCATTCTACGATGGGAATGAAATGACTATTGATGCAATTATTGATCAAGTAAAAAAATATAATTACAAATTAGTCGAGATTACAGGCGGCGAACCCTTATTCCAAGATGAATGTTTTGAGTTGATGAAACAGCTTTGTGATGAAAGATTTGATGTTATGCTTGAAACCGGTGGAAGCTTACCGATTCAAAATGTAGATAAACGCGTAATGATAATTTTAGATTTGAAATGTCCATCAAGTAAAATGATGAAAAAAAATCTGTACGAAAATTTGGATTATATAAAACAATCCGATGAAATAAAATTTGTAATTGGTACGCTTGAAGATTATGAATGGGCAAAAGAAATCATTGGCAAATATAATTTGGTTAAAAAATGTTCAATTTTATTTTCTGTAGTTTTCGGCTTGTTTGAACCGGTAAAACTTGTAGAATGGATTTTAAAAGATAATTTAGAAGTACGATTTCAATTACAAGCGCATAAATTTATTTGGGAACCAAGCAAAAAGGGTGTTTAATGAAAATTGCTAAAGAGTTTACATGGGAGATGGGGCATCGTCTTCCTTTTCATACCGGTAAGTGTAAAAATCTTCACGGGCATTCCTACAAATGTATGGTTGAATTAACAGGCGATCCGGATAAAAACGGAATGGTAATGGATTATTACGATTTGAAAAAAGTAGTTGAACCGATTCTCGATGAGTTAGATCATGCTTTTATGGTTTGCAAGAAAGATATCGAAATGATTGAAGCCCTTGAGAAACTAAACTCACGTAAAGTTGTTGTTGATTTCGAAACAACTGCAGAAAATATTTGTGTTTATCTGCTTAATAAAATTAAATCAGCAAAACTTCCACAAAACATTCATTCGATTAAAGTACGTGTGCTTGAAACAGAAAATTCTTATGCTGAAGAAGAAACAAAAATTTAGTTTTTGATTTTTTTAATCTCTTCCACAACCTTTGGCAATATCTCTCCTGCTTTTCCAAACAAAGAATAATCTGCAAATCGAGATAATTCAGTTGGTTCGATATTAATTTCAACCAAATAAGAGCCGGCTCTCTTTGCGCTAATTGGAATGTGTGCTGCGGGATAAACAACTGCGCTGGTTCCAACAACAAAACAAATATCGCTCCACTCGGCAGCTTTTTCTCCTCCGCTAAATTCATCTTGAGGTAACATCTCGCCAAACCAAACTACATCGGGACGAACAAGTCCGCCGCACTTTTTACATTTTGGTACGGTGTTAGTTGTTTCAAGATCCGGAGAATTATAAAAAGTGTGGCACTCAATACAGAAATTTCTTTCAATGTTTCCGTGCAGTTCAAATATTTTTGTTGAACCGGCACGTCTATGCAGATTATCTATGTTTTGTGTAACGACTGATACTTCATAAAATTTTTCTAATTCTGCAATTGCAGTATGTCCTGCATTCGGCAGAGCATTGTTAACGATATTTCTTCTATGTTGATACCATTCCCAAACCAGATCGGGATTGCGAATGAATGCATCAAAGTTAGCAAGTTCTTCCGGTTTCATCTTGTTCCAGATTCCATCTTTACCGCGGAATGTTGAGATGCCGCTCTCTGCAGAGATTCCCGCACCTGTGAAGAACACAATTTTTTTTGCGTCTTTGAGTTTATCTAGAAATTCTTTTTTGAAATGCATTCGAAAAAAATGTTGTGGTTACAAATCTAATAACCTCGAAGGTCATAAAGAAAGACCCTCGAGGTTATAATGACAATAAAAATTTATTCGTTCTTAATATCGTTCAAAGTTTTCTTTGCTTCGGCTAATCTCTTCTCATCTTCTTGATGCTGGAATTGACAAGTAAGTGCCTTATTCAACATCTCGCGTGCAGTTTTGTAATCATCTTCGCGGATTAATGAATTAGCATAATCAACATAGAACATCATATAACCGGGATAAATCTCTATAGCTTTCTTGTATTCTGCAATAGCGATTTCATTATCAGCCCAGCCAAGACCAAGTATAGCTCTTGCCGGTTTCCATTTTTCACTTGTCTTAGCGTGTGTTCTTGCTAAAACATAATGAGCAACACCTTGAATAAAATTTCCGTCATTGCCCAACTGAATTGCTTTTTCAACATCAGCTCTAACGCTGTTAACAACTCCAGCTACAGAAAAGACACCCTTGAACAAAGCGATCTTTCCGTTTGCGATTGATTTACGTAAGAAACCAACAGACTGATCGGGTTTTTGTTTGATAGCTTTTTCCGCATAATCTAATGCCTTTTGAAAAACAGCAAGCTGCGCATCTTCTTGTTCGCCTGTACTTTTCGGCATCTTATCTGCAATGTCTACGTATGTGCGGGAAAGACGCCAGAGTACATCAAAATTATTTGCATCAGCTTTTTCTGCATTCTGCAGAACTTCCAGGGCTTTTTCATTATTAAATTGTTTATAATATTTTTCTGCATCTTCAATCGCTTGATCAACTGATTGAGCGATTGTTTTTGAAAATGCAACTGATAAAGCGAGGAATAGAAAAAGAATAAGCTTGTTTTGTTTTTTCATGTTGCTGTTCCTCTGTTGGTTTAAGAATTTGTAATTATGAATAATCATTTTCATTCGGTATGTATAAAGCAGTATTGGCGAGTGGAAGGAATCTAGTCCATCTTCCGCCTTTGTTTCTATCTGCTTCGATTGCTTTCTTATATGCATTTGTTTTAGCACTTAATTCATCTGCCTGGTAAAGTACAATTGCTTCAAGAGTGCGCGGTTCAACCGGAGAAGCAAATTCCAATTTACCCTGATGACTAAGAATCAAATGTATTAATTGATCTTTCAAATCTTCAGGAAAATTTTGAATTAATGCAGCAGCTTTTTCAACTTCTAAAGCACCAATCATAATATGTCCGATCAATTTTCCTTTGTCTGAATAATCAAAAACAGAATCGTATGTAAGTTCTTCTGTTTTACCAAAGTCATGCAGAAGTGCACCTGTAATTAAGAGATCTCTTTTTAATTCCGGATGAACAGTACACATCAATTCGCAGATTCTAATTATTTCTAAAGTGTGTTCTAATAATCCGTGAATATAAGCATGATGCCATCCTTTTCCGGCAGGAACTTTTGAATATTTTTCAAGCTTGCCATCTTTTAATATTACTTTTATCAACTGATTGAGAAACGGATTCTTAATTGATGCTATAACTTGATCTAATTCATTAAACATTTCAGAAAGTGATCTTTGAGATTTCGGAAGAAAATCTTCGGGCTTAACATTATCGCTTTCTTTTGCCGGACTAATTTTTCCGATCCTAATCTGTAAAGCACCTTTAAAATCTTCTATTTGTCCCGTGACTTTAACTACAGTTCCTTCTTTTAGTTTTTTTGAATACTCCTCTGCATTATCCCAAACTTTTGATGGGAGTGCCGAAGACTTATCGCGCAATTCAAGATTAAGGAATTGTTTTCCATTGATGGAAGTTTTGACTTCACATTTGGTGACAATAAGAAACATTGTAAATTCATCACCGATGGATAAATCATTAAGTTCTTTTTGATCAAGCATAATACATCATAAAATGGGTATGTAAATATGATTCAATTTACTAAAAAATAATCTGATCTGCTTGAAGCATGTAATGATGGAAGAATTACTTTTCAAGAATTTTGAAACCACTTTCTTTCGGCAGTCGTACCATAATGGAGCGATGTATTAGATCAACAGAAACTGCAAGCCATTTATCTTCTTGTGTTCCCGTTACAACTCCAATAACGCTATTCGAGTATAAGAAAATTCTTAGTATAAACATTCTCTTATCATTTGGATGAACTTATCATTATCTACAGGCTTTGTAATAATTCTATCAACACCCAGCTTATTATATTTTTTTGATATATCATCATTTAGTTTTGTCGATATAACAATAACCGGGACTGTTCTATTAGATTCTTTTTTCTGAATAGCTTCCACTAATTGTATTCCGTTCATTAACTGCATATCGTGATCGGTAATAATAATTGTAGGAATAATATCATGGTATAATCCGATTGCTTGATAACCGTTATCGGCAAATTTAACTTCAAAATTTGGTAACGCTTGCTCAATAATATTTTTATAAAGTGTACGTACTTCTTTGTCGTCCTCAACTAAAAGAATAATATTTTTAGATTCGGCTACGGTGAAATGGAATTCACTTCCTTCACCTATTTGTGTGTAAAACCAAATCTGTCCGCCATGTTTATCAATAATTTCTTTTACAAGAGTTAAACCAAGTCCGCTTCCTCTTTCGCCCGTAGTACCAACAAGAGAAAATTTTTGATCTATCTTAAAAAGTTTTGTTTGATTCTCTTCGGCAATTCCTAAACCTTCATCCCGTATAACTATTTCAATCATTCCTTCCTTAAAGCGGCTTGAAGAAACCAACACTTCTTTACCTTCGGGTGTAAACTTGATTGCGTTGCTTGTTAAATTATAAACAGCCTGGCTTATAAGACGCTCATCAGCATTAATATTTAAGTCGGTAGGAATATCAATTTTTACATCAATATTTTTTCGAACAGCATCGCCTGTTAAAGGAGTGATCGCATTGGAGACCATAGTTTTAACATTTAAGCGAACGGGATCAATTTTAATTCTTCCGGTTTGCAAACGCGACCAATCAAGTAAACAGTTGATTAATTCAAGTTGACTTTTCGATGCATCATAAATATAACGCAGATATTCATTCTTTTCGTCTTCAGTTAGATCTTGTTCGTTAAGAAGAATTTCTGAAAATCCCAGCAGAGTAGTAAACGGAGCGCGCAAATCGTGAGAAATAATGGAAATGAATTTATCTTTAGTTGTATTAAGTTCTTTTAGTGCATCGTGTGATTTCTGGAGTTCGTTCTCATTGATTCTTATGTCAGTGATATTTTGAACAACACTTTTAACTGCAAGTATTGTAGAACTTTTTGTTGCTCTCTCTACATTGATTAATTCCTTTAACCAAATTTCTCTACCATCTTTATGTTTGATTTTATAGATAAGATCAAGTGTGTTGAGTTTATCATTATCATAAAATTCCACTAGCTCTTTAGTTATTCTTGGCTTATCGTCAGAGGTAATTAATGAATAATGACTTTCCGGTAATTTTTTTATTTCTGAAGGGGAATATCCTGTAACAAGTTGTACAGAATCGGAAACAAAGTTTTCATTAGAACCGTTGAAATACTTGACAGTGAAGAAGATACCGTTAAGGCCTCTGTTAAAGTTCTCTAGGGTTTTGAAATCAATCTTGTTCGGTTCCATTCCTCTCGCAATTCGGTGAGTACTAAATCAAATATAATAAATAATTTCAATTTAATTATTAGAGAATATATTCAGCAGATTTGATGAAGTAGATATAAAGAAAATCACACTTATAAAAAGGATTTACTATTTATTCTTCTTCTTTAGATGATTTGGTTGGAATATTCAACTCATCCATCTTTCTGTACAGTGATGAAAGACCGATCTCTAAAGCTTTAGCAGCTTCATCTTTATTGTAGTCGAACTTTCTAATTGTTTTAAGAATATGCTCGTGTTCAAAATCTCTTAGTGCATCTTTTAAGGAATCCGGATATCCAAGCTGAGTATTTCCTTTAATGTGTTCTGCTAGGTCGTTAACTGTTAGATATTCTTTCCCGGCAAAAATAATTGCCCGTTCAATTACATTTTCTAATTCACGAACACCGCCGCGCCAGTCATGATACAAAAGCACTTTCATTGTTTCATTATCAACACCAAGAATTTTTTTACCCATTTCATTACAATATTTTTCAATAAAATGATTGACAAGAAGCGGGATATCTTCTTTACGGTCGTTGAGAGTCGGGAGTTTTATTTCAACTACATTCAATCGGTAAAAAAGATCTTCTCTAAACTCTCCGGCTTTTGTTTTTTCAAAGAGATCTTGGTTTGTTGCAGCAATAATTCTAACATCCGTACTAACGGATTTGATTCCTCCAACAGGAATAAATTCTTTGTCTTCAATAGCTCGTAAAAGTTTTACTTGCAGATTAAGAGGAAGTTCGCCAATCTCATCTAAGAACAGTGTTCCGCCATCGGCAACTTTAAAAAGTCCAAGTTTATCATCTGTTGCTCCAGTGAACGCGCCTTTTTTATGCCCGAAGAGTTCACTCTCTATTAAGTTTTCAGAAATGGCTCCACAGTTTATTGGAAGAAATATTTTTTCTTTTCTGCTACTATTATGATGAATTGCCTTTGCAACAAGTTCTTTACCGGTACCGCTTTTGCCAAAGATCAATACATTAGAATTTGTCGGCGCTACGCGTTTAATTAATTCAAAAACTTTTTTCATCGGCTCACTTCTACCGATTAAATTAGTAAACCCGGTATCGAGTGATATTCTTTGACGTAAAGATTTATTTTCTGCAGCAAGTTTCTTAAACTCAATCAGCCGTTTTACACGTATAATCACATCATCAAACTCGACCGGTTTGATTAAATAATCATACGCACCTTGGCGTAGGGAATCAATCGCAGTTTTAACCGAGGCATAAGCAGTCATTATTATAAAAAAAGTTTCGGGTGATATTTTGGAAGCGGATTCTAAAAGCTGCATTCCGTCCATTCGGGGCATTTTAATGTCCGTTATTACAACATCGTAAACATCTTCTTGAAGTCTTTGAAGTGCGTCTTCGCCGTCGCTTGCAACTGTTGTAGAATATCCTTCATCATCTAAAACTAATTTGAGTGAATCGCGTATTGGTTTCTCGTCATCAACAATTAAAATTTTTGCCGGCATTATTTCTCCGTCAGTTGTTATGAATGGGAAGAACTATAGTAAATGTACTTCCTTCGTTTAATTTACTTTTAACTTTTATTTCGCCATTAAATTTTTTTATAATTCCGTAACTAACGGAAAGACCCAGCCCGGTGCCTTTACCAACTTCTTTTGTTGTGAAGAACGGATCAAATATTTTTTCTAATGTTGCTTCGTCCATACCGCATCCGTCATCGCTTAATTCAATATAAATATTCTTTAAGTCAAAATTCGATTTTACCGCAATAATTCCGTTACCGTTAATTGCATCAAGTGCATTTATCAGAATGTTTACAAACACTTGGAGAAGCTGGTCGGCTGCAATATTTATATTTGGAAGATTTTTTTTCAAATCTGTTTCAAAATTAACTTTACGAACCCGCTTGTCATATTTTACAATTCCCAAAGCAGTTTTAATAACATCGGTAACATCTTGATCCGATGTTTCATAACTGGGTGGGCGGGAGAAATCAACAAGCTCTCGCACAATTTTTGTAATGCGGTCAATGTTTTCTTTTATATTAACAAGCTGTTCATTCATAAATGAATCTTGGCTTTTCCTCTGAAGTATTTGTACAAGAGAAGAAATTGAAGTTAACGGATTTCCAATCTCGTGAGCAACACCGGCGGCAATCTGTCCTATAACCGCTAATTTTTCCGATTGATCTATTTGTGCTTGAAGACGCTTGAACTCAGTATGATCTTTAATAATAACAGAACGTCCGGCATACTCATTTTTTTTATTTGGCAATCTTGATACACTTAATCGCACACTTATAATATCACCGCTTTTGGTTTTTCTTTCAGTCTCAAGAATTAAAGATTGTCCGTTTCTTTTAACATCATTTTGAATTCTATAGAGTTCATCTACATATTTATTTCCTACAGGTAAAAGTAATGAAGAGGGTTTTCCAATAACTTCAGCATCTGAAAATCCAAATATTTTTTCAGCACCTTTGTTCCATGAAATAAAAATCTCATTATCATCAACCATCATTATAGCCTGGTCCGAAGTGTATAATATATTAGTTAAATATAGATTACTTAGTTCAAGTTTGGATGCAAGACGGTCACGGTCGCCTTCCAACTCTTTCATTTTTGTCTCTTGATGTAGCATACCGTAACGTGCATAGATCTTTTCAATCAACTCATCAAAGAAGCCGAGTAAAATTACCGGATCGGTGTTTTCTGCTTTATCTTTTTCAATGCAATTAAGCACGGCAAATCTTCCGCAGCTAAAGAGCTGACTAACTTCTAAAAGATTTAAATTGGAATTTGAGAATAGCGTATAGATATCAATCAAGTACTGATCTGCCGAACTGTAATCACCGGTTTCCATTACATCTAAAATCGTATTAAGACTATTTTCAACAAAAGTGTGAATTTGTGTTTCGGTAAGCTTACTGTTGGTTTGAATAAGCTGCGCCGTCCAATTTTCAATTATGGCAATAAAATGTTTTTTTATGAGTTCGGTTAATAATTTTTTCATATATCCTAAAAATTATACTTAACAGATCAGATGAAATGAGGTGAGCCCTCAATTAAATCGCATGAAAAATAATGAAAGTGGCTCTATAAAGAAAGATGATTAGTTTATATAATAGCACGCATCAATTTTTATGGAACAGAAAAAATCAGTTTATGTATAAGAAACAGTTTGATTATCTTTGAACAAACAGAGAGAGGTATATTATGAAAAAAGTTATTTATACTTTTATTACCGCTTTAATTATTTCACAGACTTTTTTTGCCGCAGATAATATTTTAGTTAAACCGTCTCTCTTGAACGTTAAGATTTTTTTGAGAGGTGCTCAATTAAGTTATTCTGCAAGCGTTAAAGTTGATAAAGGTTTTAATGATATTGTTTTTACCGGATTGGCATCTAACATTGATAGAAACAGCATTAATGTTTCGGCAAAAGGAGACGCAATCATTATGTCGGTTGTCCAGCGCTTCGACTATTTACGCATTGCGGAAAAAACTCCTCAGATAAAAATGCTGGAAGATTCTCTCGAATCACAGAATAAATCTTTAGCTTTTAATCAAAATGAAATAGATGTTTTGAAATCCGAAATTGAATTAATCCTCGCAAATAAAAATATTGGAAATGAAAAAGTCGGCGTTTCTGTTACGGAGTTACAGAAAATGGCTGAGTTCTACCGGAAGCGTCTTCCGGAAATAAAAAATAAAATGTTCGATCTAACATTGAATGCAAAAAAAACCCAGAAGAATATTGAACGGATACAAAATCAATTGAATGAACTGAACAATCAATTAAACAAACCAACTAATGAAATTGTAGTTACAGTTTCAGGTAAAACTTCAGGTACGGTTGAAATAGATCTATCATATTTGATTTATGACGCCGGGTGGCAACCTGCTTACGATGTTAGAGTTGATAAAATAAATTCCCCCGCACAATTGAGTTACAAGGCAAATGTTTGGCAGAACAGCGGATTCGATTGGAAAAATATTGAGATCGTTCTTTCCACAAGAAACCCAAATGTAAATAACAATAAGCCGGAACTTTATCCTTGGTTTATAGATTTTATGCGTCCGGTTGCATATCGTGAAATGATGAAATCCGGTGTTGCTGCAAACGCTGTTGTTTCACAGGCACAAATGCCAATTAAAGACGAAGCAT
Organism: Ignavibacteriales bacterium; assembly: GCA_026390775.1. NCBI lineage: Bacteria > Pseudomonadati > Ignavibacteriota > Ignavibacteria > Ignavibacteriales > Ignavibacteriales bacterium. Next base: position 671,848 of record JAPLFF010000007.1, on the reverse strand, counting down.
CTCAAGCAGAAACAATGGCAAATTATTTTGAGGTTGTTGAAACACAACTCTCGGTTGAATTTACTCCAACAATAAAATATTCAATTCCTTCAGATAGCAAACCGCATTCGGTTGCACTGCAGGATTTTTCCGTCCCCGTTAAGTATGAATATTATGCCTCTCCAAAACTGGACAACAACGCATTTCTTGTCGCACGTTTAACAGATTGGACAGATTATAATTTATTACCCGGGCAAGCCAACATCTATTTCGAAAACTCTTATGTCGGGCAATCTTTGATTAATCCGGCAACTACAAAAGATACACTTTCGTTGTCACTCGGCAGAGATCAGAATATTTCTGTCTCCCGCGATGTGCTGAAAGATTTTTCGGAAGATAAATTTTTGAGCAGTAATGTTGAGAGAACATTTGCGTTCGATATTAAAATTAAGAACAACAAAAAAGCATCAGTTAAAATTGTTGTAGAAGATCAAATCCCAATCTCCAAGAATGAAGATATCGTTGTGAAGATGATTGATTCATCCGGTGCTGTCTATGATCAGCAAAGCGGAAAATTAAAATGGGCGATTGAAATTGAAGCGGGGAAATCAATTTCTAAAAAGATGGTTTATTCAGTAAAGTACCCGGGAGATAAACAAATCCAAGGATTGTAAAATTCATTTCAACTAGTTGGGGGCTGAATATTTTCAGCTCCTACTTTTAAAACTTCTAAACACAAAAACAAACTGTCTGAAAAAAAATATTAGAGATTTTTTCCACCATAATTAGGAAACGGTAATATTTGGTTTTACTCTTCTAAGTTTTTCAATATTTTTCTGTTCACTTTCATAAACTTTTTTTATTCCGTCACCAAGAGCTTTTTCGATATCCCGTATATCATGAACAAGCTTCTGCATACCCGATACTTCCACCGATGCTGCTTGATCGGTTCCCCACATTGCACGATCGAGCGTAATATGCCGTTCAACAAATCTTGCCCCAATTGCAACGGCAGCAAGCGTTGGCGACAAACCTGTCTCATGCCCTGAATAACCTATAGGAACTTCAGGAAAAATTTCTTTGTAAGTCCCGATTACCTGTAAATTTAATTCCTCAACAGGACACGGATATGTAGATGTTGCTTGTGCGATCAAAAGATTTTCGGTACCGAGAATCAAAACAGCTTCTTCAATTTCCTGAATAGTTGACATACCGGTTGATATGATAACTGGTCTGCCTGTTGCTTTTATTTTTCGAAGAAGAGAATGATCAGTTAAAGATGCGGACGGAACCTTGTAAATCAAAGGTTTGAACTTTTCTAAAAAATCTACAGAGTTTTCATCCCACGGTGAAGCGAACCAATCAATTCCTTTTTCTCTACAATAACCGTCTATCTCAAGAAATTCTTCAAATCCAAATTCAACTTTGTGACGATATTCGATATAAGTTATTCTTCCCCATGGTGTATCGCGCTCAACATACCATTGATCTTTAGGAACACAAAGTTCAGGTGTTCGTTTTTGAAATTTTACAGCATCACATCCGGCATATACAGCTCCGTCAATCAGTCTTTTTGCTAATTCCAAAGAGCCGTTGTGATTGATTCCAATCTCAGCAATAACATAAACGGGCTGATCTTCGCCTATGAATTTGTTACCGATCTTAACTTTGTTTGGCATTACTATCGTCCTTTCTAAATACTTTCTTTTTTGTTTTAGCTTCGATGATTAATTCTGCAAAATCACGGAACGCTCCGTTGCCGCCTTTACTATCAACAATAATGTCGGCAATATTTTTAGCAAACATAGTTGCGTCTTTGGGACAGGCTGTTAATCCGGCAAGTTTCATTATGGTAACATCGTTTGAGTCATCACCAATGTAAGCAACTTCTTCCGCTTTTAAATTTCTTCTGGATAATATTTCATTGAATACTTCATCTTTACGATTGATTCCCAAATGTATTTCTTTCATTTGAAGTTTGTTAGCACGCACACGTACAATTTCAGTGTCTTCACCGGTTACTATTCCGGTTTCAACGTTGGCATATTTTCTTAAACGTTCAACACCCATTCCGTCACGAATAGAAAAACGTTTCATCATTTCTCCCTGAGAAGAGTAGTAAACACCTGTATCGGTTAAAACGCCGTCGCAATCTGCTAATACTAATTTTATTTTTGAAGCACGTTTTAATAGCTGTTTTTTTGTAAGTTTTTTCTTTGCCATTTTAAGTTCCTAAGTAACTGAGAATATATTTAAGGTTCATCATAATACTGCGTACTTCATGAATTAACCCCACGATTTATCGTGGGGTAACACAACAATTAGATTAGGGCTTTAGCCATGATGATTAAACCCGAACTTTGTTATAAATTTCTCATACTCACTCTTGAATGTTATTTTTTTATGATGTTCTTCTTGACTTTTGATGTAGTCCCGAACTTTATTTAGCATTGATTCACTGACAGATACCGCAAAGTACTCATCCGCCCATTCCAATTTCGATTTTAGCAACGAGTTTTTATTTGCCCAATATGCGGCTTCCCCTTTTATCAGTTGCATAACTTTTGCGATCGTCATATCTGCATTTAATGCTAACAAGCAGTGTATGTGATCTAAATCTCCATTAATGAAATCAATATAAATCTGCTTCTCTTTTGCGTTCTCCCTCACATGCTGAAAAAGTTGTTTTCTAACATCTTTAGAGAGAACGCGCTCATGGTTCTTCGTACACCAAACTGCATGTATCCATATTTTAACGTTTGACATAATTTTTGTTATGGCTAAAGCCATGTGTTGTTTTTAGTATTGCCATCCCCACGCTGAAGCGTGGGGTTTATGGATAGAAATATCTGCTTGGTATTCATGATATAGGTGCGCTTCATTATGATTAACCTTATTTATTTACCAGCAAGTCCAACCGCCATCTACTATTAAATTAGCTCCCGTCATATAACTTGATGCGTCGCTTGCAAGAAAAATTAATGCGCCTTTGTAATCCGTCGGTTTTGCCATTCTTCCTAAAGGAGTTTTAGAAGAATATTTTTCGATGAAGAATTCATCTTGATTATTTTCTACTCCGCCCGGCGTTAAAGTATTTACACGAACGCCGTCTTTTCCCCAATAAGCAGCAAGATATTTAGTAAACATTATAACTGCGCCTTTAGTAGCAGAATAAGCAGGCGGTTTGAAGAATGATTGAGTCCCATCTTTTTTTATGTAGAGCGATTGGTCAGGTGCCGTAATGCCGTATGTAGAAGCTATATTAATAATACTTCCGCTTTTCTGTTTTGCCATTTCAGTTCCAAGAATTTGCGAACACAAAAATATTCCGGTTAAGTTAACATCAATTGATTTTTGCCAAAGCTCAAGCGGATAATTTTCAAACTTTGATTGCTCGGTTGCAACTTTTGGATTTTCGAACATATCGTTTATCGCTGCATTGTTAACGAGGATATCAATATGTCCGAACTGATTCAGCACTTTATCCCGCAAATTTTTAATTGAATCCGAATTTGTAACATCAAGTTCTAAACAGAGCGATTTTGTTTGAAGCGACTTTGCAAATTCTATGCACTTGACTTCATTAAGATCTGCAACAATAACATTTGCACCGGCTTCGCTTAATGCTTTACAATGTTCTTTCCCGATTAATCCTAATGCACCGGTTACAATTGCAACTTTATTTTTGAGTGAAAACAATTCCATTTATAAAATCCTTCAATTAACTCAACGTTCTTCGTTCTACACGCTGACTATTTCTTCATTGGCTTCATATTAAAATTATCAACTTTCCTAAACACAGGTTGTACAGGAATCCCGTGTAATGATTCTTTTAATTTATTTTCTTGAACAGCTTTTTTCAGAATTAAAAGAGATTCTTCCAAAGCTTGAAGTGTGTAATCAACATCTGTATCACTGTGTGAGAATGACATATTAAAAAATCCTTGCCAGAGAATTCCGCGTTTGATCATTTCCTGCTGCATCAAAGATTTTTGAATTAGCGGATCCCCGGCTTTTTCATCAAACGTTGCTATCGAACGCCAATTGTAGCCAATTGTTTTTGTGAAATCCAATCCCAATTTATTAACAATAGAATTATATCCGTCTTTTAATTTTTTTCCTTGATCATTTAAAAACTTTGGCACATTCTTATCACGTAATTCCTTAATTGTCGCTTTAGTTGCCGCAAGAGATAAAGCTTCACCACCGAAAGTTGTGTAAAAGAAAATATCTTCATCTGCAAGATCCATTATTTTTCTTTTGCCAGTTAGAATTGAAATCGGCATACCATTAGCAACTGCTTTAGAATATGTTGCGAGATCGGGAGTAATTCCAAAATATTCTTGAGCGCCTCCAAGAGCCATTCTAAATCCCGTCCACATTTCATCGAAGATCAAAACTATTCCTTTTTGTTCGCATAACTCTGCAAGCTTGTGAAGAAAGTTATCTTTCGGTTCAGCGAACACAACCGGCTCAAGAATTATTGCAGCAACATCGTCATCAATTGAATTCTTTACAGAATCAATATCATTATAATTAAATGTAAATGAAAGAGCCTGCACTGCTTCGGGAATACCATGATTGCGTGCGGTAACTGCGATATACCAATCATGCCAGCCGTGGTAACCGCAGCATAATATTTTATTTTTTCCCGTATAGGCACGAGCAAGGCGGACAGCAGCACTTGTTGCATCAGCCCCGGTTTTACTGTAACGGACTGCTTCTGCATTCGGAATAATATCCCGAATCATTTCAGCAACTTCAACTTCGAGCGGGTGCATCATTGAAAATGTAATTCCGTCTTCCAATTGTTTTTTAATTGCTTCATCAACTTTTGTATAAGCATAACCAAGAGATAGAGGACCAACACCCATCATGTAATCAATATATTCGTTACTATCAACATCCCAAACATGAGAGCCTTTTCCTCTTACCAAATATTTCGGTGCAACTCCGTTTATCCATTGTCCCGGACCTTTTGCAAGTGTTTGGGTAACGGAAGGAATTAATCCTAGTGCACGATTGTAAAGCTCGTTGGATTTTTTTATTTCAGGGAAATTGTTGTTTAGAGATAATTTATTAGCCATTGAAAAAACTCCGCTAATAGCTGTTAGCGTTTAGCTATTAGCAATTTTTATTAAAAGTCCATTTAACATTTTTTTTATTTCGTTTATCTCGATTATCAGCTCTTTAGAATGAGATTCATTCAAATATTTTAAATCAGTTGATAATGTAAGTAAGTATTCCGTTTCACTAGTTGATCCAGCTGATATACTTATATACCTTGCGAAATCTTTCTCTGTTTGTTTACCACAGCCTTCAGCAATATTAGTTGGTATTGAAGCCGCAGCTCGTCGTAATTGAGAAGTGATTCCATACAATTCCTCTTTTGGGAAAGACTTAGTTGTCTTATAAATGTTAAGTGTGAACGCATGAGATCTTTCCCAAATTTTTAATTTTCTAAAATCTCTCATAATACCCTCCCATTTAATTTTTAAGAAGCTAAAAGCTAATGGCTAAAAGCTAACTGCTTAATAATTTTTTGAGTTATCTGTTCTGCAGTAAATCCCTCATACTCCAGAACGTCATTTAATAAACCCGGCTTGAACCATTTGTTCATGAAAGCAAAGGGAAGAACATTAGCAGTTTTTCTGTTTCGTAAAAGCACTTCGGCTAGAATTGAATATAGTCCGCCGGTTATAAAATGATCTTCAATAGTAACAATAAGTTTGCATTCATCGACAGCTTTCAAAATTGCATCTTCATCAATCGGTTTTGGTGTGCGGATGTTTATAAGTCTAACAGAAACGCCCGTTGATTCTAAAATCTCTTTTGCTTTGAATGCTTGTCCGAAAAGAAATCCATAAACAAGAATTGCTACATCTTTTCCGTCGCCAAAAATTTCTGCTTTACCAAATTCAAATTTGCCGTGCTCTACAACCGGTTTTGTATTGTTATAACGTATGTAAAATGGGGAAGAGTATTCAAAAATTTTTGGTAAACATTTCAGCATGTCATCTTCGTCTGCCGGACAAAATACATTTACATTCGGGATGCCGCGCATGATAGAAACATCTTCTATTGCTTGGTGAGTTGGTCCGTTGCCGTCTGATAAAAATCCTGGAACAGCGCCGACAATCTTAACCGGCAGATTTCCGATTCCAATATCTGTTCGTATAAACTCAAATGCGCGCATAGTTAAGAATGTTGCAAGTGCATGAACGATTGGAATTCTACCGCGTAATGCTAGTCCTGCTGCCATTCCGATTAATGTCTGTTCCGTTATTCCGGTATCGATAAAATTATTTTTGATTTTAGCCGTAATGTTTCTCATTGCCGCTCTGTTTTCGGAAGTCATGATCATGTAGCGATCATCTTTATTGACCAGTTCAAATATTAAATCTTCGTAAGTCATCTTATCTCGCCACAATAGTTTTTGAAGTTAACTTTGTTCTTTTACTGCCGTGAAGTTCTTTTAACAGTTGTTCAATCTCTTCTTCTTTGAAATTTACGAACCACCGGTCAGCTCGCTTTTCAATACTTGGTAAACCTTTACCTCGTACAGTCTCAGCAATTACTACCGAGACTTTATTTTTCTCAAATGGGATTTTCGAAAAAGTTTTCTTCATTTGTTCAAAATTATGTCCGTTAATTTTTTTTACTTTACATCCAAACGACTCCAATTTTTTATTTAACGGTTTAAGTGGGATCAAATCTTCAGTCTGCATGTTAGCCTGAAAATGATTCCGGTCAACAACTATATAAAGGTTATCAAGTTTATATGCAGAGGCAACAAGCAAGCCTTCCCACATGGATCCTTCGTTAAGTTCTCCATCACCAACAACAACCACAATTTTATTTTTCTGTTTACGTAACTTGCAATCAATTGCAACACCCATTGCAACTGAAAGATTATGTCCGAGTGAACCGGAATGAAACTCAATGCCGGGAATTTTACGGTTAGGATGCCAGTAAATGTTGTCGGTTGTCTTAAGATGATTCTTTAATCTTCCTTCTTCAAGCCAGCCAAGCTCAACATAAGTTCCGTAAAGAGCAGGAACATCGTGTCCTTTCGAAAGGAAAAAATAATCACGTTTCGGATCTTGAAAATTTTTTGGTGAGACATTTAAAAATTCTTTGTAGAGATAAACGATAAGATCGGTACATGATAATGATGCGCCGATAAAACATCCGCCGCTGCCGCTCATTCGAATAATATGCTCACGTACACGTAAAGCCGTCTGCTCAAGATCTTTTAATTTTTTCTTATTCATTTTTCTTGATTTTATTTTTGTATTCGTCAATGTGAGTTAATTCATCAAGATGGTTTTCATACCAGTATTTACCGAGATACTGCTGATTTATTTCTGCGATTTCCGGTTTTTGTTTCAGCAAAGTTAATATATCGTTCAGACTAAAAGCGGGATTATTTGAATAGAGTTCATCATAAACTTTTCTTATGAACTCGTAATCTTCCGGGAAATCAATCGTCCATCTATGAGTAGAAGAAAAATCACACCCGGTTTCCCAAGTAACATTTCCAACACAAAAAACATCTTGGTGTTCCCAAATAAACGGGGTTGTATGCTCACGTTCGTAATCTTTTGTTGCATCTTTCCATGCACACTCAAGTGATTCGAAAGAAAATATTTCAACGTCATTTCCATCAGGATAAGTTGCCGGATGTAGATTACTAACAAAATCAAACTCATCGGAATTAATGTAATGCTTAATAACTTTATCAATCACTTTAGGATCTATGAGAGGACAATCGGAAGGAATTTTTACAACAGCTTCTGCATTAAATTGTTTTGCAACCTGGTAATGCCGGTCGAGAAGATCCGTTAGATGTCCGCGTGAACAAATTAAATTATTTTGATTACATAAAATTTCAATCTTGTCATCATCGGCGTTTGTTGATGTAGCAACTATTACATTACCGACAAGTTTTGCTGCGTTAACACGTTCAATCATACGGATCAAAAGCGGTTTACCTAATAACGGCAGCATCACTTTACCGGGCAACCGGGTTGATGACATTCGTGCTTGTATGACTGTTATAATTTTCATCTTATATTAGAATTGTACTCAAAGTTTTTGCGAATCTCATTTAAGGAAGTGTCCGGATAATTAAGTAAATGTTTTCCAATCCGTGCAATTTTTTCTGCTGATGTTCCGTTGTTTTGAATCGGCATCATTCGTTTCAGGTCTTCAATATTAAAAGCGGAATGAACTTCTTTGCCGAACAAAATGCCTACATAAACTGTAGAAGAAAATTGAGTGATCAATGCATCGCAGTTGGCAATCATGTAATTGATATTTCCGCTTGTGTAGATCAGGGCGCCGGGTGCATATTTATTAATCTCTTGTGTTGCGCGTTCAATATTTTCGTTTGGATGCAGTTTGAAAATAAGCTGCCGCCCTGCTGCAATTTTTACGCAATCGTTGATCAACTTTTTTCTGTTCTCAACTTTATAAGTTTCGCGCGCATCGGAAGTTGCTACAAGGACAAAATTTTTGTGCGGGAAGTCGCTCTTTGTGAATTGCTGCAGGTTATCAAAGTTCGGAATTCCGGTTACAATAATTTTCTCCGGCTTAACACTTTTCCGGCGGATAAAAAAATCTTTATAACCTTCGGAAGCAACGCAGAATAAAGTATATTGATCCGACATTCCCATTGTTGAAGTGCTTGCAAGCCAACGCGGAAGTTTGAGATACTTAACTATATGAAAAATTAATGTTTCCGGATCGGTCATACCTTCCTGAACAAGAATTACTTTTTTCTTGCGGATGTTTTTAGGCATGATCAAATCAGCGCATGTATATATCAAATCATAATCATAGCTGACTCCGCGGTAATCAAGTTTAAGATTATTTTTACGAAGGTAGTCTTCTGTTTTCAGCCGGAATTGTCCGTTGAGAATTGAAAATTTTATATACCCAATGCTGACAAGATAGTTTATAAATCCATCGGTGTAGTATGGTGTAAAGAAACAATTGAAATCTTGCAAGTGTTGCGAGATTTGGTGCATCATCGAAGTCTGATTAAGTGATCCGCAAATGAAAAGAATTTTCTTCTTATCCATGTTCATTCAATAGCTATTTGTAAAAACACTGCAAAATTAGGATTTAACTGTTACTAAATTGTTAAAAATTGGTTAACAAATTGTTAAGAAGAGAAATTTTACAAAGATTTAGTCAATTTTTTCTCATTCTTTCAATATAAATTTAATTATTTCCTGTCTAAGATGGATATTGAGTTTGTAAACGAATTGAAAGATTCAAAAGCTTTATTTATTATGTCACATCAAAAATGAAAGCATTAATAATGAAAGTTACATCACCATCTGTTTTAGTTTATGGAGCGAATGGATACTCTGCGAAATTAATTATTGAAGAACTGATTTCTAGAGGTATAAAACCAATTCTTTCCGGAAGAAATGAACCAGCATTGAAAGAACTTTCTCGTAAATATGATTGTGAATATAAAGCGGTTGATCTTTATGATAATGAAAAATTAGATGCCGCATTAAACGGAGTACATACTATTTTAAATTGTGCAGGTCCGTTTAAGTTCACTGCAAAAGAAATAATGGAAGCATGCTTACGATGCAAATGCAACTATCTTGATATAACCGGAGAGATTCCGTCAATGTATCTGGCATTTTTCTTATCTCAAAAAGCGAAAGAGGCGGGAGTTGTATTCTTACCAAGTGTGGGATTCGATATTATTCCCTCTGATTGTCTTGCCAAGCGATTAAGCGAACAAATGCCGGATGCAACATATTTGAAATTAGGATTTTCAAACAAGGGAGGAAAAATTTCTCGCGGAACTTGGTTAACAACTTTGGAATTTCTTGGCGGAACCGGAAGAATACGCCGCGATGGAAAAATGATAGAATCAAATATTGGCGAGTTTACGGTTGATATTAAAATAAAAAATTTTTCGTTTTGCGGACTTTCAATTCCGTGGGGCGATGTTTATTCATCGTATCAATCAACAAAAATCCCAAATGTGGAAGTTTATATTGCTTTGCCGCGACTAATGGTTAAAGCAAAATCACTTGTTCTTTTCTTTTTGAAAATTTTAAAGATGCCTTTAATGAAAAATATTGTAGCAATATTTATGAAGAAAACTTTAACGGGTCCTAATAAATCAAAACGCGATTCGACTAAAACGTATATCTGGGGCAGAGTAGAAAACTCAAAGGGTAAAATGATTGAAGAAGTTTATCAAGTTATGGAAGGATACAATCTAACCGCAATTGGAGCCGCTGAGAGTGTAGAAAGAGTTTTGAAAAATACACTTAAACCCGGAACCTACACTCCGTCACTTGCATTCGGAAGTAAGTTTATGGATCAGTTTGTTATTGAAAGAATTATTTAACAAGCTCTCCTTCTTTATATTCTGATGAGGAAATAATTTTTCCATTTTCATCATACATAAAACATTTTCCATCAAGCAAATTATTTTTATAAATGCGGAAATCGGAAAGATTACCGCTTGGGAAATAATATTTTGTAATTCCGTCTTTCAATCCGTTATGATATTCTACTTCAGCATTTAGCAATCCGGACTTTGAATAGAATTTTACAATTCCGTTTAGTTTGTCGTTTCGGTAAATCTGTTCGGATTCAACTTCTCCGCTAAGATAAAAAGTTTTTGCTGAACCTTCGCGCAAATTATTTGTGTAGTTTTCTTCTGACGTTTTAACACCATCTTTATCAAATTTTGTCGTCATCCCGTTCTTCATATTGCTAATGTATTGTGCAATCTCAGCAAGAGTTCCACCGTCGTTGTAATATTTACTTTCGCCTTCTAAAGAACCGTGCTTATAATTTAATTCAGCTTTGATAAATCCGCTGGCGTAATATTCTTTTATTAATCCGTCAAGTTTTCCTTCTCTGAAAGTAACTTGTCTTTTCAATGTACCTTCATCCCAGTATTCATCAAAATTCTCTTCCACTTTACTGACCTTAGCGCCGTAATCAAATCGTTTGCGCTTAATGATTTGACCGTTTTCGTAGGTATCTATTACTTTAATCTTACCGTCGGGATAATAGAGGTAAGATATTCCTTCGAGTTGATCGTTCTTGTAATTTGCATCTAAAGCAATTGTTCCAAAATCATAATAGACTTTGCTTTTCCCCTCAAGTTTATCATTAACATAATTACGTTCTACTTCAACTTTTTCATTTTCAAAAAATATTTTTGATTCACCGTTGAGTTTACCATTCTTGTAATTCCAGACCGCCTGAAGTTTACCGCTTTTATAATAAGTGTTGCTAAAACCGTCTTGAACATCATTCACATAAACCGGTTCTGCCCAAAGCTCGCCTGTCTCATAATACCATTTGGATTTCCCTTCGAGCTTTCCGCTGCGGTAATTCCATTCCATACTTTTCTTACCATCTTCGAAATACCAAACTGAAAGTCCTTCTTCCTTTCCGTTTTCAAAATTCCATTCCTTCCAAAGTTTTCCGCTTTCATAAAATTCTTTATATAGACCATTCCTTACACCGTTATCAATTGTGCCTTCGGATTTAAGTTTACCGTTTGAATAATATCCTCTTTTGATCTCACTCTGAGCAGATAATAAATACGGGACGATCAAGAATATTATTGCAATAAAATATTTGATTTTATTTATTTGCATCATTTCGCGTAAAAATTTTGTACCAAATTAATCACAAAAAAGTTAATGTGAAATGGATAAGAGTTGATTAAATTTACAGTAATAAAAGAGAAAAACAATGTTCACGACAAAAGTGAAAGTCTATTTTTATGATGCCGATCCGGCAGGGATTATTTTTTATGCAAGTTTATTTAAATACGTTCACGCTGCATACGAAGATCTTATGAGAAGTTTCCACACCGAAAGAGATTATTTTTTTGATAAGGAATACATCTTGCCGATCATTCATGCTGAAGCCGATTATGTTAGACCGATAAAAGTTGGCGATGAACTTCGAATTGATGTTATTGTTAGTCTTCTAAAAAATTCTTCTTTTGAAATAAGTTATAAATTTTACAAAAATGACGGTACATTTACAGCAATTGCCAAAACCGTTCATGTTTGTGTGCTGAAAGAACAATTTAAAAAGATTGAGTTGCCAAAAGAATGTTACGATAAGTTAAAATCTAACATAGCTTAAGTTGTTTTAATAGTTCAGTTCTATTTGCTTTTCCCATTTCATTTCTTGGAATTTCATCAATAATAAAAAAACGCTTGGGAATTTTATACGAAGCAATTTTCTCTTTAAGAAAATCTTTTATCACATCTTCTGAAATAGTTTCTGATACAATTGCTGCGCAAACGATTTGTCCCCATTTTTTATCTTGAAGAGCGAACACAAATACATCTTTAACAAATGGATGTTTTTTTATTGCTAATTCAACTTCATATGAAGTAATATTTTCTCCGCCTGAAATTATCAGATCGTCCCGGCGAGATTCGATATAAAGATAACCCTCATTATCTATTCGCCCAAAATCGCCAGTGAAGTACCATCCGTTTTTAAATTTGCTGTTGGTTGATAGTGAATCGTTGTAATATTCCTTAAAAAGAGATTTTGAAAAAACAACAACTTCGCCAAAATCATTCTTGTTCTTGCTCATGATCTTGATCTTGTTCTGTCCGATAAGTTTTCCTGAAGAATCCGATTTAGATTTTATTTCATCCGGATGAAGTGCTGTTATCATAGAACACGTTTCCGTTGAGCCGTAAACTTTTACTATCGGCCATGATTTTTTTACAGCTTCCGTAATTAATTCGGTTTGAGAAGGACTACCTCCAAGAAAAACATATTTGAGATTTTTGTTGGGGGAGATATTCTCTTTGAGTAAACGATCTAGAGTTGTGGGCACTAATGAAATATGTGTAGGGTCTGACTGTTTGATTGTTTGATTGATGTCTTCAAATTTTGGAGATGCAGGGAATACAACTAAACTACCAGATAGCAATGACCGGCAAAGAATCATGAATCCGCCGATATGATATAACGGTAATGAGGCGAGCCAAATATCTCCTGATGATAATTGAGCGAAAGAATCTAATGCTTGAGCACTTTCGTACAAACTTTGAAATGAATGAACAACTGCTTTAGGGTTTCCTGTGCTGCCGGAAGTAAACATTATTAATGCAGAATTATGAATTTTGAATTTTGAGTTATGAATTATGAAATTATGATTTCGTGTTTCATGTCTCATAATTATGTTCATGTTGAGTACGTTCTGAAAATTCAAAGTTGAGAATTGTAATTTGAGAACATCGTCAATAATTAAAAATTTTATATCAGCAAGACGGATTTCATTTTCAATTTCATTTGTTGTCTTTCTTGAATTTAGAGGAACCGGAATAGCCCGTATAAACCATAGTGCATTTACTAATACAAAAAAATCATAAGTGTGTCTGCATAAAATCCCAACATGATCATTTTCTTTAATATCTAATGTCAGCAGATAATTAGTTGTCAAATTGCTCGCTTCAAAAAATTTTTGATATGAAACAAAACTTTGCTCTGTTTGGATTGCTCTGTCGTTTGGGCGTTTAGCTGCTTGTTCGTATAACCAATGTTCTTTATTGCTAATCGTGATCATGTGAACTTCAAATTAAACTGTGGCGGATAGTTTTCGAGAGTAAAAGTAATCTTTCCTTTTTCTACTTTGAACGAATCTGCACAAATATCTTTCTCGAAAAATTCTGATGTATCAAGTCCGTGAGCAAAATTATGATTTGTAATTGCGGCAAGTAAAGCCAATCCGCTTTTCCCAACTGCACTTTCGAATGAGGACGAGATAATTACTTTTTTATTTTTCTTTTCAGCTTCTTTAATTATTCTAAATGAAGAAATTAATCCTCCTAACACCATCGGTTTTATAATGATTATTTCGATCTTGCTGTTATTTATAATTTCTAGAGCCTCACCTATAGATATCAGCGATTCATCTACTGCAATTGGAATTGGTGAAACTTCAGCAAGCTTTATTAATTTGTTCAAATTAGTACACGGTTCTTCAATGTATTGAATGTTGGAAGGAGAAAGCCGTTCTAAATAATTTTTTGCATCTTCAAATTTCCACTTTCCATTAGCATCTAAACGAATTGTAATACTCTTGCCGAATCGTTTTCTGACTTCATCTATTAATATAATATCATCTTCAAAATTTTCTCTGCCGATTTTAATCTTAAAAGTGTTATAACCGATTTGTAGTTTTTTTTCAATCGCAGTAAAAATATTTTTGCTTTCTCCAAATCCAAACACAGCATTTACATTGATTTCTTGTTTAGTAGCGCTAAAATATTCCTCAATAAATTTTTTATTTCTTTTTATTATGAGACTTATTAGTGCCTGTTCAAGAGAAAAACGAACAGACGGAACCAACTCGAAAGTTGAGAGTTGATCATTGATCATTGAAAGATCTTCCTTAAGAAATAGATTTGCAGATTTGGATTTTATTTCCGATAAATTTTGGATTAGATCATTTTGAGTTTCTTTACTAAATCCGGAAAGTGGAGAAGCTTCACCGAAAGATTGATTTCCTAATTCATCACGTAGAGAAATAATAAATCCGTTTCTTTGTTTAATTATTTGAGCTGAAGATCGAAAAGGAATTTTGAGTTGAAGTGAAAAAGGGAAGTATTTGAAATCTTTTATTATCATAAAAGAATCCCGGCTGCAAATAGCAAACCGTACAAGGCAGATAATTTAGCCGTTAATTCAAGTGTCTTATTCAATTCTCTGCCGCGTAAAGTAAAAATCATCCGAACTAATTTGATTGATAGAGGAAGAGAAAGGAGAGGGAGAAATATCAAAAGACTTTTCTTAAATGTGAAATAAACAATAAACAGAATTGTATAAGAGACAATCATAAAAAAAACATATTGAATACGGGTGAATTTATCTCCAAAGATAACAGCAAGTGTATTTTTTCCGTTCGAGTGATCTTCTTCGCGATCGCGGTAATTATTTACAACTAAAATATTTGTTATAAGCGCACCAACTGGAATTGATGACCAAAATACCATTGCAGTAATTTCATTTGCCTGAACATAATATGTTCCTACCGTGCCGACAAATCCAAAAAATATAAATACTGCGATATCACCAAGACCGTTATAAGCAAGCGGAAACGGTCCTGCGGTGTAAGCTATGCCGGCAACAATAGAAAAAATTCCAATTAGTAAAATGAAAATTCCGCCAAGATAAACCAGATATAATCCAAGGATGAAACTCAATCCAAACGTAAAATAAATTCCAAGTTTCATTTCATACTTGGATAATAAACCTGAAGCTGTTGCGCGTTGAGGACCAACTCTATCTTTTTTATCTGTACCGTGTAAAAAATCAAAAAGATCATTTACCAAATTCGTTCCTATCTGAATTAACAGTGAACATAACAATGCAACAAGGGCTGCTATTGGATGAAATACGCCATCTCGGAGAGCTATAGAACTACCAACTATTACAGGCATAACTGCTGCAGCTAATGTTCTTGGACGGCTTGCAAGAATCCATGCATCAAATTTTGAAATTGTATTTGTCTGTGTTTGGATCATAACAATTATGGCACTCTAGGAAATTTTTTGAAATCCGGTTTGCGTTTTTCGTTGTATGCGTTTCTGCCTTCTTGCGCTTCATCGCTCATGTAATAAAGTAAAGTTGCATTGCCGGCAAGCTCCTGAATTCCCGCTTGTCCGTCAAGTTCTGCATTGAATGCGGACTTAAGTAGTCGAATTGCAAGCGGACTTTTTTCTAAAATTTCTTTTGCCCATTTAATTCCTTCTTCTTCAAGTTTTTTAACCGGGACAACTTTGTTAACTAAACCCATATCAAGCGCTTCTTGAGCATTATACTGACGGCACAAATACCAAATTTCACGCGCTTTCTTTTGTCCAACAATTCGTGCAAGATAACTAGTGCCAAAACCTCCGTCGAAACTTCCAACCTTTGGTCCGGTCTGTCCGAAGATTGCATTATCAGCCGCGATAGTTAAATCGCAAACAACTTGAAGTACGTGCCCGCCACCGATTGCATATCCGGCGACAAGTGCAATCACCGGTTTGGGAATACTTCGAATTTGTTTTTGAACATCAAGAATGTTAAGACGCGGCACGCCATCTTTTCCAACGTAACCTTTATTACCGCGGATTGATTGGTCTCCGCCGGAACAGAATGCATACTTACCATCTTTTGCCGGACCTTTTCCAGTTAAGAGAATTACACCAATACTGTTATCTTCACGCGCTTCAGCGAATGCATCATAAAGTTCAAGAGTTGTTTCAGGTCTGAATGCGTTTCGTTTTTCAGGACGGTTGATTGTAATTTTTGCAATTCCGTCCATCTTTTCATAAATAATATCTTGATATTTTTTAACGGAAGTCCACTTGTAAATCATATTCACCTTTCAATTGAATTCAAAAAATCTAAAACAAATTTAGTAAAAAGCTCCGGCTTTTCTAAGTGAACATTATGACCGCATCCAGGAATTGATTTTTGAATCGCTTTAAGCAGTTTATTTTTCATCTCATTGTTAATATCAGTGTATTTTTCATCTAGCTCGCCGCTTAATAGTAGAACGGGAAATTCGAGCAACGGAAGTTTTCCCCACAAGTTGGGCATCAATCCGGGGCTGAAACTGGAGAGACTATTTGCTAATCCTGTTGCATTATTTTGATTCCGTAATTTTTTTTCATGTTCAAAGTGTGGAAGTTTCTTCAAAGATTCGAAAAGTGGAATGCTGAACCAGTATTCGATAAATGATTCGACACCTTCGTTTTTTATTTTATCTGAAAGAAGAAAATCAAATTCAACTCTTTCTTTCTTTAGACCGAAATCTTCAATTCCGGGCGATGTGCTTTCTAAAATAGCGGCTTTAATCTTTTGAGGATTTTTGAAACTATAAGCGAGAGCAGCTCTTCCGCCCATCGAGTAACCCGCAATAATAAATTTTTTAATATTAAGTTGATTAATTATAGAATCAATTTGGCGAACGATTGCGTGACAAGAATAGAAATCTTGATTTTCCGGTGAATCAGTTTCACCATGTCCGACAAGATCAATTGCGATCGGAAAAAATTTCTTTGGGACTTTATCAAAAATAAATTGCCAATCGGTGGCTCTTCCAGTAAATCCGTGCAGAAAAACTATTGGTGTCTTTTCATTACTAAAATCGGATTCATTGATAAGAAGATTAAATTGAATATCGTCAACTTTTAATTTCATTTATATATAAATCTACTTCGTTTGAAACAGCTTTCCAATATTTATCTCTTAGTCCCTTTGATTTTTTTGCGTTAGTACGAATTTCAAGAACAGTGATCTTTTTATTCTTTTTCGAAGAACTGATGGTAGAGCTAAATTCCTTCCAATTTTTAATACGGATAAATTTTCCTCCATAAGCTTTAACCAATTTAGAAAGATCAAGTTCCAACGGGGTTAAGAAATTTTCGAGAAGAAATTCTTTATAATCCGATATTGGTAATGATTCAAAAATTCCCCCTCCGTTATTGTTAATAAGAACTACAGTAAGAGGAATTTTGTATTTAATTGCATTATGAAGACCGTTCATATCGTGATAGAATGCAAGATCTCCAATTAAAAGATAAGTTGGTTCTTTCGATGTTTTTGCAATACCAAGAGCAGTAGAATTTATTCCGTCTATACCACTGGCGCCGCGGTTTGAAAATATATTTATGTTCTTATTATTTGATGAAGCAAAAAAATCTATATCTCTAATCGGTAACGAGTTTGAGATCATCAGATTGGATTTTTTGGGTAATGATTTGATCAATTCATTAGCTATTCTTCCCTCGAACGGGAATTCTGCATTGAAGAGCAATTTATTTTTTAATTCCGCTGCTTTATTATTCATTACTTGAAGATCAATTAACCAGCAACTGTCTCTCTTTATGTTCCTTCCAATATTTTTTAGAATAGAAGAACAAAATTCAGTCGGATTAATTGCGAAGATTTTTTTTGCTGAATGGGATGGATCGTTCCTATCTCCGAATTCGTTAACTAATATTTTCTCCGCTTTAGAGTTTTTAAAAAATTCCAGCAGGACATTAGATGTAGGAGTTCCTCCGAACTGAATGATTAATTTCGGATCAAAATATTTCTGAAAGTTTTTAATTCGGGCAAATGCTGTAAAATTATCAATGAAATATTCTTTTGAGTGACTGCCAAACCTTAATGAAGATGATCCGTCAGCATATATTGGATAACCGAAAGTTTTTGAGAACTGAACAAGTTTCTTTGTAAAATCTTTGTTATAATTATTTGAGCCGACTAATAGGATTCCGCGTTCAATACTATTAAGTTTTTTAATAAGCGAATCAAAATCTATTGCAACAATTTTCTTTTCATTAAGAACTAAAGAAGATTTTGAAAATATTTTTTGGATTTTAGTTATCTCAATCTTATCCGTATAACTTCTAGGCTCAAAAGGTTTCTCGAATGAAAAATTTATATGAACGGGACCTTTATCCAATAGACTTGAATTTAAAATCAGTTTATCAGCTAAATCACTAATATAATTTAGATTTTTAAGATTAGGCAAACCGGCATCGGCAAAATAACGAATGTGATTCTTAAAAATATTTTGCTGATTAATAGTTTGGTTCGCACCGCTGTTTCTAAGAGCAGGCGGGCGGTCAGCAGTACAAATTATCAAGGGAACACGCTGGTAATATGCTTCGATGATTGCCGGGTACAATTCAGCAACGGCAGTACCCGATGTGGTTACAACAGCAACCGGCGATTGAGTATTCTTCGCAATTCCAAGTGCAAAAAAAGCAGATGAACGTTCATCAACAATAGGAAAAAGATTAATTGATTTGTTAGATGCAAAAGCAAGAGTCAGCGGTGTACTTCTTGAACCGGGTGAAATGCATGCATAGCGAACGCCAAGCTCGGCAAGTTTATGGACAAATACATCACACCAAAAAGTATTACGATTTATTGATAGTTTCATTTGTGAATAGAGATAATATTGGTCTTAGTTTTAATTCTGTTTCGTTGAACTCAGATAAACTTTCTGAACCTGCAACAATTCCGCATCCTGCAAAAGCGCGTAAGAATTTTTTGTGTAATAAAGCAGATCTTAATCCGACAATAAATTCACCTTCATTTTCAAGATTGAACCAACCTAAAACTCCGGCATACATTCCGCGATCGAAATCTTCCAATTCGTTAATAGTTTTTAAAGCTTCGGTCTTTGGCATTCCGCAAACGGCAGGTGTAGGGTGAAGTAATTCTAACAAAGAGAAAATACTTGTATCATGTTTTAGTTTTGCCCGTATCTGTGAATAGAGATGCTGAATATTTCGATATTTTTTTATTGACGGCTGTGAATCGAAAAGGATTTTTTCCGTAACGGGAGTAAGCTGTTCAAGATAAAAATCAATTACACTTTTATGTTCTGCTAAATTTTTTTTGCTTTGAAGAAGTTCTTGTGTGTAATTATCGTCCTCGTCTTTAGTAGTTCCGCGGGGGATTGAACCGGCAAGTGCATCAGTCTCTATAAATCCATCAGATATTTTAAAAAGTTTTTCCGGGGAAACGCCGAAAAACACCGAATCGCCATTCCGATAAGCGAAGGTATAACAATTTTCAAAATTCTCTTCCAATCTTTGAAGAAGAAAAAAAATGTTATGCGATTCGATAAATTGCAAATCCTTGCATCGCGCAAGAACAACTTTGTTTAATTTGCCCGCGGAAATCTTTCCTAAAGCAGAATTTATTTGATTGGACCAGTTATGAATTTCTGAATCCGTAGAATTATTTCCAAAAGGTACGGGTTCTGAATCATTCATAGTCTCTGTTTTATATTTTAGATCAGCCATTAGACTAGCAATAATATCGTCTGTATTCTCATAACTAAAAACGTCTACCAAGAAATTAAAAGTAATCGAGAATTCATCATTCATTTTTAGAAGAAGAATCTTAGGTATAAACCATTTTTCGGTATTAAAATTTTTCCACATTAAATCATTTTTTGAAGAAGGGAATTTAATTCCGCCAACAAATAATGGATGCTTTAATTTCCGCGATGAATTTGAATAAACCCGCGTTGAGAAATCGTTCAAGAACTCATTTTTTGACACTGAATTATTTAACGGGAAAGAGAATATTTCTTTATAGGCAAAAAATGAAAATACTTCATTCGGCTGAGACCAATAAAACGAGATTTCATGATTGTTGATAAGATCTGTTATTAAACTTTTGTAATCTTGTTCAAGAATTAGTTGTGTATAACTTATAACAGATTCTTGTGATAATTCTTTCAATTTTAAATTGCCCATAAACTCTATAAATTCTTTTCGATTTATCATATAAGTTGGTTTAGAATCACATTTTTTTATTTCGATAATATAGTTTTTCTGCTTATAGATTCAAACTCATACATATTATATAAAACTTTATTGAACAATAAAACTTTTTATCATTCAAATCCAAATTAAAAAATATTATGTCTTTTTAACTTCATCCGAATTTATTTTGACTGGAAGGTTAGTTAAATTGTTAACTGGTTATAATTAACAAAATTACGATGAAATATTCTAAGTTCATGAATTATCATAATAAAGAATATAATGGGAAGGGTTGTTTGTTATGTTGAACGATAATATAAATCTTGCTTTAGAATTATGTGAAAAAATTTCTAGAGCAAATGATAAATTTCGAAAAGTACAAGCAAGACAAATGTTTGAACAAAAATTAACCTCTCCTCAATTCGGCGTTCTCGAAATACTTTACAAATCCGGACCGTTATCCTTGAATAAAATCAGTAATGAAATGATGGTTACCGGAGCTAATATTACTTGTGTTGTTGATAATCTTGAAAAAGAAGGATTTGTAAAAAGAATTCATTCCAAAGAGGACCGGCGTGTGATTCTTGCCGACTTAACAGAGTCCGGAAGGAATAAAATAGAATCAATTTTACCTGAGTATCATAAAAATATTTCTATAATGGTTTCATCACTAAGTGAAAGTGAACAGAAAGAGATTATCATTTTGCTCGATAAGTTTTAATTTTAGTTTCTATTACAATTGAAAAACCAGCGCACACCACTCATCCATTGTATTTTTTTCGATCAGCTTAAATTGAAGGCGAGTATATTTTTCTACAATATCATTTTCATCAATTATTAGAAGTCCCGATAGAATTAGTACACCACTTTTTTTAATCTTAATTTTTAGTTCTTCAGCGATGTCTAGTAAAATATGTTTATTAATGTTCGCAGCAATTAAATCAAATTCTTTTTCTTCAACCTGCTGAATTTCAGCTAAACGAATTTCAACTTTCTCTTCAAGATTATTTGCTTTAACATTTTCTTTTCCATTAAGTAAACACCATTCATCATTATCTATACAAAGAGCAGAAGCTGCACCAAGCATAACAGTGCTGATACCTAAGACAGCTGTTCCTGATCCAACATCCAGCACTTTTTCTCCACCATGGATATATTTTTCAATCAGTTGAAGAACTAGCCGAGTAGTAGCATGTTCGCCGGTGCCAAAAGACATTTTAGGATCAATTGTAATAATGATTTGATCAGGTTTAGAAATATATTTCTTAAATGATGGTTTAATAACAATTTTTTCAGTTACTTCAATTACGCGCACATTTTTTTCGTATTCCTCGTTCCAGTTCTTGTCTTCAAGCGTTTCTTCACTGATATAAAAAGATTCAATAAGTCTCTCGGAAATCATCTCTTTTAAAATATTTCCAATATCATCACGGGTAATATTTTTTGAAGAGCTAGCAAAGGCTACAATTCCTTCATCTGTTTCGTTGATACCATCAATATCCAACTGCCATAATAATCCGCTGACTAATTCATTGTTAGGCGGTTCAGAAGTAATTAAAAATTTCTTGTAAGTTTTCATTGATTGCATTCTCAATTCATCTCGAAAATAATTTCGCATAATTTATCTTGAATCGAACGTGCTTGAGTTGATGTGCCGACAAAATTCTGGATTAATATTGAGAAGGCAATCATATGTCCATTCTTGCTTTCGAGATATCCTGAAAGATTGCTTACTCCGCTTAAACTTCCGGTTTTTCCATGAACACGTTTGAACACTTTACTATCTTTCATCCGATTCTTCAATGTTCCGTCTATGCCTGATATTGGAAATGAACTTAAAAATTTTGAGAAAAGATCAGGCTTCTTGAAATAATAATATTTTAGTATTTCAGTTAATAGTTCTGCAGAAAGAAGATTATAATTAGAAAGACCCGACCCGTCAACAAGTCTATAATTTTTTGGATTTAATCCTGCAAGAGTAATCAGACTATCGATAAACCGAATTCCTTTCGCGGCTGTCGCAGGTTTATTGGAAGAATTTAAAGCAAGTGCACGTAGGATCATTTCTGCGCTGAGGTTATCGCTCATTTTGTTTGTACTTATAATTACCGGTTCAATGTTACGTTCATAAGTAAATATTTTTTTTGCACCATCCGGCAGAGATTGTGTATCAACATTTCCTTTGAAAGAAATTCCATTTTGTTCAATATTCTCTTTCATCAGATTTAGGAAATAAAAAGTCGGATTAAAAACGTTTAGTGAAATCGTATCCTGTTTTGATGTTCTTGTAATATTTCCATTAACAAAAATTGTGTTGTTCCGGTTTATCCAATCTCTAGTTATTCTTATAGTTGTTTTCCCAGTATCAATTGTTAATGATGAATTGTTTAATTGAAAAAAAATTGTTTTGGGTATTATTTCGATGATAGTTTCTTTACCAATCTCACCAGGCTCATAAACAACTTGAACACTATTTTTATTTATGTTCAGAGGAGTAAGATAAGCGGCAAATGGTTCTGGATCATCATCCCACATCCAACCTTCTCCCCAGAATAAAGAATCCATTGCAGAAACATCGCTGTAAAGATTTCCTCTAATTTCTTTTATCCCGTAATGTTTGATTTCACTAACAAGAGAGTCCAAATCGCGTGAAGAAAAATCCGGATCGAAACCGCCAACAATATAAATATCACCGTTACAGATAGAATCTTTCACTTCTCCCGTGTAGTAAACAGAAGTTTTGAATTTATAATCCTCTCCAAGAAATAAATATCCGGCAGCGGTTGTTAATATTTTTTGATTTGATGCCGGACGAAGTAAAAGTTTTTCGTTGTGCTTGAATAAAGATTTTTTCTCAGTTAGATCGTAAACGGAAATTCCGGCTTGAGTAGTTTTTAAAAAATCAGTGTAGAGTAAGCTGTCAATTCTATTTTGAAAAGATTGGGGAGTAGGTTGAAACGAAGCGCACGATTGGAGTACGAACAAAAGTAAAATAAAGAGAAAGAGAATGATTTTTTTTTGCAAGTACATAAGATCTCAAATTAAATTAGAAATATTCTCTCTCACGGAAATCAACACCAACTTCTTCGGCAACAAACTTTTTAGCTGCTTCGGAATCCACTTCGCTAAGTCCAACAATAGAAAGTACAACATGAGTGTAGTTTTTTGCTTTTCTAGCAAAGTCCAACATCTCTTCATGCATGGTAGAATCAACGCGCATCAGCTTACCATATTGAACCGGATCAGTTGAGTTCAAACTGATTGAAACAGTATCAATCAATCCTTTAAGTTCTGATGTGATATCTCTCTTATTGATAAAATTTCCATGTCCATCTGTATTCATTCGAGTATTACCGCCAAATTCTTTTACATACTTTGCAACTTGCTTAACAACTTCCCATCTGATAGTTGGTTCTCCATATCCGCAAAAAACAATTTCTTTATACTTTTTCGGATCGCTGATTTCTTTAATATAAACTTCCGCTTTCGGTTCTTCCGATTTCGACATTTTTAAATTATAGCCGTTGATAACAGCTTCACCTTTACGATCGCAGAAAACACAATCTGCATTACACTGGTTAGTAACGTTAATGTAAAGCGCTTCTCCAATTTGATATGTAAAACTCAATTTGGGTTTTTCTCCAACACCAAAAAGTTTATGAGCATTGTACGATGTAGCTTTGCCGACATCTTCTGTTGTCAAGTGATGAACCTCCGCAATTTTTTCTGCGATCAATTTTATATATGCCGGTTCATTCCGTTCTCCGCGGTGAGGTACCGGCGTCATAAACGGTGAATCGGTTTCGAGTAATAAATTTTCTATTGCAACACGGCTTAAAACTTTGCGTACTTTTTCAGCATTCTTGAATGTAACAATTCCAGGAAAAGAAATATAATGATGCATCTCTATAAGTTCGCGTGCATCAGCAATTGATCCTGCGAAACAGTGATATTGCACCCGCAAGCCGGAGTCTTTGTATTTGCGTGCAATGTTCATTATATCTTCGTTAGCTTCCCGATTATGAACTATGATGGGTAGATTTAGTTTTAGTGCAAGTTGAATCTGAGATTCGAAAGCTTTGATTTGAATTTCGCGCGGAGAAAAATCATAATAGTAATCCAAACCGATTTCACCAATCGCAACGACTTTTTTATTCTTAGCAAGTGCTTCTAGTTTCTCTATTATTGAATCATCCCAATCTTTTGAATCGTGCGGATGAACACCGACGGAAGCATAAATATTATCATACATCATCGTAAGTTCGATTGCTTGGAGTGAAGTTGCAAGATCAGTTCCCGGGACAATCATATAATCAACACCGGCTTGAACAGCGCGTTCAATTACTTTATCAACCTCATCTTCGAAGTTTGGATAGAAAAGATGTGTGTGTGTGTCTGTGAACATAATTTTTTACCGAATTTAAATATTTGTCATTCTGAGTTTCGACGAAGCCTGCCTACCGCAGGCAGGTCGAGACGAAGAATCTAAATAAAGTAAACTGAGAGATCCTTCATCCCGATAAATCGGGATTCAGAATGACATCTACGATGTCACTTCTCCAATCACAATTCCGTTTTCATTTATCTTATTTGAAAGAGAAAAAGTTTTATCAACATCACTTTTATCCACGATTGCAATCAAACCAATTCCTAAATTAAATACCTCTCTCATTTCTTCATCTGTAACTTTTCCAATTTGTTGTATCAACTTAAAAATCGGTAGCACTTCCCAAACATTCCAATCAATTTTTAATTGTAAATTTTTTGGAACAACACGTTTTGTGTTTCCAATAATTCCTCCGCCGGTTATGTGTGAAAAAGCTTTCACAGAAATATTTTCCTTTAATTCCCAGATTAGTTTTAAATACGATCTATGAATTTTTAACAATTCTTCCCCGATGGAAAGTTCAAGTAGATCGTGTTTATCATTTACGGAAAATTTTTCTAACAGAATTTTTCTTGCCAATGAATAACCATTAGTATGCAGTCCGGTAGATTTATAACCAATTAATACATCACCTTTTTTCGCATTGTGTCCGTCAATAATTTTTTCACGTTCTACAAATCCAACAATCGTTCCCGACATATCATACTCGTTCTCATCATAAAGTCCGGGCATCTCTGCTGTTTCGCCACCGATCAAAGCAACATTATTTTCTTTACATGCAATTGAAAAACCTTTTATGATCTGTTCGGCTTTTTCAGGAAAGAGTTTTCCGAAGGCAAGGTAATCCATAAAATATTGTGGTTCGGCTCCGCATACTGCTATATCATTCACGCAGTGATTCACTAAATCTTGTCCAACAGTATCATGCTTATTCATTGCGAAAGCAACTTTTAATTTTGTGCCGACACCATCAACACTTGAAACAAGAACCGGATTTCTCCATTTGTTAAGATCAATTTCATAGAAAGCGCCGAAGTGTCCAATTCCGGAAAGAACATTTTTATTAAAAGTTGATTTTGCAAGCGATTTTATTTTTTCAACTGTTTCATCGCCAGCTTGAATATTAACACCGGCAGATTTGTAAGTAGGATCCAACACAACTCCAAAAAAAATCATTTCGATACAAAATATACGGAAAATCTTTTGCGAAACTTAAATGCACAGCTTTTTGTGACATAAATTCAATAATATAAAAGTTTAAGAAATGAAAAATTTCTTAATTTTTAATAACTTTGAACCCGCGAAAATTGAGTATGTTTGATTTACAATGGAAGAATATCTATTAAAAGATAGGGAAAAGGCGATTCTCCGGTTTGTTATCCATCAATTTATTCTAACAGCAAATCCGGTTGGATCACGTAATGTTTCTAAACGATACGATCTTGGGCTATCTCCCGCATCAATTAGAAATGTTATGGCTGATCTAGAAGAATTAGGATATCTAAATCATCCGCACACTTCAGCAGGCAGAGTTCCCACAGATAAAGGTTACCGTGTTTATGTTGATTCACTTATGGACCCTCCAAGACTTGAAGAAAAAGTAAAACAAATTATTGACGCTAATTTAGGTTCTGCAGCGTCTGAAACGGAAGATCTTCTAAAGATTACCTCAAGCATTTTAAGTGAATTGACAAATCAACTTGCTATGGTAACGTATCCCAAATTTGAACAGGCGGTTCTAGAAAAAATTCAAATTGTTCAACTTTCATCAACAAGGATTTTGGTGGTTGTAAGTGTTCAATCGGGATTAATAAAAACTATTACGCTTGAAATAGATGCAGAAGTAAAAGAAGAGCAGATAGTAATTGTTCAACAATTTTTAAATGAACGCCTCTCTGGGTTACGATTTTCAGAAATTAGAAATACTATTGAAGATAGAGTTAAAGATTTTAATTCAGAAGTTTACAGACCGATCATACGCGTTTTTCTGGATTCGGTTGATAAAATATTTACCGACTTAAGTAGTGAGAAAGCAATTATCTCCGGTACAAAAAATATTTTGATGCAGCCGGAGTTTGAAGACTCACAAAATTTTCAGAGTGTTATAGAACTAGTTGAAAATAGAGATATCATCATTCACATTCTCGATAAGAATAAATCCATACCATTAACAGATCTTACCATTACAATTGGCGAAGAGAATCGTGATGAAAAGTTATCTGAATACAGCATGATCACCAAAGAATATAAAATCGGCGATATGACAGGAACTCTTGGAATTATGGGACCGAAGAGAATGGATTATTCAAAAATTGTTGCCGCTGTAGTTTATATCGCTCAACAACTAACTCAAGAATTAACCAAACACAGATAGAAATTAATTTATGGAAGAGAAGGAATTGAATAAAGAACAAAATATACCGGAAGAGAACGAAAATAATATTCCCATCGAGAGAGAAGACTCTTCTGAACCTAAAATAGAAAATCAGCAAACTGAACTTGCATTAAAAATTTCAGAACTGGAATCGGCAATTCAAAAAATTGTAGAGCAGGAAAAACAAAATTTGGAATTGAAGGATACTCTGCTTCGAAAAGTTGCTGAGTTTGAAAACTATAAAAGACGCAATGAAAACGATCAACTAAATATTTTGAAATATGCGGCAGAGTCTTTCATCCGCAATATTTTACAGGTTTATGATGACCTCGAGCGATCACTATTACACATAGATGAAGCTAATAACTTTGATTCAACAAAAAAAGGATTGATGTTAGTCTTTGAAAAATTTGGAAAAATTTTAGAAAATCAAGGAGTGAAAAGAATAGATGCAAAAGGTAAACCGTTTGACGTTCATCTTCACGAGGCTTTAATGCAGCAACCGGCAGAAGGAGTTGCTCCTCATACAGTACTGGATGTTCTTGAACCGGGTTACATGTATAAAGATCGAGTCTTAAGACATGCGAAAGTAATTGTGAGTTCGGAAACTGCTTCCAATGAAGAAATGAATTCCGAAAAACAATCAGATGATAATCAAGAAGGGTAAGTAAAGAATGGCAAAGAGAGATTATTACGAAATCTTAGGTGTTGGTAAGAGTGCGTCTCAAGATGAAATTAAAAAAGCTTATAGAAAACTTGCTATGCAATTTCATCCGGATCGCAATCCCGGAAATAAAGAATCAGAAGAAAATTTTAAAGAAGCAGCAGAAGCTTACGAAGTTCTAAGCAATGATGAGAAACGTACAAAGTATGATCGTTTTGGTCACAGCGGATTACGAGGCGGGCAAGATTTTCACAGTTACACAAATGTGAATGATATCTTCTCACACTTCTCGGATATTTTTGGCGGAGCTTTCGGCGGTTCATCTATCTTTGATGATTTCTTTGGCGGTTCTTCGCAACAGAGATCGCGTCAGCGTTCTTCGGGGCAGCCCGGCTCTGATTTAAAAATCACTCTTAAATTAACACTCGAAGAAATTGCTGCAGGCACTACAAAAAAAGTTAAGATCAAAAAATATAATAAGTGTACAACATGTAACGGTACAGGTGCAAAAAGTTCTTCGGCATTCAAAACATGTTCGGTCTGCAACGGTACCGGAGAAGTTCGTCAAGTATCAAGATCAATATTCGGTCAGTTCGTTAACATAGCCCCGTGCAACAATTGCGGCGGTACGGGAAAAATAATTTCAGAACCATGCTCTACTTGTTCCGGAGACGGAAGAGTTCAAGATGAATCTACAATTAAGATAAATGTCCCGGCAGGTGTGTTCGATGGAAATTACATGACGTTACGCAGTGAAGGAAATGCCGGAAAAAACGGCGGACCTGCGGGCGACATAATTGTAATTTTCGAAGAGTTACATCATGAATTTTTTGCCCGCGATGGTGATAACGTAATTTATGAATTGTTCATAAGTTTTCCGGAAGCAGTGTTAGGAACTGAAGTTGAAGTACCGACATTAAATGGAAGAGCTAAATTAAAAATCGAGCCCGGGACTTTGCCAGGAAAATTTCTAAAGATGCGGGAAAAAGGAATTCAACATCTTAACAGTCATGGTGCAGGTGATCAATTGGTAAAGATCAACATTCACGTTCCTAAAAATGTTACTGCAAAAGAAAAAGAAATGTTGAAAGAACTTCAGAAGCTGCCTAACATAAAAATTAGCGGTCAGCAGTAAAAAATATCTCCTATTTTTCTTTATTCAGCCAATTAATTAAACGGGGGGTTGATGAAAGCATTAGAGAAGATTTCAAAGAAATTCGGTTTTACCCGCACAGAAACAAACGTAATTATTTTCATCTTGTCTGCTTGTTTAATCGGTCTTGCTGTAAACATTTTTAAAAACATCAAAAATGATCAACTTTATCTTGAGTTTGATTATAAAAAGCAAGACAGTCTTTTCAATGCTGTTTCGAATGAACCATTAAATGGCGATTCAATTAAGAATAAAGAAGAAAAAAAGATTGATTCTCACCGTGAACTTTTGGATTTTACTAAAGAGAAATTAACTAATCCTAAAGCTGGAAAATCAACTTCATCATCGAAGATTATAAATATCAATACCGCGACAATTTCGGAATTGAGTTCATTACCCGGCATAGGCGAAAAAACAGCAAAAGGAATAATTGAGTATCGCGAGAAACACGGTAGAATTAAGAATATAAGCGAACTATTAAAAGTAAAAGGAATCGGTAAAGCAAAGCTGAGCAAGATCAAAGACAGAATATCAATCGAATAGTTTTGCGGGATTAATAATTTTAAAAGAAAAAGAGATCAATGTTTAATAATCATGCAGGAATAAATTTAACGGAATCAAAACTGCAGCTTGTTGAAATCTGCTATAAAGAGGATTCATTTTTTTTAGAGAACGTTGAACAGGCGGTTCACTTCGAAAGTTTAACTCCCGATCTGAACGAAAGCAAGATTATTACGATTTTGAATGAATCATATATTAAGATTACAAAGAAAAAAAAATTAAGTTCAAAAAATATATCATTTGCACTCCCGAATAATTTTTTCAAAATTTTTGAAATCCCCTACGAAGAATCGCTTGTAAAAAAAGATTTGAACGAACACTTCCGTTGGGAAATATCCGTACTCTTTCCCCAATGCGATAAAGACAATTTTTATATTCAGCACGTCGAAGTTGATAAAAGTACGATTCGTACTGAAAAAAGAGCAATCATTTTTGCAATTGATAAGAACTTAATAACTGCCATCAATAAATTTTGTATTCAAAATTCTCTCGAACTAAAATATATTGATAACGTTCATCTTGCATCGAACGCTTTTTTATATTTAGATAAACCTAAAACTGCAAATGAAATTTCTCTCAGTATTTATATTGATTCGAAATATTCTTCCTTATCAGCATTAGACGGAGTGTTTCCGTTCTATTTTAAGGTTTTGGATCCCGAAGCACCGAATATGTTCGATGAATTAACATCAGCAGTAAATAAATTGAATGAGTTCAATTTATCATTGGGTGATTTCAAAAAAATACTGCTTTACGGACAAGATGTGACCGGAGAGTTTGAGAGCAAACTAAAAAATTTCTTTGGCCTTCCGCTGCATAAAGTTAATCCGTTTGAAAGATTAAAAGCGGAAGAAAGTTTGCTAAACAATCCGCTCTATAAATTCAAAAACAATTCATTCACCGCCGCTACGGGCATAGCAATTAGAATTGTCTGATGAGAATCATAGCCGGCAAGTTCAAAGGAAGAACAATTAAATTCCCAAATTCAAAATTGGTTCGTCCTACAACTGATAAGATAAAAGAATCAATATTTAATTATTTAGTTCACTCAATAGATTTTGACGGAATTAAAGTTTGCGATATCTACGCCGGATCAGGTTCGCTTGGATTAGAAGCATTAAGCCGCGGTGCTGAGGTTGTCCATTTTGTTGAAAAGGATTTTCATGTTTCTAAAATGCTGAATGAAAATATTGATTCTCTTGATGCGGGTGATTCATGTAAAATATTTCGGATGGATGCAGTTCGGTTTTCAAAAATAACTGATCACGAACAATATGATCTGATACTTGCCGATCCGCCGTTTTTTAAGAACGATATTTATTCTGTGGTTAAAAATATTTTAGAAAAAAAATTTCTTAATGAAGATGGATTAATGATTGTAGAAAGATCGGTTCAAACTAAGAAAGAGGATCAAGAAGCTTTTAATATTGAACCGTTCAAACGATTGGGCGATAGTTTGATCTATCAATTCTGTTAATGCAAAATTACTTATATCAAATGATTTTTTATTGAATCTAAAGAATTATATTTTATCAACAACAAAATCAGAGAATTATCATGGCTAAAGTAATTTATCCCGGAACATTCGACCCCGTAACCAATGGTCATATTGATATTGTTAGTCGTGCTGTAGAACTGTTTGATCAGGTAATTGTAACAGTAGCCAAGAATCCCGGCAAGACAGTTCTCTTTACTGTTGACGAACGAGTAGAAATGCTGAAGGAAAGTTTTAAGGATTTGAAAAAAGTTGTTGTTGATTCATTTGACGGTTTGGTTGTTGATCATGCAAGAAAATTAAATGCCATAGGAATTATTCGCGGACTTCGTGCTATAAGTGATTTCGAATATGAATTCCAAATGGCATTGATGAACCGTAAACTTGCCGGAGAGATTACAACAATTCTTTTGATGCCGCATGCAAAATATACTTATCTAAATTCAACAATAGTGCGTAACCTTGCACAATTTCACGGCGATATTTCCGAATTCGTTCCGCCGATTGTTGTCGAAAAACTTAAATTGAAATTTCCGCATAAATAATAAGTCCAACTTACTTTGGGACTTTTTTTCTTAATATATTCTTTTGTCACTTAATCAACACAAATTTTTTGGTGTCAACAAAACTCCCAGTACGTAACTGATAAAAATAAGTTCCGCTTGGTAGAGACGTTGCGTGCAACGTCTCTACATATTTACATATTGGTTTTCCGGATGTATTGTAATCTGGTCTGCACTTTTTACAATTGGTAATTTTCTGTACGGAAGAATTAATTATGCATTAATACTTCTTGCAGTTTTTATTGTTAGCGGAATAATATTAATAAGAGCAGTAAACAAACTCTGGACGAACGGGAAACAGTTAAGCTCTTAATTATTTTATTTGTTTGTTTTTGCATTCCAAACAAATAAGACCAACAAGCAAGATAAAATAGAGGAACCAATCCAGAAAAGATTTATAAGTGTGAAATCATAAGTGCTGATTCCATTAACAACAATTTTGTTATGTCCCATCAAATACCCGCTGACAATGTCCTGAATACCGGCACCTACATAACTGGCAACGCCCATTAATCCCATTACTGCACCAGATGCTTTTTTCGGTGAGATATCAATTGCCATCAATCCGCCCAGGTAACAGACCAGCACGCCGATCGACAATCCGAAAAAAACCATACTGACAATATCAATCCACGGATGGCTTTTAGGATTTAATAAAAAAACTGTTAAAGCTGCTGCATTCAAAATTCCAAAAATCAATGCCGGAATATTTCTTCTTGCCTTAAATAATTTATCTGAAATCAAACCGGAAGACATTGTACCAACCAAACCGAAAATAGAACTGACGGAGATAATAGAACTTGCTTCTAAAGAGGAATAACTTTTTTGTGTTTGAAGAAACAACATTCCCCAGCTGTTAATTGAATACCGCACAACATAAATGAACAAACTTGATAAAGCTAAAATCCAGATCGCCGGATTTTTCAATAATCCAAACTGAAGTGAAGTAACGGAATTTTCTTTTGTAGGTTTTTCTTCGTAGTCATTTTTATATTCAGCTATCGGCATTAATCCTTTGCTTTCGGGGGTGTCATGGAAAAATTTAAATACCAGGAAAGCTCCAAATAATCCAATAATTCCGGAACTCCAAAAACCAAATCTCCAACCTGCCGCCGTAACTATTAAGGATGTAACAATAAATGTAAATACTTCTCCTATGCTCAAGCCCGAACTACCTAATCCGTAATATGTTCCTCTTTCTTTTTTGCTGAACCATCTAACTAAACCAACCACACTTGTAGTAGAACCAATTGATTGGAACCACCCGTTGATACCCCATAAAATTATAAAGATAAAAAACAATGATTGAAAGCCAAGAATTAGGTTAACAATTGCGGAGACAAATAATCCTATTGCCATGAAACGCCGTATGTTAATGTGATCAGCAATAAATCCATTCACTAATTTTCCCGCTGCATAAGAAAAAAACAATGCTGAACCTATTATGCCGAGTTGAGTTTCCGTCAAAAGACCTTCATCAATAATCGGTTTTTTTATGACGTTGATACTCAGACGACAGATGTAATAAATTGAATACCCTATTGTTGAAGATAAAAAAACTGACCAGCGATATTTTTTATAGTTTTTATCAATTTTTGTTTTGCCAGTTTCTCTGGGTATTGGCAAATCGGGCTGAAAGAAGTTGATTAATTTCTTAATCATAATAATCCAGGTTATTATTTATTGTGATGTTGAACTTTCAAATAAGAAGACGTTATAACTTTTAGTATTTCAAAATTTTTCATCTTTTATGAAAGTAAAATGTAACTAAAAAATAAATTTTCAAAAGTCGCTGGACAAATTAGTAGGCACTCGCCGTAGACGCAAATGAATTTTCAATTATTTAGCCAGAAATTTGTTCGATAAACAAAAATTGCATTTGAGACGCTGTGTTTCTAAATTAACCGCCTAAAATTTTACTATTTCTAAAGCGGAGGTTGTTTTTATGCCGATGATGGCACGGATGAGAAGTTTAGCTCCTTGGTTTATGCTTACGGTAGGTGGTATTTTTGTTCTATTCATGGTTCTATCTGATTCAAAAGTTACAGATTTTTTGCGTTCATCAAAGCAAAATGTAGGCTCTGTTGATGGTGAGGATATTACTTATCAAGAATATTCCGCTACGGTAGATAATTTTAAAAAACAACAAGAACAAGGCGGCCAAACCATTGATGAATCTCAAATGGATTATTTTAGAGATCAGGTTTGGGATAGACTTGTAACTCTGAAATTAATAAATAAAAAAGTTCAGGAA
This sequence comes from Ignavibacteriales bacterium, assembly GCA_026390775.1. Lineage (NCBI taxonomy): Bacteria > Pseudomonadati > Ignavibacteriota > Ignavibacteria > Ignavibacteriales > Ignavibacteriales bacterium. The sequence continues at coordinate 638,103 of JAPLFF010000007.1, read as the reverse complement.
TTTGGAATTGTCGTTACTGATAATGAAGTTAGAGAAACGCTTCTTGGTCCAAATCCACCTGCTCAACTCAGACAACAATTTACCGATTCTACAGGTAACTTTAATCGTCAACTTTATGAGACAGCGTTAAGAGATCCCCGTAATAAACAAATTGTAATTACTGTTGAAGAACAGATCAAAGAACAATTGATCCAGCAAAAATTACAAAATTATGTTTCCGCTTCTGTTTTTGTAAGTGATGGGGAAGCTAAAGATCAATTCATCAAACAGAATATTAAAATGAAAGCTAATTATGTTTGGATTGATCTAAATGCAATACCGGATACTGATGTTAAAGTAAGCGATGATGAATTGAAAAAATATTATGATGAGCATGCAGAAGATTTTAAACAAGTAGCCGAAAGAAAAATAAAATATGTTCTATTCAATAAACTTGCTTCTAAAGATGATTCTTTAAGTATCAAAAAAAATCTCGAATCAATCGTTACTAAACTAAAGAACGACACTGCATCATTTAAGAAATATGTTGAGCTCTATTCCGAACGGCCATACTCAAAAGATACAGTTCAACTTTCAACTCTTGTACCGCAAGTAAGAGATGTTTTGGTAAAAGCTAAAACGGGTTCTGTTCTTGGTCCCTATAATACATTTGAAGGTTATGTTGTTTACAAAGTTATTGGTAAAGTGAAATCGAAGAAAGAACAAGTTAGGGCTTCGCATATTTTAATTAAAACAACCGGAAATGATAAAGCCGATCTTCAAAAAGCAAATGATATTTATAATCAGTTAATGAAAGGTGCGGACTTTGCAACAGTTGCTAAAGAAAAATCAGATGACGGAAGTAAGTTTCAAGGCGGAGATCTTGGATGGTTTGGACGGGGTCAAATGGTTAAACCGTTTGAAGACGCTTCATTCAACGGCAAGATTGGTGTAATTCAAAAACCAATTAAATCTCAGTTCGGTTATCATATTATAAAAGTAATTGATCGTTCTAACGAAGATTTGGTTTTGGAAAAGATCGTAAACAAAATTCAAATTTCAGCTTCAACCTCTGATAAACTTTATACAGATGCTCAAGATTTTGCATTCATAGCTAAGAAAGACGGATTTGAATCCGAAGCAAAGTTAATGAAGTATAGCGTTATTGAAACTCCGTCATTCAATGAAGAATCACAAGCTTTGCCTGGTATAGGAGTTAATCAAGCGCTTGTTAAATTTGCTTTTGAAAACAGTGTCGGTGAGATAAGCGATGTTTTCAGAGTTCAAGCAGGATATGTTGCAGCTATGGTTTCCGATGTTATAAAACCCGGATTGAAAAAGTTTGATGATGTAAAAGCACAAATCAAAAATTTGGTCTTAAAAGAAAAGAAACTTGAAAAATCATTATCAGTCGCTAAAGACATTCGTTTAAAAATGAGTGATGTAGGAGATGCGTCAGTTGCAAAATCAATTTGGGCAGCGGCTAAAGTTGATACAACTGCAGAATTTACATCTGTCGGAAATATTCCCGGAATCGGTCGTGAATTTGCATTCTCTGATTATTCATTAGAAGCTGAATTGAATAAATGGTCTCAACCAGTTAAAGGCAGTCTAGGTTCGTATCTGATCAAAGTAAATTATAGAGTTAAATTTGATCAGGGAACATTTGAGATCGAAAAACCAACGATCAAGAAACAAATGCTTCAGACTAAGAAGAGCAGTTATTTTGGGCAGTGGGTTCAGGACTTAAAGAAAGAATCGAAAATTGTTGATAATAGATATCACTTCTACAGATAAAAATTAAAAGCCGTGACTTAGTTCACGGCTTTTTTTTACACTTTAAATTCAATCCGTAATTTCTGAATTTCCCTTTAGTTTTATGACAAAATTGATAAAAATATTATTTCTCATTTCCATTCTACCGATCATTTCTTCCGCACAGGCAAACGGAAAAGATTTTGGAATTTCATTTAATCTAAATTATACAACTACTTCCCAACTTTTTTTACAGCCTGATTCTCCCGATCTGATATTGAGAGGAGTACATCAGACTCTTGATGATATTTATAGTTATTCTATAGATGTCCGCTATCAAATTTCAGAATCTATTATTCTTGGTTTAGGTTCGGAATCAATAAAAAAAACTTTCGATAACAGTATTAATCTTGGCGGAATTAGAGCATCAATGAAAGATGGTTATAAAATGATTCCGATTGAATTATCGGTATATTATTTAATTCCATTTTCAACTGAACGATTTAAATTTTATATGGGCGGAGGTTTTGGGTTATATATCGGCGAACAGATTCGTGAATTGGGAGATGTGTCTATTTCAAACGAAAGTAAAAAAATCGGCTATGGAATTCAGGTGTCTGTCGGAATGGATTATTTAGTTAATCAGTTCTTATCAGTCCGGACACAGATGCGGTTTCGAGATCCGGAGTTTGGAATGGAAAGTAAATATTCCGGCACAACAGTTAACTATAATGGAAGATCATTTATTTTACCGGCAGAAAAGTTTACTTCAAAAGTTAATATTGATGGAATTACATTTGCTATAGGCGCTGTAATCAATTTATAGTTATCTGTTCTATCCTCTCCTAAAACATTCTTTAAAATTATCCATCCGTATTCTTTATATTATATATCAAATGTTAGTAATTAACAATTTATATGAACGAAAAGAGAATTTATCTTACCGGATTTATGACGAGCGGGAAAAGTACGCTTGGTCCCATTCTTGCAAATGTACTTGGCATGGAGTTTTTTGATCTAGATAAGGAAATTGAAGAAAAAGAAAAACAGACAATAGTTGAGATCTTTGAAAAGGAAGGGGAATCATACTTCCGCGAGGTTGAACACGGAATTTTGGAAGATCTTTCAAAAAAAGATTGTGTTGTAATTTCACTTGGCGGCGGTACAATGACAAATAAAATTAATTTTGATCTTTTGCAATCTACAGGAAAGATTATTTACTTAAAAGTATCAGCAAATACTTTATATAAAAGATTGAAAAATAAAATTGATCGCCCATTGTTTAGAGATCTTGTATTGGGCGAAAAATCCGAAGAAGATTTTCTGGAAAAGATAAAAGAACTCTTGGAAAAGAGAAGAGAATATTATGAAAAAGCCGATCTTATCATTGAAACAGATATGCAGCCGATCGGAAGAACAGTTGATAAAACCGCAAATAAAATAATGGCTCTCTTTAATGAAAAAAGTTGAAGTTAATATACCCGGCAAAGAATATTCCGTCTTGATTGAACAGCATTTATTCGACCGGTTGGAAAAAATTATTCTATCAAAGAAATCGAATAAGAATTTATTCATTGTAATAGACCGGAAAGTTCTGGAGTTACACAGGACCAAAATAATCCGATTCGTTTCAAATTTCCCCGGGAAGTACTTCATCCATGAATTTATATCTGATGAATCTAATAAAAGTTTTTCGTCTGCCGATAAAATGTATAGCGATTTAATATCACAAAAATTTGGGCGCGATACTCTTATGCTTTCTATTGGCGGCGGAATAACGGGTGATATTGCCGGTTTTGTTGCTTCAACATTTGCAAGAGGAATTCAGTTCATACAAATTCCTACAACCCTTCTTGCCGCTGTTGATAGTTCTATCGGTGGTAAAACCGGGATTAATTTTAGCGACACAAAAAATATTATAGGAACGTTTTATCAGCCCGAAATTGTTTTAATTGATACTGGATTTTTGAAAACCCTACCGGAAGAAGAGATCATTTGCGGAATCGGGGAGATATTAAAATATGCTTTTTTAATAGATCAGAAATTTTTTGTTGCAATGAGAAATAATTTATTTAAGCTGATCAAACTTGATTCCTCATTCACATCAAAAATTATTGAATCGTGTATCGCATTTAAGGGAGATATTGTTGCTGCCGATGAAAGAGAGGGCAGCTTACGAAAGATTTTAAATCTAGGTCATACATTTGCCCATGCCATTGAGATTGAACAAAATTACCGGATCAAACACGGACAAGCTGTTATAGTCGGGTTAGTTTGCGCGTTAGATCTTTCCCGGAGAATGGAGATCTTAGATAAAAAACTATTTGAAGAATATTTACAGCTTCCTCTTTTATTGAGAAATTATATTTCAATAAATAATTTTGATACAGATCATATTTATGAAATTATGAAACGTGATAAAAAAAGTCTCAATAATAAAATTAAATTTGTTTTGGTAAATTCGATCGGAGAAATTTTAGTTGACGTTGAAGCTGAAGAAAGTGAAGTGCTTCAATCAATTCAACAGGGAATCGGTTATTTCAAAAAGTAGCATAATCTTCCTATGTGTATAAATAAATTAAAAGAAATAAAATTCCTTTCTTCATTTCTACTGCCTCTCATATTCTTGTTAATTACATTCCAAAGCATTACTGCTCAAACTGAAAGAGAAACTCGTGCCGTTTGGGTTGCAACAAATTTCAGATTGGATTGGCCTCCTCCTACTTTCGACCAGGAAAAACAAAAACAAGCTCTCATGGAGATCCTCGATGATATCAAATCGAAAAATCTCAACACAGTTTTTTTCCAAGCCGGTTTTAACGGAACTGTTTTGTTCCAGTCGTCATTTGACCCTTACTCTCCATACATAACCGGCGAAGTTGATCAGGAGGGAACTTACGATCCTCTTCAGTTCGCAATCGAGCAGGCGCATAAACGCGGACTGGAAATTCATGCTTGGATCAATTGCATAAAATGTTTCAGCGGAACTGAATTAAATATTTTGAATAATCCAAATCATATTTCTAAACGTAAACCGGAGTGGGTTATTGGAGACGTACGTGACGGACAAAAATCTTATTGGCTCGATCCCGGACTTCCCGAAGTTCGCGAATATCTTTCTGATATGATCGCAGAAATGGTTGAGAAATATGATGTGGACGGAGTTCACCTTGATTTCATCCGTTATCCGGGGAAAAATTTTGAAGATGAGTTTTCTTACAGTGTTCACGGAACAGGATTATCGCGCGATGAATATAGAAGAAAAAACATAACCAATCTTGTTGAACTTATTAATAAAAAAATCAAAGCAGTAAAACATTTTGTAAAACTTGGTGTAGCGCCGATCGGAATTTTTAAAAATGAAAATGGAATAGCTGGCTGGGAAGGCTATTCGGAAGTTTATCAAGATTCCCGTGAATGGCTTAAACGCGGATTGGTTGATTATTTAGCACCGCAAATCTATTGGGGATTCGATGATAATCCGCGCTTCGGATTAGTTGCAAAAGAATGGACTGAAAATTCTTTTGGCAGAAGCATCATACTTGGAATTGGAGCATACAAACCAAACGTAAAATCTGAAATTAATGCAATGATACAATACGCCCGCACGATCAATGCCGGCGGTGTAGCATTTTTCCGTTATCAAAATATTAAGGATGTTGAATTCGATTCGTTTCAGTACAAAACTTATCCCGCTGCTATGACGTGGCTTGATGGAATATATCCGGATCCGCCAACAGAATTGAATTTCAAAAAAAGCGAAACAAATAAAAATTTATTTTCTCTAAGCTGGAATTTTCAATTAATGAAATCTCAAAGCGATAGCGTCCGCTATTTTGCTTTGTACAGTCTGCCAAATTCTAATTCAGAACTTCTACCGGATTATCTGTTCGATGTTATTCCGGCTGATAGAACATCTGTTACACTTGCAATAGATAGACCGCGACGAGTTAATTATTACTACACGTTAAAATCGGTTAGTAAATTATGGAATGAGAGTATTGAATCATCCAACGTAATAGAAATAAAATTTCCGGAGTTAAATTCGCTTGCTCAACTTGATGATACTCTGGCAAAACCGGTATTACTTAAAGATCAATACGGTAACTCAAAGATTCTTCTCTTCACAAAAGAAAAAGAAAAAATTGAAATCTTTGGAACGAAAGGAAAAGAGAATGAAATTATTTTAGCTGAAAATGTTTTACCCGGTAAAAATATTTTATCGCTCAGGAAAAATTTGTCCGGCTACCAATCATTAAAAATAAATTTTAGATCATCCAATAGAGAAGTTGAGTTGAAGTTGTAAAATTAAATCGGTTATATATAATTAATCGGGAACATTAAAAATCATTGATTAGTTTAACCACTAACTAATAGATCAAATCAAATGTCGAAGAACAAAACTCAATTGTCGAAAAAACAATCCAGAAAAAATTTATGGATGCAGATTACCGTTGTCGTTGTATTAATATCATTTATTGCATATTTCATCTTATCGAACGTACTAGTTAATAATGAATCTAAAAATAATGATCTGGAAAAAGCAGTGGGCAAAAATACAGCATACTCATTTGTAAAAGAAGGTGATCTTTCATTCACAAATCCCAACGGTGATTCAATCGCTCAGATAGAAATTGAAATTGCAGATGATGAACAGCAAAGACAAACAGGATTAATGTTCCGCGATAAGATGGGTGAGAATCAAGGGATGTTATTTATTTTTGACAGTGAGGCACCGCAAGCATTTTGGATGCATAATACAGTTCTTCCGCTCGATATTATTTATGTTAATTCAAAGATGGAAATTGTTCACATCGCAAAAAACGCTAAACCGTATGATGACAAATCACTTCCTTCCGTTAAGCCTGCTCAATATGTTGTAGAAGTTAATGCCGGATACTGTGATAAAATTGGAATTAAAGATGGGGACAAAATTGTGTGGAGAAGAAATTGATTTTAATGTGAAAGGTGAAAAAATAGAAGCTAGAATTTCTAGCTTCTATCTTGTAATAATTATTTTTTTAACTTTTTCTTAACTACTTTTTTCTTTACAACCAATTTTGTTTTCTTCGAACTTTTACTTTTCACCTTTGCTTTTTGACCTTTCACATTTTTCGTTTTCTTCTTAACTACTTTTTTCTTAGCAACAGATTTTTTCACAACCGGTTTCTTCTTAGCAATTGGCTTCTCAACTATTCTTTTCTTCTCACTAACTTTTTTCTTGCTGACTGCTGACCGCTGAAAACTCTTAGCTATCAAATTCAACGCGCCGCCCGCTTTGAACCATTCTATTTGTCCAGTGTTGAATGAATGATTTAGCATGATCTCATCAGCAGAACCATCGCTGTGTTTAACAATTAGTTTCAATTGTTTTTCCGGAGCGAACTCGTTTAATCCGACTAAACTTAATTTATCATCTTCTTGAATCTTATCGTAATCGCCCGGATTTGCAAAAGTAAGTGGAAGCATTCCTTGTTTCTTTAAATTAGTTTCATGAATACGTGCAAAGCTTTTTGTTATGATTGCTTTTCCGCCGAGGAATCTTGGTTCCATCGCTGCGTGTTCACGTGATGAACCTTCACCGTAATTTTCATCACCAACTACAATCCAGCCGTTACCGGTTGCTTTGTAGTCACGCGCAACTTCATGCACTTGTTTATATTCTCCGGTGAATTGATTTTTAGCTTCGCCCGGTTTATTTGTAAAAGCATTGATTGCACCAATGAACATATTTCTTGAAATGTTATCAAGATGACCACGGAAGCGGAGCCATGCACCTGCCGGTGAAATATGGTCTGTAGTGCACTTACCTTTTACTTTTAACAGTAAAGGAAGATCTACAAAATCTTTTTTATCCCATGGTTTGAATTGTTCCATAAATTGCAGACGTTCACTCTTCGGATCAATTATAATTTTTGTTTTATATCCGTCATCTGATGGAGCGATAAATCCTTCAGTATCTTTTTCAAAACCGTGAGAAGGAAGTTCATCACCGAATGGAGGATCGAGTTTTACTTGTTCGCCGCTCCCGTTTACTAAATAATCTGTTACCGGATTGAATGAAAGACTTCCGGAAATTGCAAGAGCTGTAACTAATTCCGGACTTGCAACAAACGCAAGTGTTTCCGGATTGTTATCATTTCTCTTCGCAAAATTTCTGTTGAAGGATGTAACAATTGTATTGCGCTCTCCGGTTTTTGTATCCAATCTTTTCCACATTCCAATACATGGTCCGCATGCATTTGCTAGAACCATTCCGCCAATCGCAGTTAATGATTGAAGTTGTCCGTCCCGTTGAATTGTTGCACGCACTTGTTCTGATCCGGGTGTAATTGTGAATTGTACTTTAGCTTTCAATCCTTTTGCTAAAGCTTGTCTTGCAATGTTTGCTGAACGGTCAATATCTTCGTAGCTTGAATTAGTGCAACTACCGATTAGAGCAACGCTGATGTTATCAGGATAATTATTTTGTTTTACTGCATCTTTCATTTTTGAAATAGGCCATGCTAGATCCGGAGTGAACGGACCGTTAATATGCATTTCTAATTCGCTCAGATTGATTTCAATAACTTGATCGAAGTATTTTTCAGGATTCTCGTAAACTTCATCATCGGCTTTCAATTCATCGGCAAGATATTTTGAAAGACCTGCAACATCTCTACGATCGCTTTTGCGTAAGTAAGCAGCCATTTTTTCATCATAAGCAAAAAGAGAAGTAGTTGCACCAACTTCTGCACCCATGTTGCATATCGTTGCTTTTCCTGTGCATGAAATTGAATCGGCTCCTTCACCAAAATATTCTATGATCGAACCCGTTCCGCCTTTAACGGTAAGGATTCCTGCAACTTTAAGAATTACATCTTTAGGCGAAGTCCAACCCGAAAGTCTTCCGGTAAGTTTAATGCCAATTAGTTTTGGCCATTTTAATTCCCACGGCATTCCAGCCATAACATCAACAACATCGGCACCACCGACACCAATGGCAATCATTCCAAGTCCGCCGGCATTTGGTGTATGGGAATCCGAACCGATCATCATTCCGCCGGGGAAAGCATAATTTTCTAAAATCACTTGATGAATTATTCCCGCACCCGGTTTCCAAAATCCCACTCCGTATTTTCTGGAAATACTTTCAATGAAATCATAAACTTCTTTGTTCTCATCAATTGCTCTTTCAAGATCTTCCTTTGAACCGGTCTGAGCAACGATTAAATGATCGCAGTGAGCAGTAGCCGGAACCGCTGTAGATTTTCTTCCTGCATGCATGAATTGAAGAAGCGCCATCTGAGCTGTTGCATCCTGCATCGCTACGCGATCGGGTCCGAAATCTGCAAATTCTTTCCCGCGCTGCAGTTCGCGTATTGCAGGATCCCAAAGATGTGCATAAAGAATTTTTTCTGCGTAGGTCAATGGTCGTCCAACCACTCGGCGTGCATTTTCAACTTTATCTTTGAAACCCGCGTAATTTTTTTGAATCATGTCAAAATTTGCTGTCATTTTACAATCCGCTAATAATTTTTTTGAATAAAAAATAAAATAATTTTAACTATATAATTCTACCTCAACCAACTCACAAATTATATGCGCAAGTGTAATGTGTCCTTCTTGAATGCGTTGGATATTTGAGGATGGAATAACTATGGGTAAATCAACCAAACTTTTTAATTTTCCTCCGGTACCGCCGAGGAAACCAATTACGAACATTTTTTTCTGGTGAGCTTTTTCTACTGCTCTAATAATGTTGGGAGAATTTCCACTTGTTGATATTGCAAGCAAAACATCTCCTTCGTTTCCTAACCCCTCAACATTACGAGCAAAAACGTTTTCGAATCCAATATCATTACTACCGGCTGTTAGATTTGATGTATCAGTAGTAAGTGCAATTGCTGCAAGAGCGGGGCGATTAATATTATGATTTAATCTGATCATAAGTTCAGTAGCGATGTGCTGGCAATCTGCCGCGCTTCCTCCGTTACCGCATAACAATAATTTTTTCTTGTTTTTGTATGCTTGAGAAAGTGTTTGCACAGCAAGAAGAATTTCAGCTTTGCATGTACTTTCCATCTTTAGTTTTACTTCTGAGCTCTCTTTTAGAGAATCCACGATAAATTTTTCTTTGTTCAAGATTTCCTCAGTTCATTTATTAGTAAAAATAACAAAGTTTGGTGTAATTCTCTAAGTTCTTTGTTCATAAAGGATCCGTTATTTAGAATCTGGCATCTAAAATCTAGAATCAAAATTCCGTTGTCCAATAGGACAACATTTCCTAAGTTGCACTAAACTTTTCAAAAATTATTCTAGGAAAAACATATGAAAAGAACAATTCTATTTTGGATCCTTGCAATAGTTATAACATTAATATCAGCATTCTATCAACGTGTTACCGGTCCTTCGTATCCAATCTCAGGAAAAATTAATTTTGATGGTAAAGAAATTTCTTACAAACTGGAACGAAGTCACAGTTCATCTTCCAATTATGCGTTGGAAATAAATACCGGTGATCCTTCCATTCATGGAGTCTTATACATTAAAAAATTAAATTTCAATAATGGATTTACAGAAGTTGAAATGACGGGGACAGGAACTTTAAAAGCAGAAATGCCGGCACAACCGCGTTTGCACAAACTTGAATATTTTATAAGACTTTTCAAAGATCAAATCTCAGCTCAAATACCGGCTGATAATCATGCAGTTATTCGTTTCAAAGATGATGTACCAATTTGGATTTTGATCCCTCATATCTTCGCAATGTTTTTTGCAATGATGCTCTCAACTCGCACCGGGTTGGAATTTTTCAACAAAGAACCTAAACTTGACAAACTTGCATTATGGACGGTCGTATTTCTTTTCATAGGCGGATTTCTTCTTGGTTTTGCAATGAATGGATTTGCATTTGGAGAAGTTTGGGGCGGCTGGCCATTTGGGCTTGATGTAACTGACAACAAAACTCAGATTGCCTTTATTGCATGGCTGATCGCTTTTTATTTTATAAAGAAAAACAAAAATGCAAAACTCGCAGCTCTGCTTGCTGCAATAATTATGATTGCTGTTTATATGATTCCGCATAGCGTGTGAGCTTATGCCGAAACGATTAAAATATAATTCGAATTTTGTACGGACAACTTTATGAAAATTAAAAGGTGATTCATGAAAATAAAAATATTTCTATTCGTCCTACTATGTTCCTTCAGTCTTGCATTGGCACAAGATTACACACAAACGTTCTTATCATTAAAGAATACCGGCGTTGAAGATTTCTTAAAGAAATATCCGCAGTATGATGGAAGAGGAACGATAATTTTTGTTTTGGATACCGGTCTTGATATGGGAATAGACGGATTAAAGAGAACCTCAACTGATCAGGTAAAAGTTATCGACGTTCAGGATTTCACCGGTGAAGGTGATATCAATTTTGTTCCTGCAGAAATAAAGGAAGAGAACAACGTAAAATATTTTGTTGATGAAAAAGGCGTATATAAGGTTGCCGGTGTAGATAAACTCTCTTATAAACCGGAAGACGACAAATATTTCATCGGTGTGCTGCCGGAAAAATTATGGCTCAACTCATATTCCGGTGTTAGAGACGTGAACGGAAACGGTACCGAGAACGATCAATTTTATTTTGTCACATTCAAAACTAAAACAGATGGAAAAGAATTTTGGGTTTTGTACCTTGATACAAATTTGAACGGCGATCTCTCAGATGAAAAACCGTTTAGGAACTACAAAGAAAATTTCGATTCGTTTGTAATTCCAAACGCAAAAGGTTTACCGCGCTTTACGATGGGTGTGAATATTTTCCCAGAGGAGAAGAGAGTTTCATTCTTTTTTGATGACGGCGGGCACGGAACTCACTGCAGCGGAATTACAGCTGGATTTAAAATTGGAGAGCAACAACTTAACGGTGTTGCACCGGGCGCTAATCTAATCGGTTTGAAAATTGGCAATAATAATTATCCCGGCGGCGCTACTGTAACCGAGAGTATGAAGAACGCTTATCTCTATGCAGATAAAATTTCCAAAGAGAAAAAAGAACCGTGCATCGTTACGATGAGTTTTGGTATCGGTTCTGAGATCGAAGACCAAGCTGATATGGAAAAATTCCTTGAGGATTTAACCGCGAAGAATCCTTATCTCTACATTTGCACTTCCAACGGTAACGACGGACCCGGAATTTCAACTGCGGGATTGCCTGCATCTTCTTACGCCGTTCTCTCTTCGGGTGCTGCGCTGGCTGAAGAAGTTGGAAATGATCTTTACGGTGCAATGACAGGAAAAGATATCATACTTCATTTCAGTTCTCGCGGGGGCGAAGTTAGAAAACCCGATATCATTTCTCCGGGTGCAGCTGTTTCAACTATTCCTAATTATGCAGGCGGTGATGTGTCTTGGGGAACAAGTATGGCTTCTCCGTATTCAGCCGGAGTTGTATCGTTGTTGTTAAGCGCAGCGAAAGTTGATTTCCCGGATGTTAAAATTCCAGCTCCGTTCCTATTTAAGGTGATTAGGGAAAGCGCTACAAAACTTTCAGGCTATACTCATCTAGACCAAGGCGGCGGGTACATCAATGCAGCAAAGGCATATGAATTGTTGGCTAAGTATATCAAAGCTGGAGAGATCGGAAAATTTGAAACTTACACAACCACATCCTTCGCTCCGAACATGCCGAAACAGCAAGCGCAAAATTTATATATCCGTAACGGAGCGTATATAAAAAGCACGGATAGTTTCACTTTTACAATCAAACGAAACAATTTTTTGAAGCAAGATAAATTTTACAGAATCTACAGCATCAAGAGCGACAGCGATTGGCTGATTCCGACACAGAGAAAACTTCATCTGAGAAACGATCAAAACGGATTTGTTAATGTTAAACTTGATCGGTCAAAAATGACTGAGCCCGGTCTTTACAATGGAATGATTTACGCCACACGCGCGGATCAATCCAACTATCCAGAGTTCGAGATGATGGCGACTGTTGTAATCCCGTACCAGTTCAATAGTCAAAATGATTATTCGATAATTGGCGAAGATCAAGAACTCGCACCTGGAATTCTCAAAAGATATTTTCTTGAAGTTCCTTACGGCTCATCGGTTCTTCATTTAAGATTTTCTGCTGAAGAAAATAAATTCGCTTCAGCCCGCTTTATCGTTCACGATCCCAACGGAACCGCGCAGATGTTTGGAATTTTTAATGCTCAAGGAACGGAAGATTTTGTTGACCGTTATTTAACAAATCTTGAGTCCGGAGTTTATGAACTTGTTGTACTTGGGAATTTCAATTCGAAAGCGAATTCAATTTTTAACTTACTAGCGGAAGTTGACGGTATTAAACGCATGGATGAAGATTTGCTCGGCGAAAAGAATCATTCAATACAACTAGAGAACATTTTTGATAAAGTTTGCACTTATAATGTAAGCGGAGAGATTTCGGGTTACCAGAAAGAATACGAAGTTCACATGGATAGTGTTAAGACTTATGATATTCCGTTCGTGCTTAAAAAAGGAGAGACATCGAAAACATTTAATGTCGAAATAAGTAAAGAAGATTTTAACAAGGTTACGGATTTTACTTATGTTGTTTCCGATTCATCCGGAAAAACTTTGTCTGCCGGAGGATTGAGCAACCGCACCGGCGAGATCTCAATCGATAATAATTTTAAAAGTGATTTAACAAAACTAAGACTAGTTCTTATTCCTGCTTATGCTAACGCTGCGGGGAAAATGGACGTGAAAATTAGCGAGGTAACAAAACTGGAAAATCATTCTCCAGTAAAATTCAAAAGCGGTTCGTTAACATTTTACCCGATGGTAAATCAAACCGTCTCCTTGGATTTTAAGAAACCGGATTGCGTAATACCGGCTGATTCAAAGTTCAGCGGAAAGATTGAATTCAAATCGACACGAACGGACAAAACAGAATTTGAAATGCCTCTGTTGTTTGCGTTCTGATACAGTTTAAGTTAGAGTAAGATTAAGAACAACAAATAAATCTCGAATTGTCTAATAGGAGATAATTGAATGTCTACACAAGAAACTCCCCAAACAAATGGTCTTCCAACAAACGCTTATACTGAACTTAAACCAGGTGAAGATTACAAACCAATAATGTCACCGCATATTGATTTTCCAGAGGTTACATCATATTCGCTTTTCACCGGATTGGTAATGGCAGTTCTATTTTCTGCCGCTGCAGCCTATCTTGGCTTAAAAGTCGGACAAGTATTTGAAGCAGCAATTCCAATTGCGATACTTGCAGTCGGGTTAACAAATATACTCGGAAAGAAAAACGGCATGGGACAGAATGTAATTATTCAATCTATCGGTTCTTCTTCCGGCGCGGTTGTAGCAGGCGCAATTTTTACATTACCCGGAATTTATATTCTTGGATTGCAGGCAACATTTTTTCAAATGTTTTTTGCGTCGCTCTTCGGCGGATTTTTAGGAATTTTATTTTTAGTTCCGTTCAGAAAATATTTTGTTTCCGAAATGCACGGCAAACTTCCATTCCCGGAAGGAACCGCTACAACAGAAATTTTAGTTGCGGGTGAAAAAGGCGGAAATCAAGCTCTCGTTTTAGTTTCTGCCGGTTTGATTGGCGGTATTTATGATTTTCTTGTTGCAACATTCGGTTCCTGGGCGGAAGTATTTACTTCCCGTGTCGTTGGCGTTGGAGAAATGATAGCCGATAAATATAAAATGGTTTTTAGATTGAATACGAGTGCGGCAGTTGTTGGTTTGGGATATGTAATTGGTCTGAAGTATTCAACAATAATTGTTGCGGGTTCTTTCTTATCATACTTCGTTTTTGTTCCGCTAATTTCTTATTTCGGCAATGACCTCACAGTAACTATCGGCTCTGGTGTAACTCTTCTTGTAAAAGATATGTCGGCAGAATTGATTTTTAAAAATTATGTCCGTCATATTGGTATTGGCGCTATTGCTATGGCTGGTTTTATTGGAATTGTGCGGTCATCCAAAGTAATTCGTTCTGCGTTTTCTTTAGCTGTTAAAGAAATTTTTGGCGGTAAAGTAATTGAAAGTACAACAATCCGCACACAACGCGATTTGTCAATGAAAATAATTGTTATCGGAACAATCGTTACCGCAATTGCAATATTTATCTTTTTCTTATTTGGTGTTGTTAGCAATTTGCTTCACGCATTTATTGGATTATTGATTGTAATGATTATGTCATTCCTATTTACAACTGTTGCTGCTAATGCTATTGCAATTACAGGAAATAATCCTGTCTCCGGAATGACATTGATGACATTAGTTCTCTCATCAATAATTTTAGTTTCAGTCGGACTTTCCGGACCAACCGGAATGGTCTCGGCGCTGATCATTGGCGGAGTTGTTTGCACGGCGTTATCAGTTGCAGGGTCATTCGTTACAGATTTGAAAATTGGTTACTGGCTTGGTTCATCACCGCATAAACAGGAAAGATGGAAATTTGTCGGTGTTATTGTTTCTGCTGCAACTGTAGTTTGGATAATTTCTTTGTTGGATAGAATTTATGGATTTGCCAGCGGCGGATTACCTGCACCGCAAGCAAATGCTATGGCAGCCATAATACAACCGTTGATGTCAAATCAACCGGCGCCATGGATGTTATACATTGCAGGTGCCTGCATTGCTTTAATCTTAGCAGTGATCAAAGTTCCTGTTCTTGCATTTGCTTTAGGAATGTATTTGCCGCAAGAAATAAATACTCCGTTATTAGTCGGCGGATTAATTTCCTATTACGTTTCAACAAGAAGTAAAGATGAAGCATTAAACAATTCACGCAGAGAAAGAGGAACACTAATTGCATCCGGATTTATAGCCGGCGGGGCATTGATGGGTGTTGTTTCTGTAATTATCAGATCATTCGGAGCTAATTGGTTAATGAAAGAATGGTTCGAATCAAATTCTGCGGAAGTTTTATCTTTTGTTATGTTCTGCTTGTTATGTCTTTACACAATTTGGGATTCGATGAGAGCAAAGAAAGAATAATTAATTAACCTTGAGGATTTTCGTTTAATCCTCAAGGTCTTTCTAATTGAAAACCCTCAAGATCATTTACGAATTAAATTGAGAGAAAACCATGAAACTATTTTTTATTTTTTTAACAATTTTATTGGCGGTTACAATGGCATCAGAATCTACATTTGCTCAGAATCTGGAACGTAAAGATGTTCCGGAAAAATTGAAGTGGGATAATTCAGTTTTATATAAAAATATTGGTGAATGGCAGAAAGATAAACAAGCCATCGTGACACAAATAAAAAAAATATCCGAGTATAAAGGTAAGCTTGGAGACAACGCTAATACTTTTTACAACGCTCTCCGTCTTTACTTTGATGTGTACAAAAGCTTTTACAAATTGTCAGATTATGCAAACAGAGTTAGTGATGAAGACCTTCGCAATAGCGGGAATCAATCATTAACTCAAATAACAAATACTTTGGGAACACAATTTGGTGAAGCTTCTTCGTATTTAAGTCCTGAACTATTAAGCTTACCGCAGGATAAAATCAAAAACTTTTTTAATGAGAAGAAAGAGTTAAAAGAATTTAAATTCTTTGTTGATGATATTCTAAGACTACGAGAGCATACTTTAAATGCAAGCGAAGAACAAATTCTTGCAAGTGCGGGATTAATTACTACAACCCCCGGAGAAGTTTACGGAATTTTTGATAATGCAGAAAAACCAAATCCTAAAATCAAGCTATCAACCGGAGAGGAAGTTGAATTGAGTTCTGCGGCATATACTAAATATAGAGCGTCACAGGTAAGAGAAGACCGCGAAAAAGTTATGAAAGCAGTATTTGAAAATTATCAGAAATTTCAAAATACAATTGGTTCAAATCTGGCAGGTAAAATAAGGGCAGATTATTTTTTCTCAAAGAACAGAAAGTACAATACTGTTCTAGAAGCTTCTCTCAATGCAAACAAAATTCCAGTTTCGGTTTATGAAAATCTTGTTTCTCAGATTCACAAAAATCTGCCGACACTTCATAGATTTCTAAAACTAAAAGCTAAAATGTTAGGCGTTGATCAGCTTCATTATTATGATTTATATCCGCCTCTCGTTAAGTCGGTTGATTTTAAGTTTACAGTTGATGAAGGACAGAATCTTATTCTGGATGTTTTCAAACCGATGGGAGAAGAATACGTTTCAACAGTTAAGAGAGCTTTTAATGAAAGATGGATTGATTACGCTTCAACAGTTGGAAAAAGAAGCGGAGCTTATTCATCCGGTTCCGCTTATGATTATCATCCTTACATCCTGATGAATTGGACCGATGATTATGAATCTGTTTCTACACTTGCTCACGAACTTGGGCACACAATGCACAGTTATTTTTCCAATAAGAGCCAACCTTTTGTTGATGCTCAGTATGCAACGTTTGTTGCGGAGATTGCTTCTACAATCAACGAAACTTTGCTGAATAATTATATGGTGAAGAAAGTAAAAACAGATGATGAAAAATTATACTTGCTCGGTTCTTATTTGGATTTACTGAAAGGAACAATCTTCCGTCAGACACAATTCGCGGAATTTGAATTAGAGCTTCATAAAAAAATTGAAAACGGAGAACCGCTCACCGGGGAAAGCATAAGCAAGATCTATTTTGATATTGTAAAAAATTATTACGGAAATGATCTTGGTGCATGTGTTGTTGATCCTTATATCGCTTACGAGTGGGCTTACATACCTCATTTTGTTAATTATACTTATTACGTGTATCAATATTCAACTTCGCTTATTTATGCAACTGCATTTGCAGAGAAGATTGTTAAAGAAGGACAGCCCGCAGTTGATAAGTTTTACAATATCTTAAAAGGCGGTAGTTCTGATTATCCGATTGAGCTTATCAAGAAAGCCGGGATAGATCCGTTATCTTCCGAAGCATTCGATTTGACGATTGCTAAAATGAATAAAGTTATGGATCAGATTGAAGAGATAATTAGCAAGAAGAAATAATTTAATTGAATCCTTTCTCGGCGGTCAAGGTCTATACCTTGACCGCATTACTTCTCTTTACGTCAAGGAATGGTCCTTGACGACACAATGGTTCGTTTCGCATTCTTAAAAAAATCTTTCTTAATTTAACCGAAGAAATTATTCGGAGATTATTTTGGAAATTGAAGAAGTAAGAAAACTATTCCCGCATTTGCAAACCGATCAAATTTATTTCAATCATGCGGCGCTCGGTCCATGGTCCACTCTTGTCCTCGATCGTATTAAAGAATATATGGATGAAAGAAGCGGACTTAACGTGATGAACTTTGAATCTTTTGTAAAATGGAATTTTAGTGCAAAAGAAAAATTAGCAAAACTATTAGGAACCAGCACTACCAGATTATCATGGGTTGATAATGTTGCAAACAGCATGAGCATAATAGCTCAAGGTTTAGATTGGAAGTCCGGCGATAGAATTATTTTGAACGATATTGAATTTCCTTCGAATGTTTATCCATTTCTAAATCTAAAAAAGCACGGAGTTGAAATTGATTTTGCTAAATCGCGAAATGGAATTGTAGATATAGAAGATCTTGAAAAATTAATTACTCCTAGGACAAAACTTATTTCAATAAGTATGGTGCAGTTTCTTTCGGGTTACAAAGCCGATATTGATGCAATCGGTGAACTGTGCAAACAGAAAGGAATAATATTTTGTGTTGATGCGATTCAGGCTGTTGGCGCTGTTCATGTCGATCTAAAAAAATCTCCAATAGGTTTTCTTACCGGAGGAACACAGAAATGGTTAATGAGCAGTCAAGGTCTTTCATATTTTTATATAACAGAAGAATTGCAAAATAAAATTGATCAAAAAAATGTTGGGTGGACATCAGTTGAAGATTCTTGGAATTTTTTGAATTATGATCTGACTTTGAGATCTAACGCGGAGAAATTTCAAACCGGAACTTTAAATGCGTTCGGTATAGCAATATTTGATGCCGCACTTAACATCTTTAAGCAATTGAGAATTGAGAACCTGCCTGCCGGCAGGCAAGGTTGCGAATTGAGAATTTTAGAAAACACGAATTATTTTATTAACAAACTTTCCGAGATCGGTATCAAACCATTACTAAAAAATGTTTCTAACGAACACCTTGCCGGAATTGTAACGTTCAAACATGAAAAATCAAAAGAAATATTTTCTGAATTAGAAAAAAGAAAAATTTATGGTGCAGTTAGAGAAGGAATGATTCGCTTTTCACCACATTTTTATAATACAAAAGATGAGATTGATAGAGTAGTTAATGAGTTAAAAAGTATTGTGGGATAAAAAAGAGGGGAGAAGAGCCAAAACCTAGGTTGGGGGGAGACCTAAGTCTCAGCCGCAACTCCCCAAAAATTTATTCTTCAGGATTGTAACTTAATTCAATTTTTATATGAAAGTCTGCGCCGCTAAATAATGTATACTTTACTTCACTGATAGTACATTTATAATCTTCACCGACCATATCACTTATAACTTTTGCAACAGCATTTTCTATCGAGCCAACGCTAACAGACTTTAATTTATTTTTTAAAATCTTATCAACATCTATTGCTCTTTCTTGACCCGCTGCCATTTCTATTTCCTTCTTAACATCAATATTTTATCGTTTGATACAAAAAGTTTCAAAAGCTAATAGCAATATAACTATCCTCTAATAAATTTCAATAGCTCATTTGTTTTTTCATGCATCAATTTTTCATCGCTCTTAGATTCTACATTTAATCGTAGCAAAGGTTCCGTATTACTCATCCTAATATTAAAACGCCAATCGTGATATTCAACACTAAGACCGTCCAATTCGTCATTTATTCCGCCAGTATATCTTTTTTTGATCTCTCTAATTTTTTCCGTTGGATTACTTATTGTTGAATTAATTTCACCCGAACAAGGATATAAACGTATCATAGAGTCAACAAGCTCCGAAAGTTTAGCTTTTTCATCGGACATTAACTGAAGAATAAGGACGAATGGTATCAACCCGCTATCGGAATAAAAGTTATCTCGGAAATAATGATGTGCTGACATTTCCCCGCCATAAATTGCATTTACTTCTCTCATTTTTTGTTTGATAAAAGCATGACCACTTTGAGAAACAACAGCTTGACCTCCGGCTTTTTTTACTATTTCGATCGTATTCCAAATCAGCCGAGGGTCGTGTACAATTTTTTCACCGGGATTTGTTTTCAAAATAGATTTTGCAAGTAAACCCACAATATAATATCCCTCGATAAAATTGCCTTTTTCATCAAAGAAAAAACACCGATCATAATCGCCGTCCCAAGCAACGCCAAGATCAGCTCCATTTTTTTTGATTGCATCAATAGTTGGCTGTCTGTTTTCAGGTAAAAGAGGATTGGGAACACCGTTAGGAAAGGTTGAATCGGGTTCCGGGAAAATCTTTATCATTTTAACAGGTAAATATTTTTCTAGAGCATCCAAAGCGGGACCTACGCAACCATTACCGGCATTAACAACAACTTTATATGGTTGGATTTTTCTTGCATCAAAAAATTTTGTGACTTTAGTAATAAAGTCTTTCATAATATCTTTTTGAAAAACTTTTCCTTTCTGATCTGAGATTTCACCAAGGTCATTATTCAATATCATCTTTTCAATTTCATTCAGACCGGAATCGTAACCCATCGGTACCGAGCCTTTTTTTACAAATTTTAATCCGTTGTATTCAGGCGGATTGTGGCTTGCTGTTATCATAATCCCGCCATCGGCATTTAGGAATGGAGTTCCGAAGTAGATCATTTCTGTTCCGCACAAACCAAGATCGATAACATCACACCCGGCATCGTTTAATCCTTGTGATAATGCTTCCGATAATTCCGGCGATGATTTTCTTACATCGCGGCCAATTACAACTGATTTTGCACCTAAATATTTTGCAAATGTTCTGCCTATTTTATAAGCAAGGTCAGTATTCAAATCATCAGGTACTTTACCTCTGATATCGTATGCTTTGAATGATGAAATTTTGTTCATTAATTCTCCGAAATGATTCTGAACTATTCATTAAACGAAAAATAAGTAAAACTAAATAAACTAACGGCAGTAGCGGATAAATTTTTGCATAGCCAAGTATCATCATCAGAGTTATTTTTTGAATGCTTTTCTAAAAGGAGGTAGCCATCAAAATCTATTCTACGAAACCGTTAAAATTTCACACTGCACAAATACTAAATGCAATTCCATTTTCCCCGTTTTTCAATAAGAAAATTTCATAGATACGGATTTTCTTTGTCCTAACTGTGAGGAAAAATTACACACGTATCATTATCGTTCAATGCAGTCATTGTCAATCAATAGTAAACTTTCTTGATCTTGATGATGGGGAAGAGTCAATCGTCTTTTATGTTAAAAAATGCCAGCATTGTAATGGCACTGAAGAAGACGAAAGACGATTACAGTTTTTCTGCTTTCCGGAAATTCTGATGTAAAAAGCCGGTAACAACTTTTTCTTATTGAATTATTATTATGTGGGAACTTTATAACAATGATATGGGTTATACCAATATATGTTACAACATTATTACTAATTCGTGATAATTTCATAAACAAAATAAAGAGGTTAAAATGCAACATCTTCGTAATACAGTAATTCTTGTCTTATTCGCTGTTTTATCATTAAATGCTCAAACTAAATGGAATACAGATAAAGCACATTCAAAAGCTCAATTTACAGTCACACACTTAATTATCTCTGAGGTTACCGGAGAGTTTAAGACATTTGATGTAAATGTTCAGGCATCAAAGGATGATTTTTCAGATGCTAAAATTGATTTCTCCGCTGATATAGCAAGTATCAATACCGATAACGAGAAAAGAGATGCTCACTTAAAATCGGATGATTTCTTCAACGCAGAAAAGTTTCCTAAAATGACTTTTAAAGGAAAATCAATGAAGAAAATCGACGAGAAAAATTATAAGCTCGTTGGCGATCTTACAATCCGCGACGTAACAAAAGAAATTACTCTTGATGTTATTTATAACGGAACAATTCAAGCATGGGGACAAACAAAAGCGGGTTTCAAAATTAAAGGTGAAGTTAACAGACTTGATTACAATCTTAAGTGGAACGCTTTAATGGAAGCAGGCGGTGCAGTTGTAAGCAAAACAGTTTATATCACAATTGATCTTGAATTACAGAAATCATAATGAAACTTGAACAAGAAATAAAACAGCCCAAATTTAGAAATGAATATCATAAGCTTGCCGTTAATGTACTTTACACTAACGGCTGGCTTGTTAATTTGTATTCAAATCTATTTTCTAAGCATGATATTACAAGCAATCAGTATAACATTCTTCGAATTCTCCGCGGGCAATATCCCAATCCCGCAACAGTAAACTTGTTAAAAGAAAGAATGCTTGATAAAATGTCTGATGCATCACGACTTGTTGAACGGTTGCGCATAAAAGGATTTGTTAAACGCGATCTCTCTTCAAAAGACCGTAGATGTGTTGATATTATAATTACCGAAAAAGGACTACATCTTTTAAAAGAAATTGATAAGCTAAATGATAAACATGATTCATTCCTTAAAAACTTATCTGAAAGCGAAGCTAAAAAGTTAAATAACTTGTTGGATAAACTCCGCGATTGAGTAATGATTTTTATTTTTTAATATTAGCCCTCTAAATGAGGGCTTTTTTATTTAACATTTTTTAACTCTTACATCATTCAAGTTAATTGGTTTAGAAAGCACTTCCTTTTATTTTTGGATGTGTTCATCTTTATAAAAATAACTCAGGTGTTGCTATGAAAAAATTATTATCTCTTCAAAAATTATCAATTGTTTCTTTACTATTTGTTTTTGTCTTTGCGTTTCAATTAAGCGCACAAGTAATTAATCAAGATACAGTTAGATCACAAAAACTTGATACCGGAAAAATGTGGACGTTCGAGTTTCCTCCATTTGATTATTTAGAAAAAACTTACGGCTTTAAAGCAACTCAAGAATGGTTTGATGATGTTCGCTTATCAGCACTTCGCATTCCCGGATGTACCTCATCATTTGTTTCTGAAGACGGTTTGATTATGACTAACAACCATTGTTCACGAGGTACAAGAAGACAGATCCAAAAAGAAGGCGAAGACCTTGCTGCTACCGCTTTTTTTGCACCGACATTAGCGGATGAAAGAAAAGTACCAAACTATACTGCCGAACAATTAGTAATGCTCAAAGATGTTACAAAAGAAGTTTTATCTGCACAGCAAAATGGAAAAGATGAGAAAGAAAAAATTGCTCTTCGCGATGAAAAGATGAAAGAATTAAAAGATCAATATGAAAAAGAAACTAAATTAAAATGTGATGTAATTTCTTACTACAACGGAAGTTTATTCTTTGTACAAGGATTCAAAACTTATACTGATATTCGTTTAGTATTCCAACCTGAAGAACAAATTGCTTCTTACGGCGGCGATCCTGATAATTTTACTTATCCTCGATATGACCTTGATTGCACTTTCTTAAGAATCTACGGTGATGACGGCAAACCAATTAAATCCGAACATTATTTTAAGTGGAGCCAAAACGGTGCTGCTAACGGAGAATTAGTTTTTACAGTTGGAAATCCGGGCTCCACAAATAGATTGAGAACCGTAGCTCAATTGGAATATTTGCGCGACATTCAATATAGAAACAGTGCTTACTTATCGGATAATGTTTACAATCGTCTGGAACAGCTAAAATCTGTTAATCCGAAAAATGCAGATGAATACGTAAAAAAGATTTTGAAAAGAAACTTCAAAAAGTTGTTTTTAATGATCCGGAACTAAATAAACAATACGGACATGTTTGGAAGACAATTGAAACTACACGAAACGAACTTAGAAAAATTGAACCAAAGCTGGCAGGTTATTCCGTTAATCCTCAATATTTTTCGCGTTACTTACAAATAGGAAATGCTCTCGTTTCATATGCAAAATATCAAATGCTTCCTGAAGAAAAGAAGAAAGAATTAGAAGCTCAAAGACAAAGAGCAGGTGGATTTGGCGGCGGACAGAGAGGTGGCGGAAATCAACAACAGGGATTTAGAGATAACCTATATCCGGATAATTTTGACAACTTACTCGAAGAAGCAAAACTCGAAATCAATATTGATTATATAACAATGAATCTTGGCAAGAACGATGTTGCTGTGGTAAAAAACTTTGGTAACAAAGCAGGAAAAGATGTTGCAAAAAGTTTGATCGCAAAATCACTTTTCAAAGATAAAGCTGCAGTACAAGAACTTTTCAAAAAAACTCCTGAAGAAATCTTAGCACTCGAAGATCCCTTCATACAATTCTACGCTAAGAATTATGATCAGCTTGAACCGTTGAGAACTCAACAAAAAGAAATTATGGATACTGAAAATATTGCATTCGGATTGCTCGGACAAATTCTTTATAAGACATACGGAACATCCATTACTCCCGATGCTAACAGAACTTTAAGATTGAGCGATGGTCTTATGAAAGGTTATGAATACAATGGAACAACAGCGCCAATTAAAGCTACCTTCTTCGGAATGTATGATAGATTTTACGGCTTTGAAGGGAAATATCCTTTCAACTTACCGGATAGATGGAAAAATATTCCTAAAGATCTTGATCTATCAACGCCGGTAGATTTTGTTGCAACAAACGATATCGTTGGTGGTAACTCCGGAAGTGCTGTGATCAACAAAAACGCAGAAGTTATCGGTCTTGCATTTGACGGCAATATTGAAAGCTTGCAAGGCAATTTTATTTATTTACCGACGTTCAATAGGACTGTGGCTGTGGATTCAAAAGGAATGTACGAAGCAATTAAGAAAGTTTATAAATTTGACCGTCTTGCAGATGAATTAAAAGAAGGAAAAATGAAATAATAAAAGTTAAATTTTAGAAACCCAATTTCTTTAAGAAATTGGGTTTCTTTATTATGAAACTTTTTTATTAGTTTTCACTTGTTATTTGGGAGAGAAAAAGAAAGGGAATTAATGCAATCCGATGTAACCGTCACTTCACCGTGCAATAATCATTGTATTATGAATGCTACTAATAATTATTGCGATGGATGTTTTAGGACGATAGAAGAAATTGTTCATTGGTCTGTTTATTCCGATGAAGAAAAAAAGCAAGTATTGCAGAAGGTTGAAAGAAGAAAAGTATCTTTAACGAAAGAAAATAAAAATTAAATTTTGTTACGCAACTAACTTTTTGCAGAACGCTGATTACTGGCAGCAGACAACTTCCTCTCGTAAGCAAAATCAACAATCATCTTCAAAGTTTTCTTATAAGAATATCCGGCATGTTTTGCCGAACGCATAAATCCTGCACCTTCCTGCAGATCGGGATTTGGATTTACTTCCAGCACATAAAGTTTGTTATCTTCCTTTGAAAGACGCATATCAACACGTGCATAATCACGGCATCCTACAGTACGAAAACATTGCAGCGCCATACTTTCAGCTTCGGCGCGGGTTTTATCAGGTAATTGTGCCGGGCAGATCGGAATTGTTTTATGGTATGCCTCATGCTGAGGATCCCACTTAGCCTGGAAACTTACTATCGGATATAAATTATCCGGCATATTTGAGAAATCAATTTCACTAATCGGAAGAACTTTAGGATCTTTATCACCAAAAACTGCAACGTTTAATTCTCTGCCGAGTATAAATTCTTCTACGAGAGCAGCTTGATTGAAAGAATTGAAAACATATTCAACCCGCTTCTTTAGTGTATCTACATTATTTACAATTGAATCGTTATCAATTCCAACACTTGCATCTTCCAATGCCGGTTTAACAATAAGAGGATAACGCAAACCTAAGCGGAATGAACGCTCCATGTTTTTAATAATTTTATATCGCGGAGTACGGATACTGAGTGAACTTAATATTCTTTTGGTGAGAGTTTTATTTTGGCAAGTTCCAAGTGACATAGGAGGTGCACCTGTATATGCGATACCCAGTAATTCTAAAATTCCAGTAAAACTCATTTCTAATCTTGGCTGATCTTTGAAAAGTTCTACCAGATTAAAAACGACATCCGGTTTATTTTTTTCATAATCTTTAATAAAAAGCTGGAGATTATCCATAATATTAAGCGTATAAGCTTCATAACCGGCTTTTGTAAGGGATTTAGCCATATACTCATACTCGGAAATGGGGTTATTCTCATCCATTCCGAATACGGGTTTGAAATCCAAATCCTTTGTACGAACCTTCTTAGATTGATAAATCTCGGGGTTAACCTCATTGAATACTACAGCTACTTTCATTCAGCCCTATTTTTTTTTTGCAAACTAAACAAAAATGTTTTGCATATCAAAAGTTTTGTTATTTTTGCGCCACATATGATAAGGAAGGATTTAGTAAAATGAGTTTTTATCCGCAGCCTAACAAATATCAATGCGGACCATTTGCGTTGAAATATGCTCTTGTTATGTTAGGTGTTTTCAAAGATGAAGATCAGATTGGAGTTATTGCCGGCAGTACATGGTGGGCAGGTACTGATGAGTTTGGTCTTGCACGTGCTGCTAGAAGATTCAACTGCAGAATGAAACATTTTCAATCCAGCAATCCCGATGATGCACGCCGTATGTTGATCCAACACTTAAAGAAAGGTTATCCGTGTATTCTAAGTGTAAAAAATTGGGAACATTGGTGTACGGTTGTAAGTTATCAAAAAGGAAAGTTCGTTGTTATAGACAGCGAACTGGATAAAGTTGTTTCCGTACAAACAACTTCACGTCTATTAAGAAGATGGAAGTATGTAGAGGAAGATACCGGAATAATTAGTTATGACGGCTACGCTTTGATTCCGAAAATTAAAACAATAACACATGCGCAATTCACACCGGAAAAAGCCAAGCTTCTTATGTATGATAAGAATGAAGATATAGCAAACAAATGGGATCAATACACAAACGACTTAATAAATATTTGCAGACCGCGTACTAAGCTAAGTCAAAATATCATTACGTTTTCAGAGTTTCTCCGCCGCAACGAACAGAATTTAATTAAACGTGTTGCTAACTGGCACGGTGAACCGACATATTCCGAACTCAAAAAAATATTATCCAACATGAAGTTTATTGCCGATGTTTATGATTTTATCATTCCCGAAGATGAAGAGAAACGTGCGACGATTGATATTGCATCGTTATTGATGATGTATTCTTGCGGTAAGTATGGAATGAATCCAATATATTAATTGAGAACCTTGCAGGCATGTTGAGAATTGCGAATTAAAACTTTCATTTATAACTAACCGTTAACAACATGAACCGTCATTCCAAAATATTACAAAGAGAAAGATCAGCTTTACTTGTGATTGACATTCAAGAAAAACTTCTTCCGGTTATTTATGAAAGCGAACGTGTTGTTGAGAATGCTATTAAACTTATTAACGGATTCAAGATTTTAAATTCGCCCATTTACTTTACCGAGCAGTATCCGAAAGGATTAGGTCCAACCGAACCGCGAATTAAATCAGCGCTGGAAGAGAGAAACGCAATACATAAAATGTCGTTCAGTTGTTTTGGTGCAGGTAATTTGTTTGAAGAGTTGAAAAGTAAAAGTGTTCAGCAAGTTGTTGTTTGCGGAATTGAATCTCATGTTTGCGTCATGCAAACAGCTCTGGATTTAATTGCAAACGAGTTCCAAGTTTATGTAGCAGCCGATGCGGTTTCTTCCCGCCGTAAGTTTGATTATGAAATCGCTCTTGAAAGAATGAGATCGAGCGGAGCCGAGATCTCATTAACGGAATCTATTTTATTTGAAATGTTAAATATTTGCGGTACGGATGAGTTTAAAGCGATATCAAAATTAGTTAAGTGATCACTTCAAAGATTTTTTAGGGTATTCTAACAAAATAATCTCACCGCAGTTCCTCTCAACTTCACTCCATGAATTTACTTTTAATTCTATTCCAACTACTGCACAAGTCGGCAACTCCGGTAGAAACTTATTACCAAGAAGGTTTGCAGTGTTTGATAACCCGGGATTATGTCCGAAGAGCATTACTATATTATACTCGTCATTTATTTTCCGGATAGTTGTTATTAAATCGCGCATAGCAGCTTCATAGATTCTTTCATCATTTATAATTTTATTTTTATTGTAATGAAATTCATTGGCAAAGATTTCTGCTGTAGATATAGCACGGACAGCAGGACTGGAAATGATTAAATCCGGAATAATATTTTTCCCCTTAATCAATTTAGCCATCAAGGGAGAGTCTTTTAATCCGCGATCGTTCAATGATCTCTGAAAGTCCGATAGACTTGAATCATCCCAGCTTGATTTAGCATGGCGGATAAGATAAAGTGTTTTTGTAATTGGCATATTTAGGATTGAATGAAAAGTTAATCAATATTATTGGTGATTTGTTGAAGTTGTTCATTAAGCAGACGAAGGTTTTCTTTTTTTTGATCAGTGAAATTTCTTTTTGCATAATCCGTGTGGAAATTTTGATTTTTTACAAAATCAATTGTCTTTACTAACCAATCCTGTTCACTAAGTTTATGCCCCAGATGATTTTCAAACTCAACTCTATATTTATCATTCCGGTTAAAGAATATTTCTTTGCCGAAATGAAAAAGATCTGCATCGCATAATATTTTTTCAAATTTATTTTTTGGTTTTTGAGGGATCTTAGTTGCAAGAATAGCTTCAATTATTATTTTAATCTTGTTTGAAGGATATTGTAATTCAGTTAAAAATTTTCGCGCATATTCAACGCTTACTTTTTCATGTCCATCTGTTTTTTCAATATATCCTACATCATGGAACCATGCAGCGATCTGGACCATTTCAAGCTTGTCTTCAGAAAGTTTTTCGCCAATTCCAATTTCGATGGCTGATTGAACAACTTCTTGCGTATGATTCACGTCGTGATAGAAATTTTCGACGAGAGTTCTTGTAGTAAGAATTGACAAAACATAAGTACGAGTACTGTTCAAATAAGATTTTAGCATTAATCCGCTTTCGATGAATATTTTCTTATAAGCAATTTAAGAAAATATAAATAAGTGTAGAATAAAATTATTGGCTGATTCTTCCTAAAAAGATATAGAAGGTTATCGAATTAAATTTCTATTCATTTTTATATTAACTTTGTAAAAACTTTTTGAGAAAATAATGAAATCGTTAAAAGGAAAAACTGTTTTTATTACCGGCGTGACTTCCGGGATTGGAAAATCTTGTACGTACGCTTTTGCAAATGAAGGAGCTAATCTTATTATAAGTGCAAGAAGATTAAATCTTGTTAAAGAAATAGCTGATGATATAATTAAAAAGTACAGTGTAAATGTTCATCCAATAAAATTAGATGTAAGCAAGCGTGATGAGGTGAATAAAGCGGTTGGTTCTCTTCCTGCAGAGTTTAAAAAAATTGATATCCTCATTAATAACGCTGGACTTGGACGCGGATTAAATAAATTTTACGAAGACAATCCCGATGGCTGGGAGGAAATGATAGACACCAATGTTAAAGGATTACTTTATGTTACAAATGCAATTCTTCCTCAAATGATTGAAAGAAAAAGCGGACACATTATTAATATTGGTTCTATAGCCGGCCGCGAAGCTTATCCTAAAGGAGCCGTTTATTGTGCAACTAAACATGCTGTAGATGCAATAACACGATCACTTAGAATGGACGTTATTGATAAAAACATTCGCGTTAGTACTGTAGATCCGGGATTAGTTGAAACGGGTTTCAGTAAAGTAAGATTTTATGGCGATGAAGAGAAGGCTAAGAATGCTTATAAAGGACTGAAACCTTTAACAGGCGATAACGTTGCTGAAGCAGTTGTATTTACTGCAACACGTTCAGAACACTTTAATGTTGCACAGATGATTTTATTTCCAACTGCTCAGGCATCAACAACTATATTTTATAGAGAAGAATAAATAATATCTTAAAAAATGTTTTTGAAAAACACATTGTGTCCCCATTACTGAGAAATTTTCTGTTCTTATTTGTATATTATGGTTGAAATTATTGTCACTAATATTCTTTTCTTTTTTTTCTTCACTCGGTAAATAATAGGAGGTACAGATGAACGTACAACCTATAGCCGATCCCAAAACTCAGCTACAGTGGGTCAATCAACGCAATAAAACTCAAAAGCAACGCGAGGAATCTTTAATGAATATCGAAGATGGAATTGCTTTTGTAACTGATTTTTCTTCACCGGCTGATAATAATCAATCGTCTCAATCTTCAAAAACTAATTCTGAAAAGCCTGTAAAGAAAAACAGACGACTATCTTATACTTCTGAGAACTGGATAGGTTAATTAAAAAAATGAATGATGGATAACCTCTTTACTAATTGAATTAATTCCTAAATAGGAAGAAGGAAATATTTTTAAAATTTATTAACTAAGATTGCGGCCGAAAATTTCTTAAAGAAAACCAAATCTAAAAAAATCAAACAAAGAACATACTTAGATCACCTGCCCCTTCTCTAATTATTTCAGGTTCTTCGCCACTTAAATCAACTATGCTTGAAGGCTTTCCTTCTAAAGCACCTGCTGATAACATCAAATCTATTTGTGAATTAAATATCACTTGAATCTCGAGCGGATCAAATAAAATTTCTCCCTTCCGTGTTGTAACGCTAGTGCTTACAATTGGATTGCCAAGTTCAGTAGCAAGTGTCAAAGCAATATTATTATTTGGAATTCGAATACCGACAGTTTTTCTTTTAGTCCAAAGTTTTTTTGGAACTTCATGTGCTGCAGGTAAAACAAAAGTATAAGGTCCGGGTAAAAGCTTTTTCATTACTCTGTAAGCATAATCCGATACTTTTGCATACTTGGCAATATTTTTCAAATTAGGACAAATAAAACTGAACAATTTTGTTCCGGCATCTTGTTTAATTGCATAAACTCTATCAAGAGCTTCCTTGTTGAATATATCACAACCAATTCCGTAAACAGTATCGGTCGGATAAATTATCACTCCGCCGTTCTTCAATACTTCTACCGCTTTATTGATAAATCTCATTTGTGGTGTTACATGATGTAATTCATAATATTCCATTAGCGGCTCCTTCTTTTTAATTTTTCTCTCTGAATAAATAATTTCATACGTATGATAAGAAGTTCTTTATAAGGTGTGTTATGAATCTTTCTTCCTAAAAGAAAGAAGTTATTTGCAAATTGTCAATAGAAATTTGTAGGAAAAATGAAATTCATTTTAGAAATTTACTATCATGACAAAATTCAAAAACATATCACGCTCGGTTGTTATACTTGGATTGATCAGCTTCTTCACTGATTTCGCAAGTGAGATGCTTTATCCAATTACTCCGATCTTCTTAACCGCTGTTCTCGGTGCTTCAATGTCGGTAGTTGGATTGATTGAAGGAATTGCAGAAGTAACTGCGGGATTTTTAAAAGGATATTTCGGAACTCTTTCGGATAGAATAGGCAAACGCTCAATCTTTGTTGTAATCGGTTATAGTCTATCGGGATTAGTAAAATCATTACCGGGACTATTAGCAACGGTACCAGCAGTAATCTTTTCCCGCATTGTTGATCGAATAGGAAAGGGAATCCGTACAGCACCGCGAGATGCACTTCTGGCAAGTTATGCAAATGGAAATTCAGGAGCTGTTTTTGGTTTTCATAGAGCTATGGATACGCTGGGCGCAGTTGCAGGTCCGTTGGTAGCACTTTTACTTCTTTACTTTTTTCCCGGTAAGTATTCATGGATTTATCTCTTCGCAATTATTCCGTCATTATTTGCTATCGGATTTACTTTTGTGGTGAAAGATGCAAAAGGAAGTGTCAAAAATTCTAAGAAAAAAGTTTACCGCGAGTTTTGGAAAGCTGCACCTCGAGAATATAAAATGTTACTTCTTGCACTCACTGCGTTTTCACTTGTTAACAGCAGCGATGTTTTTCTAATTCTAAAATCGAAACAAATAGCTCACTCGGATATAATAGCCATTCTTGGTTACGTATTTTACAATTTAGTTTACGCATTCGCATCTTATCCGGTTGGAATTTTAGCGGATAAGTTCGGCAAAAGAAATATTTTTATAATCGGGTTGATAATATTTTCCGCTGTCTATTTTGGATTTGCGATGAACGAAGATCATGTAATAGTTTGGCTTCTCTTTGCGTTTTATGGAATTTATGCATCATCAACCGAAGGTGTATCGAAAGCTTGGGTTTCTGATCTTGTACCGGATCAATTCCGTGGTTCTGCAATTGGTTTACTAACTGCACTTTCAAGTTTTGCCATAATGTTTGGTTCACTTTTTACCGGAGTTCTGTGGGATAAATTTGGAGCGCAAGTACCGTTTGTTATTTCATCGATTGTCAGTTTTGTTATTGCAGCCGTTTTATTTTTTCTAAGGAAAGACTAAAGCTCTGCGGTCTTTGCTGTTAAAAGCTTTAACGCTAGAATGCGCTAAGTTCGCAGAGTACTGAATCAACCTTTCATTCTCAAATTCCAATTTGCTATTTTTACCAATGTTTAATAAGATTTTATTATGATGAAAGAAAAATTAGCTGTCGTTGCTGTTAGCGGAGGAATGGATAGTTGTGTTACCGCAGCGATTGCGAATCAAACATACAAACTCGCACTCATTCATATAAATTATGGGCAGCGCACCGAAAACCGCGAGCTAAAAGCATTTTATGAAATTGCTGATTTTTACAAAGCGGAAAAAAGATTGGTAATTGATTTCGAACATTTTACAAAGATCGGTGGCTCGTCTCTTACTGATAAATTAATTGAAGTAGCTAAAGCGGATCTTTCAAATAAAGAAGTTCCAAGTTCGTACGTTCCGTTCCGCAATGCTAATATTTTAAGTGCATGTGTAAGCTGGGCGGAAGTAATTGGAGCAGAAGCAGTTTTTATCGGTGCTGTTTACGAGGATGCAAGCGGTTATCCGGATTGCCGTCCGGATTTCTTTGAAGCATTTGAAAAAATGGTCGAACTCGGCACAAAGCCCGAAACAAAAATTAAAATTACTACGCCGATAATTCATTTTTCAAAAGCCGATATTGTGAAGAAAGGAATTGAATTAAAAGCGCCGTTACATTTAACCTGGTCATGTTATCAAAATGAAGATGAAGCTTGCGGTGTTTGCGATAGCTGTGCTTTCCGTCTCCGCGGTTTTCAGCAAGCGGGAGTGGAAGATCAGATTCCGTATAAAGTAAAACCGAGGTATTTTTAATTGAGAATTGAGAATGGCGAATTGAGAATGCAGAAAGAACTTGTTTTATTATTTACATGGAGTTAAAATGAGTGAATATATAACAGAAAAACTAGAAGTTGATGAATTAGTATATGCT
Organism: Ignavibacteriales bacterium; assembly: GCA_026390775.1. NCBI lineage: Bacteria > Pseudomonadati > Ignavibacteriota > Ignavibacteria > Ignavibacteriales > Ignavibacteriales bacterium. The sequence continues at coordinate 605,073 of JAPLFF010000007.1, read as the reverse complement.
ATAAATGTTTGGGACGTTCAGACATTAGCTAAAGAAAGAATAGGAAGAGAACTTGATTTTCATGAAATGAACGCTGTTAAAAAAGGAATTGAATGGGGATTTTTTGATTGGGATGATGTAGTGAAAGTTGCGATCGATGAGACAATTCGCGAAAGAAACAATCACATTTAATCATAAATCATAAGCTCAAGTATGAAAAACAATAATTCACCAACAGACAATTTAGTTGAAGAATTTCTGGAACAAGCAAGAAGCCTTCATGCGAATATAGAACCTATTAGAGTTTTACGTGCAAGAGTTTTTAAAATTGGTGGAGCTAACATTCTTGTAAGAGCTGCCACTATGCTGACAACTCAAAAATATTTTTTTGGTATCAATTATATAACATTGGAAGAAATGGCTAACCTTGAAAATCCATTTATAGTTTTCATCTGTGGTTCAATGGAACGGTGCATATTTATCCCTGCTCAATTATTTTTCAATTACCTATCAGAAATAAGTCACGACAGAAATGGTGAGTATAAGATTAATATTGATAATGAATTTAATATTGTTCTAAAAGGCAGGAACAATAGACTTCGTTGCACAGAATTTGTTAATTCCTGGAATTTGCTTTTGAAACCAGAGTCAATTCAAAAGTCAAAAAGTACAGCGGAGGAAAGCATTCATGCTGTTTTACAGGGAAGATTGATTGAGGTTGGAAACATTAGAGGTTATAAAACATTTTGCCCTGATAAATCAAAATCATTTAACAATAAACCTCTGTCTGAAATATCTTCCATCAAGACTTGTCCAAGACTTGAATTTGCAAATTATGATGTACTCCGAAATATTGATGTTATTTGGTTTACTGAAAAGCGAGAAAGTCTAATTCCTGAATATGCATTTGAAGTTGAACTGTCTACTGGTACATGGTCAGGTGTTGGTCGCCTTGCAACACTGATTGATTATCGCCATGTGCGCATGTACGTAATATCTAACGACACAAAAAAGTATCAACAAGTAATGCATTCCTTTGCTGATTATACTGAAAGATATTCACACGTGACAACAGATAATTTAGGCGAGCTATATTCAGCTGAATTAAATCTTAAAAAACTCCGATTTGATGTTGGACTGTAATATATATTATTGATTAACTGTTAAATAGGTACACCATGCTTAGCAAAACAAAACTCTTAGAAACATTCCCAAATCCAAATCCGGAAAGAGATTACACAATAATTCACACAGCACCGGAGTTTACTTCACTTTGTCCTAAAACCGGGCAGCCGGATTTTGCTACAATAATTTTAGAATACATACCCGATAAGATTTGTGTTGAACTAAAGAGTTATAAGTTTTATCTCCAATCTTTTAGAAACGACGGAATCTTTTTCGAAGCTGTAACAAATAGAATTCTTGATGATCTTGTAAAAGTTTGCAAACCGAGATACATGAAGATCACTGCAAAGTTCAACACACGAGGCGGAATTTCATCGGAAATAATTGCAGAACAGAAAAGAAAAAAACTTAAGAAAAAGTTTGTATGAAGAATGATGATTTGAAAACATGATAACATTTAACACGTAACTATAAATAAAAATTTGGAGAGACAATGGCTGCAAAAAAAGTAATCAAAAGAAGCTGGGCTGAACCGTTCAAAATAAAAATGGTTGAGCCGATCAAAATGACAAACAAAGAGCATCGAGAAAAATGCGTAAAGGAAGCCGGCTATAATACTTTCTTACTTAAGAGCGAAGATGTTTACATAGATTTACTTACCGATAGCGGTACCAATGCAATGAGTGATTATCAATGGGCGGGAATGATGCTTGGCGATGAAGCATACGCCGGAAGCAGAAACTTTTACAACTTGTGGGATAATGTAAAAAAATATTACGGAATGCCTTACTTCGTTCCAACTCATCAAGGACGCGCCGCCGAACATATGATCTCTAAAATATTGATCAAACAAGGGGATTATGTTCCCGGTAACATGTATTTCACTACAACTCGTTTACATCAAGAACTTGCCGGTGCAACTTTTATTGATGTTATTATTGATGAAGCACACGATCCGCAGAACACACATCCGTTCAAAGGGAATATTGATCCGCAAAAACTTGAAGACTTAATTAAAAAGGTCGGCGCTAAAAAAATTCCTTATGTAAGTATGGCCGGACCGGTTAATATGGCAGGCGGTCAGCCGTTCTCTATGGCAAACTTAAAAGAGATCTACAACCTCACAAAAAAATACAATGTTAAACTTTGGTTCGATGCAACACGCGCAACAGAAAACGCATACTTTATTAAGATGCGCGAAAAAGGTTACGCAAATAAAACGATCGCGGCAATCTTAAAAGAAATGTGTTCTTACTTTGACGGATTGTGGGTGAGTGCGAAAAAAGATTTGATGGTGAACATTGGCGGATTTCTTGCAACATGTAACAAAAAGTTTTACGAAGAAGCGCGCAACATGGTTGTAATTTATGAAGGACTTCATACATACGGCGGACTTGCCGGACGCGATATGGAAGCTATGGCTCGCGGGATTGAAGAGATGGTAATGTTTGATAATATTAAAGCAAGAATAGGACAAGTTGAATATTGCGGTAAACAGCTTGAGAAGTATAATGTTCCTTTGGTTTATCCGTTCGGCGGACATGCAATATTTCTTGATGCAAAAAAATTCTTACCTCATCTTAAACAAGATCTATTTCCTGCTCAAACTCTTACTTCTGAAATTTATGTTGATTCCGGTGTGCGCGGAATGGAACGCGGAATTGTTTCATCCGGAAGAGATCCTCTAACGGGTAAGCATCGTTATCCAAAACTTGAATTAGTGCGCTTAACTTTCCCTAGACGAGTTTATACTCAAGCACATATTGATGTTATGGTTGAATCTGTTGCGCAAGTATTTGATGAGAGAAAAAAGATCAAAGGATTGAAGATGGTTTACGAACCGAAATATTTAAGATTCTTCCAAGCAAGATTTAAGAAGCTGTAATTAATATTTGTCATGCTGATCCCTACCATGCCTACCGGCAGGCAGGCTTGTCGGGAGAAGCATCTCAAACTCAATATTTGTCATTCTTCGTCCGGATCAGCCGGACTCAGAATGACCGAAACAATTATGGGCGAGAGGGACTCGCCCAATTTTTAAATTATGGAACTACTTAAACTTAAAGAAATATTTTTCGAGGACCGGGATAGAATCTTCAACACCGAGAATCTTCTCAAAGATCCGTTTAAATTCTCCGTTAAGTGGAGTATACTTGTTGAAGAATATATTCTAAAAGTATTGAAAGGAATAAAACTTAATTGTGCCGTTGCGTCAGTCGGAAGTTTTAGCAGACGCGAACTTTCTCCTTACTCCGATATAGATCTGATGTTCATTTTTGAAAAAGTAGATGGGAACGAAGGATTAATTAATAATTGTATTACTATGCTTTGGGATGCCGGCATAGAGGTCTCCCATACAATTCGTGATTTTTCCGATATTCAAAAATTTCTTGATCAAGATCTGCATGCCTTCACACAATTTTTTGAAACGAGATATATCCTCGGTAATGAAAAGCTTTACCACAAATGGAACAAAAAGATTTTTGATTCTTTAACTGAAAAACACAAGCAGAAATTAATTCTCGATTTTTTTGAAGACATAAAACTTCGTTATGCTAAATACGGCGAGTCCGCAAAAGTACTAGAGCCGAATGTTAAATATACTGCCGGCGGTTTGCGCGATCTTCAAGTTATTGAGTGGATATTTACCTTAAAAAATGATTTGATGCTCACCTCTCAAGAAGAAATTACACAGACGCAAAATTTCTTAAGCATTATTAAAAAGAATAAGATTCTAATACCGCGCGCGGCTGCACGATTGCAGGAAAGCTATCGTTTAATTCTTAATGCCCGCAATCATCTTCACTTGATTAGTAAATATAAAAATGACCGGCTCGAATTTATCTATCAAGAAAAAATTGCAAATGTATTGGGTTTTTCAGGAGACGGCTGGCATGCCTACATGAGAAAATATTTCGATGCGGCGAATATCATAAAAAGATTTACCAGCACAATGATAAAACGTTTCAGTGAGGAATTTACATCACCTATTAGCGATTTCTTATTAATCCATCTTGATGATGATTTCTCCCTCAAGGGGAATGTCATTTATCAGACAAGTAAAACTGAACTTTCGTTGTCTATAATTTTACGCGCATTATATTATAGAGGATTATACGATGCACGTTTTGATGAACATCTCCGAACAAAAATTATTGAAGCAGTTATTGATCATGAAGAAACACAAATTTTAGAAGCAAGATCATCTGTTTTCTTCCGCGAGATTCTTAAACTTCCCAAAAATGTTGGAAAAACTTTAGCAACTATGAATGAACTTAGTGTTCTCGGTACATTTCTTCCTGAGTTTAAGGAATTGGTCGGATATTTTCAGCCTGGAGTTTATCATTGTTATACCGCTGATGAACATACGATAATTGCTTTGTCCACACTTGAAATGCTTTCCGAAGAAACTTCATTACTTGGCAGATTATTTCAGGGTATAAAGAATAAAGATATTTTATATCTCGCAGTTCTTTTTCATGACATTGCTAAACCAATAAGTTTGTCTGGGCACGAAATCATAGGTGCTGAGATAGCAAATTCAATTATGGAGCGGCTCGGTTACAGCTTTGAAGAAATTGAAACGGTTCAATTCTTAGTCCGCCATCATTTAACAATGGAACAAGTGGCATTCCGCCGTAATCTTAACGATCCATCAACGTTAAATAGTTTTGCGGAGTTCTTTCCTAATTCAGAATGGCTCGATCTTTTATATTTACTCACTTATGCTGATCTCTCGGCAGTCTCACAAGTCGTTTGGACTCAATGGAAGAGCGATCTTTTAAACGAGTTATACCGAAAAACAAAAACAATGCTGGATGATAGAATCAGCGGGCAGGAATTACTTTCATACAACTTAAAAGATTTAATACAAAGTTCAGATGTTTATTCGGAAGAATCATTCAAAGATCATATTGAATCAATAAATGATATAAGTTATCTGCAGCATTTTTCCACAGAAGAAATCAATCGCCATATTGAAGAAATTGAAAAAGGATCGCCGGTTTCTGTTTTCTTTAAGGAGGAAAGCGACTTTACGGTGGTAACTATAATTACACGCGATTCAGAAGCATTGCTTTCTCGAATGTGCGGTGCACTTTCAATTAATGATCTGAATATTCACGATGCAAAAATATTTACGCGTAAGGACGGAATTGTTATAGATAGCTTTAATGTTTCAGATTTCAGAACCGGCAGCATAGTTGATGAGGCGCGTTATCCAAAAATTACAAATGATCTTTATCTTGCCGTAGAGAATGAATTACAAATCATAAAAGAGTTTAACAAAATAAAATCTAAGTGGTGGCGAATAGAGAATAAGCTTTTTAAAAGGAAAGGAAAGATCAAAATTGTTTTTGAGAAACATGATAAGTATACAATCATAGATATTTATTCTCCAGATCGTATCGGGCTTCTTTATCAAATAACAAAAAAAATGAACGAACTTGGTCTTTCGATTTACTTTGCAAAAATTTCTACCAAGGGGGATGATGTTGTAGATTCATTTTATATTCTCGATCGCAATAGAAAAAAGATTTCTACCGATGTTTATCAATTAATAACTCACGAATTAAATCAAACAATTGAAGAAATGTTATAGGTGATAAATTGAATTTCATGAATAAAACAAATCCGATTGGTTTTTTCGACTCAGGTATTGGCGGATTAACTGTTGTTAGATCGGTTACACGATTAATGCCGAACGAAAACATTGTTTACTTTGGTGATACTGCACGCGTTCCGTATGGGTCAAAATCTAACGATACTGTTGTTGAATATTCTCTTCAAGCGGCAAATTTTTTATTAAGGAAAAATATTAAACTGCTTGTTGTTGCTTGCAATACTGCATCTTCTGTTGCGCTTAAAGAATTAAGAAAATTTTTAACGATCCCGGTCATTGGGATGATTGAACCCGGTGCAAAAATGGCGCTTCAAGAATCCATGAATGGGGTAGTAGGAGTAATTGGAACACGTGCGACAATCAATAATAAAGCTTATGCGCATGAGCTGAAGAAATTAAATCCAAAAGTAAAAGTTTATGAGAAAGCTTGTCCTTTGTTTGTTCCTCTTGCAGAAGAAGGCTGGCTTGATCACAAAGTAACCGAGCTTGTTGCTAAGGAATATTTAGGAGAGTTTCACAAAAAGAAAATAGATAGTTTAATTCTTGGCTGTACTCATTATCCGATACTTCAAGATGTAATTCAAAAAGTTGTTGGAGAAAATGTTAAGCTGATTGATTCCGGAACTCCTGCGGCAAGATTGGTTGAAGATTATTTGAATGGAAGACAACTGCGGAACCAGTCAGTGAATCACGGACAAAGTGAATTTTATGTTAGTGATGTACCGATAAAATTCAGAGAAGTAGCGGAAAGATTTCTTGGTAAGAAAATAACTCACTTACATAAAGTTGAGTTGGATGAACTTACTAACGAATAATGAATGTGGAGCATTGAAAAATTTTACAAACTGAATTCTGCTTTCAAAGATTCATCTAAATAATGAACTGGTAATATGAATCGGTTACTTATTTCTTCCATATTTATAATTTTCTTTTTTTTCCTTAGTTGTTCTAAAGATAATATTGTTGATTCAAATCCGATTGATCAAGAAGAAGATTATGCATTACCAAATCCGCCAGGTCTCAATCTAAAAGTTGATCCAAGGATGGAACTGCTTGCGGTAGTTCAACATTTTACCACATGGGCTAGCCAGAGACACACAAAATTTGATATTGGTTACAAGCATGATATTGATAATTACTTCTCGAATTTTTCCAATCACCCTGCTATACAAAAATCGCAAGCATTGACTAACAGCAATTTTACATATGATGCACCAGTAGCATTTGTACTTTACCATAGCAATCCGCCGGAGTTTACTCAAATCACACCTTATTCAGATTATCTTATAACACGCGCTGGCGGCGAATCTGTTCTAAAAGATTTTGCAGATAAACTTAGAGCTTTTGCAAAAGATACTGATTTTATGAAGTTCTACAACAGCAAACAAAAATTCTATAATCATATTCAAAATGATATGATTAAAACAATTGGAGATACAAACTATACAAAGCTGCTGGAAGATTATTATGGCGAAAAAAAACACAGCTATAATATTTTGCCTGCACCACTTTTCCACACTGGTGGTTATGGACCTCAAGTCGAGAATGCAGAAGGATTGGATGTTTATAATGTTGCCGGGCCAATGGCTTACGCAAATGGTTCCCTCTCATTTGGCAACAAAGATTATCTTCTCTATATATTATTGCACGAGTTCAGTCATTCGTTTGTCAATCCAGTTACGACAAAATATTCTGCTCAGATTAATAATTCGAAGGCACTGTACGAACCAATCAAAACCCAGATGCAAGCGCAAGCATACTCTCAATGGGAAACTTGTGTGAATGAACATTTAGTTAGAACTGTTGTTGCAAGGTTAGCTTTGAAGCTGAGAGGGGAAATTTATAAAAACATGGTAATCAGCCAGGAGATGAGTTCGGGTTTTATATATATCCAAAAACTTGACACCTTAATGGTTGAATATGAAAACGATCGCGTTAAATATCCTAACTTTGAAAGTTTTTATCCCAGAATAATCAATCTTTTTAATTCTCTGCTCTGATAAAAAAATTATTCCATCTATCGGAAATCAAGAGTTTCTTTTAAGGAAATGAATTCCACAAATTGTTTTTGCATCAACAATTTTTCCATTACTGATTTTATTTTCGATTTCATCAAGAGTAAGTTCAACCACTTCCATTCCTTCTTCACCTTCCTCCCGCGCATGATTCCCTGGTGTTAAATCTTCGGCAAGATAGATATGTAAAACTTCATCGCAGAAACCCGGAGTAGTATAAATCTTTCCAAGTTTTGTAATCTTGTTCGAAGTATAACCGGTTTCTTCGGTAAGTTCTCGGGTGGCACATATAAATGGATCTTCATCTTTTTCAAGTTTACCGGCTGGGAGTTCTAAAAGTATTTCGTTATGCGGATAACGGTATTGAGAAATCAAAACAAACTTACCATCACTTTTTAACGGCAATACAACTGCACCGCCCGGATGCACTGCAACTTGTCTGAAAGATTTGTTGCCTGTTCCATTATATTCTATTTCGTCAACTTTCACATCAAAAACTTTCCCATGGAAAAGTATTTCGGATTTCTTTACAGAAAAATTCATTCTATCCTCAGTTGTTTATACAAAGATAAAAAAAGTTGTTGATGATTATGTAAAAACAAATTTATTGGAAGAAATGCTTTTTGTAATTATTTTTAGAATAGATGGGAGGATAAATAAAAAGTAAATAGAAAGAAATATATAAATGTACTATCTCAGGATTCTATTTCAATGGCATTAGTTTTTTATTGATGATATAATAAAATCATTAAACAAACCGAATTTTCTATTTTCTTCTGCGGAAAATTTTTCGGCATAGCGGATCATTTCGACTTTGAATCCAATGTTTTCCAAAGTTCTCTTAACATCCACTCCATACCATCTAACGTGGTCCCACTGGCCAAAATGTTTTTCTCTTTCTTGGGGTGAAGTAATATTCGAATCTTCGTAGGTCGTTTCAAACTTTTCATTGATTGGAATTGTAATTATTGCCGTTCCATCTTTTTTTAGTACACGGTAAATTTCCTTCATCGCTATTTTATCATCCGGTGCATGTTCAAGAACATGATTACACAGGACATAATCGAAGGAGTTATATTTTAAATTCATATTCATAATATCTAAATATTCAACTCCGTCTTGTTTGCCGTAACCTTCTACCATTTTATCACCGGGAAAGTAGCTCAAGTTCTTTAAGCCTTTAAACTTATTTATAAAACAGTACTCAGGTGCAATATGAAGGAGAGCAACATTTTCGCTGAATATTTTGTTTCATTCTTTAAAAAGAGCCATACTAACCGGTGTCTGCTGTGTGCACCGTTATCCGGAGTTTGATTGTATGTTCTTATCTTCAAAAAACATTTATAATTTTTTCCGGTGGTAGGACAGTGAACATCACCTCTCATACCTTGAAGATATACTTGTTTCAGGTAAATCAACTTCCAGTTAAGTTTTCTGAAAATAATTCTTATAGAAAAAGGAAGAATTTTTTAGCAAGATTTGTAATTATTCTCATTAAACTCCTTAATCATAATAGGGAACAAGCTCATGACCCATGAACTTGACTACGGCTGTAATCACTCCAAGATCATCGAGATAACCAACCAGCGGCACTACGTCCGGTATTGCATCTATCGGACTTATAAAATAAATCAATGCTGCAATAACAATTGATTTACGATACCAAGGCACATGTTTATCAACCATGTATCGGTATAATGCTTTTACCTCATTTGCAAATCGAATTTTATTTCCTACACGTTCGACTTTTTCCCAGAGACGATCTTCAACATAATCATTGCCGCGCTTAACTTTTTCTTCAGTATCAAAACTGTTTTCATCAATTGCTGTTGAGTTCAGATATTCTCTTTCATCGTAATCCATTTTGATCTCCGATTATTTTTTGTATTGGTCGAACCACTCAAAAACAGTTCTCCACCAGAGTTGGGCATTTTGCGGTTTTGTTACAAAGTGAAATTCATCCGGGAAATACAAGAACTTGCTCGGTACTCCTTTGCGTTGAAGTGTTGTGAAAAGTTCGAATGCTTGTCCTTCAGGAACTCTATAATCAAGAGCGCCGTGCACAATTAGCATCGGTGTTTTAAAATTATTTGCAAATTGATGAGGCGACCACTTTTGATGTAATGCTCGGTTTGAGTAAGGAGTTCCTTTCATCTCCCATTCCGGGAACCAAAGCTCTTCAGTTGTACCCCACATACTTTCAAGATTGAAAACACCATCATGGCAAAAGAGTGCGTTAAATCTTGTTGTGTGTCCTTCGATCCAGTTGATCATATATCCGCCGTAAGAAGCACCTGAAGCAAAAGTATTTTTTGCATCAATGAATTTGAAATTCTTTAATGCATAATCGTAAGCATTCATCAAATCGGTATAAACTTTTCCTCCCCAATCGCCGGAGATTTCATCCGTAAATTTTTGTCCGTAGCCAGTACTACCTCGCGGGTTTGGTGCAACAACAACGTAACCTTTTGCAGCAAACATTTGCAAATTCCATCTGTAATGAAAATCATCCGCCCAGTTTCCTTGGGGTCCGCCGTGAATTAAAAACATTAGAGGGTATTTGTTATTCGGATTAAAAAACGGTGGTTTTACAATAATTGATTGAACCTTCGCCTTGTTTGCGCCGGTACTCCAAAATGTATCAAACTCGCCGAACTCGATATTAGAAACTAAATCGCTGTTGATGTTCGTGATCTGTTTTAGATTATTACCGTTTGTATCCATTGAAAAAATTTCTGTTGGTAAAGTTGTTCTGTGCCGTAAAAAGTAAACCGTATTTCCATCCGGAGAAAGTTTCATTGAACTGTTCGTTCCGTCTTTAATAAGCAAAGTGTTTTCACCGGTTTCAAGATTGTATTTATAAATTGAGTGAAACGCTTCGCGGTCAGAATCGTAATAAATAAATTTTCCATCTGGAGAAAACAAAATCTGTCCGATTGAGATATCGAGTTTTTCGGTTACATTTTTTAGTTCGCCTGTTACACGGTTGTAAAGAACTAAAGCTTGTTTGTCTGCTTCAAATCCCGCACGGGCCATTGAATGAAACGCAATAAATTTTCCATCAGGAGAATAAACAGGACCATTATCATTTCCACCGCTAACAGAAATTTTCTTGTAGGATCCGGGGGACTTCTCATTGGTAATAAATATGTCATTGTTGGTGCTCGTAGCTAAAACTTTGTCAGCATTCATAGTGAAAGCAACTTCGTTGCCGTCCTGAGAGATTGCGTAATCAACATCTCCGCCGAGTGCAATTGGAGGTACATCAAACTTACTGTTTAATGTTAGATCAACATATTCTTTCGTTGAAACGTTTAGAAGAAATAGGTGGCTGCGTTTATCCCCGCGCCATTCGTTCCAATGACGGTACATTAATTCGGTAAATATTTTTGCCTTTACTTTACTTTCTTCTGCTTCTTTATCTTTCTTTTCGTTGCAGAGTTGAGTTGTGCAATCTGGATAAACGCTTGAAACAAATAAGGCAAACTTTCCGTCTTTAGACCAAACTAATCCGGAAGCACCTGTGTAAAGATCTGTTAATTGAACATTGTTTGATCCATCGAGATCACAGAGCCAGATATTATTCTTAAATTCGTAAGCGATCTTATTTCCATTGGTGGTAAATTTTGGCGCACTCTCTCCGACCTCTGAGTTTTTGATAGCGTGCAAATATTTTCCTTCACTGCTTATCATCCATACATCACTATTCCCTTTATTCTTATCCATATCATAAGAGGTTGCTGCAAAGACAATACTTTTTCCATCGGGTGAAAGATCAAAACTGGTGATACGTTTCATATTCCACATGTCTTCAATTGTCATAGCACGTTTCTGTGCGCTGATCGTTAAAGCTGATATTGATAATAATAGAATGAGAAAAAATCGTTTCATCGCTGCCTCTGTTGGTTTTTATTTTGTAAGTAAATTATGAAAAGGAGAAAGAAATTAAAAGAGTGATAATATGTCTTTAACATGTTTTCTTGATAACCCACCCCATTTTTCCTAACTTTGACTCCAATTTTCACAAATATTGCAATTAGAATGAAGTATCCTTTTGAAGAAATCGAATTAAAGTGGCAGAAATTTTGGAAAGAGAAGAAAGTCTATAAGACCGACTTAACCAATGCTGAGAAAAAACTCTACTGCCTTGTTATGTTTATATATCCATCCGCTGCTAAAATGCATATCGGGCACTGGTATAATTACGGACCGACAGATTCATATGCACGGTTCAAAAAGTTAAAAGGATTTAATGTTTTTGAACCGATCGGTTATGATGCATTTGGTCTTCCTGCAGAAAATTATGCTATCAAAACCGGCGTTCACCCTAAAGACAGTACGTTGCAAAACATAAATGATATACGTGTAATGGTTAAACGGATGGGTGGAATGTATGATTGGGATGCGGAGTTAATGACTTGCGTTCCCGAATATTACAGATGGAATCAGTGGCTCTTTTTACAGCTATACAAAAAAGGATTAGCGTACAGAAAAAATGCACCCGTAAATTGGTGTCCTTCCTGCCAAACAGTTCTTGCGCATGAACAAGTATTAAATGATGGAACCTGCGAAAGATGCGGAACAACTGTTGAGCAGAAAAATCTTACTCAATGGTTTTTTAAGATTACCAATTATGCCGAAGAACTTCTTGATGGTTTGAATAAAATTGACTGGCCCGAAAAAACAAAACTGATGCAAACCAATTGGATTGGTAAAAGCATCGGCGCAGAAGTCAATTTTAAAATTGACGACAGCGATGATCAGATAAAAATTTTTACTACAAGACCTGATACACTCTTCGGTGCAACATATATGGTGTTAGCACCTGAACATCCGCTTGTTGAAAAACTTACTACAAAGGAATTCAAAGAAAAAGTTGAAGCATACAAAGACTCAATAAAATCAATGACTGAAATTGACCGCACATCAACTGTTAAAGAGAAGACGGGAATTCAAACCGGTGCGTTTGCAATTAATCCGGTTAACGGTAAAAAAATTCCAATCTGGATTGCTGATTACGTATTAATGACTTACAGTACCGGTGCAATTATGGCTGTACCCGGGCAGGATGAACGCGATTGGGAATTTGCTAAGAAGTTCAATCTTCCGATTGTCAGAACTGTTCAACCACCGGATGATTTTGTAGGTGAAGCATTTTTGGGTGATGGTCCTGCTATCAACAGCGATTTTCTAAACGGTCTTTATGTTGATGATGCAAAGAAAAAAATAATTAAGTGGCTTGAAGAAAAGAAAATTGGAAAAAGTACAATTAACTATCGTCTTCGTGATTGGCTGATTTCCCGACAAAGATATTGGGGAACGCCGATACCAATTATCCATTGCGAAAAGTGCGGTGAGGTTCCTGTTCCCGAAGATCAATTGCCAGTTGTTCTCCCTTATAATGTAAATTTCAAACCCGATGGCGGTTCTCCGCTTGCAGGCAATAAAGAATTTGTTCATGTAAAATGTCCGAAGTGTAACAGTAATGCTAAACGTGATGTTGATACAATGGATACTTTTGTTGATTCGTCATGGTATTACCTGCGTTATCTAAATCCAAAATATGATAAAGGAATGTTTGATCCCGATCTTGCAAAAACATGGACACCAGTTGATACTTATGTTGGCGGGGCAGAACATGCAGTAATGCACTTACTCTATGCGCGGTTCATTCACAAATTTTTGCGCGATATCGGATTGGTAAACAGCGATGAGCCGTTCCAAAAACTTATTCATCAAGGAACGATTACAAATCAAGGCGCAAAGATGTCGAAGTCGAAGGACAATGTTGTTGATCCGAATGCATTACTGAATCAATACGGCTCCGATGTGTTCAGAATGTATTTGATGTTTATGGGTCCGTACGAACTTGGCGGTGATTGGAGCGATAAAGGAATTGTTGGTGTTGATCGTTTTGTACAGAGAACTTATACAATGTTTGAAGCACACAAAAATCTAGCAAAAGAAAATCCCGCAAAAGAGAAATATGATTTAAATGAATTGAACGACAACGAAAAAAATATTTACCGCAAGACAAATCAAACTTTGGAGAAAGTAGGAATCGAGATAGAGCATTTCCGTTTTAACACTGCTGTTGCATCATTAATGGAATTGCTCAACGGACTTAAAAATTTGAGCGAATGCACAAAAGATCTTCAAACTTATACTCTGGAAAGATTTGCAATAATGGTTTCTGCATTAGCTCCTCATCTTGGAGAAGAATGCTGGCAATTGTTGGGAAAAGAAAAATCCGTTTTTGAAAATCCAGTTTGGTTTGATGTTGATAAGAATGCATTGAGCGTAGATATTATTACTATTATAGTTCAGATAAACGGAAAAGTAAGATCGAAAATTGATTTAGCAGTTAATACATCCGAAGCCGATGTTAAGAAAGCTGTCTTTGCCGATGAAAAAGTAAAATCATACACGGACGGTAAAGAAATCGTAAAAGAAATTTATGTTCCAAATAAAATTTATAATATTGTTGTAAAATGAAATCAGCGTACATCCACATTGTCTGCGTTCCATTTAATAGCACACGGATTAAACGGATTTACGCGGATAATAAGAAGAGGAAAAAATGTTAGATGTAAAATTTATTCGTGAGAAGCCGGAAGCAGTTAGACAAGGACTTCTAAATAAAAACGAAAAAGATATTGTTAATGAAGTTCTTGCTCTTGATGAACAACGAAGATCGTTCATATCAAAAACGGAAGATCTAAAAGCAAAGAAGAATCAAGTCTCAGCGCAAATTCCGCAAATGAAAAAAGCAGGACAAGATACATCATCGGTATTTGCAGAAATGAAACGAGTCGGTGATGAAGTTGCTTTGCTAGATGGCCAGCTTCGCGATGTTGAAGAAAAGTTGGAAAATATTTTACGTCATACACCGAACTTAGCTCATTCGTCTGTACCAATTGGAAAAACCGCAGAAGATAATGTTGAAGTCCGTCAGTGGTTACCAAAAGAATTCTCGTACAAAAATGATTTCAAGGTTTTGGATCATGTTGAACTTGGTAAGAAACTTAGAATTTTGGATTTCGAAAGAGGAACCAAAATTTCCGGTTCGGGATTTCCTTTATACATGAGAAAAGGTGCTACGCTTGAACGTGCACTTATTAATTTTATGCTGGATACTCATTTGAAAGATCACGGTTATTCGGAAATTTTTCCGCCGATTCTTGTTAACAGAGAATCAATGAAAGGAACGGGACAAATTCCGAAGTTGGAAGATGATATGTATTTTATCGAGAAGGACGGTTTGTATCCGGTTCCAACCGCTGAAGTACCGATAACAAATATTCATCGTGATGAAATTCTTGCGGAAAAAGATCTACCAATTAAATATGTAGGTTACTCTCCGTGTTTTAGAAGAGAAGCCGGTTCATACGGAAAAGAATCAAAAGGATTTTTGCGTGTTCATCAATTCAATAAAGTTGAGATGGTAAAATTTTCCAAACCGGAAAATTCTTATGACGAATTGGAATTAATGGTAAAAGATGCTGAAGATATTTTACATGCATTAAATATTCCTTATAGAATTTTATTATTATGTACTGGTGATTTAAGTTTTTCGGCTGCAAAATGTTATGATATAGAAACATGGTCTCCGGCAGAAAACAAATGGCTTGAAGCATCATCATGCAGCAACTTTGAAGCATTCCAGGCGCGCAGGGCGAACATTAGATACAGAAAAGAAGAAACGAAGAAACCGGAATTTGTACATACTCTTAACGGAAGCGGTTTGGCAACGAGCCGATTAATGGTTTCTTTACTTGAAAATTATCAGACTCCGGAGGGGAAAATAATTGTTCCCAAAGCGTTACAAAAATATACCGGATTTGAAGTAATAGGATAATCTAGTCTAGAACGAAGAGCGTAGAGTTTCGAACACATTTCGAATTTTAATTGTTAAAGATAGAAAGGATTCTTTCAACTTTGTTTGGCAATCTCTCCCATCTTAAAAAATATTTTGTTAGATATAAAACCAAGTTGGTGCTAGGAATTATTTTTATTCTCGGCTCTAATCTTGCAAACGTTTATATACCTTTAAATGTAAAACAAGGAATTGATTCGCTTAGCAAACAACATGATATTCAAGTAATTATCAACCTAGTTATTCTTTTGTTAGTAGCCGCAACCATCAGCAATGTTTTCCGTTTTTTTATTCGTCAAACAATAATTGTTGTTTCCAGAGAAATTGAATTCGATCTCCGGCAGGACTTTTGGACGCACATCCAAAAACTTCCATTAAGATTTTTCCAAAACAATTCTACCGGAAACATTATGTCTCATGCAACGAACGATATAAGCGCAGTTCGTATGTATGTTGGTCCGGCGGTTATGTACACAATTGATAACGGAATTAAATTTATTCTAACTTTTGCCGTAATGATTTCTCTTAGCCCGCTCCTAACACTTTATGCTCTTATGCCTTTGCCGCTTCTCTCGTTTGTGGTATACATCGTAATGAAAAAAATGCATGTAAAATACACAAGGATACAAGAAAAAATTTCAGATCTTACAACTAAAGCTCAAGAAAACTTTTCCGGTATAAGAGTAATAAAATCCTATGAGAGAGAAGATCATGAAATAAAAGAATACACAAAAGAGAGTGCAGAATATCTAAATTGTAAAATGGATCAAGTAAAACTTCAAGCGCTGTTCATGCCTGTCTTTTTTATAATAGCCGGACTTTCGGCAATTATTGTAGTCTTAGCCGGCGGAAATATGGTGATCAACAAAACTTTGAGCATTGGCGTAATAGTAGCATTTATGTTGTTTCTGGTAGATTTAATTTGGCCGATGATTTCTTTCGGTTGGGTTGCTAATATGATCCAGCAGGCAGATGCAAGTATGAAGCGCCTGTTAAAAATATTAAATGAACCTTACGAAATTTCTAATGAGGATACCGATAATAGCATACAAGAAATTAAAGGTGATATTGAATTTAAGAATGTTTCTTTCCGTTACTCGGAAAATTTACCGTGGATACTTAAGAACTTAAGTTTTAAAATAAAACATGGTCAGACAATTGCATTTATCGGCAATACAGGTGTAGGTAAAACAAGTTTGATAAATCTTTTACCGCGTCTGTACGATGTTACTGAAGGTCAGGTAATGGTAGACGGAAATGATGTGAGAAAGATTCCACTTGAAGTATTAAGAAAAAATATCGGTATGGTTCCTCAAGAAACTTTTCTCTTCTCGGATACATTAGAAAAAAATATTCTTTATGGATTAGATGCTGAGAATCAATCTCTTGTTGATAAAGTTTCCGAGATCTCACAATTATCAAAAGATGTGTTTGCTTTTCCGCTTGGCTACCAAACAATTCTAGGTGAACGGGGAATTACACTTTCAGGAGGACAGAAACAACGCTCCACACTTGCACGTGCATTAGCCATTGATCCTAAGATTTTAATTTTAGATGATTCATTCTCCGCAGTTGATACAAATACTGAAGAAGAAATATTAAAGAAGTTGAAAGATTTTATGAATGATCGAACAAGCATAATCATAAGCCATAGAATTTCAACTGTTAAAGATTCCGATAAGATTTTTGTGATTGATCAAGGAGAAATTGTTGAAGAAGGAAATCACGAACAGTTGGTTGCCAAGGGCGGAATTTATTCTGAACTCAACGCAAAACAGTTATTAGAAAAAGAACTTTTGGAAATGAACTAGAAAGAATAAGAATGGCTGAAGCACAGAAAGATGATGAAATATTAGGCAAAGCTTACGACGCAAAATTGATGCGGCGGTTGCTTCAGTACGTTAAGCCGTATAAAAAGTACGTAATCATTGCTATACTTATGAATATTATTGTCGCAGCACTTGGACCTGTTCGTCCATATTTAACAAAAATTGCTTTCGATGACAATATTAAGAATAATGATTTTCATGGGTTGCTTATCATCTGTGGAATTTTATTGGTGTCTCTAATACTTCAAGCATCAATTCAATATTTTCTTACTTATTACACAGAGTTGATGGGGCAAAAAATTGTTTATGATCTTCGTGTTCAAATATTTTCTCATGTACAAAAACTTGCTTTAAGATATTTTGATAAAACTCCAGTTGGAAGAACAGTTACCCGCGTTACTAATGATGTTGACTCACTTAACGAAATGTTTTCATCGGGAATTGTTTCGGTTTTCAGCGACATATTTGTAATCGTCTGGATTTTTATTTTCATGTTTGCTATGGCATGGGATCTTTCTCTTGTAACTCTTTCGGTAATGCCTGTGTTGATCTATGCAACATTTTTATTCAGAAAAAAAGTACGCGAAACATATAGAGATGTTCGTCTGCACCTGGCAAGATTAAATTCTTATATGCAGGAACGCGTAACGGGTATGAATGTTGTGCAGATATTCTCTAAGGAAAAAGAAGAACTAAAAAAATTCTCAAGTATCAATGACGATAACAAAGTTGTAAACATTAAATCCATTTTCTACTATGCAGTGTTTTTCCCGGTAGTTGAAATGCTCAGTGTAATTTCTGTTGGACTTATTATTTGGTACGGCGGCGGAGAAGTTATTCAGAGCCGTTTGACAGTTGGTGTTTTAATTGCATTTTTTCAATACACTGAAATGTTTTGGCGTCCCGTTCGTGATCTTTCCGAAAAGTATAATATTCTTCAAACTGCAATGGCTTCTTCTGAAAGGATATTCAAACTTTTGGATGATAAAACAATAATTGAGAATCCGGATAATCCTTCACAGCTTCCAACAGTTCGCGGTGAGATCGAATTTAAGAATGTTTGGTTTGCTTACAATCCCGAAGATTATGTTTTAAGGAATGTTTCTTTTAGAATTAATCCCGGCGAAACCATTGCCATTGTTGGCGCTACCGGTGCTGGTAAAACAAGTATAATAAATATTCTAACCAGATTCTATGATATTGCCAAAGGTAGCATCACTCTTGATGGAATAGATATTCGGAATTTAGACAAACGCGATCTGCGGAAATATATTGCAATTGTGCTGCAGGATGTTTTCCTTTTTTCTGGAACTATAAAATCGAATATTAATCTCGGTAACGAAAAAATAACCGATGAGCAAATAATAGAAGCGGCAAAAACAGTCGGAGCTCACAAATTTATTTCTCAGCTTCCGAACGGTTACGATGAAGTTGTTAAAGAAAAAGGTGCAACTCTCAGCGTCGGACAAAAACAATTGATCTCATTTGCAAGAGCGTTGGCGTATAATCCTCAAATACTAATTTTAGATGAAGCAACTTCCAGCATTGATACTGAAACCGAACAGATCATTCAAAACGCTATCGAAAAACTATTAGTAGGAAGAACCTCGATAGTAATAGCGCATCGTCTTTCTACGATTCAGAATGCGGACAAAATTCTTGTAATGCACAAAGGCGAATTAAAAGAAATTGGAACACATCAAGAACTTCTGGCAAAAAGGGGAATTTACTACAAACTTTATCAGTTGCAGTATAAAGATCAAGAAGTTGGACAAAACATCTCTTAGTATGTTAAGATCTAAAACATAGATTGACACATCAAACTCTATTAATTAAATTGCTTTCGCTTAACATCAAAAAGTTATAGAAAAATTACTGGAGAAAATTAATGGCAACAAAACGATTCATGACATTACCACGCCATATTATGGAAGGTGAAAAACTCCACCCTGAAGCAACCGGTGAACTCTCGGCAATTCTGCTCCAACTTAGTCTTGCTGCAAAATTAATTTCTCTCGAAGTAAATAAAGCGGGACTAGTGGAAATACTCGGATTTACCGGTGATGAAAATGTTCATGGTGAGAAAGTTAAGAAGCTTGATATTTATGCGCACGAGATGTTGATCAAAGCGATGGATCACGGCGGATACTTTTGTGTTATGGCTTCAGAAGAAGAAGAAGATATAATACATTTACCTCCGCATCACAAAATTGGAAAATATGTTTTGCTTTTCGATCCGCTCGACGGTTCATCGAACATAGATGCAAACATCAGCATCGGAACGATCTTTTCTATATATAAAAGGATCAGCCCAGGCAACGGACCAGGAACACTTCAAGATTGTTTACAGCCAGGTTTTCAGCAAGTTGTTGCCGGTTATGTGGTTTATGGTTCAAGTACAATGCTTGTTTATACATCGGGACACGGTCACGGCGTTCATGGTTTTACATTAGATCCGGCATTCGGAGAATTTTTATTATCTCATGATGACATTAAAATTCCAAGTCACGGAAGAATTTATAGTCTTAATGAAGGAAATTATTTTACCTGGCCGCAAGGATTAAAAAATTACATAAAATATCTTCAATCAAATTTGTTTGATGGGAAACCGTATCAAGCTCGTTATGTAGGTTCGATGGTTGCTGATATTCATCGCACATTGTTGTATGGCGGCATCTTTATATATCCTGGTGATAAAAGAAATCCAAAAGGTAAACTTCGATTAATGTACGAATGTAATCCAATGGCATACATAATGGAAGAAGCAGGTGGAAGAGCGAGTGACGGAAAAGAAAGAATTTTAGAAATACAACCCACTGGTTTACATGAGCGTACTCCGATCTTTATAGGAAGCATGGAAGATGTTCTGCTAGTAGAAAAGTATTTAAAAGATGGGCGAGACAGATATTAAATTGCGAACCTGCCTACAGGCAGGCTCTAAATTATAAATTGATTTTTGACAATTCTTCAGTTAATCGTTTAGCAAGTTCTGCTTTTGTCATTCCTTCGATTTTAATCTTTGTAGACTTAACTAAAATTTCGGGAGAATCACCTTCGCCAGTCATGTATTTGTAGAGATTAAATCCGAGTCTGTTCCTATCATTCATGATCGGTATATTTTCCTTAAACATTTCTACAATGTTGTAACATTTTTTTTCAATTGAGCTTTCAGGGAATACTTTTGTGGCTGGGGGCGGTAATGTCGTCATGATAAAACCTTCTAATTTTGTATTGAACAAAAATAAACAAGAGTCATTTGACTAACAACTCTTTTGAGATTCTTGATGTAAGCAGGTTGGAAGCAATTCTTGAATTGGTTAGATTTGTATATAAAACAAAGGTTAAACCTATTGTCGGATTCAACAAAATATAAAATTCTTATTATAAGATTAAGCTCGCTTGGAGATATTCTACTCACTACACCGATACTTAGAGCAATAAATAAAAAATATCCCAATTCACAGATTGATTACGTTGTTAAGAAACAATACTCATCTTCTTTACAGTACAATCCACTCATCTCCTCTCTTTACCTTTACGAAAAAGAAAAAGTAAAAAGTATTAAAGACCAAATCCATAAAACGAAATATGATATGGTCATTGATCTTCAGAACAATTTACGGAGCTGTGCTCTTACATTTGGATTAGGAACTGAAGTAAAACGTTTTAAGAAACCGACTTTTAAAAAATTATTATTAGTATGGACTAAAATTAATTTGCTGAAGGAAATTAAACCAATACCAATGCGTTATGCCGAGATTGCAGCGCTTCAGCTTGATGATAACGGATTGGATCTTTTCATTCCCAAAAATATAAATCCCCAATTGGCTGCGGGTAAAAAATATATTGGAATTTGTCCCGGCGCAAAACATTTTACAAAACGGTGGCCGGAAGAATATTTTATCAAACTTGGAAATAGATTAAGCAGTCAACATTTCACTATAGTAATTTTCGGCGGAAAAGATGATCGGGAATTGTGCAAAGCAATATCTTCTAAAATTGAAAACAGTATTAATCTTTGCAACAATAATGATCTTTTGCAGACAGCAATTGATATGAAGCAATGTCAGCATATCATTTGTAATGATTCAGGATTAATGCATACAGCAACGGCTGTAAGAACGCCTATTACTGCAATCTTCGGTTCAACAGTTAGTGAATTTGGTTTTATACCGTATCTATCCGAAAATTCAATCTTAGAAAATAATTCTTTATCTTGCCGACCGTGCAGTCATATTGGAAGATCAAAGTGCCGGCAAACGCATTTTAAGTGTATGAAAGAGATTAAACCGAATTCAGTTTTTGATCATGTAAAATCTTTCTTATAGGATTATGAAAAACATCTGGTATCTTTTCTATAACGGTATTGTTATTCCTTTTGTAAAATTATTTCTATTTATTGCTCAATTTTTTAATAAAAAAATTAAAATAGGAATTAAAGGAAGAAAAAAATTATTTGAGAATTTAATAATTGATCTTGCCGGAATTGACCGCAGCAAAAAAATGATTTGGTTTCATTCTTCTTCTATGGGAGAATTTGAACAAGCTAAACCTATTATTGAAAAATTACGTGCTGAAAAAAAAATAAATGTTATTGTTACATTCTTTTCGCCTTCAGGTTATAATAATTCATTAAAGTATCCGCACACTGATATTATTGCATATTTCCCTTACGATACTCCAATTATGACTAGCCGTTTTCTAAATCTTGTGAGACCGAATTTAGCCGTCTTTATGAGATATGATATTTGGCCAAACATGATATGGCAGCTCGAAAAGAAAAAAATCCCGAGTTTTATTGTTGATGCAACTATGAGATCTAAAACTTCGCGCAAATGGATTATATCGAAGAGTTTTCACAAAGCGCTTTATTCTTATGTAACCAGAATATTAGCAGTCTCAAATAGTGATGAAGAAAATTTCAAAGAGTTCAATATTGATGGAGATAAAATTAAAGCGGTTGGAGATACAAGATTCGACCGCGTTTATCAAAAAAGTCTTCAAGCAAAAGGAAAAAAACTTTTTAAGGATGGATTTTTTGATGGTAAAAAAGTTTTTGTCATCGGCAGTTCATGGGAAAGCGATGAAGAAGTTATGCTTCCTGCTTTAATAAAACTTATGGAAGTAGATCCGGAAATAATTACGATTATTGTACCGCATGAGCCGACGGAATTACACATTGAATCTGCTGAACACAATTTTATAGGTAAATTCGATTCAATCCGATTTTCCTATTTGAACAATTATAAAGGTGAACGTGTAATCATAATTGATTCGATAGGAATACTTCTTACGCTATATACTTATGCACATGCTGCTTATGTGGGTGGGAGTTTTAAGCAAGGCATTCACAATGTTCTAGAACCGGCTGTGTACGGAATACCGATTTTGTTTGGGCCGAAATATGAAAACAGCCAGGAAGCAGTTAAGCTGGCCGAAATCGGCGGCGGAATTGTTGTAAGAAATAAAAGAGAAGCATATAAGGACCTCAGAAAAATATTCACAGATGAAAAACTAAGATTGAGTTTAGGTAAAATTTGCGCTGATTATGTGGAGAAAAACATTGGCGCTACATCAAAAATATTAGATGAAATTTCCCGTTTTATCTAACCGGCCAGATAATAACATGCTGAATTATCAAGGTTTGGCTGACTTAGTAACTATTAACCACCTTTCTTATTTAATTTAGTCTCTCTATTTCATAAATTAATAACACATATAGTTTGAGATTATTTAATGTCATCATCGCTCGATAAAACTTTTGAAAAAACCAGATCGGAATTTTCTTTTAAGGAAATTCTTGATTTTACACCCGTTGGAATATTAATATTTCAACGCGATTGGAAAATTAAATTTGTTAATACAACCTTTTTCCAATTCAGCGGGGTTATGGGTGAAATTCCCGAGGATCTAATAGGGAAAAGTATTTTTGAGAACAGACTATTTAGCGATGCAGATATTCGTGATGATCTAACTTTAGTAAAAAATGGTCAAGCATTTGAAAGAGAAATTATTTCAAAACAAACATTAAGCGGAGGGAAATATTCAATTCATCTTAAAGGAGCTCCTGTAGTTCTTGACGGAGAATATACAGGCGGTGTTTTAGTTCTTGAAGATCTAAAAAGCAGTCCCG
Source organism: Ignavibacteriales bacterium (assembly GCA_026390775.1). Lineage (NCBI taxonomy): Bacteria > Pseudomonadati > Ignavibacteriota > Ignavibacteria > Ignavibacteriales > Ignavibacteriales bacterium. Next base: position 581,495 of record JAPLFF010000007.1, on the reverse strand, counting down.
AAAAATCTTATACTTCTTTGATTCAAACAGATGATTTCCAAAAATTTCTCGGAACGATAAGCGATTTTTATTTAGTTACCGATAGAGAAGGTTCTATTAAAGTAATGCAATCTTCCGAAGCCGAGAATTATGATTTTATATTTGAAACAGATACTAGCAAGAAAAATATTTCTCAAAACCTCTCATCTATTCTATTTAAAAAACTGTTAGAGAATGTAGTCTCCTCAAATAAAGTACTTACAACACAAATTCCCTTTATACGAAATCAAAGAGAAATTAATGCCCGTATCACACTCATACCTTTTAGTGATAATGGAAACGAGGTTCATTGGGTTGTTCTTTTATTAAAAGATTTGAGTAAAGATTCCGAACATGTTGGCTTATCGGAAGAAGAGATAAATGAACTTACAAAATACCAGCAGATAACGGCAACAGTGATGGACGGTCTTATCGGGACAAACAAGAACGGTAAGATCACTTTCTGGAATGAATCTGCTGCTAAACTTTTTGGGTTAACCCGCAGTGAAGTTTACGGTAAAAATATTGGTAAAATTTTTCCAACTCTTAATGATAATTATTTCGAAAAACTATTAAAGGAAATTAAAATCTCTAAAATTTGGAGAGAACAATTTCACATTAGCGAAGATGAAAGTATTGCCGAATACTATGATGTTAAAATTGGAATAATTGGCGAAGACGAAAATGAAACAATAATTTTCTTGTGTACCGGCGTTTCAGACCGTATTAAGAATGAAGTGTTGCTCAAGAAATCCGAAGAACGTTTCCGAAATATCGTTACAAATTCTCACGAATATATTTGCACGCTAGATCTCTCTGAAAAAATTACATATGTCAATCCACGCTTTCTTGAAGTTTTTCAATATGAAAAAGATGAAATTAAAAAACTCATTTTTTCAGATCTGGTTGATCCGAATTTCTTATCAAAAGAAAAATTTGATTTCCAGGATATCGCTGAAAGGGAGATGCAGTCAATTGAACTTCCTCTAATAACAAAACTTGGGCAAAAGCTTTATGTACTGGCAAGCTTTTCCTCTGTTAACGATCTAAGCGGGAATGTTCAATATTACAATGTCATCCTCACTGATATCACACTTAAAAAAGATTCAGAAAAAGATTTGATGATGATCCGCTCTGTCTTCGAAGCTTCACTAGATGGGATAGTATTGGTAAGTAAAAATAAAATCGTACTTGTAAATGACTCTTTCGTTCAGATATTTGGATATAAGAGTGCCAGCGAAATTTTCGGACTTAATCCGTTGGAGTTCGTAAATATCAAAGACAGAGAAAAAATTTCCAGCTACATGGAATTAACAGAAGCCGGCAAAGATTCTCCTCCTCGTTATTACTTTACAGGAAGAAAAAGAAATGACGAATCATTAGAAGTTGAAAATTCAGTTTCTCTATACCAAATTGAAAATGAAAGATTTGCAGTCTGGGTTTTGAGAGATGTAACCGAGGAGAAAAAAGCTCAAAGCGCGTTATTGCTTTCCGAAGAAAGATATAGAAGTATTTCTGAAAACATTAATGAATGCATTTGGACTGCCGAAAGACAAGACGGAAAATTAAAAGCAGTATTTTATACACCCGCAGTTAAAAAAAATACCGGCTATAGCGCCGAAGAATATTTAAATGATTCTTCATTATGGAAAAAAATTATTCATCCCGATGAAACAGAAGAAATAGTAAATAAATTTTACAATTTTTATGGTGATATAGTAAGAAATTCAGAAGTGTTTGAATATAGAATTATCGACACACTTGGAAATATAATCTGGATCGAAAACAGAATAACACTTGTGCGCGATATAAAAGGAGAAATTCAAAAAATATTTGGAATATTAAGTGATATTAGTCTGTCAAAACGCGCCGAAGATGAATTAAAAAAATCTGCTCTGAATCTTCAAGAACTTAATGAAACAAAAGACCGGTTCATTTCTATTATCTCTCATGATTTGCGAACGCCGTTCAGTTCAATTCTTGGGTTCACAGATCTTCTTCTAAATGATAAAGATATTGAAGAAGAGAGAAGAACTCAGTATATCCAGTATATACAAGATTCATCAAAAAGTATGTTGAGTCTGGTCAATTCGCTTTTAGATTGGACAAGATTACAAACAGGCAGTATCAAATTTGAACCTGATAGGATCAACGCAAAATACTTAATAGATAAATCAATGCAGATTTTATCCGGAGTTGCTATACAAAAAAGAATTAAACTTATCTCTGAACTGGAAAAAGATTTTTACATACATGCTGATGAAGGATTGATTTCCCAAGTTTTTAATAATTTATTATCGAATGCAATCAAGTTTACAAAAGCAGACGGGACAATACGTATAAGTGCACATGCAAATATCGAAAAGAAACAAGTTGAGTTTAGTGTTAAAGATAACGGTGTTGGAATTCGCAAAGAAGATATTTTTAAGCTCTTTAAGATAGACACTAAATATACAACAAGCGGAACTGCAGGAGAGAAGGGAAGCGGATTAGGTCTATCTTTAGTAAATGATATTATCCATAAACACGGCGGTGAAATTTGGGTGGAAAGTGAAATTGGTAAAGGAACAACATTTACTTTTTCAATTCCTGTTGCTTCCGCGAATATTCTTTTAGTTGATGATGCAAAAACAGACCGCATGCTCTATGCAAAACTTATCAAGAGCTTGGTATCAAACTACAATATATTGGAAGCGGTTGACGGTAAACAAGCTCTCGAGATCATTAAACAATCTCTGCCTGCATTGGTAATTACAGATCATAAAATGCCGGTAATGAGCGGTTACGATTTGGTAAAACAATTAAACATTACTGAACTAAAATATAAACCGCCTGTAATTATTTTAAGCAGCGATATAAATAAATCCATTGAAGCTGAGTATAAGGAATTAGGCGTTGAGTATGTATTTCAGAAACCGGTAAATCTTGCTAATTTCAAAAATGCTATTGAACGCTCGTTGAGGAAGGCAATATTTAATTGACAATTGTCCATGTGGAGACGCTCCATGGGACGTCTCTACGAAAAATTATTTTTGTTTCAAAATCATTCCGGTTGTAGTTTCTAAAATAATCTTACCTTTAACTTCATACATGGGTTTTGTTCCGGCAGAATTTTTATCAACTAAAACATCATATCTTCCTACCTGAAGAGTAAACTCTAATTCTTGTTTTGGGTCTGCATTGAAGATTACTATGAATTCATCTTTCTCGTATTTTAAAATGTAGCTGAAACCAAATTTGCTTTTTGTATGGTCGGTGAAAATAATGTTTTCATATTCAGCATGGCGAAATGCCGGATATGTATTTCGCAAAGAGATTAATCCCTTGTAATAATCAACAAGTTCTTTGTTGATCTTAGCATGTTTATAATTAATATAATTTGTTTCGTTGTCTTTGTTATATGAATTATGATCAATCTTGCCTCTATCGTTATCACTCGCTTTAATATTAAACGGAATTACTTTCGATCTTGCAAATTCCTGTCCCTCATGAATCATAGCAATACCTTGCGAGGTAAAAAGGAACAGTGCACCAAGTTTATTAAGCTTCATTTGATTTGGTGAAAGCTTTACATTTTTATCTACATCTTTAATTATTTTTTCCGGATCAACTTCGCGGGAACCTAGTCTAATAAAATCACCAAGCGTATAACCATCGTGTGATTCTAAATAATTTACCGAATGTTCTTTCTTCTGAAAAAGTCCGAGAGTGTCTTGCACTAATGTTCCATTAACATAACTCTTAATTCTTTTCGGAGAATTATTTCCATACCATTGACCAAAGATCCAGCCGAGTCCGTTATTTGGATTTTCTCCTTTGATGCCGTTACGGATCTGATCATTCCAGGGTGCCCAACCGCGTAAAGAAAATCCCGCAGGGTCGTATCCGCCGCCCCAGGGTTCACATGTAAAAATAACATTGGGATTTACTTTTTTAGCTTCTGAAATAATTTCTTCAATTGTTTTCCAATCTAAAAGTTTTCCAAGATCAAAACGGAAACCGTCAATGTGATATTCTTTCATCCAATACAAAATACTTTCAATGATTAACCGCCGCATCATCGGGCGTTCGGTTTTTAAATCATTACCGCAATAACTTTCGGCAATGTAATTTCTCTTTGAATCCAATCTGAAATAATATTCTTTATCAATCTGTTTTAAGTTGCCTGTCTCATATTCCGATAGATGATTGTAGACCACATCCATCATTACTGCAATGCCTTCTTTGTGAAATGCCTTAACCATATCTTTAAATGATTTTATCTGCGAACCGTCTTCCCCAATCCATCTATGCCATTTCAGTTTATCCCAACTTTCATTGTAGTAAGCAGCAGGTGCAAAAAAGTTGGAAGTCATATATCCCCAATGATTTCGTTCGTATGGATTCCATGTGTTGTATTTTCCGGAAAGTGAATCCTTAAATGGAATTTCAATATTTCCAAATTCTTGTGATGGTAAAAGCTCAACTGTATTAACCCCAAGAGATTTAATGTAACTGAGTCCTCCGGTAATATTTTTTTCTGTTAAACTTTTGTATGAACCGCGATTCTTAGCTCCGGACGATTTATGTGCGGTTATATCACGCACGTGCATTTCATAAATGATAAGATCCCGCCAATCTCTCTGGATCCAACTTGTTCCCTCCCAATCATATTTTTCTTCTTTTGTAACGATAGCAAGCCGCGGATTCATGTAAGTAGTATAAGATGTAACAGCTTTTGCATAAGGATCTACACACACAGGCATATTCGAATTAGAAAGATCATCTCCGGTATGATAAACTTTATATCCGTAATATTTTTCGTAGAGTTCCCCATCAAGTTTAGTTTCCCAAACACCATTTTCATCTTTTGTTAAGAAATATTCTTTACTGATTTTATTTTCTGGTTTGTCGTACAAACAAAGGGTTACTTTTATAGCAGAAGGAGTAAACAATTTGAAATAAGTTTTCTTGTTCTCAACGTAAGAGCCGAGTTTTTTATCTGAGAAGAATTTATCCAGACCTGAATAACGTTTTTGAAATTCAATCGTGTCTGTAATTGTTTCTGGAGATTTTATTTCTTTGAGATACAATTTTTCACCCGTAGTTTTCTGTGATAGGAGAGTAATACTAGCAATTAATAGAACTGTAATTATTTTCGTAATTCGCTTCATATTATCTAATATTTTATTTGAATATTTAGGTTTCCGACATCGTCAGCATTTATCTGTAAAATATTTTTTTCTTTATCAAAAGATACTGCCGAACTCTGTAATTCTTTATCATTTAGAAATATTTTTTTAGGCTGTTTTGTATCAAGTAAAGTAAAAAGATATTTCTCCCGGTCACTCTTAAAATCCGCTTTTAATTTAGTAACAAGTAATTTAGTAATCTTAAAATCTCTCTCTAAAGAAAATTTAGTTAATGAATATTTTCCGGTTTCATATTGATAACTTTGCCCGTCATCTTCATAAAGAATATACTCTGATCTCCCGGAAGGAAAGATAACGAGTTCAAGCTGTTCTATCTTTTTCTCTCCGATATAATTCTGCACTTCCTGCATGGGAACTATACCACCTTCTTTAATGTAGAGAGGAATTTTGTTCAGCGGAACTTCTATCACAGACCACTGTCCGCCGGCTACTATTTTATTCCCATTCCAATCATACCATTTACCTTCGGGCAGATAAAACTTTTTGAAACGATCTGTTGATAGCAATACAGGTGCGACTAATAAATTTTCTCCGATCATAAATTGGTACTGGGCTTCATTGCTGTAACAATTTTCATCTTTCGGATAATTCACAAACATAGAACGCATTATCGGTAATCCGGATTGTGAGGAAACATAAAACTCATTATACCAAAAGGGCAGAAGTTTATAGCGAAGTTGAATTGCTTGACGAGAATATTCTTCGACAGTTTCGTTGAATGCAAAAGGTTCGCGTGCTTTTGTATCAATGGCAGAATGACCTCTGAAGAATGGTGTAAACGCGCCAAGCTGCATCCATCTAACATACATATCATTGGTCGGTTCACCCATAAATCCTCCGACATCATAGCCGACGAAAGAAACTCCGCTTAATCCTAAGTTTTGAGACATTGTGCATGCGAGTTTTAAATGTTCTTCTGTTGATTCATTATCACCTGTCCAGACCGCAGAATAACGCTGTACTCCGGCAAATCCAGCTCGAGTTAAAATAAAATGTCTCTTGCTGGAATATTGTCTTAATCCTTCCCTTGTTGCTCGGGCCATCGAGAGTGCATAAACATTATGTATTTTTTTATGATCTGTATTGAATCCGTTATCATCAAATTGTACTATGTCGGGAAAACTTTGTCCCCAAGTTGAAGGTTCATTCATGTCATTCCAAAATCCTTCAATGCCGAGATTTAGAAATGTAGAAAGATTTTTTCCCCACCAATCTCTAGTCTCTTTTTTTGTGAAATCCGGAAAGTAAGCCCAGCTTGGCCAAACTTCTCCTTGATAAGGAATTCCATCCGGATATTTTGCAAAAAGATTTTTTTCTAATCCTTCTTTTGCGGCAAAATATTTCAGATCTGCTTTAACTCCGGGATCAATTATAGGAACGATCTTAAATCCTTCTGACTTCAAATCAGAGATCATTTTTGCCGGATCGGGAAAACGATTCTTATCAAAAGTAAATACTCTATATCCGTCCATATAATGAATGTCGAGATAGATTACATCACAAGGAATATTTTTATCGCGGAATGTTTTAGCAATTCTTCTAACCGTTTCTTCCGGATAATAACTCCATCTGCTTTGCTGATAACCTAATGCCCACATCGGGGGTAATTCAATTCTGCCGGTTAATTTTGTGTAATCAGAAATAACTCTTTTAATTTCCGGTCCGTAGATGAAGTAATAATCCATTTCACCTTTATCAGCACCGAACCAATAAAAACGGTTGTTGCTTGCACCCATGTTAAAATATGATTTGTAAGTGTTGTCGAAAAATATTCCGTAGGCTTTATAGTTGCGGGTACCAATGAAAAAGGGAATAGAAACGTAGAGTTCATCTTTTCTGCTTGTGTAGGTAGGGTAATCCGAATTCCACATTGTATATTGATTACGGTTCTTTAAAAGATCATCCGATTTTTCTCCAAGTCCATAAAATTTTTCATCATTAAATAATTTTTTGAAACACCGCACTTCATTATTATCGAAAGAAACGCCAAAACTTTCTTCATCTGAGTTAAGAAGATTCATTTGTTTATCATAGATAGATATTCGGCACGGATTTTTTTTAATATGAACTGTTAACTCATTTGTGGTAAGAACAAATTTTTCTTTTTCTTCTTTGAATTCGAATTTTGTTTTCTCGGACTGTTGATAGACTACAGCGTAAGAAGGCGCTTGAGAAAAATCTTTTTGATTCGTATACCGGAAACGAATCAAGTTTTGTTCAACTATATAGATGTTTAGCTTTGCATTACTAAGCGTAAACTCAACACGGTTAGATCCTAATTTGAAATTATTTATTCCACCGACGAAATCAAATCCGGCATAAACAACAGAAATATAAAAGAAGAATACTAATGAAGTAAAGATCACTCTTTTCATATTAGTTCCTAAGGTTGATATATGTGGGATGAAAAATATGAATTGTGCGGCTGAATGGAAAATTAATGTTTCGCTGATATTTTTTAAATCAACTTCATACAAAATTTAATCTGTTACAGAGAAATAAATTTATTATCGAACAGTTTTATTTTCATTGAATAGAGGCGCTCGGGGAAAAATAGTAATCAAGATTGGCAAACAGCCAATCTTGATTATAGAATTTAATTATAACTTGAACACCAATTTTCCGTAAAGAAATCTTCCGCTAAAGCCCATCTGAACAGCATCCCACAAACCACCGGATTCTGTTGCGCCCGGATCCTGCTTGTTAGGATATACATCAAACAAATTTGTGCCGCCGATAATCAAAGAAAGATTTTTGGTGAAATCGTATGCGAAGCTAAGATCAGTTGTAATCTTAGAATCGTAAACATTTTCTGCATCATTCCAGTCAATCAAAGTAACTTTACCAAAGTAAACAAGACGAAGAGAGGTGTGTATATTTTCAAAGCCGTGTTCTATACCAAAAGACATTTTTGATTTAGGTGCAGATGCCAGCAGAAAATATTTTTCACGTCTTCCAAAATAAATATCTTCTTTACCTTTGAGTTTAGAACTTGTTTTAACAGATCCTAATTCCATATTGTTGAAATTACCGGCATAAGAGATTTTGAAAATATGAGAATCAATATTTTTAGAGTAAGCAAGAATCACATCCACACCGGTAGTTTTAGTGTCGAGTGCATTCGCAAAAAATTGGGCTGCGCCAACATTTGATGCCTTAAGCTGCGCTCCGATATCCGGATCGTCGTTTTGGAAAGAGCCGGTTAATACAATTCTATCATTAATATTCACAATATAACCATCAATAGTTGCAGCGAAACCATCAAATGGTGTAGCGGTTAAACCGAGACTTCCGTTTACTGCTGTCTCTTGTTTCAATGAAGGAATACCAAGTGCATGAGTAATTGTACTGTTGTTCTTTGCTATAATTTTATCTACTGCAACTCCTGCAACAAAATCTGTGTATGTTGAGTTAAAATAAATTTGTGCAAGAGATGGTGCCCGGAAACCTGTACTTACAGATGCTCTTAAAGCAAGATCATCTGTTATCTTGAATCGAGTTGCGAATTTGGCGTTTAATGTATTTCCGAAATCGCTGTAATTTTCCCAGCGGGCAGCGGCGCCAATCATCCACTGAGGAGTAACATCCAATTCTACATCTACGTAAGCACCAAGGTTAGTGCGTGATTCGTTCAATACATTTTCCGGACGGAACCCAGGAAAACCTTGTGCGCCTCCTGCTTTACCAAGTATATCTATTTTTTGAACTCTGTTATTGATAACAGAATCAATCACGCCATAATTTTTCCATGATCCTTCTTCGCCAGCGAAGATTTCATAATTCTCAATTCTATATTCCATACCGAACGCAATATTCAATCCCTTCAAATATTCTTTGAAGTACCTTGTGAAGTTAAGTGATGTTGTATTTTGTGCAAGTTGAAATCCGCCTGCATCAAATCGTGTTGGTGATTTATCTAAAAGAGAAGTATTCAAAGTTCCATCAACAAAGTAATGAAAACGGTTAACGCCTATTGTGTTGTTGAAATCTAAATCCCACTCACCAAGTTTCGTCTGCATACCTGCAGATAATGACTGATCTTTAATGTTAGATAAAATGTGAGGATCAAAACCGTTCGGATAAATCTGAGGAATATTGCGATCGCTGCCGGCTTCGCGTGTCCATGCAAATGCATCTGTGTTTCTGTTGTTGAATCCGCCGAATGCATAAAAAGTTGCATCATTGTTTATGCTGAATCTAGAATTGAAAAATGTTCCGAAGTTTTCAAGACTTGCATCGCCGAACTGATTGCGGTATATAGAATATTGATTGGGGTCTGCAGGCCTGTTAGTAAAACCTTTGCGCGAGTAATCTAACGTAACATTTAAGAAACCATTCTCGCCAACGGAAACACCATAATTGCCGCCAAGATTAAATTCTTCACCGTCGAATTTTCTGTCGGTTCTTAAAGAAGCAGAATGAGCGCCGGAACTTAATCCTCCGCTAAATTCATTAACACTTTTCTTGAGAACAATATTTATAACACCGGCAATTGCATCGGAGCCATATTGCGCACTTGCACCATCACGCAAAATTTCCACGCGGTCAATTGCAGAAAGAGGAATAGCATTAAGGTCAGTTCCTGTGTTACCTCTTCCTCTTGAGCCAAACATATTTACAAGCGATGATTGATGACGGCGTTTGCCGTTAATAAGAACTAATGTTTGATCTGGTCCTAATCCGCGCAAAGTTGCCGGATCAATATGATCAGCGCCATCTGCACCCGATTGACGGTTTGAATTAAATGATGGTGCAACATATTGAAGGATTTGATTCATATCGGACTGACCAAAACGTGTAGCGGCATCCTTCAAATCGAGGACGTCAATTGCCACTGGTGATTCTGTACTCGATCTATTATAGCTGCGCGTTCCTACTACAAATATTTCGGAAAGCTCAACACCTTCTTGCAAAACGATATCTAATTCTGTTTTGCCGGAAGTTTTTGTTTCCTGTTTTTTATATCCAACCATGCTGAATACCACAACATCTTCCGGCGAGTTATACTTGAGGGCATATTTACCAAATTTATCAGAGTTAGTTCCAATTTTGGTCCCCTTCAGATAAATGTTTACTCCAATCAAAGGGCTACCGTCATTGTCTTTAACAGTTCCTCGTAATGTATTTTGCTGTGAGTACTGTACGGATGTGAAGATAAAAAGAATTGAAAAAATTGCATAAGTAAATTTTACGAATTTCATCTACGATCCTCCGGTTGGTTAAATAATTAGTTAGATACCTAAGTTAGAATTACGATAAGTTCAAATTGAAAGTACAAATTTGTTTAGGGACACGCAATCAAATCATTTTTAAACCGGAGTTACATGCCTTAGATTAATGCGGAGAAGAAAATCATTTTAAAATGATCATCTTCTTGGTCTCTGAATAGTTTCCTGCTTTAAGCGTATAAAAATAAATGCCGCTTGCTAGTTTGTAATTATTGGGATCAAATCTTACTTCATAAATTCCTTTACTTTTCTTTTCATTAATGAGACTAGTAACAAAAGAACCTAACTCATCATATATATTTAATGTTATGTAACTGTCGATGGGTAATTCGAATCGTATGGAAGTGCCAGAATTAAAAGGATTGGGATAGTTTTGATCTAATGTATAATTAGTAGGGTAAAGATCAATATTTTCTTGATATGTAGTTTTCATTACTGTCTTTAGAATCCAATTACCCGGATCAACCTGAATCGCAGATGGTATTCCATCAACAATTAGATCTATAGATTGCACTTGAGCGTTGTTTATGACCGTCGTGTTAACAAGTCCCTTTGAAGTTGTTATAGCTATTTGTATCGGCATTGTAAAAAAACTTGGATTGCTGTTCACACTTTGAGTAATCTTTAAAGAAACTTTATAATTTTCATTCACATCTTGTTTGTAACTCCAGACTACGGAATAAACAGGAAAGTTCTCACCATGAATCCATTCTTGAAAGAAATAATTTAGATCAATCCCACTTACTCGTTCTGCTATACGTTGAAAATCTTCAGTCGTTGCAACGTTGTAAGCAAGTCCGGGTTCATTAGCATATTGCTGCATTATCTTAAAAAAGTTATCATCGCCAACAATTCCACGCAGCATGTGCAAAACTATTGCACCTTTTTTGTATTCACGTGCCGAATTAAAAATTTCGTTTATACTATTAATATTCTGTACATAAATAGTTCCAGCAGCACTTTTCGCTTGACTCATAAAATTATCTACGTAAGATTTAAAATCTGCAGTGCCGTACTTCGCTTCTCTATAAATGCATTCACAGTAAGAGGCAAATCCTTCGTTGAGCCAAATGTTCTGCCAATCTTTACAAGTAACTTTATCTCCGTACCACTGATGAGCTAGTTCATGTACAACGAGCATTTCACTGAATGAAACTAATGATGTAATTGTTTGATGTTCCATCCCACCGCCCCAACCAAACTGAGCATGTCCATATTTTTCTCGTAAGAAAGGATATGGCCCAAATTTCTGAGAGAATATTTGAAGCATGTTAACCGTATTGTCTAAGTTTGATATATTTTGTTGAAGGTTTTCCGGAAAGACATAATGAGTAACAGGCATAGGACTGCTGCCACCGTAATTAAATTGATTTTGATATAGTGAATAATTAGTCATTGCAAGGGAAATCAAATAACCTGCAATCGGGTAACTATTTTTCCATTTATAAGTTTTTGTTCCATTGCCATTATCAGTTTCGGAAATCAATTTTCCATTTGATACTGAGACATAATTACTCGCCGCTGTAATCCACACATCGGATGAATCAGCTTTATCACCGGGAGTATCTTTTGATGGCCACCAATCTTTTGCACCATACGGTTCGCTTAATGTCCACATAATCGGTTGACCGCTATGAGTTGAAAATATAAAACTTCCAAATCCTCCTGAGCCAGGTGTTCCTTGATAAGAAATATCAACTGAAAATTTTTCACCAATTCCATAAGTCCGATCGAGTGTAATTCTCAACTGATCAGAACCGCTCGGTTGAGAAAAAGTTAGATCTGTAATTCCATTGAGCTTTACAGATGTTACTGTAAGTTGATTAACAATATCCAAAAAGAATGTAGCGAGCTGATTTTGTGTTGCTTTTGCATCTATGGTTACTATTCCAGAAATGTTTCCCGGATTACCATAAGTTAAAGAGAGATTTAGTTTATAATATGTTACATCAATACTGCTGTCACCTGGATATTGCACTTGAGAAATTTTATTCAATTGTGCAAAAGCTTTTATTTTTGATTGAGAGCAAATTTCTCCAGCATCCTGCCCGAATGAAAAATTTGATATGCTTAAAAAAATAGCCAGCAGTTGAATTATTTTTTTCATATTATTTTTCCGTTCTTCAAAGTAAAGATATTTAACATTATTTTTAATCGAAAGGAAAATTTGATTACATATTTAACATTCATAGTATAGAATCTTTGAAATAGTATTCGCTATATTGAAACAACAATTTCAATTAATTAAAAAATTATTTATGTGGCAGAAGATTAAAAATATCAGCTTAACTAAATGGATAATTATTTCCATGGTTGTTGGTGCAACCTGCGGCGTGCTATTTCCTGAACATTCGCAAGATATTAGAATTGTTTCAAATGTTTTTTTGAGAATGATCAGGACTATTATTGTCCCGTTGCTTTTTGGAACATTAACAGTCGGCATTGCCGGCCATAGTGACGATCTGAAAGCCATTGGCAGACTTGCGCTAAAAACAATTTTCTATTTTGAAGTTGTAACAACACTTGCTCTTTTTATTGGATTAATAGCTGTAAATATATTTCAACCTGGAGTCGGTATTTCTCTAAATGTAACTGCTCCTGTTGATCCGACTCTCTCACAGAATAAAATCACGTTTCAGGGAATGATTGAACATATAGTACCGAGAAGTTTTTTTGAATCTGCTGCGGCTAATGAAGTTCTTCAAGTCGTTTTCTTTGCAATTCTTTTTGGTGTAGCATTAACGCAAGTAAAAGGAAGACCAAAAGAAACAATATTAAATTTCTGCGAAGGACTTTCTGAAGTGATGTTTAAATTCACAAATATAGTTATGAAGTTTGCACCATTCGGCATTGGTGCTGCGATGTGGTATACTGTTGGGCATAGCGGTGTATCAATATTAATTAATCTTGGTAAACTTATCCTAACTTATTACGGAGCGTTGACGGTTTTTGTCCTTCTTGTTTTTGTTCCTGTTATTATGATTGCAAAAATTCCACTAAGGAAATTTTTAAGTGCGGTAAAGAATCCTGCTTTAATTGCATTTACCACTACCTCATCAGATGCAGCTCTTCCGGACGCATTTAAAAGAATGATAAACTTCGGTGTACCTAAAAGAATTGTGTCGTTTGTTTTGCCAACCGGCTATTCATTTAATCTGGATGGATCAACATTGTATCTTTCTGTCGCCTCAATTTTTATAGCTCAAGCTGCGGGAATTCATTTAACTATTTCGCAACAATTGTTGATGATGTTAACTTTGATGATAACCAGCAAGGGAGTTGCAGCTGTACCTAGGGCATCAATAGTAATTCTTTCCGGAACGCTAATGTCATTTGGTTTACCAATGGAAGGTGTTGCTGTAGTGCTCGGTGTTGATGAGATAATGGATATGGCGCGCACGACAGTTAATCTTGTTGGTAATTGTCTTGCTTCGGCTGTTATGGCACGGTGGGAAGGAGAGTTAAATATAAATTCAGGAGAGATTGAAACAGCTAGTTAATTAAAAGTTAAATTATTTCTCATTCTTTTCACATAATTCAATTAAAACTCCGTTTGTAAATTTCGGATGTAAGAAAGCAATATTCAAACCTTCCGCACCTTTACGCGGTTTTTTATCAATCAATTGAATTCCTTTTGACTCTAATTTTTTAAGTGCTTCATTAAGATCATCTACTGTATAAGCTATATGGTGAATGCCTTCACCTTTTTTTTCAATAAACTTTGCAATTTGTCCGTCCGGTTCTGTTGATGCGAGCAATTCTATTTTAGTTTCTCCAATCTTGAAAAATGCTGTCCTAACTTTTTGATCTTTCACTTCTTCAATCGAGTAACATTTCAAATTGAGTACACTTTCATAAAATTTAATTGATTCTTCTAAATTCTTTACTGCAATTCCAATATGTTCTATATGTGTTAATTCCATTTTTACCTCCTTTAAAAAATTCTACGTTCTGCACTCTTCGTTCTATGTTAAATTACCACGTGTTCTTTATACTCACCAAAAACTTCACGCATCGTGTTGCAGATTTCTCCAATACTTGCATAAACTTTTACTGCATCAAGAATAAATGGCATAAGGTTAGAGTCGCTTTGAGCGGCAGTTTTCAAAGCATTGAGTTTTTCTTTTACATGAATATTGTTCCTCTGTGAACGGATCTTAGTTAAGGATTCAATTTGATTCCGCTGAACTTTTTCGTCTATTTTTAATAATTCAGGGTGATTTTCTTCCGACTCCTGATATTTATTAACACCAACAACAATTCGTTCATTGCGTTCAAGTTCTTGATTGAATTGATAAGCTGATTTTTGTATTTCTGTCTGAACATAACCCTCTTCGATAGCCGCTATCATTCCGCCAAGGGAATCAATCTTTTTAATATAATCTTCCGCTTCTTTTTCAATTTGATCAGTAAGAGCTTCAACATAAAACGAACCAGCGAGCGGATCAACAGTGTTTGTTACTCCGCTTTCATGTGCGACAATTTGCTGAGTACGCAATGCAATTTTAACTGATTCTTGATTAGGCAGTGCAAGAGCTTCATCCCGTGAATTAGTATGCAAGCTTTGTGTTCCGCCAAGAACAGCAGCAAGTGTTTGAATAGTTACTCTAACAATATTGTTATCAACTTGTTGTGCAGTTAAAGTTGAGCCTGCAGTTTGTGTATGGAAGCGAAGCATTTGTGATTTAATTTTTTTAGCTCCAAATCTTTTCTTCATAATCTTCGCCCACAAACGGCGCGCTGCACGATACTTTGCGACTTCTTCGAACAGATCATTGTGTGCATTAAAAAAGAAAGAAAGTTGTCCGGCAAATTCATCTACATCTAATCCGGCTTTTATTGCAGCTTCAACATAAGCGATTCCGTCTGCGAGAGTAAATCCAACTTCTTGAGCGGCAGTAGAACCTGCTTCGCGAATGTGGTAACCAGAAATTGAAATAGTATTCCACTTTGGAATTTCTTTTGAACAGAATTCAAAAATGTTTGTAATAAGCCGCATCGAATGTTTGGGTGGATAAATATAAGTACCGCGAGCGAAATATTCTTTTAAGATATCATTCTGAATTGTGCCGCTGATTTTATTTCTTTTCACTCCTTGTTTTTCTGCAACGGCGATATACATTGCAAGAAGAACAGAAGCCGGTGCATTAATTGTCATTGATGTAGAAACTTTATCAAGTGGTATTTGATCGAATAAAATTTCCATATCGGCAAGTGTATCAATTGCAACACCGACTTTTCCAACTTCGCCAAGCGCCATCTGATCATCACTATCATAACCAATTTGTGTAGGAAGATCGAATGCTACAGATAAACCGCTCTGTCCTTGAGAAAGTAAATAACGATATCTCTCGTTAGATTCTTTTGCCGTTCCGAATCCAGCATATTGTCTCATCGTCCAAAATCTTCCGCGGTACATTGATGGTTGTACACCTCGAGTAAAAGGATACTGCCCGGGAAATCCTAATTTCTCATTATAATTTTCTAATTCATTTTCACTAGGAACATAAAGTGGCTTGACAGGTGTGAATGATTGTGTTGTAAATTCTTTCTGTTGCTCTGGTGTTTGGGATATTGTTTTTTTGTAAATGGTTTCTTCCCAATTCTTGAAAGCCGTTTGTATTTTCTTTCTTAATTCATCGGGTTCATTCATAAATATGCCTTCTAAAAATTTCTTTTCCGTATCAAAATATAAGATTAATTAAGAAAATATAGTCAACCCGAACATGATTGAAGTATGTAAACAAAGTAGCTCATAAATACGAAAGCCCTAAATCAAGTTCAGGGCTTTGTCTTTTGGCTCCATTTGATAGACGAAGTTCGAACCTATTTTCTTCTAACACATATAAATGAATTTTGATATGATTTACTGAATAGAAAGGGCTCGATACTTCAAGTCCTTTTTATATCCAATTTGCGGATCAGAACAAAAGAGCTGACAATGATGTTGCTCTTTCACTTTACTCTCCTCTCGGAATTGATCCTGAAAAGACTTTCCATTTCCATTCGTTTCCCCTTTTGATCATAACGGCCGTGATGCGATATGGCACTTTAGAAACTTTGCCATTGCTTCCTGTATGTACCATTTTACTCTCCACAAATACCCATGCTATATTTTCACTGTGATTGATTATCACCTGATCCATATCAAACGAAAACACGAAAGGCATAGAAACAATTACTTTCATAAACTCTTGAACTCTTTCTCTGCCTATGAATACTTCTCCCGAATCAGATCCCACCACCATTATGTCATCCGAATTGTCGTATACAGTCATGACTGTCTGCAAATCTTTTGTCGCCAGCACTTCGTTCATCCGGTTGAGGCATCTACGAATCTCAGAGTTTGTATCAGCTTGTTGCTTTTTATTTGTTGTTTGAGGGATAGATTCACTTTTAACATTATTCACTATAATAAGTGAGAGGAAAAAGAAAACAAGTAATCGGAGATGGTAGCTTAACATGGTTCGCATATTGGATTGTTCCTTTATTTTTTTTGAAAATATTGTTCCAGAGACTGATATCTGTATTGATAGTCTATAACATTTTTCATTTCTTTTTATTTGCAGTGTTACTTTGTTGAATTATTTCAGGAAGAGCAGAAGCACCTTTATAAATTACTTTCCACTCCTCATTAAATTTTTGGAATAAAAATGATGCAACATTTTTGTTGATAACTAATAAACTGCCATCTCTCATCTTTCCTTCAATTTTGCCCAGCCACACATACAGCACTAGATCTTTCTTCAGTATCCTAAATTCCTCTTTTTCGACAGTTAATTTCATTGTACTCATAGCTTTGAATTGTTCTTCAACATCTATTTTAAATTTAGGAAAATCGTTCACTGCCCCATCGGCATTGACTGAAATAAAGTCAGCTGAATTTCTGTAAAATTTTAAAATTGATTCTACATTTCCTAGCTCATAACTTGTTATCAGGTTACTCACCACTGGTAACAATTCCTTTTTAATCTGATCTTTATCTTGTTGTGTTAGTTCTTGTTTATTTGAACTACATGCCGCACAGATAATGAGCAATATCACGGCTAAAAAATTCGTTTTCATATAATCTCCTTGTCTTAAAAATTTGTTCTGTTTTAGTCTATTATTTTATCAACCAATAAATTTTTAAGAGCTATGATTCTTTATAACAGTTCAGCATCATCAAAATTTCTTTCAGTAAACATTTAATACTATTATGTGAATTCAAGTTACAACAAAATAGATCGTCTGATTAAATAATTTTTAAAATAAAAAACCCCGACTCATCATCGGGGATTTAGTAGCTCCACTTGATAGACGAAGTTCGAACCTATTTTCTTCTAAATTCCAATATCAATGATGTTCTTGAAATAATTTGTTAAATCGAAAGGGCTCCATTATTCGTGCCCTTTTTATATCTTCTAAAATGAAATTGACATTTGCTTCATGAGAAAAAATAGAGATTCGATTAAATATTAATAATGTTGCACGTTAGTTTCTAACTACAGTTTTTAGAAAAGCTGTGACTATATTGAATTTATGTAAAAAAACTATTTATGTTTACTCATGAATCGAAGCCAAAAAAGATTTCGGAAAATTCGTCGTAGCTCCTTTATGGGAAAATACTGTCACTTATGAAAAGTAAAATATCATTTTTGCTCATCGTTTTTCTTTCGAGCATTTTATATTCACAAACTGAATCACTAAAAGGAAAATTAATTGATTTTAAAAATGGTAACCCCATTCAAGGAGCTGTGGTTTTTATTTCTTCCCAATACATGGCTTACTCAAATGATGAAGGTGATTATTCAATAAAAAAAATTTCTCATGGAAAATACTACATTAAAGTATCTCGGCTTGGATATAAACCGCTTTCTGATACAGTCATTATCGATTCCAATTCTATGGAAAAAGATTTTACTCTCGAAGCTTCACCGATAGAACTTGACGAGGTTATTGTGAGCACTGACAGAACTGACAAATATCTTCGCAACTCTCCTTATTCGGAATTGTTAGTTGGCAAAGAGCAAATCGAAAGCAAACCGTTTCAATCGCTTTCCGATGCGCTAAAAGAAGAACCGGGCATTTCCCTTTTGCGCGATTGTGTTTGGGGAACTGAGGTTAGCATACGCGGACTCAATCGCGAAAATGTTGTTACACTAATTAACGGCTATAGAATTGCTACTTCAACCGAAGTCGCTGCGCGGTTATCGACGATTGATTTGAATGATGTTGAAAGAATCGAAATAATTAAAGGTGCTTCTTCTTCTATTTACGGTTCTGGGGCTAGCGGCGGAATTGTAAACATTATTACAAAATCTCCGCAATTATATGATAAGTTTTCGATGAATGGAAATTTCTCGACCGGATACAACTCTGTAAATAATATGTCATCTTGGTCGGGCATACTTTACATCGGCGATTCGTTTTGGTCATCAAAGTTTTCCGGCTCATACAGAAAAGCTCAAAACATACAAACTCCTGTAGGTGAATTAAAAAACAGCCAATTTGAAGATTACAGTTTTTCAGGAGCTTTAAATTTATTACCCTTTGATAATCATACGCTTAAAATTGAATATCAATTACTAAAAGCAAATAATATAGGAATTCCCGGCGCTTCTGTTTTTCCAAACAATGCAGATGTAAGTTATCCCGATGTGAAAAGAGAATTAATATCCGCCGGATATGAGATACGAAATATTTCAAAAGTTCTTTATAAACTTTCTGCCGCATATTCTTATCAATTTATCAAACGTGATCTTGAGAATATTCCTTATACTGTTCAGAACATTCAGGCAACTGAAACGACCCCGGCACGCAGAGTTAGTATATTAAAAATAACTCCTGGTGCAGATCACAAAAACAATAATTTACAGATTCATGGAAATTTTTTGTTGACAGAGAAAAATAATCTCGTCCTCGGTATTGATTATTGGGATAGAAGTTACAACGGGGAAAGACAAAAATATCAATTGATCGAAGTTCTTAATTCTGTGGGAGACGTTGTAAGCACTACAAACAAAGTTATCAATGAAAAACCATTGCCCGATTCAAAGTATAAAAGCTATGGTCTATTTGCTCAAGACGATGTTGAATTATTCAAAGACAAATTATCTCTCTCACTTGGTGTGCGCTATGATAAAATTAACGTTAGCGGCGAAACAACTCTTAATCCAATTTATGAAATTGTAAACGGAGTTATCAATTATTCACCTCCAGGACAGCAAATAATATGGAATAAGATAAACGTCAACGATGCTTCTTACAGTGGGAATATTGGTATAAAATATTCTGTGAATCAAGACTTCGATTTTACTTTAGGGCTTGGTTTGTCTTTCCGCTCACCATCTCTTGAAGAAAGATTCCAATATATAGATCAAGGTAGTTATGTTCGCGTCGGCAATCCTAACTTAAAACCGGAAAGAGGAAAATCCGTTGATCTGGGAGTCCGTTATTATTCATCCGGACTTAAAATCATTTTAAGTATTTTCTTTAATTACTTCAATGATCTTGTTACTGAAATACCTGGCACATTCGATGGAAGAAACGCTTTTGTAAAAACAAATATCGGAGAAGCACGGATGTATGGATTTGACCTCCATGCAGATTATAATTTTTATGACAACCATATTCTTTATGCAACTGCTTCGTATGTTAAGGGTGATGACATAACAACGGCCGGTAATCTTTCCGAAATTCCACCTTTGAACGGAAATGTTGGTATTAAATTCGGCTTGAATGAAAAATTGCAGGCAGACATTTCATCAACAATTTTTGCTCCACAAAACAAAGTTGCCACCGGTGAGATAACTACGCCTGGCTATGAATATTTTAATTTTTATCTTAATGCTGGTTTCTTCAAATTAAGCTCAATCAACCTTAAAATTTCCGCCGGAGTTGAAAATATTTTTAATAAGGAATATAGAAACCACTTATCTACAACCCGCGGATACATAATAGTTGAACCGGGAAGAAATTTCTTTATTAAACTGGTTATTAAATGGTAATACAAATCAGAGAGTTAAAATGAACTGGTTTATACTGGCTTTTATATCCGCATTATTTTCAGCAGCATCGGCTGTTTACGAGAAAAAAATTTTATTCTCACTTAGCGCGCTTGATTTTTCTTTTATTATTTCAGCATCCACTCTGCTTTTTTCTTTGCCGTTTTTCTTTTCGGTTCATTTAGCCGAAATATCTCCGATCAGTTTATCTATACTATTCTTCAAAACAATTCTAAGCGCGGGCGCATTTTTGTGCGTTATGTTTTCAGTAAAGAATTTGGAAATAAGCGAAGCGCTTCCGCTCCTAGCATTATCGCCCGGGTTGGTTGCGATAGCAGGAGCAATTTTTATCAACGACATATTAAACATAACAGAATGGCTCGGAATTATTTTAATGTTAATAGGCGCTTACTTTCTGGAACTACGGAAAGGCAGTAACAATATGCTCGCCCCATTCAAGGTAATGTTCAGCAGTTCAAAATACTCGTATGTGTTTATCGCTTTAATTTTATTCACGGTAACCTCGCTACTCGATCGGATTCTCTTAAAGGAATATAAACTTCCGCCGTATACATTCATGGCGTTTCAGCAATTGTTTTATGCGCTCATCTTTTTTGTAATTATTTTAATCAAGCATAGAAACATTATTACGCAAGTAAAGAGTATTGATAAAAAAGTATTCTATACGGTAATTGCTATTTCATTCTTCACAGTTATTTACCGCTATACTCAAATTGAAGCCACAAAATTAGCTCCGGTTGCTCTGGTTCTTTCAATAAAGAGGCTTTCGGTTTTAATTGCTGTGATAGCCGGCGGTAAATTATTTAGGGAAGAATATTTATATAGAAGGGTTGCAGCTGTAATTTTGATCCTATCAGGTGCGGCCTTATTAATGAATAATTAATGGATAGAAAATTAGAAATGATCGGAATGAATTTATATAGATGCAATCGGTAGAACTGCAGCAATTCAAAAGTCTATTCTAATAATTACTATTGTTTATTAAGTAACCTTCATTGTTAACTTCAAATTTATCGTTCTCCGAATTTCTTAGTGAGTACGGAAGAACTATTTCAAATTTGCTACCAGGTTTACCTTCTTCTGCTAATGGCGATGGGCTAGTTATTTTAATTACTCCACCCAACCTTTCAACAATTTCTTTAACTATCGCTAATCCCATTCCAGTGCCCCCATGAACTTTTTTATCAATGTTGGAAGCCCGGTAAAATTGCTCGAATATTTTTTTTGACTCTTCTTGCGGAATACCAATCCCATTATCGCAAACTTCAATAGAAAAATTTTCACCCAAATCATTCACATTAACTTCTACAACTCCATTCTCATCAACATACTTAATAGAATTTGCAATGAGATTAGAAATTAATAGTTCAAATAAAATTTTATCAGATTTTATGACTAACAGCTTGCCACTTTTATTTTTATAAAAAATGTTTACGGATTTATCTTTAGCGGATTCCATGAAATTATCAATAACCTTAGCAATAAATTCATCTAAATTAATATCATCAGTCAACTTTATTTCAAGTAATTTTACTTTTGAAATTTTTACAATATCGTTGATAAGTTTAAGTGCTTCTTCTGTTCTAAGTTCCGCCCTTTCAATTTTTCGATCTACCTCATCGCTTATCGATCCTACAAATCCTTTGTGAATTATGTCTAAAATTGAACGTACAGCGGCAATTGGTGTTTTAATCTCATGGACTATACCAATAGTATATTTTTGTTTTGCAATCTCCGCTTCATTTAGTTTTTCAAGTGATGTTCGTAATTGCTGTTCCCTTCTGTACAGTTGATGAGCTATTCTGTTGGCTATGTAAACAGAAATAAAAAGCATTAGAGTGAAAATAATTATGAAGAGTATATCATAAGTTAATGTATGAAGGTGTGAACCAACCGAAAGTCCGGAAATGAAATGATTTTTTATAGAATGTAATCTTTCGAATAATGCAAGAATAGTAAAAGAAAAACTGATCAATCCCGCAGCTAAATAAACGATATATCCCGGGAGAACCATACTTCCAATAATCATGTGAAAAATAAAAAATAAATAAAGTGGCGATTCGATCAATCCTGTATAATAAACCAGTATCATTAGAAATGTAAGATCGAGAATCATTTGAATCAGTGATAGATGCAGACAATTGAATTTATTAGGATCGTTTCCTGCATAATTTTGAAATTTATGAAGTATGATATTGTAAATTAGAATTAGGAAGGAAATGCTGAGAATTGCAATAATCTGATCCTTGGAAAAATTAAGATCAAGAAGAAATTCACCAACGAGAAAAAAACCACAAAGTATTAATGCGGCGAAATACCGGAGTCTAATGAACCATAGATTACGAACTCTAACAGCTCTCCAAAATTCCCCATAATGTTGAGCCCAATCTGGTACAAGAGGTAGCATATCTATTAAGTAATGTTATTGTTTCCTTACATCATTCTATTGTAAATATATAGAAAAAGTAAAAATAAAATCTTGGTTAATGAAATGGTTTTATTATTGCGACAAGGATAATCACAATAAAGGTAGCTAATATTAATTTTGCCTGCCAAGTTGCAAAATTTATTGTCCAACCTATCCCGATTCGTTTTGGAACAAAAACTTTTTCATTCTTAGGATTAAAATAAATTATTCCAAGCTTCCAATGCGAATTATCATTTTGATCTTCTGTCATTTCATCACTTTCAAATGTAAGGTTTCAATATATTGAACTCCTTTGAATATAATTACGCTATATATCTGCCGCGTTTTATATAATGCGTATGTAACAATTTATGTGATAAATGTCCACAAGGTCCATCTGTTAAGAATTCTTTGTAGATCTGAACTACATGAGGATTCTCATGAGATTTACGAAGTTCCAGAGATTCATCTTCAGCATAAATTGCTTTTGCTCTTAACTTACGGATCTCAGGTGTTGTAGGAATCGGCTGGCCGCCTCCGCCAAGACATCCGCCTGGACAAGCCATAAACTCTATGAAATGACATTCGGAGAATTTTCCTCCGGCCTTTATATTATCCATAATCTTTTTAGCATTAGCTGTTCCGTGAGCAACTGCTAATTTCAAAGTTGCACCTTTGAGCCAATCCCAATTAGGAACGAGATGTTTAATTATTTCCGGAACGGGACCGACTTTATATCCTATAGGAATTTCCATATACTTTACACCATCAAATCCACGTAGAGGAATAATGTTTGCTCTTTCAAAAATATCTTCCGCTTTTTTACCGAGAACAAATTCAACAACAGAACGAATTGCTGCTTCCATAACTCCACCGGTTGCACCAAAGATTAATCCTGCACCTGATGCTTCACCAAACGGATTATCAAAATCACTCTTCGGCATCTCGGGTAAATTAATCCCGGCTTCACGAATCATTCGTGCAAGTTCTCTCGTGGTTAAACCGTAATCAACATCTTTAAAACCGCTGCTATTCATTTCAGGACGATTGCATTCAAATTTCTTTGCAGAGCACGGCATTACAGCAACAGAGACGACATCAGCCGGATCAACTCCTGCTTTCTTTGCATAAAATGTTTTTATCAAAGTACCGAACATTTGCTGCGGAGATTTTGCTGAACTGAGGTTATCAAGG
Source organism: Ignavibacteriales bacterium (assembly GCA_026390775.1). Lineage (NCBI taxonomy): Bacteria > Pseudomonadati > Ignavibacteriota > Ignavibacteria > Ignavibacteriales > Ignavibacteriales bacterium. Next base: position 557,449 of record JAPLFF010000007.1, on the reverse strand, counting down.
TACTCAGGATAATAATGCTCAATAAATTTTACCCAGCCCGGAGAACATGATGTAAATTGCGGCAGTGCAACATTTTCTTTTTGTACCATCGCTTTGTATAAACGAATAATTAATTCTGTCCCCTCTTCAATGATAGTAAGATCAGCTGTAAAATTTGTATCGAACACTTTATCAAAACCAATTCTTCTCAAAGCTGTATTCATTTCACGTGTCATAGAATGACCTGCGCCCAAACCAAATTCTTCTCCAATAGCTGCGCGAGGAGATGGTGCAGTTTGAATTACTACATGTTTCTTTGGATCATCAATTGCATCCCATATCTCATCTGAAGGATCGTTTGCACGAAGCGCAGCAGTTGGACAGCGGTTAATACATTGACCGCAATTGATACATATTACATCACTAAGAGGTTTATCTAAAAATGTGCTTATATGAGTTTTATCTCCGCGATCTACAGCTTCAAGTACTCCAACTTCCTGAAGATCAATACACGTTCTTACACAGCGTTTACAAAGAACGCATTTACTCATATCCCGAATTACTGAGTATGAAGAATTATCAGTTTCATATTTTGGTTTATTAACGTGACCGAATGTATAACTATCTACACCATAATCTTTAGCGAGAGATTGCAGTTCACACTTGCCGTTTTTAAAACATGAATAACATTCTCCATAATGTTCGCTTAACAAAAGATCAATTATATGTCTGCGTGCTTTTCTTACCATAGGAGTAGAAGTTTTTATTTTCATCGGAGCTGTAATTGGAAAAGCGCAAGATGCTTGAAGTGTTCTCATACCTTCAACTTCAACAACACATATTCTGCAAACTCCGGCAACACATAAATCTTCATGATGACATAATGTTGGAATACTGATTCCCGACATTTTACATGCTTCCAGTATTGTTGTACCAAGTGGAACAGTTATCTTTTTTTCATTTATTTCAACAGTAACGGTACCGCCAATAGTAGTCAGGTCTGTTGGTTTCTCAATCACTAATGCTTTTTGACTACCCGGCGCTCTTAAGATCTCCTTACTTTCCATTATTCCCTCCGTTACCGTTCAATATCTCCTCCTTAAAGTTTTCTATGATTGAGATGAATGAGTTTGGGCTTGATTGTCCTAATCCGCATTTCGATGAAACCTGCATTGAATGTCCCAGTTCTTTTAATTGATTGATATAAGAAAATGTATATTTTGAATTTTCAATCAATTCTACGCCTTCTAATAATTTTACATTTCCAATTCTGCATGGCGTACACTGACCGCAAGATTCTTCAACAAAGAATTCCATAAAGTTTTTTAGAACGTGAAGCATATTTCTGCTTTCATTGAAGATAATTATCGAACCACCAGTTGGTATATCTTCATATGCAAGAGTACGTTCAAATTGAGATTTAGGAATACATACGCCAGAAGCTCCACCTATTTGAACTGCTTTTGTATTTTTTGCACTAACTAATTTCAATAGTTCTGAAATTTTAGTTCCCCAAGGCAATTCATATACTCCCGGTTTTTCACAATCACCAGAAACAGAAAATAATTTTGAGCCCGTTGATTTATCTGTGCCATATTTTCTAAACCATTCACCGCCTTTTGTAATAATGTGTGCAACTGATGCGAGAGTCTCTACATTATTAACTGTTGTTGGTTTGCCTAAGAATCCTGTTGTAACCGGAAATGGAGGACGATTTCGTGCTTCACCTCTATTTCCTTCAAGTGATTCAATTAATGCAGTTTCTTCACCGCAAACGTATGCACCGCTTCCCATTCTAATTATTATATCAAAGTCGAATCCTTTCTTGCCTTGAATATTTTTCCCAAGCAGATTATCTTTTCTCATACTTTCCAAATAATCTTCAAGAGACTTTTTCATGTATTCATATTCACCACGCAGGTAAACTATTCCGGTTTTAGAGCCAATTACATATCCTGCTATAACCATTCCGTCAAAAACTGATTCCGGATATTCAAGAAGAAGTACACGATCTTTAAATGTTCCGGGTTCTCCTTCATCTGCATTACATATAATATATTTTTCTTCTGATGATGCGGCGGAAACTAAGGTCCACTTTGTTGCAGTTGGGAATCCTGCACCGCCGCGCCCTTTTAATTTAGAATCGCGAATTTCAAATAGAATATCTTCTCGTGATTGTGAAATTGCTTTTTTAATTCCTTCACCCTTTTTGTATTCGGAAAACAAAACAGCACCTTTTCTATTTATCTTTTCCATCATTTCACCACTTTCAGAATTTGCACAGCTTTTTCAGAATTAATTTTCGAATAAACTCTTTCGTTGATTAATAATGCCGGACCTTGATCGCACATTCCAAGACAATTCACATACTCTAGTGTAAATTTATTGTCCTTGGTAGTTTCACCGAATTTTATTCCAAGTTCACGTTCAATTGCATTAGCAACTGATTTTTTTCCAGCTAAATCGCATGTTATAGTTTGACACAGCCGTACAATATTTCTCCCTTTAGGTTTTGTATTTAAGAATGAGTAAAAAGAAATTATACTGTAGATTTCAACAGGATGAATATCAAGCAGGCGTGCGATTTCTTGTTGAGCATAATCCGGAATGTGTTTATGTTTTTTCTGAATTTCCTGTAGAATTGGTAAAAGAGATGATCGGTCATTACCGAATTTATCAACTAATCTTTCAATCTCGTCTGTCATAGCATTTTTTTCTAGAACTAACATTATTTTTTCTCCTTAGCTTTTTGCAATAATGCAGTTACTTTTTCAACAAGTTCTTCTGGCGAAATCGGTTTTTCTACAAAGTCATCTACAGGAACCATTTCGTTTTTGCCAAAATCCATTCCAATTGCTTTTGAGACTGAAGTGTACATTAATATCGGTGTGGTAACTTTTTCTTTTCTAAGTTTTTGAGCTAAGAAAAACCCATCATCAGGCTCATCCATCATTACGTCTAGAATAATTAAATCTGGTTTTTTTTCTTTAATAAGTTTGTAACCATCATTGGGATTAGTTGTTGTTAAAACATTGTAACCTTTCGATTTCAAAACCAAACTGCTTGCATCAAGAATATCGGGATCATCATCAATTATAACTATTATGGCCATTGTCCTACTCCTTACCTATTTATTATAATTAAAACAATACGTCATTTACTAAATCATTTATTCAAAAAGATAATAGATTGTTAGTCCTTAACTCTTGATAATTTATTTTGATAAAATGTAATGACATATTACGTGCCATACAGTTTGGAGGGATTGGATGTAAATATCTTTTAGATTTATTACTTTTTTAATGAGATATAACCTCGATTCCTAAGTATGAGAGTGATTTTCTACTTATTTCAATATTTTATTAGGGATGACTAAAACTTCTAGGTGAAAAACTTCTTAAGATTATCATTTTGTGTAAAATAGAAATGAAAGAGAAAATATTTTTTAAAATAAAAAATCCCGATTCACCATCGGGATTGAGTAGCTCCGCGGGCAAGGCTCGAACTTGCAACCCTGCGGTTAACAGCCGCATGCTCTACCATTGAGCTACCGCGGAATTTTTATTATCTAAAATTGGTGCGTAAAAATAGATTATTGATCAAGGTTTGTCAAGTCTGGTCGGTAAATACTATATCGGTTCTTCAAAAATTCGCAGAAAAGATTAACCCACCATAACTCAATAGAGAAAAGATTCCGACTTGTCGGAACCGCGGAGCCAAAAGACAAAGCCCTAAATCTTATTTAGGGCTTTTTATTTTCGGGGTTGTAATTCTTTACATATTTCATCAAATTCATCATCAAAATTTTACATTATAATCTCTAGAATTTTTTTACGAAGTTATTTTTAATTAAACAATAACAAACGAAATACAAATGATAAAATTTATCAACGGTTTACCCAAAGCAGAGTTGCATCTTCATATAGAGGGGACTTTAAACCCCGAGTTGATGTTTAAAATTGCTAAACGGAATAAAATAGAAATTAAATACAAATCAGTTGATGAATTAAAAAAGGCGTATCATTTCAATAATTTACAAGATTTTCTAAACCTTTATTATGAAGGTGCCGCAGTTCTTCTTACAGAAGAAGATTTTTATGAGATGACCATGGCCTATCTTGAAAAAGCTTCTTCGCAGAATATCCTCCATTGTGAAATATTCTTTGATCCCCAAACACATACTAATAGAGGAATTAAATTTGAGACGGTGATTAACGGTATTCATAAAGCTTTGACGGATGCCGAGAATGATTTTGGCATTTCCGCAAAACTAATTATGTGTTTCCTTAGAGATCTAGATGAAGACTCTGCTATTAAAACTCTGCAAGAGGCATTACCTCACAAAGATAAAATTATTGCGGTCGGATTGGACTCCGCTGAAGTAGGAAATCCTCCATCAAAATTTAAAAATGTATTTAACATGGCACTCCGTGAAGGCTTTCTTACTGTAGCTCACGCCGGAGAAGAAGGTCCGGCAAATTATGTTTGGGAAGCCTTGGAACATCTTAATGTTTCCAGAATAGACCACGGTAATAATTCAATGGATGATAACAATCTGATTGATCAATTGGTTAAATCACAAATGCCGCTAACAGTTTGTCCGTTATCAAATCTAAAATTGAAAGTTGTTGATGATCTTAAAAAACATCCGTTGAAAAAAATGATTCAAAAAAATCTTTTGGTTACAATAAATTCTGATGACCCGGCTTACTTTGGCGGATATGTAAATGAAAATTATTCAGCAATTGCACAGGCTCTAGATTTATCGAAAGAAGAAGTTTGTAATCTTGCAAAAAATTCTTTTCAAGCTAGCTTTCTTGATAATGATCAAAAAGAAAAAATGATTGATAAGATAAATAAATATGTTGAAAATCATCGAAGCTGAGGAAAACCTACAGATTTTTTATTCCCCATCAATTATCTTAAGGCAAAGTGGAAAATAATATTAACCCGGTAATCCTGTCTGCACTTGAACTTGAAGTTCATTATGGTGAACAAATAGTTTTAGATAAAGCTTCGCTAAGTGTTCACGAAGGTGACCGCATTGGATTAGTGGGAAGAAACGGAGCGGGGAAATCCACATTTCTAAAAGTTATATCCGGAGTTATAGTTCCCGATACCGGTAAAATTGCTAAGAAGAAAGATCTTGTAATTGGATTTCTATCACAAGAATTTACTCTTGATGAGACAAAAAAAGTTCATGATAATATTTTAGATGGCGCTGTACGTATTATTGAATTAATACACGAGTATGAAAATCTATCGCATGATTCATCGAAAAGACATATTCTAGAAGAAAAAATTTCACAACTCGATGGCTGGAATCTAGAACGAAAAATTGATCTGCTTATTAATTCATTGCACGCACCCGAACCTGGAAGAGTTGTTGCAACATTATCCGGCGGTGAGAAGAGGCGTGTTGCTTTATGCCGTGCTTTAATTTCTCAACCCGATTTACTAATTCTTGATGAACCAACCAACCATCTTGATACCGATTCAATTGAATGGATCGAAGATTTTCTTTCGCACTACAAAGGCACATGTATTTTTGTAACGCACGATCGTTATTTTCTAGATAGCATTGCAAACAGAATTGTTGAACTTGCTTCAGGGGTATTTTTTTCACATCAAGGTAATTACACCGACTACTTAATTAACAAGACGGAAAGACAAACAGTAAAAGAAATTGAAGAACAGAAACGGCGAAATTTCTTACGGCGCGAACTTGAATGGGTTAAACGTGGTCCGCGTGCAAGAAGGACAAAAGCAAAAAGCCGGCTCGATAATTTTTACGAAGTTGCTTCACAACAAAACACCGAAGTTGAACTCGATGTTGAACTAATTATCCCTCCCAGCGAGAAATTAGGCAATAAAGTCGTTGAGCTAAAAAATGTCGGTATTAAACTTGGTGAAAGAATTCTGTTCAATGGATTGAACTTTAATTTTATACCCGGAAGAAAATTAGGTATAATTGGTAAAAATGGAATTGGAAAAACAACACTGCTCAAAATTATTTTAGGAATTCTTCAGCCGACGTTTGGTAAAATTGATACCGGAGAAAAAACAGAATTCAATTACGTTGATCAAGCAAGGTTATTATTAAATGATGATGACACTGTAATTGAAGCTATAGGCGAAGGGAGTGAAACACTTAAGTTTGGTAAAACGGAAATAAGTGTGTGGACATATCTTAGACGGTTTCTTTTTTCTGATGATCGAATTAATACAAAAGTCGGAAGACTTTCCGGAGGAGAAAAAAGCCGGCTTACATTGGCGAGGATTTTAAAAAACGGCGGGAATTTTTTACTTCTTGATGAACCAACAAATGATCTTGATCTGCCTACTCTGCGTGTTTTAGAAGAAGCGCTTATCTCTTTTGAGGGATGCGTAGTTGTTGTTAGTCATGATAGATATTTTCTGAATCGTGTTTGTAATGGAATTCTTGCATTTGAAGGAAACGGAGAGACTTATTTCAGTGAGGGTGATTATGATTATTATATCGAGAAAAGAAAAACACGTATAAAAAATAATCTTACTCCAGAAGTAAAAGAGAAAAAAGATGATCCTCGTGTAAAACCAAAAACAAAAAAATTAACTTGGAAAGAATCTAAAGAGTTAAAAACTATCGAAGAAGAAATCATAAAAACAGAAAATGAAATAGAAAGAATTGAGGGAATATTCTCTTCGCCGGATTTTTATGATAAGTATGCAGCACAAACAAACGAACTCAATACACAATTAGAACAAGCTAAAACGAAAATAAAAAAATTGTTTGATCGGTGGGAAGAGTTGGAAAAAATTAATAACAGTTAATTAATTCATACAATAATTTATTTCTTATCATCTTTCGGTTTTAATTCCTTCACATTCGGAGGATTCCATCCTACAACCGAACCGGATCTGATAACAGAGAAATATGGTGATAGTGTTGTACCCGGAAGTGTTCTAACATTATCTTCAATTTGAATCGGTCCCATACCGGTTCCGGCGCCCAATTTACAATTATTGCCAATCTCAATTAATCCGTACCGAAATTTACCCGCACCTTCGTAAGCGTGAACTGTTAATTGAGTGTATGCACCGAGGAGAGTGTTATCACCAATGAAAATTAATTCAGGCCGAAAGTGATCTAACCAAGTCATCTGCATAATTTCTGCACCTTTCCCGATGTGTGCGCCCATCCATTTATAAAATTTATTTTTTATTGGAGTACCTTTTAATAAAAAAGAAATCGCCACTTGAAATGTTAAAAGTGTTCTCCTGCCAAACGGAAGGTTTAGTGAACGCCAATGAATTGCGTTAGGTTCTTCGGGAGAGCCTAATCCGGAAAAAGTGTAGTGTCTTCGAATGGGAGTAAAAAATTTTTCTAAATTAATTTTGCCTTCATTTGTTTTTGGATTAAGTGTAAGGACGTCTGTCCCTTTTCCGCCCGAAGTAATACTAATATATATAGATCGTTTTTTTTTACTTCCAAGTTTGATTGCGCGTTCAATAATTTCTGTTGTTACTAACTTAATTACTTCTTCAGGAGATTTGTTTCGATATTTTTTCATTTCAGATATCTCTCAAAATTATCTTATAGCAAAAAACGAATAATTCTATTCGCTGTCAAGAAACAATTGTTGGAATAAAAAAAAAGAGGCAAACTTTTATGTCTGCCTCTTTGGAAAATCACTGGATAGTTATTTGTTAAGTTCTGAAAAAGATTAGTCTATTTTCTTAACGTTAGCTGCTCCCGGACCTTTTGGCCCATCGACGATTTCAAACTCTACTTTATCGCCTTCAGCTAGAGTTTTAAATCCATCAGATTGAATTGCAGAATGATGAACAAAAACGTCTGGTCCAGATTCTGGAGTAATAAAACCAAACCCTTTTTTGTCGTTGAACCATTTTACTGTTCCCTTTGCCATACTGTGTTGCTCTCCTTTTGATGTTAAAACATTCTTACCAACTATAGTAAGAATTTAATACCCTAAAAGTATATGACTTTTTGATTATATCAAATAGTCTTTCCAAGATTATATCTTTTTCTGTCATTTGCGTCTAAATGCAATTTTCTTAAACGAATTGATTTTGGCGTAACTTCAACCAATTCATCTTCAGAAATATATTCCAAAGCTTCCTCCAAAGAGAATTTTATTGCCGGGGTTATTTTAACAGCTTTATCCGATCCCGAAGCGCGCATGTTTGATAATTTTTTCCCACGTTGTATGTTAACTTCAATATCATTCTCTTTAGTATGCTCGCCGATTATTTGTCCTTTGTAAACAATGTCACCCGGATCAATAAAAAATTTACCTCTATCCTGAAGAGAATCAATGGCATAAGCTGTAGATGGCCCTTCATCCATAGAGATCAGTACACCGCTTGTAACTTTGTTTATTGCGCCTTTAAAATATTCATATTGAAAAAATCTGTGATGCATTATTCCTTCACCAGAAGTTGCAGTTAAAACTTTTGTACGCAGACCAACAATTCCTCTTGTTGGAATATGAAATTCAAGTTTATTCAAATTTCCTTTGGATTCCATTTTTAATAATTCACCTCTGCGTTGACCAACAAGTTCAATAACTTTTCCGGCAAGCTCTGAAGGAACATCAACAACAAGAACTTCGATAGGCTCTGCCTTTTTTCCTTTGATCTCTCTGTAAATTACTTTCGGTTCGCGAATCTGAAGTTCATATCCTTCACGGCGCATATTTTCAATTAATATTGAAAGATGTAATATTCCTCTGCCGGAAACTTTGTAAGAATCCGGTGAGGCTGTGTCTTGCACTTTGAGAGAAACGTTGTGTTCTAATTCTTTATAAAGTCTGTCTCTTAGTTGACGCGACGTAACGTATTTTCCTTCTCTTCCGTAAAAAGGAGAATTATTAACGGTGAAAGTCATGCTAATGGTCGGTTCATCTATCGAAATAATTTCAAGCGGTTCAGGATTTAGTGCATCACAGATTGTATCGCCAATATCTATATCTTCAATTCCAACGATTGCACAAATGTCTCCGCATTGAACTTCATCAACTTCAGTTCTAGTAAGACCATCAAAAACGAATATTTGTTTTGGAACAGTATCACGAATTGAACCGTCTCTTTTTATGATAGATAATTTTTCTTCCCGTTTTAATGTTCCTCTGAAAACTCTGCCGATTCCAATTCTTCCTACATAATCACTATAATCGAGCGAAGTAACTTGAATCTGAGTTGTACCTTCTAGTACAGGAGGTGAAGGGAGATCATTAATTATTGAATCTAAAAGGGGACTGATATTTGTGCGCGGATCTTTTAAATCTTTTACTGCCCAACCTTCTCTTCCACTTGCATAGATTACCGGAAAACCAAGTTGGTCCTCGTGTGCATCTAAATCTATGAACAAATCATAAATCTCGTCAAGTACTTCTACCGGACGATTATCAGTTCTGTCTATTTTATTGATAACGACTATAGGTTTTAAATGAAGAGCTAAAGCTTTTTCAAGAACAAATCTTGTTTGCGGCATTGGTCCTTCAAATGCATCAACAAGAAGCAATACACCATCTGCCATTTTCAAAACGCGTTCAACTTCACCGCCAAAATCAGCATGACCGGGTGTGTCAATCAAATTAATTTTATAATCTTTGAATGGAATGCTGATGTTTTTTGCAAGGATGGTTATTCCTCGTTCCCGCTCAAGATCGTTTGAATCTAAGAATCTTTCCCGCACTACTTGGTTTTTTCTGAAAACGCTGCACTGTTTTAATATTTGATCAACTAATGTTGTTTTGCCGTGATCTACGTGCGCTATAATAGCAATGTTTCTAATTCCTTTCACTACTTCTCCAATTGTTAAAATATGGTAATTGATTTCGATATGTTTTTAAACTAACAGTATGATGAATGGTCAACAAAAAAGGACTTACAATTATCTAAAATGTAAGTCCTCTAATTTTTCTGCAAATCTTACAATGTTAAAAACTATCTGTACAAATATAACAATAAACTTTTTAAGAAATAAATCAGAATAAGCTTAAAAGGTTCATTCAAATAATTTTATTAGCACTACACCGTGTGAAGGAACAAGAGTTTCAAATTTCTCTTTGAACTTTCCTAAATCTTTCTGCCGCCATAGATCACGAACCTTTGAGTTTGTTTTTATTCCAATCTCCGAAAAATCTAAGGAATATTTTTTGGATTCACTTCCAAGATTAAAAATCCCAATTGCTTTATTTCCGTCTTCCAAGTCCTTTACCCAAACTTGAATATTATCTTTGATGATTTTTGGTGTTGCCTGCTTTCCAAGCGGATCTTGATCTATTGCAAGTACATCATCATTTGTTAATAAGTTCAGAGTAAAATCATCCAGTCTTGTAAGATCGCAACCGATGAGAAGCGGAGCAGAGAGTAAACTCCACATGCTGATATGTATGTATTGCTCATCGGGAGTTAATTTTGTCGGATGCAGACTTGGTCCCCAACCAACCCAGCCAACAACAAGCATATCGGGATCGTTCCAGTTACCTGGTTTAGCATATTTTGCATTTTCAATTTGACTGAATCCAATATCACTTAAACTTTGCCATGTGTCGTTAATATCGCCGGTTGTGCGCCACAAATTTCCTCCAACACTTCCACCCCATTCCCAAACTTTGCTCATTCCATATTGGCACAAGCTGTACACAATATCACGGTCAATTTTTTGCAGAGCTTCTTGCATAATTATGTATGGTTTAATCCTCTCGGCGCGCGAAGTGTCTTTTGCAATATTATCGTATGAACACCAATCATATTTCAAATAATCAATACCCCAAGAAGCAAACGATTTTGCATCTTGAAGTTCATGCTGATATGTTGCGGTATAACCGCCGCACGTAAGTGGACCCGGCGAACTATAAATTCCGAATTTAAGTCCGAGTGAATGGAGACTATCGCCAAGTGCTTTCATATTTGGAAATTTAGAATTGCATAAAATATTTCCGTCCGCAGCACGTTTGGGATCAGGTGAGTTACCGACAATTTCCCAACCGTCATCAATATTAATAAAAGTCCATCCGTGATTCATCAATCCTTTTTCTTTATAAACTTTTGCCGAAGCTAAAACTTTTTCCTGGTCAACAGTTAATCCCCAAACGTTCCAACTGTTCCATCCCATTGGCGGAGTGAGAGCAAGTTTATCACCTATTTCAATTCTTAATTTGCTCTTTGCTGAACCAAATTTATTTTTTGCTACAAGTGTTACATTGTATTCTGCTTTGTCGGAAACTTTTCCTGCAATAATTCCGGTTTTTTTATCTATTGATAATCCTTTTGGAAGATTGACTGCATCAAACATCATTGGTCTCACACCGGTTGCAGCTATTGTGTAGAGAAAAGGTTTGTTCGATCGTTGTCCGTAAACTTTAGCACCGTTAATCTTTGGTTTTTGAGATTGCGCTAAAGTTAATATGTATGGAGTTTCTTCCTTAAAAGTAGTTTGTTCTTTGTTGTGAGCAAATTCAAATATGTAATTCACATAACTTGATTGATCTTGATTCATCAAACTGAAATCAAATTTCCGTGAATCGTTTGGCTTGAGTTTAATTTCTGAGGATTTTTCATAAATAATTTCTTTGTTCAATTTGTTTTCTGCGCGGATGATAAACTTTCCGCTAATTATGAGCTTATCGGAAGTATTTTTTATTGTTAATGATTTTGAAGCGGTTTTATTTTTAAAGAGAAAGGGAACTTGCTGGTAATCAAGCGATAAATACTCGCTGATATGAACCATACTAATTGCGGCATTACCGGTGTAAATTCCTCCTTGTCCGCCTTGATCAAAAACACGAACAGCTATTACATTTTCTTTATCCCACAAAATTCTTGGATCATTTACATGAAGAGTATAACGGCGGTTGTAATCCCAAAGTATTGTTGGCGCATTAAGAAAGCTTGTATCAATAATTGTAGTTGCACTTACATTTTTTCCGTTGATGCCGAAAATATTTCCGTTGATAAATGATTGATCAAAATTGTTCACCTTACCTAGAAATATTTTCAAACTGTCTTTTAAGAATGAATTATTTTTTAATGAAGAAGGAATAAAAATCTTAATACGAAACCAAGCATAACCATCTAGTGGATCGTAACCTTGCTGTTCCCAAATTTTATCAACTTGAATTCCTTTCCATTGACCATCATCATATCCTGGTTTTGCATAATCTAAATTATCACCGACCTTGAATTTCCATCCGTCCTTAAGTTGAATTGATTGTTCTGTTTGTGCTGATAAGAAGCTAAACGAGAAAAGAGCAGCAATAAAAAATAAATGAAGCTTTTTCATTTTTTCACCTTGTGAAAAGATTTTATATAAGTAAAATAGTCCGATTAGATCAATGACTCAAAGAATATTTTGAATCTATTTTTTCACCCGGATTATTCCACTTTCCTTCAAATTAAAATCGCAGTATTTTATAATTAATATCTGTTCAAAATCTGTTTTTCTATACTAAGAGTGTACATCTTAATTTTGTAAAGCAGGGGGTTCACAATGAAAAAAATTGTTGTCGTAATTGCATTATTTATCCTATTTTTTTTGCAAGGAATTCAGTATAGCCAGGTTCAAGAGACTAGAGGAAATTTATTACGGATAAGTTTTACAAAACCAAACATTGATTTAAGCGATACTCTATGGAATTGGGTTAGTAGAAATGATTCAGGTGAGACTTATTCAACAGGTTGTTCAAATGTTTTTGTCCATGATTCCACGACATATTTACTATTTAATAGTTCTGGTGCGGACAGAGTTTATCATTATCCATGGATTAACGGGCATTTGTATAATGCAGCCACCGGAAGCAGCCGTTTATTGTTTGCAGATCATCCTGGTTACGATGCACTTGATTCGTATTATTATTTTGACTCGCAAATAAGAAAGACTTCTACAGGTGCATGGATTTATTATGGCAGAAGGGGCGCTGCCGTTTTTTTAAGGAACGATTCATTATACCAATTTCAAAAAGTTAATGATAATACTTTAATTCACTTTGTTGGTAAGGTGGATGGTCAAGATTTGGTTGTTCTCGAGGGACCACATCCATATACTTTCAGTTTTTATCTCGAAGATCTTTCTATTTCTCCGGAGCTACAACTCAATAAAAGAATAAACATTAGTGATAGTAGTAGTATTCACAACATGAATGCCTCAAAGATTAATTATATATCCAACAATTTATATTTGGTTCAAGAAGATATTTGGGGAATTTTCCATTTGTGTTCATTTGAAAATAATAAGATTACTATTATGAAAAGATTGAAACCCGCAGGAGATCATATAACAGTTCCGATATGGCTTACGTGGAGGTTCGTAAATGGAAATCTATATTATATCGAAAGCGGGAAATTGGTAAAAGAAAATCTTGACCTTAATTCATATTCTTTCGCAAATAAACAAGTTGTAATCGGTAATATCGGTTCAACATATAATTTTGATAAAGAAGGTATTTTATTCGCCCATGTTAAAAACGATTCTTTATTTATTTTTTCGATCAAAGAAGAAAAGAGAATCTATGCCTTAAACATAAAAGATGTAAAGCTCAGAGGGACTCCGATAATAGATTCGCCTTATGTTTATCTTCACCAAATAACGGGAAGTTATACGGATGTAGAAGATGAAAAAGTATTACCAACTGATTTTTTGTTAAAAGGAAATTACCCTAATCCATTTAATCCGAACACAACAATAAATTTTGTTCTGCCCCAACGTGAAAACGTCTCAATTATTATTTACAATTCACTTGGAGAAAAAGTAAGAGAGTTATTAAGAGAAGAAAAAAATGCCGGTGAACATTTTGTTATGTGGAACGGTAAGAATGATTTTGAAAAAGAAGTTTCTTCCGGAATTTATTTTTATTTAATAATGCATAATCGAAAAGTAATAGGCGGTAAAATGGTTTTACTTAAATAAATCCCCTAAACCAACTTGACTTGCTGAAAACTTTAATTTAGTTATTACAGAAAAATTTTTTTATCTGTTCAAATCTGTTTAATCAATTCAATCTGCGTGCTATTCTTTCTTCAACTTATCCGCAAAAACTTTTTTGAATTTTTCGATCTTCGGTGTTATCACAAAACTGCAATACGGCTGATTGCCATTTTGGTTGTAATAATTTTGATGATAATCTTCTGCTTTATAAAATTTTTTGAATTGACTTATTTCTGTTACTATCGGATCGCTCCATATTTTAGCCGACTCTAATTCGTTCTTGTATTTTTCGGCAAGCTGTTTCTGTTCGTCATTGTGATAAAAAATTACTGAACGGTATTGAGTGCCTGAATCGTGACCTTGACGATTAAGTGTTGTTGGGTCGTGAGTTTTCCAGAAGACTTCCAGCAGTTCTTTGTAAGAAATTATTTTTGGATCGAAAGTTATTTGTGTGCATTCAACTTGTCCGGTTTTTCCGGTACAGACAGCTTCGTAAGAAGGATTGGGAACGGTTCCGCCGCTGTAACCGCTTTCAATTTTTACAACTCCTTTTAATCTTTGGAATACAGCTTCCGTGCACCAGAAACATCCCGCTCCGAAAGTTGCAACTTCATATTTATTTTGATCATTCATTTTATCCTCAATTTTTGGTTGAGCATTAACTTCAGCTGTTGATAAATTGTTTTTCATGTTTGAATTACAACCAAGAAAAATTAATAATGATAACAAAGATAGTTTTACAATAATTTTCATATAATTCCTTGTTGAGGCAGATAGTCTTAATTCAATATTAACATAAATTATTTAACAATAATTCCATTTCTTTTTATAAGATTTTTTTAATTTTCACTAACACTAACTGCAAACCTCCCTGCAAAGAGCGTATGTACATCTGCGTGTTTATGATATGCTTGCTAAGGAAGTTACATTTAACGAATCATATCTTCCGAGCGGTGCTTACTTCTATAAATTAGAAGCCGGAAATTATATTGAAGTGAAAAAGTTATTATTGGTAAAATAATTTTTTTATAATCCTCTTTCATGAAGCACTCGGTTGAGTGTCTTTTTTATTACTTCACTTCCAAATTAAAAATGTTATCTTAAGTCAGTAAATATTTTATTGAGATTATAAATTCATTATATTTTCAGCAAGCAAACTTCAGTTTGAATTATTCTTCCTGTTATTTGATGTGTTACTTAAATTCATTTAATAAATTTTTCTTATTCTTGAACTGATTCCGCTAAATATTTTAGTAATAAACAAATAAACAAGAGTTATTAATGAGCATAATTCTAAAAGAAGTAAATACGAGAAGTGAGCTAAAACAATTTATTCAATTCCAATTCTCCCTTTACAAAGAGAATAAATATTGGGTTCCACCGCTGATCTTCGATGAACTTAAAACATTGAGAAAAGATAAAAATCCCGCATTTGATTTTTGCGAAGCAAAATATTGGCTTGCTTATAAAGATGATAAAATTGTTGGAAGGATTGCGGGGATAGTTAATCACAAATACAATGAAAAGTGGAATCAAAAATCGGCAAGATTTGGATGGATTGATTTTATTGATGATGAACAAGTATCACAGAAATTAATCGAACTTGTTATTAATTGGGCTAAAGAAAAAGGAATGAATAAAATTCATGGCCCACTTGGTTTCTCAGATTTTGATGGCGAAGGAATGCTGATAGAAGGATTTGATGAACTTAGTACTTTCGGCTCAATTTACAATCATCCTTATTACAAAAAACATATTGAGAAACTTGGTTTTGAAAAAGATGCGGATTGGATTGAGTTCTTAGTAAATTTTGATCCAACTGTTTCCGGACCGGAAAAAGTTTCGCGGATTGCTGATGCAGTAGCAGAAAGAAATCATCTTCACATTCTAAAAGTTAAAAAAGCAAAGGAGATGCTTCCTTATGCCAGAGAAATTTTTTATTTGATAAATAAAGCTTATAAAAATCTTTTTGGTTTTGTTGAATTAACTGACAGACAGATTGACATGTATGTTAAAGCATATTTTGGATTTATAAAACCAGGTTATGTTCCAATAATTTTAGACCACAATAATAAAGTTGCGGCATTTGGCATTACAATGCCTTCACTTTCCGTTGCTGTTCAAAAAAGTAAAGGAAAATTATTCCCATTCGGATTCATTCATATTTTAAGGGCGATGAAGAATAATCCTAATGTTGATTTGTATTTAACTGCTGTTCGTCCGGAGTTACAGAATAAAGGTGTAAATGCAATGCTGATTAATGAAATGTATAATGTCTTTGTTCGAAATAAAATCCAAAAAGTGGAGACCAACCGTGAACTGGAAGAAAATTCTAAGATTCAAGCTCAATGGCGGTTCTTCGAAAACAGATTACACAAACGGAGAAGGTGTTATAAAAAATCAATATAATATTAAAAGACGTCCTCGCGGCGTCTTTCTTATGTCTATTATCTAAAAATGTATAGCATTATGTTGGAATCTTTTCTCAGCTTATTGCATCGTATAGTTAACAATTAGGAGTTAATATGAAAAAGAATGTTGGAGACTTTGATAAAGTCTTACGTTTAGTGCTTGGCTTAGTAATAATTGCACTTGGTATTTTATTTCAAAGTTGGTGGGGTTTATTAGGGGTTATTCTGCTTTTTTCAGCATCGACTGGCAGGTGCCCGCTTTATCTTCCGTTCGGGTTATCTACTTGTAAAGTTGATCCGAATGTTAAAAAATAGTATCCAGTACTTGAAAAGTTCATTTACACAAATACTCAGTTTGTAGTTCCGGTCGCTCGGTAATTATATCACGTTGTCCTACTTGAATAAATTTCATCCTTGTTTAGACTTTGGACTTATATCACACTTTTTTATATTGCCAAAGTAAAAGAGGATGTGAATCAGTGGTTGAACAAAGTTTCCATATTAATAGCGATTACGGAAATGTTACATTAGTTAATAAACAGATTCGTTTTTTTCTGGAACTACATGGTATTGAACGGCATATAAGTAATGCAGTTGAAATCTGCTTAACTGAAGCTCTTAATAATGTAATCAAACATTCGTATAAAAATGATGACACAAAGTTTATTGATCTTATAGTAAAAAAAGAAACCAATTATTTTGAGATCGCTATTATTGATAATGGGCAGCCAAGAGAAAATTTAACTATTTCAAAACTCGACTTTGACCCGCAGGATATTAACAATTTACCGGAGAGCGGAATGGGTCTTTACATTATTGAACAACTAATGGATGAAATGAAATATTACACTAAGGACGGGAAAAATTATTTCTTCTTAAAGAAGTGGCTCATCTAACAAATTAACGAGTACAATACATCGGAAAGATTTTGCGCTATTTTATATTTCTATTTTTAATCATATCAACTTCTCTATTTGCTCAAGATTCTACACGCAGTCAAGCTTTGAAAGAAAACGCTCCGCGTAAATATCCTATCATCAAAGCAAAATATCCTTCTTACTCATTAATAGCCGGTTATCTATTAGTAACTGAAGCTAATCGTAACGATCCTTTTGCTCAGCACGAATTAGGATTACGTTATTTGTTGGGTAACGGATTTCCGGCTGATACAGTGAAAGCAATTTATTGGATCCGTAAAGCGGTTGATCAAAATCTTCCATCCGCCAGATTTAATTATGGAATAATGCTTTATAATGGAATAGGTGTTCCATGGAATCCATTTGAAGCTTATCAAAATTTTATGAGCGCCGCTTCTGCCGGATTACCGGAAGCTCAATTTGCTACTGGATTAATCTATACCGATAATCTGACTATAAATAAAAATTTAAATATTGCTTACAAATATTTTATGCTTTCTGCAGAAGCTAATTACATTCCGGCAAAGGAAGCTTTGCAGCAATTACTGAAAAGCGGTTTTACTCCCACAATTGATTCTGCTTCTATCTCAAATGAAAAACAAGCTAAAAGAATTGATGAAATGGCATCTGTAATTGATCCTAATTGGGATTTAGATTTTTATGATTTCGATGAACAAAAGGGAAAGGATAAAAAAGAAGATGTCATTTCAGTGGTTCTTAAGAAAAAACCTTCGGAGCTAAAAAGATTTTTAGGATTAGATGAACTGCCGCAAGAATCAATGCCAAAAGATTCAAGTGCAATAAGTCTATTAAAATTTGCAGCGGAAAGTGGTAGCCCGGAAGCTTTAATGATTATCGGAAAAGGTTACGAACGGGGAACTGTATTTGAAAAAGACTTAATACTTGCCGCAGTTAATTATTTACGAGCTTACCGGCTTGGTTCAATGAAAGCCGGAGAATATTTATTTACAATGATTCAATCAAAAGAATTATTTGGAATGTTGAAAGAAAAAATAAATCGCGAAGATCCAAACACAATGTATGCATGGGCCGGTATTTCAGCTCTTGGATTCGATAACCAAATGTCAAATCAACAAGCGTTAGATTTTCTTAAGAAAGCTGTTGAGAAAAAACATATTTCATCAATGATCGAGCTTGGACTTTTATATTCAACAGGAAAAATGGTGGAAAGAAACAGAGATAAAGCTATTCAATATTGGGAAACAGCCAAAGCACTTGGAAGCAAAGAAGCTTCAATTAGAATTATCATGAGTAATTTGTTTGATTCAACAGTTGTAAAAAATTTTACTGATGATATTACAACATTGCACAACATCGCAAATGAAGGATCTATACTTGCACAAACCGCACTTGCTTTATGTTATGAAAAGGGAATCGGTGTTAAAGAGAATAAACCAACAGCTATTAGATATTACCGTCACGCTGCTCAGAGGGGAAGTGAAACAGCTTACAATTCACTTAAAAGAATGTATGATGAATTAAGACCCGATGATGAAGAATTTAAGATTTATCTTCAGAATGAGTAGCTTTCAAAATTACAAAAGTTAAATCATCATTCTGATTTGCAGTACCACGGAAATTAGTAACAGCATTTAGTAAGGCACTCTTTATATCTTCTACTGATTTATCACAATTATTTTTAATTATTCGTTTAATATTTTCTTCGCCGAATTGTTCTCTAAGAATATTCATTGCTTCGTTTACGCCATCAGTATAGAAAAAGACAATATCTTTCTCTCCCGGTTGAAAAGAAAATTCTTCTAATGTTTTTTCGAAAACACCTTTATCATTTAATCCAATACCAATTCCGTTGGGACAAACAACTTCAAATTCTTTTTTATCATACTTAAACCACAAAGCTGGGGGATGACCGGCACGTGCAAAATTTATCTTGCCGTCTTTTTCAATAGAAGCAATTGATAGTGTAAGAAAATATTCTCTCCGTAATGATTTAGAAAAATATTTTTTGATATTTATTATCAGATTTCTAACATCAGAAAAACTATCGAGCAATAAATAAATGATAGATTGAACACGAACCATATAAAGAGCGGCAGCCATTCCTTTACCGGAAATATCTCCAACCACTATATAGTATCGTCCGTTCGATTCAATTACATCGAAATAATCTCCTCCAACCTCACGGGCAGGTTCGTAGTAAGAAACGATCTGGTAATTGAAAATAGTTGAAGAATGTTTTGGTATTAAATCGAATTGAATCTTGCGTGCAACATCAAGTTCGTTTTTGGCAGAAAGTTTATCTGCCAGTTCAAAAGCTATAAGTAGATTGAAAATTAAAAAAGAGAGCAGCAAATAAGCAGGCGATGGCTGAGAGTATCCCACAATAAAAAATAACAAAGCTGCTAAATAAAATATTCTTCTTGCAGGTGTTAGTTTTAACAAAAAAGCGTTGAATAAACTTCTTACTAAAATAAATCCACGGATAATTTTATTTTTTGAAGGATTTGGTTTTGGAATATCCTTGGCAAAAAATTCATACACCTCTCCGGCATCGCGTTTTATTAAGCGATTTATTTCCTCCGCACTGAGATCGCTCGTGTAGAGATCGAATAATCTTTTTATTGGATTTGAGTTAGACAATGGTTTTATATATTGATTTTTCTACTTATTAAGACGATTTCAACATTATTTAGTTAGATTAAATTAACATTATTGAATATCATTTTACATCTTTGAATATCAAGACTCAATTGCCTATTTTTGAATCGTAATTTATTAATTACTCAATTTTTTTATCATCAGAAAGCGTAATAATGATTTGGAAAATAATTCTTTTTATCCTGATGTGCTTTGTTATAATTACCGGAATTTCATTCCCAATAGTTGAACACCCTCAAGGTTGGATGCAGTTTCCAATAATACCGGGTCTCGGCGAAAAGGCAAAAATAATTTTCTTTCATATACCTACAGCTTGGCTTTCTGTGCTGGCATTTTTAATGGCAATGGTTTATGGTGTTAGGTATCTGCGAAAGAAAAATTTAGATGACGATGCAAAATCAGCCGCATCATTACAAATTGGAATGGTCTTCTGCGTGCTTGCAACCGTTACAGGATCAATCTGGGCAAAATTTAATTGGGGAACATTTTGGAATTGGGATCCGCGGGAAACAAGCATCTTCATTCTATTATTGATTTACGGCTCACTGTTTGCTCTTCGTTCTGCAATTGAGAATGAAGATAAACGTGCGCGTCTTTCAGCCGTTTATTCAATAATAGCTTTTTTAACTGTGCCTTTTTTTATTTTCATCATGCCAAGAATAATGTTGGGCCTACATCCCGGTTCGCTAGAAGTTGATCCTAATACAGGTAAAATAGTTCAGGGAACAAGTCCGGTTGTAGATTTTAAGATGAATGGTAATATGCGGTTAGTATTTTTCACATCGTTAGCTGCATTTACAATTCTTTATTTCTGGATGTGGAAAATCAGATCCAGGGCAATAATTATTAAAGAAAATCTTTCTAAAAAATTAATTTGAGGTAAAATTGGAAGGCGGACTAGTGGAATTCCTAGAAAAAAATTCAATATACATTGTATTGGCTATAGTTCTTGTTGTATGGACAGGAATATTTTTATTCCTTCTTAATACAGATAAGCGACTTAAAGCGATCGAAAAAGAATTAAAGGAGAAATAATTCAATGAAAAATAAATATATGTTCGGCGGAGCTATCATAATTGTATTTCTTGCTGTGATGGTTTATTTATTTACACAAACTAATGTTCAGTACGAAAGCAGTTTTGCGAAACTTATGCAGAACGGTAAAACAGTAAAAGCAACCGGAAGTTGGGTTAAAGAAAGAAATTATGAAATAGATAAAACAAATAATCTTTTTTCTTTTTACATGAAAGATCCGGAAGGCAACATGATGAAAGTTATTTATCATGGTGCAATACCAAATAATTTTGAATCTTCAACAAGTGTTGTTGTAACCGGCAAATATCATGACGGAAATTTTCACGCATCTGATATTCTCACTAAGTGCCCATCAAAGTATCAAGATCAAGCTGGACAAAAAGCTAACTCGTAAGAGTAGCAGTTAGGAGATTTTATGATCGGTAATATTTTACTCACTCTGGGTTTAATAGCCGGAGTGTTTACGGTTGTAATGTATTATCTAACCTACCGAGGTTATCAAAATACATTATCTTTAGCACGGATTGGTTTTCATACGACAGCAATTATGGTAATTGCTTCTGCTGCATTGCTGCTTTATGCGGTATTAACTCATCAGTATCAATACAAATATATTTATAATTACAGCGGAAGCGATCTTCCAACCGGATTACTCATGTCCACTTTTTATGCCGGACAGGAAGGCAGTTTCATGCTATGGACTTTTTTTACTGCTGTTATCGGATTGGTTCTATTGGATTACACTTCAAAACGAGGAGACCTTGAACCAAGAGTAATGATGACTTTTTCTCTTGTACTTTCATTTTTATTAATCATGGTAAGTCCGCTTCTTAAATCCCCATTCAATTTTATCTGGATGGATAATGATTTTATAGATTTGAAAAATATTAATCAAGCATTTCTTTCTTTACCTGCTCTTCAAAGTTTTATTTTCAGCGATCCGCAAGCAAACAAACAATTTGTTCAGATGGGAAAAGAACTACATGCGGTTTTAGTTTCCAATAATATTTCCGTTAATGATTTTATTATTCAAGGGAAAGGATTAAATCCGCTGCTTCAAAATTTTTGGATGCAGATTCATCCGCCAATTTTATTTATTGGATTTTCAATGTCTGCAGTTCCGTTTTCATTTGCACTTGCAGCAATTCTAAAAAATGAATATCGCGATTGGGTTAAACAAGCAATGCCATGGATTCTTGCCGGGACATGTATTCTTGGATTAGCAATTATGCTTGGCGGTTACTGGGCTTACAGCATTCTTGGCTGGGGCGGATATTGGGGATGGGATCCGGTTGAAAATTCAAGTTTAATTCCGTGGATTGTTGGTGTTGCATCAATTCATACAATTTTAGTGCAGAAGAAAACTCAAGAAAAAGGCGGAGGCAGCAGGTTTGTAAAAACAAATTTGATATTAAGCATTATGACTTTCGTTCTGGTTCTTTATAGTACATTCTTAACACGCAGCGGAATTCTTGGTGATGCATCTGTACATTCATTTGCAGAACCGGGCATGGCTGTTTATCTCTTCTTAATAATCTTCCTTGCATTCTTTGCTATTATTGGAATTGGCGGAATTGTTTACAGATGGGAATTTCTTACCGAACATTTTTCTTTTGAAGAAAATATTTTATCGAGAGAACTTGCTTTGTTCACCGGCTCTGTTGCTTTGATAGCTTCTGCAATTATAATTGCTGTTGGAACATCAGCCCCAATTTTCGGCACAACGGTACAAACAAGTTTTTATAATGAATTGAATCTTCCAATTGCTATCATCATCGGGTTCCTGAATGGAACGAGCATTTTATTAAAATGGAAACATACCGAAGGCAAACAGTTATGGAAGCAATCACAATTTGCCGTTATTGCCACAGTTGTTTTAACACTGTTAGTTATTTTCATTGGCGGAGTTCATCAACTGATGTTGATCATCTTAACTCTCTCTTCTTCATTTGCATTTTTTGTTAACTCAGAAATAGCTTATAAGATATTTAGAGGAAAGAAATCACATCTTGGTGCTTATGTTGCCCACATTGGTATCTCTTTATTCTTAATAGGCGTACTTGCTACTGCCGGTCATTCGCAACAAAAGCAGGTTGATTTGGTGAAAGGTCAAAAGGTAAATGTACTTGGTCATGAATTAACATTTACAGGATACACAACTTTTGATAACGGTAAAAAGTATCATATGAACATTGAGGTAAAAGATGGGAACAACGTCCGTATTGTTTCTCCCATTATGTTCATTGCAGAGTTTAACAACAGTTTAATGCGCGAGCCGGATATTTTAGTAGGACTTACAAAAGATTTTTATGTAGCTCCTGTAAGTTATTCTGATAATCAAGAAAATCCGCAAGGAACGCCTGCCACAATGAAAGGTGGTGATAAAGTTTCCTACGAAGGTAGAGAAATTACTTTTAATAAATTTGTTCTTCCAAAAGATATGTCTGCAATGTCAAGCGGTGCTAAATTCAGAATCGGTGTTGATATGACTGTTGCTTATCAAGGCAAAGAATACAAAGTTGAACCTTATATGGAAAATGAAGGACAAGGTCCTACATATTTTCATGCTGAATTAAAAGATGCTGATTTGAAAATTTCCATTGCGTCTATGAATGCAACAAATGCTCAGGTAAGTTTATTATTCTCATCAATTAGTAAAGGGCAGTCAGTATCAACAACACCAAAAGAAATTTTAACTGTTGATGCTAGTGTAAAACCATTTATTAGTTTGGTATGGATTGGTGTTCTTACGATGGTTACTGGATTTATTATAGCTTCGTTTAGAAGGTCGAAAGAATCTTTAGTCTAATATTAAATACATGAAAAATTAAAACCCAACTTCATTAAGAGGTTGGGTTTTTTTATGTCTATTAAAAAAATCTTACTGTTTATTTAGTAGAACAAAATTTATTTTAATACATCCAAATAAGAGCAATTAGAAAGATATTACTGGCACTTAAGTTGTCTTTGTATTCGGTCACTAAAAGGCGAGAAATGAAATGAGAAAAATAATTTATTTGTTCATTGTTTTGATTCCGGTAATTCTATCGGCACAAACAAAATTTGGAACAATAAAAGCCGGATTATTCAGTCCGTCTGCTACAGAATCCGGTTTTATACTTGGCTATGAAGGCGGGTGGATCATAGATGATAATTTTTTTGTTGGCTGGAGCGCTGATTGGTTTAATAAGAATTATGTGGATCAAAAATTTGTTAACCAGATAAACGATGTCTATGGTCCAAACAGCACGCTTAATGAATTGCGCGCAAAAACAAATCTTCATTCAATTCCATTGATGGGAAGTGTTACAGGCAATTGGCTTATTGCAGAACGCACACGGGCATTTGTTACAGGCGCTGCAGGTTTGGAAGTCCTTTTGGTTTTCTATCGGGATTACACAAATCCAAACGATAATAAATTCCAAGGTGCTTTTGATTTCTGCTGGCGTTTAGGATTTGGTGTTATGTATGAACTTGGAAAGAGATCGGATGCCATTGCAGAAATTTCTTATCACTCTTCAACACCAAGCTGGCAGTATAATGTTTTAGATGCTAATACAGGAACAAGACATACCTTTGAACGAAGTTATGATATGAGCGGATTGCTTATGCGCGTTGGTTTTAGATTCTATTTTTAATTTTCACTTAAACAAATTAGACACACAATCCCCTTATCGTAAGGGGATTTTTTTTATCTGCATTTCGATGTGTAAATTTCCAATTACTTTTTAAGCAAATAAAAATTGCAAAATATATAGGTGAAAAAGTGAAACAAAGAACTCTTCCAATGTTATTTGAAGAAAGTGTAGAAAAATTTTCTAACAATATTTTAATGTTGGAAAACCGTGGGGAAGGTTATGTTGGAACTACTTACAATGAAATGCAGAAACTGATTCACGGAATTGCCGCAGGGTTAATTAATTATGGAATAAAAAAAGGAGATCGGATTGCGCTGATTTCCGAAGGAAGAAATTACTGGGTAGCTAGTGAGCTTGGTGTTTTGTTCACAGGTGCAATTAATGTTCCAATTTCGACTAAAGTAGAAGAACTATCCGATCTGAAATTTAGATTGGCTCACTCGGGATGCAGACTAGTTATTGTCTCGCAAAATCATGTTTCAAAAATCAGAAAAATAAAAAACGATTTACCTGATTTAGAAAAAACAATATTACTGGATAAACTTGATCAATTGGATTCGGATGAAATTCTTATTGACGATATAATTAAAAATGGGATTAGAATACTTTCATCATCTAGAAAAGAATTTGATGAAAGATGGCAATCCATTTCGGAAAATGATTTTGCTAATATATGTTACACTTCCGGCACAACTGCCGATCCCAAAGGAATTATTTTAACCCACCGCAATTATACTTCAAACATTGAACAGTCTTCAGCATTGCTGCCGATTCCGGAATATTATACTTCACTTTTAATGCTGCCATGGGATCATGCATTTGCACATACTGCCGGGATTTACACCTTAATGAAAAATGGTGCAAGTATGGCTTCTGTTCAACAAGGGAGAACTCCTTTAGAAACTTTGAAGAATGTTTCCAAGAATATCAAAGAAATAAAACCAACATTTTTATTAAGTGTTCCTGCACTTGCAAAAAATTTCAGAAAGAATATTGAAAAAGGAATTCATGAAAAAGGAAAAGCAATAGAAAAACTTTTTAACAACGCTCTTAAAATTGCCTATACTTATAACGCAAACGGCTGGAATAAAGGAAATGGTAAAAACATATTTCTAAAACCGATTTACAAACTTTATGATAAAATTCTTTTTAGTAAGATCAGAAACGGTTTCGGCGGTAGGTTGGAATTTTTTATTGGTGGCGGTGCTTTGTTGGATATAGAGCTGCAGCACTTCTTTTATGCGATCGGTATTCCAATGTTTCAAGGTTATGGCTTGACTGAGGCTGCGCCGGTTATTTCTGCCAACGTTCCGGCAAAGCATAAACTTGGTTCATCTGGATTTATTGTTAAAGATCTGCAAATCAGAATTTGTAATGAAGACGGTAAAGAACTTCCAGTTGGTGAAAAAGGGGAGATTGTTGTAAAGGGAGAAAATGTTATGGTAGGTTATTGGAAGAATGAACAAGCTAGTAAAGAAACAATTAAAAACGGCTGGCTTTATACAGGCGACTTAGGATATTTAGATGAGGATGGATTTCTATATGTGCTCGGCAGATTTAAAAGTTTGTTAATCAGCGGTGATGGAGAAAAATATAGTCCCGAAGGAATTGAGGAAGCTCTAACAGAAAGCTCAGAATTCATTGATCAAATTATGTTATATAATAATCAGTCACCCTACACAATTGCACTGATAGTACCGAACAAAGAAAATTTATTAAAATGGCTGAAGGAAAATAATTTATCTCATCATTCAGTAGAAGGACAAACTACCGTTCTTCGAATGCTTGGGAATGAAATAGCAAAATTTAAATCCGACGGAATTTATGGCAATCAATTTCCCGAAAGATGGATCCCTTCAGCAATAGCTTTGCTTGGTGAAGCTTTTACCGAACAGAATAAATTTATGAACAGTACATTAAAGATTGTTCGCAGTAAGATTGCGGAGTTTTATAAAAACAGAATTGATTATTTATATTCTCAAGAAGGGAAAAATATTTGTAATCATCAAAACAGAACAATTATTAATAGATTGGAATGATTTGATTCTTGAACGGATTTTCTCTACCCTCATTAAAATACGGACGATAGCTTTCCGAACTTTCCATTTCCTGTATCCATCCGTTGTGTAAGCCGTACTTATCCATTAGTTCTAAGGCTTTTTCATATTCCGATTCGCTAAGCGTTCGGTTAATTAAAATATCATTCGATGCTTTGTTGGAAGGATAATACTGAGCCATTAACGATACGTGAACATTCGGGCTCAACTCTTCTGCGATGAACTTGAAAACTTTTTCCGATTCTGCTAATCCATTTGGCAGAACAAGATGACGAATTATTAGTCCCCGCACAACAACATCTTCTTCATAAACCAATTCATCACCAACTTGATTGAACATTTCTTTAATTGCTTTCTTAGATTCATCAAAATAATTATCAATCTTTGAATAAGTTTTTGCCGATTGATTATCTCCATATTTCAAATCCGGTAAATAAATGTCAATTACATCATCATAAAGTTTTAATATTTCAACAGAATCATATCCGTTAGTGTTGTAGATGATAGGAAGAAATAATCCTTTCTCTATTGCCAAACAAATTGATCTTAATATTACGGCTGAGAAATGAGTTGGAGAAACCAATCCAATGTTATGGCAATTTCTTTTTTGAAGCTCGATCATAATATCGGAAAGTCTCTCAGATGAAATCTCATGTTCTCTTTCAACTTTCCAATTCTGACTGATTTCAAAATTCTGACAGAAGATACACCTCATGTTACAATTACCGAAGAAAATATTTCCCGCACCTTTTGTTCCAGATAATACAGGTTCTTCACCAAAGTGTGCGGTGTATGAAGAAACAATCGGGAGTTCCAAACTTTGACAAATTCCATATTCACCGCGTGTGCGGTCAACCCTACAATTGTGCGGACAGCTTTTACATGATTCGAGAATTTGAAAAACTTTTTCAGCTCTTTCTTTCAACTCTCCGTTTTGAAACAATTTTATGTATGATGGAATGAAGCTCAGACTATTGCCTTCAATGATTCGTAATTAGCTTTTATGGTCTTATCCAAATCTTCTTTTGTGTGGGCAGTTGAAACAAACAAAGCTTCGAATTGAGCCGGCGGTAAATATATTCCGCGGTTCAGCATTTCATGAAAATATTTTCCATAAAGCTTTGTGTCAGATCTTACGGCAGAATTAAAATCGGTTACTTTTTCTTCGGTGAAGAATAATGTCATCATTGATCCGACTCTATTGAATTGAAATTTCTTCCCAATAGAATTTATTCCTTCATTGATTCCGTTTTCAAGGTAAAATGATTTTTCTTCGAGAGTTTTATAAATGTCCGGATTGTTTTTTATATATATGAGTGCCGCATAACCGGCATTCATTGCTAATGGATTACCGCTTAAAGTTCCCGCTTGATAAACCGGTCCGCTCGGTGAAACCATTTCCATAATTTCTTTTTTACCGCCAAAAGCACCAACCGGAAGACCGCCGCCTATTATTTTCCCGAATGTGGAAAGATCCGGTTTAACTCCGAGAATTTCTTGTGCGCCGCCTTTGGCTAATCTGAATCCAGTCATTACTTCATCGAAGATCAAAACAATTTTTTCTTCATCACATATCGAACGTAATTCTTTGATAAATAAATCATCAGCACGGACTGTTCCCATATTTCCCACAACAGCTTCGATAATGATTGATGCAATTTCACTTTTATTTTGCTGAACTAATTTTTTAACTGAGTTGATATTGTTGAAATCGGCAACAAGTGTATCAGCTGCATTTCCTTTAGTTACGCCAGGACTTGTAGGAACACCAAAAGTTAACGCGCCGCTTCCGGCCTTAATCAAAAAGAAATCGCCATGGCCGTGATAGCATCCTTCGAACTTTATAATTTTCTCTTTACCTGTATAACCGCGAGCAACACGAATGGCGCTCATAGTTGCTTCTGTTCCGCTGTTAACCATTCTCACCATTTCGATTGAAGGAACGAGTTCGGAAATAAGTTTTGCCATTTTGATTTCTATTTCAGTTGGTGCACCAAAACTTGTTCCGTTCTCAATTGCATTTAATAATGCTTTTTTAATGAATGAAGGATTATGTCCGAACAAATGCGGTCCCCAGCTTCCGATGTAATCAATATATTCATTATTGTCTGCGTCAAATATTTTAGAACCGATTCCTTTTGTAATAAAACGCGGAGTTCCGCCAACGGATTTAAACGCACGTACCGGTGAGTTTACTCCACCCGGAATATATTTTTTTGCTTCTTCAAAAAGTTTTTCACTTTTACTTAAATTCATATTTCCTCTTGAATATCAATTCTCGAATTAAATTATTTTTCTCAACTTAGGAGCGTAAAACCAAACAACTGCAACAAAAATAAAAAGTATTATTGAGTTTAAAAGTATTGCCATTGGAGATCCGAAATGTTCTGCCAGCATTCCAATCCAGAGAGCACCAAGCGGCATAAAGCCAAAGAAACTAAAACTGTAAACACCCATAACTCGTCCACGGTATTCTTCGGAGACTAATGTTTGCGTTAATCCATTTGCTAAATTATTTGTTGCAATGATCGCTGCCCCTACCCCAACTAAGATCATAGATGAAATTATAAATGAATTATTTAAGGAAAATAAAAACATAAAAATAGGCAGTAAAATTAATCCAGTTGTTAATATTTTCCCTCTAACAATATATCGGCTAAAGGAAGCAATAAATAAAGAACAGAGAACTGCACCTATCCCCCTTGCTGTTTGCAGAAAACCATTCGTGGCCGCACCACCGTGTAAAATTCCAACTGCCCATGCTGGAAATAATGTTGTTATACTTAATCCAAAGAATGTGGAAAAAGAAACTACCAGCATTATTAGAAGAATTGTTTTTTGAGATTTCAAATATTGTAAACCATCTTGTAATTCTTTGAATGCAGATTTGTTAGCAACTCTTTTCTGGATCGGTTGGAATTTCATAATAAGTAAATTATAAATAACTGCTAAAAATGAAATACCGTTAATTATAAAGCACCAGCCCGGACCCAATACCGCATAAGTTATTCCGGCAACAGCAGGTCCCACTGCGGCAGCAGTATGAAACATCATTGAATTAAGAGCAATAGCGTTTAATAAATTTTCTCTTGAAACCAACTCATTTACAAAAGCTTGACGAGCAGGTGCATCGAAAGCATTTGCAACTCCTAAACCAAATGTTAATATAAGAATGTGCCATGGCTCTACTGTATGTGTGAATGTTAATGCAGCTAAAATAAAAGCGAGAAACATCATTATGGTTTGAGTTGCAATCATAATTTTTCTTCTTGAAAAACGATCTGCTATTACTCCACCGTAAACCATAAAGAGCCATGTAGGAATACCGTTTGCAAATCCTACAAAACCAAGAAAAGCAGGGGAGTGGGTTAATTCATAAATAAAAAATCCTTGTGCGGTCATTTGCATCCAAGATCCGAACAATGAAATAATTTGCCCGATGAACCACAAGCGATAATTGCGGTGCTGTAAGGCTGCAAAGGTAGCTTGCCAGCTTAATCGTTGTTTTCCCGGAGTTAATTGTTTTTCATCAGCGGTATTTTCTGTGGGCTTATTAACAATTATTTCCGGTTCTTTAGAATTATTATCCATACAGAGATTGTTACTTAATATTGTCTAAGTACTTCACTACATCTTTCGCAAAGTAAGTTAATATCATATCAGCACCGGCACGTTTAATCGCAGTTAACGATTCAATCATAACGCGCTGTTCATCAATCCAATTATTTCTTCCGGCGGCTTTTATCATTGCATATTCTCCGCTAACTTGATATGCAGCGGTCGGCATACCGAATTTTTCTTTTACACGCCAAATAATATCAAGATAAGCTCCAGCGGGTTTAACCATAATAATATCTGCACCTTCTTCAATATCGCTTTCGGCTTCTCTCAATGCTTCATCAGAGTTCGCAATATCCATTTGATGTGATCTTCGGTCACCGAAAGCAGGAGTTGATTCTGCAGCATCTCTAAATGGTCCGTAGAAACCTGAAGCATACTTAACTGCATAGCTCATGATGGGAATTTCAATAAATCCTTTTTTGTCCAATGCTTTTCGGATCTCACCAATGCGTCCGTCCATCATATCAGATGGGGCAATGATATCGGCACCGGCTTCAGCATGAGAAACTGATTCTTTCGCAAGTAGTTCAACTGTTTCATCATTCAATATTTTTTCACCTTGTAAAACTCCGCAATGACCGTGAGAAGTATATTCGCATAAGCAAACATCAGTAATGACTAAAAGTTTTTTTGTTTCTTTTTTAATTGCGCGGACAGCTTGTTGAATAATTCCATTCGGATCGTATGCACCTGACCCAACTTCATCTTTATGATCAGGTATTCCGAAAAGAATTACAGCAGGAATTCCAAGCCGTTCAACTTCTTTACATTCTTCAACTACAACATCAACTGACATTTGAAATACGCCAGGCATTGAGCGGACTTCGTTCTTTATTTTTTTACCAGGAACAACAAATAGTGGATAGATCAAATCATTTTTTGTTAATACTGTTTCGCGGACCAAATCGCGTACAGTCGGATTATATCTTAATCTTCGTAATCGTTTTGTGGGATAAGTAGCCATATAAACCTCAATTTATTTTTGCAATTATTTTCTTATAAACTGTTTCCGAATTCTTTACGCAGTCTCCTACAGAGATTCCGCCTCGGTAATTACCGCTTAGAAATATTCCCGGATTCATATTCTCAAATCTATCAAAAAAATTCTCGTGTTCAATGTAACCGAGATTGTATTGCGGAATAGCCTTTTGCCAAATTTTTGAATTAACAAAAATCGGGTCACCGCTTATTTTCATAATCTCCTTAAATTCGTTGAGCACTCTATTTGTAAGCTCTCCTTTATCCATATCGAATAGATGAGGTGAACGAGCGCCGCCGACGAATAGAGTAAATGCAGCTTTATCTTTTACACAACGGTTTGGAAAAATTGTTGAACTCCAAATTGCACCAAGAAATATTTTCTTTTCTTTAGATGGAATTAAGTAACCAAAGCCATCAAGCGGTTGACTAATTTGTTCTTTCTTAAATCCTAAATATAGAACCATCACCGGCGGATAATAAATATCATCAGCATGCTTTTTAAATTCATGATCTAATTCAGGAAATATTTTAGAAGCTTCGTAAACCGGAATGGTAGATAATACATAGTCAGAAATTATTTCATGAACCTTTCCGTCTTTTTCAAAAGCAACTTTCCATTTTCCATTTTCAGATTCAACACTCTGCACTCTACGTTCTACATTCTTTACTCTCGATCCGTATAATATTTTTCCTTCCAGTTTTTTAGCAATAGCAATTGGAAAAGACTGCATACCATTGATGAACGAGAACATTTTTGCATTTTGCTTTGACTGTTCAGCTCGCTTCTTTCTTTCACGCGCACCCTTGATCATCCCTTTAACAAGTCCGCCGTAAACTTCTTCCAGACGGTATAATTTTGGGAAAGCAGATTTTACACTCAGCTTATTCGGATCGCCGGCAAATACACCACTTACAAAAGGATCAATTGCATAATCAAGAAACTCTTGACCAAGTCTTCTGCGGACAAACTCTGCAATGCTTTGATAATAACCGTCATTGGATTTTCCGATAAATGGCTCGCACGCTAATCGAATTTTTCCTCTCAAAGAAAATAAATTTGATTTAATTAAAGCAGGCAGGGAAGTGGGAAGCGCATGTAATTTACCATTACGAAGAATATATCTTTTGTTGGAAGATTCATTCGCATAAACCATTCCATTGGATAAACCAATTTCATCAACAAGCTGCCGAATTAAAGGTGTTGTTTCCAATCCGCTGTTCGGTCCGTAGTCAACAAGGAAACCATTCTCTAAAGAAGTTTCCATAGATCCGCCGGGTTTGCTATTGGCTTCAAGTATCTGAACATCAAATCCGTCTTTGTTAAGCCAGTATGCTGTTGCTAATCCGGAAATCCCGGCACCGAGTATTGTAATTTTCTTTTTATTATTCATTGAGTTTTGTTTTTACAATGTCAGATAATGCTTCGATAAACAGTTGTGAGTCATTTAATCCTTTCATGACAATATAATTTTCAATGCCAACTTTTTCGGCAACGTGTCTATATTCAATATCAAGTTCGAATAAAGTTTCAACATGATCTGAAACGAAACTGATTGGTACGATCAATAAATATTTTTTGTTTTGAGAAGCGAGTTCTTCTATCATTCTGTTAGTTGCAGGTTCCAGCCATTTCATAGGACCAACTTTACTCTGAAAACATAAGTGATGATCGTGGGAATGTTTTCTAAGTTTCAATACCGCTTCGACAGTCTGTTTAATATGTTTACTATATAAATCCCCTTTTTTTACCAAACTTATTGGTGTACCATGCGCACTAAAAACTATTTGGATATCGTTTCTCACTCTCTCTGGAAAATGTAAAATAGTTTCATCAATTCGCTGATTAATTGCTTCAATGTATTTTGGATTAATATAATAATCATTTACAAAAATTAACTTTGTTCTATCGCCTTTGTAATGGCGGTTCCACTCATTAAATGAAGAACCGGTAGTGGTGATCGAATAATGCGGATAAAGAGGAAGCAAAATTATCTTATCATAATTTTTGCTTTCTATATTAGCTACAACTTCTTTTGTCAGCGGATTCCAGTAACGCATGGCAGTGTAAACATCAATTGATTCATAATTATTCCGAAGGCTAACTTCGAGCATTGCTCTCTGTTTTTCTGTCCACTCATTTATTGGCGATTTGCCGCCGATCAGTTTGTATTCTTTGGCAACTTTAGGAGCTCTCCGGCTCGAAATAAATTTTGCAAACAACTTTTGTCCGAACGGCAAATTAAAAATATCCGGATCGCAAAAAAGATTATATAAGAACGGTTCAATTGCTTTAATTGAATCCGGGCCTCCAAGATTAAATAATACTACGGCAAATTTTCGCACTAATTTTTCCTATCTCTAAAATTCTTCGCAAACATTTTGTGAATTTCTTTATCTCCGTACTTATCATTTAAAATATTTTTCATTTCAACATTTGAGTAACCGGAGCTAATACTTAAAACAATTACCTTTTTCTTATCAACTTTATAATTGATTCTCCAAGTTCTGTAAGCTAACACAAATCGGGTGTCATCATTAGTATTAAGTATAGAAATTCTTTTTCTCGTTGCATCAGTCGGATTGAACTCAAGCTGAAGTCTTGTAAAACTTTCTAAATTTATTTCAGCATTTTCATTTAACCAGACGCACTGTTTCTTTGCTTTTGTTTTGAATTCGACTTTGTAAATATTTTCAATATCATTTACAACCCAACCGGTTTCGGCATCAGGAAATGAATCCGAATAAGGAAGGTAGGGTTTAATATCTATAACAGGAGAACCATCAAGAATATCTGATCCGGAAATAAAAATTTTTAGTCCTTCAATCTTTTCTAATTTAACACAACTCATTCCAATATGATTTGGTCTATACGGAGCTCTTGTTGCAAAAACTCCAACTTTCTTTCTTATATGTCTTGGAGGGTTAACCAACGGTTTCCAATTATTGTTTAAATGAAATTGATATAAAACCCAAATCCTCTCAAATCCATCTAAGAATTTTAATGCCTGTTGAAAATTATTTTTTGGAATCAATTCAATTACGGAAATTTCTTTGCCGGCTAAAACTCCTTGTCTTGGAGTTTCGTATCGATGGGAAAGTTTAGAATGTATTTTTCCGATCGGCTTTATAGTAATATCATCAAGCAGCATAAAATTTATTTTTTAGGAAATTAAACCGTTCTTGAATATTTGGCATTATCTTCTTTTCGTTCTAGATATCTGTCAAAGTTCATAGCAATATTTCGAATGAGCAGCCGTCCCATTTGTGTGACTACTAATTTTCTATTCTTAATCTTTACAAGTCCGTCATCAATAAACTCTTGCATTCCATCAAGCGCAAAACTGAAATATTTTTCAAATTCAATATTGAACTGTTTATCTACAGATTTGAAGTCAAGTTCAAAATCACACATAACTTTTGTAATAACATGACGGCGAAGAATATCATCTTCTGTTAAATAAACACCGCGTTCTATCGGTAGTGTTTCATTATTTAAAGCATCAAAATATTCCCGCTCTTTCTTCAAGTTCTGTGAGTATAATTTTCCTATTTGACTAATACTTGTGATACCCATTCCGTACAAATCAGTTCCCGCATGTGTACTATAACCTTGAAAGTTGCGGTACAATTTTTTATTTCTTTGAGCAACAGCAAGTTCATCGTCCGGTTGGGCAAAATGATCCATGCCTATAAATACATATCCTGCGCTTGTAAGTTTTTCGATCGTCATTTTTAGAATTTGAAGTTTTTCTTCCGGCGTTGGCAAATCTTCCGGTTTGATCAGAGCCATATGTTTTTTCATCCACGGAACATGGGCATAATTAAATACAGCTATCCGGTCGGGGGAAATATTTATCGTCGCATCTAGAGTTTTCTCAAATGTCTCAAGTGATTGAAACGGAAGTCCGTACATCAAATCAAGATTGATACTTTTAAAACCAAGTTCTCTTACCCATGAAACTACTTGTCTTGTCATTTCTTCCGGTTGAAGTCTGTTGACAGCTTTCTGAACTTTATCATTAAAATCCTGAACACCCATGCTGATACGGTTGAATCCGCCACTTCGTAACGCTTCAAGATGTTCCTTAGTTAATCCGCGCGGGTCAATCTCGCATCCTTCTTCCGCATTAGAACAAATTTCAAAACTTTTATTTATGAATAAAACAAGATCAATAATTTCATCCGGATTAAGATGAGTTGGTGTTCCGCCGCCCCAATGAAGCTGAACAACTTTGCGATCGGTTTTAATAAATGTTCTTAACAGATCAATTTCATTTTTTAAATACTTTATATATTCTTGAATGCGATCACGATTTCGTGTGATAATCATGTTGCATCCGCAGAAATAACAAAGCGTATCACAAAATGGAAGATGGTAATAAAGAGAAAGATCGGGAGGATTAACTTCGTTGTTTGTGCGGATTATTTCATCGAGATATTTTTCATTCGTAAATGATGAATTGAAATGCGGAGCGGTTGGATAACTTGTGTATCGCGGTCCGGGGCGATCGTATTTTTTAATTAATTGAAGATCTATGTTAAACATTTTAAATCCTTATAAAGGAAAGAATCACTTCGAAAGTTTAATGAAATTTTTTACTCTCTTCTTTTACAACATCAACTAAAAATTTTGCGTTCTCCGATTTTACATTCGGCAAAATGCCGTGACCAAGATTGAAAATATGACCGTTATTTTTACCAAACGATTTCAAAACTTTCACTGCTTCATTTCTGATCTTCTCTTTATCACCATATAATATTGTCGGATCAAGATTACCTTGCAAAGCAACTTTGTTGCCAATCTTACTTCTAACTTTTCCAAGTTCCATAGTCCAATCAAGACCGATTACATCCGCACCGCAATTTGCCAGCTTATTTAATTTGTAATGAACTCCTTTTGCAAACACAATCACAGGCTCATCTTTACGTTTTACCTGTGAAATAATTTTTTCAATATATCTTAACGAAAACTCTTCAAAGTCAGCAGGAGAAAGCAATCCACCCCAAGTATCAAAGATCTGAACGGCATCAGCGCCGGCTTCAATCTTGGCGGAAAGGTATTCGGCAACAGCATCTGCAATTTTATCAAGCAAAATGTGAGTTGATTTTGGATCGTTGTAAATAAATTTTTTAATTTCAGAAAAACTTTTTGAACCGCCTCCTTCAACCATGTATGTCATTAAAGTCCAAGGTGAGCCGGCAAATCCTATTAAAGGAACGCGTCCATTCAATTCTTTTTTTGCTAGCGAGACTGCATCAAGAATATATTTTAGATCTTTTGAAGGATCAATTTTTCTTAAACGATTAATATCACTAATGCTTCTGATCGGATTATAAAGTTTTGGTCCTTTACTTTCGATCATTTCTAATTTCATTCCCATTGCTTCGGGAATTACAAGTATATCCGAAAAAATTATTGCTGCATCAACGCCAATAATATCAACAGGTTGAATTGTTATTTCAGCGGCAAGTTCCGGTGTTTTGCACATTGTTATAAAGTCAACTTTTTTGCGTACGGCCCGATACTCGGGTAAATATCTTCCCGCTTGACGCATAATCCAAATCGGTGTGCGCTCAACTTTTTTTCTTTTACATGCTCTTAGAAATAAATCATTTTTAAGCTTAGTCAAAAAATCCTCCGTTAAACCATATTAACCGTAAGTTTGAAATATTTTAATATCGCTTCAGAAATTCCTTGTAGGGAAAACATTTTTGGAACAATATGAACTGTAAGTCCGAAACTCTTAATTGCGCTTTCTGTTGTAAAACCGATCGAACAAATAATATTATTTTTAAAATAATCGGCGACGTTTGTAATGTTCATTAATCTAATAAAATTATTAAACGATGAAGGGCTTGTAAATATATATATATCAGGTTGCCGACTTATAATTTCTTCATATTCTTTTGTTAACTCAGAAAGATCATTCGGAACAACACCATACACATTAACTAAGTCAACTTCAGCTCCTAACTCCATTAACCCAAATTTTAAATCTTCATTAGAAAGTGACGAACAAGGAATAAATATTTTTTTTCCGTTAAGATCGAATTTGGAGAAAGTTTTTATCAGTCCTTTAGAACTGAATTCATCCGGTAAGATATCTACATTAATTCCATTCGTAGAACATTCTTCAGAAGTTTTTTCTCCAACCGCAGCTATTTTAATATTTGTTAAATCGAGTGAACTACTTTTGATAATTTCTGCCAATACTTTTACTGCGTTTGAAGAAGTAAAAATCAAATAATCATATTCTGCAAAGCGATTTATTGCATCTGTTAACTCGGAAGAATCGTATTTAGGAATAACCTTGATTGTGGGGAAATAAATAATATTCGCACCTTCATCTTTTAACTGATAAAAATATTTTTCAACGGTTGCTTTTTTCTTAGTAACAAGGATTGTCTTGTTTTTAAGTGATTTCACTTTACACGCGACCTATTAAAAATATTATTTAATATTACATCAGCACCGGCTTTGAGCAGATCATCGGCTAACTTTTTACCAAGCTTTTCCGGATTGGTTTTTGCACCGCGGATTTTTTTTCTATAAGTAATAGAACCATCAATTGATGCAACAACAGCATCGAGGTATAAACCATTAGGTTTTACTTCAGCATAAGCACCAATGGGAACTTGGCATCCGCCTTCTAATTCTTTGAGCAGAGAACGTTCTGCAGTTACTGCTATATATGTTTTTTCATGATGGATTTTTTTCAGCATCATTTCCGCAAATTTATTATCACTCCGGATTTCAATCCCCAGCGCACCTTGTCCGACAGCCGGTAAAATATCTTTAGTGTTAATGATGGAAGAGATATGTTTATTTAGTTTTAATCTTTCAACACCTGCACGCGCTAGTATAATTGCATCCCAACCTGATTCA
Source organism: Ignavibacteriales bacterium (assembly GCA_026390775.1). NCBI lineage: Bacteria > Pseudomonadati > Ignavibacteriota > Ignavibacteria > Ignavibacteriales > Ignavibacteriales bacterium. The sequence goes on along the minus strand of JAPLFF010000007.1, from coordinate 519,351 downwards.
AGAAGTTTTTTTATTCTTGTTGGAACGTTACCGCGAAGTTCTTCGATTTTAATATCCTGTCTGATGTGAAGAAGTTGTGAACTTCTTCTTAATGAACCTGTAGCAACAATTGCACCTTCAGGCAATTTTTTAATTGTTGTTCCTTTTTTCCGTGCGATCAAAACATCTTCAACAGAATGACGTTTTGTAACAGCGGCAAGTTTTAAATCTTCAGGCAAAATTGTGGGAAGATCTTTTAAGCTGTGTACTGCAATATCAATCGACCCTTTAAGTAATTCATTCTCAAGTTCTTTAGTGAATAAACCTTTATCACCGATCTTGGATAAAGCAACATCAAGAATTTTATCACCTTTTGTGTTGATGATCTTTATTTCGACATAAAGGTTCTTATTTTTTCGTTCAAGTTCTTTTTTAATAAACTTCGCCTGCCAAAGTGCAAGATCACTTCCTCTCGAACCAATAATCAGTTTATTCTTTTTCATTGATACTATCCGCTTTATTCTCTTCTTCATTAATTTCTTTTCCGTTTGACGGAACTTCACCGAGATTGAAAAGTTCTTTAAGAATCATTGTATGTGCAGTAACTTCTTTAATATTAGCACCGGTCTCTGCAAACTCCCGTAATTTTACAGTTGGGTTATGCAAAATTCGTCCCATCATTCTTCTAGACATATCTTCAATCTTAATAAAATCCTCTTTACTTACTTTGTTTTTTATTTTTTCCAATTCATCATTTCGGATTTCTTCGAAAAATGACCGCATCGCTTTTATAGTAGGAACAACACCAAGCGTGTTAAACCAGCCGAAAAATCCGATCATCTCTTCCATAATTATTTTACGTACTAAAGGAACTTGCTCTTTTCGTTTCTGTAAGTTCTGATCAACTATGATCTTCAGTGAATCCATATCATGGTAAAAAACATTTTCGATTTTTTTTACATCCGGATCAATATCTCTCGGTACTGCAATATCCATCAAAACAACGGGAGATTTTTTTCTTTTTTTTATGGCTGATTTAATATCCTCATATGAAATAATAAAATTATCAGAACTTGTTGCACTAATGATAATATCAAAGTTGTGGAGCCGCTCTTTAAGAAACTGGAATGGGATGATTTCACCGTGAACTTTCTCGGCTAATTTTTCTGCTCTTTCAATAGTTCTATTTGAAATAACTAACTTACCAATATTTTTATCTCTAAGATGCACCGCTGCAAGCTCACCGGTTTCTCCGGCACCGATTACAAGTGCAGATTTTTTATCTAAGTTCGAAAAGATCTTTTCCACTACTTGAACTGCAGCATAACTGACGGTTACGGCACCTTCGCCGATTTTAGTTTCTTTAATTGCACGTTTGCCCGTTTTGATTGCGCTATCGAATATCTTTCTAAGTGATGTGCCCGCAAAATCTAAATCTTCAGAAATTTCAAATGCTTCTTTTACTTGCCCTAATATTTGGCTGTCACCGATAATCATTGAATCAATTCCTGAAGCAACAGAAAATAGATGTCTTACAGCACCGCAAGAAAAAAATTTTAAAAAATGTTCTTGCTGAATTCCTTTAACCATCTTGAATTGAATTAATTCATTGATAACAGGCGAGAGATTAATTTCATAATCTTTAGGAAAACCAAAGATTTCAGTTCGGTTGCAAGTTGAAATAACAACACCTTCGGAGAATAATGAATTTTTTAATCGCGGAATGAACGCAATAATTTCGTTGTGATTAAAATGAAGCGCTTCTCGAAGTTCTAAAGGGGAAGTCTTATGATTTATTGATATACCGACTAAATTCATTTTAAGCTTTCAATAAAACGAGTGAAACGTTTTTCCTAATGTGTTTGTTATAATCAAAGACATTATTGCAACAACAAATCCAATTAACGAAAAAAGTATAACCTTCTTACCATAAAAGTTTCCGAAAAGTTTTCTTAATATTCCTATTCCGTATACTATCCACACAAAAAATGTTCCAATCAATTTTGGATCAAAGTAACTAAAACTAGGAAATGCGTTAGGTAACCAAATTATTCCAATAATAATTGCAATCGTAAGAAGAATAAAACCGATTACAGCAGAATAATAACTGAGTTTTTCTAATATTTCTAAACTCGGAAGCCTATTAAAAATCAGACCAAACTTGTTTGCTTTTAAATTTTTGTATAATAGAATAAATAATAATCCATAAACTGCCGAAATTGTTATCCCGGAATATCCCAATAGCGCATTAATAACATGAAGTCCGAGAAGACGGTTTCTAAGAACCTCCGGAACAACAAAATTATGTTCGATAAAAAGTGAAGATGCTATTTGGAATACGAGTGAAAATAATATTATGAAAGCTCCGGTTCCTCTGATGTCGGTTAACAATTCAAGAATGAAATATGAAAATCCGATCGAGAATGCTATGATAGAGAATATTTCAAACTTACTTGTTATTGGCGGATGATCAAATTCAATTGTGCGCGAGATTAAATAAAGCGCGTGAAGGATTAGCGTAACAAAAAGAATAATTCTTTTCGAATTACTTACAAATTTTTTCTCTGTAAAAAAATCATAGGTATATGCTGCAAAAACTAATGCGTAGAGAATTGGTAATAGTATGTTTAAAAAGTCAATCGGTTGTAGCATTATTATCTATTCTAATTGTTCGAAACTACTACGAATATTGTGCCATAGCTAATATTTTGAGGGCGAAATTTATGAAATTATTAACTGATTTTCTGTGGTAAAGGACATTAATTTCGATAATTCAAAGTTAATTGTGATAAAAATTATTTCATTTCAAAATCCGTAGTAACAATTATCATTTTTGGAAGACTGTGATTTTTTTTAATTGCGGGATATGGTAAAAATAAAAAAGCCCCGCAACCCGAACGTAGTCGAGAAGCGGGGCTTAAGATTTATAAAGTTAATTTCCGAATACGTCAATTTTTCCGTTCATGTGTTTTGTCTTATCAATTATTCTTCCATGATCATCAACAACACCTGTATGGCAAGTGCCGCAGCCCTTTAGATCAGCATCCATATGTCCTCGTGGCGGTAAGCCATGGCAGGTACCGCAAGCAGCTTGAGTTCCATCAACTTTATTCCAGGTCGGTTGGAAGTTTTCTCCTTCCATATTATCTGCTGTATAAGCAAATGCCCATTGTGAAGTTGCTTTAGAAAACGAAAAATTTCCATGACAATATGTATTAGAACATTTGTTTGTGTTAGGATCATATATTCCGGTACTAACTTGATAATCGGAATACTTGGCTGTTAAAATTACTTCTGCTTTTGAAGTCGCATCAATATGTCCTGGTGAATTTAATGCAGTTGGAACAACATGACAATCAGAACATTTAACAGTACCGATCTTTGAGTTAATTAAGTGAGAAGAATGAGCACCAACACTTGCAAGCGTTACGTCTGTTTTTCTATTTCTATCAACTGGCGGTGCGATTAAATTAGGATTATTAAAATCACCATGGCACGTATTACAAGCTTCGGGACCGCCGAGATTTGTATGACACGTATTGCATGAAGGACTAGCAATGCCGCCTGCATAATTATTTCCGTGACACTCAGTACATTTACTCATATCCCAATTTAAGGAAGCAATAAATTTTCCATGAAAATTTGAAGAAGCAGGATCACTAATTCCATTTTTATGAGCAGCAATTTTTGTGTGGCAATTTGTACAAGCCGGGCTTGCAGTTCCGCCGGCATAATTATCGCCATGGCATTGATTACAATCGCTCATAAGAATTTTTTTATCAGCAATATATTTTCCATGATAGTTAGTTGAAGTTGGATTGTTAATTCCGTCCTGATGAACAGCTATATTTGGATGACAATTGGTTGTAGCACAACTCTTCTTAGCTGTACCACCATCGAATTTTGCTGCATGACATTGTTTACAGCTTTCTAATCCTTTTTCCTTAACAGTTGCACCGTGAAAGTTCAATGAAACTGGGTTTAGGACGTTTACATCATGAACAGAAATTTTTGATGGGGCAGTAAGATCATTTTTTATATCGCTGCATGAATAGAATATCAATCCGATTGTAGCAATTAAGATTAAATAAAATTTTGAATATCTCATATTCTTTCCCAGAGGTTAAATTAATTAACGATGACAATAACCACAGAATCCAACTCCTCTAACACCGCCGGGGTGAGCATTAGCATCAGTATGACAAGAATAACAGACCGAGCCGCGGTCGTTATGCCAATCTCCTTCTTCTGAGCTCATAAAGTTAATAGCATGAGTTTTTGGATTTGTCCCTTTAACACCGTCATTATCTGTGTGACAAAGAATGCAATTTGCATCAGCACCTTGTAGATCATGACAAGCAGCGCAACTTTCAATATCTCTTCTTGCTAATAAAGCATGCTGACCGCCGCCGGTTCCCACTCCAATTGTCACAAAGTTCGGCATTTTGTGAGATACAGGTACAGTACCTTCTAAAGCAAAATCTCCGCCTTTCGATTCATGACATGTAGCACAAAAAGTTTCTGTTTGATGGCAAGTCTGACATTCGGCTGATTTACCTTTTAAATCTATTCCATGTGTGTAGCGATAATTAAGATCGTGAACGCGGGTAATATTTTGCTGTTTGGTGTTGTCAATAAATTTATGCGGTGAATAAGGTGTAACAAAATTTCGTGATGAATTATTCTCAGTTATCATTGTTGTTGAAGCGTGGCATGATTCGCAAAATGAATTATCATGACACATTTGGCACTTAGAGTTTTCTTTTAACGCATTGAATTTGTGCGAACGTAAAAATGAAACTTCTTTATGATCAGTTGGAATCAGATTGGCAGTTGATATGTGACAAGATTCGCAATCATTGATAGCAACAGTTCGTCCATTATGGCAGTCAGTACAAATCTCCATTGATGGTTTATAATTCGCCGATTCAAAACTATAAGCAACATCAGATAATCCTTTGTGGCAGTTTTCGCAAGCTAATTTTTCATTAGTTAAATGAGCTTGGTGATTGAAGATCATCTCTGCTTTTTTCTGAATCAGCGGTTCATACTTTTCGCCGTAATGACATTGACCACAATTTTTATCATCGTTAACATCGTGGCAAGTTGCACATGCAGATTTTTCCGGAAGCAGACGTGTATTTAGTGATGTACTTTCGCCTACATTGGTATGGCATGTTGCGCAATCTGCAATATCTTTATGAAAACTATGCGAAAATTTTATTACGTCTTTATTTGTCTTTACGGGTTCATCACCACCACTGGAATTGATCGCCGCAATGGTTAAAAAAGAAATTATTAAAAGTGCTAGGGCAGCGTAAAAATATTTTATCTTCATAATCTGTTAGAAATTAGTATTAAACCAATGATTTACTTTGAACATAATTCTAAAATCATTCTTGTAAATCTTGTTGTTAAAATATTGTCCTTGAAGATCGAATGAATAATTTGTCCAAGGTCTTAAATTAAATCCGCCTAAAAAAGAAAGTATGTTATTTGTCTCAGCATCTTTTGATAATTTGTAAGAAGTATATGCAATTCCAACTGACGGAGTAAAAAATCCATCAGCAAAAGAGTATGCTGTGTAAGCAGAAATTGCATCGAGTTCACCAGCGTATCCAAGTGTTTTTCTATAACTGAAACTTCCAAACTTTGTGTTAGTGCCGATTGTTAAACGTTGAGAATTTTCATCTTCATAAGTAACATTTCCGAATTTTCCAAAGAGAGAAAATGATTCGGAAATCTTGTAATCAACTCCACCTTCAATTTCTTGTGAATTGCCGTAATTGAAAACAGAAAAAATAGAATTGTATCTGATTTTTGGTTCGCGAAAATTATAATAAACATCAATACCTAATTGATCTGTAGCCTGAACCCGGCCGCTAATTTCAAATTTTGATGTAGTCATAAAATTAACATCATATTGATAACGAGTGTCAATATTCAATAAGCCGTTTAAATTGTATGAAGCATCAGCAGATAAGAATTTATACTGATTAGATTTTTGCTCAATAAGAACATTAACAAGATTGTAATCTGAATTTAATCTTAGAGTATTATAATCTGCCGCTTTAAAATTCTTATCAATGTAGTTTAAACCAAAAGTAAAATGATCTAGAAAATATATGTCGAATTTGCCGCCCAAGACATAATCATTCTTTAAATCATTAGTAAGTTCTAACTTCTGATACGCAGGAACATTTCCACCGTAAAAACCGCTTAACGATGCATTAGCGTATTTAAATTTTATATTAACACCGTCAAACAATCCACCGGCAACAGGAGTAAACAATGGTTGTCTGCCAAATTTCAGAGTGAACATTTCAAGAATATTACGAGCTTCAAGGTATAGATTGTAAAATCTCAATCTCGGATCATTATCTAATCCTTTTCCAATATTAGTTTCGAAGTTCGTTCGAGTTCTAATTGAGAAATCTTTATAATTAAGATTAAGTGTAAGTGCTTGAAATGTTCTTAGAAAAGTATCGGAAGTTTTTGTGGTGTCAAATCTTTCAAATGTGTAGAAGGAAGAAGAAAATCTACCGTTAAGATTCTGGGCGGGAATCAATAACGGTAGACATACAAAAATTAAAAAAAATATTTTTTTCATTTTTCGCCCTGTAGATATGTATTATCCTTTCGGAATTGAATGAGCAATTTTTTCCCACATTTTATCATACTTAAAATCTTTGAAAAAAGGACTTTCGGAATTGTGGCAGGTCTTGCAGAATTTTGCGCCATCATCATGAATCATTAAACCTTTTTTCTTTGCATCATCTTTCTTCTTCATAACAGCCATCGTTTTATAACCTGAACCAGGTCCATGGCATGTTTCGCATTGAACTCCGTCTTCAACTTTGAACTTTGCACCGATTAAAGCTTTATCAACATTATAACCGGAGACATGGCATTTCAAACATTCCGGTGCATCAACAGCTTTCTTGTTGTATTTTTTCATAGCGATTTCATTTGATTTATCGCTTAGAAGTGCCTTATAAGCTTGTGCATGCTTACTTTCAGACCAAATTTTTAATTGTTGGCCTTGTTTTTCAGTTTTATGACACATACCGCAAACTTGAGCACCTTCATAACCGTAAGGTTGTGCTTGTGATGTGCTTATTGGAAGAACCAAGTATGCAGCCAAGATGAAACAGAAAAGAACAGCTTTTTTGTGTAACATTTTAATCTCTCCTTCAATTATTATTGTTGATTTGGAGTTAGTTTGATCATTATTAAATAAAAGAACATTAAAATCCTATTTGAATATAGCCCAATTTGAGTTAATTGGCAACTTTCAATGTTTGCAAAAATTACTTCTTTTCTTCAACTTTTTTCTCTTTGGGTTGAAGTTTTTCTTCCAACCAGACCCTAAGTTCAGGATCGTTATCTATTTCGTGCTGAAGTATTGTATCGGGTATTAGGCCTTTCTTTTCAAAAGCAGAGATGAAAAGATTTGTAGTATTACTTACTTTTTTAAGATCACGTTTTCCGCTTTTGAATTCTTTCCACTCAAGAAGAACTCTTCTAAAGTGTCGTTCATGATGATGTCGGTAAGTGTGAAGAGACATTTTTCCATCGATCCAAGTAACACTCATGGGATATTCATGCGGATGGAAGATTACAAAGAACCAATGCCATACTACAATTGCTAATGTTGCTAGGATCGCCTCGTAAAAGTGTATTAACTCACTAACTTTTATTAACCATACAGGAGCCCAATCTCCAACAATAGTGGGGAACCAAAGTATGAATCCTGTTGCACCCATAACAATTGTACCCCAAATAAGTGCCCAGTACTCAGCTTTTTCTGTGTAATCATAAGCATCAAATTTGGGACGCTCTTTCTTTAGTTTGAGGTAATAAAGAATGTTGTCTCTTGCTTCAGTTAAATCACTCATACGTGGAAGTAGGGTTATTAAAATATCTCGACCGCGTGGTGTGAAGAACAAATAAAAGAGATGATAAACTCCCGCTACAATCATTACTACTGCTGCAGTACGATGTGTATATTGGCGGACAGTTTCATTCAATCCAAATGTCCTTAACAAATCAGCCCACCAACTTTCATGATACTTCAAAGCGAAGCCTGTAACAGAAAGAGTAATAAATGAAATCAATAATATATAATGTTGAACAACTTCATTCTTTGTAAATCTCGGAATAGTTATTTCATTTTTTAAATGTTTGCGTTTTTTTCTTACTTCAAAAATGAAGATCATTAAGTTGTGAAGAATCATTCCGCCGATAACAGAAACGATAAGCCAGAAATAAATTGTTGAAACTACATCTTCAACTTTGGAAGCAGTTTTATCTAATGTTTTGTGAGAATAACTTTTTGAAAATGTTTCGGTTGCATTCGAATGACATTTTTTACATGTGGCAGTTATGTTTGCAACATTAACTGTTGATTCTGGATTATTCTTTGGCAAAATTTTATGGACACTGTGGCAATCTACACACATAGCTGCGTCTTTATCACCACGCATCACTGCTAAACCATGATAGCTGTCCTCATATTGTTTTGCTTGTCCGCCTGACCCGCCGAATCTTTCGACGATGCGGGGATCTTCGTGACAGATCATACAGGTTTTTTGCTGAAGTTTTTTTGCTTCTAACTTTTTATCTACAGTATTAACAGCATGTATACTGTGTTCGTTATGGCAGTCATTACAAACCGGAGCTTCGCGGACTCCTTTTTTTGCTCTGATCCAATGAATAGACTGTTCATATTCAAAGGCAATTTCTGCATGGCATTGACCGCAAGTCTGCGGGACATTAAATGATGAAATCTTTGAACCCGGTTGCACTTTGTTTTTAATATCATGAACACCATGACAAATACTGCAATTAGCAGCATCCAATCTTCCTTTTGCGACCAACATTCCGTGAACTGATTGTGAGAAGAGAAGTCCAGGATTTTTTATACTGAAAGAAAATTTTTCAACAAGTTTTGGATTATCATGACAGATGCCGCAAGTAGCACCAAGATTTTTTGGGTACACTAAACTTTTAGGATCTTTAACTTTCTGAATATCATGCGAGCCATGACAATTCCAGCACATTGCGGCTTCATCAATTCCTTCATTTAACGAAATTCCGTGAATGCTTTCTCTATGTTCTTTCGCAATTGCAGAATGGCACAAGTAACAATCAGCTTTTTGAGTAGCGCCTACATTCTTTGGATGATTACCAAGATTATTCGAAATATAATTATGGCAATCCGCGCATTCTAAATTTTTATGAACAGATTGAGTTAGTTTGATGTAACCGTTTTGTTTATGACAGCTAATACATTTATTTCCTTCAACAGATTTTGAGTGATAAGGATTGGCAAGCACTAAACTTGTATGACACTTAGAACAATATTCTTTTACTTTTAACTTATTTTCTTTTGGTGGAGTTTGAACTTCGTGAGTGCCATGACATTTTTTACAATCGGGAGGATTTTTTACTTTTCCTTTTAAGCGATGATGTATATCGCTTTTTACTAAATCTGAATATTCTTCGTGACAAGTTTCACATTTAACTTTTTGATATTTTTTTTTCTCAACATGACTTTCATCTTTAATATTCTGATGACAATCCTGGCAGCTAATAACATCATTATGAACTGATTTTTGAATTACATTTTCATGGCAATCGGCGCATTTGAAATCTTGAGCACCCATTGTTTGATTAAAAAAAAGAATTAAGGAAAAAGAAAAACCGATCACAATTAATTTTTTGGGAAAAGAAAACATTACAACTCCGTAAATAGAATTTTATTGATACAAGAAAATCATAGAATAAATAATCAGTAGAACTAGAATTATTCCTGTTGTTAAAGCAGTAAAACCGAATATCCTTGCGGCTCTGCTTAAAAATACCGGCGGCGGACCGCCTAACTTTTTCTGCAATTCAGGATCATGCATTATAGTTTCATATTCACGCGGACGATCTTCTTGCAATTCATCAAGACTTACTTTCCCGGTAAAGATAACCGTATCCATCGGAAATTTATCCGGTCTAAAATGAGTATTGAAAAAATGGTATGTGAATATAAATCCAACAGCAAGCAGAGCTTCATCGCTGTGAATTATTGTTGCAATATTTATAAAAGTTCCGGGAAGACCAAGATTTGTAAAAAATTCTGGGAACCATAATATCAATCCGCTTGAACCAATAATAGCAACACCCCAGAACACAGCCCAATAGTCAAACTTTTCCCAATAAGTCCATCTCCCGTACTGCGGACGCGGACCTTTTCCAACAAACCATTTCATCGTAGCAATTAATTCTTTAAAGTCATTTTTATTTGGGACTAAAGAATTTTCTCCTATAAGAAAGGAAGCGTATGAAATTCCTTTTTTCTTTTTTTTGCGGAAGAGATATCCGATGTGTAGAAAGAAATAAATAAAAGTTACTACTGCTGCAACTCTGTGGATAAATCCGGTTACAGCATAACCACCCATCATTTTGGAAATTGTTTGAAAGATTCCGATTCCGGAAAATTTTATAATCATTCCTGTCAATGCAAGAGAGATAAAACTGGTGATCACAAGTATGTGTAGAAATCTTGAGTATGCATCAAATCGTTCGTAATATTTTTTATTTGTGTTCAATGGTTCAATCATATATCTACTTTCTTTCTGTTTTATGTTTAATAATTAATTTAACAATTTTAAAATCTAATCATGTCTTTCGTAGTCTTCCTCAATAGGTTGAGAATTTTCAATAACTTTTTTCTTTTCGATCTTATGTCTCTTCTTTTCCCTTAATGATTTAGTAAACCACATTATAGTATGAATACCAAAGAAAGAAAATGTTCCAACTAAAAGAAAAACCATTGCCCAGAAAGTATAAAACAGATAAGGATATTTATCACGGTTATGATGAGTAGCGTGAGTTAAATATCCAACAAATTTTCTATTTGAGTTTGGATGACATTTTTGACAGGTCTCAATTATATTATGCCTGCTTAATTTTGATTTAGGATTGCTTGCCGGAAGAATATTATGTGCACCGTGGCAATCATAACAACGAGCAGCACGGATTGAACCAAGTTTGGAAACTTTACCGTGGAAAGTATCAAAATATGTTTCCGAAACTTTCTCGTGGCACTTTCCGCATTGACTTATTATTTGAGTTCTGAAATCGCTTAGATCAACTCTATTGATCTCATGTGAACGGTGACAGTCATTACAAACCGGAAGTTTTTGATCTGTCTTTGTAACATCTGGACTGTGAATGCTGCTCTTAAATTCTTCATAAACACCAAGATGGCATTGAGCACAGGTAGTAGCAATGTTGTTTGGATTTACTGTAGAACGCGGATCTTTCTTAGGTAATTCCCTGTGACTAGAATGACAATTAACACAGGTTGCCGTGACAAGCAATCCGCTTTGAAGTAAACCTTTACCGTGAATACTTTCTCTATAGTTTGCAACAATTCCTAATTTACTTTCATCCAAAGCTGTAGCAATATTTTTTCCTTCACGATGACATTTACCGCACAGTTCAGGAACATTCCGTGCAAATGTTGGAGATGTCGTACTTTTCTTAGATTGTGCATTATGGCTTGTATGGCAATCCACACAGTACGGAGCGGTTTTATCTCCTTGAAAATGTTTTTGTCCATGTAAACTAATATTGTAATCATCAACTTGTGCAGTGTGACAGATAGAGCAATCCACTTTCCCGCTATTCAAGCAGACTGGATTTTTTGAATTACTAATGTTTGTATGACATTTGATGCAAGAATTATTAGTATGTGCAGAACTTTTAAATTGATCATAATTAACATAAAGCGAAACAGATTTACCATCTACAATTTTAGTTAATTCTTTTTGTCCGTGACATTTCATGCACTTATCATCAGGAAAACTATCATCATAAAAAACTTTGCGAACTTTGTGCGGGGCGTGGCAATCAATACAAACGGGAATTTTATTCGGTTGTTTTTCCCAAAGAGAACCGCGTATAACTTTTGTATGAACTTGTTCTATTTGTCTGTGGCATTGTGTACATGTTTTTGCAATGTTGTTTCGGTTAATAGTTGATAAGGGATTTGTGTGCGGAAGAATATCGTGAGATGTATGACAACTAGTGCAAACTGCTGTTACAATTAACCCTCTCTTAAATAATCCTTCACCATGAATTGATTCTGAATAATCGCTTAAAACTTTTCTTTCTTCTGGATTAACTAAGGATGACACTTGTGTTCCCTCTTTATGACATTGTCCACAAAGTGCCGGAATATTCATCACATATGTTTTGGAATTCACATTTTTAGAAGTGAGTATTTCATGTTTGCTATGGCAAGAAACACAAGTAGGCGCTAATGTTAAACCTTTTTTTAATGCTTCTGCGTGAAGACTTCTTTCGTAATGTGCAACCGGAGTTTCATGGCAAGTTGCACAATTAACTTTACTCAATTTTTCGGAATGAGGAAGATTATTAGAATCTACATCGGAGTGGCAGCCGGTGCAACTAATTTCTTCGTGTATAGAACCAGCAAAAGATTTGCCATTAACAAAAAGAGAAACTTGTTTTCCATTGCGAGTTGTAGTTAGTGTTTTATCTCCATGGCAATCAAGACAAACTTGATCATCTTTACTCTGTGCAAAAACAGAAGTTAGTAGAATCAAAGTTAGAAAGAGAAGTGTAATAAGATTTTTCATAAAAATATTCTATAAATGAATTACTCTTTAACTAACAAAACTTATACTTAATTATTATTGCAAATAGTATTTTTGGTAAGTTAATGAGAGCAACGGAAAACACTTTGGATTCTGCAAAATTTTATTGAAAATTGAGCAATCAAATTAAAATACCAGATAAAAGACATTAATGTCTGATCAAAAATATTCAGTTCATAGGACTTTGTCAATGTTCAAAAATAAAAAAGGAGAAGGGCGAACTTCTCCTTAATACTAGTATTAAAATATTATTTCTTAAAAAACTCTCCGGTTATTATGTACCAATCTTTTTCTTCTAAGTTTTGCAGTTGACCCCAGTAAAGTTCAAAGTTATCTTTTTTATCATCTCCGTTCTTAATAAAGTCTTTGATACGCTTTGTGTATCTCTCTATTTCATCTTGATAAAAGTTAACCGCGTTCTTTCCGATTTTGAGTTGTGCTAATTCAGAATCTAATTTATCCGCATCAATAACACAGATCCAATTTTTTTCATAAGTGGAATAATCAAGCGCATCCAGGCTATCACCAAGATCCAAATTTACTTTTGCAACTTGTCCGCTAACCGGTGAATTAAATTGAATTGATTTTTTCCCTTGTTTAATACTGAATAATGGTTGTCCTTTTGCGATTGCCATTCCAAGATTAGGAAACTCGATATCATCAATTTTACCGATTAATTTTTTTGCAAAATCATCTATACCAATTCTAACAGCTCCTTCTTGAGAAATGCCTGCCCAACAATGTCCCTCCGAAATAAAAACGCCGCCTGGAATTGCAAATTCGCCAACATTTAATTTTTCATTTTCGTTAAGATGAGTAATATGTACACGCGGTTTTAATTGCTTTTGGATTCGGTCTTGTCTCTTGATCAAAGATTTTTTTGTGAACTCAAGAAGTTCATCTTCGGTAAATGGTTTTTGAACATAATCGAGCGCACCGAGTTTCATACAATCAACAGCAGTTTCAACTGTAGCATAACCGGTAATGATTATTACATCTATATCCGGCCGTAAAAATTTAACCGTTTTAGTTACCTCAACACCATCCATTTCAGGCATTTTCAAATCCGTAAAAACAAAATCATAGTGATGAGATTTAATTAAATTTATTGCTTCCGGACCGGAGCTTACGGTGTCAACTGTATAACCATCAAGAACTAATATTTTTCGGAAACTATCCAGTATCACATTCTCATCATCAACACATAAAATTTTTGCTTTTGGATTTGTTACTTCAACACGCTTGAGAGAAACAGCTTCTTTGCTGAAATCAATGTTCACACTTTCTTCAAGTATTGTTTCTCTCTCTTTGCGAGTTTTCTTTTCATTTACGATCTTGATCGCGTATCTTATTATTACATCGGCGATGATAAAAATGATTACTGCTAAAATGAAGAGCGGCATAATTATTCTCCTTAATTAATAAACTTAAGATCTATCTGAACTGCATGGAATTAATAATTTCATTTCATATTCAAGTTCTGTTGGAACAATCCTGTAAATCCATCCATCGAAATAAGGATCTTTCTCCAATAACTCCGGTTCGTTAATCAATCTTTCATTACCGGCTAAAATGATTCCGCTTATAACGGAATATAGTTGGTGGACTAAACCATCCTCGGTTTCAAACTTTACAGCCGGTGTTGCCTGAGTTAATTTTTCATTTGTACTGAGTAACTCAATTTTTTTTATTTGATCAATTGTTTTTATGAAAGAATCTGTTGCGCCGATAAGAACTGATCCGTCGTTATCTTTATTCATCCAACCCGAATAACCCAAGCGATAATATTTTGCCGGACATGGAACAAGTAAAATTGAATCATTATTTAATCTTTTTAATTTCATAAGAGCACTGTATTTGATACCACGCCGTATAACACTTATCATCTCATCAACTGTAAATGGTTTGGGAATAAATTCAATCGCTCCGGTGTAAAGTGATTTAACGGCATTTTCAATTGTCGAATAACCTGTCGTCATTATAACTGGTGTATCAATCCGTTTAGATTCGAGTTCCGCTAGAAATTGAAACCCGTCCATTCCGGGAAGCATAATATCGCAAATGATGAGATTATATTTTAATGATGAAATTTTTTGCAGTGCAGAAAAAGCATCTAGAACAGAATCAACTGAATATCCTTCCAATGTTGCAATCTTTGAGATCGAACTTATAACTACTTCTTCGTCATCAATGATTAATATGTTAGTTTGTTCTTTCATCAAATATTTTTTGAAATATCATTGTTGAGGTAATCGAACCGAAAATGTTGTGCCTATGCCGACTTTACTTTCAACTGTAATGGATCCGTTATGATTATCAATGATTCCCCAAATAACGGAAAGACCAAGTCCGGTTCCACGCTGACCTTTTGTTGTAAAAAAAGGTTCAAAGATTTTATTTAAGTTTTCAGGTGGAATTCCGCAGCCGGAATCTGTTACATTTATTTCAACAAATTTTTTCTCACCGGCTCGGTCAACAAAATCCCATTTTTGCCAATCATCTTTGAATGAAGCACATCCTTCAAGAAATCCTTGATTTGGTATTTGAATTTTATAAATCGGTCCGTCGCACTTTGGGCATTTACTATTCTTATCTAAAAATGAAATATCGCAAACCGGGCAAGCAAGATTTACACTGCTGTTTTTATCGTATGCAATTCCAAAGTAGTGACGATGACTTCCGTAAACCGGATCTATGTTGACAAATCCTTCATTACTGTTAGATTTAATTTTTATTCTCAGTGATGGCATTCCTCCGATTTTATGTTCTGCATCAATCAGACTATGAGTTTTTGCACACACTGCACTTTTGATCTGTGTAATTCCTCTTGGAGATAAACTGATTTGCGAAGTTTTCACAGTTAGTGTTCCGCCGTTTTGACCGATTGCATCAATGCCATTTACAAATAGATTTAAGAAAACTTGCTGAATCTGATTTGCATCAGCTGTAATTTTTGGAAGCGATGGATCGAATTCTTTTACAAGATTTACTTTATTCAGTTTTAGTTGATTGTTTACAACCGCAATGGCATGATTAATTATATCGTTTACATCAATAGAACTTTTCTTTGGTGTTGACTGCCGTGCAAAATCAAGTAACCCTTTAACAATTTCACGGCTTCTCAAAGTCTCGCGTACAATTACATTAAGGTCTTCCTGCATTTGCGGATTGTCTTTTGTCCGTTTCAACAAAAAACTGCTGTAGGTTAGAACTCCGGTAAGAGGATTATTTATTTCGTGTGCAACGCCTGCAGCCAATTGTCCAAGTGAAGCCATTTTGGTTGATTGATATAATTGTTGACTTGTCTCATCAAGCTTCTTGATCATATTATTGAATGATTTCCCCAGCGTTCCTAATTCATCAGAACTTAGATTTTTAATGATGTAATTCAAATTACCGGCGGCTACCTGATCTGTTGCATTTACTAATTCTCTAACCGGATGATCAACCCAGCGTTTTACAAAAAACCCGATAATGAATCCAATAGCAGTAATTGCAATAACTGCAAATAATATTTCACGGATTTCATTTTGATGTATCTGCTCATCAACATCTAAAAGTGAAATTGTTATATCGAGAACACCAAGAACTTTGGCATTTGCAGAATGTGCATGGCAATCAGCTTGGTAACATGATTTCTCATTGTATATAGGATTAATTATTCCAAGGATGCGTGATGAATCGGAGTGTGTTTTGAAAATCCTTGTCCGCTGTTGAATGGGTAATTTTTCCAATGCTTTATTTTCTGCGTGACATGCATAACAGCTCTCTGCTTGTTTATCCAGCATCTTGCCGATGTCATCAGGATGAGCAGAGTAAATTATTTCACCTTCTTTGTTTAAGATGCGAACGTTATCAATCGCCGGGTCTTTTCCGATTCTGTTGATCATCTCTTGAATATGATCACGTTGATTCAATAACATTACATAACGTGTCGAGTTTTTTACCGATTCACTTAATTGATTTGCATGACGCTCAACTTCGGCAAGTAAAACATCACTTTGTGATGTGACATTGAAATATGAATAAACTCCAATTATTAAAATTGCAGTTACACTAACTACGCCAATTAGTTTTAAGCTGATCTTCCCAAATATTTTTCTAGTAAGTATCATCCGTTCTTCTTAATTAATTTTCCCGGAACATTTTTAGGGAATGATTTATCTTCGTGACAATTGGTGCAAATTGGTTTAGAATAATTCTTTTCTTGATGACAGTCTTTGCATTCCAATGTTAAGTGCGTTTCATCTAGAATAACACCGGTAACTTTGTGTTGGAAATTTTCCTGAGTCCATTTACCATGACAATTAATACATTCTGAATTAAGACCGGTGAATTTTCCTTTTTCAGTATGGCAAGTATTGCAGGAAACTTTTCCATGAAACTTGGTAATATCAAATCCGGTTTTTATTGCGTGATTAAATCCTTCTTTAACAGAATTGGAATGGCAATCACCGCAGTTTTGTTTTGTGTTATGACAGCTGGAACAAACTGCGTGTTTCTGCTCAGTCGTTTTAGTTATTAAAAGTGAAGTTTTATTTTTTGTATGACACTTCGCACAACTTTCATTTGTATGGCAACTTTGGCATTCCAATCCAAATAAATCAACATGTTGCGAATGATAAAAAGTAACCATCTTACCGGATGCTTTAGGAGTATCGAATTTTAAAGTTGTTGGCGCAATAATTTTAGGATGAACACGCTTTGAACTTTTTTCAGTTAACGTTTGTGCTTTTATGTTTTGTGATGTACCATTTAAAGTATGGCAAGATTCACAATCAACTTTTCCGCTCCATGTGCGATGGCATTCCATACATTGACGATGATATGCGCCTTTAAGATCGGGCTTACTTACATCTGTACGTTTACGCATTAGCTCGTGACAATCGGAACATCCGATCACTTGACCAGGTGGATTGTAATGATGACACATTTTACAACCGCCGGACATACCGCTCATTTCTGCATGTAACCGGTGTGAAAAAATTACAGGACTATAAATATCAGTCTGTTTTTTAAATTTATCTATTGTTAAAACCGAAGGACCTTCTTCAGGTGATTGATCAATGGAAACCATTTTCGCGCGCGGGCAAGGTATCACACAAGGATTTTCTTTTGTTGGAATATCACATGAATGACAAGTTTTACAAGTTATACCATTAAGATTCGGATGAACTTGCTTCTTAGTCTGAGCATTAATAACTAATAAAAAGAAAAAAAACAAAATAAATATTTTCATTTTCATTGTGCACCTCCGCGGATCGAATATTTTGTTCGTTGTGCTGATGTATTAGGTACACTTACAATCGGGAAAATCATTACTGCAATTCTGAACAAGAGAATTTCGAATGCAATGAAACCGACTGTAACTGAAATTTCTCCGATGGAAGGGAAATAAGAATGAACTTCATACGGCGGAGTGTAAGCAACTAAAAAGTTATTCAGACGATTCAGAAATACTCCCATGATAACAAGAAACGAAGCAATTAATAATCCAAGCGGTGATTTATTTACTTGTCTTGACATAAACATTCTTAAAGGAATGATCACACCGAATAATAATTCAACAGTGAACATTACACTTGCGGCACTAAATGTAGTTAAGTAAACAAATGTTTGGCGAATCATCATATCACCGATTTTGAATGCTAGATAAATTCCAAGCAGAGGTGCAACCATACTTCCAAGATTAGAAAGAATATGTATCTCAGGTTTTAAACCAAAAGATTTTGATGTTATTAATGATTCCATGATTACCATTGGCAATCCAACCGAAACAGCAGAGAGTAAAAAAAGTAAAGGAAGAATTGGTGTTTGCCAAAGCGGATGCATCTTCGGTCCGGCAATTACCATCAACGTTCCAAGAGATGATTGATGCAAGCAAGAAAGCACAACGCCCGCAATAATGAAAATGAACATTGTTTTTTCTAATCCTTTATCAAGGATTCGCAAAACTTTATCAATTGGATTATTTAATGATTTCAACAATCCCGGAAGTTTTACTCTTCCAATAAATCTCTCGCAGACTATTGGTAAGAATTCAATATATAGTACAAACAAGTAAATAATAACACATATACCAACTTCAAAAAGGACAGAACTTCCGTTCCACATAACAAGTGGATGCCAGATATAATAGTAACGTCCGAGATCTATCATTACACTTACGGCTACAAAAGTATAACCAAGTGCCGCAGTTAAAAGTGCAGGACGAATAATTGTATGATATTGATCTTTGTGCATGATGTGACCTAATGCAGCAGTAGTAAATCCGCCCGCTGCAAGTGCAACTCCGGCTGCAACATCAAGACCGATCCAAATTCCCCACGGATGTTGATTATCAAGATTTGTTACTGAACCAATTCCGAAAATGAATCGAGCAAGTAAGAACATTACTCCGTTTAGGACTAAAACGGCTAATCCAATAACAACAGGAGTAAAATATTTTTTTTTCATTAGTGTTGGTTTGAAATCTTCCATAATCATATCTCCTCATTCTCGGATTTCTTTTTATTTTTATTGATCCACATAACTCCGCCGAGTAATGCATAAAGGGCAACGGGCGGAACAAAGTAAGCGAAGATTCCATGCTGGATTGCTTCACTAACTCCGGGTGCGGGATCTTTTCCGAGTTTCGGAAAATCCAATTTCTCAAATTCTGTATTTGCTAAATAGATCCATGAAGTTCCACCGACTTCATATTCACCAAACACACGATTGATGTAACGATCGGGATAGTTTTTAATTTTTTGATGTGCCGCTTTAACAAGATCTTCTCTTCTTCCGTAAGTTATGGCTTCAACAGGACAAATTTCCGTGCAAGCAGGAAGTTTTCCTTCTTTAGTCCGTTCGTAGCAGAAATCGCATTTTTTAATATCAGGTTTTAATGCATTCTCAAACTCGAATGCCGGAACTTGAAATGGGCATGCAACCATACAATAACGGCAGCCGATGCATTTGTCTGTATCCCAAATTACCGATCCGTTTTCTTGTTTCGATAAAGCACCAACTATGCACGCAGAGACGCATGCCGGATGATCGCAATGCATACATTGTACTTTTACATTGATCGGAAATTTTTCCTCATCAGGATTCTTATATTCATTTACAACCGTTAATGCTTTAGAACCGGGTCGTCTCATTGTTTTAAAAACACTTCTATCATCATAAGCTTCAATAGAAAGAGTTTCCAAATTGTGAGCAATTTTACAAGACCATTCACATTTACGGCATCCGATACACACTGTGGTATCAACTAACACACCCATTCGATCTTCAGATAAAATATTCTTTGGTGCTGCTTTTGTCTTTGATGATAATCCGGTAACTGCTGTTCCAACAAGTGCGGCTGTCTTTAAAAAGTTGCGGCGGGATTGATTTACCATAAATAACCTCCTATATGATAAACTAAATTGAGGTTTATGAATTACTGAATAACGGAGATTTATATCCAATTCAAAATTAGCAACTATTTAATATCTAATCAATCAATAAACGTAAATCAATTTTTTTTAACGTAAAAAAATTTATACCTTCGACCCACAATTTGAGAAAACTGAATATAAAGATGAGAAAAAAGAAAAAAGAGAATATTTCGAAATTAAGAGAAAAGATTAATCAGTTGGATTCCGAGCTGATAAAACTGCTGGCAGACAGAAGAATGTTGAGCAGAGAAGTTATTCTAGCAAAAGAAAACTCTCAAAAACCAATAAGAGACCAGCAAAGAGAATCGGAACTATTAAATCGTTTAATTAAGATCGGTAAGAAAGAAGGATTAGATTCCCATTTTCTTACAAAAGTTTTTTATGAAATAATTGAAGACTCCGTTCGGCTTCAGCAAAATTATGTTCAAACAAAATTGAACAGAAAAGGGGAAAAGAAAAAAACTATTACAGTTGCTATTCAAGGTATTGAAGGATCTTACAGTTATCTCGCATCGCAAAAATATTTTACTCATCGCAATGCCGATCTGCATTTTGTATCTAAGAAAAGATTTGATGAAGTAGTTGATGCTGTTGAAAAAGGTGAAGCCGATCTTGCAGTATTGCCAATCGAAAATACTACGTCTGGCGGGATCAATGAAGTGTATGATCTTCTTCTTCATACAACTTTATCAATTGTTGGTGAAGAAAAATTTCAAGTGAAACATTGTTTGGTTGCAAGTGAAGAGATTTCGTTTAGAAAAATCAAAAAAGTTTATGCTCATTATCAAGCGGCAGCTCAATGCAGTAAATTTTTAGAAACGATTCCTAATGTATCCATTGAATATTTTGATGATACCGCTATGTCAGTTCAGAAAATTAAGGAAGAAGGTAATTCTTCATACGCGGCTATTGCAAGTGAAGAAGCAGCAAAACTTTTTCGGCTAAAAATTTTGAAAACAGATATCGCAAACCAATCGGAAAATTTTACAAGATTTTTAGTTGCTTCGCGTAAACCAAATGAAGTTGATTTCCGTATTCCATGCAAGACATCAATTGTTATGGCAACATCGCACACTCCCGGTTCTCTTGTTGAAGCGTTAAATGTATTTCGAAAATCTAATGTGAATTTAACAAAACTTGAATCCCGACCAATCATTGGAAATCCTTGGGAAGAAATGTTCTATCTCGATTTTGAAGGAAACATTACAAGTGAGTTGGTTCAAAAAGTTTTAGATGAATTAGGACAGCACACAAGGTTTATGAAAGTGTTGGGAAGTTATCCATCGCAAGAACTTGAACGGACAAAATTAGAATATCTGAATATTTTAAATGAACATTCTGAATCTGCACCAAACGAACAAAAAACAGAAACAGAAATTCAGCCGACGAAGAAATCAAAATCAAAAAGTTACCGACTTGCTAGCCGGGAATACAAAAGTGATGATACGATCATCAAAGTTAAAGATGTTGTTATTGGAGGAAATAATTTTATAGTAATCGCTGGTCCGTGTTCTGTAGAATCGGAAGAGATGATTTTAAAATGCGCACTTGAAGCAAAAGAAAACGGTGCACAAATTTTACGTGGCGGATGTTTTAAGCCAAGAACTTCTCCTTACAGTTTTCAAGGATTAGGCCTAGATGCTTTAAAATTCTTAACTGATGCCGGTAAATATTATGAGATGCCGGTTATTACCGAAGTTCTTGATACCGAACATGTAGTTGAAGTTGCAAAGACCGCAGATATACTTCAGGTTGGTGCACGCAATATGCAGAATTTTGCTTTGTTGAAAGAAGTTGGTAAATCTCACAGGCCTGTTATGCTTAAGCGGGGATTGATGGCTTCAATAGATGAACTGCTCAATGCGGCGGAATATATTTTATCGCAGGGGAACAGACAAGTAATGTTGTGTGAAAGAGGAATTAGAACATTTGAAACTGCTACAAGAAATACTTTGGACTTAAGTGCTATTCCGGTATTGAAAGAGTTAACTCATCTTCCGGTTATAGTTGATCCTTCGCATGCAGTAGGCGAACGGAACAAAGTTATTCCATTGGCAAAAGCGGCAAAGATTGTTGGTGCACATGGAATTATGATCGAGTTTCATCCTGATCCGCCAAATGCTTTAAGCGATCCGGAACAAGCATTGTACTTTCAGCAGTTCGAAGAGTTGATGAGAGATCTGTATAAGTTGTAGTGATTCTTAAAAGTAATACTGAGTTTGAAGGAAAACTAAAAGATAATTTGCAGTTGTATGAGTGAAAGTTACTCCGTAATCCATGCCCAAGCTGAGAGAAAAACCGTTCAAGTTATTTTTTCGAAAATCATAACCGGCTAATGCACTAAAGCCAACGCCGACTTCCCAAATATTTACATCGCTAAATGTTCTATCATTGAGATAAATTAATCCGGCTCCTTCTTCAATATAAATTGGAAAAGAAATGTATTGCTGAGAAAATCCTTTTAGCGAAAAAATTTTTAAGAAAGGATAATACTTTCCGGAACGGTTTTCCGGCAGAAATTTTTCTACCATTTGTGAATAAGTGAATGATGCACGGAAAGAAACTACATTTTCGAACCAAGGATAGAAATCAAAAACAACAGATCCGCCCAAACTTGAAATTGATGGTGAATTTCCGCTGATGTTTCCAATATGTAAAGAGCCTCCTAAACTTGGCGATTGAATTTGCGCTTTAGTAGAAGCGGTGAGAACAACAAGCAGTATAATTGTAAAAAATATTTCTCTAATCATAATTCATTAGTGATGTATTGTTAACCAAAAAGTTTTTTGATTGGGATCTGTCCAATCAACTCTATGTTTTTGATGAGCCGGAATAATTAAATAATCACCGGGCTTCAGTTCAAAATTATTTCCATCATCAAAGCTTAATTTTGCTTTCCCTTTGAGAAGAATAACAAATTCATTCTTGTCCTGATCATACCAAAAATTAGGTGGGGAAGTATGACCTTCCGAAATTATTCTTTCGAGTTTAAAATCTTTTGTAGATATAATTTCTTCGAAATACTCTTCTCTCAATTCTTTCGGAAGATTTTCAAATATGTTTTTAAGTGCGTTCATCTAATCATCTAGTCCCGCAAAAAGTTTTACAACTTTGATAGAAAGTTACAAAATTTTTAATCTCTAATTCCTTTTTCAGAAAATTAGAATTAGTAAATAATATTCATTCACACATCAAAAAAAATATTATCTTTCAGCCTCTTTTTTGAAAGAAAAATTATGGACAAAGAAAAAAACACGCGGGCATATTTTGCATTATTCTCTATTTATATTATTTGGGGAACAACGTATTTAGCTATTAGAATTGGAGTTGAAAATTTGCCACCGTTTTTATTTACCGGTTTGCGTTTTATAGCTGCCGGACCGTTGCTTCTTATAATTTTGTTATTAAGAAAATATAAACTGCCCAATAAAAACGACTTGTTTCATCTTTCAATTAGCGGATTATTATTACTTGGCGGCGGAACGGGTTTAGTTGTATTTGCAGAACAATGGGTTCCGAGCGGATTAACAGCTTTATTAATAACAACAGTTCCATTCTGGGTTGTTGGAATTAATGCAATAATTCCGCAAGGTAAAAAAATAAATTCGACAGTATTTCTTGGGTTATTACTAGGCTTAGTTGGTGTAGGAATTATTTTCGGTGAAGATTTCGTCCGGTTATTTGATCCAGCATACCTTAGAGGTGTTATAGGATTGATGTTTGCGGTTGTTCTATGGTCGGTCGGAACTCTTTATTCGAAATACAAAAAAATCAGTGTACATCCGCTGATGAGCGCAGCAATGCAAATGATTATTGCCGGAGTAGTAATAACTACACTAGGATTAATTTTGGGTGAAGGAAGTAGATTACATTTTACGAATTCTAGTTTTTATTCATATCTGTATTTAGTGATTGTAGGATCATTAGCCGGTTACAGTTCGTATGTTTATGCGGTTGCACATCTTCCCGTTTCATTAGTAGCAACTTACGCTTATGTAAATCCAATCATAGCATTATTTTTAGGTTGGTTAGTGCTTGATGAGAAAATATCATTATGGGTTATACTTGCAGCGGTTGTAATTCTAATTGGAGTTACTTTGGTAAAGAAGGGAAGTGAAAAAAATATTTTAGTTCGGAAAAAGAGTTGAATCTTTTATAGATCAATTCAAATCGGCTAACAATAATCCGCTTGCAGTTTTAATAAATCTAAATGTAGTAACAAGTTTTTGATCACCGCTAACAAAATTAACTTCTATAGTATAGCTTTCTTTTTCGACATCCTTTTGAATATTAAATTTACCAAATTCATGTTTGGAACTAAGATCTATTAAAGCTGAGATCTTTTTGCAAATTCTTTTCACTTGGTTTAATTCATCTTTATTGACAGCATTAAAAGATTCTTTTCCTATATGGTTTTTATCTTCACCATCGTACGCAATATAAGATGCAGCTTTTTCATAAGATTTCGATTTACTGAAATCAAATAATTTGTTCAAAGTTGTTTTCATTGCGTTCTCGGATTCATTCTGTGCTACTAAAATATTTGGTCCGGATATAACAACAATCAAGACTAACAATATACTTTTCATAATTTTTTCCATTTTTATTTCCTTTCTAAGCATTGTCCACTTATTACTACGCATTCTGTTCACTTAGTACGAATAATAGTTTAGAAGTATATCAAATTCCATTAAGATTAATCATGTTTCCCAATTTTCACTTATAAAGAACTCAATATCAATGCCAGTAATTTAGAATGTAAAATGCTTTATTGCTTCGCCTTTACTGCCTATTTCAGTCATTGCTTCAATACCGATATTTAAGTGCATATCAACAAACTGCTGAGTGACTGCACGATCTGATTCTTCAGTTTTTACTCCTTCAGGAAACATTGGTAGATCGGAAACTAGTAAGAGAGCGCCGCGTGCAATTTGATTTGCATAACCAACTATAAAAACTGTAGCTGTTTCCATATCAATTCCAATCGCGCCCAGTTTTCTTAAATAAATTTTGAAATCTTCGTCCCATTCCCACAAACGTCGGTTTGTTGTATAAATTACTCCGGTTCGATATTCAATGTTCTTAGAAATGATTTTATCAGAAACAAATTTGTGTAACTTGAATGAAGGAAGAGCGGGAACTTCAGGCGGAAGATAATCATTACTTGTTCCTTCACCCCGAATAGCAGCAATTGGTAAAATAAAGTGTCCGATTTCCGTAGAGAGTTTTAATCCACCGCATTTACCAAGAAACAAAACACCTTTTGGTTCACGTGCCACAAGTAAATCCATAATTGTTGCCGCATTAGCAGATCCTATTCCAAAATTTATAATTGATAAACCGGCGCTATTAGTAGCAGATTGCATAGGTCCTCCCAAACCTTGAACATCGCACTTAAATTTTTCTGCAAATTTTAGAACATAATTTTGAAAATTTGTTAACAACAAATAATCGCCTAAGCCATCAATACTAGTACCCGTGTAACGCGGTAGCCAATTTTTCGCAATTTCAAGTTTAGTTTTCATTTTTTCTCATTTAGTTATTTGAATTCTACACGTTCATATTTATCTGTAATTTTCGTTTGTTTCATTGAAATAAAACTATCTATTTTCTTAACTATAAAAGCAAATATATAACCGAAGAACATACCGATTAAAGCGCCTCCAATTGCATCTGATGGATAATGAACACCTACATAAGGTCTGGAAAATGCCATTAATATTGCTACACTAAAAAACGACCATTTATATTTAGGGAAAATTTTTGTAAAGAACATTGCCGCACCAAAATTGTTTACCGCGTGTGAAGACGGAAATGAAAATGATTCTGTGCAAGTAACAAGCACATTTAAATCTGAGTAAACATTGCAGGGTCTAATTCTGCCGACTAAATTTTTCAAAAAGTAACTGCTGAACTGATCTGTGGCAACAATTAGTAAGATCATAGCGAAAGCAGCAATTCTACCAATTCTTCCGCCCTTAACAATTAGAATTAAAAATAATATTATGTAAGCTATATACCAGTTTTTTACATCAGTGATAAATGGGAAAAGTTTATCGAAAAATGGATTAGATAACGTATGATTAATAAAATAAAGGAATTTCAAGTCTATTTGATATAGAAACTCCAACATATAATACCTTGTCTATTTTATTTAAGTTTGATTATTTAGCTAATTTTCTTTATTTAAGTCCTTAGATAAAAGAAGTTTGTAAAGTTTTTCTTGTTAATAAAACACATTTTCTAACTAAGTTATCCAAAATTTACGAAAATTATTCTACCATATTTAAATAAACTTATAGAGTGCTGTGAGTACTGAAAATAAATTTAAAAATACTCTTGAAAGAAAAAGCTTCGAATATTTTCAAGACGAGAGTAAACGTAATTTAATAGCTCCTTTTCAAGCATTGGCAAAATTTACCGTGGTAGCCGGTATTTTAGCAATGATTTTGGAAGTCCGATACTTCTCAGCGCATAGTGTAGAAATTTATATTTCCCGTCTTTCGGCAATTCTAATTGCATTTTTACTTTTAATCATTTCAAATTTTAATTTTGGGAAAAAGCACCCCATAATATTAATTCATACCCTTCTTCTTTCTATTATATGTTCTTTTGGTGTGATGATCTATCTCATACCAACAACTATAATTTTTAATTCCCACATTATTAGTCTAATCATTTTTATAGCAGCGTTATTTCTAAGCTGGGAAGTTTCAAATCAGATAATAGTTGCTATCTATTATAACGTTGTATTTTCTGTCTCAATTATTTTTAACAGTAAGAGTATTACAATACTACCAAATATGTTCGAATCTATCTTTTTGGTAATTGTAATAAGTATAATGGCCATCGTTGCAAGTTATATCAATTATAAATTTAGACAAGAAGCAGTTATAAAAACTTTTGAAGTTTCTCAATCGGAGAAAAAATTTAGAAATTTATTTGAGAATTCCGCCGAAGGAATTTTTCAGCTAACCCGCGAAGGAAAATTTACTACAATAAATCCTGCATTGATTAAAATGCTCGGGTATACAAATGAAGATGAATTTAAAAAATTAATTTTACAATCAGACGTACTCCAAAGAAAAAACGATTGGGAATTATTAACCAAACTTCTTGAGAAACAGGGTAAAGTTAGAAACTTCCGCGTTCCGTTTAAGAAGAAAGATGGAGATGAAATTACAGTTCGAATGAACGTTAAAACTAACGAAGATGAAGAAAGCGGACTAAATGTTTATGAAGGTAGTTTACAAGATATAACGCAGCAAGTTCAGGCAGAGAATGAAAAACAGAATGCTCTTGAAGCACTCCGGACTGAAAAATTGAAAGCAGAAACTGCTGCTAAAAAATCTCAGCAAGAAAGTAATTTCAAATCGAAATTTCTAGCAAGTATGAGTCATGAAGTTCGAACACCAATGAATTCCGTTATGGGTTTTCTTACTTTGATTGAGAATGATCTTTTCGAAAGTAAAGATGAACTTAAATTATTTGCTAAAGATGCCCATTTAGCTGCTGAGTCTCTTCTGGATATAATAAATAATATTCTTGATATATCTAAAATTGAAGCGGGTAAGATGGAACTAGATGAAATTGATTTTAATATTAACGATGAGATTGTTAAGGCATTTTCTATTATTGCACAGACGGCCAAAGCTAAAGGATTAACTCTTGAAAAAAATATTGATAGTAAGATTCCAAACAAAATGTTCGGAGATCCAACTAGGTATAGACAGATTATCCTCAATTTATTAAGCAATTCGATTAAATTTACTGAACATGGCAGAATAACTCTTAATATATCTGTTCAAGCAAAAACTGAATTTTTTGTTGAGCTACTAACAAGCGTTGAAGATACAGGAGTAGGAATACCAAGCGATAAAATTTCTACTTTGTTTGAACCTTATATCCAAGTGAAAACCAAGAAAAGTTCAAAAGAAGGTACCGGACTTGGTCTTATGATTTCCAAAGAGTTTGTAAAGTTGATGCATGGCGAAATTAATGTGGAAAGCAAACTCGGTTTGGGCAGCAAATTTTATTTTTCCGTAAAAATGAAATTACAACCGAACATAAATATGGACCAGCATTTTCATATTTCGGAGAAAGTAACTTCGGGACAAACACATACTGCTGATGGTATTATAACGCAGCATTCTGAAGAAAATTCAGGAACCGTTCAAAGAAAGAAATTATTATTAGTTGAAGATAATCCGATTAGTCAAAATCTTGAACTCAAAATATTGCGTGAAGTTGGATATGAAGTAGAAGCCGTCTCTACAGGGCATGATGCAATTGAAGCAATTAAAACAGGAGCATTTAATTTAGCTCTAATGGATGTTGAAATGACTGATATGGATGGAATTACAGCAACTAAAAAAATACGCGAATCATCCGGCAGATATTCTAAGATACCAATAATTGCAGTAACAGCACATTCAAGTATGAAAGATAGAGAAAAGTGTCTTGCAGCCGGGATGGATGATTATATTGCAAAACCAATTAATATACACTTCTTAAAAATTACAATAGACCAATGGCTTAATATTCCGCCGCGTGCTTAGTAATATTTTCCTTTAAATTCATTTCCTTCATAATGTCTTGTAAGAAAATAAAATCTGCATTGATAACTGCATTTTCAAATTTCTGTACTTCGGAACTATAGATTCTTTTTGATAAATTTGATATAACAGTTAAACAAATATTGGGACATCATGCTGACTCAGGATTACATCTTATTAGAAGAAAAATACGGCGCGCATAATTATCATCCGCTACCGGTAGTATTAACAAAAGGCGAAGGCGTTTTTTTGTGGGATGTCGAAGGGAAAAAATATTATGATTTTCTTTCTGCTTATTCTGCGGTAAATCAAGGTCATTGTCATCCAAAAATTGTTGAAGCACTTTGTGATCAAGCGAAAGTTCTTACTCTAACATCCCGAGCTTTTTATAATGTTTGTCTCGGTCCGTATGAAAAATTTATTACCGATTTTTTCGGATACGATAAAATATTACCAATGAACTCCGGAGCCGAAGCTGATGAAACAGCTCTAAAACTTTGCAGAAGATGGGCATACGATAAAAAAGGAATCAAAGAGAACGAAGCAAAAATAATTGTCTGCGATGGAAATTTTCATGGAAGAACAATAACCGTAATATCAATGTCGAGCGATCCGGATTCTTATAAAGGTTTTGGTCCTTACACACCTGGATTTATTAAGATTCCATATAACGATTTGAATGCATTAGATAAAGCACTTCAAGACCCGAACGTTGCCGGGTTTTTAGTTGAACCAATACAAGGGGAAGCTGGCGTTGTTGTTCCGGACGAAGGTTATCTAGCAAAAGCATATTCAAGGTGTAAAGAAAAAAATGTTTTATTTATAGCCGATGAGGTTCAGACCGGACTTGCGAGGACAGGAAAATTACTTGCATGCGATCATGAAAATGTTAAACCCGATATATTAATATTAGGGAAAGCACTTTCCGGCGGAACAATGCCTATCTCTGCGGTTCTTGCAGATGATGAAGTGATGCTTGTAATTAAACCAGGAGAACATGGTTCAACTTTCGGGGGAAATCCATTAGCATGTAAAGTCGCAGTTGCTGCTCTTCAAGTTCTTAAAGAAGAAAAATTGTCGGAGAATGCAGAAAGACTCGGGAAAGTTTTCCGCGAGGAAATATCAAAAATAAAAACAGATATGATTAAACTAGTACGTGGTAAAGGTTTACTCAATGCAATTGTTATTAAACCGAAAAACGGAAAAGAAGCTTGGGATGTTTGTTTGAAAATGAAAGAGAACGGATTACTTGCTAAGCCAACTCACGGGCACATTATACGTTTTGCACCGCCATTAGTTATAACCGAAGAACAAGTGTTAGAGGCAGTAGCTATAATTAAAAAATCAATCCTTGAAATCAACGGGGAATTAAATTAATCTTAAAACAAATACTTAAAAGGATACTAAATTGAAAAAAATATTTTCAACCTCGTTCTTGTTAATTCTATTGTCATCATTAATAGTTTATGGATGGGGAGACAAAGGACACAAAACTATTGCCGCATTTGCAATGAAACTGCTTCCGGCAGAAATGAAATTCTCCGATCAATTCAAATCTGCAATCACCGAACATTCTGTTGATCCTGATAATAGAAAAAGAGATGATAAATCAGAAGGTCCGAAGCACTTTATTGATATTGATTACTATAAAGAGTTTACGGATGGGATTGTAATCATGTCGCGTGATTCACTTAATAAATTATATGATGAGAAAGTTGTTACAAAAGAAGGAATTCTTCCATGGGCAACTGAAGAAACTTTTTTCAGATTGATAAACGCATTCAAAGAAAAAAATAAAGATAACGTACTTCTCTATACTTCCGACTTAGCACATTATGTTGCGGATGGACATCAGCCGCTTCATGCAACCGTGAATTACAACGGACAGTTGACTTCGCAGAAAGGAATTCATTCCCGTTATGAAATTGATATGGTGGATAAATATTTAAATGTGATAGGAAATAGTTTTGAAGAGAATAAGCCATACTACATACAATATATCAAAGATTACATTTTCGATTATATCGTTGAAGCAAACGATTATGTTGAGATGATTCTTTCAGCAGACAATTATGCTTCAGGTAAAACCGACGGTAAGTTCGATACAGATTATTACAGATTACTCTGGTTCAAAACTAAATATGTTACTATAACTGAAATTAACTCTGCGGCTCTCTGTTTGTCTTCGCTAATTTATACTGCTTGGTTAGATGCAGGCAAACCAATCTTGGAAAACTAATGTACGAAAACAAAAAATTCGTAACTGTCTTTGGTAGTTCTATATCTCGTGAAGGTGATGATGAATATGAAATCGCCTACACACTCGGGAAAAAATTAGCTGAGAATAAAATCAATGTTTGTTCCGGCGGTTTCCAAGGTATTATGGATGCAGTTTCAAAAGGAGCTAATGAGAAAGGTGCGGAAGCAGTTGGAGTTACATTAGACATTTATCACGCTTTGGCGAGCAAACATCTTACCAGGCAAATTGTTGCTCATACATTATTTGATAGGTTGAAAACTCTTGTTGAGATAGGTGATGCTTATATTATTCTTCAAGGCGGAACCGGAACAATGCTGGAGCTTTCTCTTGTTTGGGAATATTTAAATAAAGGAATAATCGATCAAAAACCGGTTGCATGTCACGGTAAAATGTGGACAAAAATAATTTCTTTGATGGAAGAACAAATAATAAAAGAAAAAAGAAGAATCGGATTGATTAAATGCTTCGGTGAAATAGATGAGTGTGCGGAATTTATTATCAACATACTAAAATAATTACGAAAGACAATTAACACTCAAATTTTTACAGCAAGAAATTCTTTTGCTTTTTCATACACCAGATCAACCGATAGATCTTTTATACATTTGAATTTCAAATCACTGCGGGAACATGTTAATGGTTTTGGCGAATAATAGAAACATGGCGAGCAGTCAAGATCGAGAGAAGCTATTTTATAATTTGTCTGCCATGGATAGATATAATTTTTATTTGTTGGTCCGATAATAAAGACAATATTAAGT
Source organism: Ignavibacteriales bacterium (assembly GCA_026390775.1). Taxonomy (NCBI): domain Bacteria; kingdom Pseudomonadati; phylum Ignavibacteriota; class Ignavibacteria; order Ignavibacteriales; species Ignavibacteriales bacterium. Next base: position 487,695 of record JAPLFF010000007.1, on the reverse strand, counting down.
TTTAGTGCCGCTGCAACATGCATCAAGCTTGAATCGTTAGTGATAAATAAATTGCACCTTTGCATAACAGCTGCGCTGTTTGATAAACTGTGTGCATTGACCGAATAAACATTTTGAGAATCAATCTTTGCAGAAATAATATCTTTTAAAATCTTTTCTTCACCACCTCCGAATAGCAGTACTTTAGCATTGTAATCTTGGATCAATTTTTTTCCTAACTCGGCAAATTTATTTGTTTCCCATCTTCTCTTTTCATGATTTTTTAAAGTTGAACAGCCGGGGTGAAATCCGATTACTATATCATTATTGGAAATTGATTTATTCTTGAAGAAGTTATTTGCAAAAGTAAGATCATCATTCCTTAAATTTAGCTTGAGCATTGGAATAGAGTCTGATTTCTTGCTGGTTAGTTTTTCGCATAAAAAGAAATTCTCTTCAACATTATGAAGATTGTCGTTTTCTTCTAGACGTGTATTGTTTAAGAATCCAAAATTTAAAAAGTCTTTGCGCAGATATTTTATTGCTAATCGTCGTTCCGCTCCTATGATCCTGCTAATTAAATTATATTCTCTTCTGTTAGATGGATAAATATTTATTGTTGCGTCATATTTATTCCTGAGCTTTAGAATATAAGAAAGTGATTTGAGTTTAGAACTGTTTAGAAAGTCGAAATATCTAACTTTTGAAATCTGCGGAAGTTTTTCGTAGATATCTTTTACTCCTTTATACATAACGAGAACATCTAGTTCAGCATTTGGAATTTCTTCACTCAGTTTAACAAGTGAAGGAGTAAACATTAAAGCATCACCAATTCCGGAAAGTGCTATAATAAGAATATTCATAAAGATCGGATTATAATTATTATTTAAAAACTGAGACGCCCGATTGAGCGCCTCAGAGATTATTTATTTCTTATTAAGCTGTTTAGGAACAACTTCAGAAACTTCCATTCCAGCTTTCTTTCTAAATTCATTTAAGAGACTACGGACACTTTCATCGCCCGGGGCATAAATTTGTAGCTGCTGTAGAACCGCAACAGCTTCTTTATACATTTTTAGATTATCGTAATGAGTTAGAAGAAGATCATAAGGATTATACCAGCTTGAAAAATCGCGCGGATTTAGTTCCAAATGTTTTTTTGTTTCTTCAATAACTTCACGTGCGTAAATCTCGTAAAGTTTCATATCTCCCGCGGAATATAAAATTTTGGAAATATCGTGCTTAATTCTATAATCCATAGGAATTACCGAACGCGGTATTCTTTTTTCCATTTCTTCAATTGTATTGATAGTTTTTTCGTTGTTCTTTTCTTTATACAAGTAGTGAAGAGCTAACCGCATAAATGCGTTACGGTAATTTTGAGTTAAGCGTTCATGATTTTCATCAAAGAAAATTGTTTTATCATTTAATCCGCGGAATAAAAATCCCGGCTGATAATCTTTGCTAAATCCATTAGTCGGCTGCTCAAACAATTGTTTCCTTAAGATCGGTTCATTGATATACTCTATCTGACGCACGTCATTCTTTTTAGGAACAACACGCATTGCCATTCCTTCCATCTCAATATAATCATCTAAATTTAAACGACTGTCATCGGAACATGTAACTGCAAAATAAACCGGTCTTTTCCATTTTGCTTGTATGATGATATCTAATGCTACAATATCTTGTCCGCGTATAAATTTAATATCTCCGGATTGGCCGGTATTTTTCATTATCCATTTTACTTTTTTGTCTTTAACAGTTGCGCTATCGGTAATATTCCATTCCTTCATAACATCAGGTGGTACATCAACAGAAACTTCAGTAGGATTCCAACGTTGAAGACCTATACGATCAATTTCCTCATCACTTAAACTCATTTCAACCTTTTGTGATCCGAACGGTGTAGTGTTTTTTAATTGTTTAACGTACCAAGGTGTATTCACTAAACTCAAACAAGCAACACGAACATCGCGTCGGACTCCTTCTACATTTTGAATATACCAAAGCGGAAATGTATCGTTGTCTCCGTTAGTAAATAAAATTGCATTTGGCGCAACGCTTTGCAAAAGATTATAAGCATAATCCCACGGCACATAGTTGCGGGATCTATTATGTTCAAACCAATTTGCTTTTGCCATATTAACCGGAACACCAATAATTCCCAAAACAATAACTCCGATCAAAATTGGTTTCAATATTTTCTTTTCTTGGAATTTTTCTTTTAGGATTTCAATTATTCCGCGCATACCAATTGCAATCCATAATGAGAATACAAAGAAAGCGCCGACATAAAAATAATCTCTCTCTCGCGGTTGGGGCTGCTGTTGATTTTGGTAGAATGCAGTAAGATATCCGAGAAAGATGAACATCATGATAAACACTGATGCCATTTTCCAATCTTTACGGAAGTGATAGTACAATCCAAACAGTCCGATGAAGAACGGAATGCCCCACATATCGCTCCATTCAACTCCGCTGTCTTGATAGGTTGATTCTCTTCCTATGTAATTCCAAAACACATAACGATTGAACATATGATTTAATTGGTACCGCCATAAGAAATCGAGATCGCTTGAGTAATCGGTATAAATATTTTGTTGATGAGGTTCGTTTGAATATCTTCTTTTAAAAATAGGAAAGTCACCGTATTGTTCTCTGTTGATATAAGATTCAAGCTCAGTAAAAGTTTTTGGACTGTTCATATTTATCGGCGGTTCCTGGTTTGCACGAATAATAATCATTGCAAAACTTGATGAACCGACAATTGCAAAAAATAAACATTTGAAAATTAAATTAAGAACAGGTTTACCCTTTTTGCTTGACCAATAAACACCAAAACCAACAGCAGCGAGAATTGCAAATCCGGCAAAAATATTCATCTTGAAATCATTTTGACCAAGTATTGTAATCAGTTTTGGTAAATATTTTACTAGTCCGGGATAAATCACCATTAATGCAATTCCACCCACTACAATTGGTATGTAAAAAGAATTTCTTTGAAAGATTTTTTTATATAACGCTCCCATAAATAGAGCAGTAATAGCAACCAAAATCATTAGAAAACGTGAGTCAAGTCCTCCGAATTGTTCAGGTGTTGGATTAGTTGTATCTGTCTGCGATGCCCAAATAACTGCTGCAACAACAAGAATGATAACAGTATGTACAACAAATAGTATTCCGGTTTTTTCAAGCGCTTTTTCATCGGTTACAAATTTTCTGAAGTAAACTGTCATCATCACCGGAACGATTGCAAGTACCGACATTAAATGAACGCCCGTTGATAGGCCAATCAAATAAAAAATAAAGACTAGATATTTTTCACTATCGGGTTCATCTGCTTTTTCATTCCAAACAACCATTAACCAAACAACAAATGCAATAAAAAAAGTTGATGTTGCATAAACTTCGGATTCTACCGCATTGAACCAGAATGTATCGCTGAAAGCAAAAGAAAGTGCACCGATTGCAGCAGAGATGTAAAGTGCAAATGCATCAAATAAATTTTCCAATTCTTTTTTTCTATAGTTCTGAATTACCTTAACAGCAACTAGATATAAAAACAAAATTGAAAATGCACTTGCCAATACTGATACGGTATTTACTCTATAGCCGATATTGTTAGCAAAAGGAATCATTGAAAATAATCTGCCGAGAAAAAGGAAGAATGGTGTTCCGGGAGGATGAGGCACCTGCATTAAATATGATGAAGCGGTAAATTCACCGCAATCCCAAAAAGAAACCGTAGGCTGCATTGTTGCAAAGAAGGTCAATGCAGCAATAATAAAAACGACCACTGCAAAAATTTTGTGTAAAAGTTTTTGATTCATTATTTCACCAAAAAATTATCAATTATGAAGATTGGTCTTCGGAATCTGTTTGTGGAGTTTTAAAGAACTGATCGAAATTTTTTCTATCTCTGTTTGCGTGATATTTATCGTAAAGTTTTTTTAGCCGTTGCATTGAAAGTTTATCTAAATCTTCATCGTCTTTATGACGTTTGACAAGCATTTTATAATCGTTTAACTCATCACTTTCGAACTTTCGTTCATAGCGTTTAAGTATGCTAAAATAATCTCTTTGTTCGCGTGAACTCATCAAAAAAATCTTGTGTTTTTCGAATTTTGGTTGATGAAATTAATCAAAAAATTATTCAATAAAAAACTATATTTGACTCACTTAATATCAGTAAACAAGAAAATTAATATGCAGGTTTACAAATCATATAAGCCGGTTGTTTCCATTATTATGCCTTCTTTCAACCGCGCAGGCTACTTAAAAAGATCAATTGAATCCGTGTTAAACCAGACTTTTAAAGATTGGGAATTAATAATTGTAGATGACGGAAGCCTGGACAATACATTTAAGATCATTGATGAATATTTGCTTAAGTATGAAAACATTCGATATATGAAACATTCGAAGCGCCGCACTCCTCTTACAACTAACGCGGGAATACTTGCATCATGCGGGGAAGTTATAGCATTTTTGTGTAGTGATGATGAATGGAAACCGGATTATTTGAAACAACGGATTGAATTTTTGCAAGCACATCCGGATATTGATCTCATTCACGGCGGTGTTGAAATTATCGGACATCCGTTTGTGAAAGATAAAAATGATTTAACTAAAGAGATTCATCTTTCCGAATGTGTTATCGGGGGAACTTTTTTCGGGAAACGGAATGTTTTTTTTGAATTGGATGGATTTAAAAATTTAGTTTATAGCGACGACTCGGATTTTTTCGAACGAGCTGAAACAAAATACAAAATCGCCAAGGTAAATTTTCCTTCGTACATTTATTACCGTGATACACCGGATAGTATTTGTTCAACAATCGAATAAGAATCTAAGGAAAAGTATTTCTAATGAATATTTTGATGACACTTTCTCAACTTGAAGTTACCGGCGCAGAGGTGTTCGCAGTATCAATTGCTGATGAGTTAATTTCTAGAGGTCACAAAGTATTTATCATCTCAGATACGTTAACAAAAAAAACGCAAGCAAAGTATATTCCCACACCATTATCCAAACGTACTTTATTATTTAGAATTAAAAATATTTTATTTCTTAGAAAATTTATTCTCGAGAATAATATTCATATTGTAAATGCACATTCAAGAGCAAGCGCTTGGGTTTCTTCTCTAGCGTGTAAGCTTACAAAAATTCCATTAGTCGTTTTTGTCCACGGAAGACAGGCAACTTTTTTGTCAAGGAAAATATTTCATGCTTATGGTAATTATACTTTACCAATCTGCGAGAAATTACAAGAACAGTTGAGTGATGTGTTCAAAGTTCATCCGGATAAGATGGAAATTTTTAGAAACTGTTTTGATTTGGAAATTATCAAGCCGTCGCAAGAAATTACGAAACAAAAAACTGTTTCATTTATCACTCGACTTTCCGGGCCTAAAGGTGATCTTGCATATAAATTGTTGGAATATATTTCATCCCGCTTAAATGAATTTAAGAATGTGAAGTTTCAAGTTGTCGGCGGACAAGTAATACCGGAAAGATTTCAAAAATTTACCAATCAATTTGTGTTTAGAGGATTTGTGGAAAATTTAGAAAAAGTAATTAACGAATCCTCGGTTGTAATTGGTTCGGGTAGAATTGCCATTGAAACAATTCTGCTTAATAAACCATTAATAGCAATCGGCGAGGCATGCACAATAGGATTGGTAAATAAAAACAATCTCAATTTTGTTCTTGAAACAAATTTCGGCGATATGAACGTAATTGAAAAGATTTTTGACTTTGAGAAAATTATCAACGATCTAAAAGTATCACTTGATCAGAAAAGATGTGATAGTAAAGTGTTTGATAAAGTTAGAGATGAGTGTGATCTAGAAAAGAATGTTAGCCGTCTTGAATTTATTTTTCAGAGTGTGGTAGTTCGTTATTATAAAAAGGAAATCCCGATAATATATTATCACAGAATAGTAGAAAGGTTGGATGAAGCAGGTAAACATGGTATTTATGTTACCGCAGAACAATTCGATAAGCACTTGAGCTATCTTAAAAGAAGCGGCTATAAAACAATTACTTTTGAAGAAGCACTTGAAATAAAAAGGAACCGATCCGAAGGAAAATTTGTAATTATAACATTCGATGACGGATATGAAGATAATTACCGATTAGCATTTCCGATCTTAAAGAAATATGGTTTTAAAGCAATTATATTTTTAGTTGCCGGATTGGAATATAATTCATGGGATTTGAAAAGTAATGAGCCGAAGTTAAAAATGATGAACAGGCAGCAAATCCTAGAAATGCAAAATTATGGAATTGAATTTGGATCTCACACTCTTACACATTCTGATTTAACAAAAATTTCATATGAGGAAGCAAAAAATGAATTAGCAGAATCAAAAAAAATACTGGAAGAAAAATTGGGGAGGGAAATAAAGTCATTTGCTTTTCCATACGGTAATTGTAACGAGGAAGCAAAAAAGATTGCCCGTGAAACTGGTTATAAATTGGTTTATGCTACGGATAATGCGCCACTTGGCTTGCATGAAGATATTTTTCAAATAAGAAGAATTGGATTATTCCCAAATACAACTGTGCGCGGATTAGCTAGAAAAGTAAAAGGTAATTATATATTTAAAAGACTGAAAAAAGATTCTCAATATTTACGTATTCCACTTTGACTTTTTTATTATTGCACTCCAATTTTATCAAGGTTTAAAATGCTATTTCGAAAAAATTATTCTGGTTCCATAATTAACTTATCCATAATAATTTTTGTGATAAATATCTCTACTTAAGTTTCAAAATTTTCTGTTTTGATTTTCACACATTGTACTTTTGGATTATATCTTCAGGAATTCTAGCCGGTTTTCCATTTGCAATAGAAATTAAAGTGTATACTGACCATCCTTCCGCTGCTACTTTATTCGTTTCTACTTTAATAATCCAAAAATTTACTTTTACTTGAGCGCCTTCAAAAGTATTTACCTGCGTTCGCACTACAATTTTATCACCTAATTTTATCTCTCTCTTAAAATCAATATGTGTTGTAGAAGCTACCCAGGAATATCCGCGCTCAACAAAAACTTCCATAGGTACTTTATAATCTTTTTTCATTTGATCATATCGCGCCATCAAGAGGTAATCTAAATATTTTGAATTGTGAACATGATTGTTCATATCAATATCATCCGGGCGCACAATTATTTCTGTCTCAAAAATTGAAAACATTTTTACTCCATGGAAATTATCTTGAATGTAATATAATACAAAGAAGAGTTCCCATTTTAGTTATTAAGTTTTTATTTTTTGCGGGAGTTTACATTTTTAATTTTCTTAGTTTTGGTGAGATATAACTCATAACACTTACAGTCGCAACTGTCATACTTCCGCCAAAAATAATTGAAGGAATCAAACCCAGCAGTTTTGCAGCAACTCCGGATTCGAAAGAACCCAATTCATTCGAAGAGCCGATAAAAATTCCATTGATTGAAGAAACTCTTCCACGCATTTCATCCGGTGTGAATAATTGAACAATTGTCTGGCGAATTATTACGCTGACATTATCGAACATTCCGCCTAACATCAGTAAGGAGAAAACAAGATAGATGTTATTTGATAATGCAAAGAGAATTGTAGTTACACCAAATCCTAAAACACAGATTAGTAAATTTCTTCCGGCATTCTTAAAAAGCGGATTATGTGCTTGAACATACGACATGATTAAAGCACCGACTGCAGGTGCGGCTCTCAACAATCCTAAACCTTCAGCGCCAGAGTGTAAAATTTTATCTGCAAAAATTGGCAGAATGGAAATAGCTCCTCCGAAAAAAACAGCGATCATATCCAAACTGATTGCACCGAGTATGACCTGATCGTTAAATACAAATTTTAATCCGGTTGATAAACTCTGCCAAATATTTTCTTCTTTTGTTCTTTCAGGCATCGGTTTCTTTTTAATTAGAAAAAAGAAAAACCAGCTAAGTGCACTGAAGAAAACAACAAAGAAGTATGCTTGACCAATTCCCCAGAAGCCATAAACTAAACCGCCGAATGCCGGACCTGTTATTGCAGCTGTTTGCCATAGCATGCTATTCCACGTTGAGGCATTACCGAATAAATGTCTTGGTACAAGTTGTGCGGCAAAAGCATTTAGTGCCGGAGAAATGAATCCCCGTGCTAATCCGGTAATAAAGATGATTGCAAAGATTGGGTATACACCAAACTTAATAAGTATTGGGTGTAATTCTGTCGAAACAAAAAACAGCAAAATAGCGCAGAGTAAATAAATTGATCCGGCATAAAGAATAATTTTTTTTCGATTGATTGTATCGGCTATGTGACCGGCAAACAATGCAATGCATAAATATGGAATTGCTTCTGCAAGTCCGATCATTCCAAGCGAAAGTGCATCGTGTGTTAATTCATAAACTTGCCATCCAACTATAACAGATTGAATTTGAATTGCAAACGTGAGTGTTACGCGCGCAATGATAAACCAGCGGTAATCTTTTATTCTAAGCGCCGCATAGGCATCGTTGTTTATCATTTGTTATTCGGAATCATGAAATGATTAGTCAAGTATTTCCTCAAGTTGTTTTCCGGTTACTTTTAATAATCCATTTGGAAGCAGACGCGGAGTTAGATCTTTCCAATTCTTATCTCTCTTAAAAATTTCTTTGAACATTGGAACAGCTTCTTTCATCATTCCTTTATTTGCTAACGCAACTGCTGTCCAAAATTTCATTTCAAGATTATCCGGAAACATTTTCATTGCTGAAGAATATTCCATCATTGCTTTATCCATATCATTTTTCTCTACTGCAAGATCACCATTGTTCATGTGTTCATATGCCCGGTGAACTTTTAGAAGTCTTCTCAATTCGGGAAGCGGTGCGGAACTATCATCAATGCGGATATCAACTAAACGATCTTCCCAAATTTTTCCGGTTGATTTAGCACGCACAACAAGAAGTGCTGCAGATTGTTTTCCGCGCACATCACCGCCGGCTTTTTCTGCAGCTTCAAGTGCAGCGAGCATTCTTTCTGCAAGTGGTCCTTTTGATTTTTGAAATGCTTCTGCCATAGCAGGCCAAATTTTATCGTTAGACATTAAGTTTGCCTGTACAGAAAAATTTTTACCAACAATATTTCCGGCGGGTTGAATGCATAATTTACCAGTAAATGAAGCAGCGTTACCTTTTGAATCAAGAATTGCAAGCTGGCGGAATTCCCTACCTTCATCACTCTTTAATAATTCATCAACCGCTTCTTGGGGTGTCTTTCCTTTACTTAACAAATCTAAACCGCCTGGTCCAAAGGCAGGATTAACAAATGATTGTGTAGCAACAACGCCAACTCCAGCTTCGCCCCATGTAACAATTGTTCCAACTGAGAACCAATGCGACTGAACCGCAACACCCATATCGCCGGTCTTCTCATCAAATGCAACGATGGAATATGTGTGTGCGAAAGGTGAATCTGGTTTATAGAATTGAGCGTTAATAATTGAGAACCTGCCTGCCGGCAGGCAGGTTGCGAATAGTACTATGAAAAATAAACCTAATTGGAATTTGGGTTTCATTTTTACCTCCAATAAAAATCTAAATCAAATTAAATTATTTCTTATCAACCAACAACTTACTAAACATTGAAAAAGTTTAAATCCCAAAAATCGATAATCAATTTGCTAATAATAACCAATGAGCTTATTTTCACAACCCATAAATATTAATATGAACTATTGGAGAAGAAATGAAGCCATTAAAAGTTATTTTAATAATCCTTCTTGGATTATCGGTAACATTTGCACAAAATAAAAATCAAACAAAAGAGAAATCACCATCGAAAGTGAAAGCTCAATCATCGGTAACATTAAAAACACAGGGTGATTCCGTTAGTTATGCAATTGGTCAAAATATATTCCAAAATTTGACCGATCCATTCTTACAAATAAACTTTAATGTTCTGATAAAATCTATTCAAGATGCAATGAACGGTAAATCCGATATGACCAAAGAAAAGGTTATAGAAGTATTAACTGCTCTCAATAAAAGAGGACAAGAACGACAGGCAGCAATGCAAAAAATAGAGAATGAAAAGAAAAAAGCTGAGATGGCTCCTATTATAGAAAAAAATAAAAAAGATGGTGAAGCATTCCTTGCTGAAAATAAAAATAAGGAAGGTGTTAAAACCACAGCCAGCGGGCTGCAATACAAAGTTCTTGTAAGCGGTACAGGACCATCACCTAAAGATACAAGTAAAGTAAAAGTACATTATGCAGGAAAACTATTAAATGGAAAAGAATTCGATAGCTCTTATAAACGCAATCAACCGGCAGAATTTCCTCTTAATCAAGTTATAAAAGGATGGACCGAAGGGTTACAACTAATGCATGTCGGCGACAAATTTGAATTCTATATTCCCTATCAACTTGCTTATGGCGAAGAAGGAAAGGGAGAAACAATTCCACCGGCTTCTGTTTTAATCTTTGAAGTTGAGTTGCTTGATATTGTAAAATAGTGATTAGTTATTGGTGACTGGTTCTTAGTTTTTAAAATCACCAACCACCAATAACAAAATTATTAAGTAGGTTCGTTTGCAGGTTCTTGATTAATAGTTTCTTCTTTACCTTCAAGTTTCACTTTCACAACAACCTTTCTAACTTCTTTCGGAATATTAATTGCCATACCGGGCATATGTACATCTGAAGGAAAGAATATTGCAAAATGTCCTTCATCGGCAATTAGAAAATTTCCTTCACCTTTATATATAGCATAGTCATTTTCTTCATTGTATTCTTCCATAACAATAACTTTAGTTGTTTCTGTAAATCCTATTTTTTCTTTACCGGAAACAATGTATTGAACATCTATATATTTTTTGTGTGCTTCCCATTTGCCAGAGCTAAACGGTTTTGTGTTATATGTCTGAACCAGAGCAAAAATATTTTCGCCGTCAATTTCATATTTGCCAGGCTCAAGATTTGTAAAATCTGTTTGTGATAAATATTGAAGAGCTTTAGTAATTCTTTCACCAAGTGGAAAATATTGGTTAGCATTTTTGAGACGATCGAAAACCATACAACCTCAAGAATTATTTTTGAAAGATAATAAGTTGTTTAGTACAGCTTAAACATTAATCCAACGACAATCATGTAAAAGTCGCTTTTTAAATCAGATGTAGTTCTAACATTATTAAATTTTGCCTTTTCTATTACATAGCGTATATCCCCTGTCAATATAATGTTTCCTAATGGTATCTCGGCACCGGCACCGGCATGGTAGCCAATATCGCTATATGTTTCTGAAGGAGCGCCAGCAAATATTCCGCTGTATTCAACTTTTGTATTATACCAACCGATTCCGGCTTCTAAATGTATAAATGGCAATAAGCCAAGAAAACCGGTAAGCATCATTGGGTAGGTTGTTGTTTTGATTGCACCGTCCAAATATTTGTCGGATTTATATCCGATAGAGCCTTCAACGGATAATCCGCCAAGACCAATTCTTACTGCAGCAGCGGGCATAATTACACCGTCAGCATCTTGCGATTTTACGTAAGCTCCTTGTGCCCCGATTGCTATACTTTGAGCGTTAATTGTTCCAGCAACAATTATTAATATTATTACGGTAAACAACTTTTTCATTCTAACCTCCAAGTTTAGTTATTATAACATAATCAAAAAATTTATAGAATAAAATTTATTTCATAACACCAAGCGAGATGTTAGACGGATACTGTTTTGAAAAATATACCCGGTTAAATGCTTTCTGGAAATCACTTTCCTTGGCGTTATAAATATCAACAAATTTTTGCGGATTACGGTCAATGAACGGGAAAAAACTGCTCTGAATTTGAACCATTATTTTATGTCCTTTCAAAAATGTATGGTCAACATCATTCAAATTAATCTTCACTTCAGTTACTTTATTAGGGACAAAAGGTTCCGGTTTTTCAAAACTATTTCTAAACTTACCTCTCAATACTTCGAAACGTATCAATCGTTGATAACCGCCCATTTCAATATTATTAGGATTTGGATCCGGATTAATAGCACCATCAGGATATACATCAATCACTTTCACAACCCAATCGGCATCAGTTCCGGTGGTGGCGACAAATAGATCTGCTAGTATTGGTCCGGCAACAGTTATGTCTTTTTCAAGCAGTTCGGTTTCATAAACAAGAACATCGGGGCGGGCAGATGCAAAACGTTGATCATCACTCATGTAAGTTCTATAGTAATGCAATCCGGAGTCATGAAATTTCCAAGAATAAGGAACCGGTTTACTTGGATCGCTTAAATATTCACCGAATAAATTTTTCTTTTCAGTCGGCTTATTCCAATTCAGTTTATTGTTTGGCGAGAGATAGATAGATTTTTTTTCTACATTAATTGGCGGCCATTTATCATAATTAACCCAAGTGTTAGAACCTGTTCTGAATATAATCGCTTCGGGTAAATTTAATACGCCGGTTCCTTTCAAATAATAATTGAAAAAGGGAAGAAGAATATTTTTGTTGTAGTACTCACTTGTATTTTCTCCAAACTTAAAATCGCCGAATGAACTTCCATCGCTACGAGACCAACCGCCGTGATACCACGGACCCATTACAATATGGGTTTGGTTTTTTGAATTTTTCTCTTCGATGGATTTGTAAATATGAAGTGGTCCGTATAAATCTTCGGAATCGTACCAACCGCCAACAATCAGTACAGCCGGTTTTACATTTTTGAAATAGGGAAGATTGCTACGCGATTTCCAGAATTCATCGTAATTACCATGCTTTAACATTTCATTCCAAAATGGAAGTTTACCTTTTAAATATTTTTCATTGGCATTTGACAGTGGTCCAAGTTGTAAAAAGAAATTGTACATATCAGGTGAATCATATTTAGGTGCTGGCTTCCAAGTTGTTGTTAAAGAATCGCGCTGCTGATCAAATCCTTTGAAAAAATTAAACGACATTGAAAGTGTTAAAGCACCGCCATGATGCATATCGTCGCCAATAAACCAATCTGCAATCGGCGCTTGAGGCGATGCCGCTTTTAGTGCGGGATGAGAATCAATAAGTGACATTGCAGCATAAAATCCGGGATAAGAAATTCCCCAAATGCCAACGTTACCGTTGTTGTGTTTTAAATTCTTAACAAGCCAGTCTATAGTATCGTATGTATCCGTAGTTTCGTCAATATCTTTATTGCTTTTTTTGTTTGGTATGTATGCCCGCATGTTGTCGAATTTGCCTTCGCTCAAAAACATACCGCGTACATCTTGAAAAACAAAAATGAATTCATCTCTTGCAAATGTTTCATTTGGTCCCAAGTTCTGCGGGTATTTATCTTCACCATATGGCGCAACAGTATATGGAGTTCGTAACATGAGGATAGGATTATTTTTTGTAGTGTCTTTAGGAGAATAGACAGAAGTAAACAATTTTATTCCGTCGCGCATTTCAATGCGGTAATCTTTTTTTATGTAATGTTCTTTGATCCAATCAATGCCTTGTGCAAATGAGGATGTAAAAGAATAAAACAATATAATTGAAAGAATAAAAGTGAATATTTTTTTCATTTTAATTTCCTTTTAAATTACTTTAATGATTTTTTCTGCTTCCATCAAATTCTCTGTTTTCCCAAGATCAATAAATAATGATCCGCTGTGATCAAAATAAGAGATTCGTTCTTTAGAAGCGATGGACAAATATAGATCAATAAGAGAAAAAATATTTTTCTCAGGCATAAATTGAAAAATTTTAGGATCGATAATTTGGATACCACTGAACGCAAGTTGTATTAATGAGCCGATTTGTTGACGGGCAATTTTTGTCTCAAGTGGTTTTTCATTTTTCCATCCGCAGAGATTTTTATCTTCATCAAACAAAAAATATCTGGATGATTTTCTGTTTTGTACTGCAAGAGTTGCAATAGAATTTGATCTTAGATGATAATGATAAAGCTCGAATAAATTTAGATCTGAGAGTATATCAACATTATGAACAAGAAAAGGCTTATCATCATTGAAAAATTCAGAAACTTTTTTTAATCCGCCGCCGGTATCTAACAATTGATCCCGCTCATCTGAAATTTTAATATCAACGCCGAAATTGTTTTTTTCTTTTAAAAAATTAATTACTTGATCCCCAAAATGATGAACATTGATAATAATGGAATCAAATCCGAATGAAATTAATCGTTTAATTATATGCTCAAGAAGAGTAACCCCGTTAATTTGAACTAATGCTTTGGGTGTTGTATCGGTTAAAGGTTTTAGTCTTGTACCTAACCCGGCTGATAAAAGAAATGCGCGCATGCTTAAAATTTTGTATGGTTTAAAATAACATTGACATCAAATTTCTTTTTCAAATGATCGGATAATTTAATCGCACAATAAACAGATCTGTGTTGTCCTCCGGTGCATCCGTAATTTACCATAAGATCGGACCATCCGCGTCCAATATAATTCTCAACGGTTTTATCTATGAGATCGAAAGTTTCATTCAAAAATAATTGAACCTCAGGTTGAATTGCTAAAAAATCTTGAACAGGTTTATCGGTACCGTTTAAGGATTTATATTTTTCATATCGTCCGGGATTTGGAATTGCTCTGCAATCAAAAACAAATCCGCCGCCGTTGCCTGAAATATCCATTGGTATTTTATCACGATAAGAAAAACTATTGATGCGAACAGTAAGTTTCCCTGCAGGTGAATCTTTCCAATTAAACTTTTGAAGTTCTTTAGATTTTATTATTTGTTCTAATGTATTATACAATTCCGGTAATTTAACCGTGCTTTTAATTTTTGATTTCAATAAAAGCCATTCTAGATTCTTTACAGCGTAGGGAATACTTTCTAAGAAATGAGCTTTGCCTTCAAAATAACCGCGGTAACCGTAAGCCCCGAACATTTGAAGTAAACGAATTAAAACATATCCATTGTAATATTTCAAGAATTCTTTTTTATTAATCCGCTTAATTTTATTTGCTGATGCGATGTAATGATCTAAAAATTCCTCTCTAAGATTTTGAGGTAAGCTTGCTTTCGAATCAAAGAGTAGTGAAGCAATATCATATTGAAGTGCGCCTTTGCGCCCACCCTGGTAATCTATAAAATATGGTTCACCATTCTTGATCATTATGTTACGCGAGTTAAAATCGCGGTATAAGAAATAATTGCAATCAGCACTTAAAAGAAAATTTGTAAGGATGTTAAAATCATTTTCAAGTTTCTGTTCATCAAATTCTATCTTCGCAAGTTTAAGAAAATAGTGTTTGAAATAATTCAAGTCCCACATAATTGATTGAGAATCAAATTTACTGCGCGGATAACAGTTATTGAAGTTTAATTTTTTTGATGCGGTTATTTGAAATCGGGGAAGTAGTTCTAAAATATTTTTGTACAGTTCAATAACGTCTCCATTAAATAAATTCCCGTTTCGGTTTAGCTCGGTGAAAGAAAATAAAGTTACATCGCCGAGATCTTCTATTAAATAAATATTGTTCTCTAAATCATGAGAGTAAATTTTTGGAACATTGAGCTTCAAACTTAGAAATTGTTTGGTGAGATAAATGAAAGCACGATTTTCGCGTTTATCGGTATTATAAACACCTATTGCAGATTTATTGTTACTTGTAATTCTAAAATATTTTCGTGATGAACCGGATTCCGGAAGGGGAGAGATACTAATTTTTTTTTCTCCGCTCCATTTCTTAAAAAGTTTTTCTAAATGATTTATTGATTGCATCTATTTTAAGTTCCTGAGTGTCTTAGTTCCTGAGTGCCTTAGTTCCTGAGATTACATCTTAGTTACTCAGGCACTCAGTTGCTTTCATTAAAACTGTGGTCTGCGTTGCTGTACTGTATTCGGATCGAAATATTTTCTTGGTAATTTTTCGTCGCGCATTGCCGCATTATAAACAAATGCTGCCATAATAGTTGCCGATTGAACTAAATCAGCTCTGCTTGTATGATCGTAAACATCCATATTGGAGTGATGCGTTCTCGTATCATATTCTAATTGATCTTGTATGAATTGGAAACCGGGAAGACCTGCACTATCAAACGATTGGTGATCCGTTCCTCCTGTATTTCTTAATGTAACGGTAGAAGCGCCAAGATCATTGAATGGTTTTAACCACTCTTCAAAGATCGGCATAACTGCAAAATTACCTTGTGTGTAAATACCGCGAATTTTTCCTGAACCGTTATCATAATTAAAATAAGCAGCTAATTTATCGTAATCCGGTTTCTTTTCTTTTTTCTCTGCATCAAAAAAATGATTCTTAACATAATTACGGGATCCGATCAAACCTTCTTCTTCTGCATCCCATAAAGCAATTCTTATAGTTCTTCTTGGCTTAACATTAAGTGCTTTAAGAATACGCACAGCTTCCATAGCAATTACACTTCCGGAAGAGTTATCAGTTCCACCGGTTCCTGAATGCCACGAATCAAAATGTCCGCCAAGCATTACTACTTCATCTTTTAATTTTTTATCTGTGCCGGGAATTTCTGCAATAACATTATAACCGAGAGAATCTGTGTCAACAAAGTTAGCTTGAATTTCAAATTCTAAAGTTACCGGAACATTTTTTTGTGCGATGCGAACCATCCTATTATACTGTTCTACAGAAACAACAATTGAAGGTAATGGCATTTCAGAACCTTTTTTGTAAGATCCTCCGCTCTGAACGAAAATTGTTCCGTCGGTTCCTCGGGATGGTTCAAGTACAACTAAAGCGCCTTCATCTTTTAAAAACTTTGCAACTTTTTGTTGCAGTTCTCTTTGCGCCTGAAGCGTTGCTCTTTGAGCCGGATCAAAATTTCTCCCGCCGCCTTCTTGAGCAAGTTGTAATTTTTTTAAATCTTCGTCATTATAACGTTTTCCATCAGCATCCATTCCAAGAGTTATCGGTTGTTCTCCGCGTGAAAGAACAATCGCGCCTTTTAATTTTCCTTTGAATGCATCTAAATCTGCTTCAGATTTAATATCCATTAGCACAGCATTTCCTTTTACAACTCCTTCCAAACCCGGAGTCCATGCTTTAGGATAAGCAATAAACGGCATGTATTGCGGTGAAGTCATAGCAGCATAAAACTTTTTTAATTCCCAACCTCTGCCAAGAGTTCCCCATGATTCCATATTTGCATTTTCAAGACCGTATTCTTTTAATTTACCAACAACCCATTGACCTGCTTGGCGGAATTGTGGTGATGCTGCAAGCCGAGGTCCATATATATCACAGAGATAACTCATTAATTCCATCACCTTGGAATTTTGAAGTCCCTCTTGACGAATACGCTGCATCATTTGGTAATCAATTTTTTCTTGAGAGAAAATTTGAATTGAGAAGATTAAAGAGAAGATCACTAACAGTAACTTTTTACTTTTCATGATAACTCCGTACTGAATTGTTAAGAAAAATTTTAATGAGAACCATGGATTCTCATAAAAGTTAAATTAGAGAATATGGAGATTAATCACAGTTAAAAATTGTTAAATAAATCAGCACCGGTTTCATTTTTGTGAAGCCATAAACTTTTCAATTTGTCTTCTATGTCTTAGAATATGAACAATAGCATGCTCAAACATCATTTCAATATTGTATAAACCCCAACGTGTTTCCGTTTTAGTTGCTGCGATCTCTTCGCGAGTCATCTTTAAATTTTCTTTTACAATTTCGGCTGTAAAGAAAATAAAATTTTCCAATTCATCTATTGCGTGAACAACGTTATAGATATGATAGTTATGATTTACAGCCGGTCTTTTTAGGAAATCACAAATTTGATCTGCATATCTATATCCGGCGCTTACCACATGTTTCATTATAGATTGAATTGAACGGCAGTTTTCATCTCGAGTGTACGGATCAAAAACTTTAATAAACTCTTCTTGAGAAATTGTACTCAAAAGATTTTTTAATTCGAGTGCAACACGCTCGTATTCATCCAACAATGCACCGATTGCACCGGGGCGGAATGTTCTTTCCATTTAACCAATCTCCTCGTCGTAATTTAAAATTGGTCTAAGCCATTTCTCGGCTTCTTTTAAACTTATTCCTTTACGTTTTCGGTAATCTTCTACTTGATCTTTGCCGATCTTTCCAACTGTAAAATATTTAGAATCCGTATGAGCAAAGTATAAACCGCAGACAGATGCGGCAGGAAACATAGCTAAACTTTCTGTTAATATTATTGAAGTATTTTTTTCAGCATTAAGCAATTTCCAAATTTTTAATTTCTCAGTATGGTCAGGTTGAGAAGGATAACCGGGTGCAGGACGAATACCTATATATTTCTCATCAATAAGATCTTTGTTAGACAATTTTTCATTTGCTGTATAACCCCAGAAATCCTTTCTTACTTTTTCATGAAGCAATTCTGTAAATGCTTCGGCAAGTCTGTCTGCAACAGCTTTTGTCATAATCGAATTGTAATCGTCGTGCTGTTTTTCAAATTGTTCGATAATCTTTTCAATTCCTATACCTGTAGTAACAGCAAACATTCCTATGTAATCTTCCGAGTCATTTTCTTTCGGAGAAATGTAATCTGCTAATGCAATATTTGGAATTCCGCCTGACTTAACGGATTGCTGACGGATAGTATTTAATTTTTCAAGAATACCTGTCCGTGATTCATCAGTATAAATTTCTATATCATCATCAAAAGAGTTGGCGGCAAAAAGTCCGCAAACGCCATTTGCAGTTAAAAGTTTATTCTGAATTATATTATCCAGCAACTGATTTGCATCATCAAAAATTTTCTTTGCTTCTTTTCCGTAATTAGTGTTATCAAAAATTTCAGGGTACTTTCCTTTTAATTCCCAAGTCATAAAGAATGGTGTCCAGTCAATATACTTACGGATTTCTTCCAGTGAATAATTTTGCAAAACTTTTACACCGAGTTTTTTCGGCTTTTTAATTCGGTAGTTTGACCAATCAATGTTGAGTTTATTCTTGCGGGCTCGTTCGATTGTTAAAAAATCTTTTTCAGATTGTTTCTTTGCATGTCCCAATTTCAGTTTACCGTATTCTTCTTTTATTCCTTTGGAAAACATTTCTTTGGCATCTTTATTTAAAAGACTGCTGACAACGCCAACACTCTTCGATGCATCCAGCACATGCACTGTTATTCCGCTGAATGCGGGAGAAATTCTTACAGCTGTGTGAAGTCTTGAAGTTGTAGCGCCTCCGATAAGAAGCGGCAGATCAATCTTCATCCGCTCCATCTCTTTTGCAATATGAACCATCTCATCAAGGGAAGGAGTTATTAATCCGCTTAGACCAATTACATCAACATTTTTTTCAATTGCGGTAGATAAAATTTTATCTGATGGAACCATCACTCCAAGATCAATGATATCATAATTGTTGCAACCGAGAACAACTCCTACAATATTTTTCCCTATATCGTGTACATCACCTTTCACAGTAGCAAGCAAAATTTTTCCTTTTGCTTTTGTCATACCGCTTTGTTCTTTCTCAACTTCGATAAAGGGAATTAAATAAGCGACAGCTTTTTTCATGACGCGTGCGCTTTTTACAACCTGAGGTAAAAACATTTTTCCCGAACCAAATAAATCTCCAACAACATTCATAGCCGTCATTAATGGACCTTCAATTACATCCAGCGGTTTAGAATATTTTTGTCTGGCTTCCTCAATATCTTGGTCAATGTAATCAACAATACCTTTTACTAGAGCGTGTTTCAGTCTATCTTCTACTGAACCCTTTCTCCACTCACCCTCTTGCTTCTCGCTTTTTACTTCTTGCGATAAAGTGTTAGCAAACTCAACTAATCTTTCAGTTGCATCCGGTCTTCTATTCAACAAAACATCTTCAACGCGTTCCAGAAAGTCTTTCGGGATTTCTTCATAGACAGTAAGTTGTCCCGCATTCACAATTCCCATATCCATTCCTGCTTCTATGGCATGATAAAGAAAAGCCGAATGCATAGCTTCCCGGACAAAATCGTTTCCCCGAAATGAAAATGAAATATTGCTGACACCGCCGCTAACTTTTGCATGAGGTAAATTTTTCTTTATCCATCGGACTGCTTCAATATAGTTGAGAGCGTATTGATTATGTCCTTCAATTCCCGTTGCAACTGCAAAGATATTTGGATCGAGAATAATATCTTGCGGAGGGAAACCAACTTCTTCGGTTAAAATTTTATATGCACGTTCGCAAATCGAAATTTTTCTTTCGAGTGTATCTGCTTGTCCTTGTTCATCGAATGCCATAACAACAACCGCCGCACCATAACGTAAAATTTTCCGTGCGTGTTCCTTAAAAATTTCTTCACCTTCTTTCATAGAAATTGAATTAACAATTCCTTTGCCTTGCAAACATTTTAACCCTGCTTCAATAACACTCCACTTAGAAGAATCAAGCATTATCGGAACTCTTGCAATATCAGGTTCAACAGCAAGAAGTTTTAAATACTTTGTCATCGCTTCTTCGGAGTTGATCAATCCTTCATCCATATTTATATCGAGGATTTGTGCACCGTTTTCAACTTGTTCTTTGGCTACGGATAAAGCATCTTCATATTTATTCTCTTTAATGAGCCGTGCAAATTTACGAGAGCCGGTTACGTTTGTGCGTTCACCGATATTTATAAAATTTGTGTCAGGTCGTAGTGTGAGCGGTTCAAGTCCGCTTAATCTCAAATATTTTTTTACATCAGGAATTTTTCTCGGCGGATATTTTTTTGCGATCTCTGCAAATGCTTTTATATGTTCGGGAGTTGTTCCGCAGCATCCGCCAACGATATTTAAAAATCCTTCACTTGCATATTCTTCCAGAACTTTAGACATGACTTCCGGCGATTCATCATATCCGCCGAACTCATTTGGTAAACCGGCATTCGGATATAAGCTGATAAAAACATTTGCAATACACGATAATTCCGAAATGAAGGGACGCATTTGCTTTGGTCCAAGCGAACAATTAAGTCCAACACTCAATAAATTTTTTGTGTGAGAGATTGAATTCCAAAATGCTTCTGTGTTTTGTCCGCTTAATGTTCTTCCGCTCAAATCAATAATGGAACCCGATACCATTATTGGAATATTATTCTTTGTTTCTTCACACAATTCCATAATTCCATAAAGAGCAGCTTTAGCATTTAGTGTGTCTATCATTGTCTCAACAAGCATAACATCAGCGCCGCCGTCAATTAACCCGCGCGCTTGTTCCTTAAATGAAGCAGCCATTTGATTAAAAGTTACAGCTCTATACCCCGGGTCATCAACTTTCGGCGACATTGACAAAGACTTGTTTGTCGGACCGATCGTCCCGGTTACAAATCTCGGTTTTCCTGAATTCTTTTTTGTGTATTCGTCGGCAGCTTCTCTTGCTATTTTTGCCGCTTCAAAATTTATCTCGTAAGAAAGATTTTCAGTTTGATAATCTGCCTGAGATATTGAAGTACCGTTAAATGTGTTTGTCCCGATAAAATCCGAACCGGCATCGAGATGCTGATGATGAATATTTTTAATTATTTCCGGCTGTGTTAAAACAAGAATATCGTTATTTCCTTTGAGATCAACCGGATGATCCTTAAATCTTTTCCCGCGGAAATCAGTGTCCGAAAGTTTATAGCTTTGTATCAATGTCCCTTTCGGTCCGTCGAGCAGTAAAATTCTTTCTAATAAGAGTTTTGAAAGTATTGCAAGATTATTATTCATTAATTCCATTTCTAATAGGAAATCAGATAATTATGATTGATCAATAAATCATAAGTATCTGCGTTCTATTTTATTTCATTTTTAATAGTGATATATTTTCACTCAAATATAATAAATAATAGAGAAGATAATGATAGTAGTTACCGGCGGTGCAGGATTTATCGGTAGTGCGATTGTATGGAAGTTAAACAAGTTAGGGTATGATAAGATTATTATTGTTGATGAACTCGGCAAAGATGAAAAATGGAAAAATCTTAACGGGCTTAAGTATTCTGATTTTTACAATAAAGATGATTTTATGGGATTGGTTTTACAGCGAGGTCTTCCTTTCAAAGCAACTTCAATAATTCATCTGGGTGCATGTTCTTCAACAACAGAAAAAGATGCCGACTTTCTTATGGACAACAATTATCATTACTCGCAAGAACTTGCAAAGTATTGTTTAGAAAACGGAGTTAGATTTATTTATGCATCTTCTGCCGCTACTTATGGCGACGGATCTAATGGATATAACGATGATGAAAATTCACTTGGCGAGTTAAGACCAATGAACATGTATGGTTATTCAAAACATTTATTTGATACTTGGATCAAGAGAAATAGTCTTGCTGATAAAGTTGTTGGACTAAAATATTTCAATGTGTATGGACCAAATGAATATCATAAAGGCGAGATGAGAAGCGTAGTTCACAAAGCTTTTGAACAAGTGAGAGATACAGGAAAAGTCCGGCTTTTTAAATCTTATAAACCGGAATTTAAGGATGGTGAACAGAAACGTGATTTTATTTATGTGAAAGACGCTGTTGATATGACTTTATATTTTCTTGATCATCAGGATAAGAACGGAATTTTTAATATCGGTACCGGACATGCTCAAACATGGGCCGAACTTGTAAAAGCGTTGTTCGATGCAGTTGGGAAGCCGGTTAATATAGAATTTATTGATATGCCGGATGAGATTAGAGAGAAGTATCAATATTTCACTGAAGCAAATATGAAAAAATTAAGAAATGCCGGTTATGATAAAAATATTCTGAACGCCCGTGATGGTGTTACAGACTACGTAAAAAATTATCTCTTAAAAGATATTTATTTAGGAATGAGTAAAGAGTAGAGGAAAGTATGCAGCTTGAAACAACTAGATCCAGAGGAGAGTTTAGAAAAAGAATTTACTTTTTCACGTTAAAGTTGATTGAGTTTATAGATTCACTTCCCAAGGATAATGTTTCTCAAAGAATCGGCGATCAGCTATTCGGGAGCGGGACAAGCGTAATCAGTAATTTTATTGAAGCCACTGCCTCGTCAACAAAAAAAGAATTGAACAATTACACAATTGCATCTCTCAAATTTGCTAATGAAACAAAACTTTGGCTGGCATTAGTCCGCGATAGCAAACGTGCAAAAGCAGAAAAAGTAAAATGGTTCTTAGACGAACTTGACGACATTTCCTCAATACTAGCATCATCAATTAATCATTAAAAATTTACTTCACAAGAAGAGAGGACTAAGAAGAAGCAATGCAATTAGCAACTCTTTGTTACATTATAGATAAAGATAAAACTTTAATGCTTCATCGAATAAAAAAGAAAGATGATGTGCATGAAGGAAAGTGGAATGGGCTCGGCGGTAAGTTTGAACACGGTGAAACTCCGGAAGAATGTATCATTCGTGAAGTAAAAGAAGAAAGCGGTTTGCTGATAAAGAGTCCAAAGATGCACGGTTTTATAACTTTCCCAATGTTTGACGGAAAGAAGGATTGGTATGTTTTTCTATTTACAGCGAGAGAGTTCAAAGGAAAATTAATTGATTCGCATGAAGGAAAACTTGAATGGATACAGAACAATCAACTTCTCAAACTGAATTTATGGGAAGGCGACCAGATATTTATTCCATGGCTTTTGGATGATAAGTTTTTCAGTGCAAAGTTTATTTATAAAAATGGAATTTTGAAAAGTCATAATGTAGAATTTTATTAAAAATCATATCCGATTGTAAATTTCTTTACGGAGTTTCAGATTAATGCGAAATTTTTTTCAAACAAACGTTTTCCCAAAAGTAATTCCTCCGGCTAAAAAAAACCAATTATCAAGTATTCAAGTCTCCTCTCAACTAATTGAAATATCACAACTCAAACATCAAGAAGTCTTCGATAGACTTAAAACTTCTCTACTTGGCTTAACTAATCAAGAAGCTGAAATCCGCTTGGAAAACTACGGACTTAATGTTGTTGTAAAAGAAAAGAAGAGTACGTGGATAAAATTGATAATAGATGCGGTATTGAATCCACTGGTAATTCTACTTTCTGTTATTGGAATTGTTTCAATACTTACTCATGATTATGAAACTGCAATAATAATTTTCATAATGGTCCTTCTTGGATTAGTGCTGCGTTTTGTTCAAGAATATAAAGCTGATAATGCCGCCGCTAAATTGAAAGCAAT
Organism: Ignavibacteriales bacterium; assembly: GCA_026390775.1. Taxonomy (NCBI): domain Bacteria; kingdom Pseudomonadati; phylum Ignavibacteriota; class Ignavibacteria; order Ignavibacteriales; species Ignavibacteriales bacterium. The sequence goes on along the minus strand of JAPLFF010000007.1, from coordinate 463,605 downwards.
GATTCATGTAACTGCAACAGTGATTAGAAATGGAATAGAAGAAGAAATTCCGTTGTCAAAATTGGTTCCAGGCGATATTGTCAAATTATCAGCCGGCGATATGATCCCCGCAGATCTCAGAATTTTATCAAGCAAGGACTTGTTTATCATACAAAGCGCTCTTACCGGCGAGTCTATACCTGTAGAGAAATTCGAGACAAATGATGATTCCAATTCTAAGTCCTCTTTAGAAATAAAAAATATTTGTTTCCTGGGAACAAGTGTTGAAAGCGGAAGCGCTACCGGGATTGTTGTTACGACGGGTGCAAATACTTATTTAGGCAAAATGGCAAGCGCAATTACTACAGAACAAGTTCAGACAAGTTTTGATAAAGGTGTAAAAAGTTTTACGTGGCTAATGATAAAATTTATGATGGTAATGGTTCCCCTAGTTTTTTTGATAAACGGATTGACTAAACACAACTGGCACGAAGCATTCTTCTTTGCCCTGGCTGTTGCTGTTGGATTGACACCTGAAATGCTGCCAATGATAGTAACTGTATGTTTGTCTAAAGGTGCTATGGCAATGTCTAAGAAAAAAGTAATCATGAAGCGATTAAATGCAATTCAAAATCTTGGCGCTATGGATGTTTTATGTACTGATAAAACCGGCACATTAACAATTGATAAAGTAATTCTGGAAAAACATTGTGATGTTGTTAGAAAAGATGATGAAGGTGTTCTTCAAATGGCTTATTTGAATAGTTATTTTCAAACCGGATTGAAAAATATTCTTGATAGGGCAATTCTTGTTCATAAAGAAGCTGAAGATGAATTACATATAGCCAATTACAAAAAGGTTGATGAAATTCCATTCGACTTTTCACGAAAAATTATGTCGGTTGTAGTAGAAACTCCTAATGGGGTACACCAAATAATTACAAAAGGAGCGCCTGAGGAGATATTTTCCAGGTGCACACATTTTGAGCTGGACGGCGAAATATTGCCGGTCGAATCAGTATTAATCTCTGATTTAAAAGAGGAATATGATGATTTGAGTAAAGATGGATTTAGAGTTCTGGCGTTGGCGTATAAAGATTTGGAAAAGAAAGAAGCTTACAATAAAGATGACGAATCAAATCTTACTCTAATAGGGTATCTCGCATTTCTCGACCCTCCGAAGGAAACTGCAGCAGCTGCAATTGTTGCTCTTCAAAATCATGGGATTAGCATCAAAGTTATCACGGGCGATAATGAATTAGTAACTATGAAAGTTTGTAAAGAAGTTGGAATCTCCACTGATAAAGTTTTACTCGGTACGGACACTGAACGGATGACTGACGATGAATTATCAAATGCTGTAGATGAGACAACAATTTTTGCGCGGCACTCACCTACGGATAAACAGAAAATTGTAAAAATATTACAAAAGCGAGGGCATACGGTTGGATTTTTAGGCGATGGAATGAATGATGCCCCGGCACTGCGAGTTGCTGATGTTGGAATTTCTGTTGACTCAGCCGTTGATATTGCAAAAGAAACTGCAGATGTAATTCTATTAAAGAAAAGCTTAATGGTGCTTGAAGAAGGAGTTCAGGAAGGGAGAAAAGTTTTTGCTAACATTCTTAAATACATTCGTATGGGCGCCAGTTCAAATTTCGGGAACATGTTCAGCGTTCTCGGCGCAAGTATTATTCTACCGTTTTTACCAATGATGCCAATTCAAATTTTAGCGAACAATCTATTGTATGATTTTTCACAAGTACCGATTCCAACTGATGGTGTTGATCCTGAACTTATTGCAAAACCAAGACCGTGGTCAATGGGTGCAATATCAAAATTTATTTTGTTCATTGGTCCAATCAGTTCAATTTTTGATTACGCTACCTTTTTTATAATGCTTTATGTTTTTGGATGTTGGGATTTAGGAAAATCTTCATTGTTTCAAACCGGGTGGTTCGTAGAATCTCTGCTTACTCAAACGCTTATCATTCATGTTATTAGAACAAATAAAATACCATTTATTCAAAGTCGCGCAAGTATTCAATTAATTGCAACAACATTTTTAATAATGATAATTGGAATTTGGCTTCCGTTTTCTCCATTTGCCAAAGGTTTATCCCTTGTTGCTTTGCCGGCGTTGTATTGGCCTTTACTTGCTATGATTTTAATTTCTTATTTGATGCTTACACAATTTGTAAAAGTTTCATTGATCAAGAGATTTATTCCGGACGGTTTTTAGCAGAAGATAATTAGTTGAATTTATTGAGAGCATGTAAGACTAGTATTAAATATATTTGGATGTAATTCAGGAATTATAATGTCTACCAATTCGAACTTGAACCAAGAATCAACTGCTGCCGAAAATTTATTATATCAGCGGTTAATAATATTCTTGATAGTTTTTTCGGTATTTGTTCTCGGGGCTGTTAGCTCACAAAGAAAAATTTTATTCTTATCAATTCTTTCATTGGGCGTCATAATATGCTGGGTCCTTACGTTTATCATAATAAGAACAGCTAAAAGAATAGATAAGAAATCCGGCGGAAGACTTATTCGTTTACTGCTTGGATATCTTGTGCCGATCTTTTGTTCACTATTATTAACTATAGCTTTGACTGTTGGTTCTTTTGGGTTCGTTGATCCATATCTATTTAATGTTGATTTGAAACCGGTTCAGATTGAAAAAAAAGTTAATGAAATTACAAATGAGATTAAGAATCAACTAAAACCCAAAGTAGATACTACTTCACAGAATTTCAGAAATATTGATAGTGTAATAGCGGGGAATAAAGCCGGAACAAAAAAGAAGTTAATTCCCAATGAAGGTAAAGATTCAAAACATTTCAAGAGCATTGAAAGTATAATAAAAGAAAAAAAGAAATAATATCATTTCTTAATAACTAAACTTTTCTTTTCAGAAAGCCCAATATTAAATCATTAACGCATTCGGGATTTTCAAGCGGGGACATATGTCCTGCACGCGGAATGATTGCAAACTCAGATCTTGGAATTTTTTCTGACATAGCGCGCATAACTAACGGCGGTGTAAGTTTATCGAATGAACCGCAGAGAACAAGAGTAGGAATATTTATTTTGTGTAAGAAAGAAGTTGTATCTGTTCTACTCATAATTGCAATAAACGCACCTTTAACTCCGATCGGATCGTGTTTGTGAGCTTTGAATAATGTTAATAGGAACATTTTTTCCTGTTCTTTGGGAGTTTCTTCCGCAAAACAATTTGTTACAAATGCCTCAACAAATTTTATTAATCCTTCAGTATTAATTTGATTAATACCTGCTGCGCGTTTCAACTTTGCGGCATCGTCATCGGCTTCAGATTTAGTATCGCATAAGATCAATCCTTTGAATATTTCCATACTTCGTTCAACGGAGCGCAAAGCAATATATCCACCCATTGATAGACCGCATAGAATTGGGCCCTTCAATTTTAATTCATTAATAATTGAAAAAAGATCATTTACATAAGCTTCCATCGTATATTGACCATCACCGACGTAACTCTCTCCAAGTCCGCGGACATCATAAGCAACACAGAAATATTTTTCTTTTAGAATGTTAATTTGATTTTCCCACATAGTGTGATCGTACGGAAATCCATGAATAAATATTATTGGCTGATTGTTCTCATCCCCGAATGTATTAACAGATAGACTATTAATCGAAACTTTCATATTCAACCTTTCTTTTTAATATAACTTGAAAAAAATTATTAGTAAATTTCTCCCAGTTTCCGGTGGCAAATTTAATCTCTTATTAGTAAGTATCAAAAAATTATGATACTTATTTAAACCTTTGAGATTAGTTGTTTGTCAAAATTTCGAAAAGAACTAATAAAAGGAACGTAAAATGAAAAGATTCAAATCATTATTAATTTTAGCTGCATTATTAACTCTTCCGCTTATTTATTTCACAGCTTGTAGTAATAAAAGCGAGGTTAACGGACCAAACCAAATAAATTTCGACTCACCTCAATATGCAGTAATTGATTATACCGATCTAATGAACGGTGTTGAAGATGCAACACTGAATAATGATATGACCTACGATAATTCGCTTTATTCTTATGGATTCTTAAGCATGTCCAGTTTTGTGCAAGGAAATGCTTCCGGTATGATGAACGGCGGAATGATGTCTGTCAATGGTGGTGGAACCAATTGGATAATGAAATTTGATTTTGGAAAACATCTTGGGTTGTTCTTTAGAAGACTTAATTTAAGTGATCAACAAAAATCCGATTTAAAAGCGCTTATGGTGAAATTTCATGATGATATGAAACCTTTAGTTCAACAGTTTAGAGATGCAAATGCTGATATAATTAAAGCTGCAAACGAAGCGCGCAAACTTATAGTTGAAGATCTAAGAGCCGGTAAAATAACCAGGCAAGAAGCCGCTGCAAAATTAAAAGTTTTGAATGATGATACTCGCCAAAAAATTAATGATAATGCTGCTTCACAAACAATTAAAGCAAGTATGTGTGCATTAAGAGCAACTTTGTTTACTGATATTGCCAGTAAATTAACAGGTGATCAAGTTACAAAATGGACTGACTTCTCATCAAAATTTCCGAACCCGTGCTGATATAATATTTTTGTGATTAAAAAGCCCCGTCTCTCGACTACGCTCGAGGTGCGGGGCTTTTTGTTTTTCAGACCGAATTAAATTTTTAGAAGTAATAAAGATATTTTATTTTGAAGACTGACACACGATCCGTCATATCCAATGTTCCCATTGGATTGTTTCTATCATGCACTTCGTTCAAAGCAAAATAGATCCAACTCTTTGGAGAAAATTGATAAGCAAACAAACCACCGATGAAAATTCTTTCCATTCTATCTGTGGAACGTACATAAAGATTATCAACATAAATAGTTGCGCTCATATCATTGATCGGAGTTAAAGTGAAAAATGGACGGGCGTTGTATGTTATGTCTTCTATATTTCCGTCCGGTTTTCTTTCCATCCAGATATTGAACGATGACCCGACTTCGAGAACATCCAAAGCTTTCCATGAAAACTGTCCGCCTATAGATCCGAAAGAGCCAAGATAGTTTCTGTAAAAATTGTAAGTCTTGCTGTAACTGCCGTACAGATTTGCATTCCATTTTGCTTGGTTGATCCACATGTTCGGATCAATCTCGTATGAATCGTATTGAATGCCGGAATCTTTGGATCTGCCGGCGGACATATCAATTTCGAAGCCCCAATTACTTTTGAACTGCATATTATAAACGAAAACTGCTGAATGATCGGTGTACCCTTCAATTTTTTTATAATTGAGTGACGCACCACCGAAAATAAGTATCTGAGAAATTTCTCCATCCTTTGGATACCAGATCGGTCCAGATATTCCTGTTAACTCAGCTGTTCCAAGCCAAGGAACAAATCCTACTTGATTGATATCAAAATTACTACCGACATATCTGCTGCGAATCATCGTAACCCAAGAAGTTCCGAACTGCGTGAATCCGGCAGAAGCGGCATAATCTCCTTCAGAATTTTTTATTGAACGTGAAAATTGATACGCAAGCTGCCAATCAGATTCCCTTAAAGCTCCGTCTATATCAATAACACCATATGTGTTATTGGCAGTTTGCTTTCCTACGAACAAAACACCGAGTGATGAATTTTCCATGATCTGTTTTTTCACTCTTCCTGCAACAAATACTGCTGAAGGTTCGGTCGCTTTTGATCCGTCTAAATCCGTGTAATCCATTTCTCCGGTTCGTGCAACAAATCCGCCATACTCCCAATCATTAAATCTGCCGAAAGCTTTTGCGCCGAATGAAAGTGGAACCTCGGAACCGTCCGGTAATTTCCTTCCAATTCTGCGTGAATAAAAAAGATCCAGCGGGCTATAGAAACCGGTGTTGCGCTGTTTACCGGAAGGCATAAAAATTTCGTTACCTTGAATAAAAAATGGCCGGCGCTCGCTGTAATATGTTTCATAACGTGAGATATTAAATGTGTATGGATCGGCTTCGATCTGCGCAAAATCGGGATTTGCTGTTGCCTGAAAAGTTAACTGTGGAGAGGGATTGTAGAAAACATCTAAACCGGCGTGAGGATCAACTTTATATTTGTTGTTGCCAAGGTAATCTATCTTTCCGAACACGACAGGGTATAATTCAAGATTTAAACCTTTTATAGTAGGATGAAAATCTTCGAAAACGAGTTTTCCAAATTTAGAAATACGTTGACCTTCATTCTGTTCATATTCGCACCAATATAAGTCTTCTGAATTGATAGGTCTCCACCGGTCAAAATCTAATCCCCATGAAGTTAATTTTTCATCATACTGAATAGATTTATACGGGATTTCCATTTCTACCACATAGCCCCAATCGTAAATTTTTGCTGCAGAAAACCAGATACCATCCCAACTGTAATCCCTATCGCGAGCATCGTCTAGCAAACGACAATCAGCTCTGGCACCGGCAGCATTAACAGCAAACTTGTAAGCTGTTCTTCTATCGTTAAATGTATCAAGCATTATTGATACAATATCGCCGCCTCCATCATCAAGCTTACCTGTATGCTGTTGTATATTTGCTTTTTCATCGTAACAGACTATTAAGCAATAGAGAGCAGTTTCTGTAGTTAGTACTTTAGCATAACTTTTTCTAGAAGGTTCTTTTCCAACATAAGGTTGAAGCTGGAAAAAATTTGTTGCCGAGTCTGCTTTACTCCACGCATCATCTATATATCCGTCAATTTTTATTGGAGAATCAATTTTTTTTAGTTTAAGAACTTTTTCATTATTTGAAGCTGATATTATAATCGGAAGGAAAAGTAAAATGGTAAGATATTTTTTCATAACTCAGCCCTTAATTTTGTTTTGAACTTTAGACGTTTTCCAAAATGAAAAGGTTACGATAACCTTTCTTAATAGGTAATAAATTATGGAGAGCTTATATCGAATTGATTCTGAGAATGTTTGTTTGTAAGTTTTTTACAGGATGATTGAATGAAACGTGCATTAATATATTGTTTATTTAGTCTTGTCTTCTTTTTAAATAGTTACCTAAAAGGATTAAATATTGATAGTGATGATCAATCAAAAGAACTGTATAAAAAGGGGATAGAAGCTATTCGATACAAAGACACGCTCAATGCAGAAAAATATTTTAAAGAATCAATTTGGGAAAATTCAGATGCAGCTTCATATTATGAACTTGCCAAGATTCAATTTCATCATAACACTTTTAATTCTAGAAATCTCGCATTTGAAAATTCGCACATGGCTGTTTGGAAAGAGCCCAAAAATTTAGAGTACAATTATTTTTATGCAAACATCTGCAAAAGTTTTGCACGCTTCACTTCTTTCGATCAATACCATAAAATTTTAGAATTAGACAGCAGCCAGGTTGATGCATGGTATAATCTTGGGTTGTTAAAAGATGAAGACTTCACCGAGTATAATAATTCTGTCCGTAACTTGGATGGATTTATGGCACCGCTTCAAGAATATGCCGATGAAGATTTTAGCGAAGCAGAAAAATATTATCTGAATGCTTTGAAGATTGATTCGGTTAATTATCAAACAATTCTCAAATTAAGTTTGATGTATGATAAAGGGAATAAACCGGAAAAAGGAGTTCCTTTTTTACAAAGATTAATTAAAATAAATAAAGCTGATAAAGAAATTCATCTTGCACTTGGACTTTTATATTACAAAACTTCAAAACTCAAAGAATGTTTTACGGAATATCAGATAGCAATTGAGTTGATGCCGGAAAATGAAAGAGAAGATTTCACTTTTAATTCTGTAAAATCTTTATTGCAGCCTGCTTATGATTATGTTATGAAAGAGATGAGCGATTATGAACTGAAAGAATTTATTGATCTCTATTGGAAAGTTTCCGATCCGCTTTATATAACAGATTACAACGAACGTTTGCTCGAACATTATTCCCGTGTTGCTTATGCTAATCTTAATTTTAGTGTTCCTTCAATGAATGTTGTGGGATGGAAATCAAATCAAGGTGAAGTTATTTTACGTTACGGTGAACCTTTGAACTGGATGAGAATCAGACCATCAATGGGCAACAAAGTAAATATGAAAACAGAAGTTTGGGATTATAACGGATTCACGCTTGGCTTTACGGATATGGCGCAAAGCGGCAACTTTATTTTTGCCGCACCTGCCGGGGAAAAAGATAAAACAGCCCCGCAATTTAACGGCGACACTCAAACTTTTATGAATGATCTGAGACGTGGATACTTCACTTACTACGAACCTAAATATGAAGGGCCAAAGTTCGATATAGTTTATGAATTCTTTCAATTCAAAAGCAACGAGTTGAGAAACCACACAGACATATATATTAATTACGGATTGAATCCAATTGATAGTTTGGTCAATAATGGAATACTTAACGTTGAACATGATGCTGCATTTTTCTTTTTTAATAATAATTCTGAAGAACAAATAAAAAAGAAAGAACATTTCAAATCACTCGGCTCAAGAAATATAGTAAGTACAATTACTCACCCGATACTTTATACAAATACTTTGCAAGTATCGGCAATTACTGATTCCGGTTATTACTCTTTGGAAGTTTTGAGAAATGTTGATAAAGGAGTTTCCTCCAACCGTGGAAGAATTGGAATAAAAAAGTTTAGCAATATACATTTAGATATTAGCGATATTATTCTTGCATCAAGAGTTGAAACCGGAAGTCAATCTAAATACAGTATTAATAGAAATAAGATCAGCATATTACCAAATCCAACCAAGCAGTTTATGAAAGGTGCACCAACTTACGTTTATTATGAAATCTATAATTTAAAAAAGAATTCTTCCGGATTAACCGACTTTGAACAGGAAGTTGAAGTGAAAGAATACTCTGAAGAGAATGGATCAGGGTTAGAAAAAACTATTTCAGATATCGGTAAGTTTTTGGGATTTGGTAAGGGAGAAGGCATTTCGTTTTCTTCGAACTATCAATCTGCTGAAGTTAATCCGCAAATATATTATCAGCTTGATTTATCGAAAGCTAAGACGGGTAAGTATTTAATAACTATCACGGTTAAAGATAAAGTTGACGGTTCAAAAGTTAGTGCACAAACTGTAATTGATTGGACGAATTGATCATTATAGATTATAAAGTTAGTAAACTATTTTTCTATTCGGTCCAATCTATTTGTTGTAATCTTTTTATTTCATTTTCAATTTTTTCAAACCTTTATTCGCGTTGGCAAGAAGTTCTTCATTTGTAATTCTGATAAACCCAAGGCCAAAGTCTTCAAGGTATTTTTGTCTTTCTTTATCATAGACTTTTTGGTCTTCAAGTTTGTGAACGTCACCGTCTATCTCAACAGCTAATTTGAGTTTCGGGCAGAAAAAATCAATAACGTAATTATCAACTGAGTATTGACGAAGAAATCTTTCCTTCATTTGTCTTTTGCGAAGATACATCCAGATAAGTTTTTCACAATAAGTCATACTCACACGAAGTTGCCTTCGTCGTTTTTTCATTTCTTTTTTGTTAAAGTGTTCAGTCATACCACAGCCTTTTTCGAACCCACCCCAGCCCTCCCTTTAACAAAGGGAGGGAGTTTAAAAACCCTCCCCTTTAAAAAAGGGGAGGGCAGGGTGGGGTTAGACTCCTCGCTTTGTTTATATGAAACAAAAAACCTTCTGGAAATCTATCAATGTTTTTTTTTACCGCTATTGTTTTTAAGCTGGTCGCGTTTTGCGACCAGCTCTTTTTTAAGAGCTTACAAATTTGAACCTCTTACTAAAACAACTTAATATTTATTAATCAACAAAAACGCAACAATTATTATAGTTGAATTACAAAAGGAAGAAAACTGAATAAATATATTAATACGAACTGTCAGAACGGATTATATTTCATTATAATTTTACATTAATACAAAAATAAATATTTTTGTAATTTATAATCGGATATATGGATATATCTCGATTCCCTAATAATTCAAATTGTTTATTATAAGTATTTCTTATCGATATAGTATTAATTATGCTAAAAATATAAACTAATCCAGCAGCATCATAACAAAGTTGTGAATTATTTTTATCTTTAGTCTGAATTCCGCCATATACTGCAATGCCCATTAATCCAATATTTATTAAAGCAGTACCAAATTCTCCTTGAGTTATCTCGCCTAAACCAGGAATTATAGAAAGATAACTATGTATAATAGATCTTTTATAACTAGATAATAATTCTAATGATTTGATTTTATATGAATTATCCAAATTTGATGCAGCAGTAAGATTTATCATTCCATTAGGTATATTATAATCTAGTTCTTCTATGCCTAATAAATAGTTTGACTTAGCTAAAAGATTTTCATTAGAATCGAAAACATGAGAATCATAGGAAACTGCTTTTTCGTATGATATAATTGCTTCTTTATAATTATTAGAATTCATACATGTATTAGCTATTTCTTTATAATGAATAGCAATTTGATTTTTTAATTTCATTTTAGTCTCATCATCAATATATTTTAATAATAAGGATTTTTTCAATATTTCAATAGAATTGTTGAGATCATTAGGTTGAAATTCCTTTGATTGTTCAATTGAAAGATTAAAAATTATTTGGGATAAACCCTTTTTATCAGAAATATTTATAGACAATGCCTCAACATAAGAATCAATTGAATTTTGGTATTGTTTATTCTCGGAAAAATGTTCAGCCTTCTTAATGACTGATAAATACTCTAATTCTGATATACGAGTTTCCATTGATTTTATTTCTGATTTAAGAGTACTAATTGCATTTCTTAAATTCTCCATTTTTACTGATGCTTCCTTATCTGGAATATCGCCAAATACAAATACAACCACATCACCACCAAATGTATTTTTACTATATCTCTTTTCAATAAAATAATGTTCACCCTCAGTATAATAATTATACTGCATATTAGATTTCAATGGATTCTGAACAATGATATTCCCATTTTGAATTAAAGAACCATATGTATTAAAATCTTGATTTACAGGATAAGCGATGCCCCATAATTGAATAAAAGATAATTCACGATCCCGATCTTTTATTTCACCAGTAATTTTAAACAAAGGGTATTTTAATTCTAATTTTGATAGATCATTTGCTTTTGAACTAAGATTAAATTCTTTAGCTTCAACTTCTTTCTTAAGGTTATCAATATCTTGAGGGTAAATAAAATTAAAAGCAAACATTAAGAAGAAGAATAATAAATACTTCTGCATAATTTCCTCTATTTAATAAAACATAATTATATTAATTTAACAATTATTGAAGAGTCAAAATAAAAGAAAAAAGAAATAATAAATTTTTTTATATATATAAAGTCTTACGACTTATAATTAGCAAGTGTTTATATGAAAGGATTATTTGAAATCGTTTCCCCATTGCGGGCACGCCTTTGTTACTAATGCAACTTAAAGTAAAAATTAATTCTAGTCAAATGGTAAGAGGCAAGAAGCTAGAGGTAAGAAAAATCAATGATCAAAATAGCATTAACTTAAGAAAATTATCACAACCGTTTTAAAATAACCAAGGTCATATCATCGTGCTGAGGGTAATTATCCACAAACTTTTTCACTTCTTTTAGAATAAGATTTAATAAATCTTTAGAAGAAATATTTCTGTTGTTCTCTATCAGTTTGATTAATCTTTCTTCTCCATATAATTCTTGTCTTTCATTCATTGCTTCAGTAAAGCCATCGGTATAAAGAACAAAAATATCTCCGTTATTCAATACGATCTCTTCTTCTAAAAGTGTAGAGCTAAAGACACTTCCTTCTTCAAGACCAAGTGCCATACCTTTGCTAAAAAGTAATTTTGTTTTTCCGCCACGTTCGCTACAAAGAATCCCGGGATTATGCCCGGCACGAGAATAAATTATATGATTATTGCTTGTATCAAGAATTGCATAGAACATACTTACAAAAGAATTTTTCTCAATTGTTTTGTAAAGAAGACGATTAACTTTTCCTAAAACATTTTTTGGAGAAACATCTTCTTCCGCATGTGCTTGAAGAATTCCCTTTGTTAACGTCATATAAATTGCAGCTCCGATACCTTTACCGGAAACATCACCGATTGCAATGCCAAGCTTATTCCCGCTAAGTTTTACGAAATCAAAATAATCTCCGCCTGCTTCAACTGCCGGAATGCTGATTGCAGAAATTTCGTATCCTGGAATTTTCGGTTCTTCTTTAGGAAGCAAACTCAACTGAACTTTAGCTGCAATCTCTAATTCTTTCTTTAACCGTTCTCTTTCAGAAATCCTTTGAATGTGTGAAGGCATACCGTAATTCTCGAGAACAAATTCTTGATTCTTAAATCTGCTGACGAGATAAATAATTGGAGGAATAAAAAAGACAATACCGACTAAAACAAAATTTATTGTGTAGAAAGAATTATTTGCTGCATATAATGCATAAGAATGTGTTGTAAGTGTAGTGTAGAAAAGAGCACTTGCAATTGTTAATAGATCAAAACGAAAATAGAGATAAGCTAAAAAAGATCCGAACAAAAAATATGAAAGCAGATCAACTGCAAAATTATTAAGTGATGGAGGAGTAGAAGCAATAGTAATTCCTAAAACTGTTACTAATCCGGAAAGTAAAATGGAAACCCATTTCTTTTTCCAACGCTGATAAGAAATATTTACAATAAAGAAAGTTATTGCAATACTTGCAAGAGAAGCCGTTATGAATGCACCTAATATTACACTAACAGCCGGAAACCATCCGATAAATATTTCCATTGAATGACTTGGTACAATATAAAGATTGCCTTCAGGTTTGTTAAGAATAATTCCACCAAAAAGAAAACTTAATGCAATCGCCATTCCGATTACCATTCCTTTCATTAATCCGGCACCGGAATGGATAGAAAAAATATGTCCCTTAATGAAAGAATCAACCCCTTTAAGTTTTTCCGGCCAGAGAGATCTCGCATAAGATTCACCAACTGTCCAGCTTGCAAAGACAAGAAGTGCAATAAAAAATTGAAGAATTAATCCATTCATCAATAGAATAATAATCTTTGTGAAGAGGAATGATATGTTACCAATCGTAGTACCTTGTCCTAAACCGGGCCACATGTTTATTACATCAACTAATGATAACAGAAAGAAAACAATAAAAATAGAACGGCCGACATTTACCCAAATTTCACCTTGATGATATTTTTTTAAGAAAAGGAAATATGCGATCATCATTAAAAAAACTACAAAGACAACAGAAATTGTTCCGAAGATTGCATCTGCAGCACGGAAATATTCTCTATCCGCCTGCGGTACCTCAAAATAATAATTGTATGACCCGACCTGGTCACCCTGAACTTTTGCTGTTAATATTGTTTTTGCATTGACATCGGCTTCTTCTTTTTCCCATCGGAAAGAATAATCAGTTCTCTTCCTATATTGTTCTTCTTTAGATTCTACCAATTTAAAACTGTTGAACGCACTTCCATATTTTTTCATCAAGAATGAATTAATAAGATCAGTTGCTTCTGTCTTAGCTAAAGATTTCATTTCAATTGAATCGGGAATTTCCCTTCTATAACCAAATATTGAACCGTCTTGTGCAACATCAATATGGTAAGTAGTCTGTTGAATTTGTTTTGGTAAGTTTTGATGAACCATCACAGTCCAACTAAGATTAGTCGGGTGAGTTTTCAAGTATTCCTTAAAACCTTTACCTCCCAATTTTTTTATGAGGTAACGCATTTCAACAGGTGAATTGTCTATGAAAGCTTCAGTCGAAAATCCATTTATGTTGGTATTTTGTTCAGCAAGAAACTTGGTAGCAACATCAATTGCTTCGGGACGAGTAAGTTTCATACTCAAACTATTGTAAACACCTAATGGATATAACACAATAATTAATGCAAGAAGAGCAATCCCGGAGATTAACCAAAACCTGTGGTCTTTGAATGATGCTTTCATTTTTATATCCGTTTAATATTCTTATTGTTGTTTGTTAAGACGGCTTAAAAATAGAAATGTTTACAGTTAGTATCAATCAGCACTTTTTCTAAGAGAGAATGAAAAATGTTATATTACACAATCAAAAGAGAAAATTTTATTTGCTGATGAAAGAACCCGAAGTAAACATAAACTTAGCCCGCGAGCATGGATTAACTGACGAAGAATACGGTTGGATTTGCGAACGATTGGGTCGCGTTCCAACTTTTACTGAACTTGGTATTTTTAGTGTTATGTGGAGCGAGCATTGCAGTTATAAAAATTCGATTGCCCTTCTTAAAACTTTACCACGAAGCGGCGGAAGATTACTTGTTAATGCCGGAGAAGAAAACGCCGGATTAGTTGATATCGGGGATGGACTTGCAATAGCTTTTAAAATAGAAAGTCATAATCATCCATCAGCAGTGGAACCTTATCAAGGAGCGGCTACCGGTGTCGGAGGAATTCTAAGAGATATTTTTACTATGGGCGCACGTCCGATAGCATGTTTGAACTCATTACGATTTGGTCCATTAACCGATCCTAGAACAAAATATCTTTTCGAAGGAGTTGTAAAAGGAATTGGCGATTACGGAAATTGTTTTGGAGTTCCTACAGTAGCCGGAGAAGTTTATTTCGATGACTCCTATAAAGGTAATCCGCTTGTAAATGCAATGGCTATCGGAATTGTTGATACTAAACATGTTATCTCAGCTACCGCAAAAGGAAATGGTAATCCTGTAATGATAGTTGGTTCATCAACAGGACGCGATGGAATTCACGGTGCTACATTTGCATCGGAAGAAATTTCTGAAAAGTCGGAAGCAAAACGTCCATCGGTTCAAGTAGGTGATCCTTTTACAGAAAAACTTTTACTTGAAGCTACACTTGAGATTATCAAAGAGGATTTAGTTGTTGGAATACAAGATATGGGTGCGGCAGGAATTTCATGTTCAACTTCCGAAATGAGCGCTAAAGGTGAATCGGGAATGATAATAGATCTGAACAAAGTTCCTCTTCGCGAAGATTCAATGACTGCTTATGAAATTATGCTTTCGGAAAGCCAGGAAAGAATGCTGGTTGTTGCAAAGAAAGGATGCGAAGAAAGAGTTAGAGAAATTTTTTCTAAGTGGGATTTACACTGCGAAATAATCGGTGAGGTAACGGATAAGCAAAAAGTAATTATTAATTATAATGGCGAGAAGAAAGCAGAAATTTCTCCGATCGAACTTGTACTTGGCGGTAATGCACCTGTTTATTTTAGAGAAACCGCAGAGCCAAAATATCTTGAAGAGACAAGAAAATTTAATTGCAGAAAATTACCGGAGCCGGAAAGTTTAGGTGAAGTATTCGAAAAAATATTTTCATCACCAAATATTGCATCTAAACGATGGGTATACCAACAATATGATTCAATGGTTAGAACAAATACAATTGTTGGTCCGGGTTCCGATTCAGCTGTGATTTATATAAAAGATACAAATAAAGCCATCGCGGCAAAAACTGATTGTAACGGAAGATATGTTTATCTAAATCCGAAAGAGGGAACCAAGATTGCTGTTGCAGAATCTGCACGCAATGTAGTTTGCAGCGGCGCAATTCCTCTTGCAATTACAAACTGTTTGAACTTCGGCAATCCATACAAACCCGAAATGTTCTGGACTTTCAAAAAAGCTATTGAAGGAATGGGAGAAGCATGCAGATTCTTCAACACGCCTGTAACCGGCGGTAATGTTAGTTTCTATAATGAAAGTCCTGATACTTCAGTTTTTCCCACTCCGGTTATTGGTATGGTAGGACTGATTGAAAATTTAGAAAATATTACAACAGCAGAATTCAAAAAAGAAAATGATTTGATCTACTTGCTTGGCGAAGATTACGAAGAAGTTGGCGGAAGCGAATATTTAAAATTGATTCACAATTTAGTTACCGGTGAAATTCCGCGGATTGATCTTCAAACAGAAAAAGATCTTCACAAACTTGTTCTTCATCTTATTGATAACGGATTACTTAATTCTGCTCACGATATTTCAGACGGCGGAATAATTACTGCTATCGCCGAAAGCTGTATAATCAATCCGGAAAAAGCATTGGGTGCAAAAGTAAAAATTCCAATAAAGAAGCGTGAGGATTTTTCTTTTTTCTCCGAATCACAATCAAGAGTTATTGTTTCGGTTGATCCCGCATCGCAAGAAAAATTTGAAAAAATAGTTTCAAAAAGTTTTACCCCGTTTTTGTTGTTGGGAAAAGTTGAAGGAACAAGTTTGAATGTTAATGATCAGTATGATTTTCCAATTAACCAGTTAATAGATCTTTATTATTCTACAATTCAAAAGAGAATGGATTTTGCGCAATAAGATATTAAAATCAATCGGTTCTGTAATTTCTTCATTAACCTACAGAAAGATAATTTCTTTTCTAAAACATTATGTTCTTGGACTTTTCAAAAAAATGGATGAGAACAATACTTTTTTTGCCGGAGCCGGGATTTCTTTTTCTCTTTTACTTGGTATGATTCCATTTCTACTACTTGTATTTTCTCTTCTAGGAAATATTTTTGATTCTTCGGTGATTGAATCTCAAGTAAATAATTTTATAGATCAGACAATTCCATACGCGGCGTATGCAAATTATATCAAACGAATGATAAGTTCGCGTTTGCCTGAAGTAATTGAATACAAAACATTAGCGGGGTATGTTGGTGTTATTGGATTATTGTTTACTTCAACATGGATCTTCAGCAGCATAAGAACAATTTTGAATCATATCTATCATGTTAAAATACGGAAAGGTTACCTGTATGGATTAATACGTGATATTCTTATGGTAATTCTATTAGTCTTTATCATTACAATTTTCACTTTTATTGTTCCCGCATTAAATATCATTTATGAATTAACTAAAAATTATGAATTTGTTCAATCTTATACTCAAAGCTCAATTTGGAATATTTTAGTTTATGGAGTCTCGCTATTATTAATGTTTGGATTATTCTTCGCTCTCTATTATTTAATTCCTTATGAACAATTAGGGAAAAAAGTTGCAGCAGTAAGTGCATTATGGACGACATTACTTTGGGAAATCGCCCGCAGTGTTTTTGGTTATTACGTTAATAATATATTAAGCTCAAATCCGTTGTATGGAGCTTTTGTTTTGATCATTGCAATTTTATTATGGCTCTTTTATTCTGCATGTTTATTTATTGTTGGTGCTGAGATAGGACAGTTGTACAGAGAGAGACAAATAAATAAAATTATTCGTGCCAGCGGGGATTCTTAATTGTAATTCTTTATAAAAAATACTTTTTTGAATTCAAGTTTTGAATACAGGTACTATAAATAATTATCGAGAATAAAAAATCCTCAACTAAAATGTTGAGGATTTAGAAATAATTGCTTCGGCAATCTTATAATTTCCAATCACATCCAATTTCTAAAGAGCCATATTTTAATGTTCCGAAACCCAGTCTGCCTGAAATTGCAAAAGTTGATGATACCCAATATCTTCCTCCGCCTTGAAATCCAAGCCACAAACCTCCGTGAGACGGCGATGGATACATACCGGAAGTATTCCCTTTGTATTTTACATATCCGGCATCAAAGGCAAGAATAAGACCCGCCCATAGATCAATTTTTTCATTCGTTAACTTAAAATGGTAATTACCTTGTGCACCGATTAAAAAATCTTGATAACCCCATTCTCCTCCAACAAACGAATCATTAAAAGACCAGTAACGAAGGATTCCGCCAAAACCTACATCGCCAAAATTTTTTAAGTTAATTCCGTACTCGTAATTAAATCCGATTTGTGGAACTGTACCAAGAAAAGATAATCCTAATGAAGGACCGAGATGATGTTTTCCAACTTCAAATTGTGCATTGGTTATTACGGGAAGAATTATAAAAAGAAAAAATATTGAGAATTTAATTTTACGCATAACTATCTCCTTAATGTTCGAATAAGTACCGATCAAAATTTAATAATATTAATATTAAGAGACTTCTGAAAAATTAACAATTGTCATGTTGATCCCGATTCATCGGGAGAAACATCTCAATTTTATAACGTAAAGAGATTCTTCACTCCACTTCGTTCCGTTCAGAATGACACTTTGCTTAAGATGACTTATTAATTCATTCTTCAATCTTGTAATACAACGTCTGATATAGTGTTATTTGACATTCGGGCATTCCTTCGATATATTTGTGCCCCAAGTAAAGAAAAACGTTTTTATACAAATAAAAATTACATCGCGGGGTGGAGCAATTGGTAGCTCGTCGGGCTCATAACCCGAAGGTTACAGGTTCAAGTCCTGTCCCCGCTACAAAGAAAGCCTGATTTGTTTTGAGATCAGGCTTTTTACATTCTATGAATAATTTCCTCTCTCATTAAAACTTGATACTTAACCTTTCATTCACAATATTCGTAACAAAATTATTACAGAAAGTATGCTCAAGACACTTCTCATTAAAGATTATGCACTCATAGAAAACATCGAAGTTGAATTCGGTAAAGGTCTAAATATAATTACCGGAGAAACGGGCGCTGGTAAATCTATCTTAATTGATGCAATGGGATTATTACTCGGTGAACGTGCATCTACTGAAGTTGTAAGAAAAGGTTCCGAGAAATCTGTTGTGGAAGGTCTCTTTGATGTAACGGGGAATAAAAAAGTACAGCAGCTTCTTACAGCGAATGAAATTGAATTCAATTCAGAATTAATAATTCGGCGTGAGATTTCCTTAAAAGGAACTAACAGATGTTTTTTGAATGATACTCCTGTTCCTCTTAATCTAATTAAAGAAACGGGCGACCTCTTGGTAGATCTTCACGGACAGCATGAACATCAATCTTTATTACGAGCGGAAACACATATCGAAATGCTGGATGAATTTGCAAATCTCGAAACACAATTGAATGAATTTAGATCGGCGTCACGGCAGCTTTCTGCTTTGTCGAAAGAGCTACGGGAATTAATTCAAAAAGAAAATATACTGAAAGAGAAAAAAGAATTATATGAATTTCAGATTAAAGAAATAGATGCGGTTTCGCCTCAAGAAGGAGAGGAAGAAAAACTTTCTGACGAATTAAAAATTTTAGAAAATTCAGAAAAACTTCTTTCGTTGACAAATGATATTTATAATGCGATTTATGAAAATGAACATTCCATTCAAGAACAAATTGCAGATGTTAAAAATAAAATTTTAGAACTCACGAAAATTGATAAATCATTTAATGAAAATTTGAACGAAGTTGATTCAATCTTGGCTTCTCTAGTTGATATCTCGTCTTTCATGCGGAGTTACAAAGACAGAATTGATATTGACCCAAATCGTTTGGAAGAGATAAGAGAACGTCTCGGCGCACTAATTCTACTGAAGAAAAAATATGGCGGTTCGCTTAAATCCGTACTTGATCATCGGGAGAAGATTGGTGCTGAGTTTGAACTAGCAGAGAACTTTTCCTTAAAGATAACTCAGCTCGAAAAGAAAATAGATAATTCAAGAAAAGAATGCGGCTTGCTGGCAAAAAAACTTTCGCAAGAAAGAAAAATAGTTTCAAATAAAATTAAAAAAGAAATTGAAGATGCATTGAAGTATCTAGGAATTGCCGATTCTGTTTTCAAAGTAAAATTAGAAAATGAAATCGTCTCGAATGCAGCGGAGAATTTTATTATAGCAGATGGAAAGAATTATAAATTCAACGAGCATGGTTTTGATAACATAGAATTTTTCATTTCAACAAATACCGGCGAAGATCCCAAACCGCTAGTTAAAGTTGCATCGGGCGGTGAAGTCTCGCGCATAATGCTTGGGCTAAAATCCATACTTGCAAAATCGGATAAACTTCCTATTCTCATTTTTGACGAAATTGATACAGGTGTAAGCGGACGTATTGCTCAGAAAGTAGGACAAGTTTTGAAATCGCTTGCATCATATCACCAAATTATTGCCATAACTCATTTGCCTCAAATTGCTGGACTTTCGGATTTCCATTATGCAGTCGAAAAGAAAAAAGCCGGAGATCGCGTAGTAAGTTCGATACGAATTCTAAAGGGTGAAGAGCGCATTAAAGAAGTTGCAAAACTAATGAGCGGTGAGAAAGTAACCGAAGCAACTCTAAATGGTGCGCGTGAGCTAATGGGATTATCTAAAAACTAAAAATTGTTTTTTAGCACAATTCTGTTTTTCCAACAATATTTCCTTTGTGATGAAAATTTTGTTCATTAAATTCAGAGCAAAGGAAATCAATAATAGCGGAGGTTGTATGATTAAGAGAATACTTTCTTTATTTATTGTGAGTGGTTTATTTTTTTCAGTTAATCTGAAAGCACAAAGTTTGCAAGAAACTCTTTCCAAATTGTCATCTACTGTTGGGGCGCAATATGTAAAACCGGTAATTTCAGCATTTGGCTCAAATCTAAATTCAGGCTGGGTTACAAATGCACCATCCGCAAGTAAATTGGAATTTCATCTTGATGTAAAAATTATTGCAATGGGGTCATTTTTTTCGGATGATGTAAAAAACTTTGTTGAAACCGGTCAGTTCTATTTTTCTCAGGATCAAGCTTCTGCAATTCTGAATAATACGACTGGTCTGGCACAAGGATCGCCGACTTATGTTCTACTAAGATCTCAACTTCAAAATACACCAATGAGCGTAACATTTTCCGGTCCTACTATTGTAGGGAAAAAGAATCAAAATCTGAACATTATTTTTCCCGGACAATCTTTTCAAGGATACAATTTACCTGCGACAACATTTAGTATGTCTGGTGTTAGCGGATTTTTAGATGAACTTCCGGTTTTACCTACAGCAGCGGCTCAAGTTACTGTTG
The DNA here is from genome assembly GCA_026390775.1 of Ignavibacteriales bacterium. Classification (NCBI taxonomy): domain Bacteria; kingdom Pseudomonadati; phylum Ignavibacteriota; class Ignavibacteria; order Ignavibacteriales; species Ignavibacteriales bacterium. Next base: position 442,826 of record JAPLFF010000007.1, on the reverse strand, counting down.
GAACAGTTTTCGGGACTAATTTTGCGTTCCGTTATTTCCCTGATGTGGATATTAAAGATATGGGCAAATTTAGTTTTTGGGGTGCTGGATTAATTCACAACCCTGGAGTTTGGTTCCCAAATCCAATACCGGTCGATTTTGGTATAGGATACTTTATTCAAAAAATGAAAGTCGGAAGTATGTTTGAAAGTACAACATCTCAGTTTGGAGTTTATGTTAGTAAAACCTTTGGAGCGATTATTTCTTTTACTCCTTATGCCGGATTAACAATGGAAACCTCTAAAACAACTGTTTCATATAATTACCAATCCAATCAAGTTGTGAGCGGAGCTACTGTTCCACCAATTAATATTGCCTTTGAAATTGAAGGTGAAAATACAAGCTCTGCTGTTGTAGGATTTACTCTTCATCTTGCTGCAGTTAACATTAATGCTGATTATAAATTAGCTAAAACAAAAACAGCTAGTGCAGGTATTTCATTTGGATTATAGCAAAAATTAATTTTCCATTAAGGGGGCTGAACAAGCCCCTTTTCTTTTTGTATTTTCCTATTATTATTTCACCGGGCATAAATTGAGAGAAACTGCAATATATATTCATATTCCATTCTGTGATCACAAATGTATCTATTGCGATTTTTACTCAATTATTTCTTACGATAATGTTTCTTCTTACTTAAAAGCATTAAAAAAAGAAATTGATTTTTACTCTGCGCAATATTCCGAAGGAAGGAAAATAATTTCCATTTTCTTTGGCGGCGGAACTCCATCTTTTATGGAACCTCATTACATTTCTGAAATTATACAACACATTAAAGAAAAATTTTCTGTGAATGAAGCTGCAGAAATAACACTCGAAACAAATCCCGGAACAGTCAATATTGAAAAGTTAGCCGAATTCAGAAAAATCGGTATCAACCGTATTAGCATTGGAATACAATCATTCAACGAAGATGAGTTAAAATTCCTAACTCGAATACACAATTCGCAAACTGCAATTCAAACTGTTCGTGATGCTGCTGCAATTGGATTTGAAAACATAAGTGTTGATCTAATTTTTAACTTACCTTCTCAAACAAAAAAGAAATGGCAATACAATTTAGATCAAGCGATTAAACTGCCGATCAAACACATATCTGCTTACAGTTTAATTTTAGAGAAAGGAACAATTCTTAATAAAATGGTTCTTGATGGTAAAGTAAAAATGCAAAATGAAGATTACGATGCCGACCTTTATGAATTAACAATTGATTTTCTAACTCAACAAGGATTTGAACAGTATGAAGTTTCCAACTTTTCTAAAAAAGGATTTGAATGCATACATAACAATGCATATTGGAGATACAAAGATTACCTAAGCTTTGGTACATCGGCACATTCATTCGTAAACCTGCCTACCGGCAAGGCAGGCGGAAAACGCTGGTGGAATTATTCAGCATTGAATTTTTATAATGCGGCTATTGAATTAAAAGGGAATGCAGTAATTGGAGAAGAAATTCTTTCCGAAAAAGAAAAATTGAACGAATATATTATGCTTGCACTTCGCAGCAAAGGACTTGATCTGCTCGAACTGAATAATTTTTTCGGAAATGAATGGCTAATGAAAAACAAAAATTATTTGGATCAACTTAAACAAGAAAAATTTCTTATCGAAAAAGATGGGTTGATTAAATTCACACCAAAAGGTTATGCTGTTTGCGATGAGATACTCATCAAATTTTATACTTAAAAAGAGTTCTTGCCTTATTTACCAAATTATTTGAGTTGCGTTTTAATCTATTAATCGTAGCTTTCAATTAGAAATTATCTAGGGGTTGAAATGAAAAAAGTAAAATATTTTTTGTTTTTATTTTTCTTCGTTTTTTTTAATGCAATAATTTGTTTTGCACAAGATGATTGTCCAAAATACTCGCCACTTGCCAAACAACTTGGTAGCCCAAGCCTAACAAAAATGAACATTAACAATATTTCTACCATCATTCAAAATGATGGTGTGGATGATTTTAATAAGAGTACTAATCGTGCTGGTTTTGTCTATCCAAGGTCAAGCGGAAAGACTGCAGTTTTCACTTCTAATTTATTGTGGGGTGGAATTAGTGGAGGAAGTGTTTTAGTAGGCGGAGTTTATTATAGAAGCGGAATAACTCCTGGAAAAATTTTACAAGATGGTACTCCGCAAAGTCCTAATTTGCCCAATGTTAGGATTTACCGTGTACGCCCCGATTATAAGACTAGTACATTTGCGAACGAAATGGCAGACGGAGAGGGAAGTGCCGATCAAATAAAAACCCAATATGAAAAGGATTGGAATGAATGGCCGGCAAATGACGGCGCTCCTTACAAAGATGTTAATAAAGATGGGATTTATGATCCGCAAGTAGATATTCCTGGGGTTCCCGGTGCAAATCAAACTATTTGGTATGCTGCAAATGATTTTGATAATGTTAAATCTTATAGCATAGCAATAAGCGCCCCGCTCGGTTTAGAATTACAAACAACAGTTTGGGCATATAACAAATCTTACGCTCTTGGTAATACAATTTTCAAAAAGTATAAAATTACAAACAAAAAAAATACAGTTATTAACAATATGTACCTTGCATTCTTTGTTGATCCCGATATTGGAGATGGTGCTAAAGATTTTGCCGGTTGCGACACTACATTAAATTTAGGATATGCTTATCATAGTAAAGATGTTGATGTCGTTTATGGAACAACTCCCCCTGCTGTGGGGTTTGTGGTTGTTCAGGGACCAATAGTAGGCGGCAATGGTTCAGATGTTGGTATATATAATCAAATAAAATATAACGTTCAAAAAAATCTTGGGATGAATGCTTTCGTTTACTTCACATGTGGTGGAACTATTTTCCCTTGTCCTGGTATTGGAAGGCCCGGATCAAATTTGGTATGGTATAATTATTTTCAAGGATTACACCCTAACACAAACGACTACTTTCAAGTACCCTCAGAATTTGGCGGAGGAAAGACAAAATACACTCTCAGCGGCGACCCTATTGCGGAGACAGGGTGGATTGATGGAATTCAATATCCAGCAAGTGATCGATATTTCAGTATGTCTACCGGTCCGTTTAATTTAGCACCTAATGAAACTCAAGAATTAGTTATTGCTGAAATAGCAGCGATGGGACAAGATAGACTTGATGCAGTAAAAGAATTGAAAGATTATACGAGATTTATTACAAATATTTACAGAGATAGTTTGTATCGTTATCCTGAAGTATTGACTGATGTTGATGATAGAATTAATTCTGTTCCTGCCAAATTTTCCTTAAACCAAAACTATCCCAACCCATTTAATCCGTCAACAGCAATAAGCTATCAGCTTTCAGCATTTAGTTATGTAACATTAAAAGTCTACGATTTACTTGGAAGAGAAGTTGCGATTCTTGTTGATGAATATCAGCAAACGGGTAATTACAATACTAATTTTTCAATTCGAAATTCTCAATTGCCAAGCGGAATTTATTTCTATACATTGATGGCAGACAATTATGTAGTAACAAAAAAAATGGTTTTGATAAAATAAATTAACTTCACTTTTTGAAAACATATATTATCTTATAACTAACCAAAAGTCGAGTTAATTATGAACGAGAAATTCAAATACATTATCCCGGTTTCTATTCTTGCGGCAGCCATTCTTCTCTCCGTAATTATTTTTTCATTTGTTTGGAAATCAACAAAGAATGCGGATCAAACTATAACTGTTACTGGTTCCGCAAAGAAAGAAATTGTTTCAGATCTCGGTATTTTACGTGGAACGTTACAAGCAACAAGTTCCATCAGACAAAATGCTTATCAGGTTGTTCAACAGCAAATGCCGACAATTCTAAAATATTTGGAAGCACAAGAATTTAAGAAAGATCAAATTGAAGTTTTTGGAATAAATGGTTCCCCGGTTTTTGAAGTTGCCGAGAATGGGGTGCAAACGCAAAAAGTATCTCATTATGTTTACAGCCAGCGCTTCGAAATAAAATCCAATGATGTAAAAAAAATAAAGGAACTTTCGGTTTCACTCAGTTCTCTAGTTGAAAAAGGTTTGGATATAAATGTTGAAGCCCCGGAATATCTTTATACTAAAATTGATGACTTGAAAATTGAAGTACAGGCTGCTGCATCAAAGAACGCAATGGATCGTGCGGTTAAAATTGCAGAAGCAACAGGCAGAAGTCTTGGTCCGCTTCGTAATGCAAGAATGGGAGTCATTCAAATTACCCCGCGCAACTCAAATTTAGTTTCAGATTATGGAATGAACGATGCGACATCTATAGAAAAAGAAATAACTGCCGTTGTAAGCGCATCATTTGAAATCAAATAGCTAAAAGCTATTGGCTATTATTGTTTGCTTATTCAAGCTAATCTTTCTACCTTTGCATTGTCTATTTCGCCCCTCGAGGGCGATTTTTATTTATGGAATATGGAAAAACAGCAAATTTTCAACAGATTCGAAGAAATTGTTAAGACTCAAGGCTTTGTTCTTATCGATTTAGTTACACGCGGCGATAACCACCTTCGTATTATCGAAGTATATATAGATAACGAAAAAGGAATCACTACTGTTGACTGTTCTAATGTTAGCCGAATGTTGAACGAAATTATCGAATCTGAAAAACTTATTGATTCTCATTATAGACTGGATGTTTCTTCTCCGGGTGTTGAAAGACCGCTTAAATTTTTAGTTCAGTACGGTAAGCACATCAATAGAAAATTTGAAATTGAATTCAATGATGCCGAAGAAATCAAAAAGTTGAACGCAAAATTAATCCGTATGGAAGGTGAAGACCTTTTCTTCACTGAAAAAAACTTAGAGTATAAAATAAATTTTAATAAAATTATCATAGCAAAAGTATTAATCAGTTTTTGATCACACAGGAGTAAAAATGAACACCGAGATAGTAGAATCCTTTGCTCAGATGGTCCGGGAGAAAAGTCTTGACAAAGATGTTCTTGCAGGAATCATTGAAGAAATTTTTGGAATTATGGTTAAGAAAAAATATGGACTTGAAGCTAAGTATGATGTGGTCGTTAATATGGATAAGGGCGATATAGAAATATTTCTTGAAAGAACAATTGTTGAAACAGTTAATGATCCCGGTACCGAAATCAGCATTGTTGAAGTTAACGAAAAAGGGAATGCGGACAATCTTGAAGTCGGGGAAGACTTTGTTGAAAAGATCGAGCTAAAAGAATTTGGAAGAAGATTGATTAATCTAGCACGCCAAAGTTTAAACCAAAAGATCCGCGAGATCGAAAAAGAATTAGTTTATAATGAATACAGCGAAATGCTCGGCGAGATCGTTGTTGGAGATATTTATCAAGTTAGAAGAAATGATGTACTTATCAATCACAATAAGAATGAACTTATTCTTCCGCGTAACGAACAAATACCAAGAGAGAAATACAGAAAAGGTGATACAATCCGCGCAGTCATTAAGGATGTTAGAAAAACTCCGAACGGACCGCTTATTGTAATATCACGCGGAGATAATCTTTTCTTAAGAAGATTATTTGAAATTGAAATCCCCGAAATCTATGACGGAGTAATAGAGATAAAAGGAATTGCACGTGAACCTGGCGAAAGAGCAAAAATTGCTGTTGAATCAAATGATGCCCGTATAGATGCGGTTGGAGCTTGCGTTGGTATGAAAGGTGTTCGAATTCATGCAATCGTACGTGAATTGAACAATGAGAATATTGATGTTATAAATTATACCGATGACTCGATTGTATTTATTCAAAGATGTCTTGCACCGGCTAAGCTAAAGCAAATCGAAGTTGATGAAGAAGCTAAAAAGTGTGTTGTTACTGCCGATAGTGATCAAGTATCATTAATTGTTGGTCGTAACGGTGTTAATATCCGGCTTGCAATTAAACTCAGCGGTTATGAGATCGAAGTTATCAGACAAGAAAAACCATTTGAAGAATATGATGAAGATATAGAACTTGTTGAATTAAAAGAAGAGTTAGGATCTGAAGTAGTTGATCTCTTGATTAATAACAGATTAGATACTGCGCTTGAAGTTCTTGGAGCCGGTATTGATAAGTTAAAAGAAATTGAAGGCGTTGATGAAGAAAAAGCCAAGCAGATAATTGAAACTCTTGAAAATCAATTTGAAGAAGAAGAATAACCAATTGCACAAATACAGGTAATTACAAAATGCCGGAAACAGTAAAAGACAAAAAATTACGACTATACAAATTTGCTACTGAGCATAATCTTGCTACTGAAACTTTAGTTGAGTTTTTACAAAAGAATGGTTACGAAGTAAAATCTCATATGGCTCTGTTGACCGATGAAATGGTGGCTGATATAAAGTCATTTTTCAAAAAGGATATTGAGAAAGCTGAAAAGCATTATAAGAAAATTTCGGATTTTCAGAAAAAGAGAAGTGACCACGATGAAGCGGAAGCCGCTTTAGAATCATCAAAGAAAGCTGCTGGAAAAAAACAGACCGGAGAAAAAGAAAGTGATCTATTCAAAGGAAAAGATACTGTTGCAGAATCGGCAGCAACTGTTCAAGCCGCTGAAATTACAGAAACCGTTACTGAAGCTGAGCCGGCTGATGAAAAAATTGAAGAAGTTTCTGAAGAATTAAAATCTTATAAAACAGAAACTGAAATTGCTATTGAAGGAAGAAGGAAAGGATTAACTATTGTTGGCAAGATGGATCTGAAGGAACGGAGAGAAAAACCGGAAACAGTTTCAACAGCTCCTCAGGTTAAACCATCAGAAGTTGCTGCGGGAGATAAAGATGCCGACAAGAAAAGTAAGAAGAAAAAGAAAGTTCTAAAGTCCAAGAAAAAAACAGCCGGACCCGGTGAAGGTCCCGAGGAAGTTACAGTTGCTAAGAAGAAAAGAAAAATAAAACGTCTGGAAATTGATAAACGTGAAGTTGAAGATGCAATTAAGCGAACATTACTAAGTATGGATGAATCTGCAGTTGGAGATAGAGCATCAATCCGTAAAAGAAAGAGAAAAGAGAAACAAGATATTCAAGATCAGATTCTACAGCAGAAAGAATTAGACAAAACAAAAATTTCAGTAACGGAATACATTGCTGTTAACGAACTTGCAAATCTTATGAGTGTTTCAGTAAGCGATGTAATTTCAAAATGTATTTCACTTGGATTGATGGTTTCTATTAATCAACGGCTAGATGTTGAAACAATTACACTTGTTGCTGATGAATTTGGATTTGAAATTGAACTTCAAGCTGCATATCAAGCTGATATTGATGCAGATGTTCCGGATACTATTGAGTCGCTCAAGCCCCGTCCGCCTGTTGTTACAATTATGGGCCACGTTGATCACGGTAAAACATCTTTGCTGGATTACATCCGCAGAGCCAACGTAGTTGCTGGTGAAGCCGGCGGAATAACTCAGCACATAGGTGCTTACAAAGTAATCACCGAAGACGGCAAACAAATTTCATTTCTCGATACTCCTGGTCACGAAGCATTTACTGCTATGCGTGCACGCGGTGCAAGAGTTACAGATATTGTAGTTTTGGTCGTAGCCGCAGATGATGCAGTGATGCCTCAAACTGTCGAAGCGATCAATCATGCTCAAGCGGCAAATGTTCCAATAATAATTGCTATCAATAAAATAGATAAACCGAATTCCAACATAGAAAAGATCAAACAACAGCTTGCTGATAGAAATGTTTTAGTTGAGGAATGGGGCGGAAAATATCAGTGTGTTGAAATCTCTGCCAAATCCGGAAAAAATGTTGACCTTCTTTTAGAAAAAATTGCTCTTGAAGCAGAATTGCTGGAATTAAAAGCAAACCCGGCACGGTTGGGACGCGGTACAATCATTGAATCTCAGCTCGATAAAGGAAAAGGCATTACTGCCACTGTCCTTGTTCAAAAAGGCATTGTAAGGATAGGCGATCCGTTCATTGCTGGTGTTGTACACGGACGTGTGCGAGCAATGTTCGATGAACGGAATAAAAAAGTTTTTGAAGCCGGACCATCAACACCTGTACTTGTGCTTGGTTTTGAATCAGCACCTCAAGCAGGAGATAATTTTACAGTTGCAGAATCTGAAAGAGAAGCGCGCGAAATTAGTTTGAAACGAATGCAGTTGAAACGCGAACAAGATCATCGTCAAGTACATCATATTACTCTTGACGAAATTGCAAGTCAAATTAGTCATGGCGGATTTAAGGAACTTCCGGTAATCGTTAAAGGCGATGTGGATGGTTCTATTGAGGCATTATCAGATTCGTTAATGAAATTATCAAATCAAGAAGTTTCGGTTCGTGTTATTCACAAAGGTGTTGGTGCAATTTCAGAAGGTGATGTTCTTTTAGCGGCAGCATCCGGTGCTATTATAGTTGGATTCCACGTACGCCCAAATACAAATGCAAGAAAACTTGCTGAAGCCGAAAAAGTAGACATTCGTCTCTACAATGTTATTTATGATGCAATCAACGAAGTCAAATCTGCTCTAGAAGGATTACTCTCTCCTGTTGTTTCCGAAGAAGTTGTTGCTACTCTTGAAGTCCGAGATATTTTCAAAGTTCCGAAAGCGGGAACAATTGCCGGATGTTCTGTTCAAGATGGTAAAATTACTAGAGGAAATAAAGTACGGTTGTTCAGAGAAGGAATTGCTGTTTACGAAGGCGAGATCAGTTCATTAAGAAGATTTAAAGATGATGTCCGTGAAGTTGAGAAAGGTTATGAATGCGGTCTCAGCATTGCAAACTTTAATGATATTAAAGTAGGCGATGTTGTTGAAGCTTATAAAATGATAGAAACCAAAAAGAAATTAGAGTAATGACTCATAGAATAGATAAAGTTTCAAGTTTGATTAAAGAAGAATTGAGTTTGATTTTTCTTCACAAAGTTCAGGATCCAAATTTCGGAATGATCACTGTTACGAACGTGAAGATGAGTCCGGATTTGAAACACACAAAAGTTTATTTATCAGTTTATGATAAAGAAAAACGTGCTTTAGTTCTGGAAAAAGTAAATGAAATAAAAGGAATGATCAGATCGCAATTAGCAGGAAGGATTCAAGTTAGATTTGTTCCTGAACTTCATTTTTTTATTGATGATACTTTAGACTACGTAGAAAAAATGGAAGATTTATTTAAGAAAATTCATGAAAGCGATAACGAAAAACACGATAGCTGAAATTGATCCGAACTTTGTTGACGGAGAAATTATTCTTTTTGATAAAGCATTGTTAAAAAGTGCTTTCGATTGTGTCTATAGGGTAAGGGAAACTATTGGTGTTAAAAAAGTTGGACACGCAGGAACGCTTGATCCGATGGCAACTGGATTGATGATTGTTTGTACGGGAAAAATGACAAAAAGAATTTCTGAAATTCAAAATCTTGAGAAAACGTATAAAGGCATTATTACTCTCGGAAGAACGACACGCTCATTCGATACGGAAACAGATTTTGATACGAAAAATAATTTTGATGATGTAACTGAAGATAAAATTGATAAGGTGCGTAACAAATTCATCGGGAAGATATTTCAAACGCCGCCAATGTACTCGGCTGTTAAAAGGAACGGCAAATCGCTCTATCGCTTAGCGAGAAAAGGAATTGAAGTTGATCGTGAAGTACGTGAAGTTTTTATTTCAAAATTTGAAATTGAGAAAATTGATCTTCCTGATATCTACTTTGAAATTACTTGTTCTAAAGGAACATACATTAGAGTACTTGCAAGTAATTTTGGCGAACAACTTGGATGCGGAGCTTATCTAAAAGAATTACGGCGTACACATATTGGCGAGTTTGATGTTGATGATGCATTATCAATCGAAGAATTTAAAGAATTCGCAAAAAATTATTTTATTGCCGAACCAGAAATAGCATAATGAAAGTTTATACAGATAATTCTGAAATAGTTAAAATAAAAAAAGCGGTTATAACCGTCGGCTCGTTTGACGGTTTACATAAAGGACACATTAAAATATTTGAGAAAGTTCTTGAACTTTCTAATAAGAACAACGGAACAAGCTTTGTAATTACTTTTGAACCGCATCCTCGTTCCGTAATCTCAAAAGATTTTGATTTGAAAATATTAACATCGCTTGATGAGAAGAAAGATGTTCTTGAAAAAATCGGTATTGAAAATTTGATGGTGGTAAACTTTACAAAAGAATTTTCTCAATTAACATCTGATAAGTTTATCAAACAATACATTGTGGATAAGATCGGTTCATCACAAATGGTAATTGGTCACGATCATAAGTTTGGCAAGGACAGGCTTGGAGATGAAAAGAAATTGCGGGAAGTTGGTAAGATTTACAATCTTGATGTAACTACCGTTCCTCCGGAAATGTTGGATGGAGAAATTATTAGCAGTACAAAAATTAGAAATGCACTATTTGCAGGTGATATTGAAAAAGCAGGATTACTGCTTGGAAGAAATTATACATTAGCCGGAATAATTGTTAAAGGAATGCAGCGAGGACGATTACTCGGTTTCCCAACTGCAAACATTCAACCGGATGATGAAAATAAGGCTTTGCCGATGAACGGTGTGTACATTGTAAAATGTTTGCTTGAAAATGAAACTCATTTTGGAATTATGAATATAGGTTACAGACCAACATTCGAAAATAAACATGAAGTAGTTTCCGAAGTACATATATTAAATTTCGACAGAGATATTTACGGAAAGTATTTTAAGGTAGAATTTTTGAAACGTCTTCGTAACGAAAAGAAATTTGAATCAAAGGAAGACCTGATTCATCAAATTGAAGCTGACAAAAAAGAAGCACAAAAATTTATAGAAAATTAATTAACTAATAGATCCCGGTTTATCCACCGTAGGCGGATTAATTCTGGGGTTTTATCGAACAATCAACTTAAGGAGTAACACAATGTCTTTGTCAAAAGAAGAAAAACTTGAGATCATCAAAAAATTCGGTAAAGGAGAAAAAGATAGCGGAACTGCCGAAGTTCAAATAGCATTATTAACAGCAGAAATAAATCGTCTCACCAGTCATTTCGAAGCGCATAAAAAAGATCATGCTTCGCGACGCGGATTGATGCAGATGGTTGGAAAAAGAAGAAGGCTGCTTGATTATTTAGCTAGTAAAAACATAGAAAAATACCGCAGCATAATTAAAGAATTGAACATAAGAAAGTAACGGAGTATCTAAATGGTTTATACCAAAGAAGTACAAATAGGAAAACAAAAATTAATTTTTGAAACAGGAAAACTTGCCAAGCAGGCAAACGGCGCTGTTATGGTTCGCTATGGCGATACAATGGTTTTAGTTACTGCTGTAGCAGGAGAATTACGACCGGGTATTGATTTCTTTCCGCTCAGTGTTGAGTATAGAGAAAAAGCATTTGCTGCCGGAAAGGTTCCCGGTGGATTTTTTAAACGCGAAGGCAAACCTACAGATAAAGAAGTTCTTACATCACGATTAATTGACCGACCGCTTCGTCCACTCTTCTCTGATAATTACAAAAACGATACTCAAGTTGCCGCATTCGTTTATTCTTACGACAGTGAAAATGATTCGGATGTAATTGCAGCATGTGCCGCATCAGCAGCACTTACTATCTCAGACATTCCATTTCTCGAACCGATTGGCGAAGTTCGTGTTGGAAGAATCAACGGCGAATTAATAATCAATCCCACTCTTAAAGAAACTGAAGAGAGCGATCTTGAATTAGTTATTGCCGGAACTGAAAGTTCGATCATGATGGTTGAAGGCGAAGCAAAAGAATTGAGCGAACAGGTTATGCTCGATGCTCTTAAATTTGCTCACACTGAAATCAAAAAAATTATTGAAGTTCAAAAAGAACTAAGACAACTTTGCGGTAAACCCAAAATGGTAGTTGCTGAAAAAGTTGTTGATCAAAATTTACTGAACGATATCACAGCACTTGCACATGATAAATTCAAAACGATTGTCTCATCAGTTTTGGCAAAAGAAGAAAGATCGGCACAGAACCATGCTTTAACAGATGAAGTTCTAGCAGCACTCGCTGAAAAATATCCTGAACAAGAAGTTGCAATCAAAGAAATTCTTCATGATATGGAAAAAGATTTGATGCGTAAAAGAATTCTTGATGAAGGGTTACGTCTTGACGGAAGAAATACAACTCAGATAAGACCAATTACAATCGAACTTGGAATTCTGCCGCGCCCGCATGCAACAGCTCTTTTCACACGCGGAGAAACTCAAAGCTTAACTACTTTAACTTTGGGCGCTAAAGGCGATGAACAAATTATTGACGGACTTCAACCGGAATATAAAAAACGATTTCTACTTCATTACAACTTTCCGCCATTCAGCGTTGGTGAAACCGGAAGATTCTCCGGCGTTGGAAGAAGAGAAGTCGGACACGGTAATCTGGCAGAACGCTCACTAAAAAATATTATTCCATCAGAGGAAAAATTTCCTTACATCATTCGCTTGAACTCGGATATTCTTGAATCGAACGGATCATCATCTATGGCGACTGTTTGTGCAGGTTCACTTGCATTGATGGAAGGCGGGGTTCCGGTTAAATGTGCTATTGCGGGAATTGCAATGGGACTTGTTAAAGAAAAGGAAAAATTTGCAATTCTTACCGATATACTTGGAAACGAAGATCATCTTGGTGATATGGATTTTAAGGTTTCAGGTTCTGAAAATGGAATTACCGGCTTGCAGATGGATATTAAAATTCAAGGTATCTCATACGAGATCATGGAAAAAGCTCTGGCTCAAGCAAAAGAAGGAAGATTGCATATTCTTAAGATCATGAATGAAGCAATAGCCGAAGCAAGACCAAATATTTCCAATTATGCACCAAGAATTTTTACAACTAAAGTTCCAACAGAAAAAATTGGTGCGGTTATCGGACCTGGTGGAAAAGTTATTCAGAAGATGCAAAAAGATTTTTGTGTAGATATTAATATTGAAGACGATGGAACAGTAAGCATAGCAGGACAAGATGCAACACTTGCCAAAGCTGCAAAAGAATATATTAAACTACTTGTTTCAGAACCTGAAGTTGGAAAAAATTATACCGGTAAAATTATGAAGATTACTGACTTTGGCGCCTTTGTTGAAATTATACCCGGGACCCAAGGACTTCTCCATATTTCGCAGATAGATAACAAACGTGTTAATAAAGTAACGGATGTTTTGAAAGAAGGAGAAATGATAAAAGTTAAATTGCTTGCAATTGAAGGTGGAAAATTCTCTCTTTCTAGGAAAGCATTATTGAATGAATCCGTAAGTCAGGATTCAGAGGAAAAAGAATAGTTAAATAAAAATGAATCCCAATTTAATTGGGATTCATTATAATTCAGCAAATTGTTTTTTGGAAATTTTGGTAAGAGTTATTAAATGAAAGTCGGAAATCTCGATATAGGTAAAAAACTATTTTTAGCCCCAATGGCTGAAGTCACCGACTCTTCTTTTCGAAAAATATGTAAAGAGCAGCAGGCGGGTATAACTTTTACGCAGATGGTAAGTGCGGATGGTGTCGTAAATAATAATTTTGAAACTCTTCGCCATTTCTCATTTAGCCGTTCTGAAAAACCAATCGGTGTTCAAATTTTAGGAAATCATCCGGAAACTTTGTTTGAAGCAGTAAAAGAAATTTCTAAAATGAAACCCGATTTAATTGATCTAAATTGCGGTTGTCCCGTTGATAAAGTTTGTTCTAAAAAGATGGGCGCAGCATTATTAGATGATCCTAAAACACTTTCTAACTTAGTTCGCAAAATGGTAGACGGATCAAATGGGGTTCCTATATCAGTTAAACTTAGATTAGGAAAAGATAAATCAACAGTAAATATTTTGGAAAATGCAAAAGTAGTTGAAGATAACGGCGGAGCTTTAATTTTTGTCCACGCAAGAACGCGTGCGGATAAATATAATATGAGCGCTGACTGGAGCTGGCTTAAAAAAGTTAAAGAAGCCGTAAATATTCCTGTAGTTGGAAACGGATCTATGTTTACGCCTCATGATATTCAAGAAATGATTGATTCAACCGGATGTGATTCTGCAATGATAGCACGCGGTGCGCTAGGTAATCCGTTTATATTTTCACGTTTTAATGTTTTGATGGAAAAAGGAATTGATCCCGGAGAACCTGATGCTTTTGTTATTAGAGATACTTTATTAAAACATATAAAATATTTGGAAGAAGAATTCGGTGAACTGCTGGCTTTAGATAAAGCTAAAAAACATTCTATCTGGTATTTCAAAAATTATACTGGAATTAATTCTCTACTTGAAAAAGTTTTTTCTGTAAAAAAATTGGATACACTTCGCGGACTCATTACGGATCATGCGGAAAAAATAATGAAAGGTTCAAAAGAAATTCATATTAAGGAAGAGATCCACAAAAAATTTCAAAAGAAAGTTCTGTTCTGGCTTGCTGATCAAAATATCAGCGCACTTGGATAGGAACTAAAAAGGTTTTAAAATGAATAAAGAAATAATTATTAGTTCTTCAACATCGCAGAACCATGTTGCGATAACTGAAGACAGCAATCTGGTTGATTTCTTCGTAGATCATCCGGAAAAAAGAAGAATGGTGGGAGATGTATTTTTAGGAAAAGTTGCCAGAGTATTACCCGGCATCCGCGCAGTATTCATAGATATCGGATTAAAGCATGATGCTTTTCTTCACTTTTCTGATATTGGCGACCGTACCGATGCATTAAAAAATATGCTTGATGAAGATGAAGAAGCAGATGACGGAACGGACGAAGAAGAAGCGGAACCTCAAGCTCAAGATCAAACTACTGCACAAACTCAACCGCAGGAACAAAAACCGGTAAGAGATAAAGATAGACACGAACATCGAGAGCAGAGACAAATTCCTAAACTGCATAAAGGGGAATCAATATTAATTCAGATTATTAAAGAGCCTGTTAAAGATAAAGGCGTTAGATGTACTTCATCTATTTCTATTCCAGGAAGATTTTGTGTTTTACTCCCTTTAGATAATAAGGTTGGAGTTTCAAAGAAGATCTACGATTTTAGAGAGCGAAAAAGATTACGAAGAATTGCACGGGGAATAATTCCTTCCAATTGCGGATTGATAATTAGGACTGCAGCTAGAGATCAAACAGAAGAAGCGCTTTCCGGCGACTTGAAATATCTTGTAAAAATTTGGGAAGACATGCAGGAAGATGCAAAGAAACAAGAACCGCCTGCGCTTTTATATAAAGATCTTAGTACTACAATCAGCGTTATACGGGATCTATTTACTCCTGATGTTTCAAAAATTTTCGTTGATTCTAAAAAACTTTACAAAGAAATACGCAATTATGTTCAGTTCATTCAACCGGCACTTCTTGATAGGATAGAATTATTTAAACAAGATGAACCGATTTTTGAAGCATTTAAAATTGATGAACAGATTAAAGGTTTGATGGGACGAAAGGTTTCTCTGCCAAGCGGAGGACACATTGTAATTGAACATACTGAAGCAATGGTTGTTATAGATGTTAATAGCGGTCGTTATGCAGCAAAAAAAGAACAAGAACTTAATTCTCTCAAAACGGATTTGGAAGCATCGCGGGAAATTGTCCGCCAGCTCCGTCTACGTGATATCGGAGGATTGATAGTTGTAGATTTCATTGATCTTGAAGATGAAAAGAATCGTAAAAAGATTTATGATGAACTTAAAAAAGAATTCAAGAAAGACCGCGCAAAGATTGCATTGCTTCCGATGACGGATTTTGGGTTGATGCAAATTACACGCGAACGAATCCGCGAAAACATTATGCAGTCTATGAATGATGCTTGTCCGTATTGTGCAGGTACAGGATTGCTTACTAAAAAGTCAAACTTGATTCATGAAATTGAGCATTGGTTAAAACGTTATCATGTTGAAGGGAAATCCAAATCATTAACCTTAAAAGTTCATCCTTCACTTGGATTAAAACTTAAAGAAGGATTTATTTCTCGACTGACGAAATTCCAATTAAAATATTTTGTAAAAATAAAACTTCAAGAAGAAGAAAAAATAAATCCTCAGAATTATTATTTCTTAACAACTAAAACGGGCAAAGATATAACTAACGACTTTAATTAAGAGAAAATCTTAACCCGTATAATTAAGATCAATTTTTATTAATTTTCAAACAACAAATTATTTATTAATATAGTAAGAGAATATTATGAAATTCTTTATTGATACCGCAAATATTAACGAGATTAAAGAAGCCGCTTCTTATGGTTTGCTGGATGGTGTAACAACGAACCCGTCTCTAGTTGCAAAGGAAGGAAAAAACTTTCGTGAACTTCTTGCTGAAATCATAAAGATAGTAGACGGACCAATCAGCGCGGAAGTTGTTTCCACAGATTACGATGGAATAATGAAAGAAGCGCATGAGCTGGCAAAGATCCATAAAAATATTGTTGTTAAAGTTCCGCTGATCAAAGAAGGAATCAAAGCAGTTAAATCTTTAAGCGGGGAAGGAATCAATACAAATGTTACTTTGTGCTTCTCGCCTTCACAAGCATTGCTAGCTGCAAAAGCAGGCGCAACTTATATCTCCCCGTTTGTTGGAAGATTAGATGATATTAGCCAAGATGGAATGGGATTGATTAAGCAGATTGTCCAGATATACAATAACTATAATTATAAGACTCAAGTTCTTGTTGCAAGTATCCGCCATCCTCTTCATTTGGTTGATGCAGCAATGATGGGTGCACATGTTGCAACAATGCCGTTTGATGTAATTAATAAATTATTTAAACATCCGCTTACTGATCTGGGTCTGGAAAAATTCTTGAGCGATTGGAAAAAATTAAATCAATAGTTGTTATGAAGAAAACAAAATTTTATTCGATTCACGAAAAACTTGGTGCTAAAATTGTAGATTTCGCCGGTTATAGTATGCCCGTACAGTATTCATCTATTATTGCGGAACACAAAGCTGTTCGTACTTCTGTTGGAGTGTTTGATGTTTCCCATATGGGTGAAATATTTATTAAGGGAGACAGAGCATTGAATTTTGTTCAACATATTACTGTGAACGATGCATCTCTTCTTACAAACGGAAGAGTACAATACTCCGCAATGTGTTATCCTGACGGCGGAATTGTTGACGACCTTCTTGTTTATAGAATCAATGAAAAAGAATTTATGCTTGTAGTTAACGCTTCTAACAAGGATAAAGATTTTAATTGGATGCAAGAAAATAATAAGTTCGGTGTTCAAATTAATGATGAGAGCGACGAATATTCTCTTCTGGCAGTTCAAGGACCAAACTCAAAAAACGTAATTCAAAAAATTTGTGATAAACCTTTGGATTTAGAATACTATCATTTCTTCTTTGCCAAAGTTGCCGGAATTGATATGATCATTTCCCGCACAGGATACACTGGCGAACTTGGTTATGAATTATATTTCAAAGGTAACGAAACCGATGCAGAAAAAGTTTGGAATGCTTTATTCGAAAACGGTAAAGAATATGATATTCAACCCGTTGGTTTAGGTGCCCGCGATTCTCTTCGTTTGGAAATGGGTTTTTGCCTTTACGGAAACGATATTGATCAAACAACAAATACTTTGGAAGCCGGACTTGGCTGGATAACAAAATTGAAAAAGCAAGAATTTATTTCTAAAGATATTTTGGTGAAAGTTAAGGAAGAAGGATTGAAAAGAAAATTAGTACCAATTGTTTCCAATGAGAAAGCGTTTCCAAGACATGGTTATGATTTATCAGTAGACGGTAAAGTTGTTGGGCATATAACAAGTGGAACAGTAAGTCCAATACTAGAAAAAGCAATTGCGTTAGGTTATGTTGAAATTCAGCATGCTAAAGAAGGCGGAAAAATAAATTTTTTAATTCGGGGCAAGGAAGTACCTGCTATTATTACTAAACTACCTTTTGTGAAAAACTAATATGAAAATAAACATTCATTATACACATCAACAATTTGATGAACTCTATTTTACGGGAAAGACTTCCGTTGTAATTGATGTTCTGCGTGCTTCAACAGTAATAGTTACAGCGTTAAAAAACGGTGCACGCGAAGTTATTCCGGTTGGTACCGTTGATTTTGCTATGAAGGTTTCCGGTAATGCATTTGGCGGGCAGACAATTCTTGGCGGTGAGCGCAACACAAAAAAAGTTGAGGGATTCAATCTTGGTAATTCCCCGTTAGAATATAAACCTGAAATCGTATCAGGTAAATCAATTATCCTTTATACAACTAATGGCACTAAAGCAATTGTAAAAGCAAAGTTTTCGGAAAATCTTTATATCTGTTGTTTCAATAATCTACCGGCAATAGCTGATCAGCTGTTAAAACTTAATAAAGATGTAGAAATTGTTTGCGGTGGTTCAAACGGAAATTTTAATATGGAAGATGCGGTTTGCGCCGGTAATTTAGTTAGCGAATTACAAAAAGTTGATAAGACCATTGAAATCACTGATTCCGGAAGAGCTAGTTCTGTTCTTTATAAATCTTTTGGAAAAAGTATTGCAAAGATGTTAAAGCAAACCGAACACGGTAAGCTATTGGTTGAAAATGGATTTACTGCCGACATCAAAGAATGCGCTCAGTTTGGAACTACAGATATGATTCCGTATTATCTATCGGGTGCTATTAAAAAATTAGAAATTGCAGCACCCCTGAACGATAACGTTAACGAACCTAAAACTATATAAAAATGCCGAAGAAAAATAAATCAAAAGAAAATTCTTCTTCCGTGGGAGAAAATTTTTTTGTTGTTTCTCCGGAAAAGAAAAAAAAGCTGCTTGGTATATTCTTAGTTATTCTTGCACTTCTAATTTTTTTAAGCATTCTTACGTACTCAAGATATGATGAATCATATTTCTCATATAAATTTTTAGACCTGTTTGGATTCGGATCAAATCCCGAATTAGCAAATAAAGCTGCTACCACGCATAATTGGCTTGGAATATTGGGTGCATACGTCTCCCATTTTTTGATTCGCTCAACCATCGGTTACTTTTCTATTATATTCCCGGTAATAATGTTTATCTGGGGTTATTCTATATTACGTAGGGTCAATGAGTATAAACTTCCCCTTTATCTATCCAATTTTTTAATCGTAATGGGAATCTTACTCTCAACATTTTTTGGGATGATTCAATTTACTCCCGAGATTTCTCTTTTAACTGATTATTATGAGCTATCAGGTAAGATCGGATTTTTCTTCGGAACTGTGATCAGCAGATTGTTAGGTGGTCTTGGAAGTGTAATATTTCTTAGCACTGCTATGTTGGTTACAATGATCATTGCGTTTGATTTTAAGTTTAGTTCGGTGTGGGAATTTCTAAAAGGTCTTTTCAGCAGGGAAGAAACTGATGAAGAAATAAAAATTAAAGTTCCCGCAGATGATAAATCAGATGAAAATATTTCGAAGATTAAAAATTTACGCGGTGAGAGTAAATTAAGATCTCTATTTAAGAGTAAGGATGAAGAATTAGATGCAGAAGATGAAACTCCCGCAGAAACAAAAATTACAATCGTTAAAAAAGATCAGCCGGAAAAATTTTCTGAATCAGCCGATAAAATAAGTGATCAGCTTAAATCTAAAAAAACTGAATCAAAACTGAAGGATGATGATGAAATTATTCCTGCAGTAGATAAAGATGCTGAAGCTGCTATGCCAGATCAATGGGATGAAAAAATTAATTATACTCCACCAACTTTAGATCTTTTAATTCCACCCGGCGATGAAGAAATTAAAGTGAACGAAAGCGAATTAAAGAAAAATGCTGCATTGCTTAAAGATAAATTAGCTTTGTTTGATATTCAGATTGATGATATTACTGTTACACCGGGACCGGTTGTTACACTTTATGAAATTGTTCCCGCACCCGGAGTTAAAATCAGCCGCATTGTAAGTCTTGAACATGATATTGCATTAGCGTTAGCTGCGCGTGGAATCCGAATTATTGCACCTATTCCCGGGAAGAGTGCAATAGGTGTTGAGATTCCCAATGCGCACGCTACTATTGTAAGAGCAAGTTCTGTACTGAAAAAATTAAGTGAATCTAAAGATGAATTACCGATGGCATTAGGTAAAACAATTTCCGGCGAAGTTTACATTACTGATTTAGCTAAGATGCCTCACATGCTGATTGCAGGGTCAACAGGTTCGGGTAAGAGTGTTGGCCTTAATATGATTCTTGCCAGTTTAATTTATGCTAAACATCCGTCAGATGTAAAATTTGTGATTGTTGATCCTAAAAAAATTGAGCTATCATTATATAAAAGATTAAGTAAACATTTCCTTGCAGTCTCACCTGACCTTGAAGAAGAAATTATAACCAATCCATCTAACGCTCTTCTTATTCTTAAAGCTGTAGAATATGAAATGGAAAAACGATATGATAAACTTGCTAAGGTCGGAGTTAGAAATATTATTGACTACAATAAAAAAGTTCTGAATCCGAAATCGAGACCTAAAGATACAGACGAGATGAAATTTTACAAACTACCTTACATTGTTATTGTTATTGATGAATTGGCAGATCTAATGATCACTTCAGGTAAAGAAGTGGAAGAACCTATTGCCCGTCTTGCTCAACTTGCACGCGCTGTTGGAATACATTTAATTCTTGCAACGCAACGGCCTTCAGTTAATGTTATTACCGGCGTAATTAAAGCAAACTTCAGCGCAAGGATGGCTTACCAAGTTGCAACAAAGATAGATTCAAGAACAATTCTTGATATGAACGGTGCCGAACAGTTGTTGGGACAGGGCGATATGTTGTTTTTACCTGGCGGAATGCCGAAGCCGATCCGTATTCAAAATGCTTTTATTTCTACAGAAGAAGTTGAAAAGTTTACTAATTTCATTTACGTTCAAAAAGGATTTTCAAAAAGATATTTTCTTCCGTCTTTGTATGATAAGAAGAAAGAAGCACTGGGTGATTTTCTGAATGATCTTGATCCGATGTTTGAAGACGCTGCAAGAGTGATTGTACGGCATCAGCAAGGTTCGGTATCTTTGCTTCAGAGAAGATTAAAATTAGGTTATTCACGAGCGGCTAGAATTGTAGATCAACTTGAACAAGCAGGCATTGTTGGACCTTCGGAAGGAAGTAAAGCACGCGAAGTTATTGTTGATAATGAAGAACAATTGGAAACAATATTAAGATCGTTATAAAATGAAAACTAAACTAATATTTTTTCTTTTTGTAATATCATCGCTGATCTTTGCTCAATCTGCTAATGATGTACTAAAAAAAATCCAGAACAAGTTTAGCTCAATAAATAATTTTACAGCGAACTTCGCACAAAATTATTTTAATGCCAAAGGAAATGATGTCGGTAAGACTAACGGCAAATTCTCCTACAAAAGAAAAAATAAATTTATCGTTGATTTAAAATCTCAATTAATTATTTCAGATGGTCAAACAATTTGGAATAACGATAAGAGATTTAACAGAGTAGTTATCAGTAATTTATCCGATGACCCAACATCTTTTTCGCTGGAACAGTTTATCTTCGATTATCCGCCGCTTTGTAAAAGCCGCGTGGTGAAAGATGAAACTGTAACAAGCGGAGAATTCTTAATGGAAATGGTTCCTAAAGACCAAGATCTTCAATTTAAGATTGTAAAAATTTGGGTTTCCGCAGACGGAATGGTAAACAAATTAGAAATTGTGGATAGAGGTGAAATGCGATATGCATTTCAGTTCTCTGAGATTAAAATAAATCAAGATTTACCTGACACAAAATTTACTTTTATTACTCCCAAAGGGATACAAGTTATTGACCTCAGATAATGTAAATAATAATCAACTCACAAAGGTTGTCGGTTATACTTTTCCAATCTTAATTACAATTCTGTTCCTTTATTTTGCTTTCAGAGGTGTAAATCTTAGTGAATCATTTTTGATTATTGCAAAATCCGCAATCCTACCTCTAATACTTTATATAGTTGTTTTTTTCTTTTCACATCTCGCAAGGGCAATCAGATGGAAATACATAATTAATTCTGTAAAGAAAGATGTTTCCATGTTTCATCTTTTCGGATCAGTTATGGTTAGTTATGGTGTTAGTTGTGTTGTACCCAGGTTAGGGGAATTATACCGAGGATTATTTTTAGGTAAGTGGGAAGGAATCTCACGTTCTACAGTAATTGGAACAATAGTAGTCGAAAGAATTATTGATATCGCGGCATTTGCATTTGCCGCATTGATAAGTGTAAGTATTTTTCAGGTTAATCTATATGATAAAATTCTGTGGTTAAAAACTTCACTCATCATCGGGTTCTCGCTTATGTTCTGTCTTACATTATTTCTAATCTTCCTTGTAAAATTTCAAGAAAGATTTCGAAATGGTTTAATTAAAATTTCTAAAAAATTTAGCGATAAAATAGCAAACCGTATGAAATCAATTTTTGATACTCTTCTAAGCGGGCTATCAAGTATAAAGGGAACAAAAAATATTATTTTTATTGTTATATGGACAATACTAATACTTCTTTTATATGCACTTAGTTCGTATGTCGGTTTTTACATTTTAGGAATGGATTCTTCCGGTTCGGTTACATTTAAGATGGCTTGGATTTTAATGACAATCACTTCATTCGGCGTTATGATTCCTACTCCCGGAGGAACCGGACCATACCATGCAATTACAATTTTAGTACTAACACAATTATTTTTATTCAGCAATGAGATTAGCGCCGCTTATGCTATTCTTACTCATTTTATTAATTATGTATTGTTCATTCTCTCAACTCTTCTCTTTATTTTTATAGTTAACAGACAAAGAGAAAAAAAAGGATTACAGAAAGAAACTTTCCTTTCGGTATTTAATCTCAATACGGAAGAAAAATGAAACGGATTTTAATTTTACTTTTTATTTTGGTATCGCTTAGTAAAGTTGATGCACAGTGGAATCTAAATTTTGCTATGGGACTCGATTTTAAATCTTCGCCGTCATTTCGAGATTATGTTAATTCAAGTTATGCTTTGCCGGGTAATCAAGTTACTTCTTTTAAAAGTTCTGTCGGATTTTCGACTGAAGCTGATTATAAAATTCACGATAACTTTGCAATAGGTATTGAATATAATCTCCAAATTGATTCTTACACAGCTCCTTTTGGAAACGGTGGTGCGTATGAAATTTCTTACTATCAGCATCGTCCAAGTATAATTGCATATTATGTTATTCCGGGAAATGGTTATCAATTCAAATTTGGCGGCGGACTTGGTTACAGATACGTCGCACTTAGCGAAAAAGTCTTTACAAGTACAAATTATAATGCTTCCGGTGTAGGATTTTTGTTACGAGCAATTGGAAACACATTACTCAGCAAAGATTTTTATGTTTTGATTGGAGCCGATCTTAGATATGATTTGCCTGGTGAGCTATCAAATGGAAGTAAGTCGCTTATTAATAATGTCTCCGGTCAAAAATTAAACTTGAATTCTATTTCAGTCGGAATTTATTTAGGTATTACTCTAACATTGTAAAGGATTAACATGAATATATTAGAAGCAATAATTCTAGGAATCATACAAGGAATAACAGAATTTCTTCCGATCAGCAGTACCGGCCACTTAACAATTGCGGGAAAGTTGATGAATCTAATTTCATTAGATCATCCCGAACATTGGACAGCGTTCATTGCAGTTATACAGCTCGGTACTTTGTTAGCAGTATTAATTTATTTCTGGAAGGATTTAATACTTATCATAAAAGATTTTTTAAACGATAATCTTTTTCAAAGAAAAAATTTTCGTGATCAAACAATTAATTCTAAGATGGGTTGGTATATAGTTATTGCAACAATTCCCGTTGCTATAATTGGATTAGGATTCAAGCATATCATAGAAGGAGTGCTAACAAAAAATTTATATGTAATAGCATCCAGTTTAATAGTGCTTGCTGTTATTCTTACTATTGCAGAGAAACTTGGTAAATTTAACCGCGAGACAAAAGATATAAAATGGTACGATGCATTAATAATCGGAATAGCTCAATCATTTGCGTTAATACCTGGTTCATCGCGTTCCGGAACAACTATTACAGCAGGATTATTCCTTGGATTAAAGCGAGAGACTGCTGCACGATTCTCTTTTTTGATGAGCATTCCAGCGGTAGCCGCTAGCGGTCTGTTGGAATTTTATCAATCTCTCAAATACATTAATTCGATGGAGATAATTAATCTTATTGCGGCTACAATAGTCTCAGCCATCGTTGGTTATATTTCGATAGAGTTTTTACTTAGGTACTTAAAGAAGAATTCCACTTTAATATTTATTATTTATCGCATAATTGCAGGTATCATAATATTGTTGTTATTGAGTAAAGGTATTTTACAACCTTAATGGATTAAAAATGTTTTTACGTAAAATTATTTTAGTTGTTTTATTTACATTCATATTTTTTTCCTGCCAGAGAAATTATAAAACTATTATTCTTAATAATGAATATAAAAAAGGAGTTAGCTTGGATACATTAATGAATCTTAAAGATAATGAACAACTCGTTGCAACAATAGAAACCAGTCTTGGTAAAATTGAAATTGAACTATATGCAAAAGAAGTACCCAAAACTGTTAAAAATTTTGTTGGTTTAGCTCTTGAAGGATATTATAGCGGAGTAATTTTTCACAGGGTAATAAAAGATTTTATGATTCAAACCGGAGATTCAACCGGTACCGGAATGGGAGGGAAAAGTATTTATGGAAATGATTTTGAAGATGAGTTTGTTAACAGTTTGCACCACAATACCCCCGGTATTCTTTCAATGGCAAATGCGGGACCAAATACAAATAGAAGCCAATTTTTTATAACTGTAGCACCAACTTTATGGCTTGATAGAAAGCATACAATCTTTGGTAAAGTAACTGATGGGATGGATGTTGTATACCAAATTAGTAATGTCCAAACCAGTCGCGGTGATAAACCCGTAAAAGATATTGTTATGAAAAATATTACAATTGAAAAACACATTTTTTAAGCATCAATGGCAAAAAAAGAATTACCCTCAATAACTGAAATTGCAAAATTTCTTTCTAAGGAAAATTTTCTTCCGATTTATTTTTTATGCGGAGAAGATCAATACACGATAGATCTTGCAGTTGAGACATTAGAGAAAGCTGTAACGCCACACCTTCTTTCGGATTTTGATAAAGAAATCATATCAGCGGATAAGAATTTAAGCCTTACACAAGTTTTAGATCTTGCATACTCATTTCCATTTGGCGGAGGGAAGAAATTAATTATCCTAAAAAACTTTGAGAAAATTGGTGATAAAAAAGAACTCGTTTCATACGTTAATAGTCCATCTGAATTCACAGTTCTTATAGTTATTCAATTCGGAAAAATTTCTGATATTTCAAAGGAACCATACTCAATTTTATTAGAGAAAAAAAAACTCTTTGAAGCACGCATTGCAACAGGCGAAGAATTAGTTGATTGGGTTGTAAAAAAAACCAAGAAACTTGGAATAAATTTTTCGCAAGATAATGCAAGGGCTTTAATTGAAATTGTTGGTGAAGATAAATCGCTTCTTGAAATGCAATTCCAAAAAATAATTAATTACATGAACGGCAAGAATGAAATTACTTATGATGATATCAAAAAAATCTCTTCTCCGACCAAAGAATATTCAATTTTTGATTTACAAGACTCTCTTGGAAAAGGTGATAAATCACGATCAATTGAAGTCGCTTACAATCTTTTAGATGCCGGTGTTGAAATAGTTTTTATAATAAATATGCTGGCGAAATTCGTTCTTACGGTCGCTCAAATTACCGATCTCGTCAGATCAAAAGTAAATGATAATGAAGCAGTTAAACTGGTTGGTGTTAGTTGGGGATATTATTTTAATTGTAAAAAAGCAAAATATCTTATGTCGGATGATCGGCTTCTAAATGCTTCCAGAGCTTTATTAAATGCAGATTTAGCCGTAAAAACGACCGCAACAGACTACCATACAGTTTTATTAATGTTAATTTGTGAAATTCTGGGTGAGGAAGTAACATCAAGTATTGTTTCCTGACCAATTATTGCATTTTTTTATTGAATAGCTAAAATTAAATCAAAAATTTTGAAACATTTTTATCTAAAAAGGGTATAATTTTCGTTGAGTAAGCTTTTGACAGAACTTTCGGATGAAGATTTAATTAAAGAGTATCAGGATAATAATACTCCTGAAGCGTACGATATTTTAGTTAAACGTTACAAGGATCCATTAATGAATTTTGTTTACCGATTTGTTGGTGATCGCGATATTTGCACTGATGTTGTTCAAGATACTATGATAAAATTTTATTTGAACAAAGATTCTTACCGTTCGTTTGCAAAATTTTCAACGTGGATTTACACAATTGCAGGGAATCTTGCCAAGAACGAACTGAAGCGAAGACGAAGAAGAATTATTTTTTCAATTGATAACAGTGATGATGAAAGATCGCCTCAGATTGAAGACAAGATGTTCATAGCTCCCGATAAAGCTGCGGATGGTACAATACGCAATGAGATTATTCAGAAGGCGCTATTGAAAGTTAAACCTGTTTATCGTGAGGTTGTTATTTTAAGAGATATACAAGATCTTTCGTACGAAGAGATTTCTGAAATTACCGGACTTGCAATCGGGACAGTTAAATCAAGAATTAATCGCGGAAGAGCACAATTACAAAAACTTTTAAAACATATCTACAGAGAGTAGCTTATGAAAAAAATCTACAACAATGAAGAAAATAAATTTTCAGAAATGTTGAAGGATCTAAAAGAATTACCCAAGATTAAAGCACCCGATAATTTTGAATATAATTTATTAACACGTATTCAAAATAAAAATTTTGGAAAGACGGAAAAAGAAAGACCACAATTCAATTGGGCAAAATTTCTCGCTCCTTCGGCTGTAGTTGTTTCAGCAATTATTCTCTTTTTTATTTTCTTTCCTTCATCACAGGAAAATAATAATCAAATATTACAGCAGACCAAACTGCAGGATAAACAGTCAGCAGTTAATAATTCCACATCTGCTAAGAATGAATTGAATAATCAGCAATCAGTTCCATCTACCACCAAATTACAATCTAATTCATCCAGTCTCTTGGGATCAAATGATCGAGTAACTAAACCCAGTGCACGGTCTCCATTATATGATTCAAGATCAATCAAACTTGATGATTACATTTCAGGATCTAATAAGAACCAAAATAATACGAATAGAGGTAATATTGTAAACAACGGTGAAGAATCTTCACAATATGATGGATTAATTGTTTCAGAAAAACCAGACAAAAAAACGTTAGAGAGGTACCGAGCTGTTGTTGACTCAATCAAAAAAGCACAGTTGAAAGCAGATTCTTTAAAAAAGGTTCGGAAATAAGCTTTATCAAAGTAATAGCAGTTTGTTTTTTAGCTTCAGCATAGCTAAATTTGTGCCCAAAATAATCAAGGAAGTAGTAGTAAATGAAAAAAGGTATTCATCCAAATTATAAGAGATGTGAAGTTACATGTGTTTGTGGAAATACATTTGTAACACGTTCAACTGTCAGCAGTATTAAGATTGAGCTTTGTTCGAATTGTCATCCTTTCTTTACCGGAAAACAAAAAATTGTTGATTCAACCGGACGAGTAGAAAGATTCAAGAAAAAATACGGTTTGAAAGAAGCATAAATTTTTCAGCTTTCAGTTAGAGGGCTGTATTACCAGCCCTTTTGCTTTTTAAATACCCTTCCCGTTATTCAAGGTATAGATTAATTAATTTACAGCACCTAAAATTATTGTTTGATATGGAACAGAATAACGATTCATTTGAACTCAATCTTTATCAAGGCGTAAGAGGGCATGCTGTAAAAATCTTAAACCGCATTGATAGAACAGATGCTTATCTAGATAAACTCCTCGATATAGAGTTAAAAAATTCCAACCTTTCGGGACTCGATAAATCATTACTCTTCGAAATAGTGCATGGTGTAACTCGCTGGCTTGGTAGAATCGATTGGATACTTAATGGTTTTTATAAAGGACAATTTTCAAAATGTATTCCTAATGTTAAGAATGCTATGCGAGTAGCCTTGTATCAAATTTTGTTTCTTGACAAGGTTCCGGAATATGCTGCCGTTAACGAAGCCGTTGAGTTTGTTAAAAAACTTCAAGGACAAAAGCCTGCCGATATAACAAATGGTGTATTAAGAAATATCATTCGAAGCAAAGATTCAATTCGTTATCCGGATCCTAACGAGGATATCATTGCCTACTTCAGCGCTTATTATTCTCATCCTAGTTGGATGGTTAAAAGATGGATCACCAGATACGGAAAGGATGAAACAGAGAAGCTGTTAATTTCGAATAACAATAAACCTATACTAACAATTCGTGTTAATGGATTAGTTTCCAATTATGAAGAAATGAATTCTTTACTAAACAGTGTAGATCTGAAATTTACAAATGGAAAATTTTTGCCGGAATTTATTCGTCTTAACGTTCTTTCAAATATTACAGATTGGGAATATTTTCATAAAGGTTACTTTACTGTTCAAGATGAAAGCACCGGACTACCGATTAAATTATTAGATGTAAAACCGGGAATGAGAGTATTGGATTTATGTGCCGCTCCCGGAGGAAAAACGGCCTTCATTGCTGATGTAATGCAAAACTCCGGAGAAATAATTGCTTTAGACAGATTTGAGAGCAGGTTGAAAATATTACAGAAAAATTTGGATAGACTGAAAGTAACCAATGTAAAAACAATTACTATTGATGCTAATGAATACGAAGATGAGCAAGGATTTGACAGAGTTTTAGTTGATGTACCTTGTTCCGGATTGGGAACATTGACCAAAAAACCAGATCTAAAATGGAAAAGGGACTTGGGGGATATCAGAAAAATTGGACTTGGGGGATATCAGAAAAATTGTTAATATTCAATACGAGTTACTGAAGAAGGGCGCATCATTATTAAGTAACGGCGGTTTCATAGTGTATAGCACATGTACTATTGAACCAGAAGAGAATTTTGAAATCATAAAAAAATTCTTATTAGATTTTCCCAACTTTAAGTTGATTAATCCGGGTAATGCGCTTTCAGCAGAGCTTATAGATGAAAATGGCTGCGTTAGAACTTTAACTCACTTACATGGACTTGATGGTTCGTTTGCAGCAAAATTAGAAAAGAGTTATTAAGAATTAAGTTAACTCAATGGCAACAGAGGCTCTAAAAAAATTTGCTGATGAATTAAAAACTGCCCGCGAAGTTAAAGAAATATCTCTATCTCAAGTATCAGCAAAAACCAAGATTGATCTTAAATTTCTTCAAGCAATTGAAGATGCAAACTTTGATGTTCTTCCCGAAATTTACATACGTGCTTTCATAAGGGAATTTGCTCAAACTATTGATCTCAATTCTAAAGAAGTATTACAAAAATTTGATATTGCAAGATTGGGTAAACCTGAAGAAAAACCACAGCCGCAATTGGAAAATGCAAATAGAGAAGATCCTGTTAATTTACATGAAACATCAGAGACAAAAGAATTTGATTCAACTGAAGTACTTCAACCAACAACTTTAGGGCCGGGAAAAGCGGCCAAGAGTTTGAAACTAAATTATATTATTGGCGGATCAATATTATTTGTAGCACTGATTGTTGTTTACTTTGCGTTTATTAGAAATTCATCACCCGAAATAATTCAAGAAAAATTTGATCAGGAAACTAGTACAGAAAACACTCAACGATTTGAAATTGATAAATCATCACAATCTCAAACTTCCGGATTTGTTGATCAATCGGCACTTGCACCTGATAGTCTGCATTTATCAGTGTTTGCAGTTGCACGTGTTTGGATTAAAGTTACGACGGATGGCAAAACTGTTCATCAGAATATAGTTCAAGCAAACACAAGATTAAATTTTGCTTCAACCAAAAGCTTCAATGTAAGTGTTGGTAATGCCGGTCTAGTACAAATATTTTTTAATAACAAACAAATTGAAAATGTCGGCAAGTTGGGTGAAATAAGAAATCTTTTTATTACTCATGATAATATCCGCTATTTTACAATAGCTCCTCAATCAAAGAATGAAAAAAAATCCTCAACAAAGAATTGAAGAACTTCGCGAGCTTATTAGAGAACATGATTACAATTACCATGTTCTTGCTCAACCATCAATTACCGATTTTGAATATGATCAACTCATAAATGAATTGATCCAACTCGAAAAGGATCATCTCCAATTAATTACACCAGATTCTCCAACGCAGCGTGTCGGATCTGATCTAACAAAAGAATTTAAACCGGTTCAGCATAAAATTCCGATGTTGAGTTTATCTAACACTTACAGTGAAGAAGAATTATATGATTTTGACAGAAAGGTGCGCGAAGGATTGCCTAAAGAGGAAACACCCGAGTATGTGTGTGAACTGAAAATTGACGGTCTTTCAGTTAGTTTACGTTACACAAATGGTAGACTAAATGTTGCAGCGACACGAGGCGATGGTACAGTTGGAGAAGAGGTCACTAATAATGTTAAAACAATTCGTGCGGTACCTTTAATAATTAAAAAGCCGTCTTTAATCAAAAAAAAATTATCAAACTTTGAAGTTCGTGGCGAAGTTTATATGGAGATGGAAGCGTTCAATAGATTGAATGATGAACGCGAGTTGAACGGTGAAAAAACATTTGCTAATCCGCGCAATTCATCAGCCGGCACATTGAAATTACAAGATCCCCAGACCGTAGCGAAACGTCCTCTTCAAATATTTCTATATTATTTTTATTCAGAGAATGAAGAATTAAAATCTCAATATGAAAATTTAAAACTTCTTAATGAACTTGGTTTTAGAGTAAATAATAATTTCAAATTGTGTAAAGATTTATCGGAAGTTTTAACTTTTTGTAAGAATTGGGAAAATAGAAGATCGGAATTACCTTATGAGATAGATGGAGTTGTAATAAAAGTAAATTCATTACAACATCAAAAGATACTTGGCAGCATAGCTAAATCTCCAAGATGGGCAGTTGCATTTAAGTTTAAAGCAAAACAAGCAGATACAAAATTAAATAAGATCACTTGGCAAGTAGGAAGAACAGGAACCTTAACACCAGTTGCCGAATTGGAACCTATCTTACTTGCCGGTTCTACAATAAGTCGCGCAACGCTTCATAATATTGATGAAATAAAACGTAAAGATATTCGTGAAGGTGATTGGGTTATAATAGAAAAAGGCGGAGATGTAATTCCAAAGGTTGTATCTGTTGATCTTTCTAAACGATTAAAAAATTCTGTTGAAGTAAAAATTCCATTAAAATGCCCGGTATGCGGATCAAAATTATTTAAGCCGGAAGAAGAAGTTGCTGTTTATTGTGAAAACAATTTATGTTCTGCTCAAGTAAAAGGAAAGATTGAACATTTCGCAGCACGTGGAGCAATGGATATTGAAGGATTGGGAGAAGCATTGATAAATTTATTTGTGGATTTAGGTTACTTAAAAGATTACTCAGATATTTATCTACTTAAAGAAAAAAGGGAAGAATTGATTAATATCGAACGATTAGGTGAAAAGAGTATTGA
The DNA here is from genome assembly GCA_026390775.1 of Ignavibacteriales bacterium. NCBI lineage: Bacteria > Pseudomonadati > Ignavibacteriota > Ignavibacteria > Ignavibacteriales > Ignavibacteriales bacterium. The sequence goes on along the minus strand of JAPLFF010000007.1, from coordinate 411,341 downwards.
TAATCTTTTGAATGCAATTGAAACAAGTAAACAAAAACCATTTGAAAAAGTTTTATTTGCAATAGGAATTAGATATGTCGGTTCAGGTGCTGCAAATAAAATAGCAGATCATTTTCTTTCGATCGAAAAATTAATGAATTCTACGAAAGATAATATTGAAGCAATTCATGAAATTGGACCAAGCATAAGTGAAAGTGTAATCAGATTTTTTAGTAATTCTCAAAATCGAAAAATAATTGAAAAGTTAAAAAAATCGGGATTAATTCTTGCTTCAAGAGGGAAGTTAAAAAAATCTGACCGTTTGGAAGGTAAATCATTTGTATTAACCGGAACGCTGGCTACTATGTCGAGAGAAGAAGCTAAAGAAAAAATACAAAATCATGGCGGTTCTGTTGTATCTTCAGTAAGTAAAAATACTAATTATGTAATAGTCGGTGAAAGTGCCGGTTCTAAGTTGGATAAAGCACAAAAACTCGGGATTGAAATACTCTCAGAAGAACAATTTTTAGAATTGATTGAAGAATGAAAAATGTTTGAAGGAATAAAACGAAAGATTGGTCATTTTGTTGTAAAAAGAAAATATTTGCGCAAAAATATCGAACAACTTACTTATAACAACGTCATAAGTAGTGCAAAAGATTTCTTTTTTGTAATGCCGAGTTTTGACAAAGATTTTTATCATACTCTTGAAATATTAAAATATTATCAAAACCAGAAAAAAGTGATAACATTGTTTTTACCTGAACATAAATACAATTTGATCCCCGATAAAGAGAAATACAAATTTATTTCTTTTCTTCCGCACCAAGTTTCAAGATTTCATTTGCCTGAAAAAAGTCTTGTTGCGAGACTTAATACAAAAGAATTTGATGTAGTTATTGATCTAAACCGTTCTGAAAATATTTTTTTCAGTGCGATTTCTAATATTGTAAAATCAAAAATCCGTATCAGTTTTGTAAAAGAGCTGTCTGAAAGTTATTACAACCTTCAAATAGTTGGTAAACAAGGTGATTCTGAAATCTCATATAAAAATTTTTTAAATTACCTACAAATGTTCTAATTAAAAACGTTGGGATTATTTAACCGAATTTGTAGATTAGAGGTGTAAAATTATACTTTATAGTAGCGAAAGATGAGCGAGAATTTCAATTACGAATTAAAAAAAATAGGCGATAGCGCAATTTTTAAGTTAAATGAAAAGCGTTTTGATGCTTCCATCGCCGGATTTGTAGAAGGTGAATTTACCATACTTCTTCATACTGAAGATGTAAAAAAACTTATTATTGATCTTTCCGAAGTTGATTATTGCGACAGTTCGGGATTAAGTGCTATCCTACTGGCTTTTAGAATTCTCCAATCAAATGAAGGTCATATTCGCATTGCTTCTCCGACAAAGAATGTTAAGACTCTTATTGAAATTTCTCAGCTTGATAGAGTCCTTCATGTTTGTAATACTGTAAACGAAGCATTAAAAGAATTAGAGAATTTATAGAGGATTGCAACTACTTTAATCAATTCTAATAAACACCCTCAACAAAACGTGGTGAAAATAATAATTTGAAATCATCACAAGAATTTGCCTCAATTAACTTTGAAATCATTATTTTTACACAATCTTAGTTGTAATTGGTGATTGGTATAATAATAAATCACTCTTTGATACAGACGCTCTAAAGATTGCCGTTGCAAGTGCTATTCCTGAACTAAAAAAATGGCAGATATTGTAACTAAGAGATCGAACAATGAAGATGGAGTTGCAGAATTTTTGAAAATGCTTCTTCATTCAAAAAAATAATATGATGAATTCAAAAATGGTTGAAAAATTAAGATCTAGTTTACACGTTAAGTTTGCGATCATTCTTATTACAGCTTTATTAATAGTATTAATGTTTCCAAGGGGTGAATCAATTGAATCTGAAGTTACGGTTGGCTCCGTTTGGATTCATGAAGATCTTATTTCTTCAACCACTTTTGAAATCTTAAAAGATCTTAAGACTTATGAACGAGAAAAAATTCAAGTTGCCAGAGCAATACTTCCTATCTTTCTCCGAGATATCAGTTTAGAAAAATTGTATTTGGATTCACTGAAAGATTCAAATTTATTTCTTACCAAAGTGTTATCTAAAAACAATAATGCTCAAAACTCAACTAAATTACTTAGCGATGGATCTTATTCTACTTTTTATAAATTTACACATAAACAAAAACCATTTACCGGATCAAGAATTTCCTCGATCACACAAGTTTTTAGTAATGCTTCACAAATATTAAATAAGATTTATCAACGCGGACTGCTTAGTGTTAGCTATAAAGATATTCCAAGAGACAGCATTGCATTAAGAGACGGCAAGTTTGAAAACGCTTTTCCCAAGACAAATTATCTGGATCGTAATTCTGTAAATAATTTTATTCAATTCTATCTAAATGGAAACGTAAGCAGTGATACGGAATTAAATGTTGCTATTGAGGAATACATAGCTAATTTTATTAAACCGAACTTGGTTTTTAGCAGGCAATTAACAGATGCAGCTGTTCAAAATGCAAAAGATAAAGTTCCGCCAAATGTCGGTATAGTCAATGAAAACGAACGCATTGTTGCAAAACATGACCGCATTACTCCTGATGTAAAATTAAAAATAGATTCATATAAAATTGCAAAAGGGCAGGGAACCGGATACTGGGAACGCTTCTCTCAAAATTTCGGTAAGTTTTTACATATTCTGATTGTTCTATTACCGTTCATTATTTATATCGTTCTTTTCAGAAAAAGAATTTATGGCGATAACCTTAAAATAGTTCTCATCGCCTGCATTATTCTATTCATAAGTTTTTTAACTTTTCTTATTTATCAACTTGATGTTCCTTCACCTGTAGAATTTCTCGTACTTGTTCCCGTTGCATCAATGCTGTTAACAATTATTTTCGATTCACGTGTAGGATTTTATGGAACTGTAATTATTTCTCTAATAGTAGGAGGTCTACGCGGTAACGACTATGCATTTGCTCTAACCAATATCATCGCTGGCGGACTTGCAGCTTTTACTGTACGTGATATTAAGAATCGTACTCAAATTTTCCGTTCATTTCTTTATATCTTTATCGGTTATGCATTAAGTATTATTGCCTTTGGCTTTGAAAGATTTGATTCTTTTAATCAACTCCTCTCTTCTTTTGCTTTTGCTATTTCGAATGCTTTGATGAGTCCGGTTTTAACTTATGGTCTTATAATTTTTGTCGAAAGGATTTTTAAAATCACTACAGATTTAACTTTGCTGGAATTAACAGATTTTAATAAGCCGTTATTAAAAGAATTAGCCAAGAGCGCACCCGGAACTTTTAATCATTCGATTACTATTGGAACACTTGTTGAAACTACTGCAGAAGCAATTGGAGCCAATTCTACACTTGCACGTGTTGGCGCATATTATCATGATATAGGCAAAACGATTGACCCGGAAAGTTTTGTTGAAAATCAGATTGATTCTAAAAATATTCATGAGCAATTATCTCCGGAAAGAAGTGTTAAACTTATTTTAGATCATGTTAAAAAGGGAATTGAATTGGGTCAAAATTATTCACTTCCAAAAGAGGTAATAGATTTTATCCCGATGCATCACGGTACAATGATAATATCTTATTTCTATGAAAAAGCAAAAGAGTTGTATGGAGAAGCTAAGGTTGATTTGAATGATTATCGCTATCCGGGACCAAAGCCGAACACAAAAGAAACGGCAGTCGTTATGCTGGCTGATGCGTGTGAATCAACTGTACGTTCTTTAAATGAAGCCGATTCACAAAAAATTGAAAATGTTATTAACAATTTGATCAACAGCAGAATAGATGACGGACAACTTGATGAAGCTCCGCTTACGTTTAAGGATATCAAACAAATTAAAGAATCGTTTTTAAGTATTCTCGTTGGTCATCAGCACAAGAGAATTAGATATCCAAAGCAAGAGGAATTGGAAAACACTAAGAGTGAAGAATAAATGCGATGGAGGAATTTCTAAAAGAATATTTAACTATTCTTCGTTACGAAAAAAATCTTTCCGAGAATACTACTAAATCATATAAAAACGATCTTCAAAAATTTTTAACATTCCTCTCTGAAACCAAAGTAAAAGATTTTAGTGAAGTTACATCAAACATAATTGCAAAATTCTTTGAACGTCAGCGAAAGTCTGGTGCAGACAGCGCAACATCAGCTCGTTATATGTCCTCCATTAAAGGTTTTTTTAGATTCTTAGAAAACAACAGTTACATCGAAAAAAATCCAACAGAAAAACTCTCTCGAGTTAAAAAAGCTCGTAAGCTGCCATCTGTATTAACTCTACCGGAAGTAGAGATGATCCTTAATGCACCGCAGACAGGTGATACAACAGGTTTGCGTGATAAAGCAATTCTCGAAACATTTTATTCTTCAGGTCTACGTGTATCTGAACTTCTCAACCTAAAAATAAACGATCTTTTTTTTGATGATGAAGTAATAAGAGTATTAGGTAAAGGTTCAAAAGAAAGAATAGTTCCAATTGGAAGCAGTGCAATAAATTGGATTAAGGAGTATCTAATTCGTTCAAGACCGCACTTAGAGAAAAAAACTAAGAGTCAGAATTTTGTATTTCTAAATAAACGCGGTACAAAACTTTCACGCATGTGGATTTGGAAAATCTTTGATCATTATGCAAAAGAAGCAGGCATAAGTAAAAATATTCATCCTCATATTTTCCGGCATTCTTTTGCGACACATCTTTTAGAAGGAGGAGCCGATCTAAGAGCTGTTCAAGAAATGTTAGGGCACGCGGATATTTCTACTACTCAAATCTATACACATGTTGACCGGAATTATATAAAACAAGAACACAAAGATCATCATCCGCGCGGTTAATATTGAATCCACATTTCTTATCTTTAGATCATGAACCGTAATCGTTATAAAATATTGATCTCATTTATTTTTATGGTTCTTATCTTGAATAAATGTACCAAATCTGACCATGATATTGACCTAAACACTAAAATTAAATATTCAATCTTACTTGGTGAATTCAAAACTGAAGAAGAAGCTGTTAAGCTAAAACCCATTCTGGAAAGCAAATTAAATTCATCATTAAGAATTGAGAAAACTGTTAAAAATAAATTCCAACTATTATTCGGCGATTTTGTCTCTTCGTTTGAAGCGGGTGAAACTGCTTTTGATATTTATTCTAATTCATTAATTAAAGATTACAAAATAGTACAAAACGGAAAACCGGTGGATGATGTTTTCACAAATGTATTATTTGTTGCAAAGTATATAGGAAGACCATCGGTTTATAGTTACAATTTATTAACAAAACAAAGTTCAATTGAGTGGAGTAAATGGGAAAGGAAAGTAATTTCATTAAATAATTCGATTGATAATCAAAGCGCATTCATTACAACCGTGCTTGGTTACGAAAGACAAAACGGGTTCACGTATATTCATGAAGCAAAAATTTATTTTTTGAATAGGGCCATTGATCAAGCAGATGAACTTGCTGAACCGGGCGATGGAGTTCAGCTTTATACATATTGGGAATCGAGCGATACGTTTAAGGTTAATTTTTCTATGTTAGATTCTATTAATACTAAAATTGTAATACAAAATATTTATCCATTTGATATAAATGGTAAACTGGGTTCGATTCAAAAAAGAAAATTTGATATACTCAAACATGGATTTCCTTCCGTCCCAAGACGAAACCCGGTTGAATATTCACCGAACAAGGAATTCCAATTTAGAAATGTTCGATCAGATGGCGAATCAAATATTTACTTAAAAAATCTAAAACAGCATTCCGAAGAATTAGTAGTTACAACAAAAAGAAATATTAACGATGCACGTTGGTCTGAAAATGGGAATTACCTTTTCTTAATTACTGATAACCTGACTGTTGATTCTAAAGGTGTTAAAGCGGAAAAAACCGGGGAATTAATCATAATAGATGCTTTTAAGATGAAAATTGTCAAAATTTTTTCCGGATTTCGTTTCGAAAATGTATTAGTTCATGGAAAGTTATTATTTTTTGATGAGCGCTTAAAAGATATAGCCCAAATTGCAGTTTATGATTATACTCGAGATAAATTATTGAATTCAATTTCAATATACGGCGGATGCGGTATAAATAATCTTCCAATGTGAGAATTAGATGACTACCTACAAAAGAGTTCTTTCTTATGTTAAACCTTACCGGAAACATTTATCTGCGTCGGTGTTTTTTTCGATTCTATATGCTCTTCTCAATACAGTCTCCGTTTATATGTTGAGCCCTTTACTCAGCACACTTTTTCAAGAGAAGGGCGCTTTACAGTTACAGTCTAAGACAATCACCCACACAGTAGATAATCCTGTAAGTAATTGGTTTTCAAAAATTGGAACCGAAATTACCGACTCGTTTAAAAATTATGTTTTTAGCGGGACCGAAAGGGAAATTCTCCTTAAAATTTGTTTTTTAATTTTGCTCGCATTCTTTCTAAAAAATATTTTTGGATACTTACAAGCATACTTCCTTGCTTATGTTGAACAGGGAATGATCCGTGATTTACGGAATCAATCTTATATACATTTGCATAAATTGCCGATGAGCTATTTCAAGAACGAAAAGACGGGTAACTTAATTTCCAGAATAACTAATGATGTTAACGTAGTTCAGTCTAGCGTTTCTGCAGTTTTTCTAAATATGATTCGTGAACCTCTTACAATTTTATTTTTTATCGGATTGGCAATGTCAATAAGCTGGCGGTTAACACTTTTTTCGCTTCTGGTTTTGCCTCCTACTATTGGAATAATTAGTTGGATCGGTCTAATTCTTAGAAAACAAAGCGGACTGCTTCAAGAAAAGATGGGGAATATAACTACATTATTACATGAGACTATTACAGGTGTAAAAATTGTAAAAGCGTTTGGAATGGAAGACTACGAGAATGAAAAATTTAAAACTCAAACACAAAATTATTTCAAATTAGTACTGAAAATGGCACGTGTTAGAAATACTGCATCGCCCGTAACCGAATTTTTAAGTGTTGTACTTGGTGTAGCAATGATTTATTACGGTGGCGAACTTGTCCTTGTTAATAAAACTCTTAACGCAAGCGAGTTTATTGTATTTCTACTTGCCATTTTTCAAATGATGCCTCCAATAAAAGAATTAAGCAGCGTTAATAATAGAATTCAAGAATCAAGCGCAGCTGCAGAAAGAGTTTTTGAAATCCTTGATACGGAACCAAGAATAAAAAATATCGAATCACCTGTATCTGTTACTAAATTTAAAGATATGATCGAATTCCTTAATGTATCATTCCATTATGATGATTCTGAAGAACTGGTTCTGGATAAGGTCAATCTACAAGTTAAGAAGGGAAAGGTATTAGCGATTGTAGGCAGCAGTGGTGCAGGTAAAACAACTCTTGCAGATTTATTGCCCCGGTTCTTTGATCCAGCAGATGGTAGAATTTTGTTAGATGGAATTGACATTCGTACTATACGAATTGAAGATCTGCGTAAGCTTATGGGAATTGTTACACAAGAAACCGTCCTCTTCAATGAATCCGCCCGCAATAATATAGCTTATGGATTAGATGATTGCTCTGAAGAAAGATTAATAGCCGCAGCAAAAGCTGCTAATGCGCACAATTTTATTCTAGAACTACCGAATGGTTATAATACTATCATTGGCGAGAAGGGAACAAAGCTTTCCGGTGGTCAGCGTCAACGAATCTCAATAGCCCGTGCATTATTAAAGAATCCTCCTATAATGATACTTGATGAGGCAACATCATCTCTTGATAATGAATCGGAAGTATTGGTTCAAGAAGCTATTGAAAGATTAATGCACGACCGCACTACATTTGTTATTGCACATCGTCTAAGCACAATTCGAAATGCAGACAGAATAATTGTACTTGACCGCGGTAAAATTGTTCAGGATGGAAAACATGAGCAACTTCTTTCTCAAGTAAATGGCATTTATAAAAAATTATATGAATTACAATTCAGAGATTAGATGATTACAAAACACTTCACCGGAATTAAAACGATTGATAAAATTATTTTAGAATTAATTTCACTTTTTGTTGTTACTCTTACTAACTCGATCTTTGTAAATCAGATCTAAAAAACACAAAGGCAGATTAAACTTAAGATGGCTGAAAACATTAAAATATCATCCATAATAATTGCACGCGATGAAGAAGCCAATATTAATCGCTGTATCAAAAGCCAGGTAAATATTGTTGATGATATTGTTGTTATTGTTGACTCAAGAACGACTGATAAAACAAAACAGATTGCATCATCATTCCAAAATGTTAACTGCGAGATTGTAGGATGGAAAGGATTTGCCGGAACTAAAATTTATGCTTTATCTAAAACAAAATTTGATTGGGTTCTTTGGATTGATGCCGATGAAGAAATTACTTCTGATCTAGCTGAAGAACTGAAACAATTCAAACAGTCTGCACTTGAGTATCATGCTTACGATGTAGCGCGAAGAGCATTTTTCCTTGGTAAATGGATTAAACACAGCGGCTGGTATCCTTCACGTGTTACAAGACTCTTCAATAAAAAATTTGTGTTTTTCAATGAAAAAGAAGTTCACGAGCATCTAAAGGTTGAAGGAGTTGTTGGCAAACTCCAAAATGATCTTAATCATTATACCGATCCTTCAATTGAACATTACTTCACTAAATACAATTCTTATACTTCACTTGCAGCTAAGGAACTATTCGAAAAAGGTAAACGTGCAACTGTTATAGACATACTCATCCGCCCAATTTTTCTTTTTTGCAAAATGTATATCTTTCGATTAGGATTTCTTGACGGACTTCATGGATTGATACTGGCTGTGTTCTCATCTTCGTATGTATTTACAAAGTATTGCAAACTTTGGGAAATGAATAGAGAAAGATCAAAATGACAATAGGGATAATTCCAAATACTTCGAAAAGCGATATTCTTGGTATCGTAAAGAAAATCATTGTGCAACTTCAACAAAACGGATTCGACTTCATCTTAAGCGATTCTATCTTAAAATATAAAAATGAATTTGACAATGCAGCTAAGTTTTTATCTTACACTGATCTAAGTAAGAACTGCGATATGCTAGTATCTATCGGCGGTGATGGTACAATGTTAAACACAGCGTTTGAAGTAAGGAACTCAAGTACTCCTATCATTGGAGTTAATTTTGGTAAACTTGGTTTCCTTGCTGAGTTCGATCTTACCAGTTTTTCCGAACTTCTCCACGATATAAAAACAAAAAATTATACAATTGAAGAAAGAATGGCTTTGATTGCCAAAAGCTCAGGATCGGTTAATGATGAATTATACGCGATCAATGATATTGTAATTGATAAAGGTCCTTGGCCAAAAATGATTGAGCTGACGATAAAAGTTGATGATGATTATGTTTCTACTTTTTCAGCAGATGGTTTGATAATTGCAACACCTACAGGCTCTACCGGCTATTCATTGTCAACAGGCGGACCGATAGTGAACCCTAAAGCTGATGTGATTACACTCAGTCCTATAGCTCCTCATACTCTTACAATGCGTCCATTAGTTATTTCAAGCGGACAAAAAATAACAGTGATGGTTAATTCACCTTCCGAAAAAATTCAAGTAAGCTGTGACGGACAGCGCGTTAACTTTTTTAATTCACCGGCTCAACTTACAATAGAAAAAAATAAACAGCCGGTCAGATTAATTCATTCCAACCGTACCAACTATTTTGAAATCCTACGCAATAAATTGTATTGGGGACTTGACGTTCGCAAATCGAATAATTCTAAATAGAGGTAGTGATGAAAAAGTTTTTTCTTTTATTGATGATCCTATCCGCAGTAATTTACGCTCAAGAAAAAAACAAATTGGTTACGGAGGAAAAATCCGGCAAACCGATGCTTATCGGTCTCTGTGATAGAACCGCATTTGCCGATTCAAATTTTTCATGGTGGTTCAATTCAGAATATGATTATTACCCGGCTGATTCTGTAGCAGTAGTAAGATTCTCAAAAAAACTTCAAGATGTGAAAATTACAATTGTAATGGGTACCTGGTGCAGCGACAGCAGAAGAGAAATACCAAGATTCTATAGAATATTAGACCAAGTCGGTTTCAACACAAAAAATTTAACTGTGATTTGTGTTGATAGAAATAAAACAGCTCCGGATAATCTTGTTGAAAAACTCGATATCAAATTAGTACCTACTATTATTTTTATTAGGGATGATAAAGAAATTGGAAGAATAGTTGAAACACCTAAAGAAACTTTAGAAACTGATTTGGTAAAGATAATTGTTAAATAAGGATGTTTGTCGCTAAATTAAAAACCCCGCTCATCACGGGGTTTTTATATTCTATTTTTTTGATTCCTAAGAACAAGTCAATTATTGCTCGTGGCAACTTCGGTAACTTCAACTTTCTCTTTGTAATTCTTCGGTTTCTTCGATGAACCGTTCGATCCATTCCCATTGGAACCGTTAGAACCATTTCCGTTTGAGCCATTACCGTTTTTCTTGTCAACTAGTTCTACTGGAATTTTCACATCCGGTTTAGCTTCTCCGTTGTGTGCTTCTTTGTAAACAAAGATCTCACCTTTGTAATTCTTCATTACAACTCTGTCTTCATCGCGATGCAGAACGTATTGCGGAAGAATAGGAATCTTACCGCCGCCGCCTGGTGCATCAATTACAAAATGCGGTATTGCAAGTCCACTTGTATAACCGCGGAGCTTCTGCATTATCTCAAGACCGGTTTCGAGAGAAGTTCTGAAATGATTAGCGCCGCGTGTTTCATCTGCCATATATAAATAGTAAGGTCTTACTCTTATCTTGAGAAGTTTCGTGAAAAGCTCTCTCATTACCTCAGCATCATCATTTACGCCTCTCATAAGAACTGCCTGGTTACTAACCGGGATCCCGGCATTAGCGAGCATCTCGCAAGCCTTGCTGCTTTCAGGAGTAATTTCCCACGGATGATTGAAGTGTGTGTTAACATAAACCGGGTGATACTTCTTGATCATCTCAACCAATTTTGGTGTGATGCGGTGCGGAAGGACGCACGGCATTTTTGAACCGATACGAATAATCTCGATGTGAGGAATTTGTCTCAATCTCTTTAAGATTTTTTCAAGCATAACATCTGTAAGCATCAGCGGATCGCCGCCGGACATAATTACATCGCGGATTTCGGTATGCTGTTCCAGATACTTGAAAGCGGATTCGAGTTCTTTCATCGAAATTTTATCTGAGTTTCCTACTTTTCTTTTTCTTGTGCAAAAACGGCAATACATTCCGCATTGGCTTGTTGTTAGGAATAATGCTCGATCCGGATATCTATGTGTAATATTAGGAACGGGGCTCATTCTATCTTCTTGAAGCGGATCTGAAAATCCTTCCAGATCATCTAATTCAGCTTTATCGGGTACGCATTGTTTCCAGATCGGATCACCCGGATATCGAATTAAACCAAGATAGTATGGATTTATTCGAGCTTGGAAAAATTCATCCAAACCTTCTGCTACTGTTCTATCAATCCCGAATTTTTCAACAAGTTGATCAACAGAGTGAACGCTATCTCTAACCATTTGCTGCCAGAGTTCCATGATAGTTACCCTTTATATTTATTCCATTTTATGTTTTTATGTATTTACCAAATACAATCAAGTTATCGTTGATTGCGTAAAAATCTTTTATCTGTGAGACTATCGAGTAATTATTCCTCATATAAAAATTTCTTGTAGCGTTGTAATCATCTTTGGAAGATGTCTCAGCAAGAATCCATCGTCCTTTATTTTCTTTTACAAAATTTTCTGCGTGATCTAATAATTGCTTTCCTATTCCTTTATTCTGTCCGCTGTTATCAACAACAATCCAGAACAGATCAAACACACCGTCGGTTAATGCTCTCTTGCCGATACAATGATATCCGGCAATCTTTCCATCATTTTCATAGATATAAACATTGTAATCTTCATCGTTCGGATTTGCAATCGCTTCATCAATTAATTCAACTGCAACGTTCTTCTCTTCATCATTAAAATTATCTGTTTTATTAATGATAGAGACTAATTGTTCCCGATCATTAGCTTGCAGCTTGCGTATCATAAGCTATTCTCTTCAATGCGAACTTTGAAAGTGTGTAGAGCAATTGATCATAACTAATTCCTGCAGCAGCAGCTGATCTAACGAAACCGGTATCCGGAGAGATATCCGGATTAGGATTTACTTCAATAACATAAGGAACATTTCTTTGGTTCAATCTTATATCAACGCGAGCATAATCTCTGCATTCTAATGCTTCAAATGCTTCGTGCGCCATTTTTTCAACTTTAAGTTTTAGAGTATCATCCAAATCTGTCGGACACTTTGGGGTTGTATGTTTAAAATATGTACTCTCCGGTGACCATTTAGCTTCGTAGGTAACTATCTTAGGAAGTTCATCCGGTAATCCGTCGAAACGGATTTCGGATATCGGAAGAATTTTATCACCAAGTATCGCAACATTCAATTCGCGTCCTTCAATATATTCTTCAATCAAAACTTCCTGGTTAAAAGAAGTGTAGAGATAATTTAATCTTTCCAACATAGTATCGAAATTCTGTACAACTGAAAGTTCCGAAATGCCGATGCTTGCATCTTCACGCGCAAGTTTTAGTATAACCGGAAATCTCAAAGAGAATTTATTTTTATCTGGGATTTCATTTACTTCAGTAATAAAATGTTTTGGAGTTCTTATACCGTGTGATTGAAGAATCTGTTTTGTTCTGGATTTGATCAGGCAATTACCAAGAGCGATAGCTCCGTTGCCTGTGTAAGGTATTCCGAGAATATCAAAAAGTCCCGCTATGTAGCTTTCTAGATTTGTATTACCTTCTACCGATTCAACGAAATTAAAAATTGCATCGGGAGAATAATTTAATATTTTTTTAATTGCACTCTTGATATCGCTGTTAACGGGAAGTGTTTCTACACTCATATATTTCTTTGAAAGGGATTTCTTGATCATTGCAATCTGTTTTAAGAATTCCCTTTCGGAAAGATCAATATTATCTTTTGAATCAGTTATATTCTTACCAAGATAGTTGTCATAGTATCTGGTTGGTTCATTATAACAGATCAATATTTTTTGTTCAAAATTCATATTAAGCTATATCTTCTTGCTGCAGTGAATAAAACTTTGTTTATCATTTCTTCATAAGATAGACCGCTGGTTCTTGCAGCTTTAGGAAAACATGAATTGTCCTTCGGATCGGGAAGAATTCCCGGCAGCGGATTGATTTCAATTATATTCGGTTCACCGTTCGAATCAAGGCGGATATCTATTCTACTCCAATCGCGGCATCGTAATACTTTATAAGTTCTCAAAGCTATATTTCTAATTTTTTCTTCCAGACTTGCATCTATGTGAGCAGGACAGGAAAAGATATTCAACGGGTTATCGCGTGTATCAACAATCCACTTTGCCTCGTACGAGTAGATAGGAGCCAATTCTTTTGGCAACTCGCTTAAATTTATCTCTACAATAGGCAAAACTTCAGCATCCTCACCATTTCCAATAATAGCAACGGTAAATTCACGTCCCGGAAGAAATTCCTCAACAAGGAACGGTTGATTATAGGATTGAAGATTGTTAATCAAATTCTCTTTTAGTTTATCCAAACTGTTTAATAGGGAAGAATTGAAAATACCTTTGCCGGAACCTTCTGCAACTGGCTTCACAATTACCGGAAAACGTAAATCAAAGTCCTTCAAATCGGAAATTGATTCTACAAAAAGGAATTTTGCAGTTGGAACGTTGTGATATGATAAAACTTCTTTGGTCCTGGCTTTGTCAAGACAAGTAGCTAATGTTAAAGGATCGGATCCGGTGTAAGGAATTTGCAGCATGTCGAGCATTGCAGGTATCTGAGCCTCACGACTTATACCGTTTAAACACTCGGCTACATTAAAAACCAAATCTGGTCGTAACTTTTTAAATTTTTCGAATGCGTTATTGTCAGCTTCGATCAAAGTTACGTCATGAAACAGTTCCAAGGAATCTTTTAGAGCATTAATTGTCTCGATGGTATCCCACTCAGCATAAGTTTCGTTGTAAGAAATTGGTGATTTTGAGTTTAGAGTGAGAGGTGTAGGGTCGGAAAATTTTTTTTCTTCCGGTTTTACGTTATATGTCAGAGCAATTTTTAATTTTTTATTTGGTAGATAAGAACTAATAACTTTTCCTTAATTTTTTCTGATTGAAATATAACCATTTAAAAATTTTATGCAAGAAATTGTTCGAAATTTTTTTTGGAAAAATATTTTTTGGCACGAGTAATGTAGAGGTGAAAAAAATATTTATGACCGGTGTGTCTGAAGAAAATTTTTTTGAGAGATAGTTATGCTATCCTAGCGAAGTGAATATGATTGGAATAATTTTCCGTGAGAGTTTTTTTTATGATTAAATTATTTTGATCGGAGAGATTGCTGTCACTCTCAATAATTTTAAAAGCAGTTTCTCTTGCGTCAGATAAAATTTTTATGTCTTCAATAACATTAGCATATTTTAATTCCGGTAAACCGCTTTGCTGAGTACCAAAAATATTTCCCGGTCCGCGTAATTTTAAGTCTATCTCCGCAAGATCAAACCCGCTTGAGTATTTAACCATCGAGTTCAAACGTATGATTGATTTATTCCTTTCAATTTGTTCCGGAGATAAATAATCAAAATTAAAATTGAATTGATTTGACTTTACAGCAAGTTCATCTTTGGCAATAAGTAAGCAGTAAGCTTGTTTGTCGCTTCTTCCAACTCTTCCACGTAATTGATGAAGTTGTGATAAGCCAAATCTGAATGCATCATTGATGACAATTATATTCGCATCGGGGATATCAATCCCAACCTCAATTACTGTGGTTGAAACGAGCACATCATATTTCTTGGCAGCAAACTCGAACATTATCTTTTCTTTCTCTTGCCAGCTCAGTCGTCCGTGAATCAAGCATAATCTCAAATCTTTTAATTGGTTAGTGCTTAGTTCGTTAAAATATGTTTGAGCGGCTTTCAATTCTATCTTTTCTGATTCTTCAACAAGCGGGTAAACTAAAAAAGTTTGGTAACCATTTTTAACTTTTGATTTTATGAAGTCATATATGTCGGGCAACTTACTCTCACCACGTAAATATGTTTTAATCGGTTTTCTATTCAACGGCATTTCATCAATAACAGAAATATCAAGATCACCGTAAATTGTCATCGAAAGTGTACGCGGTATCGGTGTAGCAGTCATAATTAGAACATCAGACTGGAATCCTTTCTGAACTAAGATTGATCTCTGCATCACTCCGAAGCGGTGTTGCTCATCTATCACAACCAAACCGAGTTTTTGAAACTCAACATTCTCTTCGATCAATGCGTGAGTGCCGATAATTATGTTTGTCTTTCCTTCCCGGATATTTCGCAAAACTTTTTCCCGTTCGAATTTTTTCTGCCCGCCGATCAATTCATCCACAATAAATCCAAACGGCTTCATCATTTCCGTAATTCTCTTAAAATGCTGATCAGCTAAAATTTCTGTTGGTGCCATAAGAACCGCCTGATAACCGTTCTCGACAACAATCAGCATACTGATCAAAGCAACAATAGTTTTACCGCTGCCAACGTCACCTTGAAGCAACCGGTTCATCGGTTTACTGCTTTCAAGATCTTTTCTTATCTCACTTAAGACTTTTAACTGTGAAGGAGTGAGGGTGAAGGGTAATGACTTTAGAAAATTTTTCAAAGGGACGGCTTGAGCTTTAAAAGAAAAACCTTTTTTCTTTTCACTATAAAATTTCTTTCTTAGAGCTACAAGGCATTCAAGATAAAATAGCTCTTCAAACTTTAAACGGTATTTTGCAATTTCCAAAGAAGGGTAATCTTTTGGGAAATGCATATTGCTGACAGTTTCAGTCAAAGCAAGAAGATTTTTTTCTTTTATAATATGATCGGGAAGAGTTTCAGTAAGATCGTTCGAAAATGATTCAACAGCTTGGTGGATGATTCGCCGTAAACTAAGATCGCCAAGATTTGTTTCCCGCAGTTCTTTTGCCATTCTATAGAAAGGAATAATCTTTCCTGTGTTTAAGAAATCTTTTGATTCTTTTTCAGCTAGTCTGTCGAAATCCGGATGGACAAATTGCAAATGTCCGTATTTAGTTAAGACCGGTTTAGCAGAGATTGCAAAGTGATTGCCGGTTTCGAAAACATTCTTGAAATATTTTGCACCTTGAAACCAGACGCATTCAAAAAACCCGGAAGCGTCTTTCATCCGGACCTTAAAAATTTGTTTCTTATGATAGTAATGCACTTCGGAATCTATCACTTGACCGATTATAGTTACTTCACCTTGATAACCTTCGATTAAATGCTGCACAACCTTTACAGTGTTTAAAAGAGTAGAGCGGTCTAAATATCTGGTAGGAAAGTAGAAGAGTAAATCTTTAATTGTGTTTATACCAATCTTAGCAAACGATTCAGCCCGTTTTGGTCCGACAGATTTCAAATATTGAACTGATGTAGAAAGTTTTTCGGGCATGAATCAAATGATTTCGTTTTGGATTGAAGGAAATATAAATAAAAAAATGGAAGGTAAGAAGTATATTACTCCTCTTCGGCTTTCATATCGCGGGTCATTAATTCGTATGTGGCTTTGGTTGGGTCTTTCTCTTCGAATAAAATTTTGTAGACTGCATTGGCAATCGGTGTTTCAATTTTATACTTGTTAGAAAGTTGACAAACCGATCTGCAAGTTTCAACACCTTCTGCAACCATTTGCATTTTCTTCAGAATATTTTTTAGTACAATTCCTTTACCAAGTTGTTCACCGACAAAACGGTTACGGCTATGCTTGCTCATACATGTAACAATTAGATCGCCCACTCCGGATAAGCCGGCAAACGTTTCCGGACGAGCACCGAGAGCAATTCCAAGTCGGGATATTTCTGCAATACCTCGAGTCATGATTGCAGCTTTTGTATTGTCGCCAAATTTTGCCCCGTCTATTATACCGGCACCTATTGCCATTACATTTTTTAAAGCTCCGCCGTATTCAACACCAACAATATCTGTTGATGAATAAACTCTGAAATATGATGTAATAAAAGCCGATTGAATTTGTTTGGCAGTAAATGAATCTTTTGAAGCGGCAACTACAGCTGTAGGAATTTTTCTTGACACTTCACCTGCAATACTTGGTCCGGATAAAACTCCAATGCTGGAATCGGATATATTTTTCAATTCGTCTTTAATTATTTGTGAAACTGTCAATAAAGTATCCTTCTCAATACCTTTAGCGACACTAACAAAAGTTGTATCGCTAAAATTAATTTTCTTCATTTCCCGCAATACACTACGGATAAATTGAGACGGGACAGCGAGAACGATCATATGTTTATTCTCGCAGCTTTCTGAAAGTGAATGTGAAATTGTAATTTCTTTAGGAATTTTTATTCCAGGTAGGTAAACTTTATTTTCACGGGAACGATTAAGAACTTTAGCATAACTTCGTTTGTATTCCCAAAGAGTAACATCATGCCCGTTAAAATGAAGAAGAATAGCTAAAGTAGTTCCCCAGCTTCCGGCGCCGAGAACGGAAATTCTCATTTTATTGATTTCTTTTTTACAAATGAAATTTTACTTTCGCTGCCGTTGATAAGGCGGTCAATATTTTTTCTGTGTGTATAAATTACTAATAGAGCAAGCATTATACAGAATGGAAGAACTGTATTGTAGCCAGGTATATCAACGCCAAAAATATTTTCTCTTATAACAAGTATTAAAGGAACAGCAACTGCAGCAGCTAAAGAACCAAGCGAGATATATCGAGATAAAGCCACAACAATAAAAAATACTCCTAGTGCAAGAGCCATATCAATTGTAACTAACATTATTAGAACGCCTAATCCGGTAGCAATACCTTTTCCACCTCGGAATCCTGCAAAGACGGTCCATACATGTCCAATTACAGCGGCTACACCGCAAATAATTTGAACGAGAGTAAAATCATCAAATGGAGTTATATTCTTGAAAGGAAAACTATCTAAATAAAAACGAGCTACAACAATAACGGCAAGCGCTCCTTTTAGAGCATCCAGCAAAATAACCAGTATGCCGAATTTCCAACCTAATACTCTAAAAACATTTGATCCGCCGGCATTACCACTTCCGTGTTCTCTTATATCTATTCCACGAACAAGTTTGCTAACTATAATACTAGTAGGAATCGAACCGACTAAGTAAGAAAGGATTACAACAAAAGCTAAATTCAACATTAAATGTTCCTAAATTTTGGATCAAAATTAGAGAAAAAGTATTTTATAAACAAGGAATAGATTTCCAAATATGTTTAAGTGATTGATTATAAAAATTTTGTTTGAATAGCAAAGACGGCTAGTCATTGCCGTCTTCTGTCGGTTTACTTTTCTTGATTATAGATTATTTCATCAGCAGCATCTTTTTCGATTGGAAAAATCCGTTTGCACTCAGTGTATAAAAATAAACTCCACTCGAGATATTTGTTCCGTCAAACTTCACTTCATAATTACCCGGAGATTTTTCTTCGTTAACAAGAATAGCAACTTCACGACCTAATACATCATAAACTTTTAATTGTGCGGGCACAACATGTCCTGTTCCTATATGAGGAATGGAATATTTTATTGTTGTACTTGGATTAAATGGGTTGGGGTAATTCTGGTAAAGCATAAAAGAATTTGGTATAACACCCTGATTCTCTTTTACATCAACAACTAAAGGAGTTTTACCAAATGCAAGACTATCATAAGGCAAAGATTTTAACAGTGCAACTTTTTTTCGTAATCTTGTTATGCTTTCTTTATAATCTTTGCCGAGCGCTGGAACTAAAGCAACCATTACCCATTGTGTGTCGTTAGGAGCCAAAGTAAATGGGCCGCTGAACATATTGAATCCAGCACCGCCACCTGTGTATTCCTTCCGAATCCACCCTGAATTGGTAACCGGATCTCCGGAAAATGTATATTTAGTTTTCTTTCCTGTTGTTGAATCAATTTTTACCGTGCCGTCGGGATAATAACCCCGGGCAATATTCCAAGCTTTTTGTCTTGTGAAAGCAGGTTCGCCTAGATTTCCAACTGCAGCGTCTCCAAATATTGAATGGAAAGACGACATATCAAGATTCTTAAAATTGTTTTTCAACCTTCCTTTATAAACTGCACGATCTCCGTTTGATGAAACAGACGGGCCGTATAATAATGCATAGCCAGCTGTCAATTGAGGAGTCTGAGAATTATTAGACCATAAATATCCTAAACCAAGGGATGTATCTACCTGCGGAATATTATAAGCTGAATTCAACCAAAGATCAATATCTGTCCACAAAGAAAAATAAGTGGAATCAATTGTTTCATTTCCTTTGTTGATGATTGTCCATTCTTCAAAAACTATATTAGAAAAAATATCAGCTTCATCGTTCAAATTTCCTTTTCTCGCGAACACTGTTTGTTGTATTTCTACAGGCATAACGGGTAAAGAATCCAAGTGTGTGTTCCAATACTCCCGGTAACTCCTTGTCGAATCCAATGCATTGTAAACAGTCCAAATTGTTTGGTCGCCGTAAAGTTTAGGGCTGCCGTTTGAATTAACCGGCGCCCCAAAATCTACAGGCCAGTTACTATAATCCGGATTACTAGCATTATCTCCCCTTGAAATTTTGTAGCATCTATACCGCATTGAGTCTTGAGGAGCGGTATACATAGCGGGTTTGTTGTTAATTATGGGACCGGGTGAAAAAATTGAAGATGGGACATCCCACCATTGTACCATTCCAACATATACTTTGTTTTTTATTTTGCCAATTACCCACGGACCTTGATCAAATACAATCACCGAATCCCAACGCTCTACACTTGGTAATGAATTCCAATATCCGCCTCCAACACCATCTACATATTTTAGATTTCCAATGTTCTGCAGATACAGATGTATATTGTTTATATCCAGACGTTTATAAGTAATATTTTGAGCAGATATTGAATAAAGGCAGGAAACAAAAAGAATTAAAATTATTTTTGTTTTCATATCAACCTCATTTAGATATTATTAATTTTTTTGAAGTTGTAAATAGTTGGCTCTTAATACAATAAATATAAACACCGGATGACAAAAAGGAACCATTAAAATTAATCCTATGAATTCCTTTTGCATAATCACCATTCGCTATAGTTAATAATTCTTTTCCAAGGACATCATAGAGTTTGATAGTAATATGACTATCTTCCTTTAAGCTGAAACTGATTTCTGTTGATGGATTAAAAGGGTTCGGATAGTTTTGAAAAAGAGAATTGTCAAATTCAATTTTCTCGCAGGTTGCGTTTGTTTCGTCAACCGGTTTAAATTGTGCTATTGATTGAGGTATAATATTTATACTGACTACATTCGAAAATTGAGATAATTTATTCGCATTTCTTTTGCAAACTTTATACCACGCAATCGCTCCTTGGCCTACGGTGTATCTTGTATCGTAATAAGAAGTGCTGCCCGCGCTTAAGGTAGCTATGCTATTCCAATTACTTGGTGGACCCGAATACGTTAAAGCACGATAAACTTCTACGGCTGTCCAATAGTCTTCAAGTTCATTATTATTCCATACTAATAGCGGGTGACCACCTAAGTTAGATACTGAAAGATTCGTTGGCGGTCTTGGTTCAAATTTATCAGTTTCTTGTGTCGGCGTTAAACCTGGTGTATAATCCCATGCATTTACTATGGATCCAGTTATATCTTCCCCTGAAGACTCAATAGAGAATTCGTTTAGTCCATAATTATATACCACGTGTAGGTCAGGACTAATATGATGATCCCAATCTTTTGATGTTCTAATATCATATATAAAATAAGTCCTTATAGTATTATCGCTTGTTTCCGCATAAATATAATAAATACCTTTACCCATTCCAATTGGATAACCATCTCTCCAGTACATAAATGTACTGGTGGTAACACCAGTTTGCGTTTGTCCGGTATAATCTGAATTCCATACAATATTGTTTTGGAAATTCCAATGTGTAGTATTTTGAATTTTTACAGACTGGAAAGTTAGACTCACATTTTGTGGATTATTTGAAACATGAATGAGTAGCTCTCCAAGTATTAGCGGGTTATTAATGTGCTGCGCATTAATGAGATTACATAAAATTAGTAAAAATAATAATTTTTTCATTTTTCGCTCCCATCGAAAGTTATTAAATCACATTGTATATGCTTTGTAAAGCATGCTGGTCATTTTTAAGATTTTAAATATCTCACACAGAGCTATACAAAATAAAAATATCTATAACGCATGAAGCGCTTGGATATAAATATTTCCTATTAAATTTCGAAGGAGAAATTAATTATGAAAAAAATATTGCTCATTAAAAACTCCCGCCACAATTTTTAATCAGTTAACCCCAGAAAGAAGATTAAATCGAAACAGAAAAGATTAGCCAATAATTTCTTGAATAAGGTATTGTTAATATGAATTTAAGTCAAGAGAAAAATATTTCTTATTTGGTGCGGGTGATTAATTCAAAAAGTTTAATATCGTCCTTATTCGTGATTTTGAAATTCAGCGATGAACCTTCAACTATTTTTACTTTATAACCAGCACGTTGAACAAGCATAGATTCATCCGTTCCGATAAAATTTTCCTTTTCAGCTTGATTCATAGCATCCAAAAGAATTTTATATTGGAATACTTGCGGAGTTTGTGCATAATAAACATCTTGCCGATCAATATATGAAACAACAGAATCCATTCCTTTGATCAGCGTATCTTTCGCTTTGATAGCAACCACAGCACTTCCGGATATTTTTGCTGTCTCTATTGACTTGATAAGAATATCATTCGGAAGTAGCGAACGGACAGCATCATGTACAACTATTAAATCATTATCCTTTGCATTGGTAGATTTTAATGCATTAAGAACCGAATGCTGGCGTTCATCTCCGCCTTCTACAATTTTTGAGATCTTAGAGAATGAATAATTGTTTTTTATTGTTCGAAGGAGATCAAAATAATCTTTGCAGGCAGAGATAATTATCTCATCAATCGATTCGCATTTTTGAAAGACTTCTAAAGTGTAAGCAATAATTTCTTTTCCGTTGATACGGATATATTGCTTAGGAACTTGCCTGTCCGGCAGGCAGGGCGGATTATTCATTCGCAAACCAGAGCCGCCCGAAGGAATTATTGCAAATACTTTCATTAGACAATTAACATTGCATCGCCATAACTTAAGAAGCGATAGCCGTCTTTTAATGCTTTCTTATAAGCTTTCATGATAAAATCATAACCGGCAAATGCGGCAGCCAGCATCATTAAAGTTGATTCCGGCTGATGAAAATTTGTTACCAATTTTTTTGTCACTCTAAATTCGTAAGGTGGAAAAATGAATTTATCAGTCCATCCTGAATTTGGTTTTGCAAATCCATCTGCTGTAACACTGCTTTCAAGTGCTCTGCAAGTACTTGTTCCAATCACAAAAACATTTTTCTTATCTTCAAGAGCTTTATTAATAATTTTTGTTGTCTCTTCAGAGATTTCAAAATATTCAGAATCCATTCTATGTTTTGTTAGATCTTCTACTTCAACGGGACGGAAAGTACCAAGACCGATATGCAGAATAACAGGGACAACCTTAGCGCCAATCTTTTCAACTTTCTTAACAAGAGCAGGAGTAAAATGCAGACCGGCTGTAGGAGCGGCAACCGATCCATCTGTTTGAGCAAATATTGTCTGATAGTGTTCTTTATCCGATGGAACTGCATCGCGTTTAATGTAAGGCGGTAAAGGAGTGTGCCCGATCTTTTCAATCGCCTTAAAAATATCTCCGGCATCTTCATTAAAGCGGACGGTTCTTCCTCGGGATGTTGTATTATCAATTACTTCACACCAGAGTTTATCATTAAAATAAATTCTGTTGCCGATTCTAACTTTACGTGCAGGATCAACAATTACATCCCAAATGTTTTCCTCCTTGTTCAATTCTCTAAGAACGAAAACTTCAATCTTAGCATTTGTCCGTTCTTTTTTTCCGAACAAACGGGCTTGCATAACTTTTGTTTGATTAACAACAACTACATCACCTTTCTGTATGTAGTTTACAAGATCTGAAAATTTGTGATGTTCAATTTCACCGGTTGCACGGTTAAGAACCATCATGCTTGCTTTATCGCGCGGATTAGCTGGATTCTTTGCGATCGCAGTTTTTGGTAAGTTGTACTTGAAATCTGATAACTTCATTTATTCTCCTCTTTAAGTTCTTCTTTCCTGTCATTCTGTGGAGTATAAGTATGAAGAATCTCTGTTAATATTTTATTCGAGATTCATCTCCCGCTCTAAAGCGGGATCAGAATGACAATTTATTTATTTCTTCTTTGTGGTTCTTTTTACTTTTTTCTTATTTGATTTTTTTACTACAGCTTTCTTAACCGTCGGTTTTACATTTTTTGATTCCTTAACTACAGCATGAGCGGCTGCAAGTCTTGCAATTGGAACACGGAAAGGAGAACAGCTTACATAGTTCAATCCGATCTTATGACAGAACTCAACTGATTTTGGTTCGCCTCCATGTTCGCCACAAATTCCAATTTTAAGATCAGGACGAGTAGCACGTCCACCTTCGACAGCCATCATCATCAGCTTACCAATTGCTTCTTGATCAATTGTTTGGAATGGATCAACCGGAAGGATTTTTTGTTCGAGATATTCTGGTAAGAATCCACCAATATCATCTCTTGAGAAACCAAATCCCATTTGAGTTAGATCATTCGTTCCGAAGGAGAAAAATTGAGCAACCTCGGCAATCTTGTTAGCTGTTAAACAAGCACGAGGAATTTCTATCATTGTTCCAATAAGATGTGGAATTTTTTTTAATCCGAATTTCTCACAAACTTCTGCATGTACTTTGGTAATTATTTTGTACTGATGTTTGATCTCATTAACATGACAAGTTACCGGAATCATGATTTCAGGAAATGGTTTTTTCCCTTCTTGCAGTAATTCTGCAGTTGCCTCAAAGATTGCACGAACTTGCATCTCGGTAATTTCGGGAAATGTAATTCCAAGACGTACACCGCGGTGTCCCATCATCGGATTGTTTTCATGTAATGAATCAGCACGTTTATTTAATTCTTGAAGAGAGATACCCAAACTATTTGCGAGTTTTTCTCTTTCATCTTGACGTGTAGGAACGAATTCATGAAGTGGGGGATCTAGAGTTCTAAATGTTACTGGATAACCATCCATAGCTTCCATAGTTCCTTTTACATCGTGTTTAACATGAGGGAAAAGTTCATTCAAAGCGCCTCTTCTTTCAACTTCGGTATTTGAGTGGATCATTTTACGAAGTTTAAATAACGGCTCTTCAGAATTTTTTCCATAGAACATATGCTCGGTTCTAAATAATCCAATACCTTCAGCGCCGAATGCTCGTGCGCGTGCTGCATCTTCTGGTGTGTCTGCATTTGTTCTAACTTTTAATTTTCTAACGGCATCGCAAATTTTCATAAATGCCTGGAAGTCGGGATTCTCTTCGGCGGCTTTAATCATTGGTAATTCACCAAGATATACAGTTCCTTTGGAACCGTTTAGAGTTAGCCATTCACCTTCACGCACCGTGTAATTTCCAACAGTAAAATATTTTTCATGATAATTTATTTTAACGGCACCTGCGCCAACGATACAACATTTACCCCAACCTCTGGCAACGAGTGCAGCGTGTGATGTCATTCCACCGCGGCCTGTTAGTATTGCTTGTGCGGCTCGCATTCCTTCAATGTCTTCCGGATTTGTTTCTTCACGCACAAGAATTACTCTCTTACCTTCTTTAGCCCAAGCTACAGCATCATTCGCTGAGAAAACAACTTGTCCAGATGCACCGCCAGGTCCTGCAGGTAATCCTTTTACAACAACATTAGATGTAAGTTCGGCTTTCGGATCTATAATCGGGTGAAGAAGTTCATCCAACTGAGAAGGTTGAACCCGCATTACAGCTTCTTCTTTGGTAATTAATTTTTCTTTGTACATATCAACAGCCATTCTTACAGCAGCCGGTCCGTTTCTTTTTCCAACACGGCATTGAAGCATATAAAGCTTTGTCTCTTGAATTGTGAATTCAATATCAAGCATATCGTGATAATGTTTTTCAAGTGAGCGTTCTATTGCATGAAGTTGTTTGTAAGCCGGAACCATTGCTGTTTCAAGTGATGGAAGATGTGCTGTGTGCTCACTCTTACCAATTTCATTAATAGGGTTTGGTGTTCTGATGCCCGCAACAACATCTTCACCTTGTGCATTCGGCAGCCATTCACCATAAAAATAATTTTCTCCTGTTGCAGGATTACGTGTAAACGCAACACCCGTTGCCGATGTATCTCCCATATTTCCAAATACCATTGATTGAACATTTACTGTGGTACCCCATTCATCGGGAATATTTTCAATTCTTCTGTAAGAGCATGCACGTTTGCCCATCCAGCTTTGGAATACGGCAGAGACAGCTCCCCATAATTGATCCATAGGATTTTCTGGAAAAGGTTTACCGAGTACTTCATAAACTTTAGCTTTGTAAATTTCTATAAGTTCTTTTAAATCTTCCGAACTTAGATCAGTATCATTTTTTGCACCGCGAACTTCTTTCATATTGTAAAGTTCTTTTTCTAATTGATGACGGACACCTTTACCTTCTTCCGGTTCGATGCCGGCAGCTTTTTCCATTACAACATCTGAATACATTTGGATCAAGCGGCGGTGTGAATCATAAACAAAACGGGGATTATTTGTCTTTGCTATTAAAGCTTCACGCGTTTCATTGTTCAATCCAACATTTAATATTGTTTCCATCATACCGGGCATTGATGCACGCGCACCGGAACGAACCGAAACAAGCAACGGATTTATTTTGTCTCCAAACTTTGCACCCATTTCTTTTTCAACTTTTGCAAGAGCAGTTTTAACTTGTTTATCTAGTTCTTTAGGATATTTTTTATTGTTTTTATAATATGCCGTACAGACTTCTGTTGTAATTGTGAAGCCGGCCGGAACCGGTAAACCGATGTTAACCATTTCAGCCAAGTTCGCACCCTTACCTCCTAGAAGTTCTTTCATATCTGCTTTACCTTCAGCACGTTTGCCGCCGAAATAATAAACATACTTTTGTGTTGCTCGAGCCATTGATCATTCCTCCAATAGTAGTTTTCTTTTACTTTGTTTTGTTCATTTGTTTTAGGATTAATTTATTAAATAAATCTTGTTCATCGAGTTTTAGTTCGATCTTCAAATAAAAAATATCTATATCATCTAAATCTTTAGAGAATTTATTCAGTTTAACTGCATCCTTCTGAGTTGTTAAAACAGAATAGCAATTTGTATCGTAAAATTTCTTTCTGATATCCTGTACTTCTTTAAGAGTATAATTTTTATGATCCGGGAAAATCATTTTATTAGTAATATCAATTTTGTTCTTTTCAAGTGCATTTAAGAATGAGAAGGGAAGCGCCACACCGCAAACGACCAAACTTTTCTGCCCTTGAAATTCATTCATATTAAAAAAGTTATGTGACTTAACATCGTAAATTCCATCAGCTTGATAAAAACCGTTAAACACATTTTTGTTTTCGAAATATCTTTTCAATTTATCCGGTATCTTAATTTTCTCGGAAAATTTTCTATTAATGATAATAATATCTGCCCGCTCCATAGAATCAAAAGGTTCTCTCATCGAACCAAGAGGAAGCAAATGCTGTTCAATCTGCCCGGGTTTATCCAAAAAATTTTGATCAAAAATCAGAACATCAACATCCCGATGAATCCATCTATGTTGAAATGCATCGTCAAGGATTATTGTATCAACTTCAGCATCCTTAATAAATTGAAGAGCTCCGTCAACGCGTCTTTCAGAAACGGCAATGGGAACTCTTAGTTCCTCAGACATGAAATACACTTCATCTCCGCATTCATCAACAGTTGAATTGATATTTTTTCCATCGCTAACATATATGTAGCCGAGAGAATTTCTGCCGTAACCGCGGCTTAAAACTCCGACTTTTTTATTTATAGATTTCAAGTATGAAGCGATCATCATAACAGTTGGAGTTTTTCCGGAACCACCGACTGTTATATTACCAACAGATATTATCTTTGCATTTACTTTAACAGCACTGAAAATATTTTTGTCAAAGAACCAGTTTCTAACTTTTATTATAAAAGAATAGACGAACACTAAAGGAGATAATATCAATCTGAAAAATTTTAACACAACTGCAACGCATCCTTCTGCAATTTATTTAGGAGTGCTTCGCACTCAATTATTTTTTGATTTGTTTCATCATAATTAAAACTGTCATCAATTAATACCGGATCAGAATAAAGCACAACAACTTTGGAAAAAGGTTTGGGCACTTCGAAATGATCCCAACTTTTTAGAATAAATTTTTTCTTAATGCCAATGCCTGTTAAGAATAAGGGCACATTAGTTTTTTTTGCCGAAACCACAGCACCGGCTTTCATTTTGTAAATAGGTCCTTGCGGTCCGTCCGGTGTAATTGCAAGAGAATGGTTCTCGCGGATTAAATCAATCATAACAGATAACGCCTCATTTCCACCAATCGAACTGGAACCTCGTATAACTTTATAATTCCATTTCTCAAGTATTTTTGCAAGTACTTCGCCGTCTTTGCTTTGACTAACAAGTGCGGCAGCATTTTCGTTCCTATGTATATACCAGCCGATCATCATACTGCCATGCCAGAAAGCAGAAACAAAATTTTTCTTTTCGCTTGCGAACTTTGAAATTGTTTCGCCGTTGATAATTTTAATTCGCAGTGTTTTGATTAGAACCCTAATTGCAGCACTTGCAAATTGTATTCCAATATATCGAAGAATATTTCTCTGAAAATCACTAAGCTTCATTTAACAATGTGTATATTTTTTGGGCGGTTTTTTTTGAAGCTCCGCTTCCGCCAAGTTCTTCTTTTATCAAACCAAGTTTGCTCCTGATGGAATTATATCTTTGCTTGTCTTTTAATATTGCTTCAGATTTTGAATATATATTTTTTGTATTAACATCGTGCTGAATCAATTCATCAATTACATTCTCACCAAGGATTATGTTAGCCATTGCAATATTTTTAATCTGAGCTAAAATTCTTCCGAGCATATACGTTAAATAATTAGTTGAATAAACCACAATAAAAGGAAGCTGAAACAATCCCGCTTCAAGTGTAGATGTCCCGGATTTAATAATTCCGAAATGAGAATTCTTCAACAGATCGTAAGTATATCCTTTTACCAGCTTGTAATTATTTTCTGTAGTTAAGTTTGTGAAGATACTTTCCTCTATATTTTCCGAACATGCAACAACAGTCTGTAAATTAAAATCTTTTGAAAGTTTTACCGCAGCGTTTATACACTTTGGAAAAATTTTTTTAATCTCTTGTTTTCTGCTGCCGGGCAAAAGAAGCAATATTTCTTTTCCTTTTTCCAGATTTAGTTTTTTGTAAAGTTCTTCTTTGTTCATTAATGAATAATTCTCAACGTGTTCAACTAAAGGATGACCAACATATTCTGCATCAACATTATAATTACGATACATTTTTTCTTCGAACGGAAATACAACAAGCATTTTATCAACCACTTCTCTAATCTTATCTATTCTACCTTTACCCCAAGCCCATACTTGCGGTGATATATAATAGATAACTTTCTTACCAAGCTCGTGCAGTTTTTTAGCAATGTTCAAGTTAAAACCCGGATAATCTATCAATACAATTGTTTCAATTTTTTCTTCAGCAATTTTACGAAGTAATTCTTTTTTTACTTTCGATATAAACGGAAGATGTCTTAACACTTCTATAAATCCGAGGAATGCCATTTGTTTAATATGGAATTGTGCATTCATTCCGGCTGAAATCATTTTGTCTCCGCCAATTCCAAAAATCTGTAACGACTGATCTAACTTGAACAATTCCTTGATCAAACTAGCACCGTGTAAATCACCCGATGCCTCACCGGCAATTATCATTAATTTTTTATTCAATTCAATACAAAACGGATTATTACTAAAAAAGAGATTGCTAAAATTGCCTGCATAGTTCTAATTTCTGAACGCAGGCCGGCTTTTATATTTAATGGCGGCTGTTCAATTCCGGAATTGCTATACTTACTTAAACTTGGAATAAACTTCGGAACAACTTTTAAATAATCTTCATAGTTTTTCCCGAACTTTGTTCGAAGAAATCCTTCTTCCTCTTTTATGATTACTGTATACTGCCAGAAAAAAAAGAGAAGTGCAGCAATTTGAAGAAAAGGGAATAACGCCATAGACATAATTCCAACACCGAGGTACATCAGCATGTTGCCCAGATAAAGCGGATTGCGTACGTATGCGAATGAACCGGATACAACTAAATATGTCCCGCCGACTCCATCAGTTGTTCTTGTTTCACTTCCTGCATAACTAACGCCCCACAATCGGAAAAACTCTCCACAGAGTACAATTGCAAAACCAATTAAAATGCTTGTGACAGTAGCTTTTTGAAAAATCAGCATTAGCAATACAAATGGAAGTGGTGTGTAACTTCTGTACTTGAAAATTTTTTGAGCAAAATTATTCATCAATTTATCCTTGAATAAAAACTTCTCTGCGTTTAAGTTCTGCTTGATGTCTTTTCTTAAGACGTTTTTTGCCTTTAAGCTCTTCTAACTTTTCAATCACATCGTGAAAAGTTGAATATGGGAAATAGGTAATTCTATTTACTTCGCAATATTTTAAAAGAGAGTTCTTCGCAAAAATAAAATCACAGAATTGTGCCGGGCAGAAATCTGTAAATCCATCACCAACATAAACCGTATAATCCTCATCGCCGCTAAAATTGAGAATATGATTGCGTTTGCAGTTCGCACATTTTGTGCATTCTTCATCTGTGAATGGAAAAACAGGTACTAACTGATTTTCATTTCCAAAAAATAATTTGTTTGTTCGGACTTCAACGTGACTCAATCCTTCTCTATTGAGAAATTTATCAATGTAATAATCAAATCCATCGCTTAGAATTCTTAATTCGGATTGTCCTTGACTGCACCAATCAACAAATTTTACAAAACCGGGATCAATTTGAATACATGTAAGAAATTTATCGAATTCAGCATGGTCTAATTTCTTTATTGTTTTGCAAGTGGCTGTCCATGCATCTGTCGCTTTAATTTTATAACTCATCCATTCGTTTGCAATCTCAAGAGCTTTTTCAGAATCGCCGAAATGAAGGAACATCGCTTCGCCAACATCCTTCTGAGAAATTGTACCATCGAAGTCAACAAATATTTTAAAGGATTTATCAAACATAATTTTAATCTGTCGAAGGCATACCTTCCGAATTATTCTTTTACTTCATTCTCCGGTATCTCTTCAAAACTAACACCGACTAATTTTGAAATTCCTTCTTCCTGCATTGTAATACCGTACATAGTCTCGGAAGATTCCATTGTGCGTTTGTTGTGTGTTACTATAATGAATTGAGTTTTTATGCTGAACTCTTTTATAAGTTTTGTAAATCTATCAATGTTGGCATCATCCAGTGGTGCATCAACTTCGTCCATGATACAGAACGGACTTGGTTTGACTAAATAAATTGCAAACAGAAGTGCTGTTGCTGTTAAAGTTTTTTCCCCTCCGGATAAAAGTTCGATCGAAGTTGGACGCTTGCCTTTCGGTTTAGCCATAATCTCGATCTTTCCTTCTAACGGATCAATTCCTTCTTCGAGATATAGATCTGCTTCATCACCGGGATCAAATAATGTTTGAAAGATTGTTGTGAAGTTCTGCCGAATTTTTTCAAACGTATCCATAAACAACTGCTGGGCTGTTTCATTGATCTCATTAATTGTTTTGATGAGATCTTTTTCCGAATTGACCAAGTCATCGCGTTGTTTATGTAAAAAGTCTAAACGTTTTTTCTCTTCTTCGTATTCTGAATAAGCCAGCAAATTGACGGGACCGATGTTCCTTATTTTTTCTTTTAGATTTTGAACTTCATGTGTTGTACCTTCGAAATCAAAAGTATCAAGATCGTCAAATTGCTTTAGCACCAATTCGATCGAATAGTTTTCTTTAATATGTTCGATCAAATTTTCTGTACGAAGTTTGAATTCATTTTCTTTTATTTCAAAAGAATGAACCTGATCCGAAACCGTTTGCCGTTCATTTCTTAATGCATTAAGCTGATTTTCAAATTGCGCGGCTTCATCCTTAACAACTTTTAATTTGTCATTAATCTCTTTTTCTTCTGTAAGTAGTGTTGTCCGGGATGAATTAATCTGAACTAACGATAAATTCGATTCATCAATATTTTTCTGAAGAGAATTAGTCTCAACTTCATTTGATTGCAAATCGGTCTTACGTTTTTCTATTCCGTTTGTAATTGATAACTGATTTGCTACGGTTCGCTTTATCGCATTGTGAATATTTTCGATTTGCCCTTTTAATCTTTCAAGTTCAAGTTTTCTTTCGTTCTGAAGATTAACAAATTGATTAAAATCATTTTCAAGGTCGCTCAATTCATTTTCATGCTTTGAAATATTTTCGTCAACGGAATTCTTTTTCTCAAGAAGAACATTGATCTCTTTTTCTAATCCTGAAGTTTGGACAAAAAGCGAATTTGATTTATCGGCAAGTTCTTGAATATCTTTTTGTGAAGACTCGATCTCTTCATTGGCTTTATTCTTTTCAAATTCGAATTGAGAAATTTGTTTCTCGATGTTTGAAATATCATTCGAAATAAGTTTTTCGCTGTCGCTAAGATTCTTTAAGTCAATTCGGGCTATTCTGCCTTCTGTCTCTGCTATAAGAGCATGCAGTTTGGCAAGATTAGATTCGTGTTTAGGATACTCTTTGATCAAATTATCAAGAAGTTGTCTTCGTCCAAAAATAGTTTCATCTTGTTTAGGCAGTGAACCAGCTTCTACAACTCCATCGTGTTTTACAAAGTCACCATCTAAAGTTGTAAAATTAAAATCCGGATATTTTGAATTCAGTTCTATTGCAGATTTAAGATCGGTAGTAACAGCAATTTTAGATAAGGCTTGTTCAAAATAAGGGAGCCAATTGTTTTCTGTTTCTACAAAATCTTTTGCCCAACCCAGAAATGATTCTTCCTTCACAAGTTTTTTTTCTTTTCTCTTTAGATTGAACGATGTTAAACTATCAAGAAGAGATTTTTTAGAATTGTTATTCGAGCGAAGCAGATAAAATGAAGCTTTACCAAGATCATTTTTCTTTAAGTAGTTGATTGCATTTTGAAGATCATCAAAACTATCTACGAGCAGGTTATTCAAAACAGACTTTAATGCGGCTTCAAGAGCGAACCTGTACTTTTCTTGTGTGTTTCCAACATCGGCAAAAATATTTTTATTCTTCTTAGTCCACTCTTTATTTTCTAAAAGTACTTTAGCGCCTTTCGAAATACCTTCAAGATTAGCGATCAGCGTTTGAATGAAAGCAATCTTTTCTTTGAGTCCGGCAAGTAAAGTTTTTTCTTCAATCTCTTTTTGTTTAAGTGAATTTAATTCATGTTCGAGTTCTTGTTTTTCTTTTTCACGATGAGCTATTAATAAACCTGCTTCTTTAAGTTTATTCTCCGCGTTGGATTTTTCAGCGTTGAGTTCTTCTATAAATCCGACTGTCTTTGCAATTGTATTAGTAATACTTTGAATTTTATGATTAAGTTTTTCAATGTTAGAATTATGACTAGCAAGCTCTTTCTTAATACTAGCTAAATAATTTTCCTTGTCGGAGATTTCGCGAACAAGATCAAATTTTTCTTCGTTAGTCTGCTTTAGCAGTGCACGTTTATTCTCTGAAGATTCCTTTTTTTCAACTATGGTTTGCTCGTTATCAATAATTTCATTGTTCTTATCTGATAAACTATTCGAGTGAGATTTAAGTTCGTTGTTACTTCGTAATATATACTGATCAGCATCTTCAAATGACTGCTGCAGTTCTGCAATTTCTGTTTGTAACCGTTCGTGGTTATTTAAAAGAGATTTAAATCGTTCTTCTGAAACGGAAATATTTTTTTGAGTATTATGGAGTTGTTCAGTGTTCGAAGAAAGTTCGTCCCGCTTATCCTGTAGTTCAGAATCAATAGCATTAATTCTATTCCGGTATTCGATCAATTCATTTTCAATTTTTCTAATATCAAGATCAATCTGATCTTTCTTTACCGAGTATTCTGAAATATCATTTTTTAATATGCTTAATTTTAGATTTAACGAAGCAAGATCGCGTTCGGCAAGGTCAATTTCTTTTTCTCTTAAAACAACTTGGATTTGATTATACTGGTCGGCACGTTTTGCCTGGCGTTCGAGAGATCGAACATTTTTTTCAACTTCGGAGACAATATCATTAACACGCGTAAGATCGGATTTTACATCGTCAAGTTTTTTTAGAGAAAGACGGCGCCGTAATTTATATTTATTAACGCCTGCTGCCTCTTCAAACATTTTTCTTCGTTCTTCTGTTTTGCTGCTAAGAATAGTTTCAACCATTTTCAATTCAATAACTGAATAAGCGTTTGTGCCCATTCCGGTATCCATGAAAAGGTTAGTAATATCTTTCAAGCGGCAAATATTTTTATTTAACAGATATTCGCTTTCACCGGAACGGAAGATTCTTCTGGTTATAGT
Organism: Ignavibacteriales bacterium; assembly: GCA_026390775.1. NCBI lineage: Bacteria > Pseudomonadati > Ignavibacteriota > Ignavibacteria > Ignavibacteriales > Ignavibacteriales bacterium. Next base: position 377,604 of record JAPLFF010000007.1, on the reverse strand, counting down.
CACTTCAGTATATTCTGTTGGAAGAACGCCTTGATCGTTTACAAGTGTAAGAGAAACCTCCGACATACCCATTGGCTTCTTTTCTCTTGTACCATTGAAGATTACGTTTTCCATCTTGTCGCTGCGGAGAGTCGTTGTCTTCTGTTCGCCAAGAACCCAGCGGATCGCATCAACTATATTTGTTTTACCGCAGCCGTTGGGACCAACAATTCCCGTAATACCGCGGTTAAAATTTATGAATGTTTTATTAGCAAAAGATTTAAAACCAAATATTTCTAATTTGGATAGAAACAAAATATGCCTCTAGAAAATCATTGAGTTGTATTGTTTAAATGTGTTATTAATGTAATAGAGTGTGGAACTGGAAAGTTGATACTTTAGCAGAATCACCCCGACGACAATAATGATAGTGAGAAAACTATAGATATAAACCTTCATTGGACGAACATCAAAAATTACGTAAATGCCTTTAAGTATTCTTTGAAGTATCCATAACATGAATAGAATTAAAAAGATAATTACGATAACACTAAAATTTCCGTTTACTAAAATCTTAAATAGAATTAACTCAACCGGTAGCAGAACTGTAAATGGTAAAAAAGTCCAAACAACCGTATAAAATATGCTGGTAAATTCTACTTTTGTCTTTATAAAAAGCGAAGCAAATTTTATTACTGATGAAATCAAAGCAAACTTTATTATGATTAAAACAAATAGTACAGCGAAACAAACTTGTGGATTCCATGAAAGGTAGGAGATAAATTTTAATAAACTATGATGACCAAATGATAAGACAATTTTTTCTAATAAAATATTTGATTTATAAAAGTATAATAATATAGTCATCAAAAGAGAAACTGAACCGGCCTGTATTAACATTAATATTGCAGTATGAACACCGGAAATAATTCTGTGATCGCGCACATCGGCAAAAAAATTGTACGGGCGTAACAATGCACGAGTACAATCTTCACGAAATTTCTTCTTGGTGTTAATCAGTACCGCCATAATTATAGAAATCAAAAGTGCAAGAATTATAAATATTATTGGGTTATCATCTTTACGAGTCCCAATTGGAATTGTAACTTTACTATTGCCGCTTAGTTTAGCAGCGAGAACTTTGTAACCAATACTATTTAGATTACGGGATTTATCCAGCAATCCAAATTTGTAAATGTAATTTTCTGAATAACCACCGTACAGCGATGCATACTCGCCTTTATATTCAAATAAACTGTTAATAATAATTCCGGATAATTTTAATTGGCTCGATAAATCTATCATATCACCCAAATATTTTGCTTGGGCATCAGAGGAATATTTTGTTAAATATCCGCTCATATTCCCCTTATAATTAGGATATGATACTTCACTAATGAAAATTGAATTCTTACCTAATGCATCAATTGATTTTTGTAATTGATCTTTTGTTTCATCAATTGGCGATGAGTACAATTCAATTCCATAAAAATCTAAATCCTTAATTTGCGTAGTCTGAGTTCCAACAAAAGATGCATAAGACAAAAATCCCTTTCCTTTTATTGTACTAGCTTGACTCGAAATAAAATTGCTGCTTATCTCAGAATTAGGAATGAAAGAGCTTCCAACTCCAACTATAATAGTATTAGAATACTCGCTGTAACTAGAAAGAAAATTTTTAGTAAGTCGTGCTGCTCTTAATTGAAAATCATTATGAGATATAATTCCTTCAGGAACAGAATTTATTGGAAGTTCGATCATCGCAAACATTCCGAGTTCCTGACAAAGTTTAACGGCATAAGGGTTAGGAAATTGTTTTGAAAAACGAACTGCATTGAAACCGGTATTCTTAATCAAAGTAAGATCATCTTTTATTTTATCGTAAGCATTCATTTTGCGAAGCGAGGTTTCATCGAATAAATATGTAGTACCTTGAAGTGAAAATGGACTCCCGTTTAATGTTAAAGCACTTTCATCTTTTTTTAATTGATAGAATGCAATCTGTTGAATGGATTTATCTATTGTCTGGCCATTACGCATTAAACTTACATCACATAAATAATTGATCGGTGTTTGAGGCGACCATAATTGCGGATTACTAATTTCTAATCTGCACGTGACTTCGTTTTCTTCTTGAGAAATTTTTTGAACAAAATCTCCTTTAGCTTGTGGGGATGAAGAACCAGGCGAAAATAAATTTATTCTGATAATTACATCGCTGGAAAGAGAATTCGTTTTGAAATCTGAGTTTGCAATTCCAATATTAAAATTTATAACTGCTTTTGATAGATTCAGATCAAACGAATAAGAAAAAGAATTATTAGTAATATGAATTGTTGAGACGGTTTTAAGATAGACATCCCTAATAATTCCACCGCTTAGACTTGAAAATAAAAATCTTTGAGTTGATGGAATTGAATATTCCGAATCAAGTTTGTTACTGATTTTTATAGTTATAACTGAATTTTCTTTTAAGATATCTTTTGGAAGAATAAGTTCAAAAGGATATGAACCGCCGGAATGTTTATAAATATTGTAACCGTTGATTGAGATTTCTGCTGAGTAATTTATCCCAAGAAATCCCAAAACGAGTTGCGAACTTTGAATTTGAGTTTGAGATAAAGAGATTTGTTTTTCAAATATTAGTGATTCTTCACCTTCAAAAATTGCCGGTATTGAAACAGAGACTTTTTTCTCGGAGTCACTCTCATAATATACTTTCCAATCAGTATTCATCAATTCCACATTGCGGTAATCATTCTTGTCAAAGAAAATTGGATCAAAAATACCTCGTTGATTTTGAGGAAGAGATGTTACTTTAATCTGAGCTAAAAGTAGGTTTTGAAGTAAAATTATAAGAATGAAGAGACGAATAAGAACTTTTGTCATAATACCAATAATTTATCGAAAGAATCATACAAATATACAAAATCGAGGGGGGGGGTATCAATAAAAATCCTAAAAATATAGGTTCTAATTGAGCTTATTTTGAAATAAAATCAAAGCATTCAAAATTGCCTAAGCGGCATTAATGATTTTAATAAATGAATCTGCTTTTAAGCAGGCTCCTCCAACCAGAGCGCCGTCAATATCGAGTTGAGAAAGTAGTTCTTTAGCATTATCCGCTTTTACACTTCCGCCGTATTGAATGACTAATTGACGGGCAAAATTTGCAGAGTACAATTTGGAAATTAATCCACGGATAAATTGATGAACTTCTTGTGCTTGCTGAGGGGTAGCATTTCTTCCGGTGCCGATTGCCCATACAGGTTCATAAGCTATAATTAGGTTCGATAAATCACTTTCACTTAAATCTTTTAATCCATTTTGAACCTGAGTCTCAACAACTTTAAATATAATTCCTTTTTCTCTCTCTTCTAAAGTTTCGCCGATACAAAAAATTGGTTTTAGTCCAAACTTAATTGCTGTTTTGATTTTTTTGTTAATGACTTGATCGCCTTCACCAAAGATTATTCGTCTTTCCGAATGACCAAGAATTACATATTCGCAACCGACACTTTTTAGCATTGAAACAGATACCTCGCCTGTGAAAGCACCGCTTTCTTCGAAACTCATATTCTGCGCACCAAGTTTGATAGTAGAATCTTTTAATAATGTAGATGCAGTTTCCAAACTTGTGAATGGTGGACATATAATTACTTCGGCTTCAACATTCTTTCCATTCAATTCTTTTTTGAGATCTGAGATAAGACTCACAGTTCCATGAAGATCATTATTCATTTTCCAATTTCCGGCAATTACTTTTTTACGCATGGCTGATCCTTAATTTATTACGAAAAAAAAGCTGTCAATTGACAGCTTCAACTCTTCTTATTCCCGGAACTTCTCTTATAAGTGCGCGTTCAACACCGGCACGTAATGTCATCTGAGACATAGGACAATCGCTGCAAGCTCCGGTAAGTCTAACTTCCACAATACCTTCATTGGTTACTTGTACAAGCACCACATCACCGCCATCAGCTTTAAGATAAGGTCTAATTGTCTGCAAAGCTTTTTCAACTTTCTCGTGAAGAACTTCGTTCATCATTTACTCCTTTTAATTTTCATCATTCAAAGATATTTCAATTTTTGGTGAAGTGGATGAGTAATTATTTTTACTAATTTCAGCCGCCATGTTTCTGCTGATCTCTAAAAACTTTTTAGATTGTTCAGAATTCGGTTTATCAAAAACAACCGGTTTACCTTTATCGCCACCCTCACGAGTTTCTTGATTGATCGGGATTGAACCAAGTAACGGAATAGATAATTCTTCAGCAAGTTTTTTCCCGCCGCCGGTTCCAAAAATATCATATCGTTTGCCTGTATCGGGTGCAATAAAATAACTCATATTTTCTACAATGCCAAGTATAGGAACATTAACACGTTGAAACATTTTTAAAGCTTTTTTTACATCAATAATAGAAACATCTTGCGGAGTAGTAACAACAACAGCACCAGATAGGGGAATTGTTTGCACAAGTGTAAGTTGAATATCACCAGTTCCCGGAGGTAAATCAAAAATCAAGTAGTCGAGTTCATCCCAATGTACATCACTCATAAATTGTTTTATAGCTCCGCTTGCCATTGGCCCCCGCCAAATTACCGGTGCATCATCATCAATTAAGAATCCAATAGACATTACTTTTACACCATAATTTTCAAGAGGAACCATTTTTGCAGTAGCAGTATCTTGAAAAATTTTTGGTTTACCATTTATTCCCAGCATCATTGGAACGCTTGGCCCATAAATATCTGCATCAATCAATCCGACTTTAGCGCCTTCCAGTGCAAGAGCTACGGCAAGATTTACAGCAACTGTACTTTTTCCAACACCACCTTTTCCGCTTGCAACAGCAATTGTATTTTTTACTCCGGGTAAAATCTCACTCATTCTTTGGTTCGTGCTATGTTGGACTTTTGCATTCATTGTGATTGAGATTTTTCCTACCGAAGGGTTTTCTTTTTTGATTGCATTAACACAATCTTGTTCTATTTTTTCTTTAAGCGGGCATGCGGGAGTTGTTAATTCAACAGTTACAGAAACGTTATCTCCAATTATATTTATTTCTTTTACCATTCCAAGAGTAACAATATCTTTATGCAAATCCGGATCGTTTACTTTTCTCAATGTATTCAAGATTGATTCTTTAGTTAACATTATAACTCCAAAATTTGGTTTCAAAAATAGCAATTTTTTATGTTACACATCTTTGTAAACAAAATTTATTTTTAAGAGGTTCATAATCCAAAATCATTAAAATTGAAAACCGATTGATAAACTTAAAATACTCAAATAGAAAATTCCTTTCTTGATATAGAAATATTGTTCAAGTAAATTGCTAACAGATTGTTTGTTCTCAAACTATTTAGATGGATAATGAATCAAATAAAGAACACTTCAAAAGAAAATAATTTAGATCAACTCGAAAATTCCGTATCAGTAAAAAAACGCGGATGGTTCCGGCGGCTCTTTGCATTTGCCGGTCCAGCATATTTAGTAAGTATTGGATATATGGACCCGGGCAACTGGGCAACAGATTTAGAAGGAGGCGCACGGTTTGGATATACGCTGATTTGGGTTTTGTTAATGTCTAACTTGATGGCAATTTTACTCCAAACTTTATCTGCACGTTTAGGAATTGTTACCGGTTATGATCTTGCCCAAGGATGCAGAAAAGAATATTCGAAAAGATTGAGCTTCTTTCTGTGGATACTTGCAGAGATAGCAATTGCCGCATGCGATCTTGCCGAAGTGCTTGGAACAATAATTGGATTGAATTTACTTTTTGGATTACCACTTATGTGGGGATGTTTGGTTACGGCATTCGATACATTTTTACTTTTAGCAATTCAACGGCTTGGTGTTCGGAAGATGGAAGCGTTTATTGTTATGTTGATTTCTACAATAGGAATCAGTTTCATTATTGAAATATTTTTTGCTCAGCCAAATTGGGGAGGAATAGTTTCGGGATTTATTCCTCATCTTGATGCCGGCGCATTATTTATTGCAATAGGAATTATTGGCGCTACGGTAATGCCTCACAATTTGTATTTGCACTCATCTTTAGTCCAAACTCGTGCAATTTCAAACACTCACACCGGAAAAGCGGAAGCTTGTAAATTCAATTTGATTGATTCTGCAATTGCATTAAACGGAGCTTTTTTTGTTAACGCTGCAATCTTGATAATGGCTGCCGCAGTTTTTTATAGTCGGGGCATTGTTGTTACTGAAATTCAGCAAGCACATCATTTGCTTCAACCAATTCTAGGAACTCATATAGCACCAATTGTTTTTGGCATAGCACTCATTGCTGCGGGGCAGAGTTCAACACTTACCGGAACAATTTCCGGACAGATAGTAATGGAAGGTTTTCTGAATCTTAAAATTAGTCCTTGGTTAAGACGAATAATGACTCGCGGATTAGCACTTGCACCAGCTGTTATTATAATTGCGCTATCAGGTAATCAAGGCACTTTTAAGTTGTTAATATTTTCTCAAGTCATTCTTAGTTTGCAATTACCGTTTGCAATTGTTCCACTTATACATTTTACTTCCGATAAAAATAAAATGGGGAATTTTTCAAATCCGCTGTGGGTAAAACTTCTGGCTTGGTTAGTTGCTGTTATCATTATAGTGTTGAATTTCAAATTGATCTTTGATGCATTTTCCGAATGGATTGGCGGTGGTCTATGGTGGTTGATTATTCTTGTGCCTGTATTGTTAATTATTTTAGGAGTGTTGATTTATATAATTTTCGCTCCATTTATTAAAACCAGTGCACCGTGGGAATTGGGTGTTACAACAAGCAGTAAAGATATAGCTTCACGTATCCAAACAAAAAAATATAAAAACATTGGTGTAGCAATCGAACATGGTGATGGTGATGCTGTTGTAATTTCTGAAGCGCTAACATTAGCTAAACTTCACAATGCGAAATTAAGTCTCATTCATATCGTGGATACAGCCGGAGCTATGATACACGGTTCGGAAGAAGAAAGTCTTCATAGCAGGGAAGATCACGCCTATATTGAAGAGCTTGCAAGAGAGATCGAAGGACATGGGTTGCCGGTTGAAACAACGATCCGTTATGGAAATCCATCTGAAGAAATTGTTAAATCAGTTGAAGAAGAAGGTTATGATTTTCTTGTGTTAGGTTCTCACGGACATCAGACTTTTGGAGATCTATTTTTTGGACAAACTGTTGAAAGTGTGCGACATTCAATAAAAATTCCAATCATGGTTGTAAGAACGAGCCGTGATAATCGTGAGCGACCGCAAAGAATTAAGTAAATAGTAATGTGGTATTATGAAGAAGAAATTTCTTTTAATAACCTTTCTAACAATTGTTTTATTCTCTTATGGAATTATTGCTCAATCAGAAATTCCCGAGTTAGTAACTGATCGCCCGGATAATACAGATTCACCAATAGTTTTGCCTATTGATTATTTTCAAATAGAGACAGGATTTTTATTTGAAAAACAAAAATTTTTAGAATCCGGTCTTACTATAGAAAAAAACAATCTTATTCTTGGATCTACTCTTTTACGTTGTGGTGTTAGTACGAATTGGGAATTTAGATTTGGAGGGGAATATATTATCACCAGATCATTTATCAGTAGTAATGAGTTGTTAACTCAAGGTATGCAAAATATTTTTTTTGGTGCAAAATATCAGTTTAGAAAAGATCAGGAAATTCTTTCAAACGCGGGATTTATATTTATTTTTGGTTTACCATTTGGAAATGAAAAACTTAGACCAAATAATATTGAACCCGGAATTACGTTAGCGTTAGAACATGATTTTTCAGATGAAATATTTTTTTCCGTGAATGCCGGAATTTATAATAATTCCACTCTAGGAAAAAATATTTACGATCTTTCAGCTTCACTAGAATATGGGTTTAATTATGAATTTAGTGTCTTTGCAGAAGTATTCTCATCATATATTTCTAATTTATCACCCAATCATAATGTTGATGTTGGCTGCGAATATCTAATGAAGAAAAACATACAAGTTGATTTTTCAATTGGTACATCTGTGTTTAGTGATGATACTGATTATTTTGGCAGCTTAGGTATTTCAATCCGGTTACCTCATTAAATTACTTCCACATTTTTTTTGATTATTAATCCTTCTTTTATAATCTCTTTAAGATGCGGCAATATATTTTTTACTTTTTCTTCATTATCTATGAACATGATCATTAGGGGACCCTCATCTGACCCGCCGAATTTTCTGGGAAAGTGAAGATGATGTTTCGTTCCATATCCGCCCATAGCGGTAAATATAGTTGCGCCATTTATTTTATGATGAAGAAGATATTGAAGAATATACTCGTACAGTGGAATATCATTAAATCTATCGTCTTCATCTAAAAAAATATTTATTTCCACCATAGTAAACCTCGTTTTCTTTTTTTGTTTATGATTTGTTTTTCTTTTTTATGAGTTAGAACTAAATACATTGACGGAAGCGCCAACAAAATTAATATCAAAGCAGTAAACAGACCTCCTACAATTACAGTTGCCAACGGCCGCTGAACATCTGATCCAATTCCCGAAGCAAGAGCAGCAGGAATCAAACCGAAAAGTGCAAGCAGCATTGTCATTAAGCTCGGTCGCAATTGAATTGCAGCCGCTTCTTTAACTGCTGTGTGTATATCTAAGCCTGAATCTTGTATTAAACGATTAGTACGTGATACAAAAAGAACACCTGATAAAATTGATATGCCGAAAAGTGAAATAAATCCAACGCCGGCAGAAACATTAAAATGATAACCTCTAATTAAAAGAGCAGAAATACCGCCAACAATTCCGAATGGAATACATGACATTGCAACGGCTACTTGACGGAAGTTTTTATAAAAAGCAAACAACAATAAAAAAATCAATAAAATTGTAATTGGAATTACGACAGCCAGCCGTTTACCAGCACGCTCAAGATTTTCAAATTGTCCTCCCCAAGAAATTGAATATCCTTTCGGAAGATTAATTGATTTATTTATTCTTGCTTGAGCTTCTGATACAAAACCTCCTTGATCTCTTCCTTTGATATTTGTACGAACGGAAACTTGACGAATACCATCTTCTCTTTGAATTATTGTTGGACCATCAACTAATTTCACGGAAGCTAATTGCGATATTGGAATTCTTCCGCCGGTTGGTGAAATCACCTGCATACTTTGTATTGCTTCGATTGATGATCTGTATTCCGGCGAATAACGAACGACAATATCAAATCTTCCTAAACCATCATAAAGTTTACTTATTGTTTTACCGCCGATTGCGGCCTCAATCATTTTTTGAATATCACTTACATTAATTCCAAAACGTGCAACTGAATTTCTGTCAATTTCAATTTTTAGCTGCGCTTGATTTCCTTCCTGTTCAATTCCATAATCTGTTGCGCCTGGAATCGTTTTGATTATTTGCAGTATTGAATCAGCTTTAGCTCTAATGAAATTGAGGTCATTACCATTTACAAATATTGCAAGATCAGCAACGCTGCCGGTTACTGCTTCGGTTACGTTATCTAAAATGGGTTGAGAAAAAGAAAACAAACAACCCGGTAAATTTTTTTCAAGTTCAACTTTTACTTTTGAAAGTAATTCTTCTTTCGTTGTATCTTTTGTCCATGTTGAATAATCTTTTAATCCGACGAGAACTTCTAATCTATTTGGACCGTAAGGATCAGTACCGTCATCATTTCTTCCTAATTGTGTGACAACGACATTAACTTGTTTGTGTTGAGTAATTATTTCCCGAATTAATGGAGTATATTTTTTTGCTTCATCAATTGAAATTCCAACCGGAAAGAAACAACGGATGTTCATTGCACCTTCATCAAGTTCCGGTAAAAATTCTGTTCCAATAAATCTACCTAAGAATAAAATTAAAAAAATAGAAACACCTAAAGCTGTTAATGCTGTAGTTTTTGGAAAGCTGGTTAGGTATTCAATAACATAACGGTATTTTTTTTCTATCCAACTATATATTGGATTATGCCATTCCAGTTTTTCCGGGTTCTGAGAAGTAAAATATTTTTTGTAAAGGAAAGACATAAGAATTGGAATAAGTGTAAGTGCTAGAATCATCGAACCGGTGATTGCATAAGCCAGCGTGTAAGCCATTGGAGAAAAAAGTTTTCCTTCTACTCTTTGAAAAGTAAAAATAGGCAGGTAGGCTAAAATTATTATTGTGATTGAGAAGAAAATTTCTTGCCCAACTTCTTGTGCTGAAGAAAGTGTGAAGCGGATTATACCTTGTCCTTTTTGTTCAGGCGTTGCATCTCTATAGCGACGCATAATGTTTTCAACCATTACCACGGCACCATCAACAATGATTCCAAAATCTATTGCGCCAAGCGAAAGAAGATTTGCCGGAATTCCGGTTAGCTTCATCATCATAAATGCAAATAGAAGTGAAATAGGAATTGTTGTAACTACAACAAGTGCAGAACGCACACTTCCCATAAAAAATATTAATACTATAATTACAATTGAAATCCCCATGAAAAGAGTATGCGTAACAGTATCCAATGTATAATCAACTAAATCGCCTCTATCATAAATAATAGTAAGATGAACTTCTGCAGGAAGAGCATTTTCATTAATATCTTTTATTTTTTCTTTAACTGCATTAACAACCTCGGTAGGATTTTCACCGCGGCGCATTGCCACTAGTCCTTGTACGCCTGAATTTATATCTCGGCTTGGCTCTTTAAATTTTTGAATTGTAGCGCCAAGTATTCCTGATGGAGGTAACGGCGATTCTTCAACAGTTCCGATATTTTTAATAAATATTGGAACTCCATTTTGAGTTGTGATGACAATATTTTCAATATCCTGGATAGTTTTAATAGAACCGATTTCTCGTACAATAAAACCCTGACCACCTCTGTGAATTATATTTCCACCGGTATTAATGTTGTTCGAAGTAACAGCATCAATCACATTTTGAATTGAAAGATTATATCGAAAAAGTTTTTCCGGAGATGTGATGACATGAAACTGTTTAACCAGACCGCCAAAGTTAACAACATCAGCAACACCATTTACTTGAAGAAGCCTCGGGACGATAACCCAATCTTGAAGTGTTCGTAATTGCATTGGTGTATAAGTTTCAGGAGCTTCAATCACGTAGCGTAAAATTTCGCCCACCGGTCCCGTAAGAGGGCCTAATGATGGTTGTACTCCGTCAGGTAAAACCGCATCTTGCAATTTTTCCATTACTCTTTGACGAGCGAAATAATCGTCAGAGGCATCATCAAACGTAAGCTGAACTACAGACAACCCAAAAATTGTTTTTGATCTTCTATTAATTACATGAGGTACTGCATTCAATGCACGTTCAAGCGGCTGAGTAATTTGTTGTTCAACTTCTTCAGCAGCTCTGCCGGGATACTGTGTTATTATTGTTACTTGTGTGTCGCCAACATCCGGATATGCTTCTTTCTTCAATTGACTCCAAGACCATATTCCGACTGCTATCACAAATATTACTAATGCAATTGTTCCTAATCGTTCGTTAAGTGCAAAGCTTAATAGTTTACGTATCATATATTTTTCAAAAATTTATTTTTTATGAATGAATTATTTTAATAACCAAAACTGAGACCTTTCAAAAGAATAGCTCCATCGGTTACAACCTTCTCACCGTTTTCAATTCCTTTGAGAATTATAATCTCTGAAGAATCTAATTGTCCGATGAAAACTTCTCTTCTTGTAAAAACACCCGCCGAGTTTTCAACAAAAGCATAATCTTTTCCTTCAACAGTAATGATAGATGAATTTGGTAAAGTAACTACTGAATATATTGGGTCGCCGAAATCAACAATTGCATACATACCCGGCAAAAATTTTTCATAATTCGACATAGAAATTCTGACTTTTACGGAACGAGTCACGAGGTCAACTACATCACCTATTGCCTCGGCTCTTCCTTCTAACTTTTTTTGAGGTAACGAAGAAAAATAAATATCAACACTTTCACCTTTCTGAACTTCTTTGAGCTGAGATTCGGGAACATCTGCAATCAGCCATAAAGTATTTGGATGTGAATTTTCCAAATCAACCGGATTAAAACCAAGCGAACGAAATCTGGCTTCCATTTCAAGCATCAATGTTCTATTGTTTATTATCTCGTTATCAGCGTCATTCAAATCTTTTGCTGTTGCCATCTGATTTTCATACATATCTTTGACTCGTGAATAATTACGTGTTGATCTTTCAAAGTTGGCTTTACTTTGTCTATAAGAACTGTAAAGGGAATTCGTTTCCGGGGAATCAAATAGTATCACTTTTTCTAAACCGGAAAGTGACTGTGTAATAGATGCAACAACGCGGGCAGGTATTCTAACCGAGTGTAAGGCGGTTCCTTTTTGAACTGTTGTAGTTTTTATTTGATTTAACCCCGGATTACCTTGGCTGAAAATTATTGTTCGGCCGTTATCGGTTACTATTACTTTTTGTTTCTTGAGATTATTTATGTCGTCGTCTTTGGAGTTACTACATCCCGCTAAGAATAAAGCACAAAAAGAGAATAGAAACATTGTGCGTATTTTATTTTTTACTGTTCTCATAATTTTAGTTTCTCATTTTAATGTTTCATGTTCAATTGTTAAGTAAAGTTTTTCCTGCTGCGTAGTTAAGATCTTCGAATGCAGTTAATCTATCTACTTGCAGTTGGTTAATCTGCACCATACTGTTACGATAAGATTCTATAAAGTCTGTAAATTCAATTATTCCAAGATTTCTTTTTTGATAGTTGTTAGTAGTTGCTTCTAATAGACTTTTATATTCAGCAGTAAATTTTTTATCAATACTTCTATAAAAATGATCAAGAGAACTTGCTTTATCGAAAGCTGTTTTAACATCATTAGTAATTGAGAGAAGAGAATGTTGGCTGGTTAAAATATTAGCCTGCAAATTTAATTCCGATGCTTCAATGTTTCCTTGATTTCGGTTGAAAAATGGTAATTCAACCTGAAGAGCTAACGCAAAGTAATCTGGTATATAACTACCGGCACGAGAATATCTAACGCCGAGTGTTACATCGGGTACAGCAAGTGCTTTCTGTAATGATAGGTTTGCTTCCTCATAATCTTGATTTAATTTTGAGGTTATGTAATCCGGTCTGCATTCTTGGGCTGTCTTCAATACTTCATCTAACTGATATTTGTCAATAGTTTCTTTATCAATTTTATCTAACTCAACTTCTGGACTAAAATATTTTTGTTGTTTTAAGTCTAGATGCAAAAGCAGAGATAGTTGATTTGTGGTTTCTGAAATTTTGTTCTGCAAATTGAGTTGATCGTTTTGTAGAGAAAGTAAAAGCGTTTTTAAGCGAATTACTTCGGAAAGCAAGACGAATTTTTTCTCATAACCATTCTCAGCAATGCTAATAGTCTTTTGTAAAATCGGAACTGTTTCTTCATAAAATTTTAGTGACTTCTGTTGATAGTAAAGCTGAAAGAATAATTTTCTTAGTTCATACTTAAGCGTTCTAATAAGATCAAGGAAAGAATTCTCCGATATTTTAGAATTTACATTAGCAAGTTTAAGTTGTTTGTTTTTTTTGCCTGCTAAAGAGATAATCTGATCAATGCTATAATCAGTATTTCCGCTACTTGTAAAATCGAAATATTTATGTGTGTATTGATTATAAATATTCTGCTCTACACTAAAGACCGGATTGTTCCATAAAGAAACCTGTGTTTCTAATGCTTTGCTGGCTTTGATGTTAAATTTTGCAGCTAATAATTGTAGATTTTTTTCTAGAAATAATTGCTCTGCTTGAGGGAGATTAAATTTAACAGTATCAACTGCTGTTTGGGCATTTGTAAGTACTGAAATAAAGAATATTATAATTGAAATAGTTTTTAACTTTTTCATGATAGTCTTAAAGGATAATTAAAGAAATAATGATCATTTCTTTCTGAAAAAGAAATGTCAAGCTAGTTTTAATAAGAAATATTTCTAGAAAAGAAAAACCGGCTTAAATAAGAAGAGAATGATTTGTTATGAAAAGATTTTCTGAATAATTAATAGAATTGTATGAAACACTTTCATCTTGTTGTTGAAAGTTTGCAGTAAATTCTTCAGTAATGTTATCTAACGGAAGAGACGGGCTGTCTTCATCGAAAAATGTTCTTGGAATGGAGTTAACTGTTTTATTTGTACTGACAGTTTTTTCGATAGGTGAATGGTTAATATTATAGAATGATTGATTCTCTGTAATTCCACTAGATATTTCATCAGTAACTTGATATGAAGGGAAAATGATGTCTTGTATATTAATGCTGTCAAAAAAGAATGTAGGGATTAATATCCACAGTAAAATAAATTGCGAAATGAATATTTTCTTAAATGTTCTTATCATTAAAGTAAAATTTAAAGGTTTTAGTATTTAAGATATATAACAGAGGATAATAAGTTTAAGTTCCAAATTTAATAAAATTAGTAACTGAGGTCTTATTCTACAACTTCTCGCTGAAGTATTTTTTTGCTTACTGTTGTTTTTCTACTCATTAAAAATTCTTGATGATTGACCTTCTCTTCGTTTAAGACCCTTCTATTGAAAACAAATTTTCCGGTCGGCAACAATATTCTCGCTTTTTCATTATCCGCAATTGATGTCTCTAAAATCTTTTCTTTGATATATTTCTTTAATTTTTCATCAAGAATAGGAAAAGTTGTTTCAATTCTTCTATCTAAATTTCTCTGCATCAGATCAGCACTACTGCAGTAAACTTCTTCTGTTCCGTTATTATAGAAATAATAGACGCGTGCGTGCTCTAAAAATCTTCCTACAATACTAATAACACGAATGTTTTCACTTAGACCGGGTACTTGCGGAATCAAACAACAAATACCGCGAACAATTAAATCAATCTTAACATTTTTTGCTGAGGCTTCATACAAAGCAGCAATTAAAAGTGGATCCACTATGGCATTTAGTTTGAAAATTAAATGTCCCTTGCCATTTGTTTTTGCATTCTTAATTTCTCTTTCAATTAGATCAAGAAATTTTTGTCGTTTATTTACCGGTGCGACCCATAATTTTCTAAATGTTTTCTGCTCGGAGTAACCGGTAAGATAGTTAAATATTTCTGAGACATCAGAACAGATATCTTGGTCAGCAGTGAACAAACCAATATCAGTATAAATTTTAGCTGTATCAATATTATAATTACCCGAACTTAAATGAACGTAGCGTTTAACCCCATCAATTTCTTTTCTAACAACAAGGGTCATTTTAGCATGAGTCTTCAATCCTAATAAACCATAAACAACATGCACTCCGGCTTTTTCAAGCTCGCGCGCCCAAAAAATATTATTCTCTTCATCAAAACGTGCTTTAAGTTCAACTAAAACAGCAACTTGTTTTTTACGTTCGGCAGCTTCTATTAAATATTTTACAATAGGGGAGTTTGGTCCAACTCTGTAGAGTGTTTGTTTTATTGCTAATACTTCAGGATCTCTAGAAGCAAGTTTAATAAATTCAATTACAGGATTAAATGAATCGTATGGATGATGCAACATAATATCTTTTCTTCGAATGAGAGAAAAAAGATTTTCTTCTTCTTCGAAAATAATTGGAGTAACCGGATGAAACGGTTTCTCTTTCAAGTGCGGAAGTTGTAAATCATAAAGTAAAATGACATCGCTTAAACCGAGATTACCATCAATTACATGAAGATCATCGCGAGATATTTCTAGATTTTCAATTAATATATCAATCATATATTCCGGCATCTGTCTTTCCACCTCAAGCAGAACAACTGAACCGAATTTTCTTTGCTTTATATTTTCTTCTATCATCTGCAGAAGATCGTCTGCTTCATCTTCTTGAATTTCAAGATCGGTATCCCGTGTAATTCTAAACAGATAGGCTTCAAGTATTTCAAGACCCGGAAAAAGTAAACTTAAATTTGATTTGATAAGATCACCTATCCAAACGTATTTGTATGTACCGTTAGAACCATTTTTAGGTCTAGATTTTACAATGTTGTCAATACGAAGTAATCTTGGAATAATTCCCGGAACTTTAACACGCGCAAAATGCTTTTCGCCCGAGGGTTTTTTAATTAATATGGCAAAGCTTAAGCTTAAATTTGAGATATAGGGGAATGGTCTGCCGGGATCGAATGCTAAAGGAGTTAAAACTGGATAAATTTCTTTGAGAAAATATTGATTGAGTGCATCCCGTTCTTCTTTGGTAATCTCATCTAAATTATTATAAATATAAATTTTATTTTCTTTTAACCTGGGAATTATTCCTTCCTGCCAAAAATCAGACAGTTGTTTCAACATTGGCTGAATTGTACTTTCTATTTTTCGTAGCTGTTCTATTGGTGTTAGTCCATCAATGGAAGTATCAATAACTTTGGCGCGCAATTGTTCTTTTATTCCGGCAACGCGGATCATGTAAAATTCATCAAGGTTGGAAAAGAAGATAGAGACAAATTTTATTTTGTCTAATAACGGTAATTCGGGATTGAGGGCTTCTTCAAGGACTCTGCGGTTAAATTCAAGCCAGCTTAGATCTCTGTTAAAGAAATTTTCCGGCCTTAAATATTTCTCAAGATATTCTTTACTTAATTTCATTTTCTGCCGGTCAATTAAGGGTGATGAGAATAATGTATTCTGAATTCATTTCTATTCCTTTATCGGTATCAATTATTATTTGAATTTTTTTGCGGAGCTAAAACGTTCAAGATCATATTCAATATTTTTATTTGGGATTGATAGTCTTTTAATTTTAACGTTTGCTTTCTTAAAAAACTCTTCTGCCAATGTATCGTGGTAATCAGAAAATATTACTATTTCTTTTATACCTGCGGTAATTAGAGCTTTTGCACAGTTTGTGCAAGGCATGTTTGTTATATATGCAGCCGATCCCTGCGTACTTATACCGTGAGATGAACATTGAAGTATTGCATTCATTTCCGCATGAATAGTTCGAATACAATGATTATCAACTATTATACATCCGTCGTCTTCACAATGTCCATCGCCAGGAATTGAACCATTATACCCAGTTGAAAGTATTTGTCTATCTCTAACAAGTACACAGCCGCAATGCATTCTGGGACAAGTAGCACGTTCAGAAACTAACATTGCAACTTTTAGAAAGTATTCATCCCATGAAGGACGTTTGGTATTAGAATTATTCATTAATCCGCTAAGATTATTTGAGGGGCAAATTTACAAAATATTATGGTTTGATATTAATCAATTGTTTTGAATTAACGTGGGAAATAAACTGCTATGGTTGAGGGCGAACCATAGCAGTTTGATCTGTAATATAGGAGGGTTAACACATTCAATAATTGGAGCTCTATTATCTACTCAAAGAACATACCAATTAAATTTTTAGAAAATTTTAGTATTACTTCTGATACAAGAAGTGCATATCCTTGAGTTTGGGAATAAGAATAAGCGTTTTCTTGAAATTTGGAAACGAATTTCCCGATATATTACTAATCAGATTATAAATCGGGATATCTAGGGGCGTACTTTATAGGAAAATATTTCAGGTAATTTCTTCGGATGAATTCAAAATAATTTTAAAAGTAGTACCGACATTAATAATTGATTGTTTTACAAAAATTTTTCCATTGTGATAATCTTCAATAATTCTTTTTGATAAACTTAATCCCAAACCCCAACCCCTTCTTTTAGTGCTATAACCAGGCCGAAAAATATCTTTTCTTCTGTTGTGTTCTATCCCTTTGCCGTTATCGGTAACTTCAATTTCAATCTTGTTGCGATTATGCTCCACTTTAAAAGTAATTTTCCCTTCTTTGTTTTCAATTGCATCGAGTGCATTCTTAATTAAATTTTCGATGACCCATTCAAATAATTCAAGATTTAGTTTTACTTTTTGTCCTCTATTGCCCTCAATAGAAATCAAAACGTTTTTGCCAAGCTGAGGTAAACGTCGCTGAAAATAATTGATAACATTTTCTATAATTTCATAAGGATTTTCATCTATTAATTCTGGTTTTGAACCGATTTTTGAAAATCGTTTTGTAATTTTACTTAATCGTGTTAGATCGCTACTAATCTCATCTGAAATATCCAGTACTTTATCATGATTAGAATAATTCATTTTCAACATTTCATTCCAGCCCATAATACTAGAAATAGGTGTACCAAGTTGATGAGCTGTTTCTTTAGACATTCCTACCCAAATATTTCTTTGCTCACTTTTTTTAACGTAACTGAAACTTGTATAAGCGATGATCAGAAAAACTAGAGCAAATAATATTTGCAGATAAGGGTAAAAACGAAGACGCTGGATTATATCAGAATCACCATAAAAAATCTTTGAAATAATTTTATCGTCAGGTGATTTAACTAAAATGGGAGCGTGTTGTTTAGAGAGCTCAGTTACTTTTTCCTGGAGAAAAATTTTTAATTTTTGATCGGATAGTTTTGGATCGTGTCCAATATTTTTGTAACCGCTTACAATTCCAGTGGAATTTACCTGGTCATTTTGATCAGTTAGAATAAGAGGGAAATCAATTCTTTTAATTATGTTTTGAAAGACAAATGTAAAGTCGGAATTTATCGTTTCTGTACTTGCGCCGTATTCAAGACTACTGGCATATAACTGAACAATATCTTTTTCTCGTTGCTGTAGTCTGCCGACTAGATTTTGAGTGTAATAAAGTGTTCCGAGCGCAATCGTTGCACCAACAATAATTAGTGCAAGTTTAATATTCATTGAGGCGGGACCGCCGGTCATTTTCATTTTACTCTCCTAAGAGAAATAATTCTAAATGGAATTTACAAAAACGGATTTTGTTAATTAAATTTTAGATATGGTAAAAATTATTCTATAATTCTATTGTCTGATCTCGTTTGGGTCCTACTGAGATAATGCTGATCTCAAACCCGCTTTTTTGTGAAATGAATTGTAAATAATCTTTTGCTTCAGAGGGCAATTCGTTATAATCAGTAATGTTGGTTAAATCGGTTTTCCATCCTGGAAGCGATTCATAAATCGGAGTAACATTCATAAGTTTGTTTACATCTGTTGGGAAAGATTTTAATTTCTTACCTTGAATTTCATAAGCAACACAAACTTTTATTTGATCAAAATTACTTAAGACATCAAGTTTAGTTATTGCTGCGCGTTCGATTCCATTGATCATGCGAGAGTAACTCAAAAGAAATGCATCAAACCAACCGCATCTTCTAGGCCTTCCGGTAGTCGCTCCGTATTCAGCGCCAATTTTTCTTAATCTTTCTCCTTCTTCACCAAGTAATTCAGTTGGAAAAGGACCTAAGCCAACACGTGTCGTATATGCTTTTACAATTCCCATTACAGAAGAAATTTTTGTCGGCGGTATTCCGGAACCTGTACTTGCACCGCCTGAAGTAGGATTTGAAGAAGTGACAAATGGATAGGTGCCGAAATCAACATCAAGCAAAGCACCTTGCGCCCCTTCTAAAAGAATTGATTTGCCTTCTTCTATGGCATTGTTCAAAACAGTTGGAACGTCAGTTATATATGGGTCAATAGCTTTATCAAATTCTATATATTCTTTAATGATTGCATCTACATTAAGCACTTCTTGATTGTACACTTTCTTGAGTAAATTATTTTTCTCTTCGATATTTAGTCTAATTTTTTCTTCAAGAACTTTGCGATCTAATAGATCAACAATTCTAATTCCTTTTCGTGCATATTTATCAATGTAACACGGTCCAATACCTCTTCCGGTAGTTCCTATCTTAGAATTTCCGCTTTCATTAATCGAATCTAATAGTTTATGATAAGGCATAATCAAGTGAGCGTTTTGACTAATGAAGAGTCTCCCAGCAATACTAATTCCCATTCCTTCTAATAATTTTATTTCGTCAAGTAAAGCTTTGGGATCTATAACTACACCGTTACCAATAAAACATAAAACGTTTTCACGCAATATTCCTGATGGAATAAGATGTAGAATAAATTGTTGATCTCCAACCTGAACTGTATGTCCGGCATTAGCCCCGCCTTGATAGCGCACCACAATTTCGTAACGCTCACTTAGGATATCGACTATTTTTCCTTTTCCTTCATCGCCCCACTGACTGCCTACAATAACAGTAACGCTCATCTATGCCTCGGTAAAAAATTTGGTAGGGAAAAAATACCCCCGGCATTTTATACCGGAGCTATAAAGTACAATAATTCTGCAAAGATTATTTATAACTATTAACAGCGTCTTCAACAGATGTATAATGTTCAAAAACTGTTATAAGTTTTGTAATTACAAGTAAACTCTCGATCTTTTCTGTAGCATTAGCAAGTTTCATTGAACCGCCGCCGTTCTTCATAGTTGTGTAACCGCTTATTAACATACCGAGACCGGAACTGTTCATGAATTTTGTTTCAGCTAAATCAACTATTACATTTTTCTTATCGTCATCAATAAGTTTATGAAGGGTATCGCTGAATTCCTGAGCTTCAGGACCGCCCATAACATTCCCTTTTAATTCAATTACAACAGCCCCATATTTCTCAATTGTTTTAACCTTCATAGTTACTCCTGAATATTAGTTTAAGTTATATCTCGATTTTATATTTTACAACGAAAATCAAAATAAAAATTTACAGATTGGATATAATAATGCACAAATAATTATATTCATAAGTAAATTATTGAATACTCGAGTAAAAAGAAAGTCATTTTATCTCTGTTTCTTTTGAAAAATGATTTCAGAAATGCTTAGTTTGAAAGGAACAATAAACCCCCATCATCGTCTAAAAGTATGGATTTATTAAAAGACCAAGAGACATTTGATTTTAGCGAAGGCAAGAATGAGAAAGATGAAGACTTTATATTAATTAAAGCCTTCATTAAAGGTAATGATACAACATTTCGAACACTAGTCATCAAACATAAAGATAAGGTTAGAAATTTAATCTTTTTAACTTTGGGCGATGCAGAATTTGTGGATGATATTTCTCAGGATGTTTTTATTAGTGTTTATCATAAGCTCAAAGAATTTCGGTTTGAATCAAAATTTACTACATGGTTATATAGAATAACAGTTAACAAGTGCAGAGATTATCTTCGTAAAAAAAGAGTGCGAAGCATTTTTGTCCCTATAAAAGATTCTGATACTGAATATGGTACCGGACCATTTTCTGAAAATGTTGATATTCCAAATCTGGTAAGAAGAGCAATTGAAAAGCTTCCTGAAAAATTGAGAACTCCTCTTGTGATGAGAGATATTGATGGATTTAGTTATAAAGAAATTGCAGATCAAATGGGAACAGAGGTCGGAACAATTAAATCAAGAATATTTCGTGCGCGTGAAAGTTTAAAATTGATTCTTGAACCATATCAAAAAGAATTAAGAGCTTAGCATATGGAAGGACAAGCAAAAAAAAAAACAACAAACTTTGATAAATTAAAAAAAATAATCCCCTATATTATTTTATTTTTGCTCACTATAGCACTGATGTTCTTTTTCAAATATAATAGGAGAGACATTAGCAGAATAATCGAAACAGGAAAAAACAACTTACTTGCTTTAGCTAAAAATTTAAAACCGCTTCTCTTTGAGACTGAGATTAACAATGAAGATGTTTTTAACTTTGCGTTGTATCAGAGCATTCCGCTTGATAAAGGGAAAAATAAAGTTCTGTTGATTTCGAAAGATGAACCTGGTAATAATATATATGAAATAAAACCCGCCTCCTATAACCAGCAGACTAAAAATTATGATACATTTGTAAAACTTCTTGGATTGAATGAAAAACAAAAAGCTGAAGCTGATTCGATATTAAATTCGTATAAAAAAGAAATCTACTCATCTGTGTTAGTAAATGATAAAAGTACAATTGCTGTAAATCCAAGACTACCAGTCTTACAGCAGGCTGTACTTGCGGATATTCTATCATTTGCACAAAAAGTTGATGAAACTAAATCGAAAGAACTTTTTCCGAATGCTTATAAATTTTATAACAACGAAAAAATTTCGAACATGATCGCTTCAGCTAAAGAAATTCCACAGAATGAATATATTCTTATTTCACCCGATACTGTTGCCAGGACTTATTTTAAGTGGGATCAGGAAAAGTTCAATAAACATTTGGCAGATTTTGAAAAGAGTAAATCTGCTGGACATCCTCCAAT
This sequence comes from Ignavibacteriales bacterium, assembly GCA_026390775.1. Lineage (NCBI taxonomy): Bacteria > Pseudomonadati > Ignavibacteriota > Ignavibacteria > Ignavibacteriales > Ignavibacteriales bacterium. The sequence goes on along the minus strand of JAPLFF010000007.1, from coordinate 355,483 downwards.
GCCTAAGTATGATTTTAATTTCGATGTTATGCCAGAGAAAGTAAAGAATAAACATTCAATTGCGGCTGAATCCGATTATTCATTTAAATTAGATTCTAATCTCTTCAAAGTTGTTATTCCTCCCGAGACTATGAACGGTCTTACTAATATGATCTCAGACACTATTAGAATTAAACTAAATGAAGCCGCAAAACAATTAAAGAATATTTCTCTTCCAATTTATTTTTCCAAAGGAAAATCCTACAAGCCACCGAAAGTACCCTCTTCGCCTCATGCACACTCAGATGTTCAATCGAAACTTATTGATCCTTATGAAATAGTTAATAAAACTATGGAAATACTTTCTAAGCAGGATTTTAGCAAACTGGAAGAGTTTGGTGCGAAGATGGATTCAATCACTGGTCATAAATACGTTGCAAAAGATTCATTGGCAAAAGCAAAAATTCGTGAAGCTATGATGAAATTGAAAAAAGATCTTAAAAAGTATGACCATCGGAAAACCGATTCAACAAGAGTGAACTAACATTATGGTAATTGTAAAAATAAATTTATCAGGACCCAAATTGTAAAATATGCGCAATCAATTAAAAAATATTGCTCGTTCGCAAGGATTAGAAAACGCTATTCTAGTTTCCATATTGCTTTTTTTATTCAACTTGATCTTTCCGCTTCATGAGGCAAATGTTCTTGCTATTATAAATGAGTTACTTGTATTTCTCTCAGTTTTTTTCCTTTATCATTATGTCCACCAGTTCTTGAACTCTAAAGTTGATTCTCCTTTAACTTTAGTATTAAATGCTGGAATTCTTGCCGCACTAATATTCTTTATAGTTTCAATTGCAAATTCAATTTTAGGTTCTTCAGATAGCAGTAAGGGAATTGGATTTTTCAATTCTCTGTTTTCTGTGTTATTAACATTTGTTTTTATCGGATCAATAGTTTATATCTTTTCAACATTCCGTGAATTATTTTTTCTACGACAGAAGAAAGATCTCAGCACTTTCTATAACACTATGCTTGTTTTCTTTGCCCTGAGCTTTTTCTCTAATATATTAATTCTCTTTGACTCTTCATTCGATTATCCTAAAGATGCATTTTATGTAGTAACAATTGTTTTAATTTGTCTTAATTCTACCAGAGTTTCTTGGATTGCCTTCCTAACAAAAAAACAGAAATATTATTTATTGATAATATCAGTAATTCTATCCGCTTTATTCGGAATGAATTTTGCAACTTTTACTAATAATAGTATAATGCGTCAAATCGTTTACTCCTTTTCTCCGGGGCTTCATACATTTATGAGCCTGGTTATGATTTACGGAACAATAAATTTTGGTGTAATATTTTTTACAACTCTTTTCCATCTACCTACAGCAGAAGCATTTGATAGGAAAGCTGAAGAAGTTTCTTCTTTAATGGACTTAACTAACCTTATCACTCAAGTTTTTGATTTTAAAGAATTAGCCGAAACTATAACTACAATAACAACAAGAGTTTGTAATTCTGATTCTGCTTGGTTAGTCTTAAAATCCGATAAAAATATTGAGCTAAGTTCAGTTCATAATATAGGGTATGTTGATGCGGATAAAATTACTAATAATCTTTTGGGATCCGGTGAAAACGATTATGATTCCATTGAAATTATTCAGCATGATTCAATCATATCTAACACAAACGAAGATGGACAGAAATTCAAATCTATCGCAATTGCACCGTTAAAAGTTCATAAGAAAATTAACGGGTATCTTTTTGCTGCAAGACAGAGAGATAATAATTTTGATCAGGATGAGAAAAAAGCAGTTCAAGCATTTGCAGATTATGCTGCTGTTGCATTAGAAAATGCTAAGTTGATCGAAGAATCAATCGAGAAAGAAAGATTAGAAAAAGAACTTGATGTTGCCAGAGATATTCAAAGGAAAATTCTTCCAAGTACAATTCCAACTTCTAACCAGCTTGAAATTTCTGCATTATTTGTTCCGGCATTTGAAGTCGGCGGGGATTACTACGATTTCTTTGAACTTACAGACGATCTACTTGGATTTGTCGTTGCTGATGTTTCCGGTAAAGGAATTAGCTCAGCATTTATTATGGCAGAAGTAAAAGGTATTTTTGAATCGTTATCGAAAATTATTACAAACCCAAAAGAGCTCTTGATCAAAGCAAATGATACATTAAAAAGAAGTTTGGATAAAAGAAATTTCGTAACTGCTATTTATGGTATTATAAATAAAAAGAATGGTATACTAAATTTTGCAAGAGCAGGTCATACACCAATCTTACTATGCAGCGGCGACAGAATAGAAAGCATTCAACCGCCTGGAATTGGTCTGGGTCTCGATTACAACGCTGGATTTGCTTCTTCATTAAAAGAGATGGAAATTCAATTAAAGAATAATGATATTATTATATGTTATTCTGATGGTATCCCGGAAGCTAAGAATCATAAGGAAGAAGATTTCGGCTATGATAGATTAGATACCATTATTCTCAATAATCGCGAAAAAAGTTTAGATCTAATTTCTAGTGCAGTCATGAAAGAGTTGAGTCTGTTTTCAAAAAATCATTCTCAACATGATGACATCACGCTTGTAATATTCAAGTGGAATAAAAATAATTAATTAAAGCGGAGATATTTAATGGCGGAGTTCAATGTAAACTTACGGGGTGTCGGTTCCGTAAGTGTAATTGATGTGAAAGGGTATCTTGATGCCCACACAGCGCCCGAGCTCGAAAATATTTTCAACAAACTGCTTGATGAAAGACAGTTTAAAGTTGTTGTTAACTTCAACGAGTTGAAATATATCAGCAGTGCGGGGCTTGGAGTCTTTATGGCTTATGTGGAAACTATGAGGGAAAACAAAGGCGACATAAAGTTTTCCAACATGAAAGATAATGTTTACAACATTTTCGATCTTTTAGGATTTCCTATTTTGTACGAATTCTACAAAGAAGAAAAAGAAGCTGTTCACAAATTTGGCGATCAAGGATAGTCTTGAATTCTTACAGCAAAATATTTGAGAAAGAGCTTCTCATTAAAAGCACAACCGACAATCTTGCCGTCATAAGAGATTTTATAAAATCTGCTGCGAATCATTGCGGATTTTCTGAAGATACTACCGGTAAGATAATACTTGCTGTTGATGAAGCTTGCACCAACATAATTAAACACGCTTATAAAAATTCTCCTGAAGGAAATATAATTATAAAAATAAAATTTAGTGATCCGAAGTTCAGCGTTTCCATTACAGATGAAGGTTCACATTTTGACCCAAACACAGTTCCCGAACCTAATCTACGTGAATATTACAAAGAGAAACGGGTAGGCGGTCTTGGAATGTTTTTGATAAAGAAACTTATGGATGAAGTGAATTACTCTACTCTCAGCGGAAATAAAAACCAAGTCATATTAGTTAAATATCTACCAAATTAGGCATGCAGCAATCAGATAATAATGCAGTTCTTAGAAATTTTTCAGCTCTCGTTGATTTCAGCAACCTTATTAACTCAACTCTCGATCTAAATTTCAGTCTTAATAATATTCTGCTTACTTGTTTTGGAAAATTTCATACAACAAAAGGTATGATTGCACTTCTAAACGATGAAAATTATTTTGAAGTGAAAGTATCAAAAGGTATTCCTAATAATATTATTTCGAAATTTCCAAAGATTACAATTCACAATTATGAAACAAGCGGTGAGTTGAGTTCATATATCGAAGAAAATAATTTTCCAATCGTTCAGGATATTAAATCATCCGAGGGGTTGAAGGGCATATTAATTCTCGGTCAAAGATTAACAAGCAAACATTACGAAGAAGAGGATATTAATTTTTTAAAAACAATTCTCAATGTCGGATCAACTGCAATTGAGAATTCAATAATGGTAGAAAAGTTAAAACGTGTAAATCGTAATCTGGATGCAAAAGTTAATCAGCTTAGTTCTTTGTTTGATCTCAGTAAAGAGTTCAGCGGAATATTGCAGATAGAAATGGTAAGCAAAATGCTTGTCTATTCTTTGATCGGGCAGATGCTTGTCTCTAAATATGCTGTGATATCCTGCGCAGCCAATACTTTACATTTTCTCGATAATAGATTTGATGAAAATCATTTAAGAAATATTCTCAAAGAATGTGAATCAAGCCATTTTACAAAACCTCTTACCCGAAATGAATTAGTTGATAAATACAAACCATTTGCCGAAGTAGGCGTTGACCTTATTGTACCAATGCAGATAAAAGGGGAAACAAAAGGATTAATTCTTCTTGGAAAAAGAAAGAATGAACTTCAGTATACTCAATCTGATATTGAATTTGTTTCTTCAGTAGGGAGTCTTGCAATTATTTCAATTGAAAATGCACGTCTCTTTAAAGAAACACTTGAAAAGCAGCGGCTTGAAAAAGATTTGGAGACTGCAAGAAATATTCAGAATAATCTTTTGCCGAAATCAATTCCCAAATTTTCAAATTTTGAAATGGCTGCATTTAATAAATCTGCACGCATGGTTGGCGGTGATTATTACGATATTGTAAAATTAGATGAAAATAAAATCTTGTTTGCAATTGCCGATGTTTCCGGAAAGGGAGTTCCTGCTGCTTTGTTGATGGCGAACATTCAAGCATTCTTAAAATCAATTTGCAAAATGAAAATGCAACTTGCAGAAGCTACCAATTTAATGAATGATCTTGTTGCTGAAAATACAATTATGGGAAGCTTTATCACTTTCTTTTGGGGAATAATTGATAATGATAAAAAAGAACTTACTTATGTTAACGCCGGTCATAATCCTCCGCTTCATATAAGAAATTCCAATATTACAAAACTTAAAAAAGGCGGAATGATACTTGGCGTTATGGAAACAATGATTCCATATATCTCCGAAACTATTCAGCTTAAAAGCGGTGATGCAATTATTCTTTTTACAGATGGAATAACAGAAGCCATGAATGATAAATGGGAAGAATTTTCAGACGAGAGATTAGAAACATTAGCTCTTCAAAAATATGAAGAAAGCGCTCAAAATATTCTTGCACATATTAAATTCAAGGTTGAAGATTTCACACACGGAGCCGAACAATCTGATGATATAACAAGTTTAGTAATAAAGGTGAATTAATGTTAAATAACATTAAGAGATTCTATACGAAGCAGAAGCAAGTATTAATTGTAATTTCAACAGCGTTTCTTGCTATACTATCGTTTATTAACTTCTATTTTATCTTTAATGTAACTGCTCAATCAAATGATGAATGCTTATGGAGCGAAAAAATAATTAATGGTAACAATACTATTGTTTTCGAACAAGTAAAAGTAGATGGTGTTACATGGAAAGCAGGCATCAGAGACGGCGATTATCTGTTCGCGATTGATGGAACAAAAACTTATAATGCATTAGTTGCCACCAAAGTACTCGATAAAATTTCTTACGGAGATTATGCAACCTATAAAGTTGTAAGGAACGGCAATGAGTTTGAAACAAAAGTTTTTGTAAAAAAATTGATTGACATAGGCGGTTTGAGTATAAATCTAATGTCGCTTATTTGGTTATTGGTTGCTTTCGTAGTTGTAATGTCAAAAGTTGAAGGAAAAATTCAGAATTTATTTTATAGAGTTGCAATATTTTCGGTATTCTATTCTACAACTGCGCTTGTTTACCGTGGTCAGCAGGTAGATAATATAATTTTTCAAAGTCAGGTTTTAGTTTCATTAGTTGCATTTTCAATAGCAGTAGGAGTAATTCTTTTTCCTATAGCACTGGTGCACTTTTTTAGTGTTTTCCCGCGTGAATATCCCTTCGTATCAAAAAAATGGTTCAAGATAATTTTTTATAAAGTGAGTGTCGGTTTTTTCTTAATATACTATTGCATTCTGGGGTATGAATATTTTTTAATAAAGAAAACACCTATTTCAAATGTTTTAGGTGTTGCGATTTTTTTTATGGGGTTTGCACTTTTCATTTTAGCTTTTATACTTCTCGCTGTCAATTATTACAAACTGCCAACTAAGAAAGAGAGAAAACCAATACTGATAATCCTTATTGCATTTCTTATTGCTGTTCTTGCAAGAATATACTTTACTTTTTTGGCTCAACCAATCGTAGGATTAGCTTTCAATAATCCCCAATATTTTACACCAATTCTTTTAATTGCACTTGTTCCAATCGCTTTTGGTTATTCTATCTTTAAATATTCCTTAATGGATATTAAAGATTTTGTAAAGAATGCAATTGTTTACGGCGTAGCAACGTTTACTGTTGCTGGGATCTATTATTTTGTTATTTATTTGTTAGGGCAGTTAGTTAGCAGTGCAGTTGGGACAGAATATCAGGTAATGATTGCAGGTGCGGTATTTGTTGTTTTTTCTTTTGTATTCCAATCTACTAAAGATAAATTCCAAAATATTCTTACAGAAAAATTTTATCCCGAGCAATTCACATTTCAAAAAGCATTGTTAAAATTCAGCAGTGAAATTGCAAGTACAGTTGGAAAAGAGAATATTTTTGATTCGATCCAAGAACTTTTTGTTCACTCACTACGTATTCAAACATTTGGACTTCTTTTGAAAAATGAAGATAATTTATTTAATCTAATTCGTCATAAAGGAATTAACGATTTAGATTTGAACCTTGTTGATGATGACTTCCATGTAGCAAATTATTGTTTGGAGTGTAATAAATTTGGGAAGAAACAAGTTCTTGAACGTCAAGATTTTAAGGAAGTGCTGGGAGACTCATCTGAAAAATTTCTTTCTGAAAATATTTATACAATAATTCCTCTTTTCATTAAATCAAAAATTATTGGATTTTTATTATTCGGTCTTAAGCAATCCGGTTCTCAATTTGCCGGGAAAGATTTAGATCTGTTAATTGCTGCCGCTACTCAAACAGCAATTTCAATAGATACTGCCCGTCTTTATGAATCTGAAGCGGAGAAACAAAAATTAGAAAGAGATCTGGAGAATGCACGTAGAATTCAAGAGACACTTCTTCCAAAAACATTTCCTCAAATTGATCGGCTTGATATTGCCGGTAAAATGATACCTGCAATGCATGTCGGCGGTGATTATTTTGATCTGATCAAAATCTCCGATAAAAAATTATTTGTTGTAATTGGAGATGTATCCGGCAAGGGATTAAGTGCTTCGTTTTATATGTCTAAACTTCAGACTATGATAGGGCTTTATTGCACCGAAGGTAAATCACCGAGCGAAATTTTAGTTGAAGTGAATAAAAAAATCTATGAGAATATTGAAAAGAACTGGTTCATAACAGTGTCATTAGCTTTTTTTGATAGTTCAGAAAACTCAGTAAAATTTTGCCGTGCCGGTCATACTCCATTAATTAGAATTCGAAATAAAATTGTTGAAGAGTTTCAACCATCAGGATTGGGTGTTGGTTTGGAAAGGGGAGAGCTGTTTCAATCTTCTTTAGAAGAAATTACCATTCCATTCAAACCAAATGATTTATTTTTGAACAATTTGGAGAAGAAAAATTAAAAGAATTATTACTTGATAATTCAAATAGCAGTTGCTCGGAAATTCAAAATCTTTTAATAAAAAAATTGAATGAGTTTCGCAGTAAAACTCCTCAATATGATGATGTAACTTCTATCGTTATCAAAATAAAATAAAGTTGACCTCACCCCTCCCCCTCTCATAATTTAGGAGAGGAATTTAAGGTGGGGTCGGAAAGAAACTCATGTAGTGTTGCTTTAATGGTTTAATAAAATTAGTTTATACAAGAATTAATATTCATAAAATGTTATTTCGGTTTAATAATATTCTACTCCTAAATTCCTTTTTAAGTTAATTATTTATTAATATAAATTTTCTGCTATTAAGTAAATGATTGTTCTTAGGAGGATCTATGAAAATTATACGAAGGATTAAAGAAAATTCTTATTTATTTGTAATAATTTTATCATTTACAATTTATCACTGTAGTAAAGACGACAATCCCGTACAAACAGGCGAAACTAATTTTAATGGAATATGGACGGGAACTATCTCTTCAAATTTAGTAACAACACCAACAGGAATAATAATTAATATTACCCAGACGAATAATACTATATCGGGCACCTACAGCGCCTTAACAGGTGCTTACGGTACAATCTCCGGAACAATTAACAATAATTCGTTTAATTTCACTTTGACTCAAACAACCCCAACATGCATAGGTAGTTTTACAGGTCAGGGAACAATTTCTAATACAACAATTACGTTTACCTATAATGGTAATGATTGCTGGGGTTCTCATAACGGAAGCGGTAGTGTAACAAAGTATAATCCTGGCACAGATGTAATTTGTCCTTTGTATGTTGGGATTAGTTGGACGTACATTGATTCAACATTTGGTACGACCGGTACATTTACATCAAGAGATTCTTCAAGGTTGGGAATAATTGGTAAAGGTACTTATAACTATCAAGGTCAAAACATAGAATTATTTTACTGGAATTGGATTAATTTACAAACCAATAAACCGCAAAAATATTCCTGGCTTATGAGAAATGATAATGACGGATTAAATTGTTATGGTGGGTATTTCAGAAATCAACCTTCAACATTAATTAAATCATTAGGCAATAAATTTCCTGCAAATGCCGGAGAAATATATAATTCACCTCGCTGGACTTTTAATGTAAGGGATTCAGTTTTTTATATACCGGATACAACAAAATATACTTGTTTGGCAACAAGTGAAATATTTAAAACTCCTGCTGGTAATTTTAGTTGTTATGTTTATACTTATCAGAGGAAATACACTAGTAATAATCAATCTATGACAGACGATACTTATACTTATTATGCAAAGAATAAAGGTTACGTGGGTCTGGTAGGTAAAACGAATGGCATTCTGAGATATAAAAAAGCTCTTAAGTATTGAAATCAGAACAGCTAATAATTTTATCCATAAAAAACCCCGATACAGATCGGGGTTTTTAATTGTTTGAAAAATTAATTATTAGAACTGAATATTCTTTTTTGTCCTATGTGCATATTCAAGAACGAAAGCACTTGCTACAAATATTGAAGAATAAGTTCCGGTTATCATTCCAATAAACAAAGCGAAAGCAAAACTTCTTAAAACTTCTCCGCCGAATATCAGCAGCACAATAATTGAGAGCAAAACAGTAAATACAGTTATAAGTGTTCTACTCATTGTCATATTGATTGCATGATTCATATTCTCTTCTATAGAAAGGGTTTTATGAAGCTTCATCTGCTCACGAACTCTATCGAACACAATAACAGTATCATTAGTTGAATAACCGACTAGTGTTAAAAATGCGGCAACAACAGTAACAGAAAATTCCAAATTTAATCCTGGTATAACACCATATAAAGCAACAAAAATTCCCAATGTAAGTAACACATCGTGAAAGAGTGCAATAACAGCTCCTAGAGCAAATGCAAACTTAAATCTAAATCCGAGATAAATAAGAATTGCAACTAGAGATAAAAGAACAGCAAGCACAGCATTACGTTCAAGTTCCTTACCAACCTTTGGACCAACTTTATCTTCTTTCAAAACAGTAAAGGAATTATCTTTAAATTTTTGTGATAAATTTTCTTTGATTACATCTGCGATACCAAGACGAACAACAACAGCAGTATTTGAAGCTTCTGAAGAACCTAGAACAGTTTGATAACCAGCTTCAAATAATTTATTGCTGATGACCGATGCTATTTGCGGATCTGGGAAGGAATATGTTATAGAATTGGAAGCTGAGTCCTTTATTGTTTTTTGAACGCCCGGATATATATTACCGATCAGAGTTTCAATTCTTGCTTTTACATGAGGAAGTACGCTCTTAGGAATTTCTTGAAGTTCAGTTCTTAATAAAATTCCTGTAGAACCGCCAAAAGTTTTAACTTCCATATTTCCTAAACCAAGTTTATCAACTTCATTTCGAATAGTTGCAATTTCAACTGGGTTGTCAAATTGAAGCGCTATTTCAGAGCCACCTTTAAAATCTATACCAAATTGTACTCCTTTGATAATAATTACGAGTAAACCGAGAAGCAAAATGGTACCAGAAATAAAATAGAAGGTAGTGCGCTTACCCATGAAATCAATATTTAAGTTATCGAAAAGTCGCATCTATTTTTAATCTCCTAAAATTTAACCAACATTAATTTTATAACCTTTATCAACCATATAATCAAAAATTACTCTCACAATAACTAACTGGCTGAACAAACTGACTACTAATCCGATCATTAACGTTAAAGCAAAACCTTGAATAGGACCACTTCCAAATTGATAAAGAATTAATCCTGTTATAAATGATGTTACGTGTGAATCGAATATTGGTGCAAATGATAATTTAAATCCACTTGCTACAGCAGCTTTTAATGTCTTGCCATATTTAATCTCTTCTCTAATTCTTTCATAAATAATAACGTTTGCATCAACTGCCATACCCATTGTTAAAACTATACCGCCTATACCTGGCAAAGTTAAAGTTGCACCAAATCCAGCAAGTATTCCCATCAAGTTTAAAATAGTTACCATCAATGCTACTCCCGAAAAGATACCACCCGTTCTATAATAAAATGCCATAAATAAAACGATGAGGATAAATCCTAATAAAGTAGAATTGAATCCCTGACTTATTGAATCTTGCCCGAGTGATGGTCCAACTGTTCTTTGTTCAAGAATTTCAATAGGAGCCGGTAGTGCACCAGCTTTTAATACGATCTCAAGAAGTTTTGCTTCATCAAGATTAGCGGAACCTGTAATTTGTGAATTACCCGAAGGAATTTTTCCAATAATATTTGGTGCTGAATAAACAACTCCGTCAAGAACAATTGCACACCGTTTATTAATATTTGATCCTGTAATCTGAGCCCAATCTCTTGCGCCTTCTGAATTCATTTGCATATTAACTACAGGAGCTGAAGTTGAAGGATCAATGTTGGATTGAGCATCAACTATTACTCCGCCTGTAAGAGATGCTTCTCTATTAACCATATACATTCGAAAATATTTTTCTCCGCTAGGATCTTTTTCCGGTCTTTGATCATAAATGAATTCGATATTATCCGGAACAACTTTCTTCACCTCAGGATTTTCTAGGAATGCGTTTATTTTACTTTTATCGCTTTCTTTAACATACGCATCTGCTATTCTTCCTTGAGTATCGAGTAAACGGGCAATAGCAAAGAACGGATGTTCTTTTGCAAATTGTTCGGCGGTTAATTTTTGATCTTTCTTTGTAGTATCGGTTTTTGAAGCAATATCTTTTTTTGCTGAAGCAGAGTCTTTTTCTGTTTTACCTGCAAGTGCTTGATCAATTTGATTCATTATAGGAATAGCAAAATTAGCATCTTTAACTAATTTGAATTCCAATAAAGCACTGCCTTGAAGTAATCTTTTTGCTTCTTCTTCTCTAGCAATACCTGGCAATTCAATAACAATTCTTCTTGAACCTTGTTTTTGAATACTTGGTTCAGATACGCCGTATTGGTTAACTCTATTGCTAATAATTTCGATAGCTCTTGTTACAGCATCTGCTTCTTGTTGAAGAAGTTTAGACGTTATTACACCATCATCTTCTCGTATAGAACCGAAATACCTGCTCATTCTGATTCCTTGTTGCTTCATTTTTCTAGCAAGAATTGAAACAACATTTTCATCAGAAAGTTTTGATTCAGCTTCGGAGGATTTTAAGATTTGTTTGAATGGATCATCAGGATCTTTTGCTAATTTTTCTAAAAGTTTAGCAGTGTTAACTTCCATTACAAGATACATTCCACCTTGGAGATCAAGGCCAAGTTTAATTCTTTTTTCTCTAGCTGAACGATAATCGGGATTGTTTGTTAGAATGCTGTCTTTTTTAGATGTTATAATATCTTTGATTTGAGCATTTGTGAATGAGGGGTTGCTCTTTTTAATACTTTGCTGTAATCCTTCTAACTGAACAGTAACTGTTTTATTGTTCTGATAATCTTTGTAAGTAGGATAGAGTAAGTATAAACAGAGAGCAATTGCGCCTGCAATCAAAATGATTCTGAATCTTAGCTCTTTCATTCTGGTATATGTTTTTTAGTTTTAAAATTAGTATTAAAATATTGTTTAAATAAAACCCCGAAAATAATCGGGGCAGTAAAATATTTTTTATCTATTCTCTTACAACCCAAGTCTTAACGGTAGCAGAAACACTCGGGTGAAGTTTAATTGAAACAGTGTAAATTCCGAGTGACTTGATCGGTTCTGTAATTTCAATTTTTCTCTTCTCAATATCGAAACCTTTTTCTTTTAATGAGTCGGAGATCATCTGGTTTGTAACTGTTCCGAAAATTTTATCTTCTTCGCCAACCTTAACCGGAATTGTAATTGAAACTTTTTCAAGATTAGATGCAAATTTTTGAGCAGCTTCTAATTCTTTGACTTCTTTTTTAAGAATCTGTTTCTTTTCTTCTTCAAGTGCTAGAATATTTCCTTTAGTTGCTTGATAAGCAATTTGACGGGGGATTAAATAATTTCTTGCATAACCGTCTTTTACAGTTAATACGTCGCCAACTTTTCCAAGCTGATCGAATTTTTTTCTTAATATTACTTTCATCTTATCTCTCCTACTTAACTGCTTCTGAAACGAATGGCAAAATTGCTAATTGTCTTGCTCTCTTAATTGCCTGGACTAATTCTCTGTGTTGTTTAGCTGTTAGCCCGGTAATTCTACGAGGAATTATTTTACCTTGATCGGTAAGAAATCTCAGAAGTTGTTTTGATTCTTTATAATCAATATAACTATCAATTATTCTTTTAACTTTCTTCTGAGTTCTCATTCCGTTATTTCTTTGTTGTGTTGGTCTCATGCTTTACCGCCTTTCATTAAGTCGGATTCCTCATCAGTTAAAAATTTATCGAATGAATTATCCTCATAATCTGCTTCATCAGGTTCAACAACTACATCTTCGCCATTGGTGGTAGTTTTGCTGAATTTATTTAAGAATTGAATTCTCTTTGCTTTTATTTCAACAATAGTTCTGTTTTTACCATCATCAGTTTTGAAAGTTCTGCTCTGAAGTTCTCCATCAATTAGTACTGCACTTCCTTTTTTAAGACGGTCTTTGCAACTATCGGCTAATTTATTCCATGCAACAACACCAACATAACAAACATCTTCCTGCCATTGATTACTGCTGTCTTTATAACGTCTGTTTGCAGCTACATGAAAATTTACAACAGGTGTGTTGTTTGAAGTTTGTCTGAATACAGGATCTTTTGTTAAGTTACCTGCAATAATAATACTATTAAGTTCTGGCATCTTAAGTTCAGCCATCATTTCCTCCGTTACTTATCTTATGTTTAATTATACTTGGCTTTCAGTTACTTTAGTTTGAGCTTCTAGAGCATTCAGTTCTGCATTTTTAGAAGCTTCTTTTTGTTTTGCAATTGCTTCAAGTGCAAATTTATCCAGTTGAATGGTTAAATATCTTATAATGTTTTCATCCAATCTGTAATTACGTTCAAGAGTTGCAACCAGATCAGTTGTAGCGCTAAATCTGAAAACAACATAGTAACCGCTTTTGGATTTTTTGATAGGATATGCAAGACGTTTTCTACCCCACTTATCCAGTTCAATAAGTTCTCCGCCGTGTGTAGTAATTGTTTCTTGCACTCGTGAAATTGTTGCTTCGACTTGCTCGTCTTCGAGAGTTGCGTTGATAATTACAACGCTTTCGTAGGTTCTTTTACGCATTGTTACTTTACCTCCCTATGGTCTAATGGCCTCCCGATTAATCGGGAAGCAGGGTTTATAAATTGGGTTCAAAAAATATGATTAATTAAGTAGTGGTGCAATATTTTATTAAAGTTCTTTTAAAGTTAATTACCGGTAATATTCAGATTTTCAGCATTATTCTTATCTTTCAATTGTTTACTGAAGTGATCCAACATTGATTTATAACCCCCGGCAATAAATTGTTCTATTAATTCAACTGCAAATGCCATGTTTTCTACAACTAATTTCATCTCATTACTGCTAAACTTATCAAGAACGAATTCCGCCATGTCACCTTTTTCAAATTCACTTCCTATACCAAATCTTAAACGAGGAAAAGAATCGTTTTGAAGATGATAAATAATTGATTTAATTCCGTTATGACCGCCATCGCTTCCAGATCTTCTTAATCTAATTTGGCCTGGTTGAAGATTTACATCATCGTAAACAATTAAGAGATCTTCTAAATCAATGGAATACTCACTAACAAAATCTAAAACCGCAACACCACTTAAGTTCATGTATGTTGAAGGTTTTATCAAAAAAAAATCGGAAGATCTTAATGAACCTTCCGAATAAAAATAATCCCTTTTAGAGGCCTTAAATTTTATCTTATTCTTTTTTGCAAACTGATCAAGTATTTGAAAACCTACATTGTGCCTGGTAAAATCATATCTCTTGCCTGGGTTTCCGAGTCCTACAATACTACGCAAACTGTAATTATTCCTCTTCTTCTTCTTCTGTCGGTTTACCTTTGCTAATAACTTCAGGTTCAAGTTTCTCTTCACCCGGAACAACTTCTGCAGGTGTTGGTTCAACAACTGCTCGAGGCATAACAACGGAAACAATTATTTGATTTTCTGAATGCAAGAATTTTACTTTATCAAAATTAAGATCGCGTACATGCACAGATTTTCCTAAACTTAACTCTGTAACATCAATAACAATATGCTCTGGAATATCTCCAGGTAAACAAGAGATGCTCAATTTGTGCATTGTATGTTGAACAATACCGCCTTCGCGTACACCTATAGCTTGTCCTTCAAGAACGACTGGGACTTCGATTTCAATTTCTTGATCAGCTGATATACCTAGAAGATCGAAATGTGCAACTCTGTCTGTAACAGGATCGAATTGAATATTTTTTAATATTGATTTTCTCTCTTCGCCTTCATCTATTTTAAGATTGATAATGTGTGTCTCTGATGTGAAAACAAGAGGTTTAAGATTACGTTCTGTAATATATATTGCAATAGGATCAACACCTTTTGCATAGTAAATTCCCGGAACGTTACCATCTCTTCTCAATTGGTTAACAGCACCTTTTGTAGTGAGAGGTCTTGTGTTTGCCTGTACTAATAATTCTGACATTGCTTAATTATCTCCCGAAATAATTTCTTTTTTAATTTTTGTCTATTTCAAACAATGAGCTGATAGACTCATTTCTGTGTGAACGTACTATTGCTTCTGCTAATAAACCGGATGCTGTTCTAACAACAATCTTCTTACTGAGTTCATCTTTTAAAGGAATGCTGTCAGTTACATACAATTTAGTAATTGCCGAATCCTCAATTTTCTTTATAGCATCGCCAGAAAGCAGGGCATGAGTAACTGCACCATAAATTTCTTTAGCACCTTTTTCTTTCAATGTATTAACAGCTGCAACAAAAGTCCCGCCTGTATCAATTAAATCATCAACAATAAGGACATTTTTACCACCTACGTCTCCAATGATATTCATAGCTTCAACTTGATTATGTTTTGGTCTTCTTTTATCAATTACAACTAAACCTGCATCTAATCTTTTTGCATAAGAACGAGCAAGTTTTATTCCTCCAATATCAGGGGATACTACAACTAAATCTTTAGGTAAATCTTTGAACAATCCAGTGAAAACAGGAGATGCATATAAGTGATCAAATGGTATATCAAAGAATCCTTGAATTTGAGCCGCATGCAAATCCATTGTGATAACACGATCTGCACCTGCAACTGTAATTAAATTTGCAACAAGTTTAGCACTAATAGAAACTCTTGGCTGATCTTTTCTATCTTGCCGGGCATAACCGAAATACGGTATTACTGCTGTTACTTTTGTAGCAGATGCCCGTTTTGCAGCATCAATTGTTATCAGTAATTCCATTAGATTTTCTGCAGGTGGATGTGTTGATTGTACTATGTACACATCACGCCCCCTAATGTTTTCCATAAACTTAACCCAGATTTCACCATCACTAAACTTTCTTGCGTCGATAGTACCTTGGGCTAAATTCAGATAATTGCAGATTTTAAGGGTTAGTTCCCTATTGGAAGTACCGGAAAATATAAACGGTTGCTGCTCCAAAGCTTAAAATCAAATCCTATTTCTAAAAATGGTTGCCAAATATAAAGAAATCAAAAAGGGATGTCAACTTAAAGAGCAGTTGTAACAGCCTGTGATCTGAGGGTTATTTCATCCTTTTACTGAATAAATAAACTATAACTACAACTAATACAAATAGAGCACACATGAAAATCCAAGTTGGAGTTTCTTTTAGTTTGAATGCGCGGTAGGTTGCAGATATATATTTACCTGTCCCGATTTCATCTAAAGAATATTTCCATGTAAGTTTATTTCTGTCAATTTCAGTAGCATTATGACTTAATATTTCACCAGGTAAATAATAAATATAAGAGATTGAAAAATTTTTGTTTTCAAAACCAAAACCTGTAGCAATTGCTGGAATAAATTGAGAAAATATCTTTGTGTTTTTTGGCCCATCTTTAATAGATAATTCAGACTTACGAAATGCAGGCGTGAGATTTAAGGAATCTAGACTACTAAAGTTAAGTTCGACTTTTGCATGCATGCTGCTATCTGCAGGGTTTTTATATACCTCAACATTCGTTATGGCACTATATTCAGATGAGAATTCCTTAAAGACAGAATCTTTGCTAAAAATACCAAGCTGTTCAACGATAGATGAATCTTTTGGTGTAGCCCATTTCATCCAATAATGGATGAACATATTTCCAGAACCATCTGTTTTGATAGTTGTAATCTGGGTGTAATTGAGACATCCGTTAAGTAATACAGAAATTGCGAACAGGGATAAGATTCTAAGTTTCATAACTCAAATTATTTTGAACAAATATGCGAAAAAAATGATTAACAAAATAGAAGTTTGATTTGTTAATCTCACTGTTTATTTTCTCATCCAATGTTTTGAAAATTATTTAAGGAAGAAAATGCCCACATACGATTATAAATGTTTAGACTGCGGTTATACGTTTGAGCATTTTCAGAGGATAACTGAAGTGCATTTGACAATCTGTCCCCAGTGTAAAGGACACATCAAAAGATTAATAGGTGCCGGTTCAACACCAATCTTTAGGGGGAGTGGTTTCTATCAAACCGATTATAAGAAGTCTGAAAAAAAATCAGAAAACAAACCAGAGAATAAACCAGTAGAAAAAAAATAGATCCTACCGGTAATGAAAAAAAGTAAATCTTTATACGATTTATTTCTTCTAAAAGTCTAATCCAAGTGATAAATAATAACGCGGTTCAGAGAATTTATCTAAATTATATTTCCATGCAACATCCACTCTCCATAAGAATAACATATATAATCTAAATCCAACACCGGTTCCAATCAATAGATCCTTTGTAACTGTATTACCATTATCATCTTTACCAACGAATTGTAATTTGCTTGTGTTATTCCAAGCCGAACCGGCATCAATAAATGCAACGCCCAAAATATTTTGGAAGAAAAGTGGTAATCCACCTGTTAATAGATATCGAATTATTGGTAATCGTAATTCGAGATTTAACAAGCCGTATTTTGTGCCTAATTGCTGGGCATAATCATAACCGCGTAACGGAAGTGCAGGGGTTAAGAATGCAAAATCATTAGCATTGGATATTGGAATACCGCCTGTTGCAAAACTCCTATTAATCCAGTTCTCGGTTCCACCGATAAAAAATCTCTGGGCATTAGCACCGCCGGAAAGTCCGCCGGAAAGTCTGAATACAAATCCGTTATCAAACCAAAAACGGAAATATTTTCTATAATCAACAACAATGGAATAAAAACTTTGTGTGCTTCTGGTAAAACCAGGATCACCAAATACAGTGAGTGAATAGCGCGTTCCTTCTATTGGGGAAGTATAACCCCACAATACATTATCTTGGACAAAACTAAATGAAGGTAATATATATGTGTTATGATCTGCTGGGACTGATGAATTATCCAAATTTTCCGCACTAACACTTAATACACTGAAACCGAAATCCATTCTATGAAAGCGATCCAGCGGATAGCTTGCCATTCCGATTAAACCGAAATTTGTGAATCGGTACAATTCTGAACCTAAGTTTGAATCCCTGTAAAGGAATCTTGCTGTATGAAATGCCTGGATACCAAAATCTACTCTCTCTTTTAAATAATAATAAGCTAAACCGTAATCGCTATTCTTAATATCTACTTGTAAACTTGTTTGACCGATTAAACGGTGATTACCAAGAACATCGCTGAATGAAAGTATAGTTGTGCCCAATAATCCGTATAGTGTGCTGTAACCAGCATTAGCATAAATTAAATCTGGAGAAAAATTGATTTTGTATCTGTTGACTAGAAAGTTACCGTTCTTATCCAGAGTCTCGTGGAAAATTTGATTTCTTTTTTCAATTCGTGCACTATCGCTTTCGGATGGATCATTTACGAAAACATATTTACTGTAATCGGTTTGTGTTGAATCTTTAACAGATTTTTTATTCTTCTCAAATTGTCCTACAAATATTTTTGTTTTTTGATTTGTTGAATCAGCAATTGCAACTTTATGTTGATTTGTAGAGTCTTTTAAAATAATTGTCTGAACAGCAGCTTTTTCTTCATTACTACTTTTTGCAGTAACTACAGATTTCATATAATCAGTATATTTTAATGAATCGGTTTCAAGTTTCATATCAAACGGATTGTTCAACATAAAAATGTTATAACCCAAATTATAAAGAGCAGTAAATACTATTTTTTTACCATCATACGAAAGTGACAATTGACCAAGATCGCTAAGAGAATTAGTGATTGGAATAGCTTTTGGAAATGATGATGAATGATTTTCTAATGAATCAATTTTTATTCTGTAAATATTATTGATACCATTTTTATCCGACACAAATAATAGTTCTTTACCATCAGAAGAAATAGCAGGAGATTTTTCATCGCTGTACTGCCAATCTGTTATACGGTCAATATTTTTTGTATCTACATCAATCGAGTAAAGATCGAGTTGCTTAAATGGATGATTAAACATTTGAAAATCTACTGTTGGTATTGTCTGTTTTAGATCATTACCGCGGTCTGACGAAAAAATTATTTTTTTCCCGTCGGGTGTCCAAATCGGATCTGTATCACTAAAAATATCGTTTGTTAGGTTAGTAAGATTCTTAGTTGAAAAATCATAAATGTAAACATCCGATTGCTGAGAGTTGTAAGCAATAAAAGCTAATTTATTTCCATCTCTGGACCAATTAACTGTTTCAATACCAGGTAGTTTGAACGGAAGTTCATAACTAATTTCCGTCTCTGCGTCAATAATTGTAATGACATCATATCCTCCCGATTTAGAAGAGAGAGCAACACGTTTATTATCCGGCGCCCAAGTTAATGATGGATGTAGAACTGTTAACTCTTCAAAATCGGTAGTCTTTCCACTTTCAACAATTTTTTTCAAAACCTTTCCATCTTGTGCATCCATTATATATACATCAAGATAAATATCACGATCAGAGATAAATGCAATTTTATCTCCTTGTGGTGAAAGGACAGGACTAGTATTATAAAACCCGCCGATTTTTTTATTATCGGTTAATCTTTTAGAAAGTTCATCAGGGTCTTGTTTGACAGCAATATCAGGCCAGAATTGTTTTTTCAAACTTTTTTTCCATCGTTCATTTAATTCTTCTAAGCCAATGCCTATAGATGCTTTCAGTGTTTGTTCAAGTGTACCATAATTTTGAATTTTATTTAAAATCTCGCCGACTTTTTGCCGACCGTAAGTATCAGCAATATACCTGAATACTGATTGACCGCCGCGGTATGCCAAATATCCCTCAAGCTGATTTATATCCGGAAGTGTTTCGCTAATAATAGAATTGCGTATGAACATATCGGTATTGGTTTCCCAACCCTGCGAAAGATATTCTGCACTTCCTTCCATAAACCAAGTTGGAACCTGAAGAGTTATTCCTTTTGCAATTATATTTTGAATAGTTCCGCCGAAATACATATCGCGCATTACTGCATGGACTAATTCGTGAGCGATTACGTGCTGAAATTTTTTATATGAACCTTCGAAAGGGAATACGACACGATTTTTAAATGGCTCAGTAAAACCGCCTGTGCCTTTTCCTGTATATTCATCGGTAACATTGGTTTCTTGAAAATCATTATGACTGTTATAAACAATAAGTGAGACCCTATTATTGAGTTGGTAATTCAAATCTTTCTGAATACCTGAAAGAGCATCTTCGGAAGCAGAGGCTGTAAATTCAGCTATCTTTTCGCCGCCAACTGTAAAGTAAATATCAAAATGTTTAGTCTGAATGTAGAACCACTCGGTATCTTTATAATTCACTTTATTTTGACCAAACTGTGCGAAGAGAGCAGTTGAAAAAAGTGTATATATTACAATTGTCTTAAATATTTTTTTCATAGTTCAACCTTTCTTAAACTTTAGTCTGAAAGTAAAACAAAATCAATTTCGCGTTTTTCCTGATCTACACGGATAAGTTTAACATTCACTTTGTCTCCTAAACGTATTTTTCTTCCAGTTCTTTTTCCTATGATTGAATAATTTTTCTCATCAAATACATAATAGTCATCATTCAAATCTCTTAATCTTATCAATCCTTCTGCAAGTGTTTGGCTTAGTCCAATAAAAATTCCAAAGTGTGTAATGCCCGAAACAACTCCGTGAAAATCTTCACCTACTTTACTTTTCAAATACTCAATTTGTTTCAATTTTACAGAAAGGCGCTCAGCATTTACAGCATTTCTTTCTTGCGCAGATGCATGATCACAAATTTCTTCTAATTCTTCCAGTGATAAATTTTTCTCTAGCTTCTCATGGTCGTAGCTAAATATCAAACGATGGACTATAAGATCCGGGAAGCGTCGTATAGGTGAAGTGAAATGTGTGTAATACCTAAAACCCAGTCCATAATGTCCAATGTTTTTTGTTGAATAAACTGCCTTAGCCATAGAACGAATCGCTATCTCATTTACAACTGCTTCTTCTTCTGTCCCTTTTACTTCTTCCAACAACAATTGAAACTGAACAGATTTGTTTGCTGAATTAGGATCGAAATGATAACCGAGCGATTTAACAAATCTTGAAAATTCAATAATTTTTTCTTTATCGGGTAAATCATGTATCCTATAAACAAATGGAATCGCCTTTTTGTTCTCTTTAGCTTTAACATGTTCTGCAACTATTTGATTTGCCAATAACATTAGTTCTTCTATAAGATTATGACTTTCACGGACTTCTTTAATCTTTATTTCAATTGGAATTCCGTTCTCATCCAACTTAAAATTAACTTCGGGAGAATAAAAATTTATGCTTCCTTTCTTCATTCTTTTTTCGCGGAGAGTCTTTGATATCTGATTTAATTGTGTGATCTCATCCTTAAAGTCACCATTACCACTCTCGATAATTTCCTGAACTTCATCATAACTAAATCTTCTTTTGCTGTTTATAATTGTTTTTTTAATTTCATAAGAAACAATTTTACAGCGCGGTGTCATTTCAACTATAACAGAAAAAGTAAGACGGTCCTTGTATGGAACTAATGAACAGATATTATTAGATAATTTTTCCGGAAGCATAGGAATAACTTTGCCGACAATATAAACGCTTGTGCCTCGTTCTAAGGCTTCATCATAAAGCGCCGTTCCTCGTTGAACAAAGTGACTTACATCCGCAATATGAATGCCGATTAAATTATTTCCGTTAGGAAGAACTTCAATTGAAACAGCATCATCAAAATCTTTTGCATCTTCGGGATCAATAGTAATAACTATTTTATTACGAAGATCGAGACGATTGTTTATTTCGGTTTGAGGAATTATATCTGTGAATGATTCTGCTTCACTTAAAACAGCTTTCGGGAATTTATAAGTCAAACCAAATTCGCGTGCAATTGATGCTATCTCAGCATCGTAGCTTCCGGCTTTTCCTAAAATTTCAATTACTCTGCCTTCCGGATTTAGAAGAGGAGCTTTCCATTCAATATCGCCAACAACAACTTTTTCTCCCTCTTTTGAGCCGCTTAGTTTATCGGAAGGGACGTATATATCACGGTGGATTTTGTCGTCATCAGGGGCAATAAAATAAAATGATTTACTTTTATGTAACGTCCCAACGATTTCCTTCCGCTTTCTTTCAATAACACGAACAATTTCTCCTTCCAAACTTTTACCGCGCCGTGATGGTATTAAAACAGCTTCAACTAAATCTCCGTTAAAAGAAGTATTTAAATTTTTCCCCGCCACAAAAATGTCTTTTATCTGCTTGTCTTTAAGCAAAACAAATCCGTATTCGCCGCCGTTAATAATCTGAAGTGTACCGATCAGTTTTCCTGTATCGAACTTATTCAGTTGATAACGTTTGCTTTCTTTCTGAAGGAATCCTTCATCTGTAAGTGCATGAAGAAAATGCCTCAATTCAGCGTAAGCGAATTCATCGTTTGCATTTAGTTTCTTTGCAAGTTCTTTCGACTTGAGCTTTATTGAAGGATGATTCTTAAAAAATGCTTTGATTTCTTTTTTCATTTAAAATTCGAATTTATATTTAAGTGCCATTTCGTTTATTTTTTCATCCAAGCCAAATGAAGTAACTATAGGATCTTTCCTTTCTAGTCTAATTAAGAATTTGGGATTGATAAGATATTCAACTTTGATGTTTGCTTTATTTATATTTTGGAAAACTTCCGTTGTACCGCCAAAACTATAACGAAGATTTTGAATCCTTCCCGAGAGAGAAAATTTTGTAAAATAGCTGGATTGTGTTATTTGTATATTATTCACCAAATCGCCAACTTGCGAGTTAACGAAACTAGTTAGAACAGAACCAAGAAATGAAGAAGAAAGATTGCCAACAAGATTTGTCTGCCCGGCAACTTGAGTTTTATCCTGGGCAGTCAGATCATTTTTAAACTTACCGGAAATAATAAATGCAAGCGCATCGGCGTAATCATATCTTGAATCGCTGATATTGTTCTGAATGTTTCTTGCGCCGATATAAACACTAAGGCTTTCCTGATTATTAGCTAAATTTTTTCCAAGATCTGACAAAGCGCTTTTAATTTTAATTTTAACTGCAACATCTTGAGGAACACTGCTTACATCATGCGGATCTCTATAATCGCTAGTATAAGTTGCAACAATATCTAAATAAGGATTTGTAACATCGCTTTCAAAACGGATAAACCCAGCTGCCTCAAACGTTTTAAAGAATTCTAATTTTGAACCTTGTAAAAGTTCGAACGCACCTTGTGCTCTTGACTCTCCGCCAAAACTTGAATATTTCAAATCGCCCCGCATCTCAACAAATAATTTTTGATTAACAGCTTGTGAAAGTATAAAAACAAGTTTAGCGTTATTCTCTGCGCTGATTCCAATTTCATAATCAAAGCTGAGAGGTTTTTCTGTTTTTTGAGATGATTGTTCTTGTAATACTTTCTCTTTTAATAAAACTTTCTGGAATAGAGCTAGCTCTCGATCAATTTTAGTAGAGTCTTGAATAAAAATAAAATTGAAATTTTTATTTTGAGACTCACCGTTTGCTTGTCCGGTTGTATAAACTAGATCGGTATTCTTCATTAAGAAATTTCCTTTGAAAAATATCCGATCGCCCGGTTTACTCAAAACCCAGTCGCCGTCGCTTCCAATCAAAAGATCACCGTAAAAATTAGGGCTCACAGATTGCGATTGCTGACCGAGTACAGCAAGGTCTCCATTGAAATGAAGATCCATATCTTTCAAACTGAATCCGTCAAATGAAATCCCTCCGGCACCGTAAACTGTTCCGGAATATTTAGATCCGCCGGCGTTGGATAAAATAAAATTATCTAATTTCATTTCCTGATTTTCGAAATGAGTTTTTGCAGAACAGTTGTAATCTAAATTATTGTAAACTGATTTAAAGTGTCCATCAGTTAAATTAATGTATCCTTTATAAATCGGATTTTTAAATGATCCGCTGAGATCAACATCTGCAGAAAGAGTTCCTTTTTGATCTGTTATACCGGGAATTATTCTACCAAGTGAACTAAGATCAAAGTTTGCTGACTTTAATTTTATACTTAAAGGTTCATTCTCAAGAAATCGTTTGCTGACAGTTGATAAGCTTAGATCTATAGGCAAACTGCCTTTAAGAGAAAATAAAGGATTTTGTTGGTTGGTATTCAGATCAAGAAACACAAAATCAGTTGTAAGTTTTTTATCTGAATAATTTAGCGATCCTCTAATACTGCCGAGCTTAGTTGAAGAAATCTGTAAATTTCTCAGATCGAATAAAATATTCATCACGGGGTTTTCAAATTTACCTTCTATCTTTCCATCCAATGATCCGTTTGCTATTAACTGATTATCTTTATAACCCAATAAATATCTTTCCAATAAATTTCCGGAAATGCGGTTTGCATTAATATTCAAATTTTGATTTCCTGATCTTTCAATTTTTCCACTTAGGCTGATTGTTGATGTATCGTGCTGAACAGTGCATTGAAGTATTTTGAAGAAATCCGGATTAAAAAGAATTTTTACTGTGTCTTTGTTCGACCATTCTAATCTATCATATGTTACAGATAATTTATTAACAGATAGTAATTGTTCATTCGGGGTCATGTTAATAATTCCATCGGCTTCGGCATAAATCATATCCTCAATATTTGCCGAGCCGCTGAAAAATAATTTGCTCTGATTGAATGCAATATCCGCAGAGATTGATTTTACATTACTGCCGGAATAAAATCGTTTTCCTGTTAGTGAGGCCGTACCGAATAATTTATCAAATGAGAGGGAACTGTTATCGCGGGTGAAATTAATATCGGAATCAAGATCGGATATATAAATTGTAGTTTTGTCTTGCATCATTACAAGATAATCTAATTTCATTTGGTTTGAGATGGAGAAATTCCCGTTTTCATTTTTTACTATTCCTTTACCATTGCCGGAAATATCAAGCTGATCATTTCCTAGAAGCATTGCTATTAATTCGAAATCCTTAAATTTAAAATCGTAATTAAATTTTAGATTCTCATTAACTATATCCGGCACAGTAGTATCAATTTCAATTTTACTCTGTTGATTACTGACAATCGAAATTGGGTTTAATTCGCTAACTTTTTTTGTGATTATATCGGTAATGGTTTTCGATTCATACGAAATAAGAGCGATAGCTTTTTTAAGTGAAAAATCCCCATCAATTTTGAAATCTACAAAATCTGAAGTAAGTAATATCTCACGATTTGATGGATCATTTTTGATAGAACACTGAATATTCGAATGATCAATTTTTTTATTTTTGAAGCGTGAAGAATCTACCCCGAACGCAAATGAACCGGTAAGTTTATCGGGATCAAAGTTTTTACTATCTGCGGAAAAATAAAAATTTAAATTGCTTTCATATTTTTGATCTTTTAAGAAAGTGGCAAGATTTAATTTATTTAATTGTCCAACTAAATTGTATGAAGGTATTGTATCTTTATCGAAGGACAAGTTACCTTTCACAAGTGCGCTAGTATTGCCGCTAAGTCCATCTATGTTTAAATCTATTACTCTGTTCGCTGCATTTAAATTTACAATAAATCTGTCAAGCGGATAACCGTTGAACGAAGATCCGTCAGCGTTGAATTTAAAATCAGCATTGAAATCAACAGGGGAGACCCCTTTCCCCATTAAACTTCCTTTAGAATTTAAAAGCGTGTTAATATTTATCACAGTTGCAAGATTTAATTCATTCGTTTCAAATTTGATATCATAAGCCATCGGATTTGCATTAAAGTTTAATGAAGCATCAAATGAAACTTTACCATTCTCAATATTGCCTACAAACTTTGTCTTGAAATTTGTCGGTTGTCCTTCATATTCAATATTGACACCTTTCAGATGAAGTAAAGCGTACTCAGGTAACTTCAAAGTTGGTAACAATGCATTAACATCTTCATAATTAATATCAGTATTGTAAATCTTAGCCTGAATAAAAAGATTTCCCGGAGAATTGAGATTTAAAATTTTTCCATCAATCCTGAGATGAGTATTGCGGTAATCTAATGCAAGTTTTTCAACTCTAAAATCACCGAACTTTCCGCGGACTTTTAATTCCATAGAAGGATTACCCTTTAAAAATTTTGTACTTCCTATGAAAGATGAGAGATCATCGAAGTTGAATGATTTTGCATCGGCATTAATTGTAACTGGATAATTCTTAAAATCATCCAAGTGAACATTCCCGAATAGATTTAAACTATCTATCCGCGCATTTAATTTAAATTCACTGCTGTCTGTTAAGAAATACAGATTATTAATACTTGCAAAATTTTTAGTAATTGCAAATTCACCGGAAATATTTCTTAAACTAAAACGCGTAAGGTTCGGCTTAAATGATAGTTCTTTTAAGATCAGTAAATAGTTGGAATTATCAACATCAACAAACGCTTGGGCTACAAAGTGTAAATTATTAATTCGAAGATCGTCCATATTCATCATTGGATAATTTTGCTGCGATTTATAATTCGCATAAGATTGCCGCATAAATTGAATGTTATGCAATTGTAAATCATTTACTTGAACAAAAAATGGGAATGACGTTTTTGTAGTGTCTTTGGGTTTAGGCTTAATTAATTTGGAAAAATTCCAAGCGCCAGATGAATCTTGAAGCATAGCAATCTTTACATCATCCAAAAGTATTTTTCTAACGTAAATCTTTTTTAATAATATCTGTAGAGGACTGATCTTAATCTCAACATTTCGTGCGTAGAAAAGAGTATCATTACCAACAGCCACCGATGTATTTTGAAGAAAGAGAGATGTGAAAATAGTACCATCTAATTTTTCAATGTTTAGTTTACCGTTAATTTCTTTGTTAACTAAGGAAATTACTTTTTCGCGTAGCGTTTCTCTAAATGTTTTGGTCTGAGTGAATCCTAGTAAAATTAGAAAGATTAAAATAAATCCCAGAAAAATGCCGATGAAAATATTCACAGTTTTATGGAACGGACTTCGCTTAACTTTTGGGGAAGTCTGTTTTACTTCGTCGGTATTTTTTTTTTCTTGATCAGCCATTACTTCTTAAATCTTTCCAGAACGGTTTTAATTATATTAGTTGTAGAAATATTATTTATAAATTCAATTGTTTCTACTTTACCTCCGTTAGCTTCTACAATATCACGTCCTACAATATTTTCTATAGACCAATCTGCACCTTTTACTAAAACATCCGGAATAATTTTTTTAATTATTTCATATGGAGTTTCTTCATCGAAGATCACAACATAATCAACCGGTTTGAGAGAAGAGATAATAAAAGCCCGTTCATTCTGCGGTACAATTGGGCGAAGTTCGCTTTTAATTTTTTTTACGGACAAGTCGGAATTAACTGCTATGATTAAAATATCACCTTTGGATTTGGCCTTGGTAATGTAATCTACATGTCCGGCGTGTAAAATATCGAACACACCATTTGTAAATACTACCTTTTTGTTTTGCAGTTTCAGTTCTTTTCTGATTTCCGCAAGCTCGTTAATGTTTTTAATATTACTCATTTCAACTCTTTTGACACTGCGTTAAATAAAGTGTTTAATTCTATTGGAACAATTCCCACTTCCTGACAAACCAAGCCGCCGGCATAGTTAGCTAAATATGCAGCATCAAAAATTTCTGCGCCTGCGCTAAGTGCCATTGTTAATGTTGAGATAACAGTATCGCCGGCACCGGATACATCAGAAACTTTTCTGGCAATGGTTGAAACTCTTCTTTCAAGTTTTCCCTTTTCGAAAAGTGCAATCCCTTTTTCTCCTAATGTAAGAAGTACATATTTGCAGTTAAGCTGTTCAAGTAATCTAAATCCGGCTTTTGTAATATCTTCTTCGGTTTTAATTCTGATTCCAAAAACGTCTTCAGTTTCTTTCCTGTTTGGTTTGAAAACCGTAACATTCTTGTATGAAAAGAAATTCATGAATTTAGGATCTACGGTTACAATAATATTTGCACTCTCTGCAAGCTTAATGATTTGTGTAATTAGATTTCCGGTAAGCACGCCTTTATTATAATCTTGAAGTATTATCGCATCAAGTTTTTTAAGTTCCTTTCTAAGCAATCCTAATATTTTCTTTTCTGTAGATGGAGATATTGCAGCAGTTTTCTCTTTATCAATCCGTACGATGTGCTGCTTATCGGCAATGACTCTTGTCTTTGCAGTAGTTGGTCGCTTCGGATCAATTACAATTCCTTTATCAGTAATTCCACTGTCTTTCATCAACTTGCGAATAATTTTTCCTTCATTGTCATCTCCAATTACACCGATAGGAAAGGGTATTCCGCCGAGTTTTAAAATATTATAAGCAACATTCATTGCACCGCCGAAGCGGAAAAATTCTTCATCAACTTCAACAACTGGAACGGGAGCTTCGGGTGAAACTCTTGAAACTCCACCCCAGAAATAACAATCCAGCATCAGATCGCCGATAACCGCAACACGTTTTCCCGAGAAATTGTTTTTAAGTGAATTCAATTTTTTGAATGAGACGTTCATCATTTTTTCACTCCGCTTTTGGTACTGCTATGGATTCCTATCCACTGTGCAAGCTTATTGAAGAAATTAACTTTAATCAACCCGGTTTCTGTTCCGAGCCACAACTTTGTTCCGTCGAAAAAGATCGAGTAAACTGTTTGCGGAATTCGATCATCGCGAATTGGAATTATTTTATTTGTCATTCTGTCTATCAAAACAATTCCTCTTCCAAAAGTTTCTTTTGCGTTTTTACCAAACTGATATAACGATACCCAAATATACTTACCGGTTCGTTCTAAATCATAAATTCCGTTAGCCGGCAAACCTTTTGAATCATCGAACCTGAGCCAATCATTTTTTCTATTGAACCGGAACAATCCGCCTACATTAAATTCAGGTCTTTCAGGTGTAATAAACTCATCCAATCCGATCCAGACAAAATTTCTGTCGAATAAAATTGAAGTAATGGAAACTTGCTCACCTTCTCCATCAAAGTAATTGTATTTAGTATCATAAAAAGTTAAAGAGTTCTTATCATTAAGGTCTTTCGATTTATCATACTTGTGTAAACCGGCTTCAGTTCCAAACCAAACTAGAGAATCGCCATCCACCTGAATTGATTTAATGGTGTTGGTCTTCTCGTTTCCTTTCACGGTTAAATCGTAATCGTTGTATTTTTTTTCTTTCAGATCGAACTTGGTAAGATATTTAAATCGTCCGATCCAAAGCGCTTTTTCAAATTTATCATAAGCTAAAGCGCGGATCCAATTAGCTAACTGACCACCAAGACCAAATTTTCTTTTTGTCCATGAGTCATGTCTCTTATCTAAAATAAAAAGTCCGTCTGTTGAACCTGCCCAAACATAATCTTCATTAGCGGCAATGCAATAAAAGAAATCGTGTTGTAAATTTCCAAATGAAGTTGAATACTGCATCCATGCATTTGTTTTGGGCATATATTTAAAAATACCGTTTCCGTTTGTAGCGAACCAGAGATTAGAACCGTCGCTGGTTATACCCATAACTTGAGCACCGCCTAGAAAAAATTCAAGATCGGATTGCTCTTGAGCGTGAACATTTATTCCAAACAAAATGAAAAGCAAAAACAATATTTTCTTCATTACAGAAATTATCAGTTAGTGAATAGCTTCGATTTCTATTGGGAAATTTAACACTAAGTAAGTAGGGATGGAAATGTTTATGAAAGATTTTTGTTCCATCGTATTGCGCTATAAAAAATGTCTAGACTACTGGAGCGACCAAACTTTTTTGGAAAATATTTATTACATTAATCATGTAAACAGTCGGTATTATATTGTCTTCAGGCTTATACGTTTATAAATTAATAGTAGGAAATACCACGCAAGCTAAAAAATTATTATTGGTGAAATAAGGAAAGATCATATGAAAAGGTTAATACTGATAATGACAATCCTATCTAGTACTATTCTTGCTCAATCTCCTGTGAATTACAGAATTTTGGATATCAATAATATTCGTCTCCACTTAAATAATATTGGTGGTTTAAATTATTCACCAAGCAGCGAAGGCGGAGGATATTGGCTTCAATTGCATCAAGACTCTATAATTGTTTTTGATCAGGGACCCTGGGTAATAGGCAAAATCAACAGACGAATAAGCGGCAGTTATGTTGAATGGTTTATTCGTACTTCATCAAGTTTTTCACCGGGACCAATAATAAACGGCGTACCTGCAATGCAGTCTCAACCACAAGATTCAACTTTGTATAGAATTTATAAAATTAGCAGAGGTGATGGAATTGGTAATCCAGATTATAGAGATTGGTCTAAAAGTTTTGGAGCTCCAGTAAATATTGATGGTACACCAAAAATTTACGGAGATCAAATGTTATGGACGGTTTACAATGCACTGGATGCAAATACAAAATCAAGAATTGCATGGAATAGAAGCGGCGATTCATTAAAAGTAATGCCCGTTGAAATACATCAGCTTGTTTATGCACGTAAGGGCACTTTGCCCGATAACCAAGATTTATTTTCGAACACAGTGTTTGAAGAATTCACTATAATAAATAAAGGGGATACAGATATTGATTCCCTCTATTTTTCATTGTGGGCTGATGTTGATATCAATACAAGTTTTTTCCCGCTTTATAATGAACCTGCTTCAGACACAACATTAGACTTAGGTTACTGTTGGGACAAAACCGGCAGTACTTCATATCACCCGGCGGTAGGTTATGCTTTGTTGTATGGTCCTTCAATTCAATCAACTGGCAATACGGCGATCATTAAAGGAAAGATAAAAAACAATTACAAAAATCTTTCTATGACGGCATTTCACGGAATAATTGACGATGCTGATCCCGTTCCTCCTGGTAACCCAGCATTTACAACTACTCAAGCATGGAATATCGCTCGCGGATACTTTACGGATGGTACACTAAAAATTGATCCAACAAATGGAAGGCCAACAAGATTTACATGGGACGGTGACCCTGTTTCAAACACTGGTTGGATATTAAATCAAAACACGGGTGGTGGTGCGGGGTTCAATATGTTTGCAGGTCCTTTCACAATGACGCGGGGAGATACTCAATGGGTGATGATGGCTTTAGTGCCGGCGTTGGGTGCTGATTACAAAGAAAGTATTACAATGATGAGAAGAAAGGTAGCGTTGTTGAGATCAACGCCTTACGATAGTTTAGCATTTGGTAAGATGCCATTGATTGTAGGTGTAAAAGAAAATAAGCTCCAATTTATTCCGACGTCTTACAATCTTTATCAGAATTTTCCTAATCCCTTCAACCCGACAACAACAATCAATTACCAACTTCCGATAGAGGGATTTGTTACAATAAAAGTATATGACGTAATTGGAAGGAAAGTAGCAACGCTCGTCAATGAAAAGAAATCTGTCGGTTATTACAAAATCAATTTTGATTCAAGCAAACTGACGAGCGGTGTTTACATTTACACAATCACTGCAAATAATTTTATTCAATCAAAGAAAATGTTGTTGATGAAATAAATTTCTTTTTTGTAGGGGTTCAACCTGCCTGCGGTAGGCAAGTATATTGAACGCTACAAGTCATATCGAAAATGCTTCCACGGGTTGTTCAAATTTTATCTGCCATTCCAATTCAAATCCGACTATTAAACATGTCTTCAACTTCTGGTAATCAATATCTTCGTTAAGAATAGTTCCGAGTTCTGTGGTTTTGGTATTCAATTCCAGCGATAAAATATTTTTGGTTTCTTGATCTGAGTTAATGTAATCAACGAGTTTTTTATGAAACGGTCCGCATAATATTGAGCCATGCTGAAGAATAACGTTGTTCAATTTTCTCTGAGCACTTCCAATAAGTTTTTTATCGTTAAATTTTACTTCATTTCTTGCTGTGCTTGCAAAACATAAAACTCCGGTTGGTCCTTCCAAGAGTTTCGGAAAGTTCGGTTGATAATCTTCAAGTTGTGATTTTGCAAGAATGGGATTGTAGATTTCCAAACCGCGCATTAGCGCATTGGAGATTCTAAAATAAATCTCACGCGGTGATAGTTCAAAATTGTAGGGAAGTACAACAGAATAAGTTAATTCCTCTGCGTGGAGAATGGCTCTTCCGCCGGTTGGTCGTTTTACAATATCAATTCCATCGGTTTTGGTTTTGTCTTGATTAATGTCATCAAAACTTTGGTTGGCTCCAAGCGAAATGCAATAAGGATTCCATCTATAAATTCTAAAGTAAGCTTCATCGGGTTTACAGATGTTTGCGAGTTCAATATCGAACTGCATATTGTAGTTACCGGTGTTTGCACCTGAATTAATGAAGTGCCAATTCATTTGCGAACTATACCGCGTGTTGCTTTGGAAATAAAATCTAAAATTTGTTTTACCACTTCGTGATGACCGAGTTCTTTCACTATTCTTATTTTTGCATCACTAAACAATAATCCGGATAAATATAAAATCCTGTAAGCTTCTTTTATAGCTTCTAATTGTTCCGCAGAAAATCCTCTTCTCTTCAACCCGACTTTGTTAATTCCTTCAAATCTTGCAGGCACACCTTGCACGATCAGAAAAGGGGGAACATCGCTGGTGATTTTAGAGTGAGTGCCGACCATTGCATGAGCGCCGATTTTTGTAAACTGATGAACTCCGGCCAATCCGCCGATAATAACATTGTTTTCAATCTCTACATGTCCGCCGAGTTGAACATCGTTGGCAAGAATAACATTATTTCCTACAACGCAATCATGTGCAATGTGGCAGTAAGCCATGAGCAAACAGTTTTTTCCTACAATAGATTTACCGGTAGCATGTGTTCCTCTATGAAGCGTAACAAATTCTCTAATCTGTGTGTCATCGCCGATGTAAAAATAAGAAATCTCGTTGCCGAATTTTAAGTCTTGCGGTATGTTGGCAACAGACGAACCCTGAAATATTTTTACACGGTTACCAATACGAGTACCATCATACAGTACAGCGTGAGAATCAATTTTGCAGTCATCACCAACTTCAACGTCATCATGAATTATTGAATATGGGCCAATTGTAATATTATTTCCAAGTTTAGCTTTCGGGCTAACAATTGCGGTGGGATGAATATTTACCATAGAATTATTTGTTATTGTTTTTATTTTCTTTAGGAACTACAGCAGCCATAAATTCCGCTTCGGAAACTACATTACCATCAACAAGCGCTGTTCCTTTAACGGAATAATATTTTTTACTCTTAACTGAAATAAGTTCAGCTTCTAAAACTAATTGATCACCGGGAAGAACTGGCTTTCTAAATTTCGCATTGTTGATACTCATAAAATAAACAAGGTGATTTTCTGGATCTAAGAAAGAGCTAATAAGCAGAATACCACTAACCTGTGCCATAGCTTCAATTTGAAGAACACCCGGCATTACCGGTTGACCTGGAAAGTGACCATTGAAGAAATGTTCGTTCCTTGTAACGTTTTTAATACCAACAACTTTTTTATCGAGTTCAAGATGAATAATTTTATCTACCAGAAGGAAAGGATAGCGGTGCGGTAGAATTCTCTCGATTGCATTTACGTCGAAAACAATTCCTTCTTTCTTAACAAACTGGTATTTACGTACAAATTTTTTCTGATGATATAATTGTCTTATCTTTTTTGCAAATTCTACATTAGCTTTATGTCCCGGTCGTGCTGCTAAGACCTGTGCTTTAATAGGAACACCAATTAAAGCAAGATCACCAATCATGTCTAAAATTTTATGTCTTGCCGGTTCGTTCTTGAATCGAAGTTTGTTATTATTTAAATATCCGTTAAATACTTTTAAATCGTGTTTTAAATTTAGTTTGTCCTTTAACCGTTTTAGTTCTTCTTCATTTATATCGTGATCTATTATTACAACAGCACTGTCAATATTTCCGCCTTTAATCAAACCTTGATCAATCAGCATTTCAACTTCACTTAAAAAACAAAAAGTTCTGGCCGGCGCAAATTCACTTATAAATTCTTTTTCAAGATCGAACAAACCGGAATGCTGGCTTCCTAAAGAAGGATTTTCGTAATCTACCATTATTGAAATTCTAAAACCATCTAATGGTAAAGCAACGATATCAACTTTCTCTTTTTCATTATGGTATTCTACAGTCTGATCTATTACCAAATAATCTTTAGGAGTTCCCTGGGTTACAAATCCTGCTTCTAACAATTTTTCTACGTACTGAAGAGAACTTCCATCACCGATCGGCGGTTCCATTCCATCCAATTCGATAACCAGATTATCTATTTGTAATCCAACAACAGCGGCTAAAACATGTTCAACTGTAAAAACTTTTGCATCACCTAAGCCAAGTGTAGTGCCGCGTGAAATATCTACTACATAATCTGCATTGGCAGGAATTTCCGGTTTACCGCCAAGATCAATTCTTATAAATTTAATACCCGAGTTATCTGGTGCCGGCTTAAAAGTCATGGTACAAGATGTACCAGTATGTAATCCCATTCCCGAAATCGAGACCGGTTTTTCAATAGTACGTTGAAGTTCTAGCATCAGTTACCCTTCGAAATTAATTGAGAAATTTTCTCTTCCAAAGATGCAATTTTTTCTTCTAACTTTTTAATTTTTTCTGCGTAAGTCGGTATGTTTCTGAGATGAGCTTCGACTTTTAGCATTGAACTCAATTCCTGTGTTGGAGAACCGCGATATTTTCCTGGCTTTGAAATCGATTTCGAAACACCCGATTGAGCTGTAATAAATACGTTATCTGTAATTTCGATATGTCCTACAATTCCTACTTGACCGGCAAGAATACAATTTTTACCGATCGTAGTACTGCCGGCTATTCCGCTTTGAGAAGCTATTGCTGTATTTTCTCCAATAGAAACATTGTGTGCAATCTGAACAAGGTTATCAATCTTAACACCTTTTTTTATTTTTGTTGAACCAAGCGCGGCGCGGTCAATCGAAACATTTGAACCAAGTTCAACATCATCTTCAAGAACAACATTTCCAATTTGCGGTACTTTTTGATAAACACCTTTTTCATCTGGAATATAACCAAAACCATCAGAACCAATAACTGTATTTGAATGAATGATGACGTTGTTTCCAATAACACAATTTTCTCTTACAGAAACGTTTGGATAGATCAAACAATTAGAACCGACTTTTACATTTTCCATTAATACTGTGTTGTGATAGATAATTGAATTATCACCGATGGTTGCACCAGCTTCAATAACAACATTTTTACCTACAGAAACATTTTTACCAATCTTCACGGAATCATGTATTGAAGCGGTTTTATCTATTCCTTTAAGAGTTATTTTTGGCTGAAGAAATGTTATAATAATTTTTTGAAGAGCAACATTCGGATTTTTTACTTCGATATAGTTGATGTCTGTTCGTGTTTTTTTGAATTCCGGACTGATAAGAACAGCCGATGCTTCAGTTGAATTTAGAAATTTTTCGTATACAGGCAGATAGAGAAAAGTTAAATCACCTTTTTTTGCTTCTTCAATTTTAGCGATACCGGTTAATTCAATTTGAGGATCGCCAATAACAACACCGCCGACTAAGTCGGCGGCTTCTTTCAATTTTATCTTCATAAAAACTCATTTAAGTTTTTCAATTACCAAGCTTGTAACATCATATTCTTCTTTTGCATAGAGGAAAATGATATCGCCGCTTCTATCAAAAATAAAATCGTAATCTTTTTCCTTTGCAACTTGTTGAATAGCAGTAAAAATTCTATTCTGGATCGGCTTCATTAATTCTTCCTGTTTCTGGAAGAGTTCGCCCTTAACACCAAATTTATCCTGCCTGTATTTGGAAGTTTGATTTTCCAAAGTAACTAATTCTTTTTCTATCTCAGCGCGTTTTTGCTCACTAAGAATAAGTTTTCGTTTATCGTAATCATCATACTTGGTTTTCCAATCTCTTTCCATTTTGGAAAGTTCTTCCTGCCAATCTTTAATTATTGCATCGAGTTTTTTCTGTGCATCTTGAGCTTCAGGAAGTTGTTTCATAATTGTATCACTATCAACATAACCAATCTTTGGTTGACTGTAAAGTTTACCCGATGATACAACTGATAGAATTACGAATAAAATTAATCCAAGTTTTTTCATGATTTATTTCCGGTAATTATTTTTTACCTCTTTTAAGATAATCAAGAACTTTATAAGTAATATCAAATTCAGGATCAGCTTTTACAAGAACTCCATCTAATGCTTTGTCAAAAACAAATTGCATTCCTAAATCTTTAGAGATTTCGTCTATTGCTTTGTAAATTTTTTCTTTAACAGGTGCTAATAGTTGTTCTTGTTTTTGATAAAGTTCGCCATTTGGTTGAGCAAATTTTGCTTGATTATACTGTGTATATTTTTGTTCTTTTTCTGCTAATCTTTGCTGAACTTTTTGTAATTCTTCTTTTTTCATTGTCTCAGCTTGTTTTTGATTATCGGCAAGAAATTTTTGATAATCAGTCTGCATACTGTCCAGATCTTTTCTCCATTTTGATACCATGCCCTCAATATCTGCCTTAGCTTTTATAGCTTCAGGTAATTGAGCAAGTATAATCTGTGAATCAACCCAGCCAAGTTTTAATGTGGTTGTTTGAGCTTGTTGTGTCTGTGCAAATGCAGAGACAGTAAAGATAATAAGTACAAATAAAATAGATTTTTTCACGTTAACCTCTAATAATGTTTTTAAAAACCTTTTCCAAATTGAAAATGGAACATCCACTGAGGATCTTGTCCATCAACACTTTTTCTGTCAAATCCGTAACCATAATCGAAACCGATCAATCCGATCGGGTTCAATAAAATTCTTGCACCGATACCAACTGAGCGTTTCAAATTAAATAAGTCAGTATGTTTTATATCCACATAAACATTACCTGCTTCTGCAAAAGCAAGTAAATAAATAGGAATCGGCTCCAATGCCAAAGCCACTCTAAACTCCGAAGTAAATTTTGCCATCACACTACTTCCTCTTACATTATTTGTTACAGGGTCTCTCAATCCTAAACTTCGATCTTCATAACCTCGTAAAGAAGTAGTAGCAATTATTAATCCGCTGCCTCCCATATAGAAATATTCAAACGGTTGTATAGGAGTTCCATCTTTTAACACCCCAATATAACCGAGATCAGCGGAAGTGTAAAGTACAAATCTATTAGAATTAAAAATTGATTTATACCATTCGGATTTAAAATCAATCTTAAAATAATCTACATTACCCGGTAAAAATGGTCCGCCGGTTAATTCACCGCTTAGCGTAAACTTTGAACCACGAGAAGGAAAGATCGGGTTATCAATGTCGGTTCTGGATATGGTTGTGCCTATGGAATATTGTCTGGTTAATCCTGTTGGATAATATCCTGCTCCATCAATTACGTCGTTATACTGAAAACGGAGAGTTCCCATAAGATAGAAAAAATCATCTGGCCAGGTTAATCTTCTTCCAACTCTAAAAGTTATACCTGATTGTTGTAGATCGTAAACATATCTTTGTCGAGTATCAAAAAGATCAAAGCCAAGTGATGTTGGTGTATCCATAAACCAAGGTTCGGTAAAACCTAGAGAGAATGTTCTGTAAAAATTGCCAACGCCAAATTGCCAATTAAAATTTAATACTTGTCCGCCGCCCATTCGAAACGGTTCTGCGATAGAAAAATTTGTTAAAGTAAAACCAACTGCGCCGCTGAATCCAAACGCTCCGCTGTAACCAATTGAAGCATTCAGATAATCGCTTGATTTTTCTTCAACTTTATAAATAATATTGACAGTACTATCATTGTAAGGGCGGTAGTCCACTCCGGTTTTATAAAGCTGTTCTACATTGAAATATTGAAGATTTGAAAGTTGCTGGATACTTCTTAAAATATATCCGCGGCTGAAGTAACTTCCGGGGATTGTATATAATTCCCGGCGTATTACTTTATCTTTTGTTTTGTCATTTCCAGTAATATCAACTTTACCAATTTTAAATCGGTTTCCTTCATTAACTTTTATTCTGATATCAACAGAATCTTTAGCAGATTTTTCTTCTTTAGCATCAAGTTGAAAGCCAAGATACCCGGTATCTTGATAAATTGATGATACGTCAGTTTGTTTTTCATTGTAATGTAAATTCTGATTGAATTTTTCGTAATCAAAAATATCACCTTTTTTGAAATCTAATCTAGCATTTAATTCTTCACTTGGATAAACTGAATTACCTTCCCAAATAACATTACGTACTTTGTATTGATCACCTTCATATACATCAACTATCACATCAATATGTTTTTTGTCTTTAGAAAAAACGAGACTATCACGGAGAACTACAAAATCTCGGTAACCCTTTTTTCTATAAAACTTAGTGATTAATTCTTTATCTTTTTCAAACTTATCACGCTTAAATTTCGGAGAAGTCCAAAATTTCCACCATGCTGATTCTTTTGTGTCGTCAAATTCACCACGCAGCGTTCCATCATCAAAGGCATTGTTTCCGTTAAAAATAATATGACGAATTGTTATCTCATCACCTTCTTTTATATCAAGCAATACAAGTGTACGTTCTTTAATTCTATTTACCGAATTTATAGATGAAGTTTTATCAATTTCATAAGTGGTTTTCAGTTCTTTGGAAAGATCTTTTTCATCCCGCCAAGTAACTGTAATCTCTTTTTTAGAAGTGTCTGCTTGAAAGAAAGTATAGTTATGCGGTGTAATTGTAGCGTTTAAGTATCCATCCTCTTCATATAAAGACTTTATTTTATTTGTTAAGCGAACAATTTCATTCGGTTTTAAGGTTTGTCCGCGTACAATTGAAATTTTCTTATTTATGTTATCTTCACTCAACTCGTCGTTGCCCCTTAAAACAAATTTCTCAAGGCGTGAATACTCTTTGATTATTATTTGAAGAAAAATTCCGTTATCAATTTTCTTTTCGATAATAATTTCTGCATCCTGAAAAATTCCCAAATTCCAAAGTCTTTTTATTGCACTATTAGTTTGATCACCGGGGACACTAATCTCATCACCAATTTTCAATCCTGTATTGGCAATGATAGTAGCAGCATCGGCGGATTTATTTCCAACGACAGAAATGCCGAGGATTTTATAATTAACCTTTTGGGTCTGAGCATTAACTTGTACTAATGAAATTATCAATAAAATAATTAGACTAAGTATTTGCTGCTTACTTGGAGTGTGTTTTAACATTCTGAACTTTTTTGTAGTTGGTCAATAATTGTTCACTAACTAATCCGAATCTTCTTTCTCTTTTCTGGTAATCCTTTACAGCTTCCAATAAATGTTTACAACGGAATTCAGGCCATAAAATATCGGACACAAAAATTTCTGAATAAGCAATTTGCCATAAGAGAAAGTTGCTTATTCTAAATTCACCACCGCTTCTTATCAATAAATCCGGGTCTTGCATTCCGGAAGTAGTTAGAAATTGAGAAATTGTTTCTTCACTTATTCCTTCAATTTTTAATTTACCTTTAATCACGGCATCGGTTATATGTTTAACTGCCTCAACAAGTTCCCATCTTCCGCTGTAACTCAAAGCAAGATTTAGTGTCATTTTTGAATTGCCTGCAGTTTTGTTTAAAGCAGCTTGTAATTCTTTTTGAACAATTGTCGGTAATGACTTGGTATCGCCAATTGTTGTTAACCTAATATTATTAGTGTTGAGTTCATCAGTTTCATTTTGAAGACTTTTTACAATCAAACGCATTAAAGTGGAGACTTCATCTTTCGGTCTTTTCCAATTTTCAGTAGAAAAAGTATAAAGGGTAAGAGTTTTAACGCCAAGTCCTACGCAAGTCTCAACGGTTTCGCGTACAGAATCAACTCCTCTTTTATGCCCGGCAACGCGTGGAAGACTGTGTTTCTTAGCCCATCTGCCATTGCCATCCATTATTATTGCAATGTGCTGAGGAATATTTCCTTTTGCTTTAACTTCTTCGATTAATTTCTTGTCGGTCGTGCTAAGTTTTATTGCCAACTTAACTTTTCACCCTCGAATTTTAGCCCGAAAAAATAGTTCGCATGGAGGTAAATGTCAAGATTAATACACCAAGAGTAAATTATGTTTAATTTGCTTTTGTCTCAGGAAGAGTAACAATCTTTATATGTTTTTGGGTTTCTTCGTTGAGTGATGATATCAAAAGAGATGCTTTAACTAAAGAGTTGTTGGGGACACCGAGGAATAAAGTAATTTTATTCTGTGGAAAACGTGCATTATAATTTGCAAGAAAATCCAGCTTACTTAAAAAAGAATGTTCATTCAATTCTTCTTCGGAGACTGTTAATCCTATAGCAATTTTCTTTTTATATTTTGCTACAGCATCTACTTCATAGTTGCCAATCATTGGAGGTGCAGGTAAATATTTACCAAACTTTCGGCTCAATGTTAAATAACCATGCTGCCACAAGTGGTCAATCAAATAATCAACTTTTTCTCTTTTTAATTTTGGTTTCATATTTTTTTTAATTAAAGCTTGGGATTATTGGTATTACTGGAGAAAATTTTTCATAAACAAATACTTTGATATTACACATCTTATCGTACTCAAATATTTTAATCTCATTTGTATTACCAATTTTTCCGTACAAAACTTTCTTACCGGTTTTATTCCTGCTGATATAATAAGGTTCCAGAATAACTTCTTGAAAATTGTATAAAAATTTTACTC
Organism: Ignavibacteriales bacterium; assembly: GCA_026390775.1. Taxonomy (NCBI): domain Bacteria; kingdom Pseudomonadati; phylum Ignavibacteriota; class Ignavibacteria; order Ignavibacteriales; species Ignavibacteriales bacterium. Next base: position 314,816 of record JAPLFF010000007.1, on the reverse strand, counting down.
TGTTTCTGTTAATTATTGCTCTCATGAATAAAAATGATTTCATTTTATCCTCCTTCAAATCAATTATATGTTCTGAAAACACCAATTACTTTACCAATTATCGAAAAATCTTCACGCTGATTAACTTCTATTGGTTGGTATCGTTCATTTTCCGGCATCAGGTAAATTATATTTTCATTTACTATGAATCGTTTCATTGTTGCTTCATCATGAAGTAGTGCAACTACAATATCTCCGTTAACAGCATTTTGTTGAGGAGAAACAATTACAAGGTCTCCTTCAAAAATGCCGGCATTGATCATACTATCGCCTCGGACTTTCAAACCAAAACATGCCGTCTTCGTTTTGACCATGGTAGCATCTAGTAATAAATTTCCTTCAATATTTTCTTCGGCAAGAATTGGTTGTCCGGCTGCAACGCGGCCAACTATTGGAATTCCAATAACATTATTGGAAACTTGTTTTGGTTTATTATATACATCGCCTAATAAAGAAAGAGTTCTACTGGTTTTACTTTCATTAGAAAGAAATCCCTTTTTAACAAGTGCATCTATGTGACGCTTAACTCCGAATGTACTTGCCAGATTAAAATGTTTTGCAATTTCCCGGAAGGTTGGGGGGAATCCTTTGATGCCTAAATACTCTTGAATGAAATCAAGAATTTCTTGCTGCCGGTCTGTAAGCTCATTTTTCATAATAGTGTTCCTTTGTTCACTTAAAATATAGTGAACACATGAACACTTGTCAAGGAATATTTTTGGATATCTTAGATTCTGAACTTGGTAGGCCTATTTCCAGCTCTTTTTGGGTTCTATATAATTGATAAGTTTTCTACCAATAATAAAATTATTCTGTATTCCGTTAAAATTTTCTGAACCAATTCCATAACTAAAAATACCAACTAAGTTAGCCGTATGTTTTTTTGTCACCCAACCTAGATTAATTTTATTTTCTTTAAGGTTACCGGAGATGATTGACATTCCGCCAGTCTCATGGTCAGCAGTAATTACAACCAAAGTGTTTCCGTCTTTTTTAGCAAACTCGAGTGCCGTTTCAATTGCTGAATTAAAATCATTCATCTCTTGAAGTAAATATTCTTCATCATTATTGTGCGCAGCCCAATCAATTTGTGACCCCTCAATCATCAAAAAGAAACCGTTATTATTATTGTTAAGATGTGAGATAGCTTTCTTAGTCATATCTCCAAGAGAATAATTTCGGTCACTAGCTTTTGCAATGCCATTATGCCCCAGTATAGCAGCAACTTTTTTTATTGTACTTGATACATATATTTCAGAAAAATCTTGGAAGATTGTATATCCATAAGAAGAAAGAGTATCTAAAAAATTTTTATGATCTTCACGCTTACCTCCGAAATCCAGAGGGACAAAAAAATCAGTTCCTCCACCGATAACAAAATCAACTCTGCTGTGAACAAACTGTTCGGCAATATCAAATTCCATGTTCCTATGTTTTACATGTGAATAAAAACAAGCGGGCGTTGCATTTGTAATTGAACTTGTTACAACCAAACCGGTACTCATTTTTTTATTTTCAGCTATCTCCAAAATGGTTTGAAGATAATTTCCTTGCGGATCTTGACCTACAACAGCATTGTTCGTAAGATAACCTGTAGCATATGCAGTTGCACCGGCAGCTGAATCAGTTATTAAATTATCTGCAGAACAAGTATTAACAAGACCGATTGTATAGAATTTTTTGAATTGATCATTTTTTGAAAAGAGAACTGAAGTCGAAACTTGACCTAGTCCCATTCCATCGCCAATTAATAAAATAATGTTTTTTGGTCTTGGATTGTTCTTAGAATAAAAAACGGTCGCACTTAAAAAAAATACGACCGTTATTAAAAGAAATATTTTCTTAATCAAATAACTGCTCCGGAATTAATCTATATAAGTCATCCAACCATGTCGGTCTTCTATTTTTCCGTAATAAATAGCGGATAATTCATTATACAATTTTGTACCGAGTTCACCGGCTTCTTTGTCGTTGAATTGCAGTAGGTTCTCATTGAATTTCAATTTACTAACAGAAGAAATTATTGCAGCGGTACCAGTTCCGAAGATCTCAATTAATTCACCTTTCTTATAAGCATTAATAATTTCTTCTATGCTGATCATTCTTTCTGTTACATTATATTTCCAATCTTTAAGAATTTGTAGCACAGACATTCTGGTAATGCCCGGAAGAATAGAACCGGTTAACATTGGCGTAGTAACTTCGTTTTTAAATTGAACAAAAATATTCATTGCACCTACTTCTTCAATATATTTTTGTTCTATTCCATCAAGCCACAGTACTTGTGAATAACCTTCTTCTTTTGCTTCTTGTTGACCCATCAAACTTGCAGCATAGTTACCGGCTGTTTTAGCTTCACCAATTCCTTTGCGGACTGCACGTACATATTTATTAGTTACCAGAATTGGTACAGGTTTGAATCCTTCGGGATAATATGGCCCAACTGGACTTAGCATTATTATCAATTTGAAATTTTCTGAAGTTCGCACTCCAACAAGAGGTTCTGTTGCAAACAATACAGGACGGATGTAAAGTGAATGTCCCGGTTTAGTAGGAATCCAATCCCTATCAATACGAACTAATTCAAGCATAGCTTGAAGAACTAGATCAGGATCAATTTCCGGAATACACATTCTTTTTGCGGAGCGGTTTAATCGTTCTACATTTTTTTCTGGGCGGAATAAAGCTATTCTACCATCAACTTGTTTGTAAGCTTTAAGACCTTCAAAAATAGTTTGACCATAATGAAGAACCATTGCTGCGGGGCTAAGATTAATGTTACCGAATTTTCTTATTGTAGGATTATGCCATCCTCCCAAATCTTCATCGTAGTCTATTTCAAACATATGATCCGAATAAATTTTCCCAAACACTATTTTTTCGGGTAAAATAACTTTCGTTTCTCTTTCAAGTATTTCAATATTGAAATCGTTCATAGTTTCACCATTCTTTCTTTTTGTGGAATGGAAATAATTAAATAAAAAACCCGGTCTGTATATAGCCGGGCTCTCTTAAAAATCTAAATTATAATCACAATGAAACCAAGGATAATGATATTTATTTCGAGTATTTTTTTCATTGTCTCTTAAGGAAATTTGCATCCAACTTTCTACTATAAAAAATATGTAAAAATAAAAGTAATTGCCAATAGTAAAAGTTTGTTATCTTAGTCAAGATATCTTAAACATTTTAATAATAAAAATGGAAACAAAGTAATATGGTTTTCGGAATATTTGCTCTTACCATTAGATTTTCTTCAAATTGTATGATACTACTAGCAGAAACTGAATCTAAATTACCGGAAGAAGTAATTTCAAAATTGAAACAACTTTCTTAGTTTTGTTTCGAAATAAAATTAGTTTATATGATAACTGCCATAGTTCAAAATGTTGGAAGAAAGACGTTAGATTTTCTTCAGGAGTTCGGACAGGTCGTTCAACTTTTTATTGAGATTATAAAATCTATACCTCACCTTTTTAAAAATCGGCGAAATTTCTTTTACCAGATGGAACATATCGGCGTTAATTCACTTCCCTTAGTTTTTATTATTGCAGTATTTACAGGAGGTGTAGCTGCCTGGCAAGCCGCATATCAATTAAAAGGATTAGCTCCATTATCTTTTCTTGGTGCCGCAACTAGCAGATCAATCATTACAGAGTTAGGTCCGGTACTAACTGCAATTGTTTTAGCTGGAAGAGTCGGCGCTTCGATAGCTGCTGAACTAGGTTCAATGAAAGTTACCGAACAAATTGATGCTCTTGAAACAATGGGAATTAGTCCTGTTGCATTTCTTGCAACTCCAAGAGTATTAGCTTCATTATTAATGTTGCCTGTATTAGTAATTTTTGCCGATGTTGTTTCAATTACGGGTGCGTATTTAATTTCAAATTATTTTCTCGGAGTTTCATTCAATGTATTTTTTCTTTCAGTTAAACGTTATTTTATATTTAGTGATTTTGGTTTCGGATTAATAAAAGGAATGATGTTCGGCGGGGTTACATCATTGTTAGGCTGCCATATTGGATTTAGAACAGAAGGCGGCGCTGAAGGTGTTGGTTCTTCCACAATTCGTTCATTTGTTCTCAGCTCTGCACTTATACTTATTCTGGATTATTTATTATGGACTTTATTATTTTAAAATAAAGTGAATGCATTTTATTCCATTCAATAATGTATATGCTGAATTATAGAATAATAAAAAGAATTTTAGATATACTCTTCGCGATTATACTCAATTAAAATTCCTTCAAATTGGTGGTATATGAATGATTCATATCCGAATTTCCGCAAAAAAATATTACAATAATAAAAATCATCGATTGGGAAGAATTAAAACGTAAATCATCTTAAACAAGTAATACCATAAAATAATTGTCGGTCTTACCATTTATTTCATTACAAAATTAAGATTTAACTTTTTTTAAGGATTTATTTTTTACAAATAGCTTTTTTCTCTTGCACAAATTTTATAATGAGTTTAATTTGCTTACCGAAAATGGAAGTCAATTATCCTTTTATGATAATTTGTAATAGCTTCACAAAAAATAGATTTCCGGTTTTAGGAACTAACCACGCAATTGCTTCATTAGCTTCAAAGCATTACTGTAACTTTCACATAAATTTTTCTTTCCCCGAAGGAGTGTCCGAAGGACTCCTTACGGAGGATTCCCATTATCTCTTTCTATTAATAAATCAATTATTCACAAATAACACACGAGGAAGTTATGTCAGAATTTGTTAAGAATTTGATGGCTCAAGTGAAAGCCAAGAATCCTAGTGAACCTGAATTTCATCAAGCAGTATTTGAAGTTGCATCTTCATTAGCAGTAGTTTTAGAAAAACATCCAGCATACCGTAAAGAAAAAATTCTTGAAAGACTTATTGAACCGGAACGGGTTTTTATGTTTAGAGTTCCTTGGGTTGATGATCAAGGTGAAATCCAAATCAACCGCGGTTTCAGAATTCAAATGAATAGTGCAATAGGTCCTTATAAAGGCGGATTGCGTTTCCACCCGTCTGTTAATCTTGGCATTCTAAAATTTTTAGCGTTTGAACAAGTATTCAAAAATAGTTTAACTACTTTGCCAATGGGCGGAGGTAAAGGCGGATCCGATTTCGATCCCAAAGGAAAAAGTGACGGCGAAGTTATGCGTTTCTGCCAAAGTTTTATGAGTGAATTGTTCAGACACATTGGATCCAATACAGATGTGCCTGCAGGAGATATCGGAGTAGGCGGAAGAGAGATAGGTTTCTTGTTCGGTCAATACAAAAAACTCCGCAACGAATTTACCGGAGTTCTAACCGGTAAAGGATTGAATTGGGGTGGCTCATTAATTCGTCCTGAAGCAACCGGTTACGGCTCAGTTTATTTTGCCGCAGAAATGTTATCTACAAGAAAACAAACTTTAGAAGGAAAGAAATGTTTGGTTTCAGGAAGCGGCAATGTTGCTCAATATACAGTAGAAAAGATTTTACAGTTAGGCGGTAAGGTATTAACATTATCTGATTCCAACGGTTACATTTATGATGAAGCAGGAATCACAACAGAAAAATTACAATTTGTAATGGATCTAAAAAATGTTCGCAGAGGAAGAATGAAAGATTATGCAGACAAATTCAAAGGTGCAGTTTATACCCAAATAGATCCTAACGCAGATCATAATTCGTTATGGAATCATAAAGCTGATTGTGCATTCCCGTCTGCAACACAAAATGAAGTTAATAGTAAAGACGCGGCTAATCTTTTAAAGAACGGTGTTTACGTTATCAGTGAAGGCGCAAATATGCCGTCAAGCATAGAAGCCATTGATCAATTTGTTGCGGCAAAAATTCTTTATGGACCTGGCAAAGCTGCAAATGCCGGCGGTGTTGCTACATCTGGTTTGGAAATGGCACAAAACAGTATGCGTTATGGCTGGACACGCGAAGAAGTTGACAACAGACTTCAATTAATTATGAAGAGCATTCACAAAACTTGCGTTGATACTGCAGAAAAATATGGTACTCCTGGTAATTATGTTAATGGTGCAAATATCGGCGGTTTTGTTAAGGTTGCTGATTCAATGTTAGATCAAGGAATTGTATAATATAATAGTATAGAAAATGGGGCGAGAGATCGCCCCACTTTTTATAATAGAAATAAAAAAGGTTATTGATTACTTTTACGCCAACCGATTTAGAGCTTTCATTATGCATTCTCAAACAATCAAGTTTGATAAAGAATTAATTCAGAAAAGCCGATATTCTAAATTTCAAGACTTCCATAACTTGATGCGTTTTCGCATTCGCGATATTCTTCTTGTTTCCAGTTTATATGATTCTTACATCTTTGAAGAGGATGAAAGACTTTACGAATTGATTCGGCAAGAATACCAAGGATTGAATTTGAGCCATTCGCCGGAATTGATTCAAGTTTCAAACGGTGAGCAAGCATTAAATATGGCAATGGACGAGAAACGTTTTGATTTGATTATTACTACTCTTCATATTGAAGATATGTCGCCGTTAACTTTTGCCAAAAAAGTAAAAATGAGTGGGTTAAATATTCCCGTCGTATTGCTAAGCTACGATAACCGCGAAATGACTGATTTAATTTCTACAAAAGATATTTCTGTTTTTGATAAAGTTTTTATTTGGCAGGGTGATTATAGAATCGTACTTGGTATTATTAAATTTTTAGAAGATAAGTATAATGTTGAACATGATACTCAGCAGGTGGGTCTTCAATCTATAATATTAATTGAAGATAATATTAGATTTTATTCTTCCTATTTGCCGATAATTTATACAGAAGTATTGAAGCAATCGCAAAGTTTAATTTCTGAAGGAGTAAATTTATCTCATAAATTTTTAAGAATGCGTGCACGTCCCAAAATTTTACTTTGTTCTACATACGAAGAAGCCTGGAATTATTTTGAGAAGTATGAAGAATATATTCTTGGAATAATTTCCGATATAGAGTTTACTCATAATTCAAAACCGGATCCTGAAGCGGGAATTCTATTTGCAAAAAAAGTGAAAGAAAGACAGCCTGATATTCCGATACTTTTGCAATCAACAAATCTTTCTAAAGAAAAAGACGCTCTTTCTGTTGGAACAACATTTCTAAAAAAAGATTCACCTACTCTGCTTGAAGATCTTAAAAGATTTATGATAAATCATTTTGGATTTGGTGATTTTGTTTTTAAAAATGAATCCGGTCAAGAAGTTGGAAGAGCTCATACATTAAATGAACTGCAAGAACAATTGGAAAAAGTACCCGATGAAAGTATTTTATTTCATGCTTCAAGAAATCACTTTTCTAATTGGTTAAAAGCTAGAACGGAATTTTGGCTGGCACATCAGCTTCGCCCAAAGAAAGTTTCTGATTTTGAATCAGCATCTGCTTTAAGAAAATTATTAATAGAATATGTACGGGAGTTTATAAAATCCCGGCAGATCGGGGTTATCTCAGATTTCAACAAAGAAATGTTTGATGTAACAACAACTTTCGCTCGTATAGGAGGCGGTTCTTTAGGAGGGAAAGCAAGAGGATTAGGATTTGTAAATAATCTCCTCGCAAATTTTGAGATACGCTACCGATTCGATAAAGTTAAAATATTTGTTCCTTCCGCCGTTGTATTAGCAACGGATGTTTTTGATCAATTCCTTAATGATAATAATCTTCTTGATTTTGCACTGCGCTCTCGAGATGATGATGAACTAATGAAAAGATTTTTTAATGTGAAAAAATTTCCTAAGAATGCTCTTCACGAATTAAAATTATTTTTAGAAATTGTAAATGAACCATTAGCAGTTCGTTCATCAAGTTTGCTTGAAGATTCCCAAGGACAGCCGTTTGCAGGTGTGTATGAAACTTTTATGCTTCCGAATAATCATCCCGATCTAAACGTGAGGTTGAAACAATTACTTCACGCAATTAAGCGGATATATGTTTCGGTCTTTTTCAAGAAATCAAAAGATTATATAAAAGTTACAACCTACCGTCTTGAAGAAGAAAAGATGGCTGTGATTATTCAAAAATTAGTTGGTGCAGAACATAACGGAAAATATTACCCGGAATTTTCCGGAGTTGCAAAATCATATAACTTCTATCCAAATTCTCCGCTCAAATCAGCTGATGGAACTGTTGCAGTAGCTCCGGGACTTGGTAAAACAATTGTTGATGGAGGATTAAGTTTTAGATTTTGCCCAAAGTATCCTACGCATCCGATGCAGTTCGGCAGCTTAAATGATCTTTTAAAATATTCGCCGCATGATTTTTATGCTCTTGATCTTAAAGAAGAATACACCGATAAAAATATTAATGAAGATCGGTTGGTAAAAAAATATCCTCTCACGGAAGCTGAAAAAGATAATACTCTTGCAGCTGTTGGTTCTGCTTATTCGCATGATAACAGAACCATCTATGACGGTGTAGAATATCCTGGACCGAAAATATTTACGCTTGCACCAATTTTAAAATACAAAGTATTTCCTCTTCCGGAAATTTTAGATATGCTTTTAGAAATGGGCAGTTGGGGAACAGGTTCTCCGGTTGAACTTGAATTTGCAGTTAATTTGACCGTACCCGAAGGGAAACCAAAAGAATTCGGATTACTTCAAATGCGTCCACTTGTTGTTAGTAGTGAAATCGAAGAACTGGAGTTGGATAATTTTGAAGCGAAAAATCTTCTCTGTAAAAGTGAACAAGTCCTTGGGCATGGAATAATTAACAATGTTAGAGATATTGTTTGTGTTGATATAGAAAAGTTTGATAGAAAATTATCCCGAGAAGTTGCACACGAGATTGCACAATTTAATGCAAAACTGGTTGGAGAAGAAAAACCTTATCTATTAATAGGAGTTGGCAGATGGGGTACTCTTGATCCTTGGTTAGGAATTCCGGTTACATGGGAACAGATCAACGGTGCTAAAGCAATCATAGAATCCAACTTTACCGATTTTAATGTTTCTCCTTCGCAAGGTTCACATTTTTTTCAGAACCTTACTTCGTTTAAGATCGGATATTTTACAATAGATAATTTTATGGAACAAGGATTTATTGATTGGGACTGGTTACAAAAACAAAATATTACAGAGAAAAAAAATTTTACGAAACATATTAGAATGAAAAACCCGATAACGATAAAGATAAACGGACACCGCAACAAGGGAATAATTATTAAACCAAATTAATTTTAAAACTTACCTCAATACAATCTGATCTGGAAAATAGATTTCAAAAAGACTAATTTTTGTTTGTGTGATTGAAGAAATGGAGAATACATGTCAAACTTTGTAATCAAACCTGCAGTTAGAACAGAAAATATTACTTATGCCGTGCGCGATGTTATAATTCTTGCCAACGAAGTTGCTAAGACAGGGAAAGAAATGTTATACCTGAATATTGGCGATCCCAATATTTTTGATTTTGAACCTCCCAAACATTTGGTTGAAGCTACTTACGAGGCGATGAAAAAAAATTATAACGGTTACTCGCCGTCATCCGGTATTAAACAAGCCATAGATGCAATTGCTAAAGAAGCTGAGAAGAAAGGAATTAAAAACATTCAAGATATTTTTGTTACAACCGGTGCAAGCGAAGCAATTGATATTTGTCTAACAGCTTTAGTGAACAACGGGGAAAATGTTTTAACACCTACGCCCGGATATCCTCTCTACACTGCAATCCAAAGCAAGTTACAGACTATGGAAAATCCGTATTACTTAGATGAGAGTAACGGATGGCAGCCGGACATTGAAGATATAAAAAGTAAAATCAATTCTAAGACGCGGGCAATAATATTAATCAATCCGAATAATCCAACCGGCTCAAATGCTTCGCCGGAAACTCTTAAGAAAATTATTGATCTCGCTATTGAACATAACCTTGTGATTTTTGCCGATGAGATTTACGATAAACTTTTGATGGATGGAAAAAAACATACATCAATAGCATCGTTAAATTCTGAAGTGCCGATGGTAACTTTCGGCGGACTCTCAAAAAATTATATGGTACCGGGATTTAGAATCGGATGGGGAATTGTAAGCGGAAATAAATCTGTTTTAAAAGAATATATCGAAGCGATAAATAAAATTTTGCGCGCACGTTTATGTGCAAATCATCCGGCTCAATATGGAATTGCACCGTCGTTGCTTGGAGATCAAACTCATCTGGAAATTGCTAAACAAAAACTAACTAGACGAAGAAATCTTACTGTGGAAATGATGAATGCAATTCCGGGAATCTCTTGTGTGGAACCGGAAGGTGCATTTTATGCTTTCCCAAGAATAAATAATATTTCCAACGATGCTCATTGGACTTCAGAACTTATAAAAGAAACGGGAGTTGTTGTTGTTCCCGGAAGCGGATTTGGACAAGTGCCTGGAACAAATCATTTTAGAATTGTATTCCTTCCTCCGGAAAATATTTTGGAGAAAGCATACAAAGCAATTGCACAGTTTCATAAAAAGTATGTTGAGAATTTTGCTGTAAAAGTGTAGAACGAAGAACGTAGAGTATTGAATGTAAAGAAAGATTTTCACTCTACGCTCTAAGCTTAGTTCAATACATTCATTTGATAACCAAATCAACCTTCTCTATATTTGTCCCACAATTTTTCTTAACTATAATATATATCCTAATTGAAAAATATAAATGTAACCGAACTGCCAAACGGAATAAAAATAATTTCGGAAAAAATAAATTATGTTAAATCATTTTCTCTCGGATTTTGGTTTAATGTTGGTTCTCGGGATGAAAAAGAAGAGAACAGCGGTATAAGTCATTTTCTGGAACACATGTTCTTTAAGGGAACAAAAAAACGTTCCGCAAAAAAAATTGCAGAAGATATAGAATCACTCGGTGGTTATTTAAATGCGTTCACATCAAAAGAACATACATGTTTTTACGGCAGAGGTTTAACGGACCATGTAGAAAAAACTTTTGAAGTACTAGCCGACATGGTTCAGAATTCAATCTTCGATCCTAAAGAAATTGAAAAAGAATCTGCAGTAGTTATTGATGAATTATATGACATTGAAGATTCACCTGATGAATTGATCTTCGATAAATTCGAAAGCAATGTTTTCCATGGCAATTCTCTTGGAATGCCGATTATCGGAACGGAAAAAAATCTGCGAAGCTTCAAACAAAAAGATCTTTTCAAATATGTAAATGAAAATTACACCCGGGATCGTTTCTATGTTGTTGCTTCGGGAAATATCAATCACTCCGATCTGATTCGCTTTGCTAAGAAATACATTTCAAAAAATCTCAAAGCAACAAATGATAATAAACGGGAACTGATTGTAAATCTAACCGGCGATCTTCATGTTTCTAAAGAGACTCAGCAAGTTCACTATATTTTAGGAAGATCAACATACGGCCACAAAGAAAAAAGCCGGGTTAAAGTAAGTGTGCTTTCTCATATTTTAGGTGAAGGAAGCAGTTCACGTCTCTTTCAAAAAGTAAGAGAAGAGAACGGAATTGCTTATCAAATAAATTCATTCCTTAATTCTTTTTTTGATATCTCAACATTCGGCATCTATCTTTCTACTAATGATAAATCGGTTAATAAAGCACAAGAGTTAATCTATGAAGAGATTGAAAAGATCAAAAAGAAAAAAGTTGGAAATGTTGAACTTGAAAGAGCAAAAGAATATTTAATCGGCAATATGCTGATGAGTTTGGAAAGCACTACTAATAGAATGTTAAGAATTGCACAGTCAATGATCTACTTTAATAAAATTAAAACCATTGAAGAAACAGTTAAATATATTCAAGCAGTAACAGCAAAAGATATTCGAGATTTATCCAACGAAATATTTGAAAATGGTACCCTAACAAGAGTAATTTTGTCTTCGAAAAATCCATTGCTTCATAAAGTTGCCTGAGGAAAGTGATATGCCAACATTTACTGTTGACGGAAAACCGGTAGAATTTAAACAAGGACAGACTATAATTGAAGCAGCGCGTTTTGCCGGAATAGAAATTCCACATTTTTGCTGGCATCCGAGTTTATCAATTTCCGGTAATTGTCGAATTTGTTTAGTAGAAATTGAAAAGATGCCGAAGCTTGCAATTTCGTGTTCAACGTATGCCTCTGACGGAATGGTAGTTCATACACAATCTCAAAAAACTATTGAAGCTCGAAATGCCGTGATGGAATTCATTCTCATCAATCATCCTCTCGATTGCCCAATCTGCGATGAAGCAGGTGAATGTAAACTACAAGAATATGCGTACGACAACGGAAAGGGCGAAAGCAGATTTGAAGAAATTAAAAACAGAAAAGAAAAACGTGTTCAACTTGGACCTCATATTAAATTTGATGGTGAACGTTGTATCTCATGTTCAAGATGCATTCGATTTTCAGATGAGATTGCAAAGAAGAATCAACTTACATTTGTGCAGCGAGGAGATAAAGTAACGATTACAACTTTTCCTGGTGAATCGTTTGATAATCCATATACATTAAACACAACTGATATTTGTCCCGTGGGTGCACTTACAAATCAAGATTTTAGATTTAAATCTCGCGTATGGGAAATGTCTAAGACAGATTCTATTTGTGTCGGATGTTCACGCGGATGCAATACGGAAGTTTGGGTTCGCAACAACGAGATCTTAAGATTAACACCAAGACATAATGAAGATGTTAACAGTTACTGGATGTGCGATAAAGGAAGACTTGAAACATTTAAAAATGTAAACGCCGGAAATCGTATTGACGGAACTTACATTCGTAAAGAAGGACAACTTCAAAAAGTTTCCTGGAGTGAAGCTTTAAATGTTGCTGCAAAAAGTTTGAAAGATTATAAAAGCGGAGAGATCGCATTTATAGGTTCAGCTTATGCAACTTGCGAAGACAATTATGCACTTGTAAAATTTGTTAGGTCACTTGGTGTTACAAATATTGATTATGCTGATCATGTTATTCCGGGCGATCAAGATGATATTTTAATTCGCGAAGACAAAACTCCAAATTCATTCGGAACAGAATTAGTTGGAGTTCAGCCCGGTTCAAGCGGAATTAATATCTCAGCAATTTTAAAAGGAATTAAAGAAGGCAAGATAAAAGCATTATATGTTTTAGAAGATGATGCTGTTTCATTTAATGAGGAATGGGAATCAACAATCGGAAATCTTGATCTCTTAATTGTGCATGCAACAAATGAAAATAAAACAACGGCATTAGCGGATATAGTTTTTCCGGCATCAACATTTGCGGAAAAGAACGGCACATTCGTAAACTTTCAAGGAAGAGTTCAGAGAATTCGTCCTGCTGTTGCAACTGAAGAAATGGATCGTGCATTAGATGGAATGGAAATGAGTCGCTGGGATAAATTTGGAACTGAGTTCGACCGCTGGATGCAAGGACATAAATACGATTCTAAACCAAGCTGGAAAATTTTTGTAGCTCTTTCTCAACTTCTTGGTTTTAAAATGAAATTTAATATGGCAGAAGAAATCTTTGCCGAAATAGCAAATTCGATTTCTGCTTTCAAAGGATTAGATTACGATGAAGTTGGAAAACACGGTGTACAATTAAAAATCAAACAAACAGTAAATGCATAAACGGAGTTTGGTTTAATGAACATTTTGGAAATAATAATTATTTCGCTGATCAAAATTTTGATCATTGTTGTTCTATTGTTGTTATCGGTTGCGTACATGGTGTATTTTGAGAGAAAGATCAGCGCTTGGGTTCAAAATAGAGTTGGGCCAAATCGAGTCGGATGGTTGGGATTACTTCAACCGTTTGCCGATGTGTTTAAACTTCTTCTTAAAGAAGATATAGTTCCCGATGCTGCTAATAAACCGTTACACACACTTGCACCATTCATTGCACTATTTGTTTCGTTTACTACTTATGCTGTTATCCCGATTGGTCCGCCAATAGAAGTCTTTGGTTATAAAATTAATTTGGTTGTAGCTGATGTAAATATTGGTGTGCTTTATGTTTTTGCTTTAACGTCTCTTGGTGTTTATGGAATTACATTTGCCGGTTGGTCTTCCGGAAGTAAATATTCTTTGCTTGGCGGAATTCGTTCTTCTGCACAAATGATATCTTATGAAGTCTCAATGGGATTTTCGATTGCCGGCGTTTTATTAATGTCGCAATCATTAAGTCCAATGAAAATTGTTGAATCTCAATACGGTTGGATGTGGAATGCAATTATTCAGCCGGTAGGATTCATAACATTTGTAGTCTCGGCATTTGCAGAAACAAATAGGTTGCCATTCGATCTACCCGAAGCCGAACCGGAACTCGTCGGAGGATATCACACCGAATACAGTTCATTCAAATTTGCCGGATTCTTTTTAGCAGAATATGCAAATATGATTATTGCAAGCGGCATGATAGTTACGTTGTATCTTGGCGGTTGGCAAGTTCCTTATATTGATAAACTTAGTTTGAGTACGACAATAACAACGATAATTCAAGTAGCTGCATTTTTATTTAAGATGGGTGCAATATTGTTTTTCTTTATTTGGGTAAGATGGTCAATACCTCGGTTTAGATATGATCAGTTAATGAATCTTGGTTGGAAAGTTATGTTTCCACTGGCGCTTGCAAATTTAATTTGGGTTGCGCTACTGATAATGATTTTCAACTTATAAAAAGTTTTAAAGGAATAAGATGCCCGGGCAAAAAAGAGAAAAAGATTTGAACATTTTTGAAAAATTGTACATTCCCGAAATTGCAAAAGGAATGGCGCTCACATTAAAAAGTATGTTTCGGCCAAATGTTACTTTGCAATATCCTGAAGTAAGATTTGAACCGCCGGCATCTTACAGAGGTCGTCCTGTTCTCGTTCAAGAAAATAATGGAGTTGAACGTTGTGTTGCATGCGGATTATGTTCACGAGTTTGTCCGGCTCTTGCGATTGAAGTTCAAGCTTCTGAAACTGATTTAGACAAAGAAAGATATCCGGTAAAATTTGAAATTAATATGCTGCGCTGTATCTTCTGCGGTTTCTGTGAAGAAGTTTGTCCCGAAGAAGCAATTGTAATGAGCAAAGATTATGAGTTGGTTTTCAAAAATAGAAATGATGCAATTTTTGGAAAAGATAAACTTTTAGTTCCAGTCGAAAATCTGAAAGACAGGTTAGAATTTTTAAGAAAGTTTAAATAAAATTTTTAGTTCTCTGTCACATGTTTTTATTGGATGATTTTTTTGTAGATTGAAATCATAAAACTGGGGGCAATAAATGTTTTCAAAAGTTTTATCCGGGGCAACATTAGGTATAGATGCATTCTTAGTAGAAGTTGAAACTCATTCGGATAAACAACTTCCCTCAATTACAATCGTTGGATTACCTGATAATGCAGTTAAAGAAAGCCGCGAGCGGGTTACGGCTGCAATCAAAAATTCTGGAATAGAATTACCTCACAGAAAACACACAATAAATCTTGCGCCTGCAGATATAAAAAAAGAAGGAAGTGCATTTGATCTCGCAGTGGCAATCGGACTTCTTTCTTCAAATGAAATTGTTAAACTAGATTTATTAAACGAAACGGTTTTATTAGGAGAACTTTCTTTAGATGGTTCTCTACGAAAAATAAAAGGTGCACTACCAATCACTGTTGAAGCAAGAAGAAGAGGAATTAAAAAAATAATTTTACCATTTGATTCAGTAAAAGAAGCTTCAATAGTTGATGGCATTGAAGTCTTTGGACTTCATAATCTAATGGAAGTAATTCAATTTCTAAACGAAGAAGAAAAATTTACACCTGTTTATACGAACAAAGATGATGTGTTTGCTCAAGTCAATACATACGCTCTCGATTTTTCCGATGTGAAAGGGCAAGAGAATGTTAAACGCGCTTTAGAGATTGCCGCTGCCGGAGGTCATAACATTTTAATGATTGGTCCGCCAGGCTCAGGCAAAACAATGTTAGCAAAAAGATTTCCATCTATTCTGCCTCCACTTAATTTTGAAGAAGCACTTGAAACAACTAAAATTCATTCTGTAGCAGGCATTCTTAGAAAAGATCAAGCATTAATAACTGAACGACCATTTAGAAGTCCACACCATACAATCTCCGATGCAGCACTTATTGGCGGCGGAACTATACCGCGCCCGGGTGAAGTTTCTTATGCACATCATGGAGTTTTGTTTTTAGATGAGCTGCCGGAATTCAAAAAAAATGTGTTAGAGGTTTTAAGGCAACCATTAGAAGATTACAAAGTAACGGTTAGTCGTTCGAAAATGTCTTTAGAATTTCCCGCAAATTTTATGCTTGCTGCTGCTATGAATCCGTGCCCGTGTGGTTTCTTCACCGATCCGTCAAAAGAATGCACATGTAATACGATGCAGATTCAAAAATATATGGCAAGGATTTCAGGTCCACTCTTAGATCGTATTGATATTCACATTGAAGTACCGGCAGTAAAATTTAAAGACCTAGCATCTAGTTCTGTGGGAGAAAGATCTACCGACATTAGGAAAAGAGTAATAGTAGCAAGAGAAATTCAGCATGACAGATTTATTGGATTGAAAAACATTTATAAAAATGCTGATATGTCATCAAAAGAATTACGTAAATTTTGCAAACTGGATTCTAATAGTGAAGAACTTTTAAAAATGGCTATGACACGACTTGGTTTATCAGCGCGTGCTTTTGATAGAATTATAAAAGTTAGTCGTACAATTGCAGATCTTGAAAAATCTAAAGATATCTTACCTCAATTTATTTCCGAAGCGATACAGTACAGAAGCTTAGACCGTGAACTCTGGGGTCATTAATACTACATTTAAGAAGAATTATTATATACATTTATTGCTTTTTTAACCAAGTCATTCTATATTTGAAGCTCGGTTTTTACAGAAACGGGTGAAATACGTCTGGGCGGACGCCGGAGTTGGAGAGCCGGGGCGGACTGTAAATCCGTTGGCATACGCCTTTGGGGGTTCGAATCCCTCGCCGCCCACGAGTTCTTTACGTAGTGTTTTATGCGGGAGTAACTCAGTTGGCTAGAGTCACAGCCTTCCAAGCTGTTGGTCGCGGGTTCGAGTCCCGTCTCCCGCTCTAACTGCTGATGTAGCTCAGTTGGTAGAGCACTTCCTTGGTAAGGAAGAGGTCATCGGTTCAATCCCGATCATCAGCTCAATGCCGAATAATAATTCGGGAAATAGTTTTAATAAGGAAAGGTGAAATGGCAAAATCAAAAAACGTTAGACAAATAATTGTATTAGAGAGCACTGCTAATACAGGATTTCGTTACTCAACAAAAAAAAATAAAAGAGAACATCCGAATCGAGTTGAGTTTAAGAAATATGATCCGGTAGTTCGTAAACACGTAGTTTTTAAGGAAACTAAATAATACGTCAGTGGCTCAATTGGTAGAGCAGCGGTCTCCAAAACCGCAGGTTGGGGGTTCGAGTCCCTCCTGACGTGCAACCAATAAAAAGAAAAAATTTCATGAAAGAAAAAATAGTCAACTTTGTTAATGATGTAGTAAAAGAAATGAAAAAAGTTACTTGGCCAACTCGTGAAGAATTGAAAGAATCAACTTCAGTTGTGATCATAGTTTGCTTAGTCCTTGCGGCTTTTACATATATAGTTGATATGGCCGTAAATAAAATATTACAAGGAATTTTTTAATCTTGGAAAACGAAAAAGCTAGATGGTATGTTGTCAGAACCTTTTCTGGTCATGAGAATAAAGTTAAGACATTGATAGATGCTGAATTAAAAGAGAATGAAGAACTTCGTTCAAGAATCTTTGATATACTTGTTCCAACCGAGAAAGTTTTTGAAGTAAAAGACGGCAAGAAAAAAACTAAAAAGAAAAATTTTTTTCCCGGTTATATCTTGATTTGTGTTGATCTCAATATTAAAGCAAAAGATTTTATTATCAACACACCATCTGTTATGGGCTTTTTAGGATCATTAAATCATCCTGTACCGCTTCAACCTGAAGAAGTAAAAAGAATCGTTGGTAGATTATCTCAGGATAATGAAACAGAAAGAACTGAGACTATTTTTAGGACAGGCGATTTTGTAAAAATTGTTGACGGTCCTTTTAATAATTTTTCTGGTTTTATACAAGAAGTGAATGAAGAAAAATTAAAAATCAAAGTCATGGTTTCGATCTTTGGAAGAAAAACTCCGGTCGAAATTGATTTTGCTCAAGCTGAATTTGAAAAATAAATTGATATAGGTTAAACAATGGCAAAAAAAATTGATAGTTATATTAAATTACAAATACCCGCCGGTGCAGCTAATCCTTCGCCACCAGTAGGCCCTGCTTTAGGTCAGAAAGGTGTTAATATCATGGAGTTTTGCAAGCAGTTTAATGCAAGAACTTCTGATAAACAAGGGTTAATTATTCCTGTTGTGATAACAGTTTTCTCCGACAAGTCCTTTACCTTTATTACAAAAACACCTCCGGCTGCAATCTTATTAAAAAAAGCTGCAAAAGTTGAAAAAGGTTCTGCTGAACCAAACAAAACAAAAGTTGCTCAAGTAACAAAAGCTCAAGTTCGTGAAATTGCACAGATGAAAATGCCGGATCTTAATGCTCATGATGTTGATCATGCAATGAGCATGGTTTCTGGTACTGCACGAAGTATGGGTTTTACTGTCGAAGACTAATTTTAAAATAATTTTTTACTGGAATCAAAATGAAAGTTACCAAAAGAATTAAAGCTGTCAATAAAAATATTGATAGAACAAAAGATTACACTGTTGAAGAAGCTATTAAACTTTTAAAAGATAATGCAAAAGTTAAATTTACCGAATCACTCGATTGTGCAATGAGACTTGGTGTTGATCCCCGCCATGCAGACCAAATGGTAAGAGGAACAGTTTCACTACCGCATGGTACCGGGAAAAAAGTTACTGTTCTTGTAATTGCAAAAGGTGCACAAGCAGAAGAAGCTTTAAAAGCCGGTGCTGAATTTGCTGGGTTTGAAGAATATCTCGAAAAAATTAAAGGCGGTTGGGCTGAAGTTGATGTTATTGTCGCTACGCCGGATTCAATGGGCGAGCTTGGTAAACTTGGCCGTGTTTTAGGTCCAAAAGGTTTAATGCCTAATCCTAAAAGTGGAACAGTAACTAACGATGTAGCAAAAGCTGTTAAGGAAGTTAAAGCAGGTAAAATCGAATTCAGAGTTGAGAAAGCTGGAATAATTCATACATCGCTCGGCAAAATGAATTTTAGTGTTGAACAACTTGCCGAAAATACAAGAGCTTTTCTTCAAACAATTATAAAAATGAGACCTTCATCCGCTAAAGGAATATATGTAAAAAGTTTATATCTCTCCTCCACTATGGGTCCCGGTTTAAAAATTACTAAAGATGAAACAACCATTGCTACAAAGCACGATTAAATAAAATTTTACGCACTCATAAATGCTTCTACATTATTAAGTGTGCAGTTATAACCGATTGGGAGTACGATGAAAAAGGAAGAAAAAGCCGAAAGAATTGAACAGATTAAAAAGCTTGTGAAAAATTCCTCTGCAATGTTTCTTGTTGATTACCGTGGTGTTAATGTCGCTGATATTAATAAGCTGCGATCAAATTTTAGAAAAGATGGAATTAATTACAAAGTTCTAAAAAATACTCTGTTCAAAAAAGCTTTGGAACAAGTTGGTGGATTTGAAAAATTCAATTCACAACTTGTTGGAATGACAGGTGTTGCTTTTGCTGGTGAAAATTTTGTTGCACCTGCCAAGATCATTAAAAAATATTTTGATGAATCGAAAAAGTTTACTTTTAAAGGATGCTATATTGAATCAGCATTTTACGGTGCTGATCAATTGGATACTATTGCTTCGATGCCTACAAAAGAAGAAATCATGGCAGGTATTGTTGGTAGTATTGCAGCCCCAGCGAGTGGAATTGTCGGTTCAATCAATGCAGTTATCAGAGATCTCATTAGTGTTATTGATGAGGTTGGGAAAAAGAAAGCTGCATAATCAATCATAAATTTGAATAATTAATTAAAGTAATAGGAGTAGTAAAATGTCAGAGAAAATTGTTGAAATTGTAGAAAAGATTAAAGCGCTTACACTTGTTGAAGCTTCTGAATTAAAGAAAGCATTAGAAGAAGAATTCGGAGTAACCGCAGCAGCTCCAATGATGATGGCTGGACCGGCTGCAGGTGCAGCAGCAGCTCCCGTTGAAGAAAAAACTGAGTTCGATGTTATTCTTCAAGCAGCTGGCGCTACCAAAATTAATGTAATCAAGGTTGTTCGTGCACATACAGGACTCGGCTTAAAAGAAGCTAAAGATTTAGTTGATGGTGCACCGAAACCTGTGAAGGAAGCAGTTTCAAAAGACGAAGCTGAAAAGATCAGAAAAGAACTTGAAGCAGCTGGCGCGACTGTTCAAGTTAAATAAACTGATTCAATTCCCTTCATTCGATATAAATTGAAGTGGCAAGAAGGTAAAATCCGTCTTGCCACTTTCTTTCATTTTTTGATGAGAGAAAAATTGACAAAAACCACATTGGAGGTTAGGGTTGGAAAAACAAAAAATTAACAAAAGCACTGGAAGAATTACCTTTGCTCAATTTTCTCAGTCGGTTAAAGTTCCGGATCTTCTAAATATTCAGTTAGATTCATTTGAAGAATTTATTCAATTAAAAGTTTTACCGTCACAAAGAGAAAACAAAGGTTTACAAGCGGTATTTAATACCAACTACCCAATCTTCGACAATAAAGAATTTTACAGATTAGATTTTATTGAGTATTACATTGAGAAGCCCCGCTTTTCAATGGCAGAATGTGAAGAGAGAGGATTAACATACTCTGCACCTTTAAAAGCAAAACTTCGTCTTTCAACTAAAGATGATGAAACAGGCGAATATGTAAATTCTGTTGAACAGGAAGTTTATCTCGGTAATCTTCCTTATATGACAGGACGAGGTACGTTTATAATTAACGGTGCTGAAAGAGTAATTGTAAGTCAATTACATCGTTCACCCGGTGTTGCTTTCTCTCAAACTTTACATCCAAACGGAACCCCGATTTACTCCGCAAGAATTATCCCATTCAGAGGTTCATGGGTTGAATTTGCAACAGACATTAATAATATACTTTATGTTTATATAGATCGCAGAAAAAAATTCCCTTCAACAACTTTATTAAGAGCTCTCGGTTATGAAACAGATGAACAAATTTTAAATTTGTTCAATCTTATTGAAGAAGTAACAGTTAAACATTTAAGTATTGATAAACACATTGGAAGAATTGTTGCTAACGATGTGATTGATACAGCGACCGGAGAAATTTATGCATCCAAAGATGCCGAATTAACAGAAGAAATTATTGAAAGTATAAAAGGCTCAGGTGTATCTAAAGTTCAATTACTAAGCATTGAAACTACTTTTGAACAAGACTTAATAATAAATACACTTAAAAAAGATACATCAACAAATAAAGAAGAAGCTCTATATGCAATTTACAGACAATTGCGTTCGGGCGAAGCTCCTGATGTTGATGCTGCTGTTGGTTTAATTGATAAATTATTTTTTAATGAGAAAAGATATGATCTGGGTGAAGTTGGTCGTTTTAGAATGAATGACAAATTAAATCTCAACGTTCCAGAAAATATTAAAGTGCTTACGGTGGAAGATATTATTGCAATCATGAACAATATCATTAAACTGAAAAACGGTAATGTTAATGTTGATGATATAGATCATTTAGGTAACAGAAGAGTAAGAACTGTTGGCGAACAGTTAATGCAGCAATATAATGTTGGTTTAGCAAGAATGGCGCGTACAATAAAAGAAAGAATGAACATACGCGATAACGAAAATATGCAGCCGCAAGATTTGGTAAATGCAAGAACTATAAGCAGTGTTATAAATGCATTCTTCGGTACTAACCAGCTTTCGCAATTCATGGATCAAACTAATCCGCTTTCAGAGCTTACACACAAAAGAAGAATTTCTGCGTTAGGACCTGGCGGTTTAACACGTGAACGTGCAGGCTTCGAAGTACGTGATGTTCACCATTCTCATTATGGCCGTTTATGTCCAATCGAAACGCCTGAAGGTCCGAACATCGGCCTTATTTCTTCACTTACAATTTTTGCACGTGTTAATCACTACGGATTTTTAGAAACACCATATAGAAAAGTTAAAGAAGGAAAAGTTTCTAACAGTATTGATTTTTTAAGTGCTGATCAAGAAGATGAATTTATTATTGCACAAGCGAATGCGCCTTTAGATGACCAGGGTCGTTATGTTTTAGATAGAGTTAAATGTAGAGAGCGCGGTGATTTTCCTGTTGTTGCTCCGGAAGAAGTTCATTATATGGATGTAGCTCCTGCTCAAATTGTTTCTGCTGCCGCTGCATTAATTCCATTCCTTGAGCACGATGATGCAAACAGAGCATTGATGGGATCTAATATGCAACGTCAAGCAGTTCCGCTTCTTGTTCCTCAAGCTCCAATTGTTGGAACCGGCATGGAACAAAAAATTGCTCGTGATTCACGTTCTATTATTATTGCTGAAGATAACGGTGTTGTTGAGTATGCAGATTCAAAGAGAATTATTGTTAAGTATGATGTTGATGAAAGCGCTCCTGAAACATTAGTAAGTTTTGATGACGAGAGAAGAGTTGAACATGTTCTTACAAAATTTAATGGTACCAACCAGGAAACATGTTTTAATCAAAAACCGATTGTAGTAACCGGACAACGTTTGAAAAAAGGTGAAGTCATAGCTGATGGTCCTGCTATTGATAAAGGCGAACTTGCACTTGGAAGAAACGTATCGGTTGCATTCATGCCTTGGCGCGGATATAATTTTGAAGATGCAATTGTCTTAAGTGAACGACTTGTAGCTGATGATGTGTTTACATCTATTCATATTGAGGAATTTGAACTTCAAGTTCGCGAAACAAAACGTGGAGAAGAAGAATTAACAAGAGATATTCCTAACGTTAGTGAAGAAGCTACAAAGGATTTGGATGAGCATGGTATTGTCAGAGAAGGCGCTGAAGTTAAAGAAGGTGATATTCTAATTGGCAAGATCACCCCAAAAGGTGAAACAGATCCTACTCCGGAAGAAAAATTATTAAAAGCAATCTTCGGTGATAAAGCCGGCGATGTGAAAGATGCATCTTTGAAAGCACCTCCAGGATTGAAAGGTGTTGTAATTAAAACAAGATTATTCAGCCGAAAAAGAAAAGATGCTGATTCAAAGAAAGTTGAAAAAAAATTGATGGATAATCTTGAAACCGATTATAAGAAACGAAAAGAAAATCATTACAACAAACTGGTAACTAAATTAACTCGAATTACTCATGCAAAAACAACTTCGGGTATTCGTGATTTGGACGGCAGTGTTGTATTGAGAAGCGGTACCTCAATCAAGGATGAAACATTTACAGATATAGAGGATATTTCAAAATTAGATTACACAAAAGATTGGTTCGAAAGAAAAAACACAAACGAATTAATCAAGCATTTATATTCAAACTATTTCACACTCTTAGCAGAAATAGAAGAAGACTACAAACGCGAGAAACTAAAAATACAAAGCGGCGATGAACTGTCTCCGGGAATTACTCAACTTGCAAAAGTTTATGTAGCCAAGAAGAGAAAAGTTTCTGTAGGTGATAAAATGGCTGGCCGTCACGGCAACAAAGGTGTTGTTGCAAAAGTTGTTCCCGTTGAAGATATGCCACATCATGAAGACGGAACTCCGGTTGATATAGTTCTAAATCCGCTTGGCGTACCTTCACGTATGAACTTAGGTCAATTATATGAAACAGCTCTTGGATGGGTTGGAAATAAACTTGGCGTTAAGTTCGAAACACCAATTTTCGATGGCGCAAAAGTAAGCGATGTTGAAGCTTGGTTGAAGAGTGCGGAATTAAGTGAAGGAAGTAAAACCTGGTTGTACGATGGAAGAAGCGGAGAAAAATTCCATCTAAAAGTTACAACCGGTTATATATATATGATGAAGCTTGGCCATATGGTTGATGACAAGATTCATGCTCGTTCCATTGGTCCTTACTCGCTTATTACTCAACAACCTCTAGGCGGTAAAGCTCAATTTGGCGGTCAGAGATTTGGAGAAATGGAAGTTTGGGCTCTCGAAGGTTATGGTGCTGCGCATGTTCTTCAGGAAATCTTAACAGTGAAGAGCGATGATGTAACAGGAAGAGCAAAAACCTACGAGGCTATCGTTAAAGGAGAAAATTTACCTGAACCAAATATTCCCGAAGCATTTAATGTGTTGATTAAAGAGCTTCAAGGTCTCGGTCTTGATATAAAAATTAACTAAGCTATTCCGATTGAGTTTAATTCAATCGGGATCAACCAAGAGTTTGACTAAAGGAGTAGAAAATGCGATTTAAACCGCAAGAAAATAAGATTAGACAGATCGAAAAAATGACGATCAGTTTGGCAAGCCCTGATGATATCTTATCAAGATCTCACGGAGAAGTTACCAAACCGGAAACAATAAACTATCGTTCATTTCGTCCTGAAAAAGATGGTTTATTCTGCGAGAAAATTTTTGGTCCCGTTAAAGATTGGGAATGCGCATGCGGAAAATATAAAGGAATACGTTATAAAGGAATTGTGTGCGACCGCTGCGGAGTTGAAGTTACGTTAAAGAGTGTTCGTCGTGAAAGAATGGGACACATTCAGCTTGCTGTTCCTGTTGTTCATATTTGGTTTTTCAAAGCGTTACCGTCAAAGATTGGTAACTTAATTGGAATGACCACAAAAGAACTTGAGAAGGTTATTTATTATGAATCTTATGTTGTAATTAATCCCGGGCCAACAGGTTTGAGTAAGAAGGATTTGATTTCTGAAGATCAGTATTATGAAATTATGGGTTCACTTCCGCATGATAATGATTCTCTCGAAGATGAAGATCCGAAAAAGTTTCTGGCTAGAATCGGCGGCGATGCAATTAAAGAATTATTAAAGAAGATTGATATTGAAGTTACTTTTGCTGATTTGAAATCTCAACTTGGACCTGACACATCTCAACAAAAACGCGCTGATTTATTAAAAAGATTAAGAGTTCTTGAGGCTTTTCGTGAATATGAAGGAAAAGTTCCAAACAAACCGGAATGGATGGTATTAAATGTTGTACCGGTAATTCCACCGGAACTTCGTCCGCTTGTTCCACTTGAAGGCGGAAGATTTGCTACATCAGATTTAAACGATCTTTATAGAAGAGTGATTATTCGTAACAATCGTTTAAAAAGATTAATTGATATTAAAGCGCCGGAAGTAATTCTTAGAAACGAAAAGAGAATGCTTCAAGAAGCTGTAGATGCATTGTTCGATAATTCTCGTAGAGCAAGTGCAGTTCGCAGTGATGGTAACAGACCGTTGAAATCTCTCAGTGATATGTTGAAAGGTAAGCAAGGTCGTTTCCGTCAAAACTTACTTGGTAAACGTGTTGATTATTCAGGCCGTTCTGTTATTGTTGTTGGTCCCGAATTGAAATTACATCAGTGCGGTTTACCGAAAGATATGGCAGTTGAACTTTTCAAACCATTTATTATTCGTAAACTTATTGAACGTGGAAATTTCAAAACAGTAAAGAGTGCACGAAAAGCTGTTGATAGAAAAGATGCAACTATTTGGGATATTCTTGAAAAATTGATTGACGGTCATCCGGTTATGTTGAATCGCGCTCCTACATTGCACCGTCTCGGTATTCAAGCATTCCAACCAATCTTAGTAGATGGAAAAGCAATTCAACTGCATCCGTTAGTTTGTACTGCATTCAATGCGGATTTTGATGGCGATCAAATGGCAGTTCACATTCCGTTATCATACGAAGCACAACTTGAAGCATCAATTTTAATGTTAAGTAGTCATAATATTTTATCTCCACAAAATGGTTTGCCTATCGTTCTCCCATCTCAAGATATAGTTTTAGGACTCTATTATTTGACAAAAGTTCGTGCCGGTGCAAAAGGTGAAGGTAAAATATTTGGTAGTATTGAAGAAGTGCAGATCGCATACAATTCTAAAGTAGTTGATCTTCATGCGAAGGTAAAAGTAAAAATTGATAAAGAATTTGTAGAAACTACAGTCGGACGTGTAATTTATAATGAAATTGTTCCAAAAGAAATGGGCTACATTAACGAGTTACTTGTTAAGAAAAGTTTCTCGGGATTTATTTATAAAATGTTTATTAAAATCGGTAACGAAGCAACTGCAAAATTCTTGGATGATCTTAAAGAGCTCGGTTACCGTTATGCAACAGCAGCAGGAATCTCTATCAGTTTCAGCGATATGATTGTTCCTGATGAAAAAGTAAAATTGATTGACGATTCAAATAAAAAAGTATCCGGCATTCTTAGTGAACACGAACAAGGTTTGATTACAGACGCAGAAAGATATAATAAGATTGTTGACGTCTGGACTCATACTACAAACAACGTTGCAAAATCATTAATGGATAGAATCAAAACCGATCAAGGCGGATTCAATTCATTGCATATGATGGTTGATTCAGGTGCAAGAGGTTCGCAAGATCAAGTTCGTCAGCTTGCCGGTATGCGTGGCTTGATGATGAAACCGCAAAAAAGTTTAACTGGTCAATCCGGAGAAATTATTGAGAATCCTATTGTTGCGAATTTCAAAGAAGGATTGTCTGTACTGGAATATTTTATTTCTACTCACGGTGCTCGTAAAGGGTTAGCAGATACAGCTTTGAAAACAGCAGATGCTGGTTATTTAACTCGCCGTTTATGCGATGTTGCTCAAGATGTTATTATTACTGAATTAGATTGCGGTACTATTAGAGGTGTTTACATTTCCGCTCTTAAAGATATAGAACTTGAAAGAGAACCATTGGCAGAAAGAATTATCGGTCGTGTAGCACAAGAAGATATTTATGATCCCCGTACAGATGATTTATTGATAGAAGCAGGCGAGGTGATTACTGAAGATATTGCAGAAAAAATAGATGAAGCAAATATTGATCAAGTTTATATCCGAACAGTTCTAACATGCGAAGCTAAACGCGGTGTTTGTGCAAAATGTTATGGACGTAATTTAACTACAGGTCAGCTTGTAGAAAACGGCGAAGCTGTAGGAATTATTGCGGCTCAATCAATCGGTGAACCCGGTACACAATTAACATTGCGTACATTCCACTTGGGTGGAACTTCATCACGTATTGCATCTCAATCACAAGTTGAAGCAAATGTAAACGGCACGGTTAAGTTTGATAGAATTACATTTGTCGAAAAAACTGATTTCTTTGGAAAAGTAAAAGTAGTTATCGGTCGTAGAGGATCAATCGGACTTTACGATGAAGATAATAGACAGATCAAGAAATTTGAGATTCCTTACGGTGCAGAATTATTGGTTTCTGAAGAACAAGAAATTAAAAAAGGTCAACCGCTTTACAATCACGATCCATACAACTCTGTAATCGTTGCTGATAATGCAGGTAAAGTTTCATTTATAGATTTATTAGACAACGTTACAATTCAGCAAGTTGCTGATGAACAAACCGGTCACGTTCAAAAAGTTGTAATCGAATCAAAGGATAAAACTTTAACACCAAGTATTCTTGTCAAAGATAATAAGGGAAATGAAAAAGTATTTAATATTCCAACACGTGCATATCTATCCGTTGAAGAAGGCGAAGAGATTCAAGCAGGAACAATCCTTGCTAAGATTTCAAAATCTTCAACTAAATCACGTGATATCACTGGCGGTTTACCTCGAGTTACAGAACTTTTTGAAGCAAGGAGTCCGCATGATCCAGCAGTCGTTTCTGAGATTGAAGGTAAAGTTAAATTTGGTGTACGTAAGAAAGGTTCGCGTGAAATTATTATTGAATCATTAGACTGTTCTATTCAGAAAATTTACAATGTTTCTTATGGTAAACATATTCTTGTTCAGGAAGGTGATGAAATTCCTGCTGGCGAAAAAATAACAGACGGTCCGATTGATCCTCATGATATATTAAAAATTAAAGGGACTAATGCAGTACAGGAATATTTAGTAAATGAAATTCAAGATGTTTACCGTTTACAAGGTGTTAAGATCAACGACAAGCATATTGAAGTTATCGTACGACAAATGCTACAAAAGCTTCAAGTAATTTCTGCTGGTGATACTATTTTCATCGAAGAGGATTTAGTTGATAGAAATAAATTCATCGAAGAAAATGAAAAAGTTAAACAGATGGTTTATATAGAAGATCCTGGACAATCAAAGTCTAAAATGGCTCAGCTTCTTACTAAAACGAAACTAAGAGAAATTAATTCTGATTTAACTAGAAAAAGTAAAAAGCTTATTAAAACTCGCGATGCAGAACCTGCAACATTTGATAATATTTTGTTAGGTATTACTCATGCAGCGCTTTCAACTGAGAGTTTTATTTCAGCAGCATCATTCCAAGAAACAACAAAAGTATTAACAAATGCAGCAACTGAAGCTAAGGTTGATAATTTAATTGGTTTGAAAGAAAATGTTGTTATGGGACATCTTATACCTGCTGGAACTGGGTTGAAGAAATACCGTAGCATAATATTAACTGCTGATGAAACTGAATCTACAGTTGTTAAAGAAGAAATAGATGCAGAAAAAGAATCAGCATAATGTATAAAAGTTAAAAAATTAGAACAGGCTTGCTTGACAATTCAAGCGATTATCAATAAATTCAAAGTCTGAATTTTTATCAAAAAGTATAATTTTGGAGGAATTTGCGTGCCAACGATAAACCAGTTGGTTAGAAAAGGAAGAGTAGTTGTAACCTCAAAAAATAAGGCTCCGGCATTAGATGCGTGTCCGCAGAAAAGAGGTGTTTGTACAAGAGTTTATACTACGACTCCTAAAAAACCAAATTCAGCATTAAGAAAAGTTGCAAGAGTAAGATTAACAAATGGAATGGAAGTTACTGCATATATTCCAGGTGAAGGTCACAATTTACAAGAGCATTCTATAGTTTTAATTAGAGGCGGTAGAGTTAAAGATTTACCAGGTGTACGCTATCATATTATCAGAGGTACATTAGATACAAGTGGTGTTGAAGATAGGAAAAAAAGCAGATCTAAATACGGTACTAAAAAACCTAAAGTAAAATAATTACTATGAGAAAAAAAAGATCAGAGAAAAGATATTTAAAACCAGATCCAAAGTATAATGATATACTAGTTTCGAAATTCATTAACTATTTGATGTGGGATGGTAAAAAATCTACAGCAAGGACTATTGTCTACAATAGCTTCGGTTTGATTGAACAAAAAACAAAGAAACCTGCTCTAGATGTTTTTAAGAAAGCGGTACAGAATGTTCAGCCTTTGGTAGAAGTTAGAAGTAGAAGAGTTGGTGGAGCTACATATCAAGTACCAATGGAAGTAAGACCTGAAAGAAGGACTGCATTAGCATTTCGTTGGATCAAAACATATGCACGAGATCGTAAAGATAAATCTATGGCATTAAAGGTTGCATCAGAATTAATGGCTGCTGCAAACGGTGAAGGTTCTGCAGTTAAGAAAAAAGATGATACACATCGTATGGCAGAAGCGAATAAAGCTTTTGCACATTTTAAATGGTAGTTGAAAGGAATTATTAAGTTAGATGTCAAAACGTGTCGAAATAAATAGAGTAAGAAATATTGGTATCATGGCTCATATTGATGCTGGAAAGACCACTACAACTGAACGCATTCTATATTATACTGGAAAATTACACAGAATGGGTGAGGTTCATGATGGTGCAGCAACTATGGATTGGATGGAACAGGAAAAAGAAAGAGGAATAACAATTACGAGTGCTGCTACCACAACATTTTGGAGAGATCATCAAATAAATATTATTGATACTCCCGGGCACGTTGATTTTACTGTTGAAGTTGAAAGATCTCTGAGAGTTCTTGATGGTGCTATTGCACTTTTTTGTGCTGTTGGCGGAGTGGAACCACAATCAGAGACGGTTTGGAGACAAGCTGATAAATATAATGTTCCAAGAATTTCTTTTGTAAATAAAATGGATAGAGTAGGAGCTGATTTTTTCCATGCTGTTCAAATGATGAAAGAAAAATTAGGAGCCCCTGCTGTACCACTTAATTTACCTGTTGGTGAAGGCGATCTCTTTAGAGGCATTATCGATCTAATGAAAATGAAAGCAATAATGTTTATTGAAGAATCTCTTGGTGCTGAATTCGAAATTGTAGATATACCTACTGATCTGTTAGCATTAACTCAAAAATATAGAACAGAAATGCTTGAAGCTGTATCAGATGTTGATGATACATTATTGGGAAAATATCTTGAAGGTAAAGAAATTTCTGAAGCAGAAATTAAAAACGTATTACGTGAAGCTACAATTCAAGGGAAAATTATTCCTGTATTATGCGGATCATCGTTTAAGAATAAAGGCGTTCAGCAGCTGCTTGATGCTGTTGTGGATTTTCTGCCATCTCCTTTAGATTCAGGAGCGCTCTCTGCTCATCATATTTTTAAGAATGATCACATTGAAAGAAAAATATCTCCCAATGAAAAATTTGCTGCTCTTGCTTTTAAGATTATGACAGATCCATATGTAGGAAAGTTAACATTTATTAGAGTTTACACAGGTGAATTAAAAGCCGGTTCTTATATTTTTAATTCTGTCTCTGATAAAAAAGAAAGAGTTAGTCGTGTTCTTCAGATGCATGCTAACACAAGAGAAGATTTAGAAGAAATTAGATGTGGTGATATTGCTGCAATTGTTGGTTTGAAACACACAAGAACCGGAGATACTCTTTGTACAGAAGAGGATGCTATTGTTCTCGAGAAAATGGTATTCCCAGAACCTGTAATTCAAATTGCAATTGAACCTAAAACTAAAGCGGATCAGGATAAACTTTCTGAATCATTAGCAAAACTTTCTGATGAAGATCCAACATTTAAAGTAAAAGTTGATGATGAAACTGGTCAGACTCTAATTAGCGGAATGGGTGAATTACATCTCGAAATTCTTGTTGATAGAATGAAACGCGAATTTAAAGTAGAAGCTAATGTTGGTAAACCTCAGGTTGCTTATAGAGAAACAATTTCTAAAACAGTTCAGGCTGAAGGTAAATTTGTTAAACAATCCGGCGGTCGTGGAAAATATGGACATGTTTGGATTGAACTTTCTCCGAATGAACCTGGAAAAGGTTTTGAATTTGAAAATGATATTGTTGGTGGAGTAGTGCCAAAAGAATATATTAATCCTATTATGCATGGTTTACAGGACTCTATGAGAAATGGTGTTTTGGCTGGTTATCCCGTTGTTGATGTAAAAGCAAGATTATACGATGGTTCTTACCATGATGTTGATTCGGATGAAATTTCATTTAAAGTCGCTGCTTCAATGGCATTTAAACAAGGTGCACTAAAAGCTAATCCTATTTTACTTGAACCAATGATGAGTGTAGAAGTTATTACTCCTGAAGAATATTTAGGCGATGTTATGGGCGATCTAAATTCAAGAAGAGGAAAGATTGAAGGTTTCACTTCCAGAAAAGATGCGCAGGTTATTAAAGCAATGGTTCCATTAGCACAAATGTTTGGTTATGCTACTACACTAAGATCTGCCACACAAGGACGTGCGATTTACTCAATGCAGTTTGCACATTATTCCGAAGTACCAAAATCTGTTGCCGAAGAGATTCAGGAAAAATCTCAAGCGAAGAAACATGTTGAATCTTATTAGACAATAAATAAATCATTAAAGAAATAAAACACATTAAGGAGAGTATTTAAGATGGCAAAAGAAAAATTTGACCGTAGTAAACCTCACGTTAATATTGGTACTATCGGACACGTCGACCATGGTAAAACTACTCTTACTGCAGCAATCACCATGGCACTAGCAAAAAAAGGTTTATCTCAAATAAGAACATTTGACAGTATCGATAACGCACCTGAAGAAAGAGAAAGAGGTATTACTATCGCTACTGCTCACGTTGAATATTCAACTGCAAACAGGCACTATGCTCACGTTGACTGTCCAGGTCACGCAGATTACGTTAAGAACATGATCACTGGTGCTGCTCAAATGGACGGTGCAATTCTTGTAGTTGCCGCAACAGATGGTCCTATGCCACAGACACGCGAACACATTTTGCTTGCACGTCAAGTTGGTGTTCCAAAAATTGTAGTGTTCATGAATAAAGTTGATGCTGTTGACGATCAAGAATTAATTGACTTAGTCGAAATGGAATTAAGAGAGTTATTAACAAAATATGAATTCCCTGGCGACGAAATTCCAATTATTAAAGGTTCTGCTTTGCATGCATTGGAAGCAGGTGCATCTGGTGCGGATCCTTCAGATCCTCGATACAATTGTATTTGGGAATTAATGAATGCTGTTGATACTTATATTCCTGTTCCTGAAAGAAGTATTGAGAAACCGTTCTTGATGCCTGTTGAAGACGTATTTTCTATTACAGGTCGTGGTACTGTTGCAACAGGAAGAGTTGAAAGAGGTCAAGTAAAATTAGCAGAAGAAATCGAATTGATCGGTTTAGGAGTTCATAAGAAAACAGTTGTTACCGGTATCGAAATGTTCCGTAAAGAACTTGATGCAGCTATAGCCGGTGATAATGCCGGTATTCTTTTACGCGGTATTGATAAAGATGAAATCGAAAGAGGAATGGTTCTTGCAAAGACAGGTTCCATTACCCCTCATAAGAAATTTGAAGGTAAAGTTTATATTCTTTCAAAAGATGAAGGCGGACGTCATACACCGTTCTTCAATGGTTACAGACCACAATTCTATTTCAGAACAACTGACGTTACAGGTATTGCAACATTGCCTGAAGGTACAGAAATGGTGATGCCTGGTGATAGCGTACAACTTAAGATTGATCTAATTTCTGAGATTGCTATGGAAGAAGGATTGAAATTCGCTATTCGTGAAGGCGGTAGAACAGTTGGTGCAGGTTTCGTAACAAAGATTATAGAGTAAAATAAATTATTTGAGTCCCGCTAATGCGGGGCATTATGTTGAACAAGGAGATCAGAAAAAGTGTCCGGTCAGAAAATTAGAATCAAGTTGAAGTCTTATGATCATATTCTTATTGATAAATCAACTGAAAAGATTATCAAGACTGTAAAAAGTACTGGTGCTGTTGTATCCGGTCCTATTCCGCTCCCAACACGCAGAACCGTTTTTACAGTTTTAAGATCGCCTCACGTTGATAAAAAATCACGAGAGCAATTTGAGATCAGGGCTCATAAAAGAATTATAGATATTCATAACTCAAACAACAAAACAGTAGACGCGTTGAGCAAGTTAGATATTCCTGCCGGCGTCGATATTGAGATTAAGTTATAGGAACCATAGAAATGCCTGGCTTGCTAGCAAAAAAATTAGGAATGACAAATATATTCTCGGAAGACGGTCAAATTATTCCCGTAACTATCTTGGAAGCCGGTCCGTGTAATGTTTATGCTGTGCGTTCAAAAGAAAAGGATGGCTATGAAGCTGTTCAACTTGGTTTCGGAGAAAAGAAAGAAAAGAGAACAAGTAAACCTCAGCTCGATTATTATAAAAAACACGGATTAAAAATTCCACAGACTCTAAAAGAGTTTAGAAACTTTGAATCTTCTCAATTTAAAATTGGTGATGAAGTTAAAGTAGATATTTTTCAGATCGGTGATAAAGTTAAAGTTTCAGGTAAGAATAAAGGTAAAGGTTTTCAAGGAGTAATGAGAAGACATAACTTCGGCGGTGTCGGCGGTACAACACACGGCCAAAGCGATAGATTAAGAGCTCCCGGATCTATTGGTTCAAGTTCTTATCCATCAAGAGTTTTCAAAGGTCAACGTATGGCTGGAAGAATGGGTTTTGAGAATACAACTATTTCCAATCTTAAAGTTGTAAAAGTAATTGCTGATAAAAATATTGTTATGGTAAAAGGAGCTGTTCCAGGCTCCATTAATTCAATTGTAGCTATCAATAAATAATTTTTGAATAAGATGAAATTAGAAGTTTATAAACAAGACGGTACAAAATCTGGCGAGACAGTTGAGCTCTCAAAAGAAATTTTCGAAATCGAACCAAACGATCATGTGATTTACTTAGCTGTCAAAGCTTACCTTGCAAATCAACGTCAAGGTACTCACAAAGCAAAAGAAAGAAGTGAAGTTAGCGGCGGCGGTAAAAAACCTTGGAAACAAAAAGGTCGTGGCGGTGCTCGTGCAGGTACAACACGTTCTCCTCTTTGGATTGGCGGCGGATCAATATTTGGCCCTAAACCTAGAGATTATAGACAGAAACTCAACAAGAAAGTTTTAGCTCTTGCAAGAAGATCAGCTTTATCATACAAAGCAAAAGCTAATCAAATTCTTATTGTGGAAGATTTCAATTTTGAAGCGCCGAAGACAAAAGATTTTATTTCAATTTTGAATGCTTTGAAAGTAAAAGGTAAAAGGACTTTACTACTTACAAATGGCACGCAGGAGAATGTATATAAGTCTGGACGAAATGTTCCTAAGATAAATATTCTTGAAGCAAACAAAGCTTCAGCATATGATCTATTGAATAATCAAGTTTTAGTTTTACAAAAAAGTGCAGTTAATCTTTTAGAAAGCTCAATTAATTAAACTGGTTTAAAAATGAAAAGTGTTTTAATACGCCCTTTAGTTACTGAAAAGATGAGTGGTATCAGCGAAAAACATTCTAATAAATTTGGATTTATTGTTGCAGTAGATGCTAATAAAATTCAAATCGCAAAAGCCCTCAAAGAAAAATTTAATGTTGATGTTACTTCCGTGAATACAATTCGATATAAAGGGAAAATGAAAACCCAGCTTACTAAAAAAGGCAAATTTTCTGGAAGAACAGCTAAATTCAAAAAAGCAGTTATTACCTTAAAAGAAGGTCAGACAATAGATATTTTTAGTCAAGCATAGTATTACCGAATCGGAGCTTAAATTAAATGGCAATTAGAAAATTAAAACCAAATACTCCCGGAACAAGATTTATGAGTATCTCTTCGTTTGAAGAGATTACAAAATCTACTCCGGAAAAATCTTTGACCGGTGTAATAAAAAAATCCGGTGGAAGAAATAATCTTGGTAGAGTGACTTCACGTCATCGCGGCGGTGGACATAAGAGACGTTACAGAGTAATTGATTTTAAACGTGATAAAAATGGAATTCCTGCAAAAGTTTTTTCAATTGAATATGATCCTAATAGAACTTCAAGAATAGCTCTTCTTAATTATGCAGATGGAGAAAAAAGATATATTATCGCTCCTGACGGTTTGAAAGTTGGTGATTCTATTATTTCCGGTAGCGGTTCAGAAATAAAAGTCGGTAATGCATTACCATTAAAAGAAATTCCACTTGCAAGTTTTATTCATAACGTGGAAATGAAACCCGGTAAAGGCGGACAGCTTGGAAGATCAGCAGGTGCATCAATTCAGTTAATGGCACGTGAGGGAAAGTTTGCTCAATTAAAAATGCCATCAGGTGAAGTAAGAATGGTTAGTGTTGAGTGTATGGCTACTTATGGTGTTGTTGGAAATATTGATCATGAAAATATTAGTCTTGGTAAAGCAGGAAGAAGCAGATGGTTAGGTATTCGTCCACATACTCGTGGTGTTGCAATGAATCCAGTTGATCACCCGATGGGTGGCGGTGAAGGTAAAACATCAGGTGGAGGACATCCGGTTTCACCTTGGGGACAAAAAGCAAAAGGTTTGAAGACAAGAAAGAAAAAAAATAGAACTAACAAATACATAGTTAAAAGAAGAAAATAGGTTAGAATAAAATATGCCAAGGTCAGTAAAAAAAGGTCCATACATCGACATTAAGTTGATGGAGAAAGTAAAAAAGCTCAACGAAACTAATCAGAAAAAAATAATCAAAACCTGGTCACGTTCAAGCACTATTACTCCGGATTTTGTGGGACATACAATTGCTGTTCATAACGGTAATAAAATGATTCCGGTTTATATTTCTGAAAATATGGTTGGCCATAAGCTCGGAGAATTTTCACCGACAAGAATTTTCAGAGGTCATCCCGGTACAAAAGCTGAAAAAGCATCTAAAGTTAAAGAGTAATAAGGATAGGATAATGGAAGCTAAATCAATTCATAGATATATTGGAACATCTCCCCGTAAGATGAGATTGGTGGTGGATATAATCAGAGGTAAATCTGTAGATCAAGCAATTGAGATACTTCACTTTTCGCCAAAGCATTCTTCAAAGGATGCGGAAAAAGTTTTACGTTCCGCTGTTTCTAATTTAATGAATAAAGATGATAATACTAAGCACGAAGTCTCTGACTTATTTGTTAAAGAAGCTTTTGTAAATGTAGGACCAACACTAAAGAGAATTTCTCCCGCACCAATGGGGAGAGCATATAGAATAAGAAAACGATCTAATCACGTAACAATTGTCGTTGCTACAAAAAAGTAATCTGAGGAGGAAGTTTTGGGTCAAAAGGTAAATCCAATTGGTTTTAGAGTAGGTATCATTAGAGGATGGGATTCGAATTGGTACGAAAACAAAAGTTATGCAACAAAACTTGTTGAAGATAAAAAACTTAGAACCTATATAAGAAAAAGATTACAAAATGCAGGTATCTCATCTATTATAATAGATAGAACTTCCAAGAATATAATTTTGACTATTCATACATCAAGACCCGGTGTAGTAATTGGCAAAAGTGGAAAAGAGATAGCACAGATCGAAGAAGAATTAAGAAAATTAACCGAAAAAGAAGTTAAGATTCAAATTACAGAAATTAAGAGACCTGAACTTGATGCAGCATTAGTTGCAGAAAACATTTCACGTCAGATCGAAGGAAGAGTTTCATTTAGAAGAGCCATGAAGCAATCAATTACATCTGCTATGAGAATGGGTGCTGAAGGAATAAGAATTATGTGCGCAGGAAGATTAGCCGGTTCTGAAATGGCCCGTACCGAACAATATAAAGAAGGAAGAATTCCGTTGCACACAATCCGAGCAGATATAGATTATGCAACGGCAACCGCGCATACAATTTATGGTTCGATTGGTGTTAAAGTTTGGATTTGCCGCGGAGAAATTTTAGGTAAACGTTCATCCGAATAAAGAGCTTGAGGAGTTTTTCTAATGTTAATGCCCAAAAGAGTAAAGTTTCGTAAAGCACATAGAGGTAGAAGAGCCGGAAAAGCTACACGCGGTTATCTTGTTAACTTTGGCGATTACGGATTGAAAGCATTGGAACCGGCTTGGATTACAAGTCGTCAGATTGAAGCATGCCGTGTTGCTTTATCACGTCATATGAAGAGAGATGGAAAAATGTGGATTAGAATTTTTCCGGATAAACCAGTTACTAAGAAACCTCTTGAAACAAGAATGGGCAAAGGAAAAGGTCCACCGGAATTTTGGGTTGCTGTAGTAAAACCCGGTAGAATTATGTTTGAGATTGGCGGTGTTGATAAGAAGACAGCAGTTGAAGCATTAAACCTTGCTTCTCATAAACTACCGATCAAAACAAAAATTACTCAACGTCCGGACTTAGAATCATAAAAGGATTTAAGAGAAAATGAAGATTTTTGAAATAAGAGAAATGTCTACTGATGAGATCAAGAAAAGAATTCTTGAGGATCAAAAAAATTTAGTGGATCTGAAATTTCAACAGGAATTAAAACAATTAACTAACACAGCAAAACTGCGTCTTGTCAGAAGAGATATTGCAAAGATGAAAACTATTCTAAAAGAACGAGAGATGCAGGAAACAAAAAACTCAAAGGCAAATAAATAAGGAGTATTCGATTTCCTATGGAGAAAAGAAGTATTAGAAAGACAAGGATCGGTACTGTTGTTAGCAATAAGATGCAGAAAAGTATTATAGTAGCTATTGAGAGACGCATTGCTCATCCGCTTTACAAAAAATATTTTAAGAAGACCACAAAATTAATGGCTCACGATGAGAAAAATGAATGCACTATCGGAGATGTTGTTAAGATTATGGAAACTCGTCCTTTGAGTAAAAGAAAAAAATGGCGCTTGGTTGAAGTTGTTGAAAAAGCCAAGTAAATAAGCTTGCCGGCAGGCAGGTTTGATGAGGAGCAGATAGATCATGGTACAAGAAGAAACAAATTTAGTTGTTGCGGATAATTCCGGAGCCAAGAAAGTAAGATGCATTAGAGTACTTGGCGGAAGTAACCGTCGTTATGCTAGTGTTGGTGATGTTATTGTTGTTAGTGTTAGATCCGCTATTCCAGGCGGCGGCGTTAAAAAAGGGGAAGTATCTCGCGCCGTTGTTGTTAGAACTAAAAAAGAAGTTAGAAGAAAAGACGGTTCATATATACGCTTTGATGAAAATGCTGCAGTATTATTAAATCCTCAAGGTGAACCGAAAGGAACACGTATCTTTGGCCCGGTTGCAAGAGAACTAAGAGATAAAAAATTTATGAAAATAATTTCTCTAGCACCAGAAGTTTTATAAGGATAGAAAATGAAGATCAGAAAAAACGATAATGTTATAGTGATAGCCGGAAATAACAGAGGTAAAACCGGAAAAGTTTTAAAAGTATTACCAAAGATTAATAGAGTTATTGTGGAAGGCGTTAATCTACGTAAACGTCATACAAAACCGACTCAGAAAAATCCTCAAGGTGGAATCACAGAAAAAGAAGCTCCGGTTAATGTTTCTAATATTATGATTCTTGATCCTAAAACAAATGAAAAAACAAGAATCGGTTCTAAATTAATTATAGATGAAAAAACTGGCAAAAAGAAAAGTGCAAGAGTCAGCAGAACAAGCGGCGAAATGCTTGGTTAATAATTTTAAGGATGCATAATCGCAATGGCAAAAGAACAAAAAGAGAAAAAAGAGCAGAAAGAAAAAAAAGGTAAGGAAGCAGAAGTTAAAAAAACTGCTGAACCTAAAGTTGTTGAACCTAAAATTCCTGCTCGGTTAAAAGAAAAATATTCTAAAGAGATCGTTCCAAAACTTAAAGAGCAATTCGGCTACAAAAGTATTATGGAAGTTCCTCGGTTAGATAGGATAGTTGTTAATATGGGTGTTGGTCAGGCAGTTCAAGATCCTAAAATATTAGATGAAGCTGTTAAAGATCTTGAAACAATAACCGGTCAAAAAGCATCCGTACGAATTTCTAAAAAATCAATATCCAATTTCAAGTTGCGCGAAGGAATGAAAATTGGTGCAAAAGTAACTTTACGAAGAGAAATGATGTATGAATTTTTAGATCGTTTCGTTTCTCTTGCATTACCTCGAGTTCGAGATTTCCGCGGTGTACCTGATAAATCATTCGATGGTCGTGGAAACTATACTCTTGGAATAAAAGATCAAATCATATTCCCTGAGATCAATTCGGACAAAGTAACAAAGATTTTAGGAATGGATATTACATTTGTTACAACAGCAAAAACAGATAAAGAAGCTTTCGAATTGTTAGTTGCTTTTGGGTTACCGTTTAGAAAAAAAGAAATTAATTAAAGGGAAAACATGGCAAGAAAAAGTTTACTCGCACGCGAAGAAAAAAGAAGAGTACTCAATGAGAAATTCGCAAAGCAGAGAAAAGAATTGAAAGAGAAGGGTGATTATGATGCATTGCAGCTCCTTCCCAGAAATTCTTCTGCCACCCGTTTGCATAACAGATGTAAAATGACCGGAAGACCGAGAGCTTATTACAGAAAATTTGGTGTCTCTCGTTTAGTGCTTCGCGAAATGGCTTTGCGAGGTGAAATTCCCGGTTTAAAAAAAGCAAGTTGGTAATCGAAGGAGAAATGTAAATGAATACTACCGATCCGATTGCGGATTTTTTAACTAGAATTAGAAACGCTGCTAAGGCAAAAAAGAAATTTGTTGATATTCCATCATCAAAAATGAAGATTAGTTTAGCAGAGATTTTAAAGAACAACAAATTTATCAGAGATTTTAACGTCGTTGAAGATCATAAACAGAATGTTCTTAGAGTACATCTTCAGTATGTTAACGGAGTTCCATCAATTACCGGAATAAAAAGAATTTCAAAACCCGGCTTAAGAAATTACGTAAGCAAGGATGAACTTCCGCGCGTGTTGAATGGACTTGGAATGGCAGTTCTTTCAACACCCAAAGGTTTATTAACTGGTAAACAAGCAAAAAAAGAAACTGTTGGTGGAGAAGTAGTCTGCCACGTTTGGTAAAAAATTTTAATAAGGAATAGAAATTGTCACGAATAGGTAAAAAACCAGTACCGATCCAAGGAGTAACAGTAACGAAGACCGACGGGACCATAAAAGTAAAAGGTAAACTAGGCGAACTTCAAATGAAAATTCATCCTAATATGATAGTTGATATTCAAAAGGATGAAATTATTGTTACAAGACCGGATGATCAAAAACAAAATAGAGCGCTTCACGGTTTAACACGTGCACTTATTGCAAATATGGTTAAAGGTGTTACCGAAGGATATTCTAAATCTCTAGAAATAGTTGGCGTAGGTTATAAAGTTGAAGCAAAAGGAGAAGCAGCATTATTTAATTTGGGTTATTCTCACCCGATTCTTCTTATGCCTCCACCAGGAATTAAATTTGAAATTCCTCTTCCTACGCAAATAAAAATATTCGGAAGCGATAAAGAGTTAGTGGGATTAATTGCAGCTAAAATAAGATCATTCAAGAAACCTGAACCTTACAAAGGTAAAGGTATTAAGTATACCGGAGAAGTTATTGTCCGCAAAGCTGGCAAAACTGCAGGTAAGTAATAGGAGAATTTGAAAAATGTTTTTGAAAGACAATAAAAGAAGAACAAGAAAAAAAGTTAGAGTTCGTAAAAAACTTTCCGGGACTGCAGATCGTCCGCGTTTAACTGTGTTTAGAAGTTTGAACAACATGCATGCTCAGTTGGTTGATGATGTAAAAGGTGTAACATTAGTTGCTGCATCTTCACTTTCGAAAGAAATAGTTGAAGAAGTAAAAAGTTTAAAAGGAAAAGTTTCGAAAAGTAAAATGGTTGGAAAATTAGTAGCAAAGAAAGCATTGGAAAAAGGTATTACCACTGTTGTATTTGATAGAAGTGGTTATGAGTACCACGGCAGAGTTCAAGCTGTAGCCGAGGGAGCTCGCGAAGGCGGATTAAAGTTATAGAAACTGCCGGGTCGTCTAATGGCAGGACAACGCCCTTTGGAGGCGTCTGTAGAGGTTCGACTCCTCTCCCGGCAGCCAGGTTAGACGGTTCAAAAAAAAGTTGATTAATAAAGTCTGTAAACAAGGGAGTTAAAATTGAATTTCAAGTACAAAAAAGTATCCGGTCTTGAGAATTTAAAAGAAAAAATTGTTCACATTAACAGAGTTGCAAAAGTTGTTAAAGGCGGTAGAAGATTCAGCTTTAATGCAATTGTTGTTGTTGGAGACGGAAACGGTCATGTAGGCGTTGGTCTTGGTAAAGCAAACGAAGTTACCGATGCTATTTCGAAAGGCGTAGATGATGCAAAGAAAAATGTTTACCGTGTACATCTATTAAAAGGAACAATTCCTCATACCATTATTGGCAAGTTTGGAGCCGGTTCGGTTCTATTAAAACCAGCTACTCCCGGTACAGGATTAATAGCAGGCGGCGGTGTTCGTGCTGTTCTTGAAGCTGCAGGCGTGCAAGATATTTTGACAAAATCTCTCGGTTCAAGTAATCCGCACAATCAAGTAAAAGCAACTTTAAATGCTTTGCTAAATCTTGTTGATGCTAGAGCAATGGCTCGTAAACGCGGATTGAAAGTTTCCGAGTTATTCAATTTGTAATTGAGGATTATAATGGCAAAGAAAATAAAAATTACTCAAGTAGGAAGTGTTATTGACAGACCTGTTCCACAAAAGCTAACGATTAAAGCATTAGGTCTTAACAGACCTAATCATTTTGTTGTTCACAATGATACTCCTCAAATAAGAGGAATGGTAAAAAAAGTTCATCATCTTGTTAAAGTAGAAGAAATTGAAGCATAGAGGAATAAATGGATATTCTAAGTAATCTAAAACCTGCAAAAGGTTCTCATAAAAAAATTAAAAGAATAGGACGAGGCGAAGGTTCTGGGCACGGAGGTACGGCTACGCGTGGTGAAAACGGTCAGCGTTCGCGTTCCGGTGCAAAATTTCCTGCTTGGTTTGAAGGCGGTCAGATGCCGCTTCAAAGAAGAATTCCTAAAAGAGGATTTCACAGCCCGTTCAAAATTGTTAATCAAGTTATTAATCTTGCAAGATTACAAAAATTGGTAGATGATAAAAAAATTCAGGATGGAGTAATCAACGCAGTTTCTTTATA
The DNA here is from genome assembly GCA_026390775.1 of Ignavibacteriales bacterium. Lineage (NCBI taxonomy): Bacteria > Pseudomonadati > Ignavibacteriota > Ignavibacteria > Ignavibacteriales > Ignavibacteriales bacterium. The sequence goes on along the minus strand of JAPLFF010000007.1, from coordinate 272,599 downwards.
TAAGAATGGAGTAATTTCTAAAGCCGCAGCTCCTTTTAAAATTCTTGGCTTTGGAGAACTAAAAGCAAAGTTAAATATCGAAGCTCATTTTTTTAGTGTCTCAGCAAAAGAAAAAATTGAATCTGTCGGTGGAACTATTAAAGAGATTAAATTTTAATGGCAAAAATTCAAGAAACATTCCGGAATATTTTTAAGATTCATGAATTGCGTCAGAGGATTCTTTACACACTTGCTCTGCTTGTAATCGTTAGAATCGGTACGCATATTACATTACCGGGCATTGATACTACATTGCTTCATGCCGCAACGCAAAATAAAACTTCAGATAATTTATTCGGTCTGTACGATTTATTTGTAGGCGGTGCATTTTCAAATGCTGCAATTCTTGCGCTTGGAATTATGCCCTACATTTCTGCTTCAATCATTTTGCAGATCGCTGGTGCTGTAATTCCATATTTTCAAAAATTGCAGAGAGAAGGCGAAGAAGGAAGAAAAAAATTAACTCAGCTAACACGATACGGAACTGTACTGATATCTGCTATGCAAGCATGGGGAGTAACAATTCATTTGTTAAATATTAGTGTTCCTTCAGGCGGATCAATTGTACCAGAAGCAGTTCGTGGAGTGTTATGGAGTTTTTCTACAATAGCTATTTTAGTCGCCGGCACAATGTTCATTATGTGGATGGGTGAACAGATCACTGAAAAAGGAATTGGTAACGGAATCTCCTTAATAATTTTTATTGGCATTATTAACAGATTTCCTTTTGCTTTACTTGATGAATATAGATTAATAGCTGCCGGGCAACGTAATTTAGTTATTGAAGTTGTTATTATTTCTTTGATGGTGTTGATTATTGCAGGTGTTGTACTTGTTACTCAAGGAACCAGGCGAATTCCAGTTCAATATGCTAAAAGAGTTGTCGGAAGAAAAGTTTACGGCGGAGTTACTCAATACATCCCATTGAGAGTTAACACAGCCGGAGTTATGCCGATTATTTTTGCTCAGTCAATTATGTTTATTCCAAGTACTTTATTTTCATTTTTCCCTAATAGTGAATTTATAGGTACGTTAGCAAATTATTTTCATTATCAGTCCGTAACATATTCAGTTATCTATGCGTTGATGATTATCTTCTTTACATATTTCTATACAGCAATTGCATTCAACCCGCAGGACGTTGCAGAGAATATGAAAAAGCAGGGCGGATTTATCCCCGGTATAAGACCAGGAAAACAAACTGCAGATTTTATAGATAATATTTTAACAAAGATTACATTGCCCGGATCATTCTTTCTGGCAATCATTGCAATTCTTCCGGCGTTCATCTCAAAATTTGGTGTTAGCGGTAGTTTTGCTTCATTCTTTGGCGGAACAAGTTTGCTTATTATTGTTGGTGTTGCACTTGATACGTTACAGCAAATTGAATCTCATTTGTTGATGAGGCATTACGATGGATTTATGAAATCCGGAAAAATGAAGGGAAGAAGATTCTAATTAAGTTTTAATGTGATTCTAATAAAAAGTAAAAAAGAAATTGATTTAATTCGTGAAAGCTGTTTTATAGTTGCTGAAGTTCTACAATTAGTGAAGAGTTATGTTAAACCGGGCATAGCGACTATTGAACTGGATAAGATTGCTGAAGATTATATTTTAAGTAATAATGGGAGACCGGCATTCAAAGGATATTCTCAAGCAGGTTCTTTTGATTTTCCCGGTTCTATTTGTTCTTCAATTGATGACGAGGTTGTTCACGGGATTCCCGGCAACAGAGTTCTAAAAGAAGGTGAAATTCTTTCGATTGATGTTGGTGTTGAAAAGAATAAATACTTTGGAGATGCGGCTCTTTCGGTTGCAGTTGGAAATATTTCCAATGAGAAACAAAAATTGATGGATGTAACTGAAAAATCATTGTACTTAGGTATTGAACAATTGAGAGAAGGAAACAGACTTGGTGATTATTCCAGTACTGTTCAAACACTTGTTGAAGAAAACGGATTCTCGGTAGTACGAGATCTATGCGGTCACGGAGTTGGTAAACATCTTCATGAAGATCCGCAAATTTCCAACTACGGAAAAAAAGGAAACGGACCTTTAATAAAGAATGGTATGACACTGGCTCTTGAACCGATGGTTAATATGGGATCTTATAAAGTTATTGTTGCTGAAGATGGTTGGACAGTTTTAACTGCAGACGGAAAACCTTCTGCACATTTTGAACATACTGTTTTAATAATTGATGGTAAACCAGAAATATTAACAAAGTGCTGATAAATGGCTAAACAAGGACCGATAAAGGTTGACGGAATAGTTACTGAAACTTTGCCTAATGCACATTTTAAAGTCCGCCTCGATAACGGTCATGAAATACTTGCTCATATTTCCGGTAAAATGAGAATGCATTTCATAAAAATTTTGGTCGGTGATAAAGTTGCAATCGAACTTTCACCATACGATTTGAATAAAGGTAGAATTACATACAGATATAAATAACGGAGTTGAAATGAAGGTTCGCTCATCAGTTCGCAAGATTTGTGAGAACTGTAAGATAATTAAAAGAAAAGGGGTTGTTAGAGTTATTTGTAAAAACCCTAAACATAAACAGAGACAAGGTTAAACTTAGGAGGTTATAGATTTGGCTCGTTTAGCAGGTATTGATTTACCAAAAAATAAAAAAGCTTTCATCGGCCTTACCTACATTTTCGGTATCGGTGATAAATCGGCAATGGAAATTCTTACAAGAGCGAATGTTAATCCGAATAAAAAAGTTAGTGAATTAACAGAAGAAGAAATTGCAAAGATTCGTTCTGTAATGACTGCTGATTATAAAGTTGAAGGTTCATTAAGAAGTGAAGTTCAACAGAATATTAAACGATTAATGGATATTGGTTCATATCGCGGTCTCCGTCACAGAAGAAGTTTACCTGTTCGCGGACAACGTACAAGAACCAACTCAAGAACACGTAAAGGAAAACGTAAAACAGTTGCCGGCAAAAAGAAAACACCGGCTAAGAAGTAATTAATTATTTTTTATTGAGGAGTTAAATTGGCAAAAGTAGTTAAAAAGACTAAAAAGAAAGTTCATGTTGATGCGGTTGGCGTTGCACATATTAAAGCCACTTTCAACAACGTGATAGTTACGATTACCGATATTTATGGAAATACTATTTCTTGGTCTTCAGCCGGTAAAAACGGTTTTAAGGGTTCAAGAAAAAATACTCCATTTGCTGCACAAGTTACCGCAGAAGCTGCCGGTAAAGAAGCGCATGCTTTGGGTCTAAGAAAAATTGATGTGCTTGTTAAAGGTCCCGGTTCTGGAAGAGAAGCAGCAATTAGAGCATTAAATACAGCAGGATTGGATATTCTATCAATCAAAGATCAAACGCCAATTCCTCATAACGGTTGCAGACCACCAAAACGCAGAAGAGTTTAATCAGGAGAAACTTTAGATGGCAAGATACACTGGCCCGAGTTGCAGATTATGCAGAAGGGAAAAGACAAAATTATTTTTAAAAGGATCTAAGTGCTTATCCGAAAAATGTCCGTTGGAACAGAAGAATTATGCACCGGGGCAACACGGCTTAACACGAAGAACAAAATTTTCGGAATACGGCGTTCAACTTCGAGAAAAACAGAAAGTAAAAAGAATTTATGGATTGCAGGAAACTCAATTCCATAATTATTTTGATAATGCAATTCGTCAAAAAGGTGTTACCGGCGGTAACTTAATTAAACTTTTAGAAAAGAGATTGGATAATACCATTTTCCGTCTTGGGTTTGCACCTTCAAGAAAATCTGCCCGACAATTAGTTCTTCACAGACACTTTACCGTTAATGGGCAAATTGTTAATATTCCTTCATTCTCACTTTCTTCCGGCGATGTAATTTCTGTAAGAGAAAAAAGTAAAAAGCTTGATGCTATTCACAATTCCTTAAGAAGAACAAAAGACAACGTTTACAGTTGGTTATCCGTAGATAAAGCTACTCTCTCAGGTACATTCTTAAATATTCCTGAAAGAGAAGATATTCCATTGAATGCAAACGAACAGCTAATAGTAGAGTTGTATTCTAAGTAATTTAAAATTATAAAGAGGATACTAAATGAGTTATCCATTCATAAAGATGCCCGATGGTGTCGTACTCGATGAATCTTCAAGTAAAGAAAATTTTGGAAGATTTATGATCCAACCTCTTGAGAGAGGATTTGGAGTTACATTAGGCAATGCTTTAAGAAGAGTGTTGTTATCATCCCTTACCGGAGCTGCAGTTACTGCTATTAAGATTGAGGGAGTTTTACACGAGTTTTCAACAGTTCCCGGTGTAGTTGAAGACGTTACAGAACTTATTCTTAATTTGAAAAAAGTAAGAATGAGAATTGTTAATAAGAAAGTTACCGGTTGTGAAATTTCTTTTAACGGTTCAAAAGAATTTAGAGCGGGAGATATTCAAAAAGCTTGTCCGGATATTGAAATATTGAACCCGGAGCTTCACATTGCTCGCTTAAACTCTGATGCAAAGTTGAATATGGAATTAAAGTTCGGAATTGGAAAAGGATATGTTCCTTCCAATGAGCAGAAAATTCCGGAAATGACTATCGGAACAATTCCGATTGATTCTATATTTACACCAATAGTTAATGTTCATTACAATATTGAGAATGTACGTATCGGTGAAAGAAATGATTTTGAAAAATTATCGATTGATATTCACACTGACGGATCAGTAACACCGGAAGAAGCTCTTTCTTGTTCTGCAAAAATTTTGAAAGATCATATTCAAATGTTCATCAATTTTGATGCTGAACCAGAAGAAGAAAAAGTTGAAAATGAAAAAGATGCTGAAGCAGAAAGAATCAAAAAGATTCTTTTAACAGGTGTAGACGATCTTGAGTTGAGTGTCCGTTCACATAATTGCTTAAAAGCTGCAAACATCAAGAACTTATCCGACCTTGTTAAGAGAGATGAAAGCGAGATGCTTAAGTTTAGAAATTTCGGAAGAAAATCTTTGGCTGAGTTGATCGAGATCGTTGAAAATTACGGACTTGAGTTCGGTATGGATGTTGACAAGTATATAAAAGATAAACCAGAAAACAACTAGTATTTCCAGAAGGTTAAAGAATGAGACATAGAGTTAAAGGTAGAAAATTAGGCAGAACAGCAAGTCACAGACTTGCATTATTGAGATCATTAGCTGCATCTTTATTAAAGCATAAAAAGATTACAACTACTACAGCAAAAGCAAAGGAACTGCGCGGTTTTGTTGAACCTCTAATCACAAAAGCAAAAATAGATTCTGTTCATACAAGAAGATATGTCTCCGCACAAATTAACGATAGAGAAATTGTGTCGGGATTATTTTCAGACATTATTTCTAAAATTGGTGATAGAGCAGGCGGGTACACTCGCGTTGTTCGTTTAGGACGAAGAAAAGGCGATGGCGCTGAAATGGCAATTATTGAATTAGTTGATTTTAGCGGAATAGTAAAACCAAAAACACCAAAGAAAACTAAAGATGAAGAGAAGCCAACAGATACTAAAGTAGAAGAAACTAAAACTGAAGAGAAGAAAGCTGAGAAACCGAAAAAGAAAACAGCTCCAAAATCCAAAAAAGAAAAATCACCCAAAGAAAAACCCGGCGTAAAAGAGAAAAAAATTAAGACGACTAAAACTCCGCAGAAAAAAGGCAGTTGATAAAATAAATCATAAATTATTTTTGGAAAGAGTAATCGGCTTCGGTTACTCTTTTTTGTTTCTATGAAAAAAATAGAATTCATAAAACCGGTTTATAATCTGATCGAATTACCGAAACGAAATTTACCAACGGTTGTTCTTTGCGGTCGTTCAAACGTGGGAAAATCTTCATTTATAAATTCCTTGTTTAATACAAAATTAGCCAAGACTTCATCTCATCCTGGTAAAACACGTTCCATCAATTACTATTTGGTAGAAAACAAATTTTTTTTAGTTGACTTGCCTGGATTTGGTTATGCAAGAGTTTCAAAAAGTGAACGGGACGCTTGGCAGCTTTTGCTGGAAAAATATTTTTCACTTAATAAAAATATTGATCTTGCTGTTCATATAATTGACAGTCGCCACGACCCAATGCAGTTGGATATTGAACTAAATGAATTCCTGCACAAACAGAGAATACCGTATTTTGTTATTCTTAACAAATCTGATAAACTAAAACAATCCGAACTTGCTTCAGCACGAAAGCAAATCAAAAAATTTTTCCCTGAACTCATATACGGCGAGAATATGCTTTTCTATTCCACGATAAAAGGTACTGGCAAAAAAGAAGTTGTAAAGTTGCTTACCTCACTATTCCTTATATGAAAATCTCTTAAATCTTTCTTATTATTGAATGTAAAGTTGTAAGGAATAATAATTTAGAACATATTTCTTTCACAAGATCTTAAGAAGGGCGGATGGGAATTACAGAAAAAATCAGAAAGAGAATTTTCATTTTCATATTTATTCCAATCCTTGTAGTCATTCCATTTTTTACAGATGATTTAACCCTCAAAATGATTTCCGGTGTTATTCTTATTGTTTATGCCGGCTTCATTATTTTCTTGCGCGATTCCATGAAAAGTAATGCAATTGATAATGATATTGATTTGCAATCAGATCTTTTTGAAGAAGATAATACAAATGAGAATGACCGATATGAGACAGATGCCGGTGAAGATTTCAAAATAATTTCTCCTACAAAAAATATTGAAGTAATTACAGCTGATAATTTTGCTTCGGGGATTAACCGCGGCAATAAAGATCTTTTTAAACCGCCTGACTTCAAACAAAATTTTGAAAGGATTGTTCACGAACAACTTCCGGAAGATGTTAATCATGACGAACAATTCGGTTTTGTTCTTGAAAAAATCTTAAGTGTAGTTAAAGATTCTTTCATGGCTCACACCGCGGCTTTTTTCTGGTACAATAAAAACAGAAAACGATTAACGCTTGAACGTTATGTAACCAGCTCATCTCAAATCACACAACAAAAATTTGATCTTGAAGATGATATACTCGGAAAGATTGTACAAAAAGAAGAACCGGAATTATTGACCGACATTTCTTCAAATGCCGAAATTGATGTGATAAGATATTACAGCGCCCCACAAGGAATTAAGAGTTTTGTCGGTGTGCCATTGTTTTATGGTAAATCATTAACCGGTATTCTTGTTCTCGATTCTAAAGTAAATGATGCATTTGGTATTGAACAAGTTTATGCACTTGGTAGAATTGTCCGTGTTATTTCGATTATAATAACATTATTCGAAGAAAAATTTTCCGAATCACAAGCAGAGCTGAGATTAAATACTCTGCTCAATATGTTGAGTCACGATAAAAAAATTGAATCGGAATCCGATCTTCATAAAACTATTGAAAATGCAGTTCAAGGTTTAATGGATTGGGATTCTTTTACTTTTGTTTCTTATTATACGTCGGAACAAAAATTTAAAACTTCGAAGATCATTAATAAAACTTCGTTAAAGTATGTCGGTGAAAATTTAGAAATTGATCTTGCGGGAACTTTGGTTGGAAGAGCTATATTAAGTGCAACTCCTGTTAAGATTGATGATACTTCAATTTCAGAAATTCCTCGCTTTGCAAAAAGTGAAGATGTTAGTTTCGATGGTTCTTTCTTAGCAATTCCTTTAGTTTATGATGAGCAAAACTTTGGAGTTCTGTGTTTCGAAAGTTTGAAAAAAAATGTTTATTCAAATAATGAAGTCACTTTTATCAAGAATGCGACTAAGATATTTGCTTTTATACTTCATTCGTATTCAACCATAACTGTTCTAAAAAGTTTGCTTTCTGTTGATGCAGAAACAAAAACTTTGAATTATGATTCGTTCCTCGAGCGGTTTACCGTTGATCTTGTTCGCAGTAAAGAATTAGGAATTCAAGGTGCAATTGCGATGATCAAAATTGATGATTTTTTAGAACAAGATTCATTATTTGAAAGCGACCCTTTCCCTAAAATTGTACGTGTGATTTCTCAGATTATTAAAGATGAAATGACACCGTTAAATTTAATCGGGCGATTAAGTCAAAAAGTTTTTGCAGTATATTTTTTCAATATGTCACCGAAAGATGTTTTTCTATGGGCAGAAAAATTACGAATTAAAATTGCCCGCAAACCGATTGCTATAGTTTCTAAGCAAACAACATTTACTGTTTCGATCGGAGTTGCTTCAACAACAAACAAAACCGATGTTCAAGAGATCTTAACTAATGCCGAACTTGCACTTAATAAAGCATTAGAAAAAGGCGGCAACACGGTAAAAAGTATCAACTAACATTCGAAAGTACCCTGGTGAACAATTTCTTTGTTATAGTTCTCGATGGTATCGGGATTGGTGAACTGCCCGATGCTAAAAATTATTCAGATCAAGGAAGCAATACACTTGGCAATATGGCAAATCGTCTTGGCGGTTTGAATCTACCTAATCTAGAACAATTTGGATTAGGCAATATTAATCCTATACTTGGTATTAAAGCACAAAACCAACCATTAGCTTCTTATGGAAAGTTATCAGAGATCTCTCATGGAAAAGATTCTACCACCGGGCATTGGGAATTAGGCGGATTAAAAGTAGAGATTGAATTTCCGTTTTATCCTAATGGTTTTCCACAAGAACTTATCAATAGATTTTTAAATGCTACAGGCTTAAAAGATATTCTAGGGAATTATGCCGCATCGGGAACAGAAATTATTAAGGACCTCGGTGCGGAACATGTAAGAACCGGATACCCGATTGTCTACACTTCTGCTGATTCTGTTTTTCAGATTGCAGCACATGAAGAAATAATTCCATTAAATAAACTTTATGAAATCTGTTCAATCTCACGTGAAAAAGTTTTTGTTGGTAAAGATGCTGTTGGAAGAATTATAGCGAGACCATTTATCGGGACGGAAGGAAATTATACCCGTACAACAAATCGAAAAGACTTTTCTCTTGATCCGCCATCACCAACAATATTGGATTATTGTTTGAATGATGGAATTGAAACCTATGCAATCGGGAAAGTAAATGATCTATTCAATTACCAGGGGATAAAACACAAACTGAAAACAAAATCAAATCAAGAGGGAATTGAAAAAATAATCGAGACAGCAAAAAATGTTAAAGGATCTTTCATTTTCACAAATCTTGTAGATTTTGATGTTTACTACGGACATCGAAACGATCCCGAAGGACTTCACAACGCTCTTAAAGAATTTGATACACGATTACCCGAGATCGTAAACTGTCTTGATGAAACAGACCGTTTAATCCTAACAGCCGATCATGGTAATGACCCGACCGATATAAGCACAGATCATACCCGGGAATATGTACCTCTTCTCTATTATAGAAAAAATATTCAAGGTAAAAATTTAGGCACACGTAAAACCTTTTCTGATGTTGCTCAAACAGTTGCACATTATTTTAAGATCAATAATGATTTGAAAGGGACAAGTTTTTTGAATGAATAAAGCAAACTAAAACAACCGTCAATTATCTTGTTTCGGTTTGAACATTACAGATTTTTTTAATAAAGTTGCGACCACACGTGACGCAATTGTTTGTTCAGTTGCAAAAAACAATAAACTTCCTATTTTTACAAACGATAGTTACAGATATAAAGAGAGCGGAATTAAAATTATTACATCATTAGAATAGAGAGGATGATTTGATACTCGGTAAAGTTATTGGAACTGTATGGTCGACGCGTAAAGATGAAAATCTGGTCGGAGCCAAATTTTTAATAGTTCGTCACATTGATCTGGAATATAAACCGAAAGAATCAACAGTGATCGCAGTTGATTCTGTTGGTGCTGGGGTTGGTGAAATAGTAATTGTTGCACAAGGCAGTTCCGCACGCCAAACAGCATTTACAAAAAATAAACCTGTGGATGCAGTAATTATGGCTATTGTTGATAAACTTGATATCTCAGTAAAAGATAAACAAAAAGAAACCGTTGTGTTCTGATGCAGCTTGGCAAAATCATAGGGACTATTTGGGCAACAAGAAAAGATGATGCTGTTACAGGCTATAAAATGCTGTTTGTCCAGCCAATTAATTCCGAGGGGAAAAATATTGGAGAACCGATTATTGCTTTAGATACGGTTGGAGCCGGTTCAGGAGAAATAATTTATTACGTAACAGCAAGCGAAGCTGTTATACCTCTTGATGTTGATATGGCTCCGGTTGATGCTTCAATCGTTGGAATTGTTGATTCAATTAATATAGAATCCTAGCGGAGATGTAATTTTGAAAATCACAAAACAATACACTAATAGAGAAAGTCAATCTTTAGATAAATATCTTCAAGAAATTGGTAAAGTAGATCTATTAACACCAGACGACGAAATTGAACTGGCAATAAGAATAAGAAAAAATGATTCGTTGGCATTAGAAAAATTAGTTAAAGCAAATTTACGGTTTGTTGTTTCGGTTGCTAAACAATATCAAAATCAAGGGCTCTCGCTTGGCGATTTGATTAATGAAGGTAATTTGGGTTTGATTAAAGCGGCAAAAAGATTTGATGAAACGCGCGGATTCAAATTTATTTCGTATGCTGTTTGGTGGATTCGTCAATCTATTCTTCAAGCATTGGCGGAACAATCAAGGATTGTAAGATTACCATTAAATAGAGTTGGTGCATTGAACAAGATCGGGAAAGCTTACAGCAATCTTGAGCAGGAATATGAACGTGAGCCGAATGCACATGAACTTGCACAAGAACTTGATATGGATATAAGTGAAGTTTCAGATACTCTAAAAATTGCGGGACGTGCTGTTTCAATGGATGCACCGTTTAATCAAGGTGAGGAAAATCGGTTGCTTGATATTCTTGAAAATGATGAGGAGCCATCACCGGATTTCACACTAATGTCGGAATCTCTACGAAGTGAAATTGAGCGGGCGCTTTCTACTCTTTCTGAAAGGGAAGGTGAAGTAATAAAACTTTATTTCGGACTGAATAAGGAACATTCTCTTACACTTGAAGAAATCGGCGAGAAATTTAATCTAACCCGCGAGCGCGTTCGTCAAATAAAAGAAAAAGCAATTAGAAGATTACGACATGCATCTCGCAGTAAAAATTTAAGATCTTACTTAGGTTAAGTTTGCTTATGATTATACTCAACAGAATTTTCAAAAAAATTATTTGTTCAGTTTTTGTATTCATGATCTTCAGCGGTTGTTCTTCTTCTTCAAGTACACAAAGATTTAAGCAAAGTAAAAGTGATAGAAACGGTAATTCAAATCCGAGATTTGAATCCTCAGATACAACAAAAAGATATTCACGCACAACACCTAAAAACGAGCGAATTATTTTTAATGATCTACCTGCAGATACTTCGGCTGAATTTGATGAAATACCGGTTGAAGAAAATCCCGTTGATAAAACAAATTTTGTATCTCACTTTGAAAAACTAAAAACATTCAATGTTGCTCTTACACCACGCGAAAAAGTTTTGTTCGAAGTGATTAAATATTTAGAAACGCCTTACAAATATGGCGGCAATACGCAAAAAGGAATGGATTGTTCTGCCTTTACTTTGCAAGTTTATCAAAATTCTCTTGCTATCGAAATTCCACGATCAGCAAGTGAGCAATATTCTGCCGGAGAAAAAATTTCTATGGATGAATTGAAATTCGGCGACCTGGTTTTCTTCAATACTACAAAAAGATCTTTTCCGGGTCATGTAGGAATTTATCTCGGTGAAAATCAATTTGTACACGCAAGCCGTTCAATTGGTGTTACTGTCTCTTCTCTTGAAGATGCATACTACAAAAAACGTTTTGTCGGTGCAAGACGTGTAGAGACAATTGGAGAACAATAATTTAGATTCATTCTTAACCGCTCAAATCTTACCTAAAACCTCGTTGATAATAAAACCATATTCTATTAATTTGACAAAGCAAACAAAAACCTATTGGAGCTAAAATGGAATACAGAATTGAAACCGATACTATGGGTGAAATGAAAGTCCCCGTTGATAAGTATTATGGCGCGCAGACAGCAAGATCGTTAATGAATTTTAAAATTGGCGGAGAAAGATTTCCTGCTGAGATGATTAGAGCGCTGGGTATTGTAAAAAAAGCTGCAGCAATCACTAACAATGAATTAGGAATTTTACCTAAGGACAAACTTGATTTGATTGTAAAAGCAGCTGATGAAGTTATTGAAGGAAAATTGAATGATCATTTTCCTTTAGTTGTTTGGCAAACCGGAAGTGGTACTCAAACAAACATGAATGCAAACGAAGTTATCTCCAATCGTGCGATCGAAATGGCAGGCGGAGTTATGGGTAGCAAAAAGCCGATCCATCCGAATGATGATGTGAACAAAGCTCAATCAACTAATGATGCTTTCCCAACATCAATTCATGTTGCAGCGGTAGAAGAAATTCATCGCCGATTAATTCCTATGGTAACAAAGTTGCGCGATTCATTAGATGCAAAAGCAAAAGAATTTAAAGACATAATCAAAATCGGCAGAACACATTTAATGGATGCAACTCCACTTACACTTGGTCATGAATTTTCGGGCTACGTTCAACAATTAACAAACGGATTAGCACGTATTAGTGATTCACTAAAAAGATTATACGAAATTCCTCTTGGCGGAACTGCTGTAGGTACAGGATTAAATGCTCATCCCGATTATGCAGTTAAAGTTGCTGAGACAATTTCTAAACTAACCGGAAAGCCATTCAAAACCGCACCGAATAAATATGAAGCGATGGCGGCAAAAGATGCTTTAGTAGAAATAAGCGGTGTACTAAAAACACTTGGTGCTTCATTATTAAAAATATCAAATGATATCCGTTGGCTTGGTTCCGGACCGAGATGCGGAATAGGTGAAATCTCTTTACCGGAAAACGAACCTGGCAGTTCAATCATGCCCGGAAAAGTTAATCCAACGCAATGCGAAGCTATGACGATGGTTTGTACTCAAGTTTTCGGGAATGATGTAACTATAAACATTGCCGGTTCAAGTGGAAATTTTGAACTGAATGTTTTTATGCCGGTTATAGCATTCAACGTTCTTCAATCAATAAAATTAATTGCAGATGCTTGCGAAAGTTTCAGCGAACATTGTGTGGAAGGCATTACAGCCAATGAAATCAATATCAAGAGACACCTCGAAAATTCATTGATGCTGGTTACTTCTTTGAATCCGGTTATTGGTTACGATAATGCTGCGAAAGTTGCCAAGAAAGCTCACAAAGAAAATAAAACTTTGAAAGAAGCTGTACTTGAACTCGGTCTATTAACTGCAGAAAAATTTGATGAAGTTGTTCGTCCTGAAAAGATGATTGGTACAAAAAAATAATTAATTGTAGGGACAACTCGCGCTTGTCAACCTTTGGTGTGAAGTTGTCCCTACTTTAATAAATTAAACCATGAAACTTCCGGTGAAAAATATTTTTCTGGTGACGGTTGTTTTCCTTTTATCAATTTCATGCTCATCACTTGAATCCGATGTTAAATTCACAACCGGAACAGTTAAATATATTTCTCTTGAAGGCGGATTTTATGGAATCACAACAGATGATAATAAAAATCTTGACCCGCTCAATCTATCAAAAGAATTTCAAGTTGACGGTAAACGAATCTACTTTAAATATGTAGAGAAAAAAGAGATGGCAAGCTTTCATATGTGGGGTGCGATAATCGAAATTCTTGAGATACGAGAATTAAAATAAATCAAGGAGAATTTATGTCTGATCCAAAGATTGCTCAAAAATTGCCAATCGTTTTGACGATGCAGCCTGGAAAATATTATTGGTGCGCATGCGGTAAATCAAATAGTCAACCATTTTGCGATGGTTCTCACAAAGGGAGTGAATTCTCTCCGCTCATTGAAGAGATCACTGTAGAAAAAAAAGTTGCTTGGTGCGGTTGTAAACATTCATTCACAAAACCATTCTGCGACGGAACGCATAGAGCTCTATAGCTCTATTATGAAATTAATGATAAGGTTTTTGAAAGAAATTTTGATTTGAGTGAATATGGTAAGTCTCATGCAAGGAGATTATTCTTGAAAGATAGAAGACCGGAATTATATTCTGATTGGTTATAAAAAATTTAGTTCTAAAAATGAGAGTTCTGTATGAAACTTGACGGCATAATTTCCTTATTGATCGCATGTGTTGAATTACTCTACATTATTAATCTTCTAATCTTTGCTAAGAAGAACTCTATAAACAAACTTGTAATTGGGATGATTTTCCTTTTGTTTGGTTATCAGTTCATTGAGTTCTTGATTTGCTTTGTAGGTTTGCAGAAACAAATATTAATCTATCTCGCATTCTTTGATATATCTCTTCTTCCGCCGCTTGGATTGTACACGGTAATTAAATTTTTTGCAAAAGAATCTCAATACAGTAAGCTTGTTTTCATTCCGGCATTATTCTTTATCATTTATTATCCTTTTGTTATTGAACAATTCGCAGTTACAAAATGCACGGTGCTGTATGCATCATATCATTACCCGCTTGGAGATTTGTATGGAATATTCTATTACTTACCTATTATTTTTTCAATGATCATTCTTAACAAGAAGTGGGGTGCAGAAACCGATCCACTCCAGAAAACTCTCACCCGTACATTTCTGTTCGGGTATCTTTTCACTTTCATTCCGTCAATGATTCTTGCTATAGCAATCCCGGCATTCATAACAGCGGTTGATAGTTTATTGTGTAAACTCGCATTTGTTTTTGCAACATTCTTAATGATATTTGTACTGAAGAACAAAACAATAACCAAATAGGACTTTTATTGGAAACGATTCTAAATATTTACCTGATCATTGATAATAATTTTGTTACAGCTTTCAAAGCAAAGTCATACCAAATGGAAGGAAGCGACAAAGAAAAAATAAAATTTCTGAAAGAACGTGCAAAGGAAGATTTAAGTACTTCATTTCATTTTAGTGCACCTCAGAATAAAAATGACGAATTCATGTCGTACAAAAAATTTTCCAAGATCGAATCGCAAGGATTACAATACAAATTGTTTGAAGAGATATTTGAAAAATTCCGTGTACCGGAAAAACCCATTATCTGTGTAACCCCTGTTGTTGATGGCGAGGTCTGGGCGAAATAGTTTTCCTGCAATTTGTTGTAACATATTTGCATAAACGGGGTCTATTTACAAAGTCAATTTTAGGATTTAAGTGAAACGAGAAGAAGAAAAAACTGTAAAAGAATTGTTTTCTTCTTATTCCAATGACATTCTAAACTACTCAATGAGTCTGCTTAAAGATTACGACGATGCAAAGGATGCTCTTCAAGAAGTTTTTATTAAGTATATCAATAGTAAAGATTCCTTTCGCGGTGAGTGCAGTTACAAAACATGGCTTTTGACAATAACACGGAATTATTGTTTTAAAAAACTTAACGGCAAAGCAAACAAACCAATACCACTTGACGAAAACTTCTTAAGAACTTATGAGCCTAAATATGAAGATAAGATTTCACTTAACGATGCAATGTCGAGACTAAGCCATGAAGAATATGAACTGATTTACTTGCGTGAGTATGCATGTCATTCATATCAAGAAATGGCTGAGATACTTGGAATCTCTATCGATAACGTGAAAGTAAAACTATTTCGGGTTCGTCAACAATTAAGAAAATATTTAAAATGAGGTGCGGAATGAAACACTATGATTATGAAATCAATTTATTTATAGATGGGGAACTTGAAGAAGAAAACAGGGAAGAATTATTTCTTCACCTTGCCGAATGCAATGAATGCCGGAATACATTTGCCGATTTACTGCTGCTTAAAGAGAAATCTAAAGCGCATTGCTCTGAAAGTATAAATCAGTTAAAACAGAAACCAAGTGTAGCAAAGTCGTTTTACAAGTTTGGATTCTATGCAGCATCTGCTGCAGCTGTTTTTCTTTTATTTTTTTTAGTTTTACAGAATCCAAAAGATACATTTATTACTAAGAACCAAGCCAGGGTCGACACTGTCTTTGTTCAAAAAGAAATTCCAACTGCTCAGAATCAAATAACAAACACCAACTCTTTAACTCCCGGGAAGAAAGAGTACATACAAACATCTCAACAAGAATATCTGCATTATGTAATGAGCTTGCGTACGGAGAAATTTACAGAAGCAGATTTAATAAAATTAGATAATGGGAGTATACAATGAAAAAGATAATTATTTTTTTAATAGTGCTAACAAATCTATTCTTGTTTGCACAGACTGAAAAGAAAACAAAACATAGAAGTGTTGAAGAAGTAGTAAAAAGTCTTTATGGTAAGCTCGAAAAAACTGCTCTGGAGAATAATGTGGTAAAACCTAAATTGAATTTAGGTTTGGAGCTATTAAGAACGGATAAAAAAGATCAACAGATTTGGTTGAAGAAATCAGAATATCCTTTAGGTTTTAAAACTACAAAACTTTTTAATCCCAACAATTTCAAGTTGAGTATCTATGAAGGTAAAATAATAATCCCGCTGCAGATCTATAATACTGCCCAAAAGGATCTTGCATTAAAATCTAAAAAAATACAGGATGCACAAATTACGTATGTGCTGGAAATAATCCCGATTGATAAAAAAGGAAGCACTTACACTTTGAATGTTAACATTATTAATATTTTTGAAGATTTTAGTTATTACACTCCAGAAGGTAAGCGAATAAACTCTAATTCTTCTGGTTTTGAATATTCAAAGAAGATTGAATTAACTATTGGTGAAAAAGTAAAATTAAACACAGATAATTTTCATTCATTCCAGTGGTTTGTTGAAGATATTGTTGATGGTAAAAAGGTAGTTTTTGAAAGTAATAAAGATTATTACGACTATTTTAATGATTACCTCATCCTTTCCCTCGAAAGCGATAAATAAATTCTTTTCTTAAATGAAAAAGGACTGAATATCTTCAGTCCTTTTTTCTATCTATCGCCCCAACCTTTTATTTGCATTTTTTCATACCCCACCTTATCTTGAACAGCAACTTAATAGGAGAGATCAATGCCAATCTATAAAGACTTCAAAACAATCTCGCAAATGTTTCAAATTATTACTCAGGATTTTGGAAAGGGAAAAGAAAGACCGGTACTTAAATATAAAGCTAATGATCAGTGGTTGGGAATTAAGTATGATGAAGTTTATAGAGACACAGAAAGTTTTGCATTAGGTCTTGCTACGTTGGGTGTTAAACGGAACGATAAGGTCGCTATTATAGCTGAGAACCGACCTGAATGGGTTTATGCAGATATGGCGGTACTCGGATTGGGCGGTATTGACGTTCCGCTCTATCCAATCTCAACTTCGGAAACTATAGAGTTTTGTCTCAACAATTCCGAATCTGTTGGAATAGTTGTATCGAATAAATTTCAGCTGAATAAAGTGTTGAAGGTGAGGAATGAATGTAAAACTCTTAAGTTCATAGTTGTAATGAATAATGAAGACAAAGGAACGGAGAAAAATGTATTCAGTTTCTCGGATGTTAAGGCAAAAGGGATGGACTTCGGTAAAGATCATCCGAATTATTTTAGAGAGAGTTCTAAACTCACTCAAGAGAATGAGCTTTGCACAATTATTTATACTTCAGGTACAACCGGTGTACCTAAAGGGGTAATGCTGACTCATAAAAATATTGTATCCAATATAAAAGCAGCACATGAAATTCTTGATATCGGCGAGAATGATATATTTCTTTCATTCCTACCGCTTTGCCATATCTTTGAAAGAATGGGCGGATACTATACTGCATTCTCATGCGGAGCCACTGTAGCTTACGCAGAAAGCATAGAAAAAATTGCGAGCAACATGGAAGATATTCATCCTACAATAATGACTGCGGTTCCGCGTCTCTTTGAACGAATGTACAGCAAGATAAAACGCAATGTTGAATCACAACCGGAGAAAAAACAGAAAATATTTAATTGGGCTATTGAAATTGGTAAAGAATATTGTGTTGCAAAAAAATCCGGTCATCCAATTCCAATCTTTTTAACACTTAAACATAAACTTGCTGATAAGCTTGTCTTCCATAAATTGAGAGAAAAAACAGGCGGAAAATTGCGTTTCTTTATTTCGGGCGGTGCAGCTCTTGCCCGTGAGTTAGGATTATTTTTTGAATCTGCCGGAATTTTAATTATAGAAGGATTTGGTCTAACCGAGTCATCTCCGGTAATAGCTGCAAACAGAGTAAACGATTATAAATTTGGAACAGTAGGCAAACCATTGCCGGGCGTGGAAATAAAAATTGCAAAGGATGGAGAGATCCTCGCTTTCGGTCCTAACATTATGCAAGGTTATTACAAAAACAAAAAAGAAACAGATGAAACAATTAAAGACGGCTGGCTCTACACTGGCGACATCGGTGTTTTTGATGCCGAAGGTTTTTTAATTATTACTGATAGAAAGAAACATTTGTTCAAAACATCCGGTGGAAAATATATTGCACCGACACCAATTGAGAATATGTTCTTGGCAAGCAAATACATTGATCAATTTATTTTGATCGGTGATCGCAGAATGTTCGTGAGTGCTCTTATTGTACCGGATTATGATGCTCTTAAAGAATATGCCGATGCAAATAGAATCCAATACAAGTCAATTGATGAACTCGTGGAGATGAAACAGATCTATGAACTGCTTGATAAAGAGCTTGATCAATTCCAGAAAAAACTTGCCAACTTTGAACGCGTGCGCAAGTTTGCAATTTTGGATAAACCATTTACGATCGAAACAGGTGAACTTACTCCTTCACTTAAAATAAAACGTAAATTTGTTGAAGAGCGTTACAAAGATTTGATTGAGGGTATGTACAAGGGTCTCGAAGGTTAAAAATATCTTAATCTTGCTCTCAGTCTTGTATTCATTATAGATTGAGAGCAAGAATATTTCATTCTGCTCAATCCTTTCTCTTATTTTTCTTATATTTACCCGCAAATAAACCACAATATTGAGTTATATCTTGGCTAAAGAAAAAGTTTTAGTTACTTCAGCGCTCCCATATGCAAATGGAAATATTCATCTCGGACACTTAAGCGGTGCATATCTGCCGGCTGATATTTATGTCCGCTACAAAAGATTGAACGGCGATGATATCCTTTACATCTGCGGTTCAGATGAACACGGTGTGCCAATTACAATTACTGCCGATAAAGAAAAGATCTCACCAAAAGAAGTTATAGACCGATTCCATAATGCAAACAAATCCGCTTTTGAAAAATTTGGAATGAGCTTCGACATCTATTCACGAACGAGTTTACCAATCCATCACGAAACAGCGCAATCTTTTTTCAAGTCATTCTATGATCAAGGAATTCTTGTAGAAAAGAAAACGATGCAATTCTACGATGAGAAAGTAAAAATGTTTTTACCGGATCGTTATGTAGAAGGAACTTGTCCACGATGCGGAAATGAAGAAGCCCGAAGTGATGAATGTGAGAAATGCGGTTCGCTTTATGATCCTTCCGAATTGAAAAATCCAAAGAGTAAGATCAGCGGACAAACTCCTGTATTGAAGGAAACGTCTCACTATTATTTCCCTTTAGGAAAATATCAAGATCGGTTAAAAAAATATATTGATGAGATGAATGAAAAATATGGTTGGAAAGATAATGTTCTTAATTATTGCAGAGGATGGTTCAACGATGGTTTGAAAGACCGCGCAATTACCCGCGATCTTGACTGGGGCGTTAAAGTTCCGCTGGACGGAGTGGAAAACAAAGTTCTTTATGTTTGGTTTGAAGCAGTTCTTGGTTATATCTCAGCTACAAAAGAATTATCGCATCAGCGTAGCGAACCGAATTTGTGGAAAGAATATTGGCAGGGAGAAAAAACAAAATACATTGCTTTCATCGGTAAGGATAATGTTGTTTTTCACACAATTATTTTTCCGGCAATACTTATGGCGTGGAACGATGCTAACAAAGATAAATTTATTCTGCCTCAGAATGTTCCTGCAAATGAATTTTTAAATTTTGAAGGGAAGAAATTTTCTAAAAGCCGCGGATGGGGAATTGATCTTGAAGAATTCCTTCAGTTATTTCCAGCGGATCTTCTGCGTTACACACTTGCTGCAAACTTACCGGAGAATAAGGACACGGACTTCTTCTGGAAGGAATTCCAATCGCGTACTAACAGTGAACTTGCTGATATACTGGGAAACTTTGTAAACAGAACATTTACTTTTGCACACAAACATTTTGATGGTAAAGTTCCGGAAAGAAGTAAGCTGCAGAAAATTGATGAAGAGATGCTTGATTATTTAACATCTCAACCTCAAAAGATTGCAGATTTAATTGAGCGTTATAAAATTAGAGATGCAGTCTTCGAAATGATGAACCTCGCACGTGCCGGGAACAAATATTTTAATGACTCAGAACCTTGGGTAACTTCAAAGAAAAATAAAGAGCAATGCGCAACCACAATCAATATTTGCTTGAACACAATTTACACTCTTGGAGTAATTTTTGAACCGGTAATTCCTAATACTAGTGTTAAAATTTTAAAAATGTTGAATGCGAGACCGACTGAGTGGTCAAAATCCGGAAACTCAATTTTACAAGCGGGACAAAAACTTAATGAAGCAGAAATTTTATTCACAAAAATTGAAGATAAAGTGATAGAAGAACAAATTAATAAACTCGAACCAATGGCAGATAAGCCAATAGAATCAATAGAAGAAATAACAATTGATGAATTCAAGCGGATAAAGTTAAAGGTTGCAAAAATTATTGCTGCTGAAAGTGTGAAGAAGAGTGATAAACTTCTTAAGCTTCAAATTGATTTAGGTGGTGAACAGCGTCAATTAGTTGCCGGAATTGCGAAAAGTTATAAACCGGAAGAGCTTATTGGAAAGAAAGTTTTAATTGTTGCTAATCTTAAAGCGGCAAAATTATTTGGAATTGAATCTCAAGGAATGATCTTAGCTGTTGATACTCCGGAAGAAGGAAAAGTAAAGATCATTGAAATAGACGAAACAATTGAGCTCGGCAAAACAGTAAAATAATTATAGCCCCGATCTTCAGATCGGGGATTAAAAAAAACCACGAGCTAAAGCTCATGGCTATAAGAAAACTAAACAAATTGAATAAACCCAAATCACCACGCAACAAAACAATTACTCTTAGTAAAAGCGAAATTGCGAAATATTCTAAACGTTTAATAAAACTGAATGACCAAACTTCTTTAACAGAAATTATTAATAAGACTATCAACCAAAACTTATCTGATATTTTAGATTTTTTACCGGAAAGATTTGTTGACTTGATTATTATTGATCCGCCGTATAATCTTACTAAAGTTTTTAATTCAAATTCTTTCAAAGAAAAATCTGTTCTTGAATATGCTGAATGGATAGAAAGTTTTGTATCAAAACTAAAACGAATATTGAAACCAACTTCTTCAATTTATTTTTGCGGTGATTGGCATACTTCGATTTCCATTCCTCTTGTTCTCGAAAAATATTTTATTGTTAGAAATCGAATTACATGGGAAAGAGAAAAAGGGAGGGGAGCTCAAAAAAATTGGAAGAATAATTCGGAAGATATTTGGTTCTGCACTAACTCAAATAAATATACATTTAATACTGATACTGTTAAATTGAACAGAAGAGTTCTTGCCCCGTATCGTGATTCAAATGGGAAACCGAAAGATTGGAGTTCACTGAAGAATGGCGATTACCGTTTAACTTTTCCTTCTAATATTTGGAATGATATTTCAGTTCCGTTTTGGTCTATGAGCGAGAACACTCCTCATCCTACTCAAAAGCCGGAGAAGCTGATTGCTAAATTAATTCTCGCCGGATCCAACAAAGGCGATTTGGTTTTTGATCCTTTCCTTGGCTCGGGAACTTCATCTGTTGTTGCCAAGAAGTTAGACCGCAAATTTGTTGGTATCGAATTAGACAGATTTTTTGCATGTATCGCTGAAAAACGACTCGAAGAAGCAGAAAAAAATAAAACAATTCAAGGATATAAATTTGGTGTTTTCTGGGAACGCAATACCGCACCAATTAGTATAAAAACTCAACGAAAGAAGCATTAGCACTTAAAGAACAACCGCTTCATTCCTTGATTTTCTAACCCTCAATGGGTAAAATAGCAAACTAAAATTTACACTAATGGAGGTTTCCGAATGCATAGAACGAAATTACTCTTACTCATTTTGCCATTATTTATTTTCATCTCATGCTCATCCCAAAACCAAGGGATAGTTGTTGCAGAATACGGCAATTACAAAATTTATTTAGATGATTTTGAAAAAGCTTATGAAAGAAATTCCGGCGGATTTGAAAAAGCTAAAACAGATTCGTTGAGTTCTTATCAAAAATTTCTCGATCTCTATCTTAACTATAAATTGAAATTACGTGATGCAGAAGTCCGGGGTTATACTAAAGACTCAGATATGCAAAAAGAATTACGTGATTATAAGATAAACATTGGTTCTACTTTATATTTAAGCGATAAATTATATGAACCAAATATGCATAAGCTTTATGAAAAAAGAAAAACGGAATATAGAGCGAGTCATATTTTTCTAACACCGGATTCAACTATGAATGTTGATAAAGTGAAAGAACTGGGTAATGAGCTAATAAAGCGTATTCAAAACGGAGAAGATTTTGCAACGCTGGCTAAACAATATTCCAAAGATACCTATTCAAAAAATAATGGTGGAGATGTTTACTATTTTACTGCCGGTTTAGTAAATAATATTGCAATTGAAGATGCTGTTTACGGGACCGAACTAGGAAAAATTTATCCTGAATTAGTCTTTTCCGGTTCAGGGTTTCATATAATAAAGATAACAGAAAAACATCCACGCAGACCATCACTTACATTAGAACATATCCTAATTACTTTTGCCGATTCAACAGGCAAAGCGGATACTGCCAATGCATTCAAAACAATTCAAGATATAGAGCAGAAAATTAAAGGTGGTGCTGACTTTGGTGAAATGGCGCGTAAATATTCTCAAGATAAAGGAAGCGCTGTGCAGAGAGGTTCTATAGGATCAATTTCACGTAGACGTACTGTAAAAGAATTTGAAGAAGCTGCTTTCAAACTAAAGAAAGGTGAAATTTCTCCAATTGTTAAAACGCAATATGGTTATCACTTAATAAGATTAGCTGATGAATCACCATATCCCACCTACGATCAAGAGAAAGAAGAGCTTAAAGAGATTTACGACCGGATGCGTTATAAAACAGATTATGAACAATTAACTGAAAAATTAAAAGTGGAATTGAAGTATTCCATAAATAGAGAAACATTTGCCAAGATAATGGCTAACAGCGATACAACAAAAATCGCAGAGAGTTACTGGAAAAGTAAACTGCAAAAAGTAGTTGGAAGCCAAGAACTATTTAAAATCAATAATAAATCTTATCCATGCGATAGTTTGTTCGCTTATATGATCAAACATGGTATCAGCTTAAATATGGTTATAAATTCATCGGTACTTGAAGAATCGTTAAAAATATATTCCAGAGACGTATCAATCAAAGAAAAAGCTTTGATATACGATAATGAGAATCCCGAATTTGCAAAACTGATTGACGAATACGAAAAAGGAATTTATTTATTCCAAATTCTTGAAGAGGAAGTATGGTCTAAAATTTCTGTTGACAGTGCAAAAGCTTATTCTTTTTGGGAACAGAATAAACAAAACTATAAATGGAAAAATCGAGTTGAGTTCAAAGAGATCTTCTGTCAATCAGATTCTTTGATGAACAAGTGTTATTCACTTGTAACATCAAGTACTAACTATGATACTTTGTTTGCAAAGTACAATCAAAGAACCGGATATGATAATACTCCCGGTTATCATGGTTTAGTAGATATTGATTCCAATGAATTATCAAAACAATCAAACGAATTGAAGAACATAGGTGATATTTCCAAACCTTTCCATTTTGAAAAAGGTTGGTCAATTGTAAAACTAATTAAACGCGATTCAGCCCGCTTAAAAACTTTTGATGAAGCAAAAGCAGAAGCAAGCAGTCAATTACAGGAAAGCGAAAGCAAACGTCTTGAAGATGAGTATTTGAATAAACTGAAAAATATTTATAAACCAAAACTCTATTATGAAGAACTCAGCAAAGCATTTAAGAAGTAACAATTATTATATTATAATAATTTTTGCTTTTGCTTTCACTCAGTATGGTTGTTCTAAAGAAGAGAAACCATCAAAGCATGTTGCAAAAGTGAACAAGTCCGTATTAACGGAGGATGATGTAAAATCTGCTTTATCGGAAGAACGTAATAAAGGTATATATAGAGAAGAGTATATCAACAACTGGATACAAACTGAAATTCTATTTCAAGAAGCGGCTAATAAAGGATTATTAAATGATAAAGAGTTCAAATCATTGTTGGACCGCACTAAAAAAGAATTAGCTTCTGCTTTATTCATTAGGAAAATAGTTGATGAGAATAAAATCGAACCGACTGATGACGAAATAAAAAAATATTTTGATAACAATAAAGATGATTTCAAACTAGTTGATGATGCATATAGATTTAATGAAATTAAATTTAACGATTATAATAAAGCAGTTGAATTCAGAAATTCTTTACTTGAAACCGAATGGAATCGAGCATTAAATCAATACCGTAATGATCAATCAATAATCGAATTACAACCACAAAAATTATTATTGAAATATCAGATTCAACCGACTACATTGCTTCGCGTTATCACAACTTTAGGTATAAACGAAGTAAGTGTTGTCTTCGAAACGGAACCGATGAAATTCACGGTTGTTCAACTTCTTGAAAAGATTGGTAAAGATCTTATCCCGCAGCTTGATATTGTGAAGAATGAAGTAAAAGAAAGATTATCAATCATAAAAAGAAATCAGTATATAAAAGAGTATATAGACAAATTAATTGCAGATCATAATTTGGAAATTGAGAGGTATTCAGAATGAAGAAAATATTTTTAATCATGTTGGTAATTGCCGGAGTAATAAATGCGCAGCAAGTAATAGATAAAATTGTTGCTGCTGTTGATAATGAAGTCATTTTACAATCAGAACTTGATTTCAGAACTAATATGGAAGCTGCACAAAAGAATCTGAATCCGGCAGATATAAATTTACGTCATCAGATTCTAAATGCAATGATCGAAGAAAAACTGCTTTATGCACAAGCAGAACTTGATTCGATAACTGTTACTGATGATCAAGTGAAACAACGTCTTGAAGACCAGATGAATTATTTTATTCAGCAATACGGCTCACGTGAGAGACTTGAACAAATTTACGGTATGCCTTATGAAAAAATCAAACGATCACTCCAAGATGATACTCGTAAAGGATTAATGTCTTATATGCTTCAGCAAAAAAAATTCGGTCAACTTGATGCTACTAGAAAAGAAGTTGAGGATTTTTTTGCAACTTTCCGTGATTCTTTGCCGGACGTACAGGAGAAATTTGTTATACAGCATATCTTCCAAAATCCTAAAACCGGGGAACGAATAAAAAAGAAAGCAAAAGATTTTGCGCTATCTTTATTAGATTCACTAAAGAACGGCGCTGATTTTGCTTCACTTGCAAAAAAATATTCTGATGATACCGGCAATGCATCGCAAGGCGGCGATCTTGGTTCCGTTAAAAGAGGTGCATTAGTGCCGGAGTTTGAAGCGGCTGCATTTGCATTAGCTCCAAATCAAATTTCGGGCGTTGTAGAAACTGTTTTTGGCTTTCATATAATTCAACTTTTGGAAAGACGCGGCGAATCTATCCATTGCAGACATATTCTTATTAAAGTTAAGAGCGATGACGAATCCGATCTTAAAGCGATTGAATTTCTAACTGACTTAAGGGACAGTGTTGTTCGAGGTAAAAATACTTTTGAGCATTATGCACGCCAATATAGTGATGATAAAGAATCTGCTAAGTTCGGTGGAGAACTTGGAACGTTTGAAGCAAGCCAGCTTGACAAATCTCTTCTTGATGTTATTTATAAATTAAAAGAAGGTGAAATAAGTTTTCCAAAACGACTTGAAGTAGATAAAAATGTTTACGGTTATCATATCGTTAAATTGGTAAAAAGAATTCCGGCTCATAAAGCAAACCTAGATATTGACTATCCGGAAATAAAACGAATTGCTGAGTATTACAAAAAACAAAAATTATATGCTAAGTGGATGGACGAAATTAAAAATAAAATTTATTGGGAAATTAAATTATAATAACAAAATATTTTTCATTCTCTAAAGTATAATCATAGGAACAATTTTGACTGATCAAAAGAACACAAATGATGTACGGACTGTTGAGCAGTTAGCTTATTCCGTAAAACAGATTAAACAAGAAATTGCAAAAGTAATTATTGGTCAGCATCAAATTGTTAATGATCTTCTTGTTAGTCTTCTTGCGCGTGGCCACTGTCTGCTTGTAGGTGTTCCTGGTTTAGCAAAAACTTTATTAATAAAAACTCTTTCGGAAGTTCTCGATCTAAAATTCAACCGAATTCAGTTTACACCGGATTTAATGCCGAGCGATATTACGGGCACAGAAATTATTGATGAAGATCCAGTAACTAAGAAACGTATATTCAGATTTATTCAAGGTCCGGTTTTTGCAAATATTATTTTAGCTGATGAGATAAACAGAACTCCGCCAAAAACACAGAGTGCACTTCTTGAAGCAATGCAGGAACACAAAGTAACCGCAGCAGGTGTAACACGAACGCTTGAAGAACCATTCTTTGTTCTAGCAACACAAAATCCAATCGAACAAGAAGGGACTTATCCTTTACCAGAAGCTCAACTCGACCGTTTCATGTTCAATTTATGGTTAGATTATCCAAGCTTTAAGGAAGAAATAGAAATTATAAAATCCACTACAAGTGATTATAAACCAGAACTAAAAAAAGTACTTAGTTCATATGAACTGATAAATTTTCAAAATTTAATTAAAAGAGTCCCTGTTGCTGAAAACGTAATTGAATTTGCAGTTAATTTTGTTAACAACACACGGCCAACAACTAACAACCAACATGTTTTTATAAAAGAACACGTAGCTTGGGGAGCCGGTCCGCGAGCTTCTCAATATTTGATATTAGCGGCTAAAACTAAAGCTGTTATGGAAGGAAGATTCACTCCTTCAATTGATGATGTAAAAGAATTTCTAACACCGGTTCTTCGTCATAGGATAATTCCAAATTTCTCTGCTGAAGCTGAAGGTATAAATTCGGTTGAGATAATTAAGAAATTAATCTGATGCGAAATAGAACTCAATTCTACCTAAAAATATTTTTTTTACTTTCACTTGTTTTATTTTTTACTTCATGTAAAAGTGAAAAGCAAAAAACTAAGAACCAAGAGTTAAAACCAAATCAATTTGGACTAAGTGTTACAAATCTTATTGAGGTACGCGATACAATAGAAGCAGATCAAACTCTTTCCGATATTTTGATCCCTCATGGAGTAACTCAGCAAAAGATCAATCAAATTGAAAAAGCGGCTCGTGATATATTTCCACTTCGTAGTTTTAGAGCATATGACGAATTGTATATTTATGCAAAGTGGGATTCTGTAGAAACCGTTAAATATTTTGTGTATGTACAAGATCCGGTGAATTATGTGGTGTTTGATATTGGCGACTCTGTTAATATTTACAAAAAACAAAAACCGGTTACGATTAGAGAAAGAACAGTTTCAGGGGTGATCAGTAATTCTTTATATCAAACACTACAAGAAAAAAAGATTGAATTGCAAGTTGCAGCGAGACTGGAAGATATTTACGCATGGCAGATTGATTTCTTTAGAATTCAACCGACGGACAGCTTCAAAGTAATTTATGAACAAATTTTAGTTGATGGTGAATCCGTTGATGTTGGAAAAATCCGTGCTGCAAATTTCTTTTCCAATAATGAAAATCATTTCGCTTTTTACTTTGATAAAGAAAAAGGCGAAAATTATTTCGATGAAAAAGGCAATAGCCTTAAAAGACTATTCTTAAAAGCACCTTTGAAATACAACAGAATCAGTTCGCGTTTTTCCATGAACCGTTATCATCCAATACTGCATAGAACCAAAGCACACCTAGGAACGGATTACGCCGCACCAACTGGAACACCGATCATGACAGTGGGTAATGGAGTTGTAATAGAGGCAAGCTACACGAGTGGTAACGGCAATTATGTCAAAGTTAAACACAACGCTACTTACACAACACAATATTTACACATGTCACGTTTTGCAAAAGGAATTCATCGAGGCGTTTCGGTTACTCAGGGTCAAGTGATCGGTTATGTCGGAAGCACCGGACTAGCAACCGGTCCACATGTATGTTTCCGTTTTTGGAAAAACGGAAGACAGGTAAATCCGTTAAGAGAAAAATATCAATCATCGGGTCCAGTTGGTAAAAAATATAAACAAGAATTTGATGTAGTCAAAAATGATTGGATGAAAAGACTGGTGTCAGTCGAAAATAATTTTTCAGAAATCGCAACTAAATCGAAATCAAAAAGCTGAAAGCTTATTGCCGACGGCCGAAAGCTGCTCTGCATCTTCTTGCACCATTATGAATAATTATTCATTAAGCGATTGACCGAAATTTGCCTCACTAAACTTCGAATTAATTTTTTTTAATCTCTCATCAAAATCATTGCATTGAAAAAATTAGTTTCATAGTTTTGCATCACTTTATAAACTTAAGGATATGTTATGAAAACAGAATGCCCGGTATGCGGTGCGCAGATCGAACTCGCTTCTGATGCAGTTCAAGGTGAATTAATTGGGTGCCCCGATTGCGGAACTGAATTGGAAGTAGTTTCTGTTAATCCACCGCAAGTAAAAGAAGCACCTCAAGAAGAAGAAGACTGGGGTGAGTAAATTGATCTGGGTATTAGATTCAACTTTACGCGAAGGCGAACAAACTCCGGGTGTTTATTTCGATAAACATATAAAACTTGCAATAGCAAGTCTGCTTGATGAAATCGGTATAGACATTATCGAATCCGGCCACCCGATGGTTACACCCGAAATTCATGCTGCTGTAAAATCAATTGCACAAAAAGGATACAAAGCAATAGTTGGAGCTCACGCTCGTTCACTTCAAAGCGATGTTGATCTTGCTCTTGAATGCGGTGTCGGATTCCTCGGAATTTTTTATTGTGTCTCAGATGAAAGATTAACAACAGTTTTCAAAAAAGATTTAGATGCTGCAATCAAACAGATTACAGATGTAATTAAATATGCAAAATCACAGAAACCGGATTTATTAATTCGTTACACACCGGAAGACACGGTTCGTTCTCAATTTGAAAATGTAGTTAAAGCCGCATCTGCTGCAGTTGAAGCTGGTGCAGATATTATTAGTGTTGCAGATACAACAGGTTATATGGTTCCGGGAACATCTAGAAGTATGTATGATTATATATCACGATTGATTCAAGAATTAGACAAATTAAATTTACATCCAAGAATTGCTGTACATTGCCATAACGATCGCGGTTTAGCACTTGCTAATGCACTAGATGCATATCGAGCCGGTGCAAGTATAATTGATGCCGCAGCTTTAGGTTTGGGTGAACGAGCTGGTATAGTTGATCTCGCTTCGCTTTTAGTTGTGTTAACTGTAGATTATAATGAAACTAGATGGAATCTTTTAAAACTTGTTGAACTTTACGATTTAGTTAGTAAACATTCCGGGATTCCAATTCCGGCAAATTTTCCGATCACCGGAAAGAATGCTTTCACGCATTGTGCAGGTGTACATACACATGCGGCTTCGATCAATCCAATGCATTATGAAAGTTTGAATCCCGAAATTCTTGGGAGACCAAGAAACTTTGCACTTGACCATATGTCCGGTATAGCATCATTGAGATATGCATTAAACTTGATTGATGAAGACTCATTAGATGAACCTCATCAAATGGATGTTCTTAAAGAAGTAAAATCTGTTGGTCAGCGCGGTCGTACAGTTGATCTTGCCGAACTTAAACATATAGTTGATGCAGTTAAACATCACAAGTCATTTAATAGCTGAGATAATTTTCTCAGCTCTACCTTTTTAAATTTATTTGAACTAGGAGAGTAAAAATGAAAATCGGGTTGCTTCATTCGTTGATTAGAAAAGATGAAAAATTTCTTATTGATGAATTCAATAAGATAAAGGGAATTGAATTGGTAATGATAGATGACCGTGAAATTAAATTTAATATCGGTAAAGATAAATTTGATCTTGATATTGTTGTTGAACGGTGTATTAATCACTCAAGAGCATTGCATGGTTTGAAGTTATTTGAAACAGCCGGAATTAAATGTGTGAACACATATAGTGTAGCAACCATTTGCGGCGATAAATTACTAACATCTTGTGCTTTGGCAGATTACAAAGTTCCTCAACCTGAAGTTCGTGTAGCATTCACAGAAGAATCGGCACTAAAAACAATTGAAGAGATGGGTTACCCGGTTGTATTAAAACCTGCTGTGGGTTCTTGGGGAAGATTGCTTTCAAAAGTAAATGACCGCGATGCTGCTGAAGCAATCTTGGAACATAAAGCTGTCCTTGGTTCATATCATCATTCGATTTTTTATATGCAAAAGTATGTTGAGAAAAAAGGAAAAGATATTCGCAGTTTTGTTGTTGGTGATAAATGTATAGCTGCGATTTACAGAACATCTTCTCACTGGATAACAAATACTGCGCGCGGCGGTGTTGCAACTAATTGTCCGGTTACAGATGAATTAAATCATATCTCGGTACGCGCGGCAAAAGCTGTCGGCGGTGGAATTGTTGCAATAGATGTTTTTGAAACTGCACAAGGATTAATGGTAAACGAAGTGAACTATACTATGGAATATAAAAACAGTATCACAACAACAGGAGTAAATATTCCGCAGAAAATGGTAGAATATATTTTGCAAGTTGCTGAAGGTAGAAAATGAAATTAAAAGTTTCGATCATTGGCGCTTCAGGTTATACAGGAGGAGAATTACTTAGACTTTTACTATTTCATCCTAAGGTTGAGGTAAATCAAGTTACATCTGAAAGCTATACAGGAAAATTTGTTTATAAGATTCATCCGAACTTACGTAAATCAACAATGCTAAAATTCAGTTCTGCAAACGAACTTCAGCCGTGCGATCTTTTATTTTTATGTCTACCCCATAACAGATCCCAGAATAAAATTGATGAATTTAAAAAATTGGCACCAAAGATTATTGATCTTAGTGCTGACTTCCGACTGAAAGATGTTAATGAATATGAAAAATGGTACGGACATAAACATGCACGTCCGGATTTATTGAATGAATTTGTTTACGGTATTCCAGAACTTCACCGCGAAGAAATGAAGAAAGCAAATTACATTTCGAGTGCGGGGTGCAATGCAACAGCCACCATACTTGGTTTGTATCCACTCTATAAAAATAATTTAGTTGAATTAGATAGAACGGTTATTGAAGTTAAAGTTGGATCAAGTGAAGGCGGTAATAAAGGAAACGAAGGATCACATCATCCGGAGAGAGCCAATGTTGTGCGTTCCTATCAACCCACTCAACACAGACATACTGCTGAGATGCTTCAAGAACTATCGTTTGGACAAAAACTTACAATTCACTTCTCTGCAACAGCGATAGATATGGTTCGCGGGTTGCTCGCTACTTGTCATGTTTTCTTGAAAGATGATCTTCAAGAAAAAGATATTTGGAAAGTTTACCGCGATGCATACGGTAATGAACCGTTCATAAGAATAGTTAAAGAGAGTGAAGGCATTTACCGTTATCCCGAACCGAAATTATTGATCGGTACAAATTACTGCGATATTGGATTTAAGAAAGATGAGTTTTCAAATCGCCTTGTTGTTATAAGTGCGATTGACAATTTAATGAAAGGCGCCGCAGGTCAAGCGCTTCAAGCATTTAATATAATGAATGGTTTTGATGAGCGAACCGGATTAGAATTTCCGGGACTTCATCCAATTTAATATCATGCTCATGCTCTTGATCTTAATCTTGATCTATCGAGCACGAGCAAGAACATGATCAAGATAAAGATTAAAACATGTGCAGATTACTTTACGTTAATTCAAAAAATAAATTTTCATGTTCAGAGTATCTCAATAAGTTTTCAGAGATTTCCAAGAACAGTAAAGAATTTCAAGGACACGGCTGGGGATGTGCGTATTTTCAAAACGGGAAATGGAATTATTATAAAAATGTAAATCCTATTTGGGAAGATGATCTTTCACAATTCGGTGATTCAAATCGCTTGATTGCACATGCCAGAAGTGCATTCAAAGATGAAGGAATAGCTGTCGAAAATAATATGCCGTTCTATGATGACAAGTATATATTTATTTTCAACGGTGAACTAAAAGGTGTAAAAATTAAAGAAGAAGGGAAGATCGGCGCAGATAAAATCTTTAATTATATAAAAAGATTTGATAAAGGTAATATCAAGGACGCTTTAAGCAAAGGGACTGAGATAATTAAAAAGAAATCCAGTTATATCCGTGCGATGAATATTATTATGACTAACGATAAATCAGCGTATGTCTATTCTCATTTCAATGAAGATGAAGACTATTTTACGATGAAGCTTATAAAAAACGATAACATGTTAATTGTCTGTTCAGAAAAATTATCGAATGAAAATGATTGGATACCTATTCAGAATAATTCATTAACGGAGATTCCATGCTTTTAATTAAGATTGGCGGAGGGAAGGATTTAAATCTTGTTGGGATTGTAAAAGATTTAGCGGCACTTAACGAAAAATTTATTATTGTTCATGGTGCCAATGCTTTGCGTGATGATCTTGCAAAAAAACTTGGTATTGAAAAAAAAGTTATTACTTCGCTTTCCGGTTATGATTCTGTCTTTAGTGACGAGAATACAATTGATCTTGCTATGATGGCATATGCCGGTTTAAGGAATAAAAGAATAGTAGAATTATTTCAGAAGAATGGAGTTAATGCAGTTGGTCTTTCCGGTTTAGATGGCAAAGTTATACAGGGTAAACGAAATAGTGGTATCAAGGTCCGTGAAGGCGGGAAGACATTATTGTTAAGAGATTTTTCCGGTAAACCGAAGGCGATAAATAAGCAACTCTTAGATTTGTTGTTATATAATGGTTACACTCCTGTTCTTAGTGTTCCGTTGATTGATGAAAATAATTTCGCGATAAATTCCGAGAACGATGACATTATAGCTTTGCTTCAAAAAGAATTCAAGGCTGAAAAAATAATTTCTCTAATTGAAGCTCCGGGATTTTTATTAGACAAAAACGATCCTTCATCACTTGTCTCTAATATTTCAAAAGCTGAACTTGAAGTAATGGAACAAAAGGTGGAAGGAAGAATGAAAAGAAAAATTCTTGCTCTAAGAAAATTATTCGAGTCGGGAGATACAACTGTTATTCTTTCAGACGGCAGAACAGAAAATCCAATTAAAGATGCACTAAATGGAAAGGGAACAACAATACAATGAAAGATTACAAAGCAATCACCCAGCAATACGAAATTGATGTTTATCCGCGCCGCGATATTGTATTGGTAAAAGGTAAAGGAGCGCGAGTGTGGGACGATCAAGGCAATGAATATATCGACATGGCGGCGGGAATAAGTGTAGCAAATGTCGGACATGCTAATGATAAAGTTGTTGAAGCAATTTCTAAACAGGCTGCAACTCTTATTACTTGCCCAAATACTTTTTACAATGATACTAAAGCAATCTTTTTGGAAAAACTTTTCAGTATAGTACCTAAGAATTTAACTAAGACATTCCTAACGAACAGCGGAACCGAAGCAATTGAAGCGGCAATAAAGTTTGCACGTTTGAACACAAAGAAAACAAAATTCATTGCAGCAATGAAAGGCTTTCACGGCAGAACAATGGGTGCGTTAAGCGCAACTTATAAAAAAGAGTACCGCGAAGGATTTAAACCGCTTGTGCCGGGTTTCTCTTTCGTTCCTTTCAACAATTTTGAAAAGCTTGCAGAAGCCGTTGATGATGATACCGCAGGGATCATTCTAGAACCGATCCAGGGCGAAGGCGGAATTAATATTGGGCAGAAAGAATATTTCCAAAAAGTTAGACAGCTTTGCGATGAAAAAAATATTCTTCTGATTATTGATGAGATACAAACTGGATTCTGCAGAACCGGAAAAATGTTTGCGATTGAGTATCTAGAAATCGAAGCAGATATGATGACGCTTGCAAAATCAATCGCCGGCGGATTTCCGATGGGTGCATTACTTTGTTCTGATAAAATAACAGTTGAAAAAAGTAAACACGGCTCAACCTTTGGCGGCAACCCGCTTGCATGCGCCGCGGGAATAGCTGCAATAGATTTTATGCTTGAAAATAAATTGTGGGAACAAGCCGAAGCAAAAGGAAAATATTTCAAAGAGAAATTGGAAAAACATCCGCTCTCAAAAGTCCGTGAGATTAGAATCATCGGATTGATGATCGGCATAGAATTAAAAGATAAATCTCAGCCGGTAATACTTGAATTACTTAATCATAAAATACTTTCTTTACCTGCCGGAACAACTGTATTACGTATGCTACCGCCATTGGTAATTAGTTATGAAGACCTAGATACTGTGGTAGAAAAATTAATTGAAATTCTTACTTAAAAGTGTAGAGTTTAGAGTGTAGAGTATAAAATGGAATTTTACTCTACACTCGTTCATTCTACACTCTACATTCCGTTTTGCTTTATAACCCCAATTCGTTTATTTTTCCCGTGCAAAAAATGAAATATTTCTATGATATTTGATTACATACCTATTATTCTAGTAATAATTGTAGCTGCTGCTTTTGGAGGAATAGTTGTTTTTTCCTCAACTCTTTTTGGCCCACAGCGTCCCAATAAAATTAAAACAATGACTTATGAAAGCGGTAAAGATCCTGTTGGTTCAACACACGAAAGGATTTCGATTAAGTATTATCTTGTTACAATGATGTTCATCATTTTTGATATCGAAGTAATTTATGTTTATCCATGGGCGGTACAATTCAAAAAATTATTTGCCGATCTTGGAATTTTTGCTTTTATGCCAATGCTTATCTTCTTAATTGTACTTGAATTGGGATTTCTTTATGTCTATATGAAAGGCGGATTGAAATGGGATTAGAAGCGGTACTTCAAAAGGATGGATTTTTAACAACTACAATAGATGCAATAGTTGCGTGGTCTCGCAAAAGTTCGGTATGGCCAATGCCGATGGGAATTTCCTGCTGTGCAATTGAAATGATAGCTACTGCAGATCCTAAATATGATATAGCAAGATTTGGTTCCGAAGTAATGCGTTTTAGCCCGCGTCAATCCGATCTTATGATTGTAGCCGGAACCGTAACATATAAAATGGCTCAAGTTGTTAGAAGAATTTATGATCAAATGCCGGAACCAAAATGGGTTATTGCAATGGGCGCTTGTACTTCTTCCGGCGGAATGTACCGTTCATATAGCGTTGTGCAAGGGATAGATCAATTTCTTCCGGTTGATGTTTACACTGCCGGCTGTCCGCCTCGTCCGGAAAATTTATTAAATGCATTAATGACAATTCAAGATAAAATTGGAAAAACCAAAGCACGCGATTTTCAAAACAGATCACTTGCTGAACTTGAACACTCTCAAAACTGACCGATGAATACCAAAGAACTAATTGTTGAAAAAGTAAAAGAAAAATTTGGCGAATCCGTAGAAGAAGTTTCAGATTTTAGAGACGATCTCTGTATTACAATTAAGAAGGATCAGATTGTTAATCTTGGAAAGTTTTTGAAAGAAGATCCCGATCTTCAATTCATTATGTGTAAAGATGTAACTGCAATTGATTGGGCAACCCGCAAAAAAAGATTTACAACAGTTTACCACATCTATTCTTTCAAATTAAATTACTCGTTAAGACTTAAATCGAATATTGATGATGATCCTCCAACAATAGAAACTGTCTCATCTGTTTGGCAAAGTGCTAATTGGTATGAACGCGAGACGTGGGATATGTACGGAATTAAATTTATCAACCATCCCGATTTTAGAAGAATGTATATGCCCGAAGGATTTGAATACCACCCGTTGAGAAAAGATTTTCCTGTTCTGGGTATTCCCGGTTCATTGCCACTTCCTTTTAAAGCAGAATAGAATGGATAGAATTAAACAAATATATAATGACGAAAAACTTCTGAAGAAACTTCAAGAAGATCAAAACCTTACTATTGAAGATGTTCTTGAAAACGAAATGGTAATCAACATGGGTCCACAACATCCGGCAACTCACGGTGTACTTCGACTTGTGTTGCGTCTTGATGGTGAAACGGTTGTTGGAATTGTACCGGAACTTGGTTATCTGCATCGCGGTTATGAAAAGATGGCTGAGAACATGAGCTACATCGAATTTATTCCTCATACAGACCGTCTTGATTATACTGGAACTATGTGTAATAATGTTGGATACGTTCTTGCAGTAGAAAAACTTGCTGGAATCGAAGCACCAAAACGCGCACAATATATTCGAATGATAGTTTCTGAACTTTCAAGAATTGCGGCACACATGGTAGCAATTGGAACATTTGCAATGGATGTTGGAGCTGTAACTATGGTAATGTGGACATTCCGTGAACGTGAAAAGGTTAATAGTATTTTCGATAGAATTGCCGGTGCAAGATTTACTACAAGTTATACACGCATCGGTGGCGTTGCTTCAGATATTGATGATCAGTCAATTGCAGAAATTATAAAGTTTTTATCTGAGCTGGAACCAGCATTGGTTGAAATGGATAAGCTGTTGCTCTCTAATAGAATTTTTATTGACCGTCTTGAAGGAATTGGAATTCTTCCCAAGGAAGATGCAATTGCACTTGGTGTTACTGGTCCAAACTTACGTGCAAGTGGAGTCGAATATGATGTTCGTCGAGCGAAACCTTATTTATTTTACAACGAAATAGATTTTAAAATTCCAACTTTCTCTCAAGGTGATTGCCTTGCAAGATATTTCCAAAGGGGTGATGAAGTAAAAGAAAGCATAAAAATATTACGACAATGTTTGGATAAAATTCCACAAGGCGAAGTAATTGCAAACAATCCGAAGAAAGTTCTTCCACATAAAACAGAAATCTATTCCAAGATGGAAGAGCTAATTCATGATTTTATGATTATCAATTTTGGAATTAATCCTCCGGTTGGCGATACATATTTTTCTGTAGAGAACCCAAAAGGCGAGTTGGGATTTTATATTGTAAGTAATGGAAGCGGACAACCTTGGAAATTGAAAATTCACTCTCCTTCATTTTGCAATCTTCAAGCATTATCACAATTGTGCAAAGGAGCCATGGTTTCCGATGTTATCGCAATTATTGGAAGTCTTGATCCTGTAATGGGCGAAGCAGATAAATAAATTAAGAGTAAGATTAAGAGAAAGAGTAAGAACAAAGGTTTAGAGTAATATGCCATTTAAGTTTACTGAAGAAAGTATTAGACGAATAGAAGCGGCAAGGAAAAAATATCCTACCTCACTTGCTGCCGTTATGGATACTGTTCATATCGCTCAAGAACAGAATGGATTCATCAGCAATGAAGTAATGGAAGAGATTGCAAATGTTCTTGGTATTGATAAAGTAAATGTTCTAAGTGTTGTTACATTTTATACAATGTATCACACCAAACCGATGGGTAAATATCACATCCAAGTTTGTACCAATGTTTCATGTATGCTACGTGGCGCTTATGAAATTTGGGATGGTGTTAAAGATAAATTGGAACTTGATCACATGAAAGTTTCTCCGGATGGAAAATATTCTCTCGAGGAAGTTGAATGTATGGGCGCTTGCGGTTATGCGCCTATGATCGCTGTTAACGAAGATTATTTTGAAAATCTAAATAAAGAAAAAGTTTTTGAAATTTTGGATTCGCTCAAATAATGGAAAAAATAGTTTTACCACAAATAGAAAATTTCAATCAGATAGAAGTCTATCTTGCTAACGGTGGATTTGAATCTGCAAAAAAAGCATTTGCAAAAACTCCCGATGTAATTATTGATGAAGTAAAAAAATCCGGATTGCGGGGTAGAGGCGGTGCTGCATTTTCTGCCGGATTGAAGTGGAGTTTCATGCCGAAGACTACAGATAAGCCGAAGTATCTTTGCGTCAACGGCGACGAAAGCGAACCCGGTTCTTTTAAGGACAGACAAATTTTTGAAGACAATCCGTTTCAACTTATTGAAGGTGCAATCATAACAAGTTATGCAATCGGTGCTAAGGTTGCATATCTATACATCCGCGGTGAATATCATAAATGGATTAAGCTTATGCAGAAAGCTGTTGATGAAGCTTACTCTCGCGGATTTCTCGGTGAGAAGATGAAGGAAACATTTGGAATAAATTTTAGTTGTGATCTTTTCATTCATAAAGGTGCCGGTGCTTACATCTGCGGTGAAGAATCTTCCTTGATGAATTCCATTGAAGGACTGAGAGGTTATCCGCGCGTTAAACCGCCGTTTCCTGCGCAGCGTGGTTTGTGGGGTTGTCCAACCACTATCAATAATGTCGAAACAATTACAAACGTTCCTGCAATAATTAAAAACGGTTGGGAATGGTTCTCGAAAATCGGTGCACCAAAACATCCCGGTACAATTTTATTTGGTATAAGCGGACATGTTAACAAACCCGGTGTTTATGAATTACCATCAGGTGCTCTTCT
The DNA here is from genome assembly GCA_026390775.1 of Ignavibacteriales bacterium. Classification (NCBI taxonomy): domain Bacteria; kingdom Pseudomonadati; phylum Ignavibacteriota; class Ignavibacteria; order Ignavibacteriales; species Ignavibacteriales bacterium. The sequence continues at coordinate 233,948 of JAPLFF010000007.1, read as the reverse complement.
AACTGATTTAATTTACAATGTAGCGGGAGGAGTTTCCAATAACAAAAAAATTAAATGTGTAATTCCGGGTGGTTCATCAATGCCGCCATTGCGTGGTGACCAACTAGAAGGTGTACGCATGGATGCAGAATCACTTAAGGAAGCGGGTTCTGCAATCGGCACCGGCGGAGTAATGGTGATGGATGAAGATACCAATCTTCTAAAAGTTCTAATCCGGATCGCTCATTTTTATCATCATGAAAGTTGTGGGCAATGCACTCCTTGTCGGGAAGGTACCGGTTGGATGGAAAAGATTCTGCATAGAATAGACGAAGGACATGGAACATCTGCAGATTTGGATTTACTTATAAGTGTTGCGAATAATATTGAAGGTAATACGATTTGCGCTCTTGGAGAAGCAGCGGCATGGCCTGTAAAGTTTATGATCACACGTTTCCGTGATGAATTTGAAAAATATGTGAATAAAAATATTTCCATTCCCGTTCCTAACAAAGTTCACTCGATGAGAGGAACCGCAGTTCCTTTAGCAGAAATACAAAAATAATTGAGAATGCAGGCGAATCTTTGGTTCGCCTTTATTATTTAATAACTGGTAAATCAATCTCAAAGATAGATAGATGACAAGAATTAGAAATATCATGTTTCTTTTAGTTGCCTTCATATTTGTGTTCAATTCGTTTGGATTCATTTATTATTTTTTGATCGAAAGAGAGAATGCAAAGGAAGAAGCATTTGAGGAAATAACTTTGTTAAAATCTAAAGATAAGATTGAAGTTCTTTCTATTTCTAAATCCGTGATCAATGAAGGCAAAGTTTTTCAACGTATCAATAAAAAGGAAATTAGATATGAAGGAAAGATGTATGATATTGTTAAGGAAGAAAAGCAGGCAGATAATATAATTTTTTATTGTGTTCATGACGAAAAAGAAGACAAACTTGAAAATGAGTTTGCCAACACTATTAACAAAAATCTGAACCAAAAAACTGTAACAAACACATTTATAAATTTTAATCATCTGATTCAGTATGCCGAATATGGAAGAGTGCCGGGAATTGAATCGCCAATTCAAAAAGTAAAATATTCAAACTATATGAATAATAATTACCATCTAAACACACCGCAAGTATTAACTCCGCCTCCAAAGTTTTCACTCATCTAAACAAAACTTTTAATTAAATCATTCCTCTTCTATCGTAACAAGAATGAAGTATTTTCTTTTTGCTTCAACTCGTTAAACAGGAATGATTATTAATCAAAAAAATAATATATGAATTTGGCGGAGTTTACATGAAAAGAATTATTCTTTTTATTCTTATATCAATTTCATTTGTACAAGCACAGCAAAAAACTCAAACAGACACTTTAACTTATGAGATGAAGCAAATTTCAGTTACTGCAACTCGCTATGCTGAAAATCTTTTGGAAATTCCTTACGCAGTTTCAATACTTCAATCGCAACAGTTGAAAAACTTACGCGGTTACGGATTGGATGAAGCTCTTTCTACAATTCCCGGAGTATTAGCGCAGTCAAGGTCGGGTAATCAAGATGTACGGCTTGTGATTCGCGGATTTGGAGCTCGTGGTGCCGGTGACAGATCTAATTCAGGTACATCACGAGGAATCCGTGTTATGGTTGATGGAATTCCCGAAACAGAACCTGATGGAAGAACTTCTTTCGATCAAATTGATTTGAGCATTGCCGATAACATAGAAGTAATACGCTCAAATGCTTCTGCAATTTGGGGCAATGCTGCCGGAGGAGTCGTAAATCTTTCTACTGTTCCTACAGGTATAGATGAAGGAATTTCATTGCGTTCTCTTGTGGGAAGTTTTGGATTCAATCAGCTCCAAGTGAAAGCTAATACCAATTTTCAGAACGGAAAGATTTTCTCATCACTCTCAAATAGTAATTTAGATGGTTGGAGAGATCATTCTTCTAGTTTTAGAACTCTATTTAATTTAGGATTGATTTCTAATCTTGGTGAAGCAACAAAACTCGGAGTATTTCTTTCGGGTGTCTCAAATACATTTCATATTCCCGGACCGTTAACGCAGAAACAATTCGACGCTGATCCTACTCAATCAAATCCAGCATACGAACAAAGAGATGAACGTCGTTTCAATCGCTTGGGTAAAATTGGAATTACTTTGAATCATGATTTTGATAATTCAAATGGTATTTCGGGAATGGTTTTTATAAATCCAAAATATTTACAGCGTTCGGAACGCGGGACCTTCCGAGATTTCACACGTTATCATGTCGGTGGAAATTTAATGTATAATAATTATTCCCAGCTTTCTTCTACAATACAAAATAAATTCGTAGTTGGAGCCGATGAAGCATACCAAGACGGTGCAATTTTATTTTACAGTTTGTCACCGACCAATTCGCGCGGTGATGTATTAAAGGATAATAAAAGGGAAGGGGCTAATACATTTGGTGCTTTTGTTCAAGATGAAATTCTCTTCAATGAAAAGTTGAGTATTATAGTTGGTGCACGATATGATAATATTACTTATTACAGTGAAAGTTTTATAACATCCGGATACGGATTACAGACAAAATCGTTTGAACATTTTACTCCAAAAGCTGGAATTACATATCGTTTATCTCCTACGCAAAGTTTGTATGCAAATTTAGGCGGAGGAATTGAAGTCCCGGCAGGAAATGAAACCGATCCCGCCGGTACATACGGACAAGATCTAATCTATTTATTAAATCCTTTACTTGATCCAATCATCTCTACTACTTATGAAGTCGGGACAAAACATTTAATAGCTCTTGAGAATAATGATCTGTTAAAATATTTATCCTATGACTTAGCTCTTTACTACATAGACGTAAAGAATGATATAATTCCGTATAGAGGCGGAAGATTTTATTTTACAGCCGGTAAGACTCGAAGAATGGGTATTGAACTAGGCACATCTGTTCAATTTACTCGTGGATTTTCATTCAATGGCGCTTTTACATTCTCGAGCAACAAGTACCAAGAATATTTTGTTGATTCGGTCCATTATGATTTGAACAAGGCAGGTAAGTTTGCTAATTACAAAGACAATAAAGTTGCCGGCATTCCGGATTTCTTTTATAATGTTGGATTAACATACGCACCTGTTGAACTGAACGGAGTTTTTGTTTCAGTTACATTAAATGGAATTGGAAAATATTTTGTTGATGATGCTAATACTTTATCGGTTCCATCGTTCAATGTCTTAAACACAACAATTGGATTGAACAAACCGATTAAGTTAATTGGTGATCTTTCGTTTACAGGATTTTTGACAATCAATAACCTATTTGATTTAAAATTTGTGTCGTCTGCTTTTATTAATCCGGATATTGTTAACAACGAAGCTGTGTACCTTGAACCCGGAATGCCGAGAAATGTAGTGTTGTCAGTTTCGTTTAGTTATTAATTACTACTTAGTTATATAAATAAAGAAAGGCGAATCAATTATGATTCGCCTTTCTGTTTACTGCGAACTATTTCGCAATCAATTCGACATTGAAAGTCATTTCTTTTCCATCTCGTTGGACAACAACATCAACTTTATCACCGGCTTTGTAATCTTGAACAGCATACATAAAATCATAAATATTGGCAACTGTTTTAGGACCAAATTTTACAATGATATCACCCGCTTTCATTCCGGCTTTAGCTGCAGGACTTCCTTCAGTTACTCCGGATAGTTTATAACCTGTTCCACTAAAGCCAAATTCAGGAATTGTTCCTACTGTAACGCGAGTTTTTCCTCCGTCACCGCCTCTTTGTGCGGGTTCTTCAACTTTAACATAATCCGGCCGTTTTTCTAAATTATCAACTGCAAGAGCAATATCAAAAACATAGTTAGCAACTTTAGCTTCGCCGTCGCAATTTATTTTTTCAGGTTTATCAGATGGTTTGTGATAATCCGAATGTGTTCCGGTAAAGAAAAAAAGAACCGGAATGTTTTTATTTGAGAATGCTTGATGATCACTGCCGCCCGATCCGCCATCGCTCATTCCTAATTTAAAACTGTAACTGTTTTTTTGATTTAACAATTCCTTCCACATTGAAGAAGTACCTGAACCAATGATGGTCAAACTATTTTCTTCATTCAAACGTCCGATCATATCCATGTTTAACATTGCATCAACATTTTTAATATCAACAGGAAAATTATTCGTCATGTAAGTTGAACCAAGAATTCCAAGTTCTTCACCGGAGAAAGCAACAAAGATTATACTGCGTTTCAATAGTCCTTGCATAGAGCCAAATTTTTCAGCGACTTCCAACACTCCTGTTGTACCGGATGCATTATCATCAGCGCCATTGTGAATTTGTTTGTCATTACCTTTATACATCGAAGATTCTTTAAGCTGATCAATTCCAAGATGATCGTAATGTGCGCCGATTACAATAAATTCATTTTTCAAAACCGGATCACTTCCTTCGATCATCCCCGCAACATTTCTTCCTTTCTTCTCAATTTCTTTTACTTCGGTTGAAAGAGAAACTTTGGCATTTTTAAATGCAAATGAAGATGGTTTTTTTAAAGCATCAATTTGTTTCTGGGCTTCGACGAAGCTCAGCCCATCAATCTTAAAAAGATCTTCTACAAAACTTCTTTTTACATGTTGAACAGAAATACCTTTCATTGCGGGTGCACCATCGTAGTGGAGTTCCATCAATTGATCATCATAGTTTTTGGGTGCGAATCCATTGACTAAGATAATTGCAACTGCACCTTTCTCTTTTGCTACTGTAGCTTTGTTTCTAAAGGAAGCATATTTATCAAACTCTGATCTGGAACTGTCATGTTCGGGATGATACCTCATAACAACTACGGTTTTTCCTTTAACATCAATACCTTCATAGTCATCGTAATTTAATTTAGGTGCGGAAATACCATATCCTGCAAAAACTAAATCTCCATTAATTTTTCCTTTTCCGGAATAGGCAACGGTTGTATAATCATTTCCGGTTTTAAGGTTTTGCTTTTTACCCTTTACGTCAAAAGAAAGGGAATTAGCTTTTGTCATTTCAACTCTTTCAATAAAAGGAAATTCTTGGAACCAATTTCCATTGAAAGCAGGTTTTAATCCGTAAAGTTGAAATTCACTTTTAATATAATCTCCTGCTATTCTTTCTTCAGGACTTCCGGTGAATCTTCCTTTCATTGCATCTGATGCGAGATAGAAGACGTTGGCTTTAATTTCTTCTGCAGTTATTTCAGGTCTGTGAATTTTATTTTGTGCTTGAATTGAAACGACAAATAGAATTATCAATAGAAATGAAATTCTCTTCATGATTTTCCTCTGTAGTTTAATATTGTGGTTGCCAAAATAATATTATTGGGGCACATGCACCAAGAAATATTCCTTAGCAGTTTTTCCGATTTGTGTTGCTTGTTTGATAGTCATGTGTAGATCAGAAGTCGAATCATCTTTAGCTCCAGCTTCAATAATTGCAAGATTTGAATCTTTCGCATTTTGGACTAAAGATTCGCAATAGGCAGTATCGCCGCCGTAACAAATTGATTTGCCGTCATAAATGAATTTAAATCCAAGAGATGGAATTAATTCTGATGAATTGCCGTCTTCCGATGGTTCTCTATGATTAACTTTGAATGGTTTGATCGTAACTGAATCGCGCTTAAAACTTTTCACCGAATCAATTGGTTTTAAATTTATTTGATAAGAAACTTCTTTGCTGTAAACTTTAATAAATGCGCGATAAATACTTTCGATCTCCTTACAGCCCTTTGGATAAAAAATATTGAGCGGGCTTTTTTTCCTCATAACAGATAAATATGTAAGAAGCGACCAAACGCCTCCAACATGATCGTGATGACCATGGCTGATGAAAATATCGGAAACTTTTAGAATTATAACAGCACCAACATCTTTATTAAGATCGCGCAAAATTCCATCGCCCGGATCAGCAATAAATGTTACTCTGTCGGTTGTAATTAATATTCCTGTTGCTATGTTAGGAATAGAACAGTAAATCTTTATGAAGAAATCTTCTTTGCGCCAAATTATTGGATATTTTTGATATTCGTTTTTTTTCATATCAGATTACTATTTGTGCAACGATTCCACCGACTAAAAAAGCAGCGATCCAAGTTCCAAACCATATCATCATTCCTTCTTTCCAACCTCTTTCTTTAAGCATAACAACGAACGAAGCGATACACGGAACGAAAAGAGTAATTGTAATAATTGAAACTGTCTTTTGCATTATTGATAAATTCATATGGAAAAGTCCAGCCGCACCAAAATCTCTACGAACCATTCCCATTACAAAAGCATTTGCGGCTTCTTTAGGAAGCTTTAACCATGTTGTTGTAAAAGGTGCTAAAACATCCTGCCAAACTTTTAACATTCCGCTTATTTCCATAATACCAACTGCAAGTGCACCGATAAAAAACCAAAAGCTAGCTTCTTTCATGAAACCAAAACTTCTAAAAAAAGTTTTTTTGAAAACATTACTCATTCTTGGAAAACGAATCATGGGAAGATCAATTAATAGGGGAGAACTTTCGCCGGGAAGCATTTTATTTAAGACAGTTGAAAGAACAATAAGAACAGTTGAAATAACTGAGATATAAAGCATCATCGGTGCAAATCCGGCTCCGCTTAGAAGAGCAGCGATTACAGCTAATTGTGCTGAGCACGGAATTACAAATTGAAGAATTGCTGTAACAATTGATTTTTCTCTTTCTGTTCCAAGCATACGTGTAGTAATATTTGCCATTGTAATACAACCGAAACCAAGCATTATCGGAATTACAGCTTTACCATTTAAACCGATTTTATTAAATGAACGATCAAGCATAGTTGCAAGACGAGGAAGGTAACCACTGTCTTCTAATAAAGCCATTACAAAATAAAATCCAATTACTAATGGTAGAAGTAAAAACAGTAAGTAAGTTACTGTCATTGTTATAACACCAAATTCACCGAAGAAAAGTTTTACAAATGGATTTTGAAAATAAAAATTCGTCCGTGCGTTTTTTTGTTTCGATAATTCAGAGAATTCTTTTTGAAGAGTCGGATTAGCACTTATACCGGAAGGGAAGTTGAAAGTTTTTTTGCCGATCTCAATATTGTTACCATCAAAAATTGTTACGTCAACATTTACAGGAGTGTAATTTCCTGAAAACGATTTAATATTATATTCGAAAAAATCTTTACCAATTTTATTTTCTGTAAAATTAACAATCCTTTGAGAAACCAAATCGCCAATGAAAAAGTACATTAGAACAAGCATAAACAGTAAGATTGGTATGCCGGTCACTGGATTTAAACATAATCTGCCAAGCTGATTGAAGATCTCTCCCTTTTTTGAATCTTCATATTCAACAAGATCCACAATCTCATTTACACGATTTCTTCTGCTGATGTAAATTCTTTCGCGTTCATCTGCGGTGCCGCACAATACATTATTTTTTTGTGCAATCGCTTCGTCGCCTTCTAATATTAAAAGTGAATCGGATTGAGGGACCGATCTTTCCATTTCCTGATTTAGTAAAAAATGAAGATCGAGTTCTTGCTTACCAACTCTTGCAGATTTAACTGCCTCTCCGAGTTTATCAAATCCTAATTTATCAACTGCAGCAGTCTGGTAAACTTCAACGCCAAGTAAGTCGGAAAGTTTTTTAGTATCAATTTTAATTTTTCTTTTCTTGAGTTCATCGCTGAAATTTAAAAGTACTGAAACCTTTTTTCCCATATCAATTAATTGAAGAGTGAGAAAAAGATCACGATCGAGATTAAGAGTATTGACTACATTAAGAATTATATCAGCGGAAAGAATTATATCGCGCGCTACTTTTTCTTCATCATTAAACGAACCGACACCGTATATTCCCGGTGTATCAAAAACATCATTACCTTGAAAATGACTTTTTGTTATTGATACTGTCGTGCCGGGGAAATTGGAAACATCAACATACATACCGCTCATGAAATTAAAGAAACAAGATTTACCCACATTCGGATTGCCAACGAGGACAACTTTCTGAAGTTTTTCAGGCTCAATGAAAGTTTTTAAGGGTGAGACTATTTTATCATTTTCAAGATTAACTACATTATCTGTTTTCATAAACTTTCTTACTGAATAAGTACGTGAATTTTTTTCGCGAGATCAAATCCTACTGCAATTTCTTGCCTATTTTTTTGAACCACGATTGTTCCTCCGGGAAGACGTTGTATACATTTCAATGTATCTCCTTCAGAGATTCCAAGTCGTATCAATTGAGATTTAATATTTCCGGATGGTAGTTTAACTACAGTAATAGGATTTCCCTTTTTAGCTTTATCTAATGTGCTATTTGGCATTTTTGTTTTGACCGCAATTAGGATTAGTGCATTTTCCAAAAATGTTAAATGAATAACCTGTAGAATCAAAGCCGATCTCAGATGAAATTTCTTTAACTATTTTTTGAATTTTTGGTTCTGAAAATTCTTTGATAGCTCCGCAATTAGTACAAATTAAATGATCGTGACTTGTCTTTCCGACATTAGATTCATAACGAGTTTTGTTCTCTCCGAAATTTCTTTTTGAGAGAAGCTCACATTGAGCTAAAAGTTCAAGCGTATTGTAAACCGTTGCACGGGAAATATTGGAATCACTACTCTTCATCTTAATGTACAATTCATCCGCTCCAAAATGTCCTTCATAATCCATTGCAAAGTCAAGAACTTCAAAGCGTTCCGGTGTAACCCGATTGTCACCTCGTTTTAGAAATCGTCTGAATTGTTCGTGTGCTTGTTCTATTTCCACTTAAACCAACCATTATTTAGATTTAGTCTATATAAAAATAGAAACTGCTACCATGAAAAGCAAAAAAATAATGATTCATAAAAGAGAAACGTTATTGAGGATCACTTTCTTTAATCTTACTTCCTAATAAGCTATTTTAATTTCAAGAATTATTCACTTATTAATTGAATTGAACTTTTTAATCAAATAATGAGGTTAATATGTCAAAGACGTTCGAAGTAATAGACAGAGTTGGAATTTCAACAGAAGGAGTTACTGAAGCAATTAAAGAAATTGTTCTTGAAGCTAACTCAGAAATAAAAGTGGGTTGGTTTGAAGTTGTGGAACAAAGAGGCAGAGTAACTTCAGAAGGAAAAGTTGAATTCCAGGTTAAAGTTCGAATTGGCAGAAAACTTAAAGAATAATCTCACGAAAGGAGAATTATATGTCATTGAAAGTAGGAGATGTTGCACCAAATTTTAGTTTAAAGAATACAAATAATGAATCCGTTTCGTTATCTGACTTTAAAGGAAAGAAGAACGTGGTTATACTTTTTTTCCCGGCTGTAGGAACTTCAGTTTGCGAAAAAGAGCTTTGCTCAACCAGAGATGGGATGAAAGATTATGAAAATCTGGATGCTCAAGTTTTAGCAATTAGCGTTGATGGTCCATTCGCACAAAAACTTTGGACAGACAAACATCAATTTAACTTTCCTGTTCTCAGCGATTTTAATAAAGAAGTATCACCTGCGTATGGATCATTTTATGATGTTTGGCTTCCTGGCAAGTGGGATTTGAAAGGTGTCTCCAAGAGATCAGCATTCGTTGTTGATAAGAAGGGAGTTATCCAATATGCTGAAGTTTTAGAGGTTGCCGGTAATGAACCGAACTATGCAACGATTCAAGAAACATTAAAAAAATTATTATAATTAAGTTAATCGTTTTTACGGGATGGAATAAATTAGTCCTCTACTTTTTATTTAGATTGTTTAGAGAAAGCAGTTTAATATAAATTCTTAATGGAGAAAAAATGTTAGAGGTCGGGAAAAAAGCACCTTCGTTTTCATTACTGGATTCAAATGGAGTAAAGGTATCTCTCAATGATTTCAAGGGATGGAAAGTTGTTCTCTATTTTTATCCGAAAGATATGACATCAGGCTGCACAAAAGAAGCGTGCGATTTTAGAGATATTTTTCCAAACTTCAAGAGAATAAAAACAGTTGTTATTGGAATAAGTGCCGATTCTGTAGAATCACACAAAAAGTTTGAGAGTAAATACAATCTTCCCTTCACACTTTTAAGTGGTGAGAAAAAAGAAGTTGTTTCTAAATATGGAGTCTGGAAAGAAAAAAGTATGTACGGTAGAAAATATATGGGGATTGAACGTACAACATTTATTATTGATGAAAATGGTTTAATTAAAAAAATATTCCCAAAAGTTAAAGTAGTGGGACATGTTGAAGAAGTATTGAAAGCACTCAAAGGATAGTGAAATGATTTTCGTAACAAGGCGAGAAACTTTTAGTGCATCGCACCGGTTATTTAATCCAAATTTTTCCAATGAAGAAAATGATCGGCTATTCGGCAAATGCAACAACTTAAACGGTCACGGACATAATTATATTTTAGAAGTTGTAGTAGCAGGTGAAGTTGATCCGAATACCGGTTATGTAATAGATCTTAAAGTTCTAAAAGAAATAATTAAAAAAAATGTGATAAGTAAAGTAGATCATAAAAATTTGAATCTCGATGTTGGTTTCCTAAAAGGGAAGATACCGACCGCTGAGAACATAGCTATAGGCATTTGGTATCAATTAGTTGATAAACTACCGTCCGGTAAACTTTACTCGATTAAACTTTATGAGACTGAAAATAATTTTGTTGAATATAAAGGAAAGGCGATCAATTGAATTACGAAATAATTGAAAAATATGTCAAGAATCTTCTTGATGAAGTTGGTGAAAATTCAGAACGAGAAGGATTAAAAAAAACACCACATCGTGTTGCCAAAGCGTATGAATTCTTTACTCAAGGTTATAAAAAAGATATTAATAAAATTCTTAATGGTGCAATTTTTACTGAGAAATACGACGAAATGGTTATTGTAAAGGATATTGATTTTTACAGTATGTGCGAACATCATTTGCTTCCATTCTATGGAAAAATCCACATTGCTTATATACCGAATGGAAAGATAGTCGGGTTGAGTAAAATACCAAGGATAGTTGATATGTATGCACAACGGCTGCAAGTACAAGAAAGAATGACACAGGAAATTGCAGATACGATTGAACAGTATCTTAATCCCCGCGGCGTTGCAGTTGTTGCTGAAGGTTATCATATGTGTATGATGATGCGCGGTGTACAAAAACAAAACTCCATAACTACTACAAGTGCGATGCATGGAATTTTTACTGAAGATGCCCGAACACGTAGTGAATTTCTAAATCTTATTTCAAAAAAGATTTGATGGCTGACAAAAAAAAAATAGTTTGGATAACCGGTGCAAGTTCAGGAATTGGTAAAGCGCTTACATTTGAGTTTACCAGAAATAATATATTTGTTATCGGAACAGCTAGACGGTTAGAATTACTAAACAGAATAAAAAAAGAATTAGCTGATTACGGAAATAATTTTGAACCCCATCAGTTGGATGTAACTAATTATGCTGCAATAGATAAATTCCACAAAAATATTCTATCCCATTATAAAATTGATTGTCTGATTAATAATGCTGGTACGACATCATTCAAAAAGGCTGTAGATGATTCAATTGCCGATATTGAAAATATTTTACGTGTAAATTTATTTGGCGGCATTTACACAATTAAAACAGTTTTACCTGGAATGATTAAAAGACAATCCGGAACAATAATTAATATTTTATCTATGGTTACTCAAAAAGTATTTACTTCCAGCAGTGCATACACAGCTTCAAAATCCGGATTGCTGGGTTATGCAAAAGTTTTACGTGAAGAAGTTCGTGATAAAAATATTAGAGTAATAAATGTTTTACCCGGTGCAACTTCAACAGAAATGTGGTCGAACGAAATAAGAAACAAACATAATGATTCAATGATGAATGCTGATGATGTAGCTAAGTTTGTGTTTAGGATTTTTTCTGAAAAAAGTAATATGGTTGTTGAGGATATTATTTTGCGTCCGGCTAAGGGTGACTTGTAATTTTAAAATAAAAAACCCCGCAAAAGCGGGGTTTGCCATTTTAGAAATTGCGATTCATTCGCATTGGTCTTCGATTCATCATGAAATTTTTAATCTTACCTTTTATTCTTTCTCTTATTGCTTGCGGATTAGTCATTTGTAAAATATGTTTAGACCAAATAGCTTTCTGCTCATCGTTAAGTAATTTATAAATTTCAAACCAATTCCTAACTGCAGAACTTTTCAAATTACCCTGAAGTTTACTATTCTCATCAGTTAATTGGAAAAGATTTTTCTCATCAATCTTATTGTCTTTAACCATTCTTTCCAACTCAAGACGATTTTTTTGTATCTTAGCATGAATATCAACTGCATCTTGTTTATGCTGATATGTAAGATCATCAAATTTTTTCTCTTGTTCCGCAGTTAATTTTAACAGCATTTTAATACCGCCTTCTCTTTGTCCCATTGGTGGCTCGTCTTGCCTCTGCTGCGAAAAGAGCGAAAAATTTGTTAGAAAAATTAAACTGAGTATTAAAAACCATTGCTTTTTCATTATAACTTCTTTTTTTTGTTATGAATTATTTCTTTTGCAATTTTGACAGTAGTTTTAATTCTTTGGTTTAATAAATTCTCATTAAACCACATTTAAGTAACTAGTGTCTATTATAAGAAACATTGTATGAGAACTGTGCAGGATAACGACTTTGAATTAATCAACAGATTTCTATCCGGAGAAGAAGTCGCTTTTAATCTGATAGTAAAAAAGTATCAAAAAAAAATTTATTGGCATGCACGGCAAATGATGGGAAACCATCTTGATGCAGATGAAGTTACGCAAGAAGTATTAATTGTTATTTTCAATAAATTGAAAAATTTTAATTTCAATAGTTCTTTATATACTTGGATATATAAAATTGTAACGACTAGAAGTCTAAATCAAATAAGAAAGAAACAAATCAAAAGATTTTTCTCTATTGATGATAATGACGCAACTGAGTTACAAGACAAGCATGATATCGTCGAAGACATGGATTCAAAAGAAAAATTGGAAAGAGTGAAAAAAGTGTTGGAGAAAATTCCGCCAAAACAAAGACAAATATTTATTATGAGAAATTTCGAAGATCTTTCTTATGATGAAATTTCAGAGATCACAGGTAAAAGTGTCGGTGGTTTGAAAGCAAATTATTTTCATGCTTTGAAAAAAGTATTGGAGTTAACAAATGAAAACAAATAAAGAGAAAATTCTAAAATATATTTCTGGTGGACTTACTCAGGAAGATCAGATAATGTTTGAAGAAGAACTGAAAAAATCTGATCAGCTTAAAACAGATTATGATAATATAAAATTTCAGCTTGATGAAATTACTATAACTAGAGAGTCTAAGACTGATGAAATGTATTTTGCAAATTTACTTCCAAGAGTTTATCAAAGAATTGATAAGAAAAAGAAATTCCGGAAATTCAGAAATATTTATTATTTAGTTCCAACAGCTTCCGCGGTCGTAGTTTTATTCTTATTCTTACTTAATACTAAGACTAATTATGATACCGGATACAAAGATTTAGCAAATGAAGTAGTAAATAATTTATCTGATCAGGAAGTATCTGATAAATATTTAACTGAATTGGAAATAGATCCGAGTGATTATGTATTAAATCAGAATAACGATGAACTTAGCGTTCAAATACCATCTAGTTTAGAATTGAATAGTGATTCTTATACAAGATTAATTGGTGATCCTTTAGCAAATGAATATTCAACTTTAAGAAATCTTACTGATAATGATTTAGAAACGGTTTATAAAAAATTAAATTCGACAACCTCTCAAAAGGTACTAAAATGAAAAAAATATTTTTACTGCTCTTTTTATTCTCAATATTACTGTCAATATCATATTCTCAAGAAAGAATGAGGCAGGGAAAAGATCAGAGACCTCTTCAAAGAATTGAACAATGGGAAAAGATAAAATTGATTGACGCATTAAACCTCGACGAAGATACAGCAATAAGGTTTTTTGCCAGAAGACACGAGAATCAAAAAAAGATGAAAGAGATTCTAGATCAAAGAGATGATGCGATAAAAAGCATAGAGGATGAAATCAAAAATGGTAACCAAAATGATGCTTCTTACAAAGATAAAGTTAATAATTTACTTTTATTAGAAGGTAGTATTAGTAAAGAGAGAGAAAATTTTCTCAGATCATTGAGCGATCTTCTTTCTCCCATGCAAATTGCAAAAATGATGGTATTTGAAAATAGATTTAGAAGAGAAATCCGCGAAACGTTGATGGGAAAAGGAAGACAACCAAAAGATAATTAATACCAATTAAACGAATCTTCCGTAAATGCTGTTGCGTTTTGTTTTGTTCTCTAATATTTTTGGCTCGGATTTTTGCGGAAGTGGTGAAATTGGCAGACACGCTACTTTGAGGGGGTAGTGCCCGTAAGGGCGTAGGGGTTCAAGTCCCCTCTTCCGCACCAAATTCATAAAAGCATTTCATTAAATCTATTCTTCATTTTTTCAATTAACATTTCGTAATTCTCATCTTAACTAAAAACCTTTTAGATAAAACCTCATTTGTTTATATTCGTAAAAAATTTTAAGAATTTATTGTAATTATCTAACCAAACAGTTCAAAATGATCTTAAATGCAAATGTAGTATCAGTTAATACGGTGTTAATCGGGATTTTATTTGCAGCATTGATCGCCGGAATTTCTTTTAGAGTTAAGTTCTTAACACTTAGCGGATCTATAGCTACATTTATTTTAGCAAGTTTTATTTTTGGATTAGGTGGAATAAAATGGTCTATTCCAATTTTAACATTTTTCATTTTATCAAGCATACTCTCTAAGCTTCGAAAAAAGAAAAATGAAAGTGTTGAAATCTATTTTGAAAAAAGCGGAGTTAGAGATTACTTACAAGTTATTGCCAACGGTGGATTGGGAGGAATACTTGTAATTATTAACACCATCAATCCCAATGAAATATATTATTTGATTTATTTAGCGACCCTTTCTGCTGTATGTGCAGACACTTGGGCAACTGAAATTGGAACTTGGAAAAAAACGGCTACGTATAATATTTTAAATCTAAAGCCGGTAGCTCAAGGTGTTTCAGGTGGAATTTCAGTCCCCGGAACAATTGGTGCAGTCCTAGGATCAATAGCGATTTTGTTTTCGGGTATTTTATGGATAGATATTTCTTACATTCATTATACAATTTTAATAATAACCACCGGAGTTTTCGGCAGTATGATTGATAGTATTCTTGGCGCTACAATACAAGCTCAAAATAAATGTTTGGTTTGCAATAAAGTAACTGAAAGAAATATTCACTGCGGTTTTGATGCAGATCATTTCAGTGGCTATAGATGGATTAACAATGATGTTGTTAATTTTTTCTCGGGAATTGCAGGAGCCCTTTTCTTGCTATTCTTGAAAGCAGCAATAAAAACCTAATTATTATGAAAAAAATTACAATCCTTTTATTAACATATATTATTTCTATTTCGGCTCAAGATCTTCCCGATAATTTTACAAATGCGTTAAATGCGTACAACAGTCGTGATTTTGGAACTGCTTACCAACTTTTCAGGACAGCCGCTGAACAAAATGAATTAAATGATCTTCAAATTGTCTCAGCAAAATTCTACTCGGCTAATTGTCTTCTAAATTTGGATCAGCTCGATGGTGCGGCATCAGAATTTGAATCTTTCATAGATCAAAATAAGTTTTCTAATTATCGTGAATCTGCTTTATATACTCTTGGAACTATTTATTATAAAAAAGGTGAATATAGAAAAGCACGTGAACGGTTAACCTCGCTGCTTAATGAATATCCATCAAATGAATTTACCGGTACATCATATTACTGGATTGGTGAATCATACTTAGCCGAAGAGAAATATATAGATGCTGAAGAAAATTTTAAAAATGCAATAACTCATGAAAGAACAAATAAATTTATTGTCAACTCTATCTACTCTCTCGCTCAAGTCTATGAAAAATCTGATAATTATAAGAAAGCGGTTGAAGAATATGATGAACTACTTGCTTATTACAAAGATCACGAGTTAGGTCCTAAATCTCAGATGAGGATTGGAATCTGTTATTTCATTCTAAAAGAATATGATAATGCTATTATTGAATTAAATGATCCTTTGATTAAGCAGCTTCCAAAACAAGAATTAATCGAATCAAAATATTTTCTAGCAAGTTCTTTTGTCCGGTTGAAAGAATATAAAGAAGCTTCGCAAGTTTACAATGAGTTACTTACCACTGTAAGCGATAAATCTAACAAAGATAAGATCAATTATAGTTTGGCTTGGATAAATTTCCAGCAGGAAAGATATGATGATGCATACAAATTATTTAAAGAGCTTGCCGATGCTGGATTTGATTCGTTAAAGGCGGATGCTTTATTCTGGAGTGGAGAAAGCAAGAGATATTTAGGCGATACAAAAATGGCAGGTGAAATCTTCAACAACTTCATTGCAAAATATCCCGGTCATAGACTTGCTTCAAGAGCTCAGTTAGGGATCGGTTCTACATTAATTGGTCAGAGCGAAGGGCCGGATGCAGAAAAAGCTTTGCTGAATGCAACAATTTCAAATGATATACAAACACGTAGCAAAGCATATACTTTGCTTGGTGAATCGAGATTAAATAAAAAGAATTACAACGATGCCAAAAAATATTTTTCTGAAGCGTTAAAGCTAACTCAGGAACAATCTGAATTAAAGAATAGGTCTCTACTCGGACTCGCAGTTTCGGATTATTACCTGAACGATTATGATACTTCAATTAAATATTTAGAAGAGTTGAGATCTCGCTCAAAAGAATTTGAACCGGATAAAGTAAATTTCTATTTAGCTGAAGTTTATTTCCAGCAAGCAAAATTTTCTGACGCCTTAAAAAGTTATAATTCCATCAATCCCAATTCTGAATTGCTAAAACAGCAAACTCTTTTAGGAAAAGCATACACCTATTTCAATCTTAAAGACTTTACAAATTCGATCTACTATTTCAATGAGTATTTATCAAAATATAAAAATGATCCGAATACGAACGAATATACACTCCGTCTTGCCGATAGTTATTTCGGGATTAAAAATTTTGCAAAAGCCAGTACTATTTATCGAGAATTATTTTCAAAAGAAAAAGCTGTCTTGAATAACGACCTGGCTTATTATCAATATGGACAGTCACTATTTAAATCGGGCAAAGCAAATGAAGCAATAGATGCTTTTGAAAAACTTCAAGAGAAATATCCCACTTCAAAATACACGGACCAATCTCAGTATATAATCGGGTGGATTCATTTTCAACAGAACGATTTTAATAATGCAATACGTTCGTACAAATTACTTCTTAATAAATATCCACGATCATCCATGAGACCAATCGTTTATAATTCGATCGGTGACTCATATTATAATTCAGGTCAATACGATTCTTCAATTGTTTTTTATTCAAAAGTATTAGCTGAACATCCGGCTACGCAATATATATTTGATGCTGTTAGCGGGATTCAGTATGCTTATGTTGCGAAAGAACAACCCGGTGAAGCAATTAAATTTATAGATCAATTCATAACATCAAATCCTAATTCGAAATACAGCGACCAAATATTTTTTAAGAAAGGTGATCTCTACTATAGCATCCAGGATTATAATTCAGCAATAAGATCATATAAGGAGTTTATAGCAAACTATCCAAATAGTTCACTTATTCCGAATGCATATTATTGGATTGGTAAAAGTGCTGCTAATATGAAAAACGAGACAGAAGCAATTAATAATTTTACTCTTGCTAAGATACGTTCGCTGAAATCGGAAATAGGTATTTCCTCGGTTATAGAACTTGCGCGGATTTATTCTGATAAAAAACAATACTCATCAGCAGTAAATGTTTTAAAGGAAGCTTCAGATGCAGTTCCAACTTCAAATCGTGTTCCCGAATTGTTATATCAGCAAGGTGTTAATCAAGCAAAGGATAATAAAATTGTTGAAGCATCATCAACTTTCGATCAGATCATAACTTATTACGATGGTTCGATTTTCGCTTCCAAAGCAAAAGTAGAATTAGGTGTAATTGAATTGCAGAATAATAATTATGAAAATGCACAAACGCTTTTTAAGGAAATCAGTGAAAAGAGAACGGACGATATTGGTGCAGAAGCACAATATTATTACGGAGTATTATTGTATAATCAAAACAAAATTGATGATGCAATCACATCCCTTGTACGTGTGCGTTCTGTTTTTGCTTCTTACGATGAGTGGTATACAAAATCATTATTAAAGCTAGGCGATTGCTATGTAAAGCTTAAGGACAAAAAGCAAGCGAGGGAAATGTACCGCGCTGTTTTAAGCAGACATGATTCCGGTGAATTTGCCGATGAAGCGAAAAAGAAAATCAAACAATTATGAAAAAATATTTTATTCTAATAATATTATTCTTGAACACATTTCTATTTGCTCAAACGGAACAGCAAAGTATTGAACTGCCGGATTTTGTAATTACCGGAAGACAGAATATTGATATACCTATTGCTGTAAAAAGAAAACCGGATTTTGTTTCAACAATTTCTAAAGATTTCTTAACACCACAATATTCACCGGAAGAATTTCCTTTGTTATTTTCTTCTCTGCCGGTTCAGATTCAACCCGGTATTAAACTTTTCGATGATTATTATAATGGAACTATAAAAATTCAAGCCGGTAGATATTCACTTCCAACCGGTATGTTAAGTATGAACCAAAATTTTGATAATTATCTTTTCAATGCAAGTATCTGGGGCTCAAATATACGAGAGTACATTCCAAACTCGGGTTATAATAATATTGGTTTCTCATTAAGTAATGAATTATTCTTAAGTACAAGATCAGATCTTCTGCCAGGATCTAAAATTAAATTTGGTGCAAATTATTTTCGCGATTCGTATCATCTATTTGCAACAAAGGATCCATCCTTTTTGCGAGAGCGGAACAACGGTTCAGCAAATATTTCTATCGAGAGTTCATACAATCGTTGGGTCAGTTATGGATTTGGTCTTAAGGGAAATATTTATTCATTAAGTGAAAGCGGATTGAAAGAAACTAACTTAAATGCTAATGGTTTATTCGAATTCAAATTAGACAATTTTACTATCGGTGCACTTGGGAATTATAAAAAGCAGTCGCTTGAAAATAATATTAGTGGTAGTAATGGTAACAGTTTTTATTCAATTGAGAGTTATGTAAAAATATTACCAATTCGATCTTTACTACTAACTTTTGGAATTGATTATGCATCGAATTCTTCGAATTCGTTCTTTTCACCATTTGGCTTATTTGAATTTAATTTTGAAAATGGATTCACTCTTTCATGTGAATATAAACCGCATGTAGGCTACTTCAATACAACAGATATTTTTAATATAAATAGATATTTTAATCAGGGTGTGACGGATAATGTATTTCTTAAGTATAAAACAGACTTAAGTATTTTATTGAAGTACGAATACAAAAAAATGTATTCATTATCTTTATCCGGCGGGTATTCTAAAATTGAAAATTATTTTTGTTTTCAAGATGCGGTTGATATTGGCAAATTTGATTTATTAGTACTTCCTGAAGTATCAATCTTCTCTGCCGGAATAGATTTTATTATAAACCCATCTTACTATGGTACTTTTTCAGCAAATATTAAATTCAAAGATGTAAAGGATAATTTTGATAGGACAGTTCCATATGAGCCAAAGATTTCCTCAACTCTTTCTTACGGTTACAATTTCAGTTCAAGTTTCGGGTTCAATGTAAAATATTTATTGGAACTAAATTCTTATACTGATATTATTAATTCAAATAAATTAGACAATTATCACAACATTTCTTTTTCGTTGTTTTATGAATTATTAAAAGGATTTAAACTCACAGCCGACTTTCAAAATATTTTGAATCAAGGTAACTTTGTATGGAAACAATATCAAGAAAAACCGTTTGATCTATTTTTTGGTATTGAATACAGATGGTAAATGAGTAATAAGTAAAAAAAATGAAACTAGCCGAACTGCAAAAAAAAGTAACCGATGTACTCGGAGTTTCCGTATCTCAAAAAGAATTATCATTTGAGATATTTATAGAAAACATTTCCGAGGTTCTTGGAGAGGGAATTACTTTGAAAGTTCCTCGCATCGGTTTCTTCCAGCAAAAAGCTGTTTCAACCGGTAATGATGTAAGTCAGTTAATATTTTCCCCACTCCCCGAAGATTTTACTCATGAAATGCATAATCTTTATTTAACAATTGAAGTTCTTCCCAAAGTAAAAACCAAACTTGAATTTGATGCTACGGTATTCAGCATTGGTGTTGGTAAACCTCTGCTGCCTCTATCAATAGATGAATTTCCAGATACAGAAACTTCTTATGCTATGTTGAGAAAATCAATTGAAGAAAGAGTTAAAGAATTAATCGCTGAGTCAGATCAAATTCCAAACTTCAGTATTTGGGATGATTACTATAAATCGCCTGAAGATTATGAAACCGAAAAACTTGGTGATATACAATCGCAACTAGCAGAGTTGACGGCTGATATTAATTATAAAGATCAAACCGAACCGGGAAGTATACCAAATAATTTTTTTGAGGATGATGTTTCTAAAACAATAAACGATGAACGAATAAATACATTTGATGACAAAACATCAGATAAAATTTCTCTTCAAGCAAATGAAGAAAATAAATTTTCAGACCTCGATAAAATTATTAAAGAAGAGAAAATTAATATTATTAAAGAAGAAGCAGACAGTGAAACAAGTTCACTGAAATCAAATTCTACTACGGAAGAAGAACAAAACGATTATTCTGCACTTGAAGAAACGGAGGTCTCAGCAGGATCATTAACCGTTGCCGATCTGTTGGATGATTCAATATCAATCCCTAAAGAGAATTTACATGTTCAAAATGAAGTGTCTGAGCCGGAAATTAGTAGCCCACTGGAAATACCAATAGATAAAGTTAAAGAGACAGAGACGGGGAAAAAAATAATTGATCAAGAAGAAAAGGACGTTACAGAAACAATAGTTGATGAAAAAGAAAATGTTGATGTTGAAACAGAAGATGAAGATTTAGAAAGGGAACAACCGCAACTTGATGAGAAGATCGAATGGAATTGGGGTGACGAATTAAAAGATGAATTCGGTGTAATTATAGAAGAAGAAGCTAACTTCGAAATGGTTGATCAATTTAATGATGATGATAACTTGGAATTAATTGATCAAAAAGTTGGTACCGATAAAAAATTTACAAAGGATCTATTCAAAGAATTAGAGAAAACACTTGAGCGCGAAATCATTGAAGAAGGCGAACGGTTAAATGGAGATAGACTTAAATATAGCAGACGATTAACTAACGAAAGATCATTCAGATTTAAGAAACCAACAGATGAATATTCCGATCATCCTAAAAAAGTTGTATTGGAGTTTTCCGGTCCTCCTGTTAAGTATGAATTTGTTGAAGACCTGAGAATTGGCAGAGAAAAAAATAAAGCAATAACACTTATTGATGAGGATGATAAAAGATATGATGATGATTATAATAAGCTGAGGATAAAACCAGTCATGAAAGAAAAAGATAATTATTTTAATAAAACATTTATTTTGATCTTTTCTGCATTTGTTTTAGTAACCTCAATAATAATTTATCTGATTATGAGAGGAAATAATCCGAATGAACCTCAGCAGACAAAATTGGATGCTAATAATTCTCAGCAACCGATTCAAAATACTATTGATTCACCAAAGACTATAATACCAAACCAAACAATTGCTAAACAAAATAATTCTACACAGAATAAAAATGTTACTTCACAACCGATAAACGATGAGTTAAGTGATTTTCCAATTTCTGCAACTCCGCCTGTTCCGATCAAACAAGAGAAAGCTCTTCAAAATCAAGGATCAAAAACAACTTCAAATAATTTAAGAACAGAACCAAAAACAAAATCGGTGAATAATGATTTGTATAAAACTCCGGCTACAGATACGCGTGTAAACAAATCAATTTACTACGATGGAAAGAGTTATAGCTATCAGACTTCATCTTGGCCTCGGAAACTTAGAGCCGAACAAGAGGTTAAACGATTGCGCTCTCTCGGTATTAATGCGTTTATTGTTGAAGCTTATCTTCCTCAAAAAGGAGGAACATGGTACCGTGTACGTGTTGGTTCTTTTAATTCAGAAAAAGAAGCGCAAGATTATATCAATAAAAATAAATTTTAATATATCCCTGAAGGTTAGATATGAATTTAATACAAATGTTTTTGAAGGGCGGATTAGTAATGTGGCCGATCCTTGCATGTTCAATTATTGGTTTAGCGATTGTGATAGAAAAATTTTTGGTTATAAAAAAAGCAAAAATTAATGTGCCGGCATTTTCTATTAAGATAAGAGGAATACTAAAAAGAAAAGATCTTGCCGGAGCTATCAATTATTGCATGGAGGAGAAATCGCCAATCTCAAATATTATCCGCAGGGGATTAAAGAAACACAAGTTTGGACGCAAAAGAGTAATTGAATCAATTGAATCAGCTGGTAAACAGGAAATAAGTAAACTCGAAAAAGGATTAGCAACTTTGGCTACAGTCGCCGGAGCTGCACCGATGCTGGGTTTTCTTGGAACTGTTACCGGAATGATTGCTGCATTTATGAAAATACAAGAACTTCAAGGAAGTGCTAGCCCGGCTGATCTTGCTTCCGGTATTTGGGAAGCATTACTTACAACTGCATTTGGTCTGTTCGTAGGAATTCCTGCGCTTGCTTTATATAATTATTTTGTAAATCTAATAAGTAAAATAGTTTTGGATATGGAAAGAGTTGCAACTGATATTCTTGATGTCTTAGATGAAACGGGTAAAGATTTTTCGGATGATGAAGAAATAGAGCTATAGGTGAAAAAATGAAATTTGAATCCCCTCATAAATTAATAAGCGCTTTCAACTTTTCTTCTTTGACTGATATTGTGATGCTGCTATTAATATTTTTTCTCTTGTCATCGCAGTTTGTTCTTCAAACCGGTGTCAAAGTAAAATTGCCGGGCGCAAAAAATAACGAACAAGCTCAAGCAACAAATTTTTCCGTTACTATAACAGATCAAGGGAGAATTTATATAGGATCCGATGAGATCTCGCTCAATGCACTTGCCGGAAAGCTCTCCACAATTAAAAAAAATCAGAGTGAAAATCTTACAATACGTGCTGATAAATCTGTTAAGATTGATATCATTATTAAAGTAATTGATGCAGCAAAAGGAATTGGAATTGATAAATTCACAATTCAAACCGAAAAAGTTTCTTTCTAATGTTTATAAAAGAACCTCGAAATATTTCATATTTGGTTTCAATCTCATTTCATTTGATACTTGCATTAATATTTCTTTTCGTAAAAATGTCCGGTGAATCTAATCCTCAGGAATATTTGCTGGTTGGATTTGGTTCGGGGAGCGGGTTTGGAAGTCCGGGCGCACAATTCCAAAATACAGCGGATGATAAAAATAAAACTCCCGAAGAAAAATCAATTAAAAAGAAGGAAGAACTTAAAAAAATAGAATTGCCAAAATCAAAACAAACAGATGAAGATAATTTGATTGCATCAGATAAGAAGAAAGAAAAAGATGAAGTAAATAATTCAAAGGTTAAACCGCTTGTTCAAGGAAACTCAAGAAAAGAAGGAAGTGAATTAGGAGGCGAGGGGAGCGGTGGTTTTGGTTTTGAATTAGATTTTGGCGGAACAGGGAAGAGACGTATTTATAGTTATAATTTACCGGAATATCCGGAAGGAGTTTCAAAAGAAATAGATGTTAAACTAAGATTTACAATATTGCCTGATGGAACAGTTAGTAAAATATTCCCGCTCATTAAAGCAGATGCACGATTGGAATTTACCGCAATCAATTCATTAAAAAATTGGCGGTTTGAACCGTTACCAAGAAATGCAAAACAAATTGATCAAACTGTGGTAATTACTTTTCCGTACCGGCTTCAGTAGCTGGTTGATCATCCCTATAATAAAATCTATAGAAGAAAAATTCTGCAATTGAAAGAAGAGTTAATGAAATTGCATCTGAATCGAATTGAATCCCGAAACCTTTACTGTCAACAAATATTTTTACAACAGAAGTTGAAATGGACCAGCCGACTGCAAATAAAATTATAAGCAAAGCTAAATTTGTAAATGCTGAACTTAAGGATTCATCCTGCCATTTTTTTGTGAAGATGACCAGGATAAAAACTAAATGAGCACTAAAAATTAATGCGGTTATCATTCTATCTACCGTTCGATTGATTATGAAGTCTGCTATTAATTATTTGTGCGCCTATTAAACCGCCAACGGATCCAAAAATTGAATTAACAATAAAATTATTTACAATTACAGAAAAGGTATAAAGAATGGAAAATCCGTTTTTCAGAATATCTTCTCTCACTGATTGAAAGATATTGAGTACTTCTTTTTTTATATCTTCACTAAGCGGCAGGTTTTGAACTATACGCTGAAGATCGGTAAAGGATGCTATTACATCATTATGTTTTGTAATGAAAGTTATAAGTATTTCAAAAACAGATCCGAATAAAGCAGCAAATAATCCGGTGAATAAACCAAATAGCAGAGCTTTTTTCATTGGAATTTTTTCGAAATTTCTTGTTGCTCGTTGATCTAATAACAAAGAAATGAATGCAGCAAGAGGTAAAATCATACAGCAGGAAAAACTTTTTACAAAAGGAACGATCTGTAAAACCCCGGCTCCAAAACCGCATATAAGTGCCGCTAAATATTTCTTCAAATTAATCTCATTTTTTAAGTTCTAGAATTAAATTATTCAAGCCGGCGTAAAGATAAAAAAATCCAAAAGAACCTAAAAGCAATCCTGTGAAAAACGCAATTAATTTGGAATAGGCATAAATGTTTAATGAGGTAAGTAATACATCGGCAATCATTGGTGCTGCCGCAACAAGAAGAATTTTAATGTGCAATTTCCGTTTTGGTAATTTAAATAATACAAGCAATGAAGAAAGTAACAATCCTAAATATATTCCTGTGCAACGAGCGCAAGTTAATGTCTCGATTCCATCAAAAAGTAATAATTTATTTTTTTCTTGATGGCAAACTAATGAATAAGTTTTTTGTAGATAAGGAAGAGCAAAAACAAAATGCTCGTCTATTTTAATAAACCATTCGATGAAAATCCCTAAGAACCAAATCAAGAATAGAAAAAATAAGATCAAACTATAACTGCGCTTCATTAATCTGGCTTAATTAGATTGAACAATTTTGTAAATAAGGATCGTGCTCTTTGTGAGAAGATATATTTTTGAGTTGTATAAAAATGAATCTTCGATATCATCTTCTAATTTCGGCTTGAATATTGTCGGATTGAAATTATTTGATTCAAGATCGGAATCAGCAAAGTAAGCGATTTGTGATTTATCGTTGACACAAATTGTTTGGAATGTTGCATTAATATTTACCGGTTCAAATGGTAATTGAATTTTCTTAATACCGTTCCCGAACTGATCGAACATAATAAGGTTTTGAGAATCCGCAACTAATACTTTTGTATTACTTGTAATTGCAAAATGTTTAGGATTTACAAGTGCAAATGGACCGGCTTCATAATTGCCAATTGATGTTTGAAATTCCCATCTTTGATTAAATTTCAAAATTCTTCTATTATCGGAGTCCAAGATAAATATATCACCTTGTGATGATATCGCAGAACTTAGAGGATATCTGAACTTAATCCTATCATCATCAGAATCCTGAGTCGAGAAGTAAGAAAGAAAATTCAAATCTTTATCAAATAACTGAATCCGGTTATTATTCTTATCAGCCACATAAATATTCAATGGTGCAGCAAAAACATCAATCGGGTAATCGAATGAAGATTCTTTCCAACCGTATCCACCAATTGATTTAATTACTTTTCCGAGTGTATCCAATTTTATTATTTCATTGGAAGAAACATCAGAAACATAAATATATCCTAGAGAATTGATTGAGAAAGATTTTGCAGAATTGAATGACCCAATTTGACCGGAATAAATAATGGTTTGTGGTAATATGTAATTTACAGATGAAAAAAGTAAAATTGACAGGTAAAGTTTAAATTTCATCTCTATGAATCCTTGAACTAACCTAATTTCGGGTACAAAGTTAGGCACACTTTCTGAAAGAAATTCCTTAATAAAAATAATAAAATTTATTAACTTTACTTCAAGTAGAATATACGTACTAAATTTATAACCGAGGAAGCAATGCAAAGATTATTAATATCGTGTTTGGTTGGTTTGTTAATTCTCTCCTCATGTAAGTTAAAAGACAGTGTCACCTCTCCTCAGCCCGGTACCGGCGATACTAATATCAAGGTGATTTCTCCAAATGGAGGAGAAACGTTAGCAGAGGGTTCAAGTTACCAAATTCAATGGACTGGAACCGGTACACTTTTAGTCCGGGTTCAATATTCCATAGATAACGGAACAAGCTGGTCACTCATTAAAGATAGCTTAAAAAACACAGGAATTTATACTTGGTTCCCGATTCCCAATACGGTTTCCAATCAATGCCGCGTTCGTGTTTCATCACTTGATGGTGTAAGCAGCGCGCAAAGTAATCTAGTTTTTGCAATAGTAAAGAATTCTAATAAAAGTTTAAAAATAACTTCTCCTATTGGCGGCGAAACATGGCAAGCTGGTTCTTCCAAACAAATTACATGGTACAGTTCCGGTATAGATTCAGTCAAGATTGAATATACAATTGATAACGGTCAGAATTGGATAGTACTTTCAAACTCAAGTAAAAACACAGGCGTTTATTTTTGGCAACCGATTCCAAATACTCCGACCACGCTCGCAAAAGTTAGAATCCGAGACGCGCAGGATGGAGTTACAGCAACCGAAAGTCCCAACCCATTTCAGATTTTACCTCAACAGACAATTAAAGTTGTTTCTCCAAACGGTGGCGAGGAATGGTACGCCGGTTCCAGCAATAACATAAAGTGGCAATCAACCAATATCGAGAATGTAACGATCGAGTATACAATAAACGGCGGCGCTACATGGACAACAATAGTTTCAAGTACACCAAGTACGGGCGTTTATAGTTGGAATGGAATTCCAAATGTCAGTTCGCTACAATGCAAAATTCGCATCAGTAATGCAACTAATGGAACTCCAAGTGCTGTATCGGATAATAATTTTACGATTACTTCGCCTGGCAGCCAGTTGATAACGGTGACAAGTCCAAACGGTGGCGAGAAGTGGGCTGCCGGTTCAACACAAAATATTACTTGGGCTTCATCCGGCATAACCAATGTTAAGATCGAATATACAATCACCAATGGAATATCCTGGAATACAATTACTTTAAGCACACCGAGCACAGGTTTTTATACATGGACGCAATTACCGAATACACCTTCAACAAATTGTAAGATTCGCATTAGCGATGCGCTAGACGGAACGCCATCAGATGACAGTGATAATTTATTCTCCATCACACCGGCACCGTCTATAGTAGTAACCTCTCCTAACGGCGGCGAAGTCTGGACAAGCGGCTCAAATCAAACAATAAAATACACTTCCCAGAGCGTTCCTAATGTGAAGATAGAATACACGACCGATGGAGGAGCCAACTGGACAACTATTACTAACTCTACACCACCCGACGGCGCTTATCCTTGGAATAATATTCCTAACCTCACTTCCTACCAATGCAAAGTTAGAGTCAGCGACGCTATGTATGGAAGTCCATCCGATATATCGGATAATAATTTTACGATTATTTCGCCCGGTAGCCAGTTGATAACGGTGACAAGTCCAAACGGCGGTGAGAAATGGTCTGTTGGTTCAATGCAAAACATTACGTGGAATTCATCCGGCATAACCAATGTTAAGATCGAATATACAATCACCAATGGATTATCCTGGAATCCAATTACTTTAAGCACACCAAGTAGTATAGGTTTTTATACTTGGGATCCAATTCCAAATGCAATCTCACCAAATTGTAAAATTCGCATTAGCGATGCGCTAGACGGAACACCATCAGATGACAGTGATAATTTATTCTCCATCACACAGGCACCGTCTATATTAGTAACCTCTCCTAACGGTGGTGAAGTCTGGGCAAGCGGCTCAAATCAAACAATAAAATACACTTCCGTGAACGTCTCTAATGTGAAGATAGAATACACAACCGATGGAGGAGCCAGCTGGATAACTCTCACTAACTCTACGACACCAACCATCGGCGCTTATGCTTGGAATAATATTCCTGACCTCACTTCCTACCAATGCAAAGTTAGAGTTAGCGACGCAATGTATGGAAGTCCATCCGATGTATCGGATAATAATTTTACGATCACCAATCAAGTGATTAAGTCGATAACATTAACAAGTCCCGTCGGCGGTGAAGTTTGGGAGGCCAATACATCGAAGACCATAACTTGGGCAGCTGATGGTGTTACTAACGTAAAGATAGAATACACAACCAATAACGGATTAATGTGGAGTACAATCCAGAACTCAATATCTAATACCGGCTCGTACAACTGGGCGGTTCCCAGCACTCAATCAACTCAGTGTAAAGTGAAAGTAAGCGATGTTAGCGGCAATCCTTCTTCCGAAAGTCCAAGTACTTTCACAATCAAACCGGCTGCTTCAATTACTTTGATTAGTCCGAACGGGAACGAAGTTATCAGAGCAGGTGAAGCATACAACATCACCTGGACAGCCGTGGGAATAGATAATGTAAAAATCGAATACACAATGAACAATGGTGTAACCATTAACGATTGGTTCACTATCGTATCGAGCACACCTGCCGCTGTCGGTTCCTATTCATTCGCGTTTCCAAAACCATCTACCGAATACAAAGTAAGAATTTCTGAAGCCATAACCGGTTCTCCATCTGTTACGAGTGCAGGTACATTTACTGTATTACCCAAAACATCAATTACAGTTGCATTCCCAAATGGCGGTGAGAGTTGGATCCTAGGAGAAAAATACCAGATTCAATGGACCTCGGTTAATGTTGCCAAAGTTAAAATTGAATACACATTGAATGAAGGAATGGGGTGGACGGCTATTGGCCAGAACTTGGATAATACAGGATTTTACGATTGGGTTGTACCGACAGACTTAACTTTACCAACTACTACCGGCGGCTTCATAGGCTCGGAGCTTTGCAAAATACGAGTATCTGAATACGATGCAGCCAATCCAACGGTTGCGGGTGCGTTCGGTGAATCGGCCAATGTATTTTCAATCTATAAGAAATTCATCCGTGTAGTTACACCTAATGGTGGAGAACAATGGCCGATAAGTACACCGAAACGCATCGAATGGCTATCGAAAGGTGTTAATAACGTAAACATTGATTATACTTTAGACAATGGTCAAACGTGGACGAATATTATAAGCAATGTACAGAGCACCGGCGCATACGATTGGACAACCCCTGCGACTGTTTCTTCTTTAGGCAAGATAAGAATAACAGACGCGAGCGATGCAACAGTAACGGATGAATCTGATGGATTCTTCAGTTTGATTAACGCAGCAAAATAGTTTTGATTTAGTTTTGTATAATCATAAGGGCGCTTCCGGTATGGAAGCGCCTTTTCATTATCCAGAAGAAATTTGATTAATTTTTAGAAAATAGAAACGATCAACACATTTTGGTTTCTTGAATAATGTTAGTTAATTTTGAATAAAGTTTTATTGCCCTGTAGTGTAATTGGCAACACGTCTGACTCTGGATCAGAAGACTTCAGGTTCGAACCCTGACAGGGCAGCAAATTTCAAAATCTCAGGCAACTTCATTACCTTAAATCTTTACTATACCTATAATCGCTAAAGTTCTCTCTCCATGATCTTTCGATAATAATTCAGATTTACAATACCGTAATTCTACTGTATGAAATCTGGGGAAATGACTCTGTCTCAAATTAAAGTCCTCAAAATGACTGATTTTCACATCTTCACCATTGAATGTGGGAAAAATACACTAAAAAATTTACAGTAATTCTACTGAGGTTCTAAAATTGAAAGCTTTGTAAATTTGGTATATATGAAACATCTCCACTGAAGTTATTTTAATTATAAATTCTTAAGTGAAAATTAGTTTATGTTAAGCAAACTCAAACCATTACCAAAATTATTAATCGTTGAAGACGATCTTGAAAATCAAAAATTTTTACTCTTTTTCTTAAAAAAATATTTTAGAATTGAAATTTGTGATTCAGCAGAAATGTGTTATGAATTTTTATTTAAGGAACGATCGGATATTATATTAATGGATATTTCTATTAAAGGTTACAAAAATGGATTAGATCTAACCAGAGAACTAAAGAGCCATCCCTTGTTCTCAAAGATTCCAATAGTTTGTTACACCGCTCATGCATATAATGAAGATAGAATAAATGCAATTGAAGCCGGTTGTGATGCGTATATCAGCAAACCGACCAATTATAATATTTTGCTTAATACACTTTTTAAGTTGGTTAAAGAATCAAATGATGATAAGCATTTATCAATATTTGACCGAAATTAGTTTGATCTACAGTTTCAATAAATACTGCACTGTTTCAAGATTTTTCATAATCCATAATTTGGAATTGGGTTTATTTGTTTATAACTATTAGTTTAATAGTAAATTGTCATTGAAAAGATTAAAGTAGAAGTGTTAATTTTTTTTAGATAAAAATTTTTATAAGATGAATAGAAACGACTATGAATAGTTTGGATAATTATTTTAAGCAATTCTTAACCTTTGAGAACCCTCTATTCTTTGCATTTATATTAAGTATAAGTGTTATTGGTGTTATTATTCTAATCTTTTATAAAGTAATTCTTCCGCTTCAAAAAAAATTCGTTACTGAAAATCAAAGATTTTTATTAGAGAAAGCAGAATTAATGGCTCTCTTTGCAGAAATGGATCCGGAACCATTGATCAGAACGGATACATCCGGAAATATTATTCAAACAAATGAAGCATCTAGAAAAATATTTTCCAATATTGAAGAAAAGGAGATAAAGATTAATGAAATTTTACCGTCACTCAAGAATAAATCCGCAAACGGTACATTTACAGAAAATATCAGTGGGAAAATTTTTTCAGTTATTGCAAAAGAATATCCTCAACTAGGGATTACAAATTTTTATCTTCATGATATAACCCGATTAAAACGATATGAATCAGATCTTGAAAATTATAAGAATCGATTAAAAAATTTCGCTGATAAACTCGATAAAGATTATGATGAATTGAAAAAGTCTATTGCTGCCGAATTACATGATGACATTGGACAAAAGTTAATAATAATTAAATTAAAATTATCCAACCTGGAAGACTACGAAAAGGACGTAATTCAAACTGATTTGGAAGCTGTTTATCAAAGGGTTAGAGAAATATCAAGAACTTTAAAATTATCTGAAGTTACTAACTTAGGTCTTAAAATTAGTATTCAGAGTTTAGTACATTATATATCAGAAAGTTCTAAGATCAATGGATCATTTGAATTTCTTGGTAAAGAAGAAAAACTCAGTTCTGAATTGGAAATATGTATATATCGAGTTATTCAGGAATCATTGAATAATATTATTAAACATTCTAAAGCAAATGAATTTTCGGTGCAGATAGAGCTAAATGAGAAATATGTTAACATTGTTATTTCAGATAACGGAATTGGGATTCCCGAAGATTACTTTAACGCACGAGAGTTGAAGAGTGCAGGGACAGGTCTTTTTAGTATTAAAGAAAGAATTGAGAAGTTACGTGGAAAATTAAAAATAAATTCAAATCAAAATGAAGGAACGGTACTAGTTATTAAACTTCCCAAAGAAGGTGCAGTGCATGCGAAAAATAAGATTGCTGTTAGCTGACGATCATAATATTCTAAGACAAGGATTAGTAAATATACTTGAAAGATATGATGACTTCTGTATTGTAGCTGAAGCTGAAGATGGATATAGTATGGTAAATAAATATTTCAGTTTTCATCCAGATGTAGTTTTATGTGATATTGAAATGCCTGGTATGAACGGTCTTGAAGCAGCACAAGAAATTTTGGAAAAAGATAAAGATGCAAAGATTATTTTTCTCTCCATGCACAACTCCGATGAATACGTTTATAAGATTCTTCAAATTAACGCATACGGTTTAATCCCCAAAGAAATAATTAAAAATGAATTAGTCACTTCTATTCGAGCTGTAGCCAAAGGTGAAAAATATTTTATGGGCAAATCAGATCAAGAGGTTGAAAAAATTAAAGCAAGATTCAGCAATTTGAAAGGAGTATATGAAAGCAAAAAATCGTTGAACTTAAATTCATTGGAGGAAAAGATTTTACTGCTTGTAGCTGAAGGAAAAACAAGTCAAGAAATTGCTGATATTTTACATAAAGCAAAGCGAACAATTGATTCTTCCAGAGCAATAATTATGAATAAATTAAATCTTGAAACTTTACCACAACTTATTAAGTATGCTGTACAATATTCATTTTCTAGAAAAACGAATGGTGATAATTGATTAGCTTTTTTGTTTTAGGGAAAAATTTTTGGCCTATCTATTTTTGGGCAAATTAACTAGATCAAAACTCATTATAACTTATTAATGAACATTCCTATTCTCATACAGTATCTTTCAATTTTAATCTGGTTAGTGCCGCCGATCAGACAATACAAGACACAGTATTTTACTTTCTTTTTGATACTTGCTCTGTCCGATCCGATTCTTTATTCTATTTATTTAATTTTTGGAATCCAAGCTTTAAGATTTTATCCTATCATGACTTTTTTACTAATTATTTCTTTTAGTAATATTAAAAAACATTTTTTATGGATTACATCTTCCCTAGTAATTCTTATTCTTACTTATATTTTCAACAATGATCCGACAAGACTTTATTTTTTATGTATAATTTTGTTTACAGTTGTTTTGTTTCAAATTATAAATAAACTAATACAAATTTTAATTCAGAAAAGGCTATTGAATTTATTTCTAAGTCTGTTATTATTTTATACTTTAATAAATGAACTTAAATTCATTGCTATTGCACTTAATTTATCTCAAGGAAGTATTAGTTATTATCTAGCGACATTTACTCAAATATTTTTCGGAATTACTTTTTCTTTCATAACAATTACCACCAAAAATTTTCCTATCTCCTCAAAGTTATCATAATATGTAATTCCGACTTCGTAGTTCACAGTAAAAAAATATAATAAGACTATTGGTCCCAATACCGTAATTGTACGGTATAATAAGAGTAAATTTTATAGAGTCTCTAATAACTTTAGCAAAAAAATGCAAAATTTTGTAAAAAACGGATAATTCAAGACCTAATCTTTTTAAAAATATACCGTAATTCTACTGATGTAATTTTATTCATTCATATTTACATTGAATGGAGAAAATAAATCTCTGTATAAATCAAATCTTAAAGCCTCTCAAATAAAATATATCTTACCCCAGAGGGGGGTGGGGAAGATATTCTTAAACGCCGATCATCATTTCTGCTTTTAATATTATATTCATAAACAGAAAATATGTTTATTGATTAATCAGTAATTAAAAATGAATAAAAGACAATTAGGAAAAAACGGACCGGAACTTACAAATATTGGTTTTGGTACATGGGCAATAGGTGGTCCTTGGCAGTTCGGTTGGGGAAAAGTTGATGATAATGTTTCAATCAAAGCAATACATGCAGCTCTAGATAATGGAATTAACTGGATCGACACTGCCGCTGTTTATGGGTTTGGTCATTCTGAAAAAGTTGTCGGAGGTGCTTTAAAAGGAATTCGTGAAAATGTGTTCTTAGCTACAAAATGCGGATTAGTAAATGATGGTTTTGGAAATGCAATTAATAATCTAGATCCAAAAAGTATAAGAAATGAAATTGAAGAGAGCTTAAAACGTCTTCAAACAGATTATATTGATCTTTATCAAATTCATAAACCAGATCCCAAAGTACCGGTAGAAGATTCTTGGGGAACTTTGGTTGAATTGAAAAAAGAAGGGAAGACAAAATTTATTGGAGTTAGCACATATGATAATTCTCTTCTTGAAAAATGTATAAAGATCGAACAAGTACAATCCTTACAACCTCCATATAGTATGCTTAAGCGCGACTATGAAGAATCAATTTTTTCGTACTGCTTAAAGAAGAATATCGGAGTGGTAGCTTACAGTCCTATGCAAGCCGGCCTTCTTAGCGGAAAGTTTGATATTAATAAATTAGCAGAAGACGATTGGCGGAGAAAAAATTTCTTCTTCAAAGAACCTTATTTAAGTAAAGCTTTATCATTGGTTAAAAAATTACAACCCATCGCAAAAAAAACTGGTAAAACTGTAGGACAACTTGCGGTCGCATGGGTATTAAAGAACCCGGCAATAACTTCAGCTATTGTGGGCGATAGAACTGCCGAACAGTGCAGAGAGAATATTAAAGCTGCGGATTATATTTTAAGTGAAGATGAGATGGAAGAAATAAATAAATACTTAGAAGAGTTTCAATGATAAAGCTAATGGGAAATTGATTTAGTGTCTAACCAAACTGATAATAATATTCAGCTCGATTATGTAATTAATAGATATCAAAAATTATTTACGAGATGAACTAATATTTGTTAATTCACTCCATTAAGTTATTTTTGTGTAGCAATTAAATTAAATGGCGCGTTCGTCTAGTGGTCCAGGACGCCGCCCTCTCAAGGCGGAGATCACGGGTTCGACCCCCGTACGCGCTACTAAAGGGAAATTTATTATTTCCCTTTTTTGTAAAATATTTTTAATAAATCAAATGCCAAGATTCGAAAAACATATTTTTATTTGTGAGAACAAAAGGGAAACGGGGCATCCTAAAGGATGTTGTGTGGATAAAGGTTCGGCTGAGGTCCGTGTGTTATTTAAAAAAAGATTAAAAGAACTTCGACTCAATACAAAAGTCCGGGTGAATAGTTCCGGTTGTTTGGATGCATGTGAGTTTGGTCCTACTGTTGTAATTTATCCGGAACAAATTTGGTATGGTGGAGTGAAACGTGAAGATGTAGAAGAAATAATTCAGAATCATATTATCAATAGTAATCCGGTAAAAAGATTGTTGATTAAGGATAAGAGATTTTTAAGTGATTAACAAAAAAGATAAATCTCGTGCAAGAAAAATATTTGATATTCTTTCTAAAGAATATCCTGGTGTCCGTCCTGCATTAGAATATACATCTGCATTCGAATTATTAATCTCAACAATTTTATCTGCTCAGTGTACCGATGAGCGTGTAAATATTATTACAATAAAACTTTTCAAAAAATATAAAAAGCCTCAGGATTATCTAAAAGTATCTGCAAAGGAATTAGAGAAAGATATTTTTTCAACAGGGTTTTACAGACAGAAGGCAAAAAGTATTCGTAACTGCTGTACACAACTTATTGAAAATTATAACGGTAAAGTCCCCAAAGATTTTGACGAGTTAACAAAGTTATCCGGTGTAGGCAGAAAGACAGCGTCAGTTGTTGCGGGCAATGCATTCGGAATTCCTGCAATTGCAGTTGATACCCATGTTAAGAGATTATCTAACTTGCTTGGATTTATCAAATCAAACGATCCTGAAAAAATTGAGTACCGCTTAAAAGAATTACTACTAGAAAGTTATTGGATTAATGCGTCTCACTGGTTAGCAACACACGGAAGAAATATTTGTTTTGCTAGAAAACCGAAATGCTTTGCTTGTATACTGGCGGATGATTGTCCTTCTTTCAATCCGCGATCAAAATAGAAGGAGTAAAAATGAGTTCTAATATTATGAGAGACAGAAATTGTTGTTTATCTATTCTTCAAGAATATACTAAGAGTGATAGTTTGTTAAAACATGCTTATGCCGTAGAAACTTGTGTAAAAGCATATGCTGAAAAATTTGGTGAAGATGTTGAATATTGGAGCTGCGTTGCTCTACTACACGATTTTGATTACGAAATGTTTCCAACAGCAGAACAACATCCATACAAAGGATCGGAAATATTAAAAGAAAAAGGATTTGATGAAGAATTCAGAAATGCAATAATGTCTCATGCAGATTATACAAACATTCAACGCGATACACTTTTAAGAAAAACTCTTTTTGCATGCGATGAATTAGCCGGATTAATTACCGCTGTAACATACGTAAGACCGAGTAGATCAATTGAAGAAGTTGAAGTGAAGTCCGTTATCAAGAAAATGAAAGATAAAGCTTTTGCCAGAGCTGTTAACCGTGAAGATATTACAAAAGGCGCCGAAGCTTTAAGTATTTCTTTGGAAGATCATATAGGATTTTGTGTTAGTGCTATGAAAATGAATAAGGCCTTACTTGGTTTATAAGGATAACAGATTATGTTTCAGTCTTTGATCCATAGTAAATGAAAGGAAATAAACTCCATATATTAAATGTGATTTGATTTTATGTAATTTTGTTTTGACTTGACATCTTGGTATATCTTGCCTAAATTTTGCCCAGAAAATTTGGAGAAAAACTATATAGAGTTTGTTTACCGCTTTGAATTCCTATACTGAAGAAAATTTTTGAAAACATTACTAAATCATTCAACAGAGCGATGAAATACAAATTCTTTTTAGTTATTCTCTTTTTTATTTTAAATCTGATTGCCAATGCACAGGATTTAAGAATTTTATCTTCCGATAGATCTTCTATTGTAATTGAATATCGCCCTATCTATAAAGACACTCTAACTATTTCAGTTTCAGGTAATTCATTTAAAAAATTAAATCTGCTTGGCGGATTTATTGAGAATATTACTAAATCAGGGCTTCCACAAATTCCGGTGAGGGAAATCAATGTCGGTGTTCCGTCAGAATTGGGGAATACTATTCAAATTTTGAGTGCAGATTATTCTACATTGAACGGACAATATGTGCCTGTTCCCCAATTACAAAAAGATTCAATTTCATATGTTGAGAATTATATCGTAAGTGATAAGTATTCAAATTTTTCTGCTCCGGATATTGCTGCATTTGGTGAATATGGATTATTTAGAAACTTGCCCGTGCAATCAATTAAAATTCATCCGGTCATTTTTGATGTATCATCAAATGTTATTAAGATTTACAAAAAAATTGTTCTAAAAATTTCGTTTGCACCTTCTCCTTCTAATAGAGAATTAATACAGGATAATACTTTTCAATCCATCGTCCTAAATTGGGAGATAGCTAAGAATTGGGGAATCTCAGAAAAAAAAATACTCAAGACTTCAGCTTCAGTTTTAGCTGCAGGTGATTGGTTCCGATTCGAAGCTCCGGACGAAGGTATATATAAAATAGATAGAACTTTTTTACAAACAATTGGAATTGATGTTAATGCAACTGATTTTAATCCAAAGACAATAAAAATTTATAACAACGGCGGTTACACGCTTCCTGAAGATTTAAGTATATCAAATAATCAAGGGCTAATCGAAAATGCTATTACAGTTATTGGTGAAGAAGACGGTAGATTTGATCCCAGCGATTATATAATCTTTTACGGCAGACCTCAGGAATTTTGGGAATATAGTTCATCTGCAAAAAATATTGTCCGGATGAAACAACCTTATTCAAAAAAGAATTATTACTGGCTAACTTATGGCGGTGTTAACGGAAAACGTATTTCGAACAAGCAATCAACGAACTTCACTAATGCATATCAGCAGACTTCAACATTAGCATTTAAGAGTCTTGACAAAGACAGTGTAAATATTGGAAGAAGCGGAAGAGATTATTTTGGAGACCAGTTAGATCTCAGTACTAAAAGCAGAACATATCTTACAACTCTAAACGGCATTGTTCCATCAAGTATTATAAAATATAATTTCCGGGTTGCTAATGCTTCAACTACTATAACTCCTTATAGTGTTGAAGAAAGCGGAAGTAGGATTTATTCATCCACTGTTCCGGGTATTTATTCTTATATCTATGGAATAGAAGATATTGGTTCCGGAATTTACGGCGGACAATTATCATTGGACGAAAGAAGTAATCTAAAATTTTCAATCAACACATCATCTTCAAGTGCAAGATTATTATTAGATTATTTCGAGATAGCTTACCAAAGACAATTAACATCATTTGTCGATAATTTACTTCTCTTCTCTAAAGACACAACCGCAACGATTGAATATACGTTTACAAATTACAGTTCAATTCAATTTTTTGATATTACTGACTATGCAAATGTGAAAAATATTTCAAATGCTATAATCAGCCTCGGTCAAATAAAATTTCAAGCCGCAGAGACAAAAGGCAACGTAAGTAAATATTTTGCGGTTACATCGGCTGCCTATAAAACTCCAATTAACGGAGTAAAGATTACTAACTCGAACATTCGCGGTAATCTTAGAGGTAGTGAAATGATAGTAATAACAGCTAAAGATTTTAAGACTCAAGCTGATCGGTATGCTGCATATAGATCTCAACAATCACCTTATATATTATCAACACAAATATTCTATGTTGATGAGATTTTAAACGAATTTTCTTGTGGTTCTTTAGACCCAACAGCTATAAGAGATTTTCTCAAATTTGCTTATGAGAACTGGCAAATAAAACCTTCTTATGTTTTACTTCTAGGCGATGGTGATTATGATTATCTTAATACGGAAAAATTAAATAAAAATTTTGTTCCTGTATACGAAACGGCTGAATCACTTGATGAAATACAATCTTACCCCACAGATGACTTTTATGCACGTATCTCCGGTAATGATAAACGAATTGATATAGCGATAGGGAGATTAAACATACAAACAGCAGCTGAAGCCGATGTTGTAATTGATAAGATAATAAAATATGAAACCGGACTTGAGAAAGGATTGTGGAGAAATAATATAACGTTGGTAGCGGATGACGGACCTCAAGCAGTTGGTTACGATGATGGAAGTTTGCATACATCACAATCTGAAAACTTGGCGAATAAAAGAATTCCAAAATATTTTGATCTTGATAAAATCTATTTAGTAGCGTATCCAACAGTTTATACCGGATTGGGCAGAAGAAAACCGGAAGTTAATAAAGCAATAATAAATGCAATTAACGACGGTACATTAATTATCAACTACGTAGGACACGGAAATCCGGGTGTGTGGGCTCATGAAAGTGTATTTGAAAGATCGGCATCAATACCTCAGTTGAAGAATTCAAATTATTTTTTCTTAACAGCTGCTACTTGCGATTTCGGAAAGTATGATGATCCGACCGAACAAAGTTCAACAGAAATATTAATGAATATGAGCGGTGGAGCGATAGCTGCTTTTTCAGCTTCAAGAGTAGTTTATTCTGTTGCAAATGCTACTATAAATGATTCTCTTTACAGCAGACTTTTCCAGACCAGAGAGGCAGGAAATCTTCCGATCAGAATAGGCAAAGCTTATCTGTTAGCCAAACAATTATTAACCGAAGAGAACGATGAAAAATTTCATTTGTTCGGAGATCCGGCTATACGTTTAGACGAACCTCTCAATCCTACTTCTGTTGATTCTGTTAATGGAAAATCCTTAAAATCTTTGGTGCAGGTCAATGCATTAGGATCTGTCAAGATAAAGGGAGCAGTCAGAAACACTAATGGAACTTTAGCCCAATATAATGGCGATGCAATTGTCAGTATGTATGATTCCGAACGATCAATTTATTTTAAGGAAATGGATTACACTGTAACAATGCAGGGCGGATTGATTTATCGTGGAAGAACTTCTGTTATAAACGGTGAGTTCCAAACAGAATTTGTTGTACCAAAAGATATTTCTTATGAAAATAAAAATGGAAAGATAGTTGCATATATATCTAACAGCACATCCGATGGTGTTGGTTATTCAACTAATGTTGTTGTCGGTGGTACAAACCCGGATGCTGTTAATGATGGAAAAGGTCCCGAAATCTCTATCTATTTTGATGATATCAATTTCCAAAGTTCATATCTCGTTAATCCCGATTTTATGTTAATAGCAAAACTTTCGGATCGAACCGGATTGAATACTACAGGAACCGGTATCGGTCATAAGCTTGAAGCAATTTTAAATGATGATGAAGTTAATCCAATTGATCTTACAAATAGTTTTGTCGGCGATTTGAATTCCGGTGGTAAATCCGGATTAATAAAATATAAATTTACCGGAATGACACCTGGCGATTACAAAATAAAAGTTAAAGCTTGGGATGTATTCAATAATTTATCTTCTCAAGAAGCGAACTTCTCTGTTGTATCGAGTGATAATGGAATTGTTCTGCGTGATGTTGTGAACTATCCGAATCCGTTTTCATCAAATACAACATTTACTTTTCAGCATAATGTTGCAACTGCCATAAATGTAAAAATAAAAATTTATACAATTGCTGGAAGAATGATAAAGCAAATAGAGCAATCAAATATTCTTGATAAATTTGTCCGTATTGATTGGGATGGGCGCGACGCGGATGAAAATCAAATTGCCAACGGTACTTATCTTTACAAATTAATTGTGGAATCAAATGATGGTAAGTATAAAGATAATGTACTTGGAAAATTGGCAGTAATTAGATAAAATACATCTTAACGAAATAAAAAAAATATCTTATTTGGAGGTAGTACAAATGAAAAAAATATCGATGCTTTTGATTGTGTGTGCATTGATAATGTGGTTTAACAAGATTTCAGCTCAAGGCGAAGCAGCAGTACCGTTTTTGCTTTTAGCTCCGGACTCAAGAGCTGGCGGTATCGGCGAATCAGGTTCCGGATTAGCAGATAACTCTGCTGCTATTTTTTGGAATCCAGCCGGCATTGCATTTTTAACCGGATCGGAAATCAGTTTCACTCATAGCAATTGGCTTCCGGCATTTAATCTTGACCTTTTTTACGAATATGCAACTTATCGTCAATACATAGAAGATCTAAGCGGCAGCGTAACTGCTAGTGTAACTTTTATGAACTTTGGTGAATTTGTAAGAACAAGTTCAAACTCTCCTGACCCCATTGGAACATTTAGATCATTCGATGCGGCATTGACTCTGGGTTATGCAACTAAGTTAAGTAATAGTTGGGGACTTGGATTTAATTTCAGATTAATACATAGCCGTTTGGCAGATAAACCAACTGAAGCAGAACAAGGCAAAGGCGTTGCAACTTCAGTGAGCTTTGATGTTGCTGCAATGTGGCGTCCCGAACATTTTGAAATACCGTTCTTGGGTGATCTTGGAAATCAATTTAGTCTTGGTATGAACTTAAGTAATTTGGGACCAAAAATTTATTACATAGACCAAGCTCAAGCAGATCCGATCCCGACAAATCTACGTCTGGGGTTGGCAGCAAGAATATTTCAAGATGATTACAACTCCCTTACTTACACATTAGATTTTAGTAGACTCTTGATTGGTGTTGCAGATAGTACTGGAAAACGCCCCGATTTTTACAAAGCAATATTTACATCTTGGACAGATAGGCCATTCAGTGAAGTAATGAAAGATGTTGTTACTTCTATGGGATTGGAATATTGGTATGGTAATGTTGCAGAAGGATTTCAGTTTGCATTACGTGCTGGTTTCTTTTACGAAGATCCTGATCATGGAAATAGAAAATTCATAACACTTGGTGCAGGTATCCGTTATGAAACATATGGTTTTGATTTTAGTTACATAACTACAGATATATTTAAAGGAACTGAAAATCATCCTCTATCAAATACACTTCGTTTCACTCTTTCGGTCGGATGGGGATCTCAAATAAAACCTACATTGGGTTTCCCGCGCGGAATATAAACCGAAATGAAAAAAGTTTTTTTGATCATACTTATGATTATTGGATTGGGCAGTTTATCTGCCCAATCTTTTGTAAAACCGTTTAACTCAGGTTTTAATCAAAACAGATCTGTACAATCTAATGATACATTGAAAATTCTTGCTGTCATTGTAGATTTCCAGGAAGATAAGTACGATGCAACAATTGGTACCGGAAAATTCGGCTCTCATTATACTCAAGATTATGGCAAAGCAATACTAGATCCGCTTCCGCATGATTCAACTTATTTTTCAGATCACCTCCTCTTCGCTAAAAATTATTATCAAAAAGTCTCCCGCGGCAAATTAAATATTACTTATAATGTTCTCCGTGATGTTATAACTGTTTCTAAAACAATGCGGGATTACGTCCCGGCATATCAATCAAAAGATTTTACTCCACTAGCAAATTTTGCAAGTGAAGTTTGGAAACTCGTAGACGAAAAATATTCTAACATTAAATTCTCTGACTATAATCTCTTCATAATATTCCACGCCGGTGTTAGCAGCGGTTTAGACCTCGGAACTTTTTCGATTGATCGTAACTTGCCTTCGCTTTATTTAGGACAAAATGCTTTCAAGAAAGTATACGGAGATCAGTTTACCGGAATTTCCACTCGAAGTGGCAAGATCATAAATTCAATAATACTTCCCGAAACAGAATCGAGAGAACTAACTGCAATTGATAATTCTAAATTGTTGCAGCAAATTACAATTAACGGCGAATTGGTTAATAACATCGGTAACTATCTTGGTCTGCCGGATTTGTTTAATACGGAAACGGGGCTTAGCGCTATTGGAAGATTTGGCCTAATGGATGGACAGGCAATCAGTGCAAACTTTGGAATGTTTCCGCCTGAACCATCACCGTGGGAAAAAATGTTTTTAGGTTGGGAACAACCGGTAACTCTCAGCATCAATAATTTCCACCCAAAAATTGCGGCAAGATTAACAGCTTCTATACAAGATACTTCTCTTCTAAAAGTGCCGATTAATTCATCAGAATATTTTCTAGTGGAGAATAGGCAGCAAGATGCAAACAAAGATAAAGTTAAAATTACTTACAAAAGGAACGGACAAACATTTAATACAATAATTCAAGCCGATACAAGCGGATTATTCAACGTAACACCGGATAAAATTGACGGCGGTGTAGTGATTGATGTTGATGAATTTGATGCGGCTGTTCCCGGAAACGGAATTGTTATTTGGCATATTGATGAAAAAATAATAAATGATAAACTTTCAGATAATAAGATCAACAGTGATCCAAACGCAAGAGGTGTTTATGTTGAAGAAGCCGATGGAATTTTTGATATAGGCAAACGGTTTGATACAATTTTTGGGATTGCCATCGGAGAAGGAACTAACGAAGATTTTTGGTATTCCGGCAACAAGGCAAAATTATACAAGAACAAATTCAGTCCCGATTCAAAACCAAATACAAATTCTACCAGCGGTGCAAACAGTTTGATCACAATGGAAAATTTTTCTACAATATCAAATAAGATGAGTTTTGATATCAGCTACAACAGCGGAAACTTAAACTTGATTTCTTCATCAAATCTAAATTTAACTAGCGGGCAAAAATATTTATCCGCTGCCGTATCTGGCAGTAAAAAATATATTTATGTAACGGACAATAAAACAACTTACGTCTATGATTACTTTGGTAGTGAGTATGCAACATTTCCGAATTTCAGCAATACTGCACCGGCATTAATTGATCTTAATGGTCAAATTAGGTTTGTTGGTACCGACAGCAATACAGTTAAACTGAGAGGCGGTACTGCGGCAGATCTTCAGCTACCGTCACAGATCAGCGCAACAGCTGTTATTGATCAAACAGGCAGCAATGCTAAAGCTTACGTTGGAACTTCTGATGGAACTTTATATGTAAGCAATAATTTAGCTGAAGCTTTTAGCAATTTTAATTTTAAATTTACTGTTGTGGCAAAAACTGTAAATGAACCGATCAAACAAATTAGTGCAGCGCCAAATTATTATTCTTATATAACTCAAAATTACTTTGTTGATGCAAATCAGTCGCAAATACATTTATTAAATCCTTCCATTAAATTGATCAGTACACAAAGTAAAGAT
Organism: Ignavibacteriales bacterium; assembly: GCA_026390775.1. Classification (NCBI taxonomy): domain Bacteria; kingdom Pseudomonadati; phylum Ignavibacteriota; class Ignavibacteria; order Ignavibacteriales; species Ignavibacteriales bacterium. The sequence continues at coordinate 190,121 of JAPLFF010000007.1, read as the reverse complement.
TCAAATCCGATCAGTATTGTTCTTACAGAAAAAAATGGTTTTGATATAATTGTCAATGGGAAATTGCAAAAAACATTTGTAGTTAATTCTTCGGTGATGATTAAGAATTTTTCAGTTGCAGATCTGTTCAATGATGGTCAAAACTATATTTTGATTTCAAACGGCAATTCTGTTGAAGCTTACAATTTCGAAGGAGTGATGGCCAAAAATTTTCCGTTTACAATTACAATGGGAGAAAATTTTATTGGAACACCCTTAGCTGTTGATCTAAACCGGGATGGATTTTCCGAAGTAATTGGATTCACAGATAAAGGGAATATCATTGCGATTAATCCTATCACAGGAAAACTTGTTGATGGATTTCCAATTTCAAGCGGCGCTAAAATTTCTACTACACCAATATTGATTGCTGAAGAATTACCAACTATGGGACCTCTGCCAATTTACAAACCTTACCTTGTACTTATTAATCAAACAAATCAACTATATGTTTGGAATATTGCACCAACGCAAGGGAAATCATATTGGAGCGGAGAATACGGAGATGCAATCAATTCTTCTTTTGTTGCGGTGCCATCATCATCGCAGCAAGTAACAGATTTCTTTCCTGTGAATAAAGCTTACAACTGGCCTAATCCGGTTTACGGCAGCTCAACAAATATTCGTTATTACGTTTCGGAAGATTCCGATGTGAAAATAAAAATAGTAGATCTTGCCGGAGAATTGGTTGCGGAATTGAATAGTAAAGCAAGAGGCGGATTTGATAACGAAACTGTTTGGGACGTTTCTAAAATTCAAAGCGGTATTTATTATGCTTATCTCGAAGTAAAAGGCAGCAGCGGAAATTCTGCGAACAAGATCATAAAAATTGCGGTTGTAAAATAATATTTGATGAAAAAACTATTTCTAATATCGTTCTTAATTTTATCCTACAGAGTTCTTGCTCAAATCAGTGATTATAATCCCGACTTTAACTGGCTTACTATCAAAGGCAAACATGTTCGCGTACATTATCATGAAGAAGCCGAACGCACCGCAAAGACAGTTGCTAAAATTGCCGATGAAGTTTGGGGACCGATAACTTCTCTTTATCAATATGAACCGGATGTAATTGATTTTGTAATTAAAGACATTGATGATTATTCGAACGGTGCAACTTATTTCTTTGATAACAAAATTGAGATCTGGTCATCATCGCTCGATTTTGATCTTCGCGGAACACACAATTGGCTACGCAATGTAATCTCGCACGAGTTTACACACATGGTCCAGATTCAGGCTTCAATGAAGTTATCGCGAACTTTTCCAATACTTTATCTTCAATTCATGAATTACGAAGATAAACGCAGACCCGATATACTTTTCGGTTTCCCAAATTTTATTGCATCATATCCGATACCGGGAATAAATGTTCCGGCTTGGTTTGCCGAGGGAACTGCACAATACATGCGCAAAGAATTCAACTATGATAGTTGGGATACTCACCGCGATATGATCTTGCGCAGTTATGCATTGAATGATAAGATGCTAACATGGAATCAGATGGGTGTGTTTGATAAAACCAGTCTTGGTAATGAATCAGTTTATAATTCCGGTTTTGCACTTGTAAGATATTTAGCACAGAAATATGGCGAGGATAAACTCCGCGAGATTAATAATAAACTTTCCAAATTAACAAACTTCACGATTGATGCGGCGTTCAAAGATGTACTTGGCAAGGATGGAAATGAAGTTTATGATGAGTGGAGTAAATTCTTAAAATCCGATTACAAAAAAAGAATTGCCGAAGTTGAAAAAAATCAAGTTGCCGGAGAGATGATCTGCAAAGAAGGATTCGGAAATTTTTATCCTGTCTTTTCGAATGATGGTTCAAAAATATTTTACATTTCAAATAAGTCGAACGACTATTTCAGTTCATCTTTTTTGTATATGCTTGATCTGAAAACAAAAGAAGAAAAAGAAATTATTTCACAAATTCGTTCTAGTGTAAGTGTCGTTCCCGGAACAAATAAAATTGTATATTCAAAGTTGAGCGATAGTAATCCGCGTCTTGTCAATATTCACGATCTATATATTTATGATCTCGATGAGAAGAAAGAAATTCGTTTAACATTCGGACTTCGTGCTAACAATCCTTCCGTTTCGAACGACGGTAAGAAAATAGTTTTTATTTTTCAGAATGACGGAACTGTTAATCTTGGTATGGTTGATATTGACGGAAAGAGCCTGCCTACCGGACATGCAGGTTTTAAGCAACTTACTTTTTTTGATAAAGGAGAACAGGTTTTTAATCCGAAATTTTCCACTGATGATACATTCATCCTTTTTGATTATTCATATAGTGATAACCGCGATGTTGCACGAATCAATTCGGATGGTTCAAATTACAAACTGATTACAACATCAAATGCAGATGAACGAAATCCGATTCAAGCAAAAAACGGAAAATTATATTATTCAAGCGATAAGTCCGGCATATTCAATATTTACTCGCTTGATCTTACTACAGGAGAGAAGAAGCAGATAACAAATGTAACAGGCGGGGCATTTATGCCGGCTGTTAATACAAATGGAGATCTTGTCTATACCGGTTATAACGCTGATGGATTCAAAATATTTTTCTTACCAAAGAATGATGAATTAAAAATTGATCCCGCAAACAAATATGTTTGGATTGGTAATCCGCCATTGGGAGAGGATAAACCAAAAGGGGACTTAGCTAAATTTAATATCAATGCTTTAAGAAATTTTGACGACAAAGAGTTATCAATTTACACTCCGGAAAAATATTCCGGTTTCTTTTCGAAGATAAGCATATTGCCGTTCATTAGATTCGATAATTACAATACATCAAATTCCGGTTTAGATAGAATCAAACCTGGAGTTTATGTTGCATCAAGTGATGTGTTGAACCGTTTCTCAATTTTTGGAAGCGCTTCATTGAACAGAAGAATGGAACGCGATCTTTTTTTACAATTCGAATACAAGAATAAAATTCCGTTGCTCTATAATCTCGGATTAAAACCTCAGATTGGTTTTGAAATTTACAGTATTAGCCGTAAAAATAATATTAATCTTCCTTTCGGAATAGATTCTACATTTATTCCGCCGAGGGTTGATTATAACATTCCTGCCGAAGTCACATATAATTTATTTGAAGTTGATTTTATTGCTCGGCACAAAATCTTTTCGGAAGGGAATAATATTGAATCGCGATTTATTTTCAGCCAATATGTTTCAACACTAAGCAGTTTTATTTTACCCGAAAGCGGAAATTATTTATATCCGGCAAGTGATGATAAATATTATATCGGCAGAAATATTCAAATTAAATTCACACACGAAGAAATTAAACCGCAGATAGATTCCGATATCAATCCGGTAGGTAGAAAAGTTGAGTTTCAGTACAACTATGAATTTAACCGTTTTAATAATGAGGGTAATTACACTGTAGTTGGCGGATTTCTTGAACCGCTTTACAATGATTTTAATTTTCACAGACTTGAATTGAATTGGAGAGAATATTTTGCTTTAGGATCGGGGCAAACATTAACCGCCCAATTCCGTGCGGGTTCAATTCTCGGCAAAGCAGTCCCGGATTTTTTTGATTTCTATCTTGGCGGATTAATCGGTATGAAGAGTTATCCTTTCTATGCTGTTAGCGGTAATAAAGTCGGGTGGATAAACCTTACTTATCGGTTTCCGCTCTTCAAAAATATTGATACACGCATAGGACATTTGTACGTTGATAAAATTTACTTATCTGTTTACGGAGATTTTGGAAATGCATGGACAGGAGAATTTCCATCACTTAATAATTTTAAGAAGGGTGCCGGTGCAGAAATAAGAATTAAGATGAATTCATTTTATTTATTCCCGACAAGTTTATTCTTCAACGCCGCTTATTCATTCGATAAATTTTCCAGAAAGATCTTAGGAGAAAATGTTTCTTACGGCAAAGAATGGAGTTTCTATGGCGGAATACTTTTCGATTTTAGTCTATAATTATTTTGGGTGATAAGATGAAAAAAATATATTTATTAATTGTTGTCAGTTGTCAGTTGTCAGTTGTCAGTGGGCAGTCTAGTTTATCAGGTTCATTAAACTTGGATTCAAAAATTTCTTTTGATAGATCAGAAAAGATTTATAAGGATGAGACTAAGAATGTAAACAATAATAAAAAATCCCCTTTATTAGCCGGTGTCTTATCATTTGCAGTGCCCGGTGCTGGAGAGTTCTATTCTGAAAGTTATATTAAATCTGCAGTTTTCGTAGCTTTGGAAGCCGCAGCGATAACCATAGGATTGATCTATGATAAAAAAGGCAATGATCAAACAAATTTTTTCCAAAACTATGCTGATGGAGCTCAAGGATGGTCTGTGCTCAGATATGCTCAATGGACTTTGATTCATATCAAGGATCTTAATCCAAATCTTAACCGCAGTGATTATGAAAATAAAGTAATTCAAAACGGAAAAGTAAATTGGAATGAACTGCACATTTTAGAAACTGCAGTTGCAGGCAGAAACGGACAGGATGGGTCAGTGCCCGGCAGTTATTATTCTCATAATCTACCCCTTTACGGTGAACAGCAGTACTATGAACTTATCGGTAAGTACCCGCAATTTGCTGTCGGATGGTATGAGTTCAGCGGAACGGATTTAAATAAACCTTTTGTTTATGGTGATCCTCTCCCTCAACAATTTCTTGATTATTCAAAAATGCGCGGTGATGCAAATGATTTTTATAACGTCGCTTCCAAAGCTGTGATAGTTGTGGTTGTAAATCATATTATCAGTGCGTTAGATGCAGCATGGTCCGCACATGGTTATAATAGTAGTCTTCAGATGCATGCAAGCATTGAAAAGTATAACACTGGTTTTAATACCGTATATTACCCTCAATTAAATTTGCAGTATAGTTTTTAACATATTCTAATCAAAAATGAGCACACCTTTAGTTTTAATTGTCGGAAGACCGAATGTTGGTAAATCAACTCTGTTCAACCGTCTTACACATAGCACAACAGCGATTGTTGATGACACAAGCGGAGTTACACGCGACCGGATTTACGGCGATGTTGAGTGGAATGGAAAATATCTCCGTGTGATTGATACAGGCGGATACGTACCAAACTCAGAAGATCTTTTTGAAACTGCAATTAGGGAACAGATCGAAATTGCAATGGATGAGTGCGATGCGATACTTTTTGTTGTTGATGGTAGAATCGGATTAACACCAATTGATAAAGAAGTTGCCGACATTCTTCGAAAATCAAGCAAACTGGTTTTTCTTCTTGTTAATAAAAGCGATACACCTAGTTATGAAGTGACAACGGCAGATTTTTATTCGCTAGGACTTAAACATCTCTATGATGTTTCAGCACTCAACGGAAGAAATCTCGGCAATCTTCTTGATGATTTGATGACCCACTTGCAATTTTCGGATGAGATTGATACTGAAACACGTCTGCGTCTTGCAATCATTGGTAAACCGAATGTTGGTAAATCTTCTCTGGTAAATGCTCTGCTCGGTTATGATAGAACAATCGTAACAAATATTCCCGGAACTACAAGAGACAGTATTGATTCCATATTAAAATATTATGGCGAAGAAATTGTTCTTGTTGATACAGCCGGACTTCGTAAGAAAACAAAAATTAAAGAAAATATTGAATTTTTTTCCAATGTGCGGACGTACAAAGCGCTTTGGAGTAGTGATGTTGCAGTTCTATTATTGGATTCTACTTTGGGAGTTGAAAAACAAGATCAGAAAATTATTGATGAGGCAGTCCGAAGAAGAAAAGGATTGATCCTTGCCGTTAATAAATGGGATCTTCTCGAAAAAGATACAGGCACAGCTAAAATATATACCGATGCCATTCACGATAAAATGGGTTCAATTGATTATGTGCCGGTAATTTTTATCTCTGCTTTGACAAAGCAAAGAATATTTAAGCTGATCGAAATTGCAAAAAAAGTCCATGATGAAAGACATAAAAAAATTCCTACTCATGTACTTAATGAAGTACTATTACCCGAAATTGAAAACACCCCGCCGCCGTCTTCTCCAACAGGCAAAGAAGTGAAAATTAAATATATTACTCAAGTTGGCGATCATTATCCTATCTTTATTTTCTTTGCTAACGAACACAGATTTATCCCCGATCACTACAAAAGATTTTTAGAAAAGATGATCCGCAGACATTTTGGTTTTGAAGGTGTGCCGATAACTCTTTCGTTCAAAGCAAAATAAAATTATGTATGAAACACCGGAGGCGGATTAAGAAAAGTGTTATAATCCTTTAATGATATTGATCTTGTACTAACTGCATTAGTGTAAATAATTTTTAACTTATTGATAAAAGAATCTTTACTAAAATATCTTTCCACATGATTTCTTGCGGCAACACCAAATTGCTTTCTTCTAATTGGATCATTAATTAACAAATTTAGTTTCTGCTCCATATCATATTCATTTTTTCTTTGGAATAACAATGAAGTCTTTCCGTTCACAGCAATATCAAGAACGCCGCCGTAGTTTGTACAGACCGTAGGTAATTTCATACTCATTGCTTCAATCAAAGCAATACCAAAAGCTTCATCGTGAGATGGGAAGACAAAAATATCGAATGCTGCTAAAACTTCTGGTATATCATTTCGGTACCCGGTAAAAATTAATTTATCATGTAATCCTAAGTCGTATGCAAGAGATTTTACTGAAGCTGCATATTTATCCTCACCTCGGCTTGCTTCACCTACGATCATGAATTTTAAATTTTTATGTTTTAACAATAATTGTTTTGCTGAGTGCAAAAACTCCTCATGACCTTTACCGAAAGTCATTCTCGCATTCATCCCGATTAATAGTTCATCATCGCTTATATTGAATTCCTTTCTAACCTTTGATCGGTCTATCAATGCCGGATTAAATTTGTTAACGTCAACAGGATCATGTAGCAAACAAATATGATCATCATTCAGCGGGGTAGTTTCAATAAGATTTTTTTTTATAACATTGCTGATTGCAAAAATCATATTAACACGATGATAGATCCAACGGTGAAGAAGATCTTTCTTTTTAATATATGAACCAACATGTTTTGTTAGAAATAACGGAATATTTATCGAGGATAGTTTTAATGCGGGGACGACTAGCCACAAATCCTTTGAGGCTTCTGCATGGATTACATCAAAATTTTTATTTCGTAAATGCTGATTTAAGTTGAAAATTAGTTTAGGACAGAAATAATGATCGAAAGGAAATTGAAAAACCGGAATTTTATTTCTTACTGCTTCTCTATGAATTCTGGATCCCGGGTAACAAAGCAGTTCAACTTCATAGCCAAGTTCTAAAAGAAATTGGGAGGTTTGGAGCGCGTACATTTCCATTCCGCCCCAACTTTTTGAAAGACATGTCTTTAAAATTTTCATCTGCCGCACTCAAAATTGACAATTAATAAATACATCCTTCGTATTATTAGTCACTGTGAAGTGCGAAAAAGTTTAAAGGGAATTGAACTTAAATAAGAACTCTAACCTTATTTTACTTTCTTTACATTTATCTTTCTGGTGAGTATCTAAAACTCTTTATGATTAACTCCACCTCATTACCGTCGGAAGGGGGTTGCCCCGAACGAAGCCAGAAGTTTATATAAACCGGCATTGGCATTTGCGGAATGTAGTCACTATTGCTGTTTGATACCAATGTTGAAGATGGAATAAAACTCCATCTTCTTATTTCATTAATATCATCATCACGATGACCCGCCAGGATTTGAAATAATAGGGAATCCGAATTCCATTTGTAGCGGTGAGTTGTATAAGTCCCCGATAATCTAATTACAAAATTATCATTGGTATAATCCAATCCGCTTTTAGAAGGATAAACACTGAAGTTACCGACCTCAGCAGAATCATTACCAAACTTTGCCATTTCAATATCAATTTCATTTTGCCCATCAGGTCCTCGGTATTGAAATAAACCGAGCACAATATTTTTGTCGAATGAATCTATACGGCCAATTACATTCCATTGATAAGTCCCAAATGAAAGCGCCTCAGTCGAAATAACTTCCGCGCAATACCATTTGTTATCGGTTTTAGAATAAGAAATTTTTAGATGAAGCTGATCTAACGAATCAACCCAAGCGTTGTTTCCCGACCAGTTATTATTTCCCGGCGGGGTTCTTACTGAAGTTGATTTGATCTTCCATTCTCTTCCGGCAAACTTTAATGTTTGTCCAATGTTAACAAAAGAAACAAGAAGTATAATCGTACAAGTTATTAATGATGTTCTAATAATTTTCTCTTTTCATTTATGAGGTTGTCACAGCATAAGTTTGTCACCAGTAATTTTTCATAAGTTCAGTAACCCAATTTGGCTGCTTAACTTTTGAAATGTCATTAGGTAAGTACTCTTTGAAAACTGGTTTTATATCAATAACCGGTGTTTGATCAATCGCATCTAAACCTTGAACATAAATTCTTTTGCCTTCAACTTTTAATATTTCGCAAATAGTTGTGCCTAATAGATTTGGTCTTGCTTTTTTCCTTTGTGAAAAGATTCCAACTTTTGGCCAATTTGGGTTTTCACGCGGATGTTCTGACTTACTAACTATTTCTGATGGATTTACTTTATGGAAATGGTAAATTACTTCTAAATGAGAGAACTCATGCAAGCCATCAAGACTTTCTTCAGAAAAATTATTATTAAGTTCTATCCAAGATTTTACTTCCTTCCAATTATCGTCAACCGCTTCTTTGCGCTCAGAATAAACATATCCAATTGGTTCAATAGTAATTTTCATTTATAATCCTATTTTAGAATGCAAAAAAAATCTAATTCATTTTTCGAATTCGCACTTCACAATCTTTCTTGTCTTTCAAAAGTTCTACCAACTCATTCACGTTGGAATTCGCATAATGATATGGATAAAGAATTTTCGGGTTGAACATTTTAACAGCTTTTACGACCATAACCGGAGTCATAGTATAGGGCAAGTTCATAGGAAGAAAAGCAATATCAATCCCGTTAAGATTTTTCATCTCTGGAATATTTTCTGTATCACCGGCTATATAAACTTTCACATTTGAAAAGGTTAACACATAACCGTTTCCCACTCCTTTCGGATGAAAAGCTTCTCCGGTTTCTCTTTTATTAATGATGTTATAAGCCGGTACTGCAGAAATTTTAATTCCTTTATAAGAAGCTGCTTCACCGTTCTTCAGAACAGTTCCGCCCGTCGCTGTTGGAAGAGATGCTTCATTGCAGAATAATTTTGTATCATCTTTTTTTATCACTTCAATTGCTTTTGGATCAAGATGATCAGGGTGATCATGAGTGATTAAAATTATATCAGCTTTTGGTAATTTGGAATAATCAGCGTATCTGGAAACCGGATCAATATGAATTATCATATTATTAAATTCAAAAATTAAGGATGCATGACCAATAAAAGTTATATTAAGATCACCGGCTGATGTTTTTATTATATCGGTAATAAAATTATTCTGTGCTTTTAGAATATAAACCGATAATAACAAAACTATTATTGTAATTAGATTTCTCATTTCTTCACTCCTAAATTTTTATTTCCCGCGCTTCGCATCTAGACTCCACAATCCTGCACCGGCAGCCGAGAAATAGAGCCAGACAAAACAGTAGAGTATAGCAGGCACTCCTCCGTTCATAATAGGCCAAAAGCCCTTTGGAAAGTGAAATTGAAAATAAGCTACAGCCATCTCACCAGCTAAAATAAATGCAACTGGACGAGTAAAGAGACCAAGTAAAATCAAACTGCCGCCGAACACTTCGAGTAAACCGCCAAGGCCCATCTGGGATATTAGAGGAACAGTGCCGCCATTTGGAAGCATTCCAATCGGGAAAGCGAAGAGCTTCATTGTGCCAGTAAGTATGAATATGAATGCAGCTACGATTCTAAGAACACTGAGCAAGTACGGTTCCATCGCTAACCACTTATTTTTAATAATTGTTATGTTCATGATGCATCCTCTTTTTTTGGCAGTCAAGGTTCTAACTTGACTGAAAACTATTTAGTTATTTCTGTCAAGTTTACCCGTTCATCTTTCTTGGCGGGGATTGGTTCTTGACGACCGAGCAAAAGTAATTAACTTCCTCCCGCTCGAGCTCTTTTAATTGCATCTCTTGTAATACCTAATTCCTTAGCTAACCGGTTTGGTTTTCGGTTAACCATAATCAAAACTATTACTAATAATATTCCTCCTAGCATAAAACTTCCCATAGCAAGAAAGAGAATTACATTTAAAACAAGCAGCCCAACAAAAACCATAATAATGTTTTTATCTGCTTCCAGTACTGCTTCTTTCCATTCATCAAATTTTTCCGGATCAACCCCCGGAAAATCTTCAGCGGTTAATTCCTTAAATTTCTTTGGTCCAACGGATTTTTGAGGTAAATCGAAATTACATTGCGGACATTTTAAATCTGTGTTAGAGATTTCACTTCCGCAATTTGAACATGTTTTCTTTTTTGTAACTACTTGTGAATAAGGTTTGTGCTTTTCCATACCGGTTAGAACACGATTACCAGTTTTAGAATCAACAAAATACACTTCCCCATCTTGTGTGGCTATTCTTTTAAGTGCCATTTTCTTGTTCCTTATTAGTTTGACAAACGTTGTTGCGCTTAAACCGCCGCCCAAAAAAAGAATGGCGGTTATATCAACCTGCCTACCGCAGGCAGGCGCAACTATTTATTTAAAATCAGTTTGTTTACTAATCACACACTAAAAGAACAACTTGCACTGAAAGACCAAACCCTAAAAACTCACTACAACCGATTCGAACTTGTCTGCCGTAGGCAGAGAAGCGGTCGGGCTGAGACGCGGGTTATGTGCAATCTTTATATTGCATTTATCAAATTGCTTTTTAATAATTTATTATTATTTTATTTTTATTAGAGCTAACGCTTTTTCATATTCTTCACTAAACTCTTTATTCTCAGAATTGCTGTTATACAAATCAACGCATTTTCTCAAATATTTTATTGCACTTTCGTTTTTATTATCGCTTAATAATTTGCCTAATGAATAATTCAGCAAGAATGAGTTTGGAAATTCTTGAATCGCTAGCTCATAAATTTTATAAGACTCATTTTTTAATTCGTATTTATTATACAGTTCTTTTCCCAGTTGATTGAATTCATTATCATTTATAAAATAATTTTTATTTTCCTTGAGTGTATAATACTTTCTAATAGCTGCATCAATATTTTCTTGACCGATTATGTAACCCAAATCTTTTGCAATGGACTTTTTAGGTAATGAATATTCTTTACCATAAAGTATGTCAATAATCTCATTTGTAGTGAAATAATCAAACTTAACTCCGAGTTCTGTTCGGAAATAATTGTTTTGAAAGAGAATAATATCCGTGGAATCTTGAACAATTCTGGTTAAATATGCTTTATATCCATCTGTGCTTCCGCCATGACTTATCAAGGTTAATGAATCACCGTTAATAATACGGTTGGTAATCCACCATCCATAACCATAATATTGCCAGTCCTTAATATAAGGCGTAAACATTTTTTTGTATAAGTCTTTTGATAAAAGTTCTTGAGTTTTAAAACACTCGTTACTGAATTTGGCTAAATCTTCGACGGTTGACAAAATTCCTCCGGAACCTTTGACATGGCACATTTCAAGATAAGAAGGGTTCATATAACCTTCTAATAAATGATACTCATAACCGTCAGCTCGCTTTGTATCGATATCGAGATTTTTATCATGTTTTGTGTTTTTCATTTCTAGTGGTATAAAAATTCTTTCTTTTAATAGATCGCCAAAATCTTTCTTTGTTACTTTCTCGCAAATTATAGCAAGAATGTTATAGGCAATTCCACTATACTGAAAACCGGTTCCAGGTTCAAATTTTGATTCAACTTCATTGATTAGTTGTAAATATTGGTCTGAATTATAAATCCATCGAACTCGTTTCTTTGAATAATTCGGAACTGCCCCATGATCAGGAATACCGGATGTGTGCGTTAACAGTTGATGAATCGTTGCTTTATTTTTTGCCGGCCCGGAATATTCAGGGATATAATCATTAATGGTAGCATTTAAATTTATTAATCCATCGTTTACTAATATTAGTGTCATTAAAGCAGTAAATGGTTTTCCAATAGAACCGATTAAAAATTTAGAATCGACAGTGTTAAGTATATCCCATTCACGATTTGCATATCCAAAGGCGTTCTTATATATAATCTTTTCGCCTTTTTTAACAAGAATTGTTCCATTGAATTGTCCATTTTCAGCGTAGGCATTCATCAACTCGTTTATCTTGTATTCTGCACTTTGCGAGAATGCAATGGAAGTTATCATTAAAAAACATAAAAGTAATGTTGTAAATAAATATTTTCTCATTTTTGTTTCCTTTTATTAAAATGAATACTGCTTGTTAGACTTTGGTAAAAAAGAAAAAGTTGTAATGATTTTTATACTCTTGAAATATCATTCTTAATAGCCAGCACTGATGGCGTTTGACATCCAACAATTGCAGGAGCTTCATGGATGAGTTCGTCATTGTTGATAGCTTCAACCATAAATAAAGCATAATCTACGCGACGAGTTAAATTACTCTTAAGAATGGGATCTCCAACATGTTTACTCCACATTGGCAAACCTTGACTCTCACCTTCTTCAAGATCACTACCGCGCACTACCGTCCACCGTCTATCACTAGAAAATATACGGTGACAAGCCTCCACTTGATCATTGATATCAATTAAACGCAAAAACTTGCCGATCCAACTTGTAATTTTCACCATTATTTTGAACGTATAAGAATACCTATCTTGACCATCACGGGTTATATGCCATCCGCAAGAGAAAATAAGACGCGCATCTTCAGATGCAAAATCCAATACTGCTTGAGCGGTTCCAGAAGAGTAATTGTGAACACCCCAAGGGACAAGCACAGTCAGAACTGCATCACATTCTCTTATCGCCTTTTCGATTACTTCACGGTTGTTGGTTGCACCAAGTATAATTGTCATCCTATCTTTGAATCTATCAAGTTTAGTCACACTTTTCTCACGACAAACACCAATCACCTCATATCCACGATTAAGCGCATGTTGAACCATATACTGTCCTAGTTTTCCAGATGCCCCAACTATACAAAGCTTCTTCATATTTCTTCCTTATTCTTAGCAGCACATAACTATTACTTTTGTGCAGTTACTCATTTTATCATCGGTTCCACACTAACTGGAATTTAGTTTTAGCTTTTAATCGATCATTCAAAAACATAATTCTTAGTTTCCAATTCCTCTCTAAATATTTTGATATTTGCAAATTCATTTTTTAGTTGAGTAGCTACTTCATTATATTTATTAAATTCGTCATGATGAATGTGCATTAATACAATGTGTTTTGCATTTATATAGTTTTTTACCAATTCAATTCCGTTGCAATTAGATTTCCAAATAAAACCTCTACCTAAAAATGCAATATCTATATTTTCCTTATCTAGTCTAAAGTGTTCATATTCCGCAATTCCATCTTCATTTGAGTCCCCGCTGTGAAATATTTTTACTCCATCTATATTAAATAGAAATCCAATATTTTGAACGTTTTGGTGTCTGTTGATTTTTTCTCCGGTCTTAGGATCATCTGTAAAGTATGGGCCATGGGCTAGTCGATATACTCTTATCCCAATACCGTTAATTGTTGTGTCTTTGTAGCTAAAATTATCAGGCGTGATTTCAAATAAACGATTTTTAACCTTGTCATACTTATCTTGTTTTTTTAGGTTATCAATAGATTGTTTACATGAAATAAATTGACCTTTTGTATTACTCATTAAATGTTCAATTACAAATGGCGAATAGAAATGGTCAACGTGTGCATGAGTTGTTGCTATTAAATCTATATTCTTAAAAATATTTTCATTTTTTAAAATTGAATTCATTGTCTCTTCTTTTGGAATATCGCAGAATCCGTAATCTTTATCCCCGAACAATGCATCAATTAATATTTTTTTATCACCCACTTTTATCAAAAAACCTTCATTAGCAATGTAAGTAACTTCAACATTCCTCACTTTGTATTCATTGTTATTTGAATAGCATATTTGAATTGCAATTAACATGACTAGTAATAATGTAATCTTTCTCATAAATAATCTTCCATGATTTATTATTTTTTAGCACATAATGACGTTGTTTTTAAGCCGCCGCCCATAACAGCAATGCAACATTGAAAAGACAACGCCAATAATTTATTAATTACTTTGTTTACACAACTACACTCAAAGAGCAACAAACTTTTGTAACGCAATTTTATCCTAAGCATATGCCAAACAGTTTAAAGCGGTCGGCCTTGAAGAACTTGTTAGGCAAAGCTTGATAAATATTTTTAATCTTTGATGCAACGAATACTAAGACCAGCTCCTTTAAAGCCATGCGCAAAGTAAATATCTTTAGAATTACAGCTTAAGTAAATACAGCACGACTCATAAGCATTGTGCCATGTGGAAGTCCACAAAAAACAGCTTTCGTCTATGTATCGAAAAAAATCTTTGTTACCGACATAGGCATGTTCACGGTAACCTCCAAGCAATGCAGTAAAACCGCTTCTGTTTGTGCCTGTTCCCTCACCAATGGCTTTTAAGGCATCGCTATTTTTTTTGCCTACTGCTATAGCTAGTTTCTGATACTCTTCATTTGAAGGTATATGCCAACCTTCTGGTGCTACTCCCCTCTTGTCATAGATTACATACCAATTATAAAGTATACCATACTTCTTACCATACTTTTTCATATTATTATAGAAACAAGATGCAGCTTTGCTTTCCTCTCCAGCGCGTGTCCACTCATCGTCACTTTTAACTATGGGAATGGGATCACCATTCCGGAATCTGCTAACATTTAAATTTCTTGACATCCAGACTTGATCACCTATTTTGATAGATTCATAAGTAACGCCTACTAGATCTTCCACACCCAAAGTATTATTCTCTTTACCGCACTTCGAACATTTATCTCCGTCCCATTTATGAAAACCAAGTTGACAAAAAAGATTCACACAAACTCCATTTTTTCTTTGCCTAACTATTAGTTAACCCGCCAGCGGACAACATGGCGGATGTTGTTTATCTACCAGTATATTCTTTGTTTTCATTCCATTTTCAAATTTTTTAGCGTGATATCGTTCCAACTATTTTTTCCATAAATAAGCAGACAGAAAAGGTAGATCTATTTTCTTTGTTCAAACTTTCAAACAAAGTACCCCGCTGAAAGAATTGATTTGGTACTAACCCAACTTAGCTTAAAAGAGAATTGTTGTCAAACTTTATTTCAACCTCACCCCCAGCCCCTCTCCTTACTAAGGAGAGGGAGGCTCCGATTCATCGGAGACGGGTGAGGTGTGATGTTAAGGTATCTCTTCAAACCTAACATTCTGAACTGTATAAGATTTCCAATCTTTGTAATCAAAATGCCACCATTCAAATTCGTACACGGTAAAACCTTCGCTTTCCATTTCGGTGCGGAGTAAGTCGCGCAGTTTTCTTTGTTCATCCGTTCCGCCAGAATAATTTGCGTAAGCACGTTCGGACATTTCATCATAAAGACTCGGCATCACTACCGGCTTTCCGGTTTTAAGATCAAAGAGAGTAAGATCAACAGCACATCCGCGGTTATGTTTAGAACCTTTGGATGGATCGGCTACAAAATTATGCAGATCAACAGGAGTAGCATCCCAGAAAACTTTTGTAATGTACCACGGACGATATGCATCGTGAATTAGTAAACCGTAACCTTTGAGCAGTAATTTTTTATTAACACGCACCACGGCTTCGGCAGCAGGCCGCTGTAAAAAAGCACGCGCCTGACTGTATAAAGGTGTGCTTAGAAAATTATTATTTGTTGCGTAACCGATATCAAGACGGATCGTTGAATCAAGTTTTATCAATTCAACAAGTTCTGCTTGCCTAAACTCTCCAGTCTCAACGGGCGGGGAAGCGGTTAATGCTTCTGCAATTAGTTCATCAACCGGACGAACGGGTGAAATGTGAAAAAACTCCGCACTTGAACATGCTGAAAGAGTAATGAAGAGAGAAAGGAAAATAATTTTTATAAAAGAAATTCTATCAGTTCTAATTTTTCGCATAATTAAGTTATCCAATGAGTTGGTTTCAACTTAGTTCAAATGGTAATTGATGTCAACACCCACCCCGACCTCCCCGTCTCCGATGAATCGGAGCCACCCTCTCCTTGTTAAGGAGAGGGGCTGGGGTGAGGTGGGTGAATTCTAAATTAATTATATTACTACCGAAAGAATTCGCTTAGGAACTATGTATCAGCTAAATGTGCAGAAAAATATTATAGTAATCGGAGGCAATGCTGCTGGTCCCGCTGCGGCGGCAAAAGCAAAACGCACCGCTGACGATGCAAACGTTATGATGATCGAAGCGGGCGAGTTCATTTCCACCGGCACGTGCGAGCTTCCGTATGTTCTTTCCGGCGATATAAAAAATTATGAAGATATTGTTTTCTTCAACGCAGATTCCTTCGAAAAAGAAAAAGGTGTTAAGGTTCTCACTTCTCACTTTGTTGAAAAGATAGACCGCAGTAAAAAAATTCTTACCGTAAAAAATCTTAAAGATGGAAATAAATTTGAACAGCCGTACGATAAACTGATCTTATGCACCGGCTCAAATGCAAAATCAATTCTGTCATTGCCGGATAATCTCTCAAATGTTTTTACTCTCAAATCTGTTCGTGATCTAATTAATATTAAAAATTATTTAGAACGGAATACCGCCCGCAATGTCCTTGTTATCGGCGCCGGATATATCGGTCTGGAAACAGCGGATGCACTTAAAACTTTGGGTTACGCGGTAACAATTTTAGAAAAAGAAAATCTACCAATGCAGGGATTTGAAAATGAAACACGCAATTTGATCCTCGATCTTCTTGAGCAGAATAATGTTGAGTTTATTGGTGAAGCAAAAGATTATAGAGTAAAACAAGACGGACAGAAATTCTTAAACCTGAAATTACAAGGAAGAGTTCTTGAGTACGATCTTGTTCTTCTCTCGATCGGATTTGAACCGAATAACACTTTGGCAGTTACATCAAAACTTAATATTGGTAAGTTTGGAGGAATTACAGTTGACCAGAGATTGAAAACGAATGATCCGAACATTTATGCCGCGGGTGATTGCATAGAAGTTATCAACCGCTTAACAAGTAAACCGGATTATATTCCGCTTGCAACAATCGCACAGCAGACGGGGCACATTGCGGGCGAGAATGCAGCGGGTGGAAATTCACAAGTGCATCCGTTCGTAAAAAATATTGCAGTAAATTTTTTTGAGAAAACTTTAATATCTGTCGGCTTAAATTCTATTGAAGTAAAAAAATATTTTCACAATATCGGCGAAGTTCATGCAGTAATTCCAAATCTTGTTAAAGTTATGCCCGGCTCGGAAAATATATTTGGTAAGATCATCTTTGATAAAAATAGTAAACTGATTCTCGGCGCCAACTTTTTAGGGAATAAAGAAGTGGTTGGTTACGGCGATCTGATCGCATCATTTATATCAAACAAAATTAAAGCGACTGAGCTGGCAAAAATAAATTACAATTACACGCCGCCGGTTTCTCCGTTCGTAAATCTTTTATCCGTTCTTGGAAGAAAAATAGAGAGTGTTAAATGAAAAAAATAATTATAGTTGATAATCCTCTTGTAAAACGTGATGTAACAATTCTTCGTGATAAAGAAACTGATCCGAACGGATTCCGTCTTGCGTTAGACCGTGTTTCTCATTCGATCGCGATAGAGATAAGCAAGTCGTTCGATCTAACGGAGTTTGAAGTTGAAACTCCTCTTGAAAAAACGAAAGGATATAGATTTTCAAAACAAGTAATTCTTGTTCCCGTATTGCGCGCCGGATTAAGTATGGTAAGTTCTTTTCTGGAAATGATTCCCGATGCTAAAGTTGGACATATCGGTTTACAGCGGGATGAAAAAACCTTAAAGCCGATTGACTATTATTATAAGGCACCGAAAAATTTAGATGAGTCAATTACAATTGTACTCGATCCAATGCTTGCAACCGGAGGAAGCGCAGTTGCATCATTCAACTCACTCAAACAAAAAGGTGCTAAGAAATGTATCCTTGCTTGTTTGATAGCCGCACCTGAAGGAGTTGAAAAAATGAACAGCGAACATCCGGATATTGCAATTTATACTGCGGCGTTGGATAGACAATTAAATTCTGTTGGATATATTCTTCCCGGACTTGGCGATGCAGGTGATAGAAATTTTGGAACACTTTAGATGTAAGGTTGTTAATAAAAAATGGATTTAATATTTGAATCAACTATTAAGTGTCCTTACTGTGGATTTGAAAAAACAGAAACAATGCCGGAGAATGCATGCCAACATTTTTATATGTGCGAAAATTGCAATAAGATGTTGAAGCCGAAAGAAGAAGATTGCTGTGTTTTCTGTTCTTACGGTTCGGTGGAATGTCCGCCGATTCAAAGTGGGAAAAAATGCTGCTGATTTATAAATTATGGAACTGACGATTAGCATAAAACACCAGCGGATGCTGGAAGATCTTTTGAAGATTTGCAAAAAGAATCTTCCTTCCGTTAATGAAGCGCTTATCAAAAAAGCTTTTCAGTTGAGCTATGAGTCACACAAGAATGATTTCCGTGCATCGGGTGAACCGTATTTCAATCATCCGTACGAAGTTGCGATGATTGTTGCCCGCGAAATCCCACTCGATGATATTTCCGTTGTAAGCGCACTTCTCCACGATGTAGTTGAAGACAGCGATATTAGTCTGGAATTTATTTCAAAAGAATTTAGTAAAGAAGTTTCAGAAATCGTTGACGGCGTTACAAAAATAGGCGGAGTATTCAAAGGGCAGGAGATTACACAAGCAGAAAATTACCGCAAGATGCTTCTTTCAATGGTAAAAGATGTGCGTGTAATTCTTGTAAAATTTGCAGATCGTCTTCACAATATGCGCACGCTTGAGTTTGTGCATCCTCAGAAGCAGAGAAGAATTGCAAAAGAGACTTTAGAAATTTACGCACCGTTCGCTCACCGTTTCGGTTTGGGAATTTTAAAATGGGAGATGGAAGACCTCTCGTTCAAGTATCTCAACAAAGAAGCTTATGATGATATTGCCAACAAAATAAAAAATACCCGCAAAGAAAGAGAATCATTCATCTCGCGATTCTCAAAACCGATTACTGAAAAACTAAGCGAATATCATATTAAATATGAACTTGGCGGAAGACCGAAACATCTCTACAGTGTTTACAGAAAAATGATAATTCAAAATCGTCCGTTCGAAGATATATATGATCTTCTTGCTATCAGAATTATTTTGGAAAGCGATGATGCAAATGAGTGTTATTATGTTCTTGGAATTATTAATCAACTTTACAAACCAATTGCCGACCGGTTCAAAGATTTTATCTCAATCCCGAAGAAAAATAATTATCAATCAATTCATACAACTGTAATCGGTCCTGATGGAAAATTAGTTGAAGTACAGATTAGAACACGGAAGATGCATGAAATTGCTGAGCGCGGTGTTGCGGCTCATTGGAAATACAAAGAGAATAGGACAACCAACGATAAAGATCTTGAAGATTGGGTAAGCTGGATACGTGATATTTTTGAACATGTATCCAAGGATGAAGCAACAAAAGAAATCCTTGCAAGTTTTAAGCTGAATCTTTATCAAGATGAGATCTATATCTTTACTCCAAAAGGAGATTTAAGAAGATTACCAATAAATTCAACTCCAGTTGATTTTGCATTTGAAATCCACAGTAATGTTGGTTATAGATGCATCGGTGCAAAAGTAAACGGTAAAATCGTTCCGCTTGATACAGTTATTCACAGCGGCGATCAAGTTGTGATCATTACTTCAAAAAATCAGCATCCGAATAAAAGCTGGCTGCAGTTCGTTCAGACTCACAAAGCAAAGAATAACATCCGCAAATTCTTGAACAAAGAAGAAGAGAAACTTCTTGATTCCGGCAAAGAAATTTGGGATAGAAAGATCAAGAAATTAAAACTCTCTTTTACTTCGGATGATCTTTCCAAACTTGTACGCAAACTTAAGTTCGATAACAACCGGCAATTTTTTAGAGCGATTGCACAAGACAAATTAAATTTGGATGAGATACTTAATCCAAAAGTTGAAACGGATGAAAAAGAAAGTACAGAAGTTGCGTTTGATAAATTTGCTAACATTGCGCGAAACACTGCAGGCGGAATTGTTGTTGATGGCGATGCAAAAGGTTTTGCTTACACTTATGCAAAATGTTGTAATCCGATTCCCGGTGATCAGGTAATCGGTTATGTAACGATAGGTGAGGGAATTAAAATTCATCGTAAGGATTGCAAGAACTTGATAAACATGATCAAGACAAATGAAGAACGGTTAGTGCCGGTGAATTGGCCAAAATCAAACGGAGCTTTCTTCGTTGCCGGTCTTAGTATTAGAGGAGATGATGTTCCGGGAATCTTAAAAGACATTTCAAACAGTATTACTACTTATCAAAACACAAATATTAAATCAGTAAATATTTCGACAAATGATTCAATGTTTAAAGGAACGATCACAGTTTATGTAAAAGATTTGGAACATTTAACGAAACTAATCGAGCGGTTAAAAAAGAACCGTGGTATTTATACAGTTGAAAGATTTGACGCGGAGAATCAATAACAATGGAAAAATATTGAACGAAGAACGAATACTTGCGATTGATTATGGTACTAAAAGAATCGGTCTTGCTGTTACTGATCCGCTTAATATTTTTGCTTACCCATTAATAACACTTCTTAATGATTCAAAATTTATAGAGAGATTAAAAAATATTATTGATGAATATCATATAGTAAAAATAATTTTAGGTTATCCGTTAAAAGAAAGCGGTGCCGAATCAACAAGTTCTCTTTCAGTATTAAAATTCAAAACAGAATTAGAAAATAAAATTGATTTGCAGATCGAATTGATTGATGAACGGTATTCATCTTCGATCGCACGAGAAAGGATAATTCAATCTGTTGTTTCTAAAAAGAAGAGACGTGATAAATCGTTATTGGACAAAAATGCCGCCGCAGTGATCTTAGAGGACTACTTAAACACGGTAAAAAAATAAGAGTAAAACTGTTTATAAAGTGATTAATAGATTGACATTTTTAACATTATAAATTATTTTGGATTAGTAATAAAACCAAAAGGGAGCACATCTATGACACTTGACGCACTCGGAATGATTGAAACCAAAGGTTTGGTCGGTGCAATCGAAGCTGCTGATGCTATGGTAAAAGCAGCAAAAGTAGAATTGATTGGAAAAGAAACTATCGGCGGCGGTTATGTAACTGTTCTTGTTAGAGGTGATGTTGGAGCAGTTAAAGCAGCAACAGATGCTGGTGCAGCCGCAGCTCAGAGAGTTGGTGAGTTGGTTTCTGTCCATGTCATTCCACGTCCGCATGCCGATGTTGAATTGATTCTGCCTAAACGCGCTAAATAAAAATATATGCAATTTGCTTTAGGTCTTATTGAAACTAAGGGCTTGATCGGCGCTATAGAAGCCGCCGATGCTATGTTAAAAGCCGCTAATGTAAAATTAGTTAGCAAAGAAAAAATTACTGCCGCTTTGGTTACTGTAAAAATTATCGGCGAAACTGCAGCTGTAAAATCTGCTGTTGATGCCGGTGCAGCCGCAGCTCAGAGAGTTGGTCAATTAGTTGCTGCACATGTAATTCCTCGTCCGGATGATCAAATCGAAGACCTTATTTATTATCCATCTCTAACTACCGGAATTCAACGGGAAGAAATTGTTAAGAAAGAAAAACCGGTTAAGGAAAAGACTATTGTTAGAGAAGTTGCCGATGAAAAAGCCGAAGAGGAATCTCTCTTCGATGGAACTGAAAAAGAAGTGGCTGAAACTATACCGCTTAAAAGAAGAGGTAGGCCTAGAAAAGAGAAATCAGAATCACAGGCACCTTCTCGTTTGGATTCTCTCCGTAAAGAGGCACTAAAAGAAATCGGAAAAATTGAAGGTGAGAAGCAATTAACTTCCGGAGAAATTCCATCTAATGAACAGCTTTCAGAATTGAATGTTCATGAGCTTCGTCATTTAGCAAGAAGCTTTGATAATTTTCCTATTAAAGGGAGACAAATCTCGAGAGCTAATAGAGAGGAACTGATCGAGCACTTTGAGAAGATTCGCTAAATCTCATTTACAAAATGATTAAAGATTAATCCCGCTAAGCGGGATTTTTTTTATATTTAAGTATGAAGAAAAAAGTTGTCACTATATCTCTTATTGCAATTTTCTCAATTGGGCTATGGATCTCAGTTGCTCTATCGGAAGTGTATATCACTACAGTTGAGGTACCAGTTAGGTTTACAGACCTACCCAAAAATTATGCGGTCGGTTCAACTTCCGTGGATAATGTTTATCTGCAAGTAAAAGGAAAAGGATGGGAATTAGCTAAATTAAGACTTGTGGGAGATACTGAATTTAATATTTCCGTTCATAGGAGAACCGGTAAGTATAGAAGCGATCTAAATAATTTTATTGATGCTAATCCATGGTTAGCATCATCATTTCAAGTTTTGGAAATTGCACCTGCGCAGATTGAATATGAAATTGAAAGGGTCGGTTCGAAACTCGTACCGGTTGTTCAAAATTTGAAAATAGATTTTAAACCGGGTTTTGGTCCGGCATCCAAAATAATCATTGAACCTGCAACTGTTGAAATCTCCGGTCCGGCAAACCTACTTCAAAAAATTGATGCAATAAAAACAGAATTCCGTGAGTTCACTGATATAAGTGATAATGTAAAACTCGTTCTTCCATTAGATGTTCCTGATGGAATAACAATTCCAAAGACAGAATGCGCTCTTGAATTCGAAGTGCAGAAGATTGTTGATAAAACTTTTGAATCAATTTTAATTGAGACAAGAAATGTTCCGCCTAATAAAGAACTAATTCTTTATCCGGCTAAAATAAATATTGTTTTGCGCGGAGGCATAAATAAACTTGGCAGACTTACTAACGACAGCATAAAAGTTTATGTTGATTTCTGGACTGCTCTGAAAGAAAACGGAAAAACAATAGAGCCCATTATAGAGTTTCCGCAATTTACAACTCTAACAATAACACAACCTAAAAAACTAGAATACATAATTAAACAGTATTAAAAATGTTTATAACTTTTGAAGGACTCGACTTTTGCGGTAAATCAACTCAAGTGCAGCTTCTTGAGAAATATCTAATTGATAAAGGCAGTAAAGTAAAAATTATTCGTGAACCAGGCGGGACGCCAATTTCCGAAAAGATCCGAGATATACTTCTGGATAAAAAAAATTCTGAAATGTCTATCGAAACCGAATTGATATTATTTTCCGCCAGCCGATCGCAGCTTGTTAATCAAGTTATACTTCCTGCATTAAAGGAAAATTATTATGTGATCTCCGACCGCTTCCACGATTCTTCAATTGCATATCAAGCTTTTGGTAGAAGAATTAATCTTGGATTTGTAGAAGAACTGCAGCAATTTGTCATCGGGAAAGCAGTTCCAGATTTAACGTTCTTTTTGGATATTTCTATTGATGAAGTGATCAAGAGAAAATCTAAAGTTTCGCAAATCGAGCTGGACCGTATAGAACTTTCCAAAATGGATTTTTATAAACGTGTGCGAAACGGTTATCTCTATATTGCAGAAAAAGAAAAACGGTTCAAGATTATAAACGGCGAACTCCCTATAGAACAGATCCATAAAATTATTCTTGATGAAGTAAAGAAATTAGAGGATTAGAAAGGAAACGATATGAAGTTAAGAAGTAAAATATTATTACTCATCGCTGTGATAATTTTATTCTCCGGCTTTTTAACCCGCGATAATGATATCTATTTCCAAATTAATAAAAGCATAGATATCTTCGGAAGAGTCTATAAAGAAGTAACAATAAATTATGTTGATCAATTAAATCCGGAAGAGTTTATGCTTTCCGGCATTAACGGAATGCTAACATCGCTTGATCCTTACACAAATTTCTTGGATGTAAACGGGCAAAAAGATATTGAGATCATTACCAAAGGCAAGTACGGTGGAATTGGCGCAACGGTCGGTCTCAGAAACGAAAGCATTACTATTGTTGATTTGATTGAGGGATTCTCCGCTCAACGACAAGGTATGCGGGTTGGTGATATTATCATGAAGATTAATAATGTTTCCGTTACAAAAGATAATTATGAAAATTTAAGTGAGCTCTTAAAAGGAGATGCTGGTTCAACTGTTAATATTGTTGTTAAAAGAGAAGGCGTTGATGATGAGATAGTTTTCAATTTAGTTCGAGAAGAGATCGAAGTAAAAAATCTTACTTATTACGGATTTGTTCCTGAAGGAAGTAATAATGCATATTTAAAGTTGAGCGGATTTTCTCGTTCTGCCGGTGAAGAAATTAAAAAAGCATTGCTGGAACTTAAATCCCAAAAAGAAATTAGTTCTGTCGTTCTCGATCTTCGCGGTAATCCCGGAGGATTGCTTGATGCCGCGATTGATGTTTGCGAAAAGTTTTTGAAAAAAGGCGAGACGATCGTTACAGTAAAAGGTCGCGATAGTTTAAGCGTAAGAAATTATTCTTCTGCTGAAGAACCGATCGCCGGCGATGTGAAAATGGCTCTTTTAATTGATGAAGGATCTGCGTCAGCTTCCGAAATTGTTGCCGGAGCCATTCAAGATCACGATAGAGCGGTATTAGTTGGAACAAACTCTTTTGGAAAAGGACTTGTTCAAACAATTATTCCCTTATCATATAATACTTCATTAAAGATAACCACCGCCCGTTATTATACACCAAGCGGGAGATCAATTCAGAAGGTCAGTTATTCCGAGAAGAATAAAGTTTTTGAAAAAGGAATGAATCTTACAAAAAATGAATTCCATACAGATCATTCGAGAAAAGTATATTCTGCGGGCGGAATTATGCCCGATACTGTTGTTGTTAATGAATCTAGTTCCGGTCTTGTTCAAAAATTACTTGCTGATGGTATGTTCTTCCGATTTGCGACTAATTTTTTTAATAATAATCAAAACCGTGATCTAAATAAATATTCGTCGGATATGCTGCTCAAAGAATTTACAAATTATCTTCACAGTCAAAATTTTGATTTTGTATCGCGTGCTGAAAAACTGATTGAACTATTAAAAACTGCCAGTTCAGAAGAAAACCTTGATCAAAAATTTCTTGAACAGCTTGATAAGACAAAAAATCAAATTGATGCAAACCACTCAAACGAGATCGAAAAATATAAAAACGATATATTATTTCTGATTCGTGAAGAGTTAGCCGCAAGAATTGACGGAAGACAGGGCAGAATTAAAGAATCATTAAAGATGGATAATCAATTCGTTGCAGCAGTTAATATTCTAAATAATAAAAAACTTTACGATAAACTTGTAAAACTGGATTATAAATAATTTTTATTTGTTAAATATTAAATTTGGCCCCAGCTGTTCAACAGATTGATATTCCTTCAAGTAATGGACTTTAATTCTATTTCGATTTCTTACCAGCCAACTTAAAGCTATCCGCAAGCTTTCCAAATCTTTTTCGGTTAGTTCTTTAATCAATTGAATATCACCGGCGAAAAACTCATTTAATATATCATCGAACCGGTCTTTCTCATTGAGTATGTAATTCTTGAGATACATTTTCCCATCAAGTAAAAGCATGTAATCATTTTTTCTTGATCCAAGAATCTCTATCAATACATTTGCTTTATTGATCGGCTCAGCAAGGATTGATGATTTGTTAAGTTGATTCAAAATTGAATTAACTACATCTCTGATCTGTCCGGCTTCTTCATATTTTTGTTTAGCGCTCAGTTCTTTCATTCTATTTAGTAAACGATCAACGGCCGATTGATTATTTCCGCATAAGAAATCATTAACTCGATCAAGTTCTTCAGCATACTGCGGTTTAATATCAGATTCAGTACACGGTGAATAACAGCGTTCAATATCTGCAAGATAGCATCTGCGCTTTTTATTAAATTCTTTGTCGGAACATTCACGCAGCAGAAAAGTTTTATCAATAATTTCTTTCAGCGAGTTGGCGGTATCGCGATTAGGATACGGACCGAAATAATTATTGCCGTCAAAATTGATTGTAGATGAGACTTCAACCGAAGGGAAATTATGAGTAAAAAGAATTTTTATAAAATAACTCCTCGGATATTTTTTAAGCATTTTGTTCTGTTTTGGCAGATGCTTTTTGATCAACTCTGCTTCAACTATAAGTGCAGTCAGTTCAGTATTGGTAGTTTGATAACCCAATCCGGAAGCTTTGCGAACGATCTCTTTGGATTTCCGCATTGCAGTGCTCATAAAATAATTTCGTAATCTTTCTTTCAGGACCTTGGCTTTACCGATATAAATTATTTCTTCCTTAGCATTTTTAAAGAAATAAACACCGGGCTCTCCGGGAATATTCACAACATCATCAAGAAGTTTCTTCTTTATAATTCGATATGGTTCAGTGGAAGAAGAATGTTTTTGAAAACTTATTAAGTCTGAAACGGTGTCAATATCATGTTCTTCGCGAAGCTGCTTAAACATTCTTAACAAGATTTTAGCTGTTGCTGTTGCATCGCCAAGTCCGCGGTGAACATCTCTATGTCTTATCTTTAATTGCTTAACGAGATTGCCGAGCGATTTGCTCGGGAATTGCGGATACATTCTTCTGGCAAGACGAAGTGTGCAGATTGAATTATTTGCCGGAACTTCAAGTTCTTGATTTAAGCATTCATGTTTGAGAAATGAATAATCAAAATTGAGGTTGTGAGCAGTTAATATTGTATCACCGATGAACTCTTTTATTTGCAGATAAACTTCATCAAAATAAGGCGCATCTTGAACATCGGTTGTTGTTATGCCGGTTATCTGTGTGATATAAAATGGAACAGGTCTTCCCGGATTGATGAATGAAGAAAATGTATCTACAATTTTTCCATTTTTAATTTTGACGATCCCGATCTCGATAACTTTATCGTGGTGAGCAGAAGTTCCGGTAGTTTCAAAATCAAAAACAGAGTACTCGGCTTCTTCGAAAGGGATTTCTGTCAATTTATTTTCTTCCATTCGCTCAAAGATTTATGTAAAACAAATTTAATCATTTCAAACTAAAACAGAGAAATTGTAAAAAATTTCTAATAAATAGCTTTTATAAATGAACGTCTACTTAGATATTCGAACGATTTTAGATATATTGCGATCAAAGAAAGAGAAAGAATGACCATAAACATACTTTTCATAGGCGATATTATTGGCGAACCTGGGCTTAACATTGTGCAAATGTTACTTCCCGGTCTCCAAAAAAAATATAAGACAGATGTTATCATTGCTAACGGTGAAAATGCTTCCGATGGTAAGGGATGCACAGAGAAAGAAGCCAAACTATTATTCGAACTTGGCGTTAATGTTATAACAGGCGGTAATCATACCTGGGATAAATTTCAATCGCAAGAATATTTGAAGAAAGATGCGCGGGTTCTCCGTCCGCAAAACTATCCAAAGGGAACTCACGGAAACGGTTATTATATTTTTGAAAGCGGAATGGGGAAAGTCGCTGTTCTTAATTTACAAGGCCGTGCTTACATGGCAGCGATTGACTGTCCTTTCCGTACAGCTGAATGGGTAATTGCAAGATTAAAACAAGAAACAAAAGTAATTATTGTTGATATGCACGCTGAAGCAACAGCCGAAAAAATTGCACTTGCAAATTTTCTTGATGGGAAAGTTTCTGCTGTAATAGGAACACACACTCACGTTCAAACATCAGATGAAAGAATTTTCCCGAACGGAACCGGTTTTATAACAGATTGCGGAATGACCGGACCTTATGATTCTGTAATTGGTATGAAGACCGACGCTGCGATCAACCGGTTTTTATATCAAACGCCGCAGAAATATCAGACAGCGACAGATAATGTTCATCTTACAGGATTATTTCTAAAAGTTGATTCAACAACCGGAAAAACAGTGGAGATTGAAAGAATTTTTCTTCCGGAATTTGATAAAACAGTTGTTAGCAATTAATAAAGTGATATGGCAACGATTATTGACGGTAAAAAAATTGCGTTAGAAATTAGAGATGAGCTAAAAGAAAAAGTTTCTTGGCTCAAATCTCTAAACATCAGAGTCCCGGGTTTGGTTACGATTGTGGTAGGAGATAGTCCGGCATCACAGTCTTATGTTACTTCTAAAAGCAAAGCGTGTAACGAAATCGGAATGCTCTCTAAAATTGAAAAACTTCCTACTGAAACAACCGAAGAACATCTTCTTGAATTAATAGATCATTATAACATTAACGATGATTATCATGGAATACTTGTGCAGCTTCCTCTGCCAAAACATATTAATGAAGATAAAGTGATCGAAAGAATTTTACCCGAAAAAGATGTAGATGGTTTTCATCCTATCAGCGTTGGAAGACTTGTAATTGGGAAGGATACTTTTTATCCTTGCACGCCAAACGGAATACTAGAACTTATCAAGCGATATAAAATTGAAACAAGCGGCGAACATGTTGTTGTTGTTGGAAGAAGTAATATTGTAGGTAAACCGATTGCGAATATGATGCTGCAGAAAAAAGAAGGTGCAAATGCGATTGTTACAGTTTGTCATTCTGCATCAAAAGATCTAAAACGATTTACGAAAGATGCTGACATTTTAATCGCCGCAATTGGCAAACCTAATTTTATTACCGCTGATATGGTGAAAGAAGGAGTTGCAGTTATTGATGTCGGTATAAACCGTGTTGAGGATTCATCATCACCCAAAGGATACAAGATTGTTGGTGATGTTGATTTCGAAAATGTTTCTAAAAAAGCATCTTTTATTACGCCGGTACCAGGCGGAGTTGGACCAATGACTATTGCTATGTTGCTTCAAAATACTTTTCTTGCATACATTAAGATCACAAAACAAAAGTTAACATAAACGATGAGTAATTTAATCGAAAAAGTTGTCTCGCAAGTTTTAATTGAAAAATCCCTTCAGGATTTTTACTGTGCTGGAGGAACATGTGCCGGCTGGGAACGAAATGTAATTGATCAGCCGACTGCTGTAAAAAATATTATAAGCAATGGTGCTGAAAGAATTGCCGCCAGCATTGGAGTTGGTGAACATATTGATCAAGAAGTTGCGCGGATGATTGATCATACTTTATTAAAACCGGATGCTACTCCGAAAGAAATAAAAACACTCTGTGAAGAAGCAAGGACTTATAATTTTGCTTCGGTCTGCATCAATCCTTCTTATGTTCCGATGTGTAAAGATTTATTAAGCGGATCCAAAGTAAAAGTCTGTACTGTTATTGGATTTCCACTTGGGGCAACAACAACTGAGACAAAACGTTTTGAAGCAGAGCAAGCATTAAAAAACGGCGCTCAAGAAATTGATATGGTTATTAATATCGGGATGCTTAAGCAAGGTGAGAATGAATATGTATTTAATGATATCAATCAAGTTGTACTTGCTGCAAAAAAATACGGCGCTGTTTGTAAAGTGATCATAGAATCGGCAATACTAACCGACGAAGAAAAAATTAAAGCATGCATTCTTGCAAAAGAAGCAAAAGCGGATTTCGTAAAAACATCAACTGGGTTTAGTAAAGGTGGGGCAACTGCCGGCGATGTTGCATTAATGAAGTACGTAGTTGGTTCATCTGTCGGTGTAAAAGCCAGCGGCGGTATTAGAACTACGGAAGATGCAAAGTTGATGATCGCAAGCGGAGCCGATAGAATCGGTGCAAGTGCAAGTGTAAAAATTGTTGGCGGTTCAACTTCCGCAGGTGCTGGATATTAACTGATACTATGAATCCAATAACTCTATCCCCCTTCCGAAAAGATTTATAATATAGCCCCGACTTTTAAGTCGGGGGAATAATTTACCACCCCCTTCAATTCCCCCTCCTTACTAAGGAGGGGGACAAAGGGGGAGGTCGAAATACAATCCACGAGCTAAAGCCCGTGGCTATAAAAAGCGAAAAGGATTTTCAGTTGGTTTTAGATCTTAACGTAATACAAACAGACGATGGATTTACTGCAGAAGTCCCTTCAATTAAAGGATGCGAAAGCTGGGCGCATAGTGAAGAGGAAGCAATTAATAAAACAGTAGAACTGTTGAAATATTATTTACAAAGTTCCTCAAATCAAAAAATGATAATTGATCGAGCGCGCAAAGAACATCCTCTTACCGTTTATAAACTTGTTTTTGATAAGTGATGAGAAAGTTTAAGACAGACGAACGATTACAAAAAATCATTGAAACAGCCGTAGCTAGACAATTCTCACTTCGTGTGGTCATGGAAAACATTCACGATCCTCACAATGTCAGCGCAATATTTAGAACTTGCGATGCAGTCGGCGTTCCGAAAATAAATTTACTTTACACGTTTGAATCATTTCCGCGAATCAGCAAAACTTCTTCTTCATCTGCCAATAAATGGATTGAAGTAGAAAAATTTAACGATACAAAAAATTGTTATGATGAACTCCATAAGCAAGGATTTAAGATTTATGCGAGTATGCTCAATAAAAACGCAAAAAATATTTATGATATCGATCTTACTAAAAAAATTGCGTTTGTTTTTGGGAATGAAAAGCGAGGCGTTTCATCTGAAGCTGAAAAATTCTCCGACGAAACTTTTTACATTCCGATGCGCGGTATGATACAAAGCTTAAATGTCTCGGTAGCTGCAGCGGTGACGTTATATGAAGCACAGCGGCAAAGAGTATTAAAAGGAATGTACAAAAAAAGTGAGTTGTCAAAAGAAGAACTTGATAAGTTAATTGATAAGTGGTGTGAGAAGTGATTCAAAAATTTGAAAACATTAATAGTATTAAAGGCGAATTATTTTTACGCGGAGATAAATCAATTTCTCACCGGGCAGTTATGTTTGCAGCGATGGCAGATGGGATTTCAGTAATTCGTAATTGTTCCGGTTCGGAAGATGTACGTTCTACAATCAATTGTTTTGAAAAACTCGGTTGTAAATCTGAAATCACCGGTGATCAAATAAAAGTAATTGGAAAAGGATTTAAGGGATTTACAAAACCAAATTCTGAGTTGTATGCGGGTAACTCCGGAACTACTGCCCGTTTAATTAGTGGAATATTATCGGCACAAAATTTCGAATCAGTAATTACGGGAGATGAATCGTTATCTCAACGACCGATGAAAAGAATTGTTGATCCGTTAAGGTTAATGGGTGCTGATATATCAGCGAATGAAAATGGAACTCTACCGATTATCATCAAGCGATCTTTAATAAAACCAATTAACCACCGGCTACAAATTGCTAGTGCTCAGGTTAAAAGCGCAATGATCTTATGTGCAATTCATCTTGATGAAGAATCTGTTTTTATTGAACAAACTCCGACTAGAAATCATACAGAGAAACTATTAGATCTTAAAACAAAAATTACAAATGAAGGGACAAAGATTTACGCCTCAAGAAATAATTATCCAAAACCTTTTGAGTTGACAGTTCCTTCCGATATATCAAGTGCGGCTTTTTTTATCGTTCTTGGTTTGCTCACAAAAAATTCCAAATTAATTATTAGGAACGTTTTATTGAACGAAACAAGAACCGGTGTAATTAATATACTTCAGCAAATGGGAGGAAAGATTGAAATTGAAAATGAGAGGGAAGAAAAAGGGGAGAGGGTCGGCGACATTCGTGTTCATTCAAGTAAATTAAAAAATGTTTCAATACCTAAAACAATTATTCCAAATATAATTGATGAGATACCAATTCTTTCGATTGCCGGAATCTTTGCAGAAGGAAATTTCAGAATTAATAATGCCCAAGAGCTTAGAGTAAAAGAGTCGGACCGGATTAAATCGCTCTGCAGCAACTTTAGAAAAGCAGGACTAAGAGTTGATGAATTTGAAGACGGTTTTGAACTAAGCGGTAATGTTTCTAATGCGGAAACACTTTATGGAAGTTACGGTGATCACCGTATTGCAATGGCTTTTGGTGTTCTAAGTATGTTGATGACAAATGGCGGAAGTGTTCATGATTTTGAATGTGTTGGGATTTCAAATCCGCAATTCGTTGCACAGATTAAGAATCTATGCTACAACTCTAATATTTGATGTTCGAATTTATTGATTGCTAATTCGTTATAGATCCACTTAAAAATATCCATACCATATTTATTCGCGAAATAAATCCAATTCAACTCACGCTCCTGTAAGTTATTATTAGGATACAAAACATTTCTAACCTTACTGATTTGTCTGATCGTTGAATCATATTTTCTTTTTTCAGATTCAACGGCTTTTGTTTTTAAGTAGTTTATCGTTTCTTCAATTCTTTGTTTCGATTTTGAGGTTAGGTCAGCAAGAGTTTTATCAATTGAAATTAATTTATCAGCGATATGGGTTATGGAAGAATTTATTTCTTCTTGAGAATTAAGAAAAAGTGATTCGAGATTTATTTCCGATGAGGCAGCTAAAATTTTCTGTATTAATTCTTCTTCGTCAGAAAAAATATCTGTGTAGGTAAGATTATTCTTCTCTAAGATTGTCTGAACACCTTTTTCTGCAATAGTCGCAGAAGAGCGTGGATAAATAAATGGTTCGTCAATGTTATAAATTTTATAAAGCGGCGATACTTGCGCGAAATAACTTATTTCACCTGGACCTCCAATATAAAAAGCTGTTGGGAAGAGATAATCCTGGCAAATGGGGCGCAGTAAAACATTGGGACTAAATTTTTCAGGTGAGTTTTCCAGTTGTGAGAGCAATTCATCCTTAGTAAATTTTTTACGTTTACCTTTAAGCCTGTATTCTCCCGTATCTGTCGGTTCAATTGAAAGACGCTCTTTTTCCTCGATGTAAAATAAATTAATCGGTTTCACTTTTACTTGTGCGTGATAAACTTCTTCCAGTTCCGCACTGCGTTCTACGATATCTCCTGTATGTTCTCCAAATTCAGTTATCTCTTTTGAGAAGACAGGTGTTAATAATTTTCGCACTTCAAGGTCGAGCGGATTAAAAACGATTAATCCATATTCATCAAATAGCCGTATCATTAATTCTCGGAATGCTTCTAAGAAAGTTCTTTCCGGTTGATAAATGGATTTAATTAAATCTAACAATGATGCTTTGAACTCTGTCTCACGTAAACTTCCGGCTAATTCGTTAATTACATTTTCTATATTTTGGCTGAACTTCAATCCGCCAATTGAGCCGCGATTAACTTCATCAAGTTGACCGTCATCGTATTTTAGATTTAATATTTGATTCTCGTTATTTAATATTGAAAAATTTCTAACCTCATCGTAATCATGGTCGTCACCTTCAAGCCAGAATACCGGAACAAAATTAAACCCTTCATAATTTTCTTTTAAATGGTTACAAAGTTTTATCGCTGTTATACATTTGTAAATTGTATAAAGCGGTCCGCCTAAAATGCCAAGCTGCTGCCCGGTGAGTACTGCAATGGTTTTTTCAGAAGCGAGTGCTTGAATGTTTTGTTCTGTATGTTTTGAAACTTTCTGGTTTTGATATTGAGCTTTAAGTATTTCTGATATCATTAAACGATTAGGTCTATTCTTTTTGCTTAGTTGTTGAAAAAATGGAAGGTATTGTTCTGTTGCCCTAAAATTTTTTCCGTAAAATCTTTCTACATTTTCAAATTCATCTAAATAATCAAGGAAAAGATTTTGATGGGCGGGTATATCAGAAAAATTTATAAACATTACTTCTCCTTTGATAAATTAAAACTTGTTATCTTGTTTTAGAAACTGATTTTCTTTATTCTTTTACCATAATTACCTCAATCACAATATGAATTTATAAATATTTTCTTTCATTTTTTAGCTTGATGACATAATAATTAGGAATAATTGGAGATTTAATGGCTTCTCAGTTCCTTATTTCAGTTGATTTAGGGGGTACTAAAATAATTGATTCTCAAAACCAAAAAAGCTTTCAAAGAATCCGTACTTTCAGAACCCGGCAACATGTAAAAATTTTTAAGACTAAACTGGGCGATGATGAGGCGTTTTACGGAGGTATAACATTAGCAGAAGAATTCTTAAAATAAATTAGGTCGTAAAATTATTTTCAATTTTTTCTATCTGATGACTTAATTTTGTCCAAAGATTGTATTCAGGTTCCAGTTTTAAACAAATATTTTGATACTCAAGATTTTTTTCTTTGACAAGTTGAGGATTGTCAAAGATATTCCGGTCGGTCAGTTCTTCTTCGAGTCTTTTCTTCTCTATTTCTAATTTATTAATTTTTTTCTCGCACTGGGATAGTTTTGCTTTTAAATCTTTCGTTAATGAAAATTTCTGTTGTCGTAATTCAGCTTCGGCTCTCTTTTGATCTTTGCGGTTTGTTTTCTGTCCGATATTTAATTTCTCAACGCGTTCAGAATCAGCAATCTCTTTTCTCTTTTGTAGATAATATTCAATACCGCCGACGAATAATTTTACCTGTCTATTACGAATCTCAAGAACTTTAGTAGTAATTGATTTTAGAAAATCAATGTCGTGAGATACTATAATAAGTGTACCGCTAAAATCAATTAGTGCACGCTGCAAAATTTCTTTCGATGAAAAATCAAGGTGGTTAGTTGGTTCATCAAGAATTACCAGATTACATTTAGTTAATAATAAATTTGCCAGTGCAACGCGGCTCTTTTCTCCTCCGGAAAGAACTTTAATCTTCTTGAATACATCATCACCGGAAAAAAGGAATGACCCGAGAATAGATCGTAATTGACCGATACTTAACTTATCGTTTGTTTCTTCGAGTGTATCAATGAGATCATATTCCGGATTAAGAGCGTCAGCAACTTCTTGTTCGTAGTAAGAGACTAAAGTATTGTGTCCGTATGTTAATTCACCGCTAGTAGTTTTTAATTTACTGCCGATAATCTTTGCAAGAGTTGTTTTCCCGGCGCCGTTTGGTCCAACAATTGCAATCTTATCACCGCGTTCTATTTGAAGATACACTCCTTGTAATACTTGAAGATTTCCGTAAGATAAAGAAACATTTTTAAGCTCAACGGGTAGAACGCCGCTTCTTGGCGGCTCTGGAAATTTGATGTCAATTCGTTTTTCTTCTTCAGAAATTGAAATCGAATCTAATTTTTCCAACTGCTTAATTCTACTCTGGACTTGTTTTGCTTTAGTGGATTTATATCTAAACCGTTCGATGAATTTTTCTACATCCTTAATCTTCTTTTCTTGAGTCTTTTGCTGAGCACGTAATTGAATCTCCCGTTCATCTTTAAAATTTAAATAAGCTCCGTAATTACCCGGGAAAAAATTGATCTTCTTTTCAAATACCTCAAGAGTTTTATTAGTAACTGAATTAACAAAATGTCTATCATGCGATACAAGAATCAATGCGCCTTTAAATTCTTGCAGAAAATCTTCGAGCCAGGTAAGTGTATCAATATCTAAGTGATTTGTCGGCTCATCAAGAAGTATCAAATCATTTTCAGCGAGAAGTATCTGAGCAAGCTGAATGCGCATTTGCCAACCCCCGGAAAATTCATCCGTCTTCCGTGGAAAATCTTGTTTTTTAAATCCGAGTCCATCAAGAACTTTTTCAATTCTTGAATCAGTAGAATAAAAATCAATCTCATCTTTCTTATGATGAATCTCTCCGAGCTCTTCCAATAATTCTTCTCTATCATCATCTAAAAGTCCGGGTAGGTTTAAGCCGTCAATAATTTCTATTTCCCGTTCTTCAAGAGCTTTGATATTTGGAATTGCAGATTTAACTTCTTCAAAAAGTGTAAATCCCTTAAATGCAATTAGATCCTGAGGAAGATAACCGATTGTAATCCCTTTCTGTTTTATGATTAAACCGGATTCGGGTATTTCGATACCATTAAGAAGTTTTAGGAAAGTAGATTTACCTGTTCCGTTAGATCCGACAAGTGCAATCTTATCATGTTTTGCAATCTTGAGGTTTACATTCTCAAAAAGATTTTCACCTGTGAATTGAATGGAAAGATTTTTTATATCAATCATTTTTATCCAGCATCAAGATCCAAGAAGAAACTTGGAGAATTTATTTCCTAATAACTGCCACTTTAGAAGTTTTTACATTATTAGCTTCTTCATCATAAGCAACAATTATATAAATACCGGTAGGGACAGTATTGCCATTTAAATCTTTCCCATCCCAAAAAGCGATCTTGCCGCCGGGTGTTTTAATTTCTCTAATTAGGTTACCGCTGATACTTAATATTTTAATACTGCTGTTTCTGATCAATCCGTCAATTGTTAGAGATGTAACATTATTATCGCCTGGAATAAACGGATTTGGATAAACCAGCAACTGATCAAAACTTTGTAACGGTTGCATTGATGATGTTTGTAGTGCTGCCAAACCATTGTCGGTCCCGATATATACGATTCCGTTCTTCGCATCAATTGCAATACTTTTGATATCGTCATTAGGTAAAGGACTGTTTTTAGAATTATATTGATTCATTACTTGAATACCGTCTGAAGATAAAACAAAAACACCTTGCTTAGTACCAAACCATTTATTGTCCAACGGATCAACCGCAATACAAGTAACTGTCTGATTCCTCAGCGCTAATCCTAAATTGCTCGTAACTTTTGGTTTCGAAGGATCTAGTATAACATTTACGCCGACATTTGTCCCGATCCACAAATAACCTTTACGATCAACAGCAAGAGATGAAACAAGATTACTGAGTAACCCATCTATGTAACCTTGTGTATCATCGCTAGAGTTTGTGAATGTCTTATTCTCATTGAAGTAATATAATCCGCTATTACCGCTGATGGTTACAAACCATTTAGTATCAAATTGATCTATAACCATTTTTTCTGTAGCATCAGAACCTATGTATGGATTTGAAAATGAATATTTGTACCACTGTTTTTGTTTTGTATAAACACTTAATGGATTTCTTGTTGCAGCTGAATTT
This sequence comes from Ignavibacteriales bacterium, assembly GCA_026390775.1. Taxonomy (NCBI): domain Bacteria; kingdom Pseudomonadati; phylum Ignavibacteriota; class Ignavibacteria; order Ignavibacteriales; species Ignavibacteriales bacterium. The sequence continues at coordinate 153,078 of JAPLFF010000007.1, read as the reverse complement.
ACAAGTATCCACATATTTCCTTTTGAGTCAGTTTTAATGTCAGATATAGGAACAAAGTTTGTATCATCTACAAAACCGGAAATAGAGCTATTATTTTTTGAATAAAACTCAAAATTATTATTCTTAAAAACTGTAACCCCCATTCCCCAATTTGACAAATAAACAGCTGAATCGGGACCGGCATAAACATTATAATAAGCATCTGATGGTATTTGCGGATAATTAGCTTTATTAAAAACGGTCCATTGGTTTCCATCAAATTTAAAAAACCCCACACCACCGACATCTTTACCGGTTGCAACCCACAAATTTCCAATTGGATCTACAGAGAGATTTACAAATGAATTGTTTTGCGGCCCATTGGGATAACGGATTTTTGATTTATTGTTTTTAAATTGGATCAATCCGCTGTCTGTTGAAATATAAATTCCTTGATTTACAGATCCGGCAATTGTGTGAAATGTAACATCATTATTTTGGTAAACTACCGAAGGTTGACTATTTGTGAATTGGATTAACTGATTGTTGGAAGTTAAATAGAGAATATTTCCGATAACTATCATATCATTAATTGTAGAACCTTGAAGAGCGTATACTTGCCATGCTCTATTTACAAAACGATAAATTCCATTTGATGTTCCTAATAAAATCTGACCGTTGAATTCTAAAATTCGACTTACTGATTGTGCGGGTAAACTTATTCCAAATTGATATGTATCCCACGATTCAGGTGCGGATAAATTTTGCGCCCCTACTTTTTGAACTGCAACACCGCTTTCGGTACAAGCATAAATAAGATTAGATTTATAAGAGCTTAATATTTTTGATTCGGCTGGAAAGTTACCGAGTTTTAAAAATGAATCATATATCGAAAGTGTTTTAGCATTTATCAATAATAGTCCGAAATCGATAGAAACAAAAACTGTGTCGCCCTTAATAAATAAATCATTGATCTGTTTTTGGTTCTTATCCGAATTAAAGATGTCGATTATTCTTTTTATTGAATTATCACTTGGATCAAAGACATTTATATATCCCTCTTGCGACCCGAACCAAATTTTATTTTCATTATCAACAGCGACAGAAGTTAGTGCTTGGCTGTTGAATCCATCCGCTTTAGTCATTATAGTGTATGAACTATCCGAAGTATTGAATTTAAAAGCGCCTCCACTTGTAGCAGCCCATATATTTGATGATGAAAATGCTGCAGCCGATACATTTTTCATGTCGGAGTAAATTTTCCATGTACCGATTGTTTGTGCACTCATTGAATAGGTAAATGAAATAATAATCAAGCAAACTTTGATAGCTCGCATTAATTCCTCTTATGATTTAGGTTAATGATATAAAAGACGCAAAACAAATTTAGTATTTTCAGAATGAACTAAGAGTAAAATTTTTCCTTGGATAGCTCCAATTTTTAGGGAGGAAAGTTATTTTGATTTCATTTGCAATATATCAAAAATATATCTTCTAATTCAAGAATCGAGTTAGCAAAATTTTGGAGATTAATTTATGTCCTTGTTCAGAAAAGTGAATTCCATCGCCAAAAAGGTATAAAGATTTAGAATTATTCATATAAGGTTTGAGATCTTTCAAGATATCATAAATTTTAATACCAATTGATTCAAACTTCTTTTGAAACAATTGTTGCGGAAGGAACAGTTCTTTCTTGTTAAAATTCCTAATTTGATATTCGTATGGAAGAATAATAACACTAATATCAATATTATTTAATCGAGCAATAGATGCACATTTCTCAATATTCGCTATTGATTTATTAAATAATGGATTTGAATATTCATAGAATTGATAATCGTATAAAAAATAATCTCTTTGTCTATCAGAAAATAGTTCTTTAAGAAGTTGCCATGTTTTAAGGTTGGCGCTTAAAAATTTAACAACTTTTCCTAAAATACCTTTTTCGCGATAGTCGGGTGAATTAGATGTTGGGTAAAAATCATAAATATCATTTAAGCACCAGAAAATAAATATTTTTTGTACTCCAATTACATTACCATCTTTTTGAATTAGTTTCTTCACAATATTTAAATAATCTAAGCTCGAGTACCCAATCATAGCGGAATTTAGAATCTCAACATTATCTATTTCCGAATTAATTATTCCAGGAAAAGTAGAATCATTATCAACACCTATTCCCATTGTAATCGAATCACCAAGAAAGAGCCATTTCTTTTTTTTATCGATTGATGGTGATGAATTATTGTATTTCCAGAAACCATTGGAATTAACTTCTTTTTTTACACCGTAACTTGTACCAATTGAATTTGGAACTAATCCTGCGGAATTAAAATAAACGCTGTCTTTAAATAAAGCTGAACTTGAACCTGATAAATGAATTTGCGGAAATAATAAACGTACAGTAATCTCTAAAAGCAGAAAGAGTAATAAAATGATTAGAACATTAACGATACTGAGCTTTAATAATTTTTTTTTATTCACATTGATGAGTCGTATTACGCACTATTTTTATGAAGCATTTTTCTCATTGCTTCAAGTTGATTGTGCCCTATGAAGAACTTACCTAAGTTTTCATCATCAGCTTTTTTCCCGCCATGAAAATCTGAACCGCCGGATTCAAGAAGACAATATTGATTTACTATCCCGCGGTAAAATTGTACCTGGTTTTCACTATGACTTGGATGTATACATTCTATTCCATCCACACCGGCTTTAATTAAACTTAACAATAAATTTTCTTTCATATATCCTGGATGAGCAATGAATGAAAGTCCGCCAGCGTCGTTAATAAGTTTTAAGGCGCTCTGCGGTGAAACATGAATCTTTCGCTCGTATGCAGGTCCGTAATCCCCAATATATTTATCAAATGCTTGTTGATAATTCTGAATTAATCCAAGATCAACCATAGTGTATGCGATGTGGGGTCTTCCGACAGCAGAATTTTTTGCCCTGTCTAAAACATCATCAAGCTTAATTGATAAACCAAGATTTCTTAATTTTTGAACAATTCTTTTCGCCCGATGAATTCGTTCATCACGAAAAAAACTGAGATACTTTTGTAATTCTTCATGATCAATATCAATAAAGTATGCAAGAAGATGAATCTCTTTATCATCAAGATCTGTACTTATTTCTAATCCTGTTACAACATCAATTCCTAATTCCTTTGCATAAGCAGTAGCTTCTTTAATCCCGTTAACACTATCGTGGTCGGTAATACTGATAATATCCAGACCCCGTTCATATGCTTTTTGAACAAGTTCAATTGGCGAAAGAGCACCATCGGAAAGATTTGTATGAGTATGAAGATCAATCTTAGCGGGCATGTTAGATAAACTTTTCCTTAAATTTTTCGTAATCAAGAATGGATAGTTTAGTACCGTCTAATTCTATCAATCCTTTTTTCGCAAACGAATGTAACGTTCTTGATATTGTCTCCCGGGATGTACCGGCCATGTTAGCTAAATCCTGCTGAAGTGGAAGTTTTTCAATCTCAACTTTTCCGTGTTTTATTCTACCGATATCATCGGCTAATTGCAAAATTACAGTTGCTACTTTTCCTTCTGCATCTTTTAATGAGAGTGCTTTAATTTTAGCATCTGCAGAACGGAGACGTTTTGTAAGTTCTTGTAGTAATGAAATTGAAATCTCGGGGAATTCACGGAGCAAATTTAAAAAATCATTCCGCTGGATCAAAAATAATTCTGATTCTTCAATTGATGTAACAGTTGCGGATCGGGTTAATCCATCGAGAATTGCCATTTCGCCAAAGAAGTCACTTTCGGAGAGGATAGTCAAAATTACTTCGCGTCCGTCGTTGCTTGAGCGGGCAACTTTTACTTTTCCTTTTACAATTACGAAAAGTGCGGTACCTGCTTCTTCTTCCATAAGAACCACATCATTCTTTTTATACATCTTTATAGTTCCAATCTTCTCGATCATTGTTAGAGTTTCTGTCGGGAGATCAGAAAAAATTGGTACATATGATAAAAATTTTGATGAAGACATTTAGCACCTCTGTAGCTGGTTAGCTTTATCTTTTATAGATAAATTTTTGCACTTACACACACAAGATAATTTTTTCAGATCAAATCAACAATCATTAATGAAAAGATAATTTCTAAAACCGATCAAATTGAATCTTCTTTTTTGAATGTATATATTTGAGCCCGATATTCATTCAAATATGTTGGAAGGAGAAAGAAAATGGCAGTTAAAGTAGGCATTAACGGATTCGGTAGGATTGGAAGACAAGTAATAAATGTTTTGGCTGATAAAGGTCATTTGGGAAAGGAAGTTGATGTTGTAGCGGTTGTTGATGTCAGCACCGATGCAAAATATTTTGCATATCAATTAAAATATGATTCCGTTCATGGAAAATTTAGAGGAACAGTTGGAAGTGAAAAAAGTTCACCATCAGTTGAAGCAGATGATATATTAGTAGTTAATGGCCATAAAATAAAATGTGTTATGGCACAAAAAGATCCTTCTCAATTACCATGGAAAGAACTTGGTGTAGAATTGGTAATTGAATCAACTGGATTATTTACAGAATCAGAAAAAGCAAAAGGGCATATAAATGCAGGTGCTAAAAAAGTTCTAATATCAGCTCCCGGTAAAGGTGATGTAAAAACTCTAGTTATGGGCGTTAATGATAACGAATACGATCCGGCAAAACATAGTATTGTTTCTAATGCATCATGTACAACAAACTGTTTAGCGCCGGTTGTTTATGTTTTATTAAAGGAAGGAATAGGAATCGAAAGCGGTTTGATGACAACCATTCACTCATACACAGCAACACAGAAAACAGTTGACGGACCATCTAAAAAAGATTGGAGAGGCGGGCGTGCTGCAGCAATCAATATTATTCCATCTTCTACAGGCGCTGCAAAAGCAGTTGGCGAAGTCTTACCTCAAACTAAAGGAAAACTAACCGGAATGTCTTTCCGTGTTCCAACTGCAAATGTTTCTGTTGTTGACCTTACTTTCCGTTCGGAGAAGGAAACATCAATCGAAGAAATTAACTCATTGTTGAGAAAAGCTTCCGAAAGTTATTTAAAAGGTATTTTAGGATTTTGCAATGAAGAAGTTGTGTCGTCAGATTTTATTCACGATGAAAGATCATCTATTTATGATTCGCTTGCAACTATGCAGAATAATCTGAAAGGTGAAAAGAGATTTTTTAAAATTGTAACATGGTATGATAACGAATGGGGTTATTCAAATCGTGTTGTTGATCTTATGTTAAAAATGATTAAGTAATTAGAAAAAATATTCTTAGCCAAGACGCAGACCAAAGTTTTGGCTGCGTCTTTTTTTTAGTTTTTGATTTTGAACCGGAGAAATAAAAATGAAAAAATTAAGTATTGACAAAGTTAATCTAAAAGGTAAACGCGTACTTGTACGTGTAGATTTTAATGTTCCGCTTGATGAAAATCTTCAGATCACAGATGATATTAGAATTACATCCGCACTGCCGACAATTAAGAAAATAATTTCTGATGGAGGACGATGTATTTTGATGAGTCATCTAGGAAGACCAAAAGGCGGACCAAATCCAAAATACAGTTTGAAACCTGTTGCTGTACGTCTTGGTCAATTGTTAGATAAAGATGTAAAGTTTGCACCGGATTGTATAGGTGATCAAGTCAAAGCAATAGTCAACTCATTAGCTAATGGTGATGTTCTACTATTAGAAAATTTACGTTTCCATGCTGAAGAAGAAAAAAACGATCCCGCATTTGCAAAACAATTGGCTGAGCTTGGTGATGTTTATGTTAATGATGCTTTCGGAAGCGCACACAGAGCACATGCATCAACAGAAGGAGTAACAAAGTTTATCAAAGTATGTGCTTCGGGATATTTGATGCAGAAAGAACTCGAATACCTTGGCGAAGCTATTTCTAATCCGGTTCGTCCATTTACAGCAATTCTCGGCGGTTCAAAAATATCCGGAAAGATTGACGTGATCGAAAATCTTTTGCCCAAAGTTGATAATCTTTTAATCGGCGGGGGAATGGCATATACTTTTTACAAAGCAATGGGATATGAAATTGGAACATCTTTACTTGAAGCTGAAAAAGTTGAACTTGCAAAAGAGATGTTAGTGAAATTCAAAACATCAAAAGCGAAAGTTATTTTGCCAAAAGATAATGTTGTAGCAGCTGAATTTAAGAATGAATCACCATCATCTATTGTTGATGCGGATAAAATTCCGGCTGATAAAATGGGTTTGGATATTGGTCCAAAAACAATTGAAGAATTCAAAGATATAATTCTTAAAAGTAAAACTGTGATCTGGAATGGACCGATGGGAGTATTTGAGTTTGATAATTTTGCAAAAGGGACAAATACGATTGCCGCAGCTTTAGCAGAAGCAACTGCTAAAGGAGCCGTAACAATTATAGGCGGAGGCGATTCTGCTGCTGCTATAAAAAAAGCTGGATTGGATGATAAAGTTTCTCATGTTTCAACAGGCGGCGGTGCATCTTTAGAATTCTTAGAAGGGAAAGTTTTACCTGGTGTTGAAGCTTTGAACGATGATAATAATTTAGGGTAAGATTAAGAGCAAGAGAATGATAGTTTTTCTTGATCGTGCTCTTGATCCTGTTCTTCAGTTCTTTGCGAACTTTTATATTTGTCTAATTGTTAAATAAATATTAATATCATAATAGAAAGAACGGAAAATTAAATGGGATTAGATTCAAGAGATTATTACAAACCATCTGGAATGGGCGGATTTAGTTTTTTCCCGCCGGTACTTAAAAAAATATTATTTGCAAATGGGATTGTTTTTTTTATTCAACTTATTGCGCAAATGATAGTTTACCCTTATTTAGTCGAAGGTTACACAGTAAGCTATGATTACCTTTTCACAAAATATTTTGCTCTTAATCCTATTCTTGGTGACCACAACAACTTTTACGTTTGGCAGTTATTGACTTATCAATTCATGCATGCAAATTTTACTCATATTCTATTTAATATGTTTATGTTATGGATGTTCGGGATGGAAATAGAAAACATAATGGGTTCTAAGAAATTCTTAATCTTTTATCTTGCATGCGGAATTGGTGCAGGATTAATCCAGCTTTTCTTATCACCATTATTCGAAGGTGGGATGGCACCAACTATCGGTGCTTCCGGTGCAGTATTTGGTGTAATGATTGCTTTCGCAATGTTTTTTCCTGACCGTTATGTTTATGTCTACTTCTTAATTCCAGTTAAAGCAAAATATTTGATTGCATTTCTTGTAGTGATCGAGTTTATGTCTGTTGGTAATCAAAGTCTTGTCGCACATCTCGCTCATATTGGCGGTGCAATCACAGCTTTCTTCTTTATACTTTACGATAGAAGAAGTCGTATAAGTGCAGGAAATATATTTGGGACATTCAAGAAATCAAGTAATGGATTTTCAAGTTCCTCATTCCGTAATATATTTAAATCACAACCAAAAGATGTTAAAGATGCAAAATTTTATGACATCAATGATTCTAAAAAAGAAGATGTTGTAACTGACGCTGAAATTGATGCAATTCTAGATAAAATAAGTAAAAGCGGATATCAAAATTTATCAGACCGTGAAAAGAAAATTTTATTTGAAGCCAGTAAGAAGAAATAATATTTTAGTAATATTTTTTTCGGTAATTATTTTTTGTTTTGGATGCAGTAAAGAAAAAATTCCGGAAGAAACGTTAATCAAAGTTTATGTTGAAAACGTAGTTGTTGAGGAAACTTACGCAACCAACACAGATTCACTCCGGGCACATAAACAAATGGTCTTCTCCAAATACAAAATGGTCGAAAAAGATTTTCAGAATGAGCTTGAAAGATATGCCTACAATAAAACTAAATGGGAAAGTTTTTTTAAGAAAGCAAACGATTATCTGAATGATCTGAAAAAAAGTAATGCAATCAACTAACTCTCTTTTTAGCAGCCGCAATTCTAAGCTTAGCAAAACTTATCTTATTTTTTAATGATTCTCGTAATCCTTTCAAATCTGTTAAACCAGAATCTATCTTTTCGTTAATTAATTTTAATTCATTCTTCTCGAATAGAGAATCAATCTCTAAATCGGGAATTGCCTCAATCAAAGTTTCAATCTGAGTAGACACGATTGCTTCAGGCAGTTTTGTTAACGATGCAATATCTTGAAGAGAATATTTTTTCTGGACGAGTTCTAATACTTGATTAATGTTATCCGGCAGATTTTTATTCTTAAGTCTATTACTTAAATCTTCCGAGGTCTTGAATTCTTTTAAGGTATTTAAGAAATCTTCACCAATCTTATTGTACATCCTACTATTAAATCCGTTAATATTTAATAACTCTGAAGGGGAAGATGGCTTTAATTTAGTGATAGTTCTCATTACTTCATCTGGACAAATTAAATTCGGTTTTTGATTAAACTTTTCAGCCGCCTCTTTTCTTATTTGGCGTAATAAATTAAAAAGTTTAAGATCATTTTCATATTCTATGTTTGAGGAATTTGGCAGATCTGATTCTTCCGTCACGGAAAATTGTTCTATTCCTTTCTCAGATAATGTCAGTACATTATTCTGAGCAATAATTAAATTAGACCTTTCTAGATTACCAAGTGATTTTTCAATTTCATCCTTCTTGAAGTGAACACCTGATCCAAAAGTTGAAAACTTTTTAAGCGAACTGAGATCAGTTTCTCCGGTAACAATCTCCAGAATATTTTTCTTTTTAATAGGAAGTTTAGCTTCATGAATTGTCTGTAAAATTATTTCTTCCAAATATTCTAAAGTTATTCTACCTGCTTTAACATAACCACGGCATTTATCGCATTTATTGCATTTATAATTTTCATCTTGTTGTCCGAAGTACTCAAGAATGTATTTGAAACGGCAGCTTTCTGTATTGGCATAATCAATTAATCTTTCTAATTTCATTTTTGAATGCTGTGCTATATTTTCAACACGATTCATATCAAGAGAAATTTCATTTGCTAAAGCTCGGTTTTGGAGTAAAGACACAGCCGGAAACAGCAATGGTTTTTCGTAAGCAAGAATACCAACAGATGATAATTTTTCAAGTTGAATAATAATTTCATGATCGGATGACTCTAATACGCCGCTAAGCTTTTGGATATTAATCTTAATCTTTGAATTGAAAATTGTACTGCCATATTCACGAGCAAGAAATAGAACTAAATCTTTTGCCTCATTATCGGTGAAATTTTTTAGAAATAAATTCAAACGCGTCGGTTCAAGAAGAAATTGAACGAAATGTTTATTCTCAAGATCGGATTTGAATTTGAGATAACCGGACTCCTCTAAAACTCGAAGCGATGAATCAATCAAACCGCGGTTCATTCTCTTTTTTTCGAGAAGAGAAAAGAAATTTGCATCAAGTGAAATATCTTTTTGCGGAATAGATCCCAATGCTACATTACCGCAATTGTAAAGTGTATCATAAACATTTTCAATCTGGTAACGCGATGGATTTCCACTGGAAATAAAATATTGCTGAATTAGTTTGTCTTTCTCATCGTACAATAAAAAAATATCGGATTCTTTTCCATCTCGCCCGGCTCTGCCTATCTCTTGATAATAATTTTCAATTGTACCCGGAAGATTGTAGTGAATAATAGTTCGAACATCACTTTTATCAATTCCCATTCCGAATGCATTTGTTGATACTATTGTATTTTTGCGTCCGGATAAAAAATCATCCTGTATCATTCTCCGTAATTCAGAAGTTAACCCCGCGTGATAATAAACTGCATCAATTTTATTCAGTCTTAGAAAATCGGCAACTTCTTCTGTAGATTTTCTTGTAGAAGTATAAATAATTGCCGATTGATTTTTCCCTTTTAGAATATCAATGCACTTTTCTTTTTTATGAGTTGTATGGAGTACATTCAGACATAAATTATCTCTCTCGAAACCACGTACAAATATTTTCGGATTATTAAGTCCAAGCTGTTTTATAATATCCGTGCGTACATCTTCTGTCGCAGTTGCAGTAAAAGCAGAGATATTTTTAATTCCGGTGAAACTGATGAACTCTTTTATTTTTCTATAACTCGGCCGGAAATTATGTCCCCATTCACTTATGCAATGTGCTTCATCAACGAATAAATAGGAAGGTGATAATGACTTCATTCTCTCAGCAAAATTACTATTGGTAAGTTTCTCCGGCGAGACATATAATATTTTAATTTGTCCTGATGAAAGTCCGGATATAACTTTATCGCTATCACGGGAGACTAATGAACTGTTAATGAATGCTGAAATATTTTCTCTCGCATTGAGTGCATCAACTTGGTCTTTCATTAACGCAATAAGCGGAGAAACTACAATTGCAAAAGATTTAGACATTAAAGACGGGATTTGATAGCAAAGAGATTTTCCTGCACCTGTCGGAAGAATTGCAAGAATATTTTCTTCATTTAATATTGAAGAAATAATCTCTAACTGTCCCGGGCGGAAATCATTGTAATCAAAAAATTTCTGTAATACGTCTTTTGAACTATTCATATAAAATATTTATTTGACAACTTAGTGCAGACTGTTATCTTGCAAAACAAAAAATAATCATAGTTAATATAACATGCTTAGAATCAGCCATATAATTAAGAATTTCGAAAATGTAAATGCTCTTCAGAACGTGAGCTTAACAATAAATAGAGGTGAATTTTTTGGTTTGCTTGGACCGAATGGAGCCGGTAAATCAACCTTGATGAATATTATTATCGGTTATATCGAAGCAGATAGCGGACAAATTTCATTTAATGATCAAATAATTTCTTCAAGTAATATTAATCTTCGTAAAAAATTTGGTTACGTTCCGCAAGAAGTCTCTCTTTATCTTGAACTAAGCGCACATCAAAATCTAAAAATCTTTGGGAAATTTTATGATTTCGGCGCTAAACAACTTGAAAATAAAATTGAAGAAGTTCTGGAGTTAGTTCAGTTAAAAGATAGAAAGAAAGATCCTGTTAAGGAATTTTCCGGTGGAATGAAAAGACGGTTAAATCTCGCAGCAAGTTTGCTACACAATCCGGAAATCCTTCTCTGTGATGAACCAACAGTCGGCGTAGATCCTCAATCTCGAAATGCAATCTTTGATATGTTAAATATTTTGAACAAAGCCGGTAAGACAATCCTCTACACGACACATTATATGGAAGAGGCGGAACGTTTATGTTCGCGGCTTGCAATTATTGATAATGGAAATATTATTGCTCAAGGGACATTGATTGATCTCATCAATCTTCTTAATCAAAAAGATACAATAAAAATTCAGAAGACAGCATTCACTCAGAATAAACTTACTTTACTAAAAGATATAGGACAGGTAAGCGAACATGATTTTTATTTAGAATTAATACCGAGTGAAAGCTATAATCAAAATTCAAAAATATTTGGTAAACTTGAAGAAATTGGGATACAGAATGAATTTGTGCAGATCAGCCGTGCTACGCTAGAGGATGTTTTCTTGAACTTAACGGGAAGGAGCTTGAGAGATTGAAAAACATTTACCATTTAGTTATAAAAGATATAATCAGATTTTTGAATGACAAACGTGCTGTAATTCTCACTTTTATTGTCCCGATTATTTTAATTATAATTTTCGGAAATATTTTTGGTGGCAGCGGCGGAGTACGTGGGAAAGCAGATTTAATACTCGTAAATGAAAGTAATTCGATTGTCGCAAAATTACTCGAAGCAAAACTTGATTCATCAAAATCATTACAGACGGTAAAAAGATACAAAGCTGAAAACGGAAAAGACACCTTAAAGTTTGACGAAAAGACAGCAAAGGAATGGGTGAGAACGGGAAAAATTTCTGCCGCTGTAATTATGCCGAAAGATTTTTTTACCGATACATCTTCGGCGATCAAGATTAAATTCTATTATGATCCTAAAAATGAAATTGAGTCTAACATAATTCAAGGGAATATGCAGCAAACGATCTTTACACAAATCCCGCGAATGATGCCGATACTCATGCAAAGAAAAGCTGCCAATTATATGGGTAATGACAGTACAAAAAAATTTATGAAAGGTATTGGAAATATTGTTCATAGATATTTTGGTGTTTCATCCGATTCATTTTATAATCGGTTAACCAAAGTTGATTCAGCGTCACTTTTTTCTAGTTCCACTGATACAAGCACAGAAACAAATTTCATGTCCAACCTAATAAAGTTTGATAGCGAACAATTAGTTGGTAAAAAAATTACAAATCCCGGTTTAACACGTGCTGTCGGCGGTTGGGCAATGATGTTTCTACTCTTCTCATTAACCGGTGCGGCGACTTCTATTTTCGAAGAAAAAAATGAAGGGACATTAAAACGTCTTCTCTGTATGCCAATAACGCGCTCGGATATTCTTTGGAGTAAATATATTTACTCAATGCTTCTTGGGACGATCCAACTTTTAGTGATGTTTGTTTTTGCTTGGGCGTTTTTCGGTGTAGAAATTTTTGCAAACTTCGGAAACTTATTGATTTTAATTATTGCATCTGCAGCTGCGGCAGTTTCGTTCGGCATGCTAATAACTTCGATCACTAAAACTTATAGTCAAGCAAACGGAATTTCTACTTTACTTATTTTAGTGATGTCAGCACTCGGCGGTTCATGGTTTCCCACTTCGTTTTTACCGGGTTGGATGCAAGTAATTTCTAAAGGTACTCTAACATTTTGGTCTATGGAAGGATTTCTTCAAGTTCTTTGGAGACACTCTAGCTTTGCCGGTATTGCAACGAATGTTCTAGTTCTTTTATCAATCGCTTTTTTGATCAACTTCTATGCGTTAATTCGTTTTAGAAGAGGTATCATTTAAAAATACTCTTTGATTTCTCACAATTGAAGTAGAGATTTTTATATCTAGTAAAAATCTCTTCATATCATCAAATTACCTCATCATTTAAGTCATTACTCATGGTATAATATTTGTCCTTGAAAAAGGTTCTCATTTTAGTTTTAGTTATTTTTATAAGTGAGATATCAAATGTTATTAAAAAGTTAATTGGTGATTTATGGCTCAAGAAAAATTGAAATTAGAGGATTTACTCGGCGGTGTTCAAAAAGAAGAAGATCTTGGAAGGATTGACTATGTTGCAATTATTGGCGGCGGTGTAATGGGACAGGGAATTGCACAGACAATAGCCAATGCCGGTGTTGATGTTTTATTGATCGAAAAATCAGAAGAACAATTAGAACGGGCAAAAGAAAATTTGACAGCAACAATGGAACGGGAAATCGCTCGCTGGGCATTAACACAAAGTGAAATGAATTCCGTCCTAAGCAGAATTAAGTGGACAACTGAGCTAAGTGAAATTCCAGAATGTGATATTATAATCGAAGCAGTTGATGAGAATTATGATCTAAAGAGAAAAATATTTAAGGAATTAGATTTAATAGCAAAACCGGAAACTATTTTTATTTCCAACACTTCTACTTTAAGTTTAACTAAGATAGCAGAAGTAACCAACCGGCGTGATAGAATCATTGGAATGCATTTTCTAAATCCTGTACCCAAAGTTCCGCTTGTTGAGTTGGTCCGTGCTCTTGAAACATCTGATAAAACTGTTGAGATAATTAAAAAATTTGCTTCACGTATTGGGAAAACTGCCATTCCGGTTTATGAATATCCTGGATTCGTAACGACACGTGCAATCGTTCCACTTTTGAATGAAGCTATGCATATTCTTCTTGAAGGTCTCGCAACCGCAAAAGATATTGATACTGCGATGAGACTAGGTTATAATTTCAAAGTTGGTCCTCTTGAAATGGCTGACACAATGGGACTTGATGAAGTCCTTGCATGGATGGAAACATTATGGTCAACACTTGGTGAGCCGCGTTATCGTCCTTGCCCGATACTTCGTAAACTTGTCCGTGAAAGAAAACTTGGCAAGAAAACCGGCGAAGGATTTTTTAAATATGATTCTGATGAAAAAATAATTAATTAAAATTTTTGAGGAAGAAATGAAAGTTTTGGTTCTTAACTGCGGTAGTTCATCTATTAAATATCAGTTTATAGATACGACAAGCAAAATTGCACTTGCTCAAGGAATGGTTGAAAGAATTGGTATGTCGAGCGCGATACTAACTCATCAACCGCATGATAGAGAAAAAATAAAAATTGTCGGAGAAATCCTTGATCACACAATCGCAATCGAATATGTTGTTGCCGTTCTTCTTTCAAAAAATCACGGTGTAATTAAAGATAAAAAAGAAATTGATGCAGTCGGCCATAGAGTTGTTCACGGTGGAGAAACATTTTCCGGTTCTGTTTTAATTACAGATCAAGTTATGAAAGCATTGAAAGACAATATTGAACTTGCACCGCTTCATAATCCTCCAAACATAAAAGGTATTCAAGCAACAAAAGAACATTTACCAAGTACACCGCAAGTCGGAGTATTTGATACAGCATTTCATGTAAAAATGCCTCCGCGTGCTTATTTATATGGAATCCCATATGAACTTTACAAAAAATATAAAATTCGCCGTTATGGATTTCATGGAACATCGCACCGTTATGTTTCTGAAAGAGCAGCGGCAGTACTTGGCAAGCCGATCGAAAATTTAAAAATAATTACAGCTCATCTTGGCAACGGGTGCTCAATGGCAGCTGTTGACGGCGGAAGATCTGTAGATACAACAATGGGTTTCACTCCGCTTGAAGGTTTGATAATGGGAACTCGAAGCGGTGATATTGATCCATCGATAATTCTTTACATTATGGCTAAAGAAGGACTATCACTTTCGGAAGCTAATACTCTGCTTAATAAACACAGTGGTTTGATAGGCATCAGCGGTGAAAGCAGTGATATGCGCGAAATCGAAGAAGCTGTTGCTGAAGGAAATAAAAAAGCAAAATATGCGTTCGATGTTTTCACTTATCGAATTAAAAAATATGTAGGCGCTTATACTGCTGCTATGGGCGGATTGGATGCTTTAGTTTTTACCGGCGGCATCGGTGAAAATTCAGTTATGGTTCGCAAAGATGTTTGTATGAATATGGAATTTCTTGGAATTAAGTTTGATGAATTGGTTAACCAAAATGTAAAAGGAGAATGTTCAATATCAAGTTCTGATTCCAAAGTTAACGTTCTTAGAATTCCGACGAATGAAGAATTAGTAATTGCACTTGATACGGAGGTAATTGTCACTGAGCAGCTCTCATTGAAACAAACTGTAAATGTGAATTAGGCTTAGAGCAATACTTTTTAATTTGTTATGCCGGATTAAATCCGGCATTTATTTTTTAAATACCTTTTCAAAAAAATCTTAAATTGTGATAAGTAATTAACATGAGATTAGCATGGATCTAAAACTAAAGGACAAAACAGTTCTTGTAACTGCGTCTAGCAGCGGAATAGGAAGAGCGGCTGCAGAATTATTTATTAAAGAGGGATGTAGAGTTGCAATTTGTTCACACAATAAAGAAAATCTTTTGAAAACATCTCAAGAAATAAAATCACTTTATAATATTGAACCGTTATGGGAAGTTTGCGATATAAATAATCCGCAAGATATTGAAGACACAGTTCATGTTGTTCAAAAAAGTTTAGGCGATATTGATATTCTGGTAAATAATTGCGGCGGTCCAATCCCCGGATTTTTTGAGGACCTTTATGATGAAAATTGGGAAGATGCTTTTGAACAAGTTTTGATGAGCACTATCCGTTTTACCCGTTTTGTTTTGCCCGGTATGAAATCAAAAAATTGGGGAAGGATAATCAATATAACTTCATTATCAGTTAAACAACCGGTAGATAATTTGGTTTTATCAAACTCACTAAGAAGTGCTGTAACGGCATTTGCAAAAACATTAAGTAATCAAATTGGCAAGTACAATATTACTGTTAATAATGTTGCACCAGGATATACACTTACTTCAAGATTGCACGAACTTGCTGAAACCAGAGCCAAACTTGCAAACACAACAACGGAAAATATTTTAGCTTCGATGGCTAATGATGTACCATTGAAAAGAACTGCAAATCCAAACGAAGTTGCATCAATGATCGTTTATCTGGCTTCTGAGCAAGCGGGTTACATTACGGGACAAACAATTGCTGTGGATGGCGGAATTATCAAATCAACCTATTAAAAAACAATTATGAATTATTGGTTATGAGTTATGAATAAAAAATTGAGAGTGTCCTTATAACTTAACACTCATAACTTAAAATTATTTTCTCCAAAATAGGAGACATTATGAAAAAAGAAATCGAGCTCGTACTTCCACCCGAATATGTCAATGATTATTCATATCAAAGAAATCTTGCTGCAAAAGAATTAAAACTTAACATTGAAGAAATTACTGCCGTTCAAATTATCCGACGATCTGTTGATGCGCGAAGTAAGAATCCAATCTTCAGAGCAAAGGCAATTGTGTATTTGAATGAAGAGCCTGTTGATATTTATTCCTCAATAATTTTTAAGCCGGTAAAAGGAAACAAAAAAATATTGATCGTAGGGATGGGTCCAGCCGGAATGTTTGCTGCATTAAGATTAATTGAGTTGGGAATTAAACCAATAATTTTAGAACGCGGTAAAGATGTTCAATCCCGCCGCAAAGATTTACATGATATCCAGCAATTTGGCAACGTCAATCCGGATTCAAATTATTGTTTTGGTGAAGGCGGTGCCGGAACATACAGTGATGGAAAACTTTACACTCGCTCGACAAAACGCGGCGATGTAAATAGAATACTCAACATTTTTGTTCAGCATGGTTCACAGAAAGAAATATTAATTGATGCACATCCGCATATTGGTTCGAATATTCTTCCAAAAGTTGTTCAAGCAATCCGCCAAACAATTATTGATTGCGGCGGAGAAATTCATTTCGATTCCCGCGTTACAGATTTTATTCTTGATGGAAAGCAATTAAAAGGATTAGTAGTCAACACCGAAAAAGAATTCCTTGGTGATTCGGTTATACTTGCTACAGGACATTCTGCGCGTGATATTTACTATCTCTTAGATAAGCATAAAATTAAACTTGAAGCGAAACCGTTTGCAATGGGCGTTCGAATTGAGCATCCGCAAAAACTTATTGATGAAATTCAATATCACTCAAAAGAAAGAAATTCAAATCTGCCGGTTTCAAGTTACAACTTAGCTTGTCAAGTGAACGACCGCGGAGTTTATTCGTTTTGTATGTGTCCTGGTGGAATAATAATTCCGGCATCAACCTCTTCAGAAGAACTTGTTCTTAACGGAATGAGTGTCTCCCGAAGAGATTCTCCGTTTGCTAATTCCGGATTAGTAGTTTCGGTTGATGAAAAAGATTGGGAACAGTATAAATCATTTGGAGTTTTTGCCGGACTCGAATTCCAAAAAGAAGTTGAGAGAATTGCATTCGAAGCAGGAGGAAAAAAACAGAGAGCGCCATCACAACGTATAACTGATTTTGTAAAAGGAGAAATTTCTAAAACACTTCCAGAATCATCATATATACCGGGAATAATTAGTTCACCTCTTCATGAAATTCTTCCGAAAAATATTGCTGAAGGAATTAGAAAGAGTTTATTTATATTCGACAAAAAGATGAAAGGATATTACTCAGAAGAAGCGCAGATTCTTGCAGCCGAAACACGAACCAGTTCTCCAATCAGAATTCCACGTGACAATAAATCTTTAATGCACATTGAAGTAGAAGGATTATTTCCGTGTGGCGAAGGTGCTGGATATGCCGGTGGCATCGTTTCTGCTGCAATAGATGGAGAACGTTGCGCTGATGCTGTTGGTTTTATTTTAAAATAACGAATTGAGACTTGATATCTTTCTTTATCCTTTAGAAAAGTGAATTGTGACTTAACACTTAGCATATTTAAAATCTTTTTACCAATTTAAATATGAAATATTTGTAACTAGGGTTAATTTTTAAAATTTAAATACATTTCTTTCATCACAACATATTCACGAATTCAGTAGATCTTGTTTTATATAAATTGTTTACACTACTAAGAGTTGGCTTTTTAAAAATCTCTACATATAACTGAATTTGTGCAATCATAAATAAATCTTTTCAAATTATATCTCGTATAAAATAATTCAGGGAGTAGTCCTATGAAGAAATCTATTTTTTTCTTGTTAATATTTTTTTCTGCAGTAATATCTGCACAAAATATTGTTAACACTCTTGCAGCCGGTGGAATTTTCTCTATTATAAATGGTGCCAATACCTATTTCACTGTTAAACAATCCACTGGTTTAGTCGGAATAGGAACCAATGCAACGGACCCACGAGCCCAGCTAGAAATTGGCGGAACAGACGGACTGCTTGTAAGAGGAACAATAAATTCCGGAACTATTCGAGCACTTGGTGCCGGTTTAAGAATGCATTGGTATCCAAGAAAAGGAGCGTTTAGAGTGGGCATGGCAGAAACATCTTATTGGGATGACGACGGCACCTCGTATCCGAAGATGGCATTGTATTCAATAGCTATGGGGTATCAGCCGCGTGCTTCAGCTGTGGCTTCTACTGCTATCGGGGCATATAATCAAGCAACCGGAGATTATTCCCTTTCTCTTGGGTCATATAGCCAGGCAACCGCATCTCATGCAATTGCCATTGGTACACAGGCATATGCTACCGGAATTTATTCTATTGCAATTGGCAGCGGTGCCAATACAAATGGTAGAGACGGCTCTATGGTTATTGGAGACGATGCATATTTTCAAACAGCATACTCTGCTGCAGACAATCAATTAACAATGCGTTTTATAGGTGGTTACCGCTTATGGAGTTCTTACCCAGATTCAACCTCGGGTGTTTATATGAGGCATGGTCAAAGCGGTTGGTCGAATTATTGTGATCGTAATAAAAAAGAAAATTTTGAAAAAATAGATGGTGAATGGCTCCTCAAAAAAATAAGAAACATACCAATTACAAAATGGAATTATAAAAAGACGGATGTTAATGAAAAGTATATAGGCCCGATGGCTCAGGATTTTTATTCTGCGTTCCAGCTAAGCGGAACGGATAGTCTTGGAATAAACTCCATATGTATAGACGGTGTAAATATGGCTGGAGTTAAGGCGCTTGAAGAAAGAACTTCCGAAATGAAAACCACAATGCAAAAAATTATTGAACAAAACGAAAAGCTTATTTCAGAAAATGAAAAGTTGAAAGAACAACTTTCGAATGTTAGTAAGGTAAGCGATGAACTTTTGGAATTGAGAAAACTGAAAGCAGAATTAAAAATTGTAAAAGCGAAAAATGAAAAGGAAGATGTTGCATTAATTTCTAAATAAAAATTTGCTGATTAGCTAGAAAGGGAATGAAGAAATATTTTTTTTTATTGATTTGTTTTGTTGCAGTTCAATGGACATATGCACAAAGTACGATTACTATTAATCCTGGTACCTCGATAAGCATAGGTACTGGAAGCGCTGTTACTGCCGGATATAGAGACGGAACGCTGACAAATGCCGGTACTTTTAACGCAAGATCTATTACATTTGACCCGGTTGCAACAGCAGCCACATCTGTAACACAAACAAGTTTTAATGCAAATTGGAATTCCTCAGTTGGAGCCACTGGATATAAATTAGATGTATCTACAGATCCAAACTTCGGAACGTTTGTAACAGGTTATCAAAATTTGGATGTAGGTAACGTTATTACTTATTCTGTAAGTACAAATTTGTCTGCAGGATCAACTTATTACTATCGCCTAAGAGCATATGACATAGACGGCATAACAGGTTATTCAAATGTAATTACAGTTATGATGGCTCCTCCAAATCCGGTTGCGACTGCAGCAACAGGAATGACCGATCTAAGTTTTAATGCTAATTGGAATAGCATAACTGGTGCAACAGGCTATCGGCTGGATGTCTCAACAACAATAGGATTTAACGCAGGAACTTTTGTTGCTGGATTTGAAAACAAAGATGTTGATAATGTGACAGCGTACTCGGTTACAGGTCTTTCCGGGAATTCGACTTATTATTATAGAATCAGAGCTTATAATGGAAGCGGTGTGAGTAGTAATTCGGGAACTATAACTGTTTTAACAGCACCGGCAGCTTCAACAGCAACTTCAGCATCCACAATAACACAAACAAGTTTTTCGGCAAACTGGGATGCATCTGCCGGGTCAACTGGATATAGATTGGATGTAGCAACAGATGCTGGGTTTGGCGCTGGAACTTTTGTAACAGGTTTTCAAAATCTTGATGTTGGAAATGTTATTACTCATTCTGTAAATACAAGTCTGCTTGCTGGAACAACATATTATTACCGTGTAAAAGCTTATAGTGCAAGTGGTACAGGAAGTAATTCAAATACAATAAGTTTAATTACAATTCCGCCAAATCCAACAACTACTGCCGCATCGAATATTCAAATAACAAGTTTCAATGCAAACTGGAATGCATCAACTGGTGCAACAAAATATTATTTGGATGTATCAACCGATGTCGGTTTTGGTGCAGGAACTTATGTAACTGATTACGAAAACAAAGATGTCGGCAACGTATCAACATTTTCAGTAAATACAAATCTTTCAGGTGGAACAACATATTATTACAGAGTTCGTGCAAACAATGCCGGTGGAACGAGCGGCAATTCTGGAGTGATAACAGTTTTATTAATTCCGCCAAATCCAACTGCTATTGCGGCAACGGCATGGACACAAACAAGTTTTTCTGCAAACTGGGATGCATCCACAGGAGCTGCAAAATATTATTTAGATGTATCCACTAATTCGGGTTTTGCTGCTGGAACATTTGTAACGAATTATGAAAACAGAGATGTTGGAGGAGTAACAACATTTTCTGTAAATACAAATCTAACGGCTGGAACAATATATTATTACCGTGTGCGTGCTAACAATATAAGTGGAACTAGCGGTAACTCAAACACAATTGATTTGGTTACTATTCCACCAAATCCTACTGCTGTTGCAGCAACTAGTATTACCGAAGCAAGTTTTAACGCAAACTGGAATACATCACTTTCAGCAACCGGATACCGGCTTGATGTTTCAACAGATATAAATTTTGGTATCGGAAATTTTGTTGTTGGTTTCCTAGATAAAGATGTTGTTGGTACATCATGTTCTGTAACAGGTCTATTGGCAAATACAACTTATTATTATAGAGTAAGAGCTTATAACGGAAATGGAACAAGTGGAAATTCGGGAAACATAACGCAGCTAACAGCACCTGCTGTTCCGACAGCAACAGCAGCCACTTCAATTACACAAACAAGTTTCGATGCAAATTGGGATTCTTCGGCAGGAGCTACAGGTTACCGTTTAGATGTTTCGACAGACGTCGGTTTCGGCGCAGGTACTTTTGTAACTGGTTACCAGAATAAAGATGTTGGTAATGTTATAACTTTTTCGGTTAATACTTATTTGGTTGAAGGTAGTACATATTATTACCGCGTTCGTGCATACAGTGCTGGCGGAACGAGTACAAACTCTGGTACGATAAATTTGGTAACTATCCCCAAAGCGCCAATTGAAACAGAAGCAACTGCAATAAGTACTACAAGTTTCGATGCAAACTGGAATTCTTCAGCGAGTGCTACCGGTTACCGTTTAGATGTATCAACAAGTGCAGGTTTTGGTTCTTTTGTATCTGGTTATCAAAATAAAGATGTTGGTAAAGTTACAACTTCATCTGTGAATACAAATTTGGTTGAAGGTACAACCTATTATTACAGGATTCGTGCGTACAATACCGGAGGTACAAGTGGAAATTCAGGAGTTATCACAGTCTCAACTGTATCAACAGCGCCAACAGCAAATGCAGCAACGTTAATCGAACCAACAAGATTCACTTCAAATTGGAGTTCTGTTACCGGTGCAAGCGGTTATACGCTAGATGTTTCTACAGATAATTTATTTGGAAGTTTTGTAACCGGTTATAATAATATTGATGTGGGAAACGTTACTTCATTCGAAGTAACCGGATTGTCTAGAGGGATTACATATTATTACCGGGTTAGAGCATATAATGTTGGTGGTACAAGCGGAAATTCAAATACACGGTCGGTAAAAACTCTTTCACCAGCACCAATTGTTACTCCGGCAACATTGATAACCGGAACAAGTTTTTCCGCTAATTGGAATTCGGCAACTGGGGCTACAGGTTATTATCTTGATGTTGCAACCGATAATATTTTCACAAGTTTTGTAGCAGGTTTTAATAATAAAGACGTAAGCAATGTTACAACTTATTCTGTTCCAGGATTAACAGCTGGAAATACTTATTACTACCGCGTGCGTACATACAACACCAGCGGCACAGGTATGAATTCCAGCACAATAACAGTAGTGACCATTCCACCTGCGCCGGTTGAACTTGCAGCATCATCAATTACAAATAATAGCTTTGCTGCAAACTGGAATTCATCAGTCGGTGCAATTGGATATTATCTTGATGTTGCAACCGACATAGGGTTTTCAAGTTTAGTTGCCGGATTTAGCGGCAAAAATATTGGAGATGTTACAACATATTCAGTTACAGGACTATCGGCAAGTACCGGATATTTTTATAGAGTAAGAGCATATAATACAGGAGGAACGAGCGATGATTCGGGGAATGAAAATCCAACTACTCTCGCAAATCTTGTTTCTATACCTGCAGTGACACCGGCATCGAATATAGCAACAACAAGCTTTTCTGCAAATTGGAATTCTGTTACTGGTGCTACCAAATATTATCTTGATGTATCAACGGTTTCCGATTTTTCAACCTTTGTTACCGCTTGGAATAATGTTGATGTTGGTAATGTTGTAACAAATTCTGTCAGTACAAATTTAACAGCAGGAAATATATATTACTATCGTGTCAGGGCCTTTAATGCAAGTGGAACAAGTGGAAATTCAAACAAGATCCTGGTTAAAACAATTCCTTTGGCTCCGGCAGAACAAGCAGCTTCTGCAGTTGCAGCAACAAACTTCGATGCAAACTGGTCAGCATCAACAGGTGCAACCGGTTATTACCTTGATGTTTCAACAGATGTAAATTTTGGTGGTGGAAATTTTGTTGCCGGTTTTAACAATAGAGATGTAGGCAATGTTGTTACTTATGTTGTTACAGGTTTAACAGGAAGCACTCCGTATTATTACCACATAAGAGCTTACAACACAGGTGGTACGAGTGTAAACTCTGGGAGTATCAATCCCACAACTCTTGCCGGCGGTACTGTAATAGCTACAGCGGCAACAACAATAACAGGTATAAGCTTCGATGCAAATTGGAATGCATATGGCGGTGCTACAGGTTACAGATTAGATGTATCAACCGATCCCGGTTTTGGTGTAGGTACTTTTGTAATCGGTTATGATGATCAAGATGTAAATAATGTAATAACGTTTTCAGTTACCGGATTATCTAAAGGAACTAATTATTATTATAGAGTTAAAGCGTATAATGGCGGGGGAGAACTTGGAACCTCTGGAACTATAAACGTAATTACATTGCCCGATGCACCGACAGCAACTATAGCATCATCTGTTTCTGAAATTAGTTTTGACGCAAACTGGAATGCTACAACAAGTGCAACAGGTTATTACATTGATGTAGCAACCGACAATGGTTTTACAACTTTTGTAACTGGGTTCAATAATAAATATGTAAATAATGTAATTACATATTCAATTACAGGATTAACAGGAGGCACTACTTATTATTATAGAGTAAGAGCAAAAAACGGAAGTGGTACTGGCGAAAGTTCTTCAACAATTACGCCATTAACAGTTCCGCATAAACCATCAACAACATTTGCAACAGCCCTAACAAATAACAGCTTCAGCGCAAATTGGAATTCTTCTATCGGTGCAACAGGCTATTATCTTGATGTTGCGACTGATGTTGGGTTTACAAGTTTTGTTGTAGGATTTAATAATGAAGATGTTCTAAATGTTACATCTTATTCTGTAACAGGTTTATCAGGTGGAACAACTTACTACTATAGGATCCGAGCGTATAATGGAAGTGGAGTGAGCAATAATTCCGAAACATTTACAGCATTAACTTTGCCTTCAGCACCAACATCTACAAGTGCGACATCAGTTGCAAAAACAAGTTTCACTGCCAATTGGAATCCTTCGGTTGGTGCTATTAAGTATTATTTGGATGTCGCAACAACGAGCAATTTTACTGGAGGTACATATGCCAGCGGGTATCAAAATTTAGATGTTAGCTCAGCCGTTACTTTTTCTGTTTTAGGTTTAACAAGAGGAACAACTTATTATTATCGTGTACGCGCTTTCAACTCAAGCGGAACAAGCAGTAATTCGGATAATCAAACTGTTCTAACTTTTCCACCGGATCCAAATGTGCTTTCTGCGACTAATATACAAAGTGCGAGTTTCAGCGCAAACTGGAATGCTTCTACGAGCGCAACAGGATACAAATTAGATGTATCAACTGTTTCTAATTTTGCAAGTTTTGTCGGTGTATATAATGATTTTGATATTGGCAATTTTACAACTCGTTCTGTATCCGGATTGACTGCGGGAAACACTTATTATTACCGTGTTAGATCATATAACGGCAGTGGAACCAGTGACAATTCCGGAACAATGATAGTTTTAATTGCACCAGCAGTTCCAGTTGCAACTGTCGCCACTTCACTTGGTGAAGCAGGTTTTTCTGCAAATTGGAATTCAAGCAACGGAGCGGATGGATATAAAATTGATGTATCAACTGATGTTGGTTTTTCAAGCTTTGTAGGAGGATATAATAATAGAGATGTGGGTAGTGCAACAACATTTTCTATAACCGGGTTAAATAGCGGTTCAACTTATTATTATCAAGTAAGATCGTACAGCGGGGGAAGAACAAGTGGAAATTCAAATACTATAACTGCATTAACAAAACCAGTAGCACCTGTAGCAACTGCTGCATCATCAATCAACGAATCCAGTTTCAGCACAAACTGGAATTCATCAACAGGTGCAGCGAAGTACTATTTGGATGTTGCGACAGATAATGGATTCACAAGTTTTGTTGCCGGGTACAATAATAAAGATGTAGGCAACTTTACAACTTCTTCAGTAACCGGCTTAGCAGCAAATACTAATTACTATTATAGATTAAGATCCAATAATGCAAGCGGAACGAGCGGAAATTCTGGAACAATAAATGTTTTATCAGCACCAGCAGTACCAACAACAACAGCAGCAACATCAATTATCAATACTAGTTTTAATGCAAATTGGAATTCATCTGCAGGTGCTGCAGGATATAGATTGGATGTATCAACATTTTCAAATTTTATCAGCTTTGTTGGAATTTATAATAACAGCGATGTAGGTAATGTAACAACATATTCGGTTGTAGGACTCAGCGGAAGTACAACTTATTATTATCGGGTAAGAGCGTATAATGGAACTGGTACAAGCGGAAATTCCACATCAATTAATTTAACAACAGCTGTCGATCCTTCAGGTGTTCCAACAACTAATGCAGCAACAAATATTGCACAAACAAGTTTTTCGGCAAATTGGAATGCAGTGGCAGGTGCTGGTGGTTACAGGTTGGATGTATCAACCGATTGGAATTTTGGAGCAGGTACATTTGTAACAAATTTCGAAAATCGAGATGTTGGGAATTTGACAACTTATTCGGTGACAGGTTTAACAAATGGAACTACATATTATTACCGTCTGAGATCATACAATGTAAGCGGCACGAGCGGGAATTCAGGATCAAGAACTGTATTGACACTTCCAGGAACGCCAACAACAACTACAGCAACGTCTTTAGCAGCTACAAGTTTTAGTGCAAACTGGGATGCTTCAACGGGTGCAACAGGTTATTCTCTTGATGTTGCGACTGATGTTGGATTTACAAGTTTTGTCGCCGGGTTTAATAATAAAGATGTTTCGAATGTTACTACTTATTCAGTAACAAGTTTAGCTGGGGGAACAAATTATTATTACAGAGTACGCGCATATAATGGAAGCGGTGCAAGCGGAAATTCCGGAACTATTACTTTACTGACTTTACCATCATCGCCAACGGCTACAGCGGCAACATCGCTGGCAGAAACAACTTTTAACGCAAATTGGAATCCTGTTACGGGTGCTGACGGATATCGGTTAGATGTATCTACCGATATAGGATTTGGTGCTGGGACATTTGTATCAGGTTATCAAGATAAAGATGTTGTTGGAGGGACAACATCTGTGGTTTCAGGATTATCCGGAGGAACAAATTATTATTATAGAGTTAGAGCATATAACGGAAGCGGAACCAGCACTAATTCCATTTCGATAACTGCACTTACTTTATCGGATGTACCTACCGCAACTGCAGCCACATCAGTTGGTGAAACAAGTTTTTCTGCAAATTGGAATCCAGTAACAGGTGTAACTAAATATTATCTCGATGTTTCGACTGATGGGGGTTTTGGTGCCGGTACATTTGTAGCAGGTTACCAGGATAAAGATGTAAGTAACGTTACTACATATTCAGTAACAATTTTATCCATCAACACTAATTATTATTACAGAGTAAGATCATATAACGGAAGTGGAACAAGCGGAAATTCAAACACAATTAATGTTTTAACATCTCCTTCAGCACCAACTGCGACCTCTGCAACTTCATCTGGGGGATCTAGTTTTAATTCAAATTGGAATACAGTAATTAATGCAACTAAATATTATCTAGATGTTTCTGCGGATGCAGCATTCGGTGCCGGGTCATTCGAAACCAATTACGAAAATAAAGATGTTGGCAACGTTACTACATTTTCTGTCACTGATATTACAGGAGAAATAACTCATTATTATAGAGTTAGATCTTCAAATGGAAGCGGAATTAGTGATAACTCGGGAACGATAACAGTTTTAGGTGTACCTAATGCAACATCTGCAACGGCAGTTACCCAAACTAGTTTTTCAATAAATTGGGATCCGGTAATAAGTATAACAGGATATAGATTAGATGTTTCAACTGATATAAGTTTTGGAGCTGGTACGTTTGTAGCCGGTTATCAAAATAAAGATGTTGGAAACGTTACAACATTCCCGATTTCCGGTTTAACTCCAAATAGCGGTTATTATTATAGAGTTAGATCCTATGATTTGAGCAACACGAGCGGAAATTCAAATACTATTATTGTAAAAAATCTTCCTGTTGCACCTGTAGCAGTTAATGCAACAATAATAAAACAAAGTAGTTTCAGAGCAAATTGGAATGCACCATCAGGTGGGGCTTCCGGATATTTTATTGATGTTGCAACCGATGCCGGATTTGTTAATTATGTAACAGGCTACCAGAATAAAGTTGTATATAATGTTACATCGTTTGTTGTTAATAATATTGCTGCGGGAACTGATTACTATTATAGAGTACGAGCATATAATTCTTGGGGCAATTCTGATAACTCAAATATAATTATGTTGATCACAATCCCAGAAAATCCAACTGCTAAAGCAGCGATTAATATTACAAGCACGAGTTTTACTGCTAATTGGGATGATGTGATAGGTGCTAATAGATATTATCTTGATATTGCAACCGACCCCGGTTTCAGTAATATGTTGGATGGTTATAATAATAAGAATGTTGCTAATGTTACAGCTTTTTCCATAACAACCGTTGCCAAAAATACTTCATTCTATTATAGAATCAGATCAAACAATTCAACTGGAACAAGCAGTAATTCAAATACTATTTCATTGGCAACTTTACCAAACTATGCGCCAATAACGAGCGGAATCGAAGCATCACCATTAGATTTTACAGAAGGCGAACTCCCTCAACAGATTACAGCTACAATAACAGTTAATGATTTGGATAATTTGAACCTTGAAAACGCGGTTATTCAGATAACAACAAATTATCAAAACGGTGAGGATATATTAAGTTTTACAAATCAAAATGGAATTACTGGGGAATGGAATAGTGTAAATGGATCTATGACTTTAAATGGGACTGCAACTCTTGCCAATTATCAAACTGCAATACGTGATGTGAAATATAAAAACGTAAGCAACCACCCGAAAAAAAATGTTAGAACAGTAAATTTTACAGTCAACGATGGAAATATCAACAGCAATGTTTCAACAAGGGAAATTTCAATCACATCAATCAATACACCTCCAGTGATATCTAATATTGAATCTGATCCTATTGAATATAAAATAAAACAAAGCCTCTATACTTTAACTAATACAATTGTTGTTGAAGATGTTGATGATGATAATAATGGTAGCGCGATAATTTCTATTACGGAAAATTATCGAGAAGGTGAAGATGAACTGGTTTTTAATAATCAAAATCAAATTACAGGAGAATGGAATTCAAGTAAAGGTATATTAAGTTTGCATGGACACGGTTCGGTTAATAATTATCAAGCAGCGCTTCGCACTGTGAGTTATAGGAACAATAAAATAGTCCCGAACAAAAATAATAGAACGATAAACATTACATTTAACGATGGTGATGATAATAGCAACTCTCTTTTTAAGGGAATTAAATTTACTTCCGGAAACATCGCACCATTATTGTCAGATATAGAAAAAAGTAAAATAAATTATTCACTTAATAGTGATCGGGTAACAGTTAGTGATAGCATCGTTATTTCTGACTCAGATGATTTATTTCTGCAAAGCGGGGAAGTAAAAATTGAAGAAGGTTTTCTAGTTGGGGAAGATGTACTTCAGTTTGAAGCACCTCAAAATATTAATGCGCTTTACAATTTGGCAACCGGTACTTTAACATTATCCGGTCAAGGAGACTTCGCAACTTATCAAAATATTTTTAGATCTGTAAAGTATAAAAATATAAAAGGGACTGATGCAACGAAATCAACTAAGACAGTTGTTTTTTCTGTAATGGATGGAAGTGAAAAGAGCAACAATGCAACAAGACTAATTTCTGTTGAAGGAACAGTGACGGATGTTAAAGAACTTTCGCTTGGAATTCCGGACGAGTTTCAACTATACCAAAATTATCCAAATCCATTTAA
This sequence comes from Ignavibacteriales bacterium, assembly GCA_026390775.1. NCBI lineage: Bacteria > Pseudomonadati > Ignavibacteriota > Ignavibacteria > Ignavibacteriales > Ignavibacteriales bacterium. The sequence goes on along the minus strand of JAPLFF010000007.1, from coordinate 124,149 downwards.
CCCGACAACTACAATAAGATTTGCTATACCGCAGCAATCTAAAGTAAAAATTATTGTATATGATGTAATCGGAAGAGAAGTAATAAAACTTGTAGATTCGGAAAAGCCGCCCGGTTATTATGAGTCATCATTTAAGGCGGAATATTTACCAAGCGGAATTTACATCTATCAAATTATTACAGATGGATTTAATCAAGCTAAGAAAATGATTCTATTAAAATAGTATTGAAGTTGCTGATGCGATTGCAAAAAAAATTATATCTTAGTTGAAAACCCAATCTTCTCAATAATTTCTTTAGCTTTCTCAGCATCCACTTCACTTTCGAAAGCAATTCTAAAAGTTCCGCCGGAACCCTCACGGATTTTCAGAAGCTCGATGTCTTTAATGTTGATCTTGTTTTCAAATAGTGCAGTTGAAATTTTGCTTATTACACCCGGTTCATCTTTTACGAAAACAAAAACATCATAAATCTGGTTGATGAAACCTTTGTTGGATTTCGGAATTTCATCGCGTTTAACTCTTGCATTTTCAAATTTTTCGGTCAGCTTTTTATAATCTTCATTAGAGATTGATTTTTTCATTTGATCTAAATCAAAAATAAAATTATCAATCGCTTGTATAATATTTTTTCTGTTCTCACGTAGAACGGGTTCCCAAACATTAAATTCGCTTGAAGCAATACGGGTCATATCTCTAAATCCGCCGGCAGCGTAATCGAAAAAGTTTATATTGCTTCCTTTTAATCCCGCCGAATTGATAAGCGAAACGGATAACAGTTGTGGAAGATGGCTGACCGATGCAACAATTATATCGTGCACTTTGGGATTTAGAAAAGTGATTTTTGCACCAAGCTGATGAATTATTTCTGTGAATGAATCTATCACCGAAAATTCTTTTGCAGATTCGTTAAGTATGTAAACACAGTTTTCAAAAAGAAGAGGATCAGAATTTTCAAATCCACCTTTTTCTTTTCCGGTCATCGGATGTCCGCCGATGTAAATCCCTTTCCGTTCTTTCTTATCCCAAATTTCCTGGAAGATGGATTTCACTCCGCACACATCGGTCAAAATCTGATTTGGATTAATTTTTTCTGAGAGTTTTTCAAAAACATTTATTGATGCATCAACAGGAAGACAGAGAAAGATCAAATCTGCATCAAGACTTTCTTCAAATGATGAAAGTTTTTTATCAATAACTTTTTGTTCTAAAGCTTTATCGAGAATATCCGGATTGTCAAACCCGCTTATGAAATGAGTTGAAGAAAAATTTTTAATTGCCTTCGCAATAGAACCGCCGATCAATCCTAATCCTATTATTGAAATTTTTCGGATTTCCAATTATAGTTTCCTTCCAATTGCTAGAGCGATCAATCGTAACTCATCCATTAATTTTAGATAAGTGTTGGGAAGAAGCGCTTGAGGGCCGTCTGATAAAGCGTTTTCGGGATCGTCATGGATCTCGATCATAATTCCATCAGCTCCGGCTGCAACGGCGGCGCGAGCCATTGGTGGAACCTGATCTCGTAATCCTGTAGCGTGTGAAGGATCGGCTATAATAGGCAAATGACTTTTTTTATGTACGACTGGAATTGCCGATAGATCAAATGTATTGCGTGTATAATTCTCAAACGTTCTAATTCCGCGCTCGCACAGGAAAATATTTTTGTTCCCGCCATTTAAAAGATATTCCGCCGACATCAGCCACTCTTCAATTGTTGCGGCAATGCCGCGTTTAACCATTACAGGTCTTGTTGTCTTACCTAATTCTTTCAGCAAAGAAAAATTTTGCATGTTGCGTGCGCCAAGCTGAAAGATATCGGTATATCTGTCAATTAATTCTATCTGTTCGATCTGCATTACTTCTGTAACAACTAACAAATTATTTTCATCAGCAGCGCCGCGGATTAATTTTAATCCTTCTTCACCAAGACCTTGAAATGAATAAGGCGAAGTGCGCGGTTTGAAAGCGCCGCCTCTTAAAATCTTTGCACCGGATTTTGCAACAACTTTTGCCAAACGGAAAATTTGATCTTCATTTTCGATCGAACACGGACCTGCAATCATTACAATTTGATTCCCGCCTAACTCAACATCTTTAACCTTTATAACTGTGTTAGCTTCGTGAAAACTTCTGCTTGAAAGTTTGTAAGGAGTTGTAACACGGTAAACTTCATCTACTCCGTCAAGTATGCTGATGTTGCGAGTGTCGAAGTTTGGTTTTACTCCAATAGCTCCGAGAATAGTCCGTTCAGTTCCTATAGATTTGTGAATCTGAAATCCAAATCCTTCAAGGTGTTTGATCACATTTTCTATCTGAGATTCTGTTGCGTTTTTTTCTAAGATTACAACCAAGTTAAACTCCGTAATTATTCATGAAATTTTTTCTCTCCCGCTCGAATTGCGATCGGGATGAGATCTTCTTTTGTTGGAATTGCGCATGAGTAATTTGGACTATATGCACAATATGGATTGTATGCTAAGTTAAAATCAATTTCATATTCATTGTTTGGGTCATCAACTTTTTCAAAGTCAATATAGCGTCCAACGCCGTATGATTCATTGTTCGTGGTTTTATCTGTGAACCAAATTGAATAATAAGTTTCACCACCGGCTGTCGTTCCTTGATAGACATTTATATTATACTGTTTGTTTTGATAAGTAATCACAACATAACCATAGCGTATTGCTTTCCTCGGCTCACCTTTAGTGCCGTAAATTGTAACTGTGTCTTTCGGCTCATATTCATAAAGCATACTTCTGAAAACGTACGAAGGATCAACATCAAAGTAATTCAAATCGTGGAATTCGACTTTTCCTTTTTTGTTAAATGGTGAAGATGGATCGTTTTTCATTTCTTCATTTTTCTCGGTGCGGTATTTTTCGATCTTTGTAATATATGTTTTCTGTTCGGGTGTGTAATTCTTTCCGCAACTGATGAGGAATAAAAAAATAATCATTATTAAGTATGTGATTATGTCACTCTGAGGAGTGTAACGACGAAGAATCTTTCTCACGAATAAAGATCGAGATTCTTCTCCCGACAAGTCGGGATCAGAATGACAAATTTTAATCTTTCTTTTCATCAATCTTCTTCTTTAATTCACTTAGTTTATTCAATGCTTCAAGCGGAGTTAAACTGTTTATCGAAATATCAGAAATTTGTTTTCTTAATTCTTCGTCCTTCATTTCAAACAGACTGATCTGAAAATCATCTTGTCCTTTAAGCTTTGCAAGTTTAGCTTTCTTCATTTCATAAGGAGTTAATTCTTTACTCTCTAAATTAGCAAGAATTTCTTTAGCACGGTTAGTAACAAACAGAGGCAAGCCCGCCATTTGTCCAACTTGAATTCCATAACTATGATCGGCACCGCCGGAAGAAACTTTGTGTAAGAAAATTACTTTATCACCGTACTCACGGACTTCAACTTTGAAATTTTTGATACGAGGGAATAAAGTTGCCATTTCATTTAACTCGTGATAATGAGTAGCGAATAAAGTCTTTGCAGTAAGATTCGGATTCTCATGTAGATATTCTGTTATTGCCCATGCGATTGATATTCCATCAAATGTACTTGTCCCGCGTCCGATTTCATCAAGCAAAATTAAACTCTTACTTGAAGCATTGTTCAAAATATTTGCAGCTTCCTGCATCTCAACAAGAAAAGTTGATTCGCCTGCTGAGATGTTATCGCTCGCGCCAACACGTGTGAAAATTCTATCTACTAAACCGATCTTTGCCGATGTTGCGGAAACAAAAGAACCAATCTGCGCCATCAATACTATCAGTCCAACTTGACGGAGATAAACTGATTTACCCGCCATGTTTGGTCCGGTAAGAATTATTATCTGCTCGTCTGATGAAGAAAGTTTAGAACTGTTTGGAGTAAATTTTTCTCCCGGAGGTAAAATTCTTTCAACAACCGGATGACGTCCGTCTATTATTTCGAGTGAATCGGATTCATCAAGCTGCGGACGGACATATTTATATTCGTCGGCACATTCCGAAAATGATTGGTAACAATCAAGCATCGCAATCAATTTAGCATTTTCTTGAACTGCTTCTGTCTCCGATGCCACATCTAATCTAACTTGATCGAAAAGTTGATATTCCAGATTAGCAATGTTTTCTTCTGCATTCAGAATTTTATCTTCGTACTCTTTTAGTTCAGGAGTAATAAATCTTTCGTTATTAACTAGAGTTTGTTTGCGGATGTAGTTCTCCGGAACTTTATCTTTGTTGGCATTGCTGATCTCAATGTAATAACCGAATACTTTATTGTAACTAACTTTAAGTGAAGAGATTTTCGTCCGTTCTCGTTCCGTTTTTTGAAGAGTTGCAATCCAATCTTTCGCATTTGTAGAAAGTCCTCTTAATTCATCCAGCTCAGGACTAAAGCCATTGCGAATTACACCACCATCAGAAATTGCAAGAGGCGGGTCATCAGAAATTGCCAGTTCAATTTTCTCTACAAGTTTATCAAGAGAGTTAAGTCGTTGATTTATTGCTGTGAGTGTTTCTACTGAAGTTTGGTCTAAAAGTTGTTTGATCAGCGGAATTTTTTTGAGAGACGTTTTTAGATTTAACAATTCACGCGGGTTAACTCTTCCGGTACATATTTTAGAAATCAATCTTTCTAAATCGCCAATCTCTTTTAATTCATTCTGTAAATTTTTTCTAAGAATTTTATTTTGTAAAAGTGCTTCTATTGATTCCTGGCGTTTGATGATAGGTTCTAATTTTGTTAATGGAGCGGAGATCCATTTCTTGAGCATCCGTGCGCCCATTGAAGTTAAGGTCTTATCAAGAATTGAAATCAATGATCCTTCACGTTCACCTTCCTGCATTGTGAACATGATCTCTAAATTTTTTTTAGTTGAATAATCTAAGATCATGTAATCGGAAGGATTATGCCGCGAAATTTTATTTAAATGTGTAAGATTAGCTTTTTGAGTTTCGCGCAAATAATTTAGAGCAGCACCGGCGGAGCTAATCGCGATTCGTAAATTCTCGATACCAAATCCCTTCAACGTTTTTGTGTTGAAATGATTCATCAATAGTTCAGTACAGTAATCGTAATTGAAAATCCAATCATCAATTTTTGTTATTCGTGCAGATGGAACAGCTTTGTGAATCAGCGGTTCAAGTTCATTCTTAAGTTTTTTTGGAATTAATATCTCAGAAGGATTGATCGAACCAAGTTGTTGTGATAATTCAGTTCTATTGAATTCAAAAGTTGAAAACTCACCGGTAGATATATCGCAGAATGCAATTCCGGCAATTTCATCTTCAATGTAAACCGAGAGTAAATAATTATTTTTTTTATGATCGAGAAGTTTATCAGATATTGCAACTCCCGGGGTAACAACTTCAATAACTTCACGCTTAACAATCCCTTTAGCAAACTTCGGATTTTCCATCTGCTCGCAGACAGCAACGCGGTAACCGGCACGTACCAGTTTTGGTAAATAGGTATCAATTGCATGATGCGGAAATCCGGCAAGCGGAACCTCGCCAGCGGCGCCATTGGCACGTTTTGTAAGAGTAATGCCCAAAACTTTGGAAGCAGTTTTTGCATCCTCCTCAAAAGTTTCAAAGAAATCTCCCATTCGGAAAAGCAAAATGGTATCGGGATAATTTTCTTTTATCTTGGCATATTGCGCCATTAAAGGTGTAATGGACATAGCTTGATTTTAATTTTGTGGCTAAAAATAGTTTAATAGTGAGTTAGAATCAAAAATAGCTTTTAGCTATTGGCTATTAGCTTTTTAACTAGATAAGATGAACATCATTTGGTATAGTCCTACTGGGTTTAATTCAGTAGTGCAAGCGCGGTTTAATGATAACAATCAATTAGTTATATTAAGAATGAAAATGAAATAATTCAGTCTAAAATGACACTAACAAAAATCGTTCTCGGTAACGAAAATTTATTCATTCAAAAATCTTTTCCTAAATATGAATTTCATATTTCGAAAGAAGCACGCAGCAAATACAATTTTGAAGATGGATTGTTCGAGATAAACGGGAATGTTATCCTGGCAGATTTTTATGCGGTTAGAATATTTGTCCAGAAAATAAATTCTAAGAGAGAAATAAAAGAGCACGTTGCAGCCGGTCAGGTTAATGCCGCCGGATTGATGGATGAGATTTATCATTATTTATTCCGGTTATATGAACTACAAATTAATCCCGGCGTTTTTAAAAAAGCTCTCGATTATCTTAACGGCAAACTCGGAGAAGAAAAGATCCGTAAAGTTCTTTTCGATTTTGTTTCTGCTTTCCCACCGATGGAAGTGTATAAAGGTAAATCAAGCACTTTTGATTATCTGAACTCTTTTTCTGCAGATCGCTCGAATGCAGAAGTTACTCTGGAAGAATTGATTCTACTTTATTTCGCAAATTATAATCCCTCTAACAAAAAATTAATTGAACTATTCGACCAAAATTATTTTTCAGAAAAAGAACTCTATAAAAAAACAGTTGATGAACTTGATCTATTCTTTCAAAACGAAAAAAAACTAGGTCCCGATAATCAAGATGTTTTTACTTTTTTGAAAACCCCGATTATTAATAGTCCGGATAACATCGAGGCACAACTCGATTTCATCCGTGAGAAGTATGGAGTTTTACTAGATGAAAAATTCCTTAAAAGAATTCTTACAGGTAAAGACCTAATAAAAGAAGATTTCAAATTGGAATTTGGAGGACCGGGCGGAGCGCCGACAGTTGTTCCTCAATATAAAAGCGGGTTGTATGATGATTCTATTTCTCTCGGGAAATCCGGTTACAAATACGCAGCCGATAGTTATAAAGATTATGAAGAATTCGAAAATTTTACTCCCGATTCAAACTGGATGCCACGCGTAGTAATGATAGCAAAAAACATTTACGTTTGGTTAGATCAGCTTTCAAAAAAATATCAAAGACACATCAAAACTTTAGATCAAATTCCGGATGAAGAATTAGATCAACTGGCACGTTGGAATTTTAACGGACTCTGGCTTATCGGAATTTGGGAACGAAGCAGCGCATCAAAAAAAATAAAACATATCATGGGAAATATTGATGCGGTTTCTTCTGCATATTCTTTGTATGATTATCAAATCGCAAACGATCTCGGCGGTGAACTTTCCTACAACAATTTGAACGAACGCGCACGTGCAAGAGGAATCCGTCTTGCAAGCGATATGGTTCCTAATCACACAGGAATTTTTTCTAAGTGGGTGATTGAGCATCCGGAATATTTTATCCAATCAAATCATCCGCCATTTCCAAATTATAGTTTTACCGGGAATAATCTTTCTGATGATCATTCGGTTCAGATCAGAATTGAAGATGGTTTTTGGAGAAGGAGCGATGCCGCAGTTGTATTCCAGCGTATTGATAACAACAGCAGAGAGGTGCGATATATTTATCACGGTAATGACGGAACAAATATGCCGTGGAATGATACTGCTCAGCTCAATATGATTAGACAAGAAGTTCGTGAAGCTGTGATACAAAAAATATTTGATGTTGCACGGAAGTTTTCTATTATCCGATTCGATGCGGCAATGACGTTGGCGAAAAAACATTTCTCGCGTTTGTGGTATCCTGAACCCGGACGCGGAGGAGACATTCCGTCGCGATCTGATTATGCAATGACAAGAGAAGAATTCGATAAAGTATTTCCGGTTGAATTTTGGCGGGAGGTTGTTGACCGAATTAATAATGAAATGCCCGATACACTTTTACTTGCAGAAGCTTTCTGGTTGATGGAAGGATATTTTGTACGCACACTTGGAATGCACCGTGTTTACAACAGCGCATTTATGCACATGATGATGAAAGAAGAAAATGCAAAGTATCGCGATCTAATTTCCAACACGCTTGAGTTTGAACCGGAAATTTTAAAACGCTACGTAAATTTTATGAGCAATCCCGATGAAGAAACTGCGATCAAACAATTTGGAACTGATGATAAATATTTTGGTGTTTGCATGATGATGATAACTTTACCCGGTTTGCCGATGTTTGCTCACGGGCAGATTGAAGGTTATACTGAAAAATATGGAATGGAATATCAACGTGCATATTACAATGAAACTCCGAATCAATGGCTGATGGACCGTCATCAGTATGAAATATTTCCATTGATGAAAAAACGTTATTTGTTCAGTCAAGTTTCAAATTTTTGGCTCTTTGATTTTATTGATGGTTACGGCGGTATAAACGAAAATGTTTTTGCTTACACGAATACCGAACACGGAGAAAGAGCACTAATATTCTACAACAACAAATATGAAAATACATCCGGCACTATTTTCCGTTCCTCACCTAAACTGATGAACAATTACGGCAGCAAAGGAATTGAATCCCGAACCATTGCAGAAGCTTTGTGGATCAAGCCTTCAGAAAAACATTTTTACATTTTCAGAGATCATATTTCAAATTTAGAATTTATTAGAACCGGAATTGATATAGCTGTAAATGGATTCAAAGCAGAACTCGGGGCGTTTAAATATTTAGTCTATTTGGATTGGCGAGAAGTTTACGATGAAAAAGGTGATTGGGCTAAACTTGCATGGAGACTTGGTCGTAACGGCGTGCCGAATATGCAGCGTGCTTATGATGAAATGAAAATGGAAGCCATTCATATTGCGTTTGAAAAAATGTTTGATGATGAATCGTTGAATGGATTTATGAAAACTTGTATTCTGGAAGAAACTAAAAAAACGAAAAAAGACAGAATTAGTTTTATTGATGAAAGATATTTCAATTTATTAAATACAATTAAAGATCATTTCGGATTAGATTCTGATCTCAAACCGATAATTGAAAAATTTGAGAATTCGATTGTGGCTGTCCGCAAATTAAATATTTTGATTGATGATCAATATAAGTTAGAAAAAAAATCCGCATCTAAAAATATTCATCATGCAATTCAGATATCACGCAATACTAATTTTCATGATAACTCGATCATCTTTATGCTGTGGCTGATTATTTCGAATGTGAAAGAGTTGTTCCCGTTGGAAGGAAAAGTAAATCGGCAAAATTATGTTGATGAAATGCTTCTTGATTCATCTGTCAAAAAGATTCTGCAAAAGTTGGACAAGGTCAATGAGATAAATTTGCTGAACATATTCATAAATAATTTTGATCAGATGATGGAAGTATTCAGTCATGAAGAGAAGAAAGATGAACTCTTTTCCTTATTCGATAACGAAGCTGTTAGAATATATCTCGGTGTAAATCAATTTGAAAATATCTGGTATTACAGTAAAGAAAATTTTGAAAAACTGCTTAATTGGTTATTTACATTTTATGGTTTGCTGATAATGAAAAATGAAAGTTATGATTCGAAAACTATCAAAAATTTATTTAGTCAATCTTATAAAAATTATTCTGAAATAATTGGAGCATCAAAGAAATCAGAATACAAATTGGAACAATTCAAAGAAAAGTTAAGTAAGGGGAAAGCGGCTAATTAACAGCCGCTTTTTCTTTTTCAATCTCTTCGGCAAGCATTTTATTTATTGCAGCAGCAGCACGCCGTCCTTCACCCATTGCAAGAATTACAGTTGCAGCACCTAAAACAATATCACCGCCCGCAAAAATTCTATTAACAGATGTCTTCTGTGTTTCATCAACTATAATGTTGCCCCATTTATTAACATTAAGCTGGGGTGTAGTCTGACTAATTAACGGATTACTTCCGTTCCCGATCGCTACAATAACGGTGTCAACATTTAGAATAAATTCGCTGTTGGGAATTACAACCGGTCTGCGTCTTCCAGAAGAATCCGGTTCCCCAAGTTCGTAACGTAAACATTCCATTCCATTCACTCTACCTTTTTCATTACCCAAAATTCTTTTTGCATTTTGTAAGAAATAAAATTCAATTCCTTCTTCCTTTGCATGAGCAACTTCTTCTTTACGCGCAGGCATTTCAACTTCTGTTCTTCTGTAAACGACATAAACATTTTCTGCACCGAGACGTTTTGCCATGCGTGCAGAATCCATGGCAACATTTCCTCCACCAAGCACTGCAACATTTTTAGATACATAGATCGGTGTGTCTGCATGTCCTTTATCGAATGCACGCATTAGATTTGCGCGAGTTAAATATTCGTTAGCTGAAAAAACTCCAACTAAACTTTCACCTTCAATTCCCATGAACATCGGTAATCCGGCACCAGTACCTACAAAGATTGCATGATAACCGTCTTTATTCATTAAGTCTGTAAGTTTGCGTGTTCTTCCAACAACAAAATTTGTTTTTATCTCCACACCCATTGCTTTTAAAACATCAATCTCTTTATCTATTATATCATTCGGCAATCTGAATTCCGGAATTCCGTAACGAAGAACTCCACCGAGTTTATGAAACGCTTCAAAGATTGTAACATGATGTCCTTCACGTCTGCAATCTGCCGCTACAACTAATCCGGCGGGACCGCTTCCTACAACTGCAACTTTTTTCCCGGTTGCGGGTTTTATTTCGGGGATTGCAATTTTTCCGGTTGCACGTTCCCAATCGGCAACAAATCTTTCAAGCCGTCCGATAGCAACTGATTTATCAACATCCTTCAATGCTTTCCCGACTGTACAATTTGCCTGGCATTGAGTTTCTTGCGGACAAACTCTACCGCAGATTGCAGGGAGGAGAGATGCTTCTTTTATAACACCAACAGCTTGATCATATTCTTCATGTGCAACGTGATTAATAAATCTTGGTATATCTATTTTAACCGGACAATCATCAACGCAAGTTTTTTTGACACACTGCAAACATCTCATTGCTTCGATTCGTGCCTGTTCCATTGTGTAGCCGAGAGTAACTTCGTCCAAATTGTGAGAACGGATTTCCGGATCTTGGGCGGGCATCTCTTGCGGAGGAATCTTTGTCCGTTCCTTCGCTTTCATATCATCTATTTTATCAAGGTATTCAACAATTAATTTTTTTGCTTCTTCGGATAATTGTTCGGCAGTATGATGACTCATCTAAGCGCCTCCTTATCTTTAATTTCTTGTTCGAGAAAACAACTGTGCGCTTCACGTTCTAATTCTTTATAAGAATTTAATCTTGCCATCATATTATCGAAATCAACTTTGTGCCCGTCGAATTCCGGACCATCAACACAAACGAACTTTATTTCTTTGCCTACATTCACTCTGCAGCCGCCGCACATTCCCGTTCCGTCAACCATAATTGTATTTAGCGAAACTTGTGTGAAGACTTCATAAGGTCTTGTAGTTTCGGAACAGAACTTCATCATTATCGGCGGACCGATTGCAATTACCATATTTGGTTTTGGAGAACGTTCGCAAATTTCTTTTAACGGTACGGTTACCAATGCTTTACGCCCGTAACTTCCGTCATCGGTGCAGAGAATAAATTCATCAGCAATATTTTTCATTTCTTCTTCAAGAATGATAAGATCTTTTGTGCGGGCGCCGATTATTGTAATTACATGATTGCCGGCTTTCTTTAATGCTTGTGCGATCGGGTGAAGCGGTGCAACTCCAATTCCGCCTCCGACACAAACTACCGTTCCAAAATTGTCTATGTGAGTAGGTTTACCAAGAGGACCGACTAAAGTAGGAATAACATCGCCAACACTTTTTTCTGAAAGCTGAAGTGTACTTTTACCAACGACTTGAAAAATAATTGTTATCGAACCTTCCTTAGTATCTGCATCAGCAATTGTTAACGGAATTCTTTCACCGTAATCGTCATCGAGCTGAAGAATAATAAATTGTCCGGCTGATCTTTCTTCCGCAATAAGCGGTGCATCAAGACGCATCATATAAACATCTTTGGAGAGCTGTTTCTTGAAAAGTATTTTACTCATTAATTCACCTGTTATGAAACAATAAAGGATAATTAGAATTTTTGTCGTTGGTAAAAATATGGAATTAGTGTTAATCTAAAAATGTTTTTTTTGATGATTGTAAAGATGAGACGTGAATAAAATTATGACTGAAAACTAAGTGCAGCACCGAAGCACACTTGGGCTGAGACGCTGATTATATTGCACTTAACATTGTTCTAATTTCTTTTTCATATAAGTCATAATTCATCCATTCCAGTTTGTATAAAATGTTTTCAGCAAAATGGTCATTATAAATATTTTCTAAATCATAATATGAATTTTTATACCACTTCTTGAATCTATCACTGTAATAATTACATAACCGATTAAAAACTGTCGCCGTTGGCTCTTTAAACTTTTCATCTTCAAAATGCATTGCTTGATTTCTACCCGCGAAGACAATCAAACCAGCAGGCATATCATCAATCATTCTACCAATACAAAATTTAGCAGCAATAGAATTTTTTACTATAATATTTTCAAAATCTTCTGGAACTAAAGTATTATTAGAGAACAATTTTATTGCCGTATAACCAAACTGAAGAATCGCACCACACAATGTTGAACGTGCAAATGTTGCAAAAGCAAATTCATTATCTCTTCTAATCCGCTCTTCTAAAATGTCTTTATTTTCTTCTTCCCATTTATCTCGAGCATTCCGAAATTCCTCTGTATTAGTATCACCACAATAAAAAAAGAATGGTCTCTTGGGTTCTTTCATTAATTCATAATATGAATAGTATGCATCATAAATTCTTTTGACAGCGCTTTCTGTCTCTTTGATATATTGATCAAGTGTTTCCATTTTTCTGCAATATAACGACGTTGCGCCTAACACGCCGCCCAGAACAAACGGCTAAATTTTGTCAACGCAACTTTATTTTTAAAATCAGTTTTGTATTACAAATCAACTTTGCACAAGAAACTAATTCTGAAAAGCCAAACCCTAATGCGACTCAACTTAGACAGAGTCGAAGACGCGGACACTGTTGAGGCGCTTGTTAGCTTGTCTAATATTCGACTTTCTTCAATCTCGCTTTTGCCGTTTCTGAATAAAACGTTGTTAATCCTTTAGAGGAATCGATTACTTTCTGCAACCATTCTTTTGTTTTATTCCAATCTTTTTCTTGCCAATATCCTTGTGCTATTTGATAACGAAATCCTTGCAACATATATGATTCAGGAAAATTAGTTTCATATTCTTGAAAAGTTTGTAATATCTGTGGCATATATTTCTCGAAATCCTTTTTTAAGCCATAGTCTTCCCCAGATTGTCTAGTTTTTTCCCAGCCAAAAAGAGTAAATAGTTTTTGTTTGTATGCTTCTTCAGCAGCATTCGTTCCGGGAAATTCTTTTATGACTCTATCATACCAATCAACAGCTAATTCCACACTTGGTAGCCAGGATCCATCAATTAAAATTTTGCTCTCTGCTTTTGACCAAAAATCACTATTACGCAAATATGAGCGAGCAATTGAAGATGTAATATTTTCTTCTGAAACTTGTTGCATAACATCTTTTAATTGTTCTAACCTTCCTTTAATCTCAATAGCGTATTTTGAAGTCGGGTAATCCGAAACTAGTTTTTTCCAATCTTCAAAAGCAGTAGAATAACTACTTTCTTCAAATGAAATATTTCCTAGCCAATATAATGTCTCGGCTTTGGAATCAGGAGTTTTGGAAGTATGTAATACAAGAATAAACTCTTCTTTTGCTTTCTGAATTAGTTTATGAGTGTGATAACTTTTTGCTAATTCAATATTCTGACCCAAAAGAATGGAAGCAGAAAATAAAACTAAAAGCGATAAAATCATTTTCATTTTAACCTCACGTTTATTAACAAGCTAACTATTAATTATACTGCTATAAATCCGCCTATCACTCAGACAGTTTGTGTTATAGATTTTATGTAAGAAAAATTGTGAGGAGATACCTGGAAGAAATATTTTAAGCCCGCCCATAAATAATATCCGTTAATTCTTCTGAAACTTAGAATAATAATTCAATTATTCAAAGTTCAATTTCAACAGAAATATTATTTTAATAAAATCATCTTTTTTGTTGAACAGTATTTTAATTCTTTATCCCAAATTTGTTTCGAGATTTTAGATGTTGAAAAGATTCGCCGCGGCGAACAGCATGACTCTTACGAGTCATTTTTTAGTAGAAGTATATTTTATTATTTCAGCTCTCTCAATTGTAATGAGTCCGCCGCAATTTGCATCTTCAAAAATCTTATTAACTATGGGAATAAATTCCTCGATCTTTTTTTCTTCATCAACAATTTCAACAACAAGCGGCAAATCTTCCGAAAGTCTTAAAATTTTTGCGCTGTGAATTCTGCTGTTACCGCCATATCCCATAATTCCTTTATAGACGGTTGCACCGGCAAGATTATTTTTTCTGGCTTCGGTAACAATTTTTTCATAAACGGGTGAGTGAGAAATTTTATCAGCTTCACCAATAAATATTCTTAATAATTTTGCTTCGCCTTCAATTTTCATTGATCACCTCGTAATAATATAAGCGAGATAAATACCAAAAACCGTTAATAATACACTTGCAAAAATATTCAAACCGGCAAAAAGAAATTCTGCATCCTTTAATAAATTAAATGTTTCCAAAGAGAATGAAGAAAATGTGGTGAAGCCACCGCAGAACCCGATTCCGATAAACAATTTTAATGTAGGATTGATCAAGTCTTTTTCATCTAAACCAAAGATCATTAAACCCAGTATAAAACTGCCAAGAAGATTAACTGCGAGCGTACCATAAGGAAAATAAGGAGGAAACTGCTTTTGGATAAAATATGATAATATATATCTAAAAACTCCGCCAAGACCTGCGCCAATGAAAACCACTAAATAATTCACTTTTATCTCTATGACTCGGTACAAATATAAAAAAATCTTTTTGATGTAACTATTTTGACCGGACGCGAGTCTAAATAATCAGTTAACTTAAAAACTTGGAGGTATTATGTACCAAACGATAGAACAATTATTATTCAAAAGATTCTTGTTGGTGTTTGTATTAATGATTTTGGGCGCATCATTATCATCAGCAGAAGAATTAAAACTTTTACGGGAGAAATCTTTTTCTGCTAAAGACTGGGATAATGTTTATGTAAACGCAAGCGGCGCTGATGTAAAAATTGAAAGTTGGGATAAACAGGAAACCTATGTAAAAATATTCGGTAACAGACGTGCAGAAGAAAAATTAGAGATCCGTATTGAACAGGATGATAATACAGTAAGAGTAATTGCGAAAAAGAAAGGTTCTTTCTTTAATTGGTTCGGAAGTAACATTAGTGTAAGAATCGAAGTTAAAGTTCCTAAAAATCAGAATGCTCATATTGAAACTTCCGGCGGAGATATTAATGTTGAAAATGTGTCCGGAGTTTTTAAGCTTGATACTTCAGGCGGAGACATCACTCTGAATAATACTAGCGGGAAATTAAAAGTGGAAACTTCCGGCGGTGATATTAATCTCTCTACTCATAAAGGTGAAATGTTTTTATCTACATCAGGCGGCGATATTGTTTGCAAAGGAACGAATGGTGACTTAAAAGCAGAAACATCCGGCGGAGATATCAAACTTAATACAGCAGACGGAAAAATAAGTGCAGAGACTTCCGGTGGCGATATCATTATAGATTATAACGGTATCAATAAAGGTATTTCTGCAGAAACATCAGGCGGAAGTGTTCGCGTAAAATTACCTTCAGATTTTAAAGCTAAAGTACATCTTGAAACATCCGGCGGAGAGATTACAAATAATTTTAAAAATGTAAAGACTATGCGCGTAACACGAAGTGAAATGGATGCCGAATTTAACGGCGGCGGAGAAATGCTAAAACTTGAAACTACCGGCGGTGATGTAGTTGTTGATCAGAAATAAACCTTAAAAAGATCAAGAGCATGAGCAAGATCATGAACAAGAGTTATAATTCTTGATCGTGATCTTGTTCTTGATCATATTACTTCCCAATTATTTCCTACCAACTTAGAAAGTCCAACTTTACTCAATTGTAAAAGAATTCGTTTTTGACTACTTTTTGATTGTATTTGAAAACTAAATTAATCCAATCAACTAAAAGGAAGACAAATATGAAATTGGATTGGAATCAATTCGTTGGTAAATCAATGAACATTACAATGATGGAAAATTACGGAGTTGTTTACGGCAAAGAAAAAGGGGAACATCCGACATTTTACGAAATCGTCTTTAAGACCGGCACTTTAGCTCAAGCTTTTGATGACGGACTTTTGCTTGATTCAAACCGTGATGAGAAATCATTTAAAGTATTTGTTCCTTATAACTCGATAAAATGTGTAGAAATATTCTGAACTACTTAAAAGCCAAAATTTTGTTTCTCATTTTTATTTTTTTGTTTTCTCAGCAATTATCATCTGCCCAAAACATTGAGATAAAAAGTCTTCGCGTATATTCATCAGAAGATCAAAGAGAATTTCCTATTATTGATTTATCCGATCCTGCGCATAAAGGAATTACAATCGAGTTTGATGTCCAATCGCAATTCATACCAAATATTAATGTAGAGTTTAGGTTTTGCGATTCTCAATGGAATCCGTACGACAACGCCTTCTTAACCAATCCGATGTATAACACCGAGCATAATTTACTGTTCGATCATTTACCTTCAACAGTACGAGGTGCAAGATTTCATTATTCGGGAACGTTCCCGAACAATAATGTTATTTTCCCTTTTTCCGGTAAGTGGAGATTTTATTTAGTTGATACTCAAAACAGAGATTTGATTTACGGATCTGGAAAATTTTATGTTGTTAAACCGGAAGTAAAATTAAACGTACAACTTTCTAAAGAAGGCAGTGAAGGTGATCTACCGGATCTTGCCGCATTAAGCAGGACGTTCGCAATCAGCGCTGGTTTTACTTTGCCTGATTCACTTTTTCCGGCAAATGTTATGCATGTTGAAATAATTGCAAACAGAAAATTTAATTATCCGATAATAATTGATCGTAATTCATATACAATAGATAGATTTTATGAATGGAACGCATCCAATAAATTTTCATTCACTGCACGGAACATCAGACCCGGAAATGAATACCGCCAAATAGATACACGCGATATAGGGAAATACAATTCCCCAACTGTCAACGCAAAGTTCGGTGACATTGAAACTTCAAACTTTTTTACAAAAGGCAGAAGAGATTTCAACGGCGGATCACTACTCTTAACTTATAAAAATGAAAATGCAGATTACATGAACGTTGTTTTCAAATTACGTCCACCGGAAAATATTAAGTCACCAATTTATTTGGTCGGTGCATTCAATGATTGGACTGTTTCTCCGGATTACGAAATGTTTGACGATAACGGTTTAATGAATCTTCCGGTGCGGCTAAAGCGCGGCATTTATGATTATCAATATGTTACGGGTGATTTTATAAATAATAAAATTGAAAATATCGAATGGGAAATTCTTGAAGGAAATTTTTGGGAGACACAGAATGATTATTCAATCTTTCTCTTTTATAAATCTGAAGAGAAAGGCGGTTATGATAAAATTATAGGTTACAAAAAGATTATGAGCGGAGCGTTATGAGCAAAATTAAAGTAGGTGTGATAGGAACAGGCCATCTCGGTAAAATCCATACAAAACTTTTTAAGGAAGTTGCTAATTGTGAACTGATAGGAATTTATGACAGAGATTTGGAACGTGCTAAACAAGTTGCCGGTGAATTCAAAGTAAAAGCATTTCAAGATTTGGATAAGTTATTGAATGAAGTTGATGCAGTTGATATAGTTGCAACAACAAGCGCCCATTATGAATTAGTTAAACTTGCGTTCGAAAAAAACAAACATGTTTTTGTAGAAAAGCCGATAACTGCACACATCTGGGAAGCGGAAGAACTTATCAAAATTGCTGAAGAGAAAAAATTAATTTTGCAAGTCGGACACATTGAACGGTTCAATCCCGCGCTAATATCTCTTGAGAAATATCATCTCGATCCATTGTTTGTGCAAACTGATCGTCTTGCTCAATTTAATCCACGCGGTACTGATGTTGCGGTTGTTCTGGATTTAATGATTCACGACATTGATATAATTCTCAGTCTTATAAAGAGCGATGTAAAAAGTGTAAGTGCAAGCGGTGTACCGGTAGTTTCCGATACTCTTGATATTGCAAATGCCCGTATAGAATTTGAGAACGGTGCAATTGCAAATGTAACTGCAAGCAGAATTTCTCAGAAGAAAATGAGAAAGATGAGAATGTTTCAGCGCGACGCTTACATTTCTCTGGATTTCATTACTGGTGTTTCAGAAGTATTTAGATTATTACCGCCGGATCAAAAACCAAAAGGCCTTTTTAAAACATTTGGCGAGATTGGCATTGGAGATAAAAGGAAGATCGTTGCATATGAACAACCAAAATTTAAGGAAGTGAACGCACTCAAACTTGAATTAGAACTATTCATTGATGCGATTGTAAAAGGCGGAACACCGATTGTAAGCGGTAAAGACGGATTAAAAGCTTTAAGAGTTGCCGAGATGATCATTTCTAAAATTGAAGAGTCCATTAAGAATGCAAAAATTTTCCCAGTTAGTTGAACGATGTTAAATAAAAAAAGCACAGCGATATTAAAACCGTTTCAACGGTTAATTCTATTTTTGGTATTGTCCTCAATATTTTCAAGCTGCAGTGTATATCAAACTATTTCAAACATTTCACGTTTGAAATTTAAAATTTATTCCGCAACCGATTACAAAATTATCGGAATCACAATCGCTGACAAAAAATCCTTGAAAGATTTTAATTCGATTGAATTATTAAAAATTACAGCCGGACTTGTTAGAGGAAATCTGCCGTTGACATTTTTATTGAATGTTGAAGCGAAAAATCCAAATGACGGCAACGGTGGTTTTGCAAGAACAGATCTAAACATTGCATCATTCCCATGGAGATTATACTTAAATGAAAAAGAAATTGTTCAGGGAAATATCGCTGAACCGGTTTTCGTTCCTGGTAAAGGAGAATCGGTTATTATCCCAATCAAAATTGAATTTGATGTAGCAAAATTATTTAAGGAAAAAAGTATGGACGATATTCTTCTTCTGCTGTTGCAAGTTGGCGGAGTTCACGGTTCAACATCGAACTTAAAGATGATTGCCAAACCGGTTTTGGGTACTCCGTTTGGTAAATTAGAATACCCGGATGAAATTACTATTGTTGATAGATCATTCAATTAGGGAAATTAATGCTTAAAAAAAAATATGCTGTTGGAGTTGATCTTGGTGGAACATCAATCAAGATTGGCCTGGTGGATTCGAAAGGAAAGATTTTTAAGAAAGTTTCACTTGATAGCTGCGCTTCTAATGGTCCCAAAGCAGTGATCGAGCAGATCGTAAAAGGAATTAGACTAATCACAAATAAAAAAAATGATAAAATACTTGGAATTGGAATTGGTGCACCGGGTGCAGTAAAATTAAAAAAGGGGACTGTTGAAAATCCGCCCAACTTTCCTAATTGGGGTAAAGTACATTTGGGCAATGCAATAAAAGAAAAATTTGATTGCGATATTTACGTTGAGAACGATGCAAACGCTGCGGCTATAGGAGAAATGATTTACGGAGCCGGGGAAAAATTTGAAAATTTTATAATGATTACTCTCGGTACCGGTGTCGGCGGTGGAATTATCATAAATAAAAAAATTTATCGAGGGGAAACCGGCGGAGCCGGTGAGATTGGACATGTTACAATTGATTATAAGGGACCTCAATGTAAATGCGGATCTTTCGGTTGTATCGAATCATACATCGGAAATAATTATTTAATTGATCGTGTAAAAAAACAATTGCAAAGCAGAAAAGATTCTTTGCTTATTAGACTTACCAATAATGATCTAAATCTTCTTACACCTCAGTTAATCCATCAAGCGGCGGAAGACGGGGACGATTTTGCCAGATCAATTATTGTGGATTGCGGTTTAAAACTTGGATATGTTTTAGCATCAATTGTAAATGTTCTTGATATATCAACTATCGTAATCGGCGGAGGTGTAGCCGGGTTTGGCAAATTATTATTTGATACAATCACATACTCCATAAAAGAGAGAGTGATAAAGCCATCGAAGGAACAGATAGTTGTAAAACCGGCTAAGCTGAAGAACAACGCCGGTATCAAAGGTGCATCGGCTCTTGTGTTTTATAAACCTTAATTTTTCCAGTGAAGTTTAGAAGAAATATCGGGAACGATGAAGTATTTAATATCCATATTAATAATTTTGTTCTGTTCATCTCTCTTTGCACAGCAGAAAGATTCAACATCATTGGAAAAAAATGCAGTTGATTCACTTTCGCATTCCGATTCCACAAAATCAAAAAAGAAATATGATGTAGATGCAATTGTTTTTGCAAACGCTTCCGATTCACTGATCTTCGATGTAAAAAAGAAAAAAATGTTTTTGTACGGATCGGGAGAACTGAAATACAAAACTACCAATCTAAAGAGTGCAAAAATCTTTGTTGATTACAACACAAATGAACTTGAAGCATTCGGCGCTATTGACACATCCGACACAGCAAAAGTAAAATTGAAACAGACACCGAGATTAACCGAAGGCGCTGAAACTTATGAAGGCGAAAGAATTAAATATAATTTTAAGAATCAGCGCGGGTATATCTCTCTTGCAAAGAATAAGGATAAAGGACAAACTTACGCCGGAGAAGGAGTAAATAAAGTTGATAAGGACACATACTTTATTAAGAACGGAACATTTACTACTTGCGATTCCGATACACCGCATACTTATTTTGCAGCAAGCGAAATGAAGGTAATCCAAAAAGATAAGATTGTTGCACGATGGATATTTATGTATATCGGCGGCGTTCCGTTTCCAATTCCTTTACCTTTTGCTGTCTTCCCGAATGAAACCGGAAGACGATCGGGAATAATTATTCCCGCTTACGGACAAGAAAACAACCGTGGGCAATATTTCAGAAATTTCGGTTACTTCTTATCAATGAATGATTATATGGATTTGGCTCTCACAGGAGATTATTATTCGAAAGGCGGATGGGGCGCCCGATCGAGATTTCGTTATATGGAACGTTATAATTTTTCCGGAACAGTGAATGCCGGTTATTCCAAAATTAATTTAGGAGAAACAAACGATCCGGGTAGAGAAGAAAGAACCGATTGGAATCTTTCATGGTTTCATAATCAGCAGATCAATCCATCAACCCGGCTCGATGTAAATCTGCAATTCTTATCATCCGACTTTTTAAAAAATAACAGTATAAACTACAACGACATTCTTTCACAAGATATTACTTCCAATGCAACGTTTAGTAAGATATGGGATGAATCCGGCGCAAGTTTATCAATCAATTATAGTAGAACACAAAATCTTACCAGTGGAAATATCAATGAGTCGCTTCCCAATACCAATTTCAGCAAGTCAATGACTTATCCGTTCAAGCGTGAAAATGTTGAATCATTAAATGATCAGAAGTGGTATGAACTAATCGGTTATAGCTATTCAGGTCAGTTCACAAATAATAGAAGAACGACTGAAGGTAATTTAGATGTTCGTGCGGGATTTCAACATAACATTTCAGTTAGTGCATCTCCAAAGCTTGGCTACTTCAATGTCTCACCAAGTTTTAATTACACCGAAAAATGGTATAATAAACGCATGGAAAAGGAAAATAAAGTTATTGAAACGATCGATCCTTTGACCGGAGTAAAAACCTCAAGAGATACAACAATAGAATCAACAATTAATGTTTTAAATTTTGTCCGTACTTTTAATATGAATGTTTCCGCATCAACAAAATTGTACGGAGTTTTCAATCCTAATATTTTGGGAATTGAATCTTTCCGACAAACGATTCTTCCGTCCATTTCATACAATTACCAACCGGATTTTGCTAAGGATGCTTGGGGCTATTATGATTCATATACAAAATCTAACGGTGAAGTTGTACGTTATGATAAATACAGCGGAGAAGTTTTTGGCGGTGTGTCATCAGGTCAATCACAAAGTTTAAGTTTTTCTTTAGGCAATATTTTTGAAATGAAAATGGCGAAGAGCGCTACCGATACAGTAAAAGAACAAAAGAAAATTCAACTGCTAAACTTGAATGCAAGTATCGGTTATAACTTTGCTGCCGATAGCATGAAGCTTTCCGACCTGAATTTAAGTTACAGAACACAGATCGGTGATCTATTAAGTTTCTCCGGTTCATCTTCTTATACATTTTATGATTACAGAGTTGTAGGAAAGGATGTAAGCGGTAATGACACCTACCAAAGAATGAATCAATATTTAGTATCAAACGGAAAAGGATTACTGCGTTTAACTAATTTTAATTTTTCCATATCAACTTCGCTAAGCGGTGAAAAACTTAAACCTGTTGAAACCAACAAACAGAAAAAAGAACAAAAAGATGAAGGGTTTAACGTATTTGCAAAAAAAGATTACATCGGTCTGTACGATGAGGAACAATCACCGGACTTAACTATTCCATGGAATTTAAGTTTGAGTTACAATTATAATTTTTCTAAACCAACACCCAATCAGTCGCAGTCATTTTCAAACCTAAGTGCCGATCTTGGATTTAGCTTAACAAAGAATTGGAAATTTACAGTACGCGGCAGTTACGATTTTGAAACCAAACAAGTTTCAGCTCCGCAAATAACTGTTTACAGAGATCTTCATTGCTGGGAAATGAATTTCAATTGGAATCCGCTTGGAACATACAGTGGTTTCCGTTTTGAGATTCGTCTGAAAGCGTCTGAACTTCAGGATATTAAAGTTACCAAGTCGGGCGGTTTGTATTCGGGTAGAAGGTAATTAATAACTAGTAGTCCAGATTTCTAATTCGTATAAATTAAGTTGTCCAAAAAGCACAGTTGTCATCGCGAGAGTAACGAAACGATTTAAATTACAAATCAAAAACTAAAACTTGTCCTGCGTTGTTTTTGGCGGGAATGCTTCGCCGTTCTTCTTCGACAAGCTCAGCACCCGTCCTCGCAATGGCAATTCCATGGCTTTTGAGATAACCTCATATAGAGAAAAAATGCTTTTGAATAGTTGGGGTTTTATTTAAGTTACGTATAGAACATGGGGAAAGTTCTTAAGTGCATTTAGAAAAAGAAAAAAATTTATCTGATATTCATCTTCCAAAGCAAACCCGACTACCACTTCGAAGAAATAATAATAATTAATTTAATAGATGTTCATACAATTTTTGCCAAGGGTTATGCGGATAATTATGTAAGCAGTGTAACGTTGAATGGTGAAGAAATAAACATTGAAACTTTTAAAGACTTTGTGAGAAAATATGTGGAATAAAATTAATACTGAAATTATGAACTTGTTTGTATGAAAAAATATCACTGTAATGATAAAATTATTTTTAAGGTTAGAAAATCACCAAGCCGGATTTATTTTTATAGAATAGAGACAAAAGGATTTGTAAAATCTTCTAAAATAATTTTAATGAAATAATATTTTGATAAGGAGAAACAAAATGAAAAAATTAATCGTATTTACTTTTTTACTCAGTGTATTAGTATTCGCTAAAGACGGTAACAAAAAGTTTTCTCCAAGTAGTACACTTGGAGTACCTCCATTGACTCACATTAATATCAATAATATTTCTTCCTGGTTCCAAAACACCGGTTCATCGGATATCAACCAGCAGAATAATGCCGGTTTAGTATATCCTAAAGGAAGCGGTAAAACAGCTGCTTTCCAATCCGGCTTTCTTTGGGGTGCTAGATTAGACAATCAATTTGAAGTTGGCGGTTCTACATACTGGTCAGGAACTGTTCCGGGAAGAATTTTACCAAATGGAACTGCAGCAAATCCTAATGCTACAGATGTTCGTATTTATAGAGTAAGAAGAGATTACAAAGATCCTAATGCAGATTTTAGTTCCGAAATAAATAATGGCGA
Organism: Ignavibacteriales bacterium; assembly: GCA_026390775.1. Classification (NCBI taxonomy): domain Bacteria; kingdom Pseudomonadati; phylum Ignavibacteriota; class Ignavibacteria; order Ignavibacteriales; species Ignavibacteriales bacterium. The sequence continues at coordinate 100,336 of JAPLFF010000007.1, read as the reverse complement.
AGGAACCACACCGCAAATTAAAGCTCAGTATGCTTTGGATTGGCAAAATTGGCCGGCAGCAAGAACAAATCCTGCAGACCCTAATGATCCTTTCAATCAAGGTGCACCATACAAAGATGTAAATGGTGATGGTAAATATAATCCTAATGTTGACATACCGGGAGTTCCCGGCGCCGATCAAACAATTTGGTTTGTTTGTAATGATTTAAATCCTACTGCAGTTAGCAGTATGTCTGGTTCTATACCATTAGGCATAGAAGAACAAGTTACTATTTGGGCATACAATCAAACCGGCGCACTTGGTAATATGTTCTTTAGAAAGTATACTATCATCAATAAAAACGCAAGCCAAAAACCATTTACGGAAATGTATGTTAGTATGTGGTCAGACGTTGATATTGGCGATGCATCCGATGACTACGTTGGCTGCGATTCCACATTGAGCATGATGTATTTCTACAACGGTAAAGCTGTGGATTCTGTTTATAATCCGCTTCCTCCACCAGCTACCGGCTTTGACTTCTTACAGGGTCCAAAAGTACCTGGTGCTGTAACAGACAGAGCAATCTTTAAAGGAAAATATGTAAATGGATTTAAAAATTTGCCAATGACCGGATTTTATTTCTGTATTAGTAGTGATGCAGTTTATGCCGATCCGGTAGGTGCAAATTATAATACCGGTACATTGGAATGGTATAATTTATTCCGTAGCAGAGTATCAATTACCGGTCAACCGTTTACCGATCCAAATACAGGCAAAGTAACAATGTACCCGCTTGCCGGCGACCCGGTAACCGGTTCAGGTTGGATTGACGGCCAGTTGCGCCCGCCAGGAGACAGACGTGGCGGTATGGCTTCCGGTCCATTCACAATGGCTTATGGTGATACCCAGGAAGTTATTGTAAGTGAGATGTGTGCCGGAGCTACTACCGGGGTCGATAGATTTAGTGCTATCATTTTGCTTAAGCAATATGATTTAGATGCGCAACAAGCTTATAATGATTTCTTTAATATTCCAACCAGTATTGAGAATAATTCAAATGTCCCAACGAGATATTCTCTATCTCAAAATTACCCTAATCCTTTCAACCCAACTACAAAAATTAGATATGACATTCCAAAACAGACTCACGTTAAACTCATTGTTTATGATATTCTGGGAAGAGAATTAGAAAAGCTTGTTGATAAAGAAATGCAGTCCGGCAGTTATGAAGCAATATTTGATGGGAAAAATTTACCAAGCGGTGTTTACTTTTACAGAATTACAACGAAAGAATTTTCCCAAACGAAAAAATTTGTTTTGATGAAATAATAAAAAAATGATTTTATTAATAAAGTATCAAAAAAAGAGACGGTACACCTCGCAAACTCTGTGCAGGCTATCCCGTCTCTACAAAAAAATCAAATTAATAGGCCACTTTCCAAGGTCATTTAAGAATAAAATCTTATGTGACCTTTCTTTATATTACAATCATTCTTCGAACTATTCTATTTTAACGATTGTTTTATTCTTAAATTTAGTTAGAGATTCTTCATACCGATAGATCGGGGATTTCAGAATAACAAAAAAATGAAAAAGAAAGTTGTAATAATCGGCGGGGGATTTGGCGGATTGACCGCTGCCAAAGAACTTAAAAATGCCGATGTAGAAATAACTCTGATAGATAAAACCAATCATCATCTCTTTCAGCCATTGCTTTACCAAGTTGCTTCTGCGGCACTTTCACCTGCTGATATTGCTGCGCCTATCCGCGCAATACTCCGCAAGCAAGAAAATGTTAGAGTGATAATGGGAGAAGTAATTAATATAGATACACAGAGGCGAAAAATATTTTTGCACGATGACGAGTTCGATTATGATTATTTAATTGCAGCAATCGGTTCTCGTCATTCTTATTTCGGTAAAGATGAATGGGAAAAATTTGCACCGGGTTTGAAAACTATGAGTGATGCACTTACGCTGCGCGAAAAAATGCTATTGTCGTTTGAAAAAGCCGAGAGATCGAATGACCCGATAGAAGTTCAAAAGCATTTAACTTTTGTGATAGTAGGCGGTGGACCAACAGGAGTTGAATTAGCCGGGGCAATTGCTGAGATAGCAAGAAATACTATGATGAAGGATTTCAGAAAAATTGATCCGGCAAAAACAAAAATAATTCTTGTGGAAGCATCAAATAAAATTTTAGGGATTTACGATGAACCTCTGAACGGAAAAGGTAAAATACTTCTAGAAGAGCTTGGTGTAATTGTAAAATTAAACTCAAAAGTAACTGAAATAAATTTTTCAGGTGTTAAACTCGAAAATGAATTTATTGAAACTCAAAATGTAATTTGGGCAGCCGGTAATACAATCTCACCAATACTGAAATCTCTTAATACTGAACTTGATCGCTATGGGAGAGTTATTGTAGAAAAAGATTGCAGTGTTAAAGATCATCCGGAAATATTTGTTATCGGCGATGCAGCATTGTGCTATGATAAAAACGGTAAACAGTTGCCGGGAGTTTGTCCTGTTGCTATTCAGCAAGGAAATTTTATCGCAAAAATTATTGCTAAACAAATTCCAAAAGAAAAAAGAAATCCGTTCAAATATTTTGATAAAGGAAATTTGGCAACAATAGGAAGAGCAAAAGCAATTATGCAGATTGGGAATCTAAAAGCATCGGGATTAATTGCATGGCTGGCATGGGTATTCGTTCACATTTTATATTTGATAGGTTTTCGTAACCGCTACAAAGTTTTAGCTGAGTGGATTTGGTTATATATAACAAAAAGAAATGGAATTCGATTGATTACTAATAAAACTGATCTGTGAGCTAACATAAGAAGAAATAAAATTGTAAAGACTCCATTTATGGCGTCTCAATTACAAGCGAGACGGGACACTTCGCGAACTCAGTGCATGCTATCCCGTCTCTACATTTTATTGAAATTATTTATCCATCCTATTTACTTTTTTTTTTTGTAGTTTGATAAAAACATTCATAAAGCTAATTGTAATAATATCAAATGTTTACCGAAAAAAATATAACTGATATTGAACTGCTCGACCGGATCAAGCAGAATGATTCTGTTGCATTGCGGATTTTATTCGAAAGATATTTTGAACCATTATGTTTTTTCTCTTTCCAAATTCTAAAATCAAACGAGCTGTGTGAAGAAAGTGTTTCTGATGTGTTCACAAATATCTGGCTGAAACGAAAAACCATAAATATCAAAACAAATTTTAGATCATATCTGTACACTGCAGTTAAAAACCAATCTATTAATTATCTCAAGCAGGAAAAAAGATATTCTCAAAATACGGATTCCACCAATCTGCATCTTGTTGCTTCAGACCAGACTGCCGATCAATCTATACTTCAGCAAAATTTAGAAGATAAAATTGATCTACTCTTAAAGGAACTGCCTGAAAGAAGGGGATTAATTTTTAGAATGAACCGTATTGATGGATTAAGCTATAAGGAAATCGCTGAAATTCTTTCAATTTCAGTAAATACGGTTCAAAACCAAATGGTAAAAGCTATTAAATATATCGCCGATCAATTGCCCCGCATAAGAAAACTCTTCTAAATTTAAGTTGTTGTGAGTAGTAGGTATCCCGTCTTTTTATTGTCTTATAATTAAAGAAACCAAAGAAAACTTAAAAAAGTGAAAGCCATGTCCGAAGAAAGATTTTTAGAATTAGCGGCAAAATATTTGTCCAAAGAAGCATCAAATGAAGAAAGAGCGAGCTTATATAATTATCTCGAACAAGATGAATATTATAATCTGTTTACTCATTTGAAAAACGAATGGGAAAAAGCCCGTGCGGCAAAGCCAGAAACAGAGTTTAATATTGAAAGCGGTTTCGAAAAGCTGACTCAAAAAATTCAAATGGAAGAACCCTCATTCTCATTTGATCAGAAGAAGAACCAACCAAAGAGAAAATTATTATTCAACCCGGCACTTCTAAAATATGCCGCATCAATAGCATTCTTTATAGTTCTTGTTACTGGAACGCTGTATATCTCCGGCGTCTTCAAACAAAAACCGGCAGTAATTGCTTGGAATGAAAAACATACAATTATGGGCGAAAAATATTTAGCAACTTTATCAGATGGTTCAACTATTACACTTAATGCAGACAGCAAACTAAAATACCCGACTCACTTTACAAACGGTACAAGAGATATTTATTTGGAAGGTGAAGCGTATTTTGAAGTTAAACATGATTCTTCCAAACCATTTATAGTTCACTCCGGAAATATTTCCACAACAGTTCTCGGCACAAAATTTAATGTGAGTGCATTCCCCAATGAAAAAAATATTGCCGTCTCTCTTGTAGAGGGTAGTGTTAAAGTCTCTAAAGAAGAAGCTGGAGCCGTAGAAAATATTGTAATGCTTCAACCCGATCAGCAGTTAGTGTACAATAAAGAAAGAGAGATAGGCACAGTTGAACAATTTGATTTGCAAGAAGCTACCGGATGGAAAGAGAACAAACTTGTTTTCCGCAAAGAACCTTTTGCAAATGTACTAGTTAAGTTAGAACGGATTTATGGAGTGAAATTCGAGTTGCAGGATAAATCATTCAGAAATCAAAAAATTACTGCGAACTTTCAGAATGAATCTTTGTGGACTGTTTCTGAATCTCTAAGAAAATTAACTGGACTTCAATACAAAACAATCAAAGAAAATAACGTAACTAAGAAAATCATTTTCTTCAAGAAATAACGACCACCCCCTTAAGTCCCCTTCCTTAAGTTAAGGAGGGGGAAACAGGGGGAGGTGTAAATTAGGAGGTACACAATTTATGATTGCCGATTAAAAAAAAGCCATGACAATGGTCTAGATTGCCATGGCTCAGTAGTTAAACCATGTCCCCCGTTTTACGGGGGAACAAAACAAATGTCTAACCAGCACAGGGTAAAAATATGAAAAATAATTTTATTCGGATAGTTAAAATGACAGCATATTATTCTTTCTTGGGGTTGATTCTACAAGGTCTTTTAGTAAACTTTTTGTTTGCTATTACACCAGCAGAAGGTCAAAACCTTCGTGATGTAAAAGTGAGCGTAAATGTTGTTAACGTATCTCTTGAAGAGGCATTACAAATTATTGAGAGCAAAACAAATTTTAAGTTCATCTTTTTTGAAGAAGGACTTCCTCTAAAAGAAAAAGCTACCGTAATTGTAGATGAAGAATCTCTCTACAATTTACTGGAAGTTTTTGCGAAGGATTACGGATTAACATTCAACAGAATTAACGACCAGATTGTTGTAAGAAAAAACCAAGGACAAACAGAAAATTTAGTTTCAGCAACTGAAAGCGGAACTATTAAAGGGAAAGTAACAGATGCAAAAACGGGAGAAGGATTAGTTGGTGCTTCTGTAGCAATTAAAGGAACAAATCGTGGAGCTTCTACAGATTTGACCGGTAATTATACAATAGATAATATCAATGCAGGAAAATATACGTTGGTTGTTTCATGTGTAGGATTTAAATCAAAAGAAGCAACAGTTAATGTTGTTACGAACGAAACAACGGGTCTGAACTTCCAGCTAGATGCGACTGAAATAAATATGAATGAAGTAGTAATCACAACAAGTACAGTGCTTCCAACGGCGGTAAAAAAACTTCCTAATACTATAAGCATTATTACTCCAAGAGAAATTGAAAATATCAATCCTCCAAATGTTGTTGATTTAATAAGACTGACAGTTCCCGGAGCTGTATATACAGTTGAAGGACCTGGTAAAACATACGGTTCGTTTTCTGTTAGAGGTGTGTCATCGTTTTCCGGAAGTGCTTCTACAATGAAAGTTTATATCGATGGTGTTGAAGCATCTGATCCAGCATATATTACATATTTGGATCCAAGTGTTATAGATCATGTCGAAGTAGTTCCAGGTCCACAGGCTTCTACTATTTACGGTGCAGGTGCAATCAGTGGTGTGATGCAGATATTTACTAAACATGGTATTGTGGGAGATCTAAAATTATCTGGTAAAGTTGGAATGACATCAATAGATAATAAATATATTGGAAACAATACTGCCATTGGTAATGAATTGGCATTAAATGGAAGCGGTGGAATAAGTTTTATGACTTACAATGTAGGAGTTAATTACCAGAATGAGCCTAAATGGTTAAACCAATTCGAACAAAGTTCCTTAAATCTTACTGGTTCAGGTAATTTTAATGTTGGTAATTTCTCTGGAACCTTATCTTTGAATTATTCAAAAACAGATGGGTTAAATTCGGAAAATCCGCTTTATAAACAGTTATGTACATCTATTGGTATACCTTATTCTATGGATTATTTTGAAAATAGTATTTACAAAACTTATGGACTTACATTAAGCTATAAGTTAAATGAAAACTGGAGTCATAATTTAACTTTAGGATATAATACTCTAAATGGTTTCGTTGGAGATAGAGTTGCCAGTACATCTAACAACCGCTATTACATTCTTGAATCAAGAACAGAGCGCTATACAACTTCATACAATACATCATATCAAACAAAAATAGGCGAAAATACTGACGGTTCTATTACTTTAGGTGCAGATTGGACACAATACGCGCACCCATTTTATGAAGATAGTGTTGCAAATAGAACCAATTATAATTTTGTAGATCAAAATACCGGTTATGTTATAAATAAAGGATTTTATGGACAGGCATTAGTTTCGGTAAATAATTTTCTTTTCTTCACAGGTGGTTTACGTGCCGATAAAAATCCATCCGGTGCAGATAATTCTTACACGTGGTCACCACGTCTTGGTTTAAGTGGTGTTTATGAAGTTGAAAAATGGATGGTTAAAGGAAGAGTAGCATGGGGGCAATCTGTTAACATCCCGGATGCTTCAGAGGTCACAGGAATGGTTGCTTCAACGTATACAATTCTTCCTAATGCCGGGTTGTTATCAGAGATTCAAAAGGGTTGGGAGATTGGCGCTGATCTATATTATTCAAGTATATTATCATTAGGTCTCACATATTTTAATCAACATCCAACAAACTTAATCGAATCAGTATTAATGGGAACCGACGTACAGGGAAACCCAATTTATCAATATCAAAATGTTGCTGAAGTAAAAAATGAGGGATTCGAAATTAAAGCTGTCACACATCCATTTGATTGGTTAACTCTGAATCTAAACTATGGTACTACAAAAAGTACAGTTACTCAACTTCGACCAGAGTATACAGGTACGAGTAAAGTTGGAGACCAATTAACCGGCCAGCCACAACATACTTTATCTTTAAATCTTGAAATTATTCCATTTGAAGGTACATCAGTAACTATAAGTGCTTTCCAATTCGGTGAATGGATTGGCTCTGACTTTTATGGATATTTTGCTGACATGTATAGTGGAAATTATAATCCTGTTATAAAAGAATATCCTAGCGGATATTTAATGACATATCCTTCTTATCTAAAAATTAATTTTGGTGTTTCTCAAAAAATCACAAATCAATTAAGCGGATATATACAAGTAACAAATCTTACTAATACAGATAAATTCGAAAGAATCAATTTAATAGTAACTCAGCCGCGCACAGTCCTTTTCGGTTTCAGATTTAGTGGAATAACACTTTAAAAAAAGATAAGATGAAACTAACACTGGATTTTACATTAACAGATACTGATGGAAAAGAATTGTCTCTTTCTTCTTTGAAAGGTAAAGTTGTTCTAATTGATCTCTGGGCTTCGTGGTGCGTACCTTGCGTTGCATCAATATTCTCCGGAGAGACCTTTTTGGAGAAGAGTGAATTTATCAATACAAGAAGCATAAAAGGATTAATAAAGTTTATTGGAGAGTGAAAATGAAAAAGTTGTTGGTTGTATCATTTTTTATTGTATACTTATTGAATATCATAAATGCAAAGGAAAATTCTGTCAAGTATAGTCCGCTCAAACCGCATGGAGGAGATGAAATTACAATTACATACAATGGAGAAGGAACTGAATTAGCTAAAACAGATAAAATAGAAATGACAATTTACCTTTGCTCAAGCAAAAGTGATAATTTGATGGGAATTGAGGAAGCACATTCAATCCTTATGGATAAAAACGGAAATGAATGGAAAGCGAAAGTTAAAACTCTTTCTTCAACTGATTTCATTGCTTTAACATTTGATAACGGTGAAGTCAATGAACATTCGGAGAACAATGAAGGTAAAGGATATTTTATAAAATTCTATGATAACACCGGGAAAGAACTTGAAGGATCAAAATTATGTTATGCAACTTGTGTTGGGAATTGGGGACCGGAGTTACTGCAAGTGAAAGGGAATGTAAAGGAAGCTTTTGAAATAATGAATGAAATATTCCTTTCTAAACCTGAACTTAAAGCAAAATCTCTTCTAATTTATTTGCTAATTATAAACGATGCTTTGAACAATGAAGATAGCGAGCAATTAATTTTGCAGGAACTTAACGAAGCAGCATCACGAGAAGACTTAAAAGACATTGACTATACTATAATGTCACATTTTTATACTAGATTTAAAATGAACGACAAAGCTGATGAAATTAAAAACTTGGCAGTTAAAAAATTTCCGAATGGCGATTGTGCATTCAGGTATAAATATGATGAATTAACTGCAGAAAAAGATTTGGATAAGCAACTGAGTTTAGCATTACAAATGGTTAATGATTTTAAAGACCTTGGTTATGAAAGCAATTATGCCGGTTTAAATATAGTATTCGGTAATCTAATTAATGGAAATAGAACTAATGCACTAAAAGAGGTACTGAATAAAGATAATTCATTACTAAACAATCAAAGCGTTGTTACTACTTTATTGGAAAATTTACTGAAAGCTGATAAAGAGATTGAATTCGCACAAACAATAGCTGAAAAGGGAGTGGAACTTTTTAGAAAAGAATTAGCCAAACCTTTAAGTGAGAAGGAAGCATTTTATACCGAAGCCCAAACTTTATATAACCGTAAATCATCTCTCGGGAATATATTGTTTATGTATGGAAAGATACTGTATATGTTGAATAAAAATGAAGAAGCGCTTAAAAATTTCGAAGAAGCTTTATCATTAATCCAGATCAAATTTATGCAACTCGACAAATTCGAATCATATATCAAATGTCTACTTGCAAATAAAAAAAATGAAAAAGCTCAGCAGTTAATAGAGGAAGCAGTTAAGAATTCAAGAGTGAACAATAATATAAAAGAATCTTTGAAAGAAGTTTTTGTTCAAAAGAATGGAAGCGAAAAAGGATTTGACGAATATTTAAGCAAGCTTGAGAATATCGGAAAAAGCAGTATCCTAGATGCGTTAAAAAAAGAAATGATCAAAGAGAATGCTCCAAAGTTTTCACTGAAAGATTTGGACGGCAAGAATGTTTCATTAACTGACTTCAAAGGGAAAACCGTTATAATCGATTTTTGGGCTACATGGTGCGGACCATGCAAAGCATCATTTCCAGGAATGCAGAAAGCAGTTGAAAAATATGCGAAAGATGAAAATGTCAAATTCCTATTTGTGGATACATGGGAACAAGCAACTGATGTAACTAAAAATGCTTCGGACTTCATAAAGCAAAATAAATATACATTTCATGTTTTAATTGATAGTAAAAATGAAGTGGTCAAAAGTTTCGGTGTTCAAGGCGTTCCTTCAAAGTTTGTTATAGATAAGGAAGGATTTATAAGATTTAAAAAAGTTGGAGCACCAGAAGGAATAGATGCAATTGTGGAAGAAGTTTCTGCAATGATTGAATTAGCCGGACAATAAAAAAGGTTAACCTCCTAACAGATAAATTCTTTCGATGCATGGTTAACCTGCCACTAAAAACGGCGGGCAAGCCTTTCTCATACATACTCCTCATAAACCTCTCTGAAGATAATTAGCTCTCTTTGGAGAGGTTTTTAATAGAATTATTAATTGTAGAGATGATAGGCTAATCGTCTCAAATAAAAAAAATGCATAACCATGCGTCTCTACAATAGTTGAGTTAAGAAAATATTTATTTAATTTGTTTATTACTAGTAGTGGAAAGGACAAAAATATGTGTCTTATAAGTAATGAATAATTTTTTTGGAGAAAGAATGAATTTAAGAAATCGTATTTCACAGATTATGTTCTTGGTTATCATTTCTGTTTGTGCATCGTTTGCACAACCACAATTGGTTACTATTAAACTTGAAAAAAATAATTTAAAAGTTAAAGCTGGAACAGAACTTAAAGTTGTTCTCAACGCATCAATTCAAAACGGCTGGCATATAAATTCAAATAAACCAAATGATGAGTTTCTAATTCCAACAACGATTAAATCCGGCAATAAATCTTTCCCGGTATCAAATATTGATTATCCGCAGCCTTTAGAACGTAAACTTGCATTTTCGGAAAAACCAGTCTCCGTTTTTGAAAATGAGATCAAAGTTGGTTTGATTTTCAAAATAGATAAATCAACTGCAAGCGGTAAATATAATATTTCAATTCAATTCGGTTATCAAGGATGTAATGATCAAACTTGTATGCCGCCAACGGATGCGGTTGCAGAATTAAATATTGAAGTAGTTGGGAATCCGGGGAACGTGAAAGGTGAAACGTCAAACGTGAAAAGTGAAAAGCTAGAAGACAAACAAGAAGCACAAAACCTTCAAACTATTAAAACACCAATCAACCAAACATTAACTAACGGCACTGCTGATAAAGTCACCCAGACCAATTCAGTAGAAGAAAAAGCAGAAAACCAAAATTCAATCGCTTCAACACTTGAGAAGAGCGGATTGTTTTTGAGTTTAATTTTTGTATTTCTTGCGGGACTTGCTCTAAATCTTACTCCATGCGTTTATCCGCTAATACCAATTACAATTGGTTACTTCGGTGGACAAGCAGAAGGTAAAACAAGCCGTTTGTTTCTTCTTGGAATTCTTTACGTGCTTGGAATGGCTTTAACATATTCTGTTGTGGGAGTTGTAACTTCATTAAGCGGTGCTGTATTTGGAACATTGCTTCAAAATCCAATTGTAATTATTGTACTCGGATTAATTTTTATTGCATTGGCATTAAGTCAATTTGGAGTTTACGAATTCAAACTTCCGGATAGCTGGGTAATGAAAGCCGGAGGTGCAAAGGGTGGTGCGTTTGGTGCTTTCTTTATGGGTTTAACAATGGGAATTGTTGCCGCACCTTGCATTGGTCCTTTTTTACTTGGATTGGTTACTTATGTTGCGGCCAAGGGAGATCCGTTTTACGGATTCATAATGTTTTTTGTAATGGCAATGGGATTAGGAACGCCATATTTAATTTTAGCATTGTTCTCCGGTAAGATAAAAAGTTTACCGCGTGCCGGAATGTGGATGGAAGGAGTAAAACATATTTTTGGATTTTTACTTTTAGGAATGGCAATATATTTTGTAAATCCTCTACTTACTAAAAATATTTCCGGCTATACACTTCCAATATTCGGATTGATAACTGCAATCATTCTTCTTTTTTTAGATAAGACAGCGAACAACGTAAAAGGATTCAGAATATTTAAAACCGTTTTCTCATTACTAGTTATTGTAGTATCGGTTTATGCACTCATACCATCAAAAACTATTTCACCAGAATGGCAAAAGTTTAGTGAGATTAAATATGAATCATCACTTAAGAACAATGAAAGAATGGTAATAGATTTTTATGCGGATTGGTGCATTCCATGCAAGGAGTTAGATGCAGTCACTTTCTCAGATTCAAAAGTTATAAAGGAATTGGAAAGATTTTCAAAGTATAAGGTTGATATGACGAAGACAACGGATGAGAATGATTCGTTAAGGAAAAAATTTAAAGTAGTGGGAATGCCTACTGTTTTGATAATAGATGCAAAAGGTTCTGAGGTAAAACGCTTATCTGGATTTGTAAACGCAGAAGAATTTTTGAAAATAATTTCTCCAGTTGAATAATGTAAAGACCCCATAAATGGCGTCTCACAGAAAAAAGAGACGGGACACTTCGCGAACTCAGTGCATGCTATCCAGTCTCTACAAAAAAATCAAATCAGTTTGATATCTTGCAGAAACGGTAGTTTACTTTGTGTTGCATTGACTTTTTCTAAATCAATTTCAGCTTCAATTATTTTCTCTTCATTCTCAACTAAAACAATTTCGACTCCCATCGGATCAAACACAGCGCTGCACCCGTTATAATTATTGAATGGATCTGTTCCAACTCTGTTAACACCTACCATAAAACATTGATCCTCAACTGCACGTGCCTTCAATAAAGTTTTCCAATGATCTATTCTCGGTATCGGCCAATTTGCAATATCAATCAAAACATCAACTCGTTCTTTTGCATAGAGACGATACAATTCCGGAAACCGCAGATCATAACAAACACTCAAACCAAATTTAATTTTATCTATTTGAGTAATTACTGTTTCATTCCCGGCATTGTAGAACTGATCTTCTTTTGCATAACTGAAAGGATGAATTTTTCTGTAACGTGCTCTAATCAATCCCAGTGAATCAAAATGAACAAGTGAGTTATAAATATTTTCTTCGTCACGTTCAATTATCCCCGCAAAGATATTTGTTTTCAAACGTGCTGAGAGATTTAAGAAATATTGTGTCCCGATTCCATCTATCTCTTCGGCAAACTTTTCGGAATTCATTGTAAATCCCGTTAGAGTCATTTCGGGGAAAATTAAGAGATCAAAGTTTGTATTTGCCGATTTAATTAATGATTCAATTTCCAGAATGTTCTCTTCCTGATTCTCCCAAACAGGTGAGTATTGGACTAAACCCAGTTTCATTTTAATTCTCCAAATTATTTTAATTCCCCACCTGCCTGCCGGCAGGCAGGTTCTAAATTAAATAAAAAATGTCTTTTACTCAGATAATTTTTAATTTACGTCCAACAATCATTCATCAGAGAAATTTATTATGCTTAATTATATTTGGCTCGGATTACTTTTTCTCGGAATTGGGACCGCACTTACACTTGATCTATCAAATCAAACTCAAAATAAATACCGGAACGGTGAATCGGTTGATGTTGCAGTCTCATTCGACTCGAGTTTTACTAAAAGCGATAAACCATTTGATGCTATAATAAAAATCTCAGCTCAGTCATTCGGAAAGTTCTACGGCAGTAATCAAAAAGAAGAGATCAACCAAAAAGTAAAACTTACGTTTAACAAAAAAGAGAATAATTATGTAACTTATTTTATCATTGATGAAAAGTCACCCGCACTTTGGCAAGAAATGGCAAAGGTATCCGGAAAGGAAAATGATTTAGGAGGGAAAATTGTTTTAATCAGTTCGAACGGTATAAATTCTTTTAACGCCTCATTTACATTAGAAAAAATTTCTTTTGCTAAGATGAAAGAAGTAACCAACTCGGCAATAGATTACGCAGGCAAAGCTGTCAATATTGCACTTGGTTTGATTGGAATTATGGCTCTTTGGCTTGGCATTATGAAAATTGCAGAGCAAGCTGGACTTATTCCGATAATTGCAAAATCAGTGAGACCGATTACAAAATTTTTATTTCCGGATGTTCCCCAAGATCATCCTGCAATGGGTTCAATGATAATGAATATCTCAGCAAACATGCTAGGTCTTGGTAACGCCGCTACACCATTCGGATTGAAAGCAATGGAAGAATTAGACAAACTAAATCCGGAAAAGGGAACAGCAACGAATGCAATGGTAACTTTTCTTGCGATCAATACAGCGGGGTTAACATTGATTCCTGCCACGGCTATTGCAGTGCGGGCAGCATCGGGAAGCAGTGACCCGACAATTATAATCGGGACATCAATATTCGGCGCATCATGTGCAACATTTACCGGAGTGCTTGCGGCTAAAACATTTGAAAAATTTCCAATGAGTTTTTCCAATTTTGTTTCATTTCTTAAATCAAGTTGGAAATTCTTTACAGCTATTTTTTCAATTGCTTTTCTAATTGTTTTGCTTGCTACAACTGGACTATTATCAAAAATATTTTCAAGTGTAGGTTTTTTAAATTCCGATGGGTTGAAAATAATTATTCAGATCATTTCTGCCCTTGCGATACCGCTAATCATAATTACATTTGTACTTTATGGAGCGATCAAAAAAGTAAAAATTTATGAAGCTTTTGTTGATGGTGCAAAAGAAGGATTCAATGTTGCGTTGCGGATAATTCCATATCTAGTTGCAATGCTAGTTGCTATTGGAATCTTCAGGGCAGGCGGTGCGATGGATTTTCTTATGGTCATCTTATCGCCAATAACAAATCTAATCGGATTTCCTGCAGAAGCGGTACCTATGGCTTTAATGCGTCCACTTTCCGGAAGCGGCTCTCTTGGAATTATGTCCGAAGTTATGTCCGTGCACGGACCGGATTCGTTTATCGGGATACTTGTTTCGACAATTATGGGAAGTACAGAAACGACTTTTTATGTTCTTGCTCTCTATTTCGGTTCTGTTGGTATTAAGAAAACTAGGCACGCAGTTACGGTTGGGATCTTAGCAGATATTGCCGGAATTCTAGGTGCACTTTTCATAGTTAAACTTTTGTTCGGCTAAGATGAAAATTTTTATAATCCGAATAACAGAGTTTTGAGCGAAAGATGTAATTAAAGATTCAATAGGAAAAGACCGATATCACCCGCCAATTCTTCTGATTGAATGTCGTAGTGTGAATAGCTATTTTACATTTAAATAATTTAAGAAATGTTATGAGAATTGGAATTCCAAAAGAGACATACAAAGGAGAAAGAAGAATTGCTTTGGCTCCTGCCGGAGTAGATACTTTGGTTAAAGCCGGGCATTCTGTTTTCATTGAAACTAATGCCGGATTAGAAAGCCATTTCACCGATGAAAGTTACAGACGTGTTGGTGCTAATATTGTTTACAGTCCGGAAGAAGTTTATCAACGTGCTGAAATGATTGTTAAAATTGCTCCTTTTTCCGATAGTGAAATTGATAATCTTCAAGATGAGCAGATTATTTTTTCATTTCTTCATCTAGCTGTTGGAAAAAAAAATATTATAGAAAAACTCCTTGCAAAAAAGAATATTGCAATTGCCTATGAGTTGATTGAGAAAGGAGACCAGCTTCCAATTTTGCAATCTATGAGTGAAATTGCTGGGCAACTTGCTGTTCAAGAAGGTGAAAGATTTTTATGCAGTGATGTTCCCAACAGTCGCGGAATTTTAATGGGCGGAATAACCGGTGTTGCGCCTGCAGCCGTTGTTATTCTTGGTGCAGGTGTTGTCGGATTAACGGCAGCGCGTGCCGCTTATGCAAGAGGTGCTCATGTAATCGTTCTTGATAAGGATTTACGAAGACTTCGTAGAATCGAAACGGATATTTCTAATAATATTACTACAGTAGCCGCTAATCCATATACGATTGCTCGTGGTGCAAGATTTGCTGATCTTCTTATTGGTGCAGTGCAACTGAAAGCAGAAAAAACTCCTCACTTGATCACGGAAGAAATGGTTAAATCTATGAAGAAAGGTGCTGTAATTATTGATGTCTCAATTGATCAAGGCGGTTGTGTAGAAACAAGCAGGCCAACTTCAATATCCGATCCGATTTTTATGCAGCATAATGTAATTCATTATTGCGTACCTAATATGCCTGCACTCGTTTCAAGAACCGCAACCTACGGATTAACAAATGCATCAATAGAATATATTTTAGAAATCGCCGATAACGGGTTATCAAATGCTCTGCTTGGAGATCCGGGATTGGCAAAAGGTGTTTGTACTTATAACGGATTTTGTTCAAATGAAAATATTGCCGAAGCGTTTAATATTGAGTTTAAACGTCTTCACATTTTTTCAAACAATTGAGAAATTAAAATGACCGTTGACGAAATCAAAGTTGGTTTAACAACTAATGCGCCGTGGGTTAAAAAGTATAATTCAAGACTTGTGACTGCCGATGAAGCCGTAAAGATTATTAAATCGAATGATAAGATTATTGTCCAGCCTGGTTGTGCCGCTCCGCTTGAATTGATCAATGCAATGGTTAGAAGAAAAGATGAATTAAGTAATGTTGAGATTTATCATATTCTTGTAGTAGGCGATATACCTTATACCAAGCCGGGTATGGAAAAACATTTTAAGCATAAGGCTTTTTTTATCGGGGCTAATAGCCGCACAGCAGTCAATGAAGGTCGTGCAGAATATATTCCAATTTTTCTTTCTGAAGTTACAATGCTATTTAAGCGTGGAGTAATTCAAGCTGATGTTGCAATGATACATGTATCTCCGCCCGATGAACATGGATTCTGCAGTTACGGAATTGATGTAGGTAATATTAAAACTCCTGCTGAAAAAGCAAAATGTGTAATTGCACAAGTAAATAAACACATGCCGCGTAGTTTGGGTAACAGTTTTATTCATGTTAATAAAATTGATTTTATTGTTGCGATTGATGAACCATTAAAAGAACTACCGCAAGTAGATCCGGATGCTACACCAGAAGTATTAAAAATTTATGATCAAATAGGTAAGAATGTTGCCGAGATGATCGAAGACGGTTCTACACTTCAAATGGGAATCGGCGCAATACCCGATGCGGTCCTAAAATATTTGCACAATAAAAATGATCTTGGTGTTCATACAGAAATGTTTTCTGACGGATTAATTGATCTTGTAGAAGAAGGTGTTGTCAACGGTGAAAAGAAAACTCTTCATCCCGGGAAAATTATTGCTGGATTTGTCCTGGGTACAAAACGATCTTACAATTTTATTGATAATAATCCTGTATTTGAATTTCATCCGCAGGAATATGTAAATGATCCTTTCCTGATTTCTAAGAACAACAAAATGGTTGCAATAAATTCAGCTATTGAGATTGACCTTACAGGTCAAGTTTGCGCAGATTCAATTGGAACAAAATTTTTTAGCGGAATAGGCGGACAGGTAGATTTTGTTCGAGGTGCTGCTCATAGTGAAGGCGGAAAACCAATCATTGCACTTCCATCAGCTACAAAAGATCTCAAGTTTTCCAAAATTGTCCCTATTTTAAAACCTGGAGCCGGAGTTGTTACTTCACGAGGGGATGTTCATTATGTTGTTACTGAATATGGTGTTGCTTACTTATTTGGTAAAAGTATTCAGGAAAGGGTTCGTGCGTTAATTGAAATTTCTCATCCGGATTTTAGGCAGGGATTAACTGAATTTGCTAAAAATACTTATCACATTTAGCGTAAATTATTTATGATTGCTATAATTGGTGATATACACGGTTGTTATTTTACACTAGTAGAATTATATGAAAAAATTATTCGCCGTTACCCGAATATTCCTGTGTACACTGTCGGAGATTTAGTTGACAGAGGAAATCGAAGCAGTGATGTATTTGAATTCATAATTATGAACAATATATTATTTACCCCGGGCAACCATGATTATATGTTCTTTCATTTTTTCAAAGATCCGCAAAGTGTCTTTGCCCGTTCATGGTTTTTTAATGGGAATGAATCAACTTTAGAATCTTATTCTAACAAAGAAACAGAAATGTTTCAGCATATAGAATTGATTAAGCTTGCACCGCTTTACTTTAACTTACCGGATTGTTTTATATCTCATGCCGGAATTTCAAATTATTACGAAAAACTTTTGCCGCCAAATTATTTAGATGGATTAGAAATTCTCGATTCATTCATTAGAAATGATTTGCGTAGCGACAGAGGTATTCTTTGGACTCGTGATTCATTATTGAATATTGGAAAGCTTCAAGTTGTTGGACATACAACAAAACATGAGATAACACTTGCTGAAGATTCCAATGCTGTTTATCTTGATACAGGTGTATTTCTTGGGAACAAATTAAGCGCTGTTATAGTCCATGAGAGTAGTATTATAGAAACTTTCGAAGAAAAGACTCATCTTGAAGACATAATCAAGTCATAGAGTTTATCTAATATGATGTTTAATGAATTACCCGGGAAAATTTCCGAGGGATAATAAAAAGGCGATATAGAGGAAAGAATTTTATCCAAAAAAATAAATTGCCAAATGCTTTTTTTTTGATAATTTTAGACTAAGAAAATAAAGGAGGTTGAATAGAAGATTTCTACCATTCTCAATAATTCGAAGGACTCATATTTCTCCGCAATTCAAAAATATCTTAAAACCGGGATTCAAGTTAATTCTGATCTCTATTTTTATGATTACATTAGCAGTAATCTTCGGTTTTAGAAATCAATCTTACTCAAACTCGAACAAACTACTTTTATTTGATGCTTGTTTTGATTACATCAATTCAAATTCAACAATTGATAACATTGATCTTAAACAAGATTTAACAGAATGTACTAATAATGTTCAAAGCAATAAATTAATTCCAATCGTTCCGGATTCAACAGTAAAGCCGTTCAAACCTGTTAAAATTGATTCAGTAAAAATTCATGTATCGCCCGGGGATTCGTTAAGAATAAAAACAAAACAAGATTCATTAAAAAGAATAGAAAACCTTTCAAAAGGTTCTACTAATGTTCCAAGTAATAAATTAATTCCAATCAAGCCGGACTCAACAGTAAAACCGATCAAACCTGTAAAAAATGATTCCGAAAAAATTCATGTATTTTCCGGGGATTCGTTAAGAATTAAAACAAAACAAGATTCATTAAAAAGAATTGAAAACCTTTCAAAAGATTCTACAGCAAGAATAAAATATTTTCATTTTTATCGTGACGATTATCCCAATGTTTTATTTAGAGGGAAGAAGAAATCCAGTTTTTTTGTCTATCCCTCTGAAAACATGTTATCAAGAACTGTACAATTAGATCCTACCGGGAAGAAAGTTATAATAAAAGAGACTATAGCAGGTAAACCAATTCGGGAATATTTAGAACTCCCAATTGATGAATATATAAAACTTAAACTAGAAACAATAAAACGCGATGTATGGGAACAGAAAGGTTATGAATACAAATTAAAAGACACAAAGAAAGATCTTTCACAGCTTATAACAGATATCACAAATATTGAGATACCGCTTCCGAGCACGCCGCTGTTAAGTATTTTTGGTCCACCACATATCAATTTAAAAATTGCTGGACAAGTTGATATTCACGGTGCTTGGCGTAATGAAACAACAACCGGCATAACTACTTCTGCTCTTGGTAATACCCGTAATGAACCTGACTTCAAACAGCAAGTACAGATAAATCTAAATGGAACGATTGGAGATAAACTTACACTTGGTGCAGATTGGAATACAGAACGCCAATTCCAGTATGAAAATCAGTTAAAGATAAAGTACACAGGTTATGAAGATGAAATAATTCAGAGTATTGAAGCTGGAAACGTATCACTGCAAACTTCTCCTTTGGTTGGAGGTAGTGAAGCTTTATTCGGAATAAAAGCACAATTCAAAATGGGACCGTTTAGTTTAACTGCCCTCGCTTCTCAGAAGAAAAGTGAAATTCAGGAAGTTTCAGTTAGCGGTGGAGCTAGATCACAACAATTTGAAATCCATGCATATGATTATTCACCTAATCACTTTTTTATTGATTCGGTTTATGCTGATCCTCAGTTGCATGTATTTACTGATTATTATTCTAATCCAACTCCTAGAGTTAATTCAACTTTGTTTGTCAAAGATATTCAAGTTTGGAAAACTGTCACCGGTCTTTTCAATCCTAATGAACGAAAAGCAAATGCTTATTTAAGTTTACCGAAAAGATCTAAAGGGACCCTGTATTCTACTTCCTTACGTGACAGTACATTACAAACAATTCCGGGTGTTCAAGAAATTGATCGAAGATTTGTACTTCTACAACTTGGTATTGATTATGAAATTCATCCTGAGACTGGGTTCATAAGTTTTAAAACTCAAATTCAAGAACAGGATGCTATAGCAGTTGCATACTATGTTGAAGGTGCAACTTCTACAGATTACTATGGAGAATTTATTAATGATCTGCAAAGTACAAATCAAACAAGATTAGTTTTAAAACTTGTAAAACCGCCAAACTTACAACCGCAATTTAAAAAAGCATGGGGTCTGCAATTAAGAAACATATATCCGGTAGGCGGACGCAATGTTAAAGAAGAAGGTTTCGTTCTTGATATGAAGTATAAGATAGAAGGACAGGATCCTCAAAATAATTTTCAAGGCACAAAAATTCTTGAAGCATTCGGTTTAGACAAAACAGATAAAAGTGGTACAAGCACTCAACCTGACGGTGCATTTGACTTTTTCCCGCCAAGAACAATTATGCCTTCAACCGGTGAAGTAATATTTCCTGTACTGCAGCCGTTCGGAAGGGATTTTCCAAGTAAATTACCCGATTCGTTAAAGTATCAATCAGTTTATGATACTCTAGTTACTTTTGCAAAGCAGGATAGAACGAAAGATAAATTTATTATGAGCGGGGAATATTCTGCTGAAGTAACTTCCGTTTATAGTATTGGTTTTCAAGCTGTTGAAAAATCTGTAAAAGTTTATTTGAACGGTAATCTTTTAAAAGAGGGAATTGATTACACAGTTGATTACAATCTGGGTCAAGTATTAATCAGAAATGACAAAGCATTAGTCCCCGGGGCAGATCTAAAAATCTCATATGAACAAAACGATCTATTCCAACTTGCATCAAAAACATTACTTGGCTTACGCGGTTTATTTGAGTTTAATAAAGAAACTTCACTTGGCTTTTCTTATTTGAATTTGAATCAGCAGACATTAAGTGATAAAGTTAGAATTGGCGAAGAACCGCAAAATAATTCAATATTCGGTGTAGATTTCAAAACAAATATAAATCTTCCATTCATTACTAAAGCTCTTGATAAAGTAATATCAACCAGCGCCCCATCTAATTTCTCTTTGATTGCAGAGTATGCACATATGAGTCCTGATCCTAACACAAAGAAAAGTACAATAACTAGCGATAATAATAAAAGCATAGCTTACGTAGATGATTTTGAAGGAGCGAAAAAATTAATTCCACTTGGAATGCCTTACGGTTCATGGCATGATATAAGTGTTCCTAATAATCTCCCGTTTATCGGATCGAAAACTGAAATGGAACAGATGGCTTATAAAGCAAAAACATACTGGTATAATAGAACTCCTTCTGATGTTACAATAAAAGATATTTATGGAAATAGAAGAGTAAATAACGATCCCAGCGCTCAGCTGATTCAAACATTGGATTTTGTTTTTCAACCGGATCAAAAAGGTTTTTATAATTGGTATCCAACACTTGGTGAGAAATTTAAAAACTGGGGCGGCATTATGAAAGTTCTTTCTTCTACTGCGAATAATCTTGTAGAAGAAAATATTCAATTCATAGAATTCTGGTTGAATATTCCAAACGCACCAAGCAACTTAAAATTAAATATTGATCTCGGGCAAATAAGTGAAGATGTAATTCCAAATGGTAAACTTGATACCGAAGATAAAAACCGCAACGGTCTTTTAGATGACGGGGAAGATACCGGTATTGATGGATTAAAAGATACGGAAGAACCTGGGTATGATTCCGTTACAAATCCTGACCCTAGTGGTGATAATTATTCATTCCAGTTAACTCAAAATCCTGACTACTCGCATGTTAACGGAACTGAAGGGAACGGTGTCTCTATTGATCAAGGAAGGATTCCTGATTCAGAAGATCTGAACGGAAACCTTACATTAGACAGGGTTAATAGTTATTTTCGATATGAAATTCCGATTGATACAAACCGTGTATCAAACAAATTTATTGTTGGCGGTGGAGATAATGCGGGTTGGTATTTGTTTAGAATTCCTCTAAAAGATTTCGCTACAAAAATTGGCGATCCAAGTTTTTCAGTTATTGAATTCATTAGATTTTGGGTCTCAGGAGTTGATCAGCCTGTTCATTTAAGATTTGCAGAAATGAACCTTGTTGGTAATCAGTGGCAAAAAGTTTTGTCTCCTCCTAAAGTTACTTTAAATGATACAGTTCTTACTGTTTCATCAATCAGCAAAGAAGATAATCCGGAATATTCATCTCCCCCGGGTGTTTTTCCGGAAAAAGATCGTACAACTACTTATGATGTTTTTAAGAATGAACAAGCGCTCAATTTAATTATCACAAAACTTGAAGACGGAGATAACCGCGAAGTGGTTCGTTATCTTTATAAACCTTTGGACCTGTTCAACTACAAAGAAATGAAGTTTTTCATTCACTCTGATAAAAATGATTTACCGGGCTCAGTCTCATTTTATGATTCTACTAAACAGAATAATTATGGATCGGAAGTTTATCTTAGATTTGGTTCAGACTCGCTAAATTATTATGAATATAGGCAGCCTGTCAGATATAACTATGATATAGGGAATAACGGATGGAATGAAGTCAGTATGGTTTTTTCTGATCTGACTGCTATTAAAATTCAGACAAGGGGCGATAGTACTTTTATCAATAAAATTCTTCGAGTTCCTGTTCCAGGAAAAGTGGGGCATACTTATGGTGTAAGAGGAAATCCAACATTAACGCAAGTAACATTTTTTACAATTGGAATTGTAAATCCAAGAGACAAAGGAACACCTTATCAAGCTGTCTCCGGTAGCGTTTGGGTAAATGAATTACGCGTACTTGATGCTGATGCAACACCTGGATGGGCTTACAGCGCTAGCGGTACTTTATCTCTTGCAGATCTTGTCAGAGTAAATTTCAATGTTAGCCAAACAAATCCGTATTTTCATAGCCTTACCGAAAGATTCGGGACACGCGAAGATAGATTGAACTGGGGTGTTGCAGTTGATCTTGATGTTCTAAAATTAATTCCACTTAACCTTGCAGGAAGTAATCTACGAGTTTCTTATTCCCGCAACCAACAATCAACTAATCCGCTTTATTTACCCGGCACTGACATTAAAGTAAATGAAGCACAAAATGAATTAAGAAAAAAACTTACCGATAAGAATTATGATCCGGTAATTATTGAACAAGAAGTTGCCAAACTAAAAGATGAATCACAATCATTAAGTGTATCTGAAACATGGACATTGTCTAGTATCAAGATTAAGATACCAACCGATGTATGGTACATTAGAGATACTTTTAACAATCTTACTTTTGGATTTAATTACAATAAATCTGCAGCAAGTTCACCGACAGTTCGTAGTTCAGATAGCTGGATATGGAATGCAAATGCTAATTACTCGGTTAATTTAAGTAGAGATAATTTCTTTAGACCGGTTGATATTCCAATCATTGGAAGTTTCTTTGGTCTGTTTAGCGATTACCGCGATGTAAAGATTTATTTTCTTCCGCAATCAATTACATCTTCAATCACAGCAAGTAGAAAAAGATCATACACGCAAAACAGAGCAATATCCGATAAGCCAAATGTCTTACGTGATTTTGTTGCAACACGTGGTGCCGGTTTTAACTGGGCAATAACAGAAGGAGGATTTTGGAATCTTTCGTTAAACTATAATTTTGATATTTCTTCCACGCTTGCTTATCTGCTAGCTAATAATGATTTAGAACGATCTGAAAGTGAAATTTGGCGGGATGTCTTTGGCGGATCGTTATTTGGTAAAGATTATAATTTTAAACAGTCTGTTGACTTGAGGACAAATCCAAAACTTCCTTCCATCTGGGATCTAAATCGTTATTTAACTCTCAATGGAAGTTATTCTGTTACTTATCAGTGGCAAAATAATTTTACACAAGGAGTACTAGGTAAGAGTGCCGGTTACGCTAATAGAATAAGCGCCGGATTTGTAATTCGACTCAAATCGATTTTTGCACCAATGTTCCGAGAAGAAGAGAAGAAATTGGAACAAAATATTCCTTCGCAGTCTGAAGGAGGAAGAACAGGCGGAAGGAGAAGCGTCAGAAGTGGTAATCAGCAAAATCAACCACAGCAAATTCCAAAGAGTACAGAAGATCTGCCGGTTAAAACTGAGTTAGCAAAAGATTCCACCATTGTGTTGAATGACTCTACTATTGTTACTAAAAAAGATACTGTTAAAAGTGTAATGCGGACTCTTAATGCTTCATTGGAAATATTAAAGCTTGGAATAAAAACACTATTACTGGATTATGATCAAATCACAATTAATTTTTCTCAGAACAGCAGTTACACAGGCGGCGGTATTGTGGGAGATGGAACAGGATTCAATAATTTCTGGGGTTTTAGTCAGAGTGATGATAAAGGTCCGAGAAGATTATTTATGCTAGGCCTTTCTAATGATTTAGGTCCACGAGCTCCGAATGGAAATATTCAGGATAATTATACTCAGAAGAATGATCTATCATTCAGCACATCACGACCATTGTGGGAAGGCGCGGATTTAAAATTAGATTGGAAAGTTGGTTGGGGCATTAATAAATCGTCAACAATACAAACAGATTCACTTGGTAATGTTTCAATTACAAATATGCTTTCAACAGGAACCTTAGATAGATCGTTCTTAAGTTTGCCGCCGTCTTTTATATTTTCATTT
Source organism: Ignavibacteriales bacterium (assembly GCA_026390775.1). NCBI lineage: Bacteria > Pseudomonadati > Ignavibacteriota > Ignavibacteria > Ignavibacteriales > Ignavibacteriales bacterium. The sequence continues at coordinate 75,965 of JAPLFF010000007.1, read as the reverse complement.
CTCGGAAACGGAATTAAGAAAGTTCATGACCTCTATGATCCAACTTCAAGTAATCCAGCTCAGAGTTTATCGGATGCATTCTTAAAAGGATTCGAAACTTTTTCGTTCTTATCCAAGATTCCTTTTCTTTCAAGTATTATGAAATATATTCCAAGACCTAACTGGACTTTTACATGGACGGGTTTGGAAAAATATCAGATATTTAGTTTCGCCAATAGGGTGACTGTTAACCATGCTTATATTTCTAATTACAGTGAAGGATGGCAAATTAAGCCTGACGGAGTACAAGAAGTTCAAACGCAAAGAGTTGATTATGCTTTTTCTCCGTTAGCCGGAATAACAATGAACTTTGATAAATTCTTCGGTGGTGCTTTCCAAAGTACAATAAGATTTTCAACAAAAACTTCTTATAGCTTGGGTGTAACAACTCTTAATGTAACGGAAGCATTTAACAGCGACATTAATATTTCTGCAAGTTATACCAAATCGGGATTCGAACTTCCTCTTTTCGGGATCTCCTTAAAGAACGATCTTGAAATATCATTTTCATATACAAGCGGAAAAACTTCAAGTGTAATTTATGAGATGAACAATTTTAAAGATAACGGTACTCCTCAAGAAGGAAAAACAAACACAACAATAGAACCAAAAATAAAATATGTAATGAGTTCGCGCGTAACTCTTTCAATCTTCTATAGAAGAACAAGCATCGTACCCGAAGGTGCATCCAGAATTCCGCCCACTACAACTAACGAAGCCGGTGTTGACGTTAGAATTGCAATTCAATAACATTAGTCGGACAAATAATTAAAATATGAAAAGAAATAAAATCCTTTGGGTAGATGATGAAATCGAACTTCTCCGCTCGCATATCATTTTTTTAAATGAGAAAGGGTATGAAGTTGCAACAGTAACCAATGGTGAAGATGCGGTTGATGAAGTTAAGAATAAACAATTCGATCTAATCTTTCTTGATGAAATGATGGCGGGAATTGGCGGACTTGAAACTCTTGCACAAATCAAAGAAATTAATCCGAACATTCCCGTAGTTATGATTACGAAGAGCGAAGCAGAATCATTGATGCACGATGCTATCGGAAGTAAGATAAGTGATTATTTAATTAAGCCGGTTTTGCCTTCGCAAGTTTTGATGGTCTGCAAAAAAATTCTTGAAAGCAAAAAAATATCCGGTGAATATGTTGCTAAAGATTATCTAAATGATTTCAATGAAATATCTCGTCAGCTTTTAATGGATCCGAGTTATAGTGATTGGATCGAAATTTATTTGAAACTTACAAATTGGGATATGGAACTTGATGAACATCCCGAGGTAGGTCTTAGGCAGACATTAACAGAACAGAAAAAAGAATGTAATCAAGAGTTCAGCAAATTTGTAGAAAAAAATTACAAAGGTTGGATTAATTCTACCGGGAGTGAAGATGTTCCTCTTCTCACTACAGAGATAACGGAGAAATATGTTTTTCCACATTTATCAAAATCTGCCGGGCCGATTTTTTATTTTGTAATTGATTGTCTTCGTTTAGATCAATGGCTTGTGATGGAAAAACATTTAAACGAACTGTTCAACATTCAGAAAGATTATTATTATTCAATACTTCCAACAGCAACACCGTACTCACGGAATTCATTGTTCGCCGGTTTGTACCCCTCGGAAATTGAAAAACATTATCCGGATTTGTGGGGAACAATGAACGATGATGAGAACAGCATGAATAAATATGAAAAGGAGCTTCTGCAGAATTTATTAAACAGAAAGAAGATTTCCTTAAACAATGAATTAAAATATGTAAAGATTATTGATCCGGAAGTAGGGCGATCATTTGAACAAAATGTTTTATCACATCGTAAAACACATTTCATGGCAGTGGTCGTAAATTTTTTGGATATGATCGCTCACGGACGCTCCGATTCACAAATATTAAAAGAAATTGCGCCGGATGAAGCCGCTTACCGCTCATTGACAAACAGCTGGTTCCAACATTCTTCACTTCTTAACACATTCAGAGCAATAGCAACAATTCCAAATGCAAAAGTTGTTATTACAACTGATCATGGAAGTATTCGAACTTTGCGCGGTGCAAAAGTTCTGGGTGATAGAGAAGCTTCTCCAAATTTGCGTTTTAAGTTCGGTAGAAATTTGAAAGTAGATGAGAAACATGCAATCTTTATTAAGAATCCATTGGATTACAAATTGCCCAAACGAGGATTAACTATTAACTACATAATATCGAAAGAAGATTTTTATTTTGTCTATCCAACCGATTATCATAAATACTTAAGTTATTATAAAGATAGTTTTCAGCATGGCGGAATTTCTATGGAAGAAATGATTCTTCCTGTGATTACAATGGAGAGGAAAGTATAATGGATTTTCCATTTCATGCCATAATGAGATCGGAAGAAGAGACAATTTTAACTGCACAAAATTTTGCTAAAAAAATCAAAATGGGTGATGTAATTTTGTTAAATGGCGATCTCGGCAGCGGCAAAACATTTTTTGTAAAATATATTTGTAAAGAATTTGGCGTTGAAAACGTATCGAGTCCTAGTTTTGCAATTGTTAATGAATATCATAACAAAAAGAATTTTATACATTTTGATTTTTACCGGATAAAAAATGTGGAAGAACTTTACGATATTGGATTCCATGAATATCTAAACGGAGAAAATATTGTTTTCATTGAGTGGTCAAATATGTTCCAGGATATTCTCCCAAAACGGAATTATCAAATTGATCTTAAATTTGTTAATAATACATCAAGAGAAATATCAATAGCAAAACATGCATAATCTATTCCCAATATTAGCGGTTGAAACATCAGGTGATAATTGCAGCGTTGCTCTATTATTTGATGATCAAAATTTTGTTGAAATGAATTATCAACAAAAACATATACATTCTCAAAAATTAATAGAGATGATAGACACTGTTTTGAAAAATGCTCAGATAGAACTCAATCTATGTAAAGCGATTGCCATTTCAATGGGTCCCGGTTCGTTTACAGGATTAAGGATTGGACTTTCAACAGTAAAAGGACTGGCGTTTGGGGCTAACATTCCGATAATACCGGTTCCAACATTCGATGCTTATGCATTTCATATTTCAAAATATATTAAGACCGAAACAAAATTTGTTATAGCAATGAATGCGAATGTAGATGAATATTATTTTTCAAAATATATTAAACATGATGAAAATGTAGAAGTTGTAGATAATCTACAATTAGTGGAGAAAAATGATTTGCAATCATTAATTTCTGCTGATGAATCAGTTTATGGAGATTCATTTATTGAAAGTACCTTAAAAGAGGCATTAGGATTAACAGCTTTAAAAATCGGTAGATGGGCTTATTTATTAGGTTACGATTTATTAACTTCCAATTATGATTATCTAGAACCAAACTATTTCAAGAAATTTATTGTAAAAGGGAAAAGATGAAAAAGTTAATTACTTTTTTTGTTTTTGCAATTGTATCGGTTTCTTTTTCACAAACTGCTACACCAAAATTGTTTGTTAAAGCTGATAACCACGATTTTGGAACAATTGCTGAAGGTGAAATTGTTACACACAATTATGAAATTCAGAATACAGGAAAAGCTGAACTCATAATAAGTCAAGTGCGAGCGTCGTGCGGATGTACCGCGGCAGCTCCCGAAAAAATGAATTTGAAACCCGGTGAAAAAACTTTAGTGAAAATTGAGTTCAATTCCGAAAATAGATTGGGTCCTCAAGAAAAATTTGTTTATATCTCATCGAATGATCCGGTTAATCCTCAATACAAATTAACTTTTACCGGTGTTGTAGTTGATAAGAGTACGATTGTTTCAAAAGACGGTAAGACACCAAAATTGAAATTGAATTTAATGCAATACGATTTTGGCACAGTTACAGAAGGTAAAGTAGTTGAAACAAAAATTAGTTTTAAGAATGAAGGCAAAGCACCTTTAATTATAAGTGATGTAAAAACTTCATGCGGTTGCACTGCGGCTTTGTTAAGCAGTAAACTTCTTCAGCCTGGAGAATCCGGCAATATAAAAATTGAATTAGATACTGCTAACAGAGAAGGCAAATTAACGCGTACAGTAACGCTCTATTCAAATGATCCTCAGCAGCCGAATCAAACGATAACTTTATTCGTCAATATTGAAAAGAGAAAATCCTAATGGGTTGGTTCAAAAGAAAAAAAGAAAATATTTCTCCACATAGTAAAAAAACAGATATTCCCGACGGGCAGTGGTCTAAATGCGAAGATTGCGGAGAAATAATTCATAATAAACAATTAGAAGTTAATTTGTGGTGTTGTCCAAAATGTAATTATCATTTCAGGATCGGAAGCGATCAATACATTTTATTCTTGTTTGATAAAGGTTCATTTAAGGAACTTGATAAAAAAATGAGATCAGGCGACCCGCTGGAATTTACAGATACAAAAAAGTACAACGAGAGAATTGTTGCAACTATTAAAAAGAGCGGATTGAATGATGCTATCAAAACCGGGACTGGAAAAATTGAAGGTAAGAAAGTTGCATTTGCATGTATGGACTTTAGTTTTATCGGTGGAAGTATGGGTTCGGTTGTCGGTGAAAAAATTGCAAGAGCTATTGACGCCGCTTACGAAGATAAAATTCCACTAATAATTATTAGTCAAAGCGGCGGTGCAAGAATGATGGAAGGAGCTTTTTCGCTAATGCAAATGGCTAAAACAAGTTCCCGTCTTGCGAGGTTAGCAGAAGCAAAGTTACCATTTATCTCAGTTCTAACAGATCCAACAACAGGAGGAGTAACTGCCAGTTATGCTATGCTTGGAGACGTTATAATAGCTGAACCAAAAGCATTAATAGGATTTGCAGGACCGCGCGTTATCAAACAAACAATCGGAAAAGATTTACCCCCAGGATTTCAGAGATCTGAATTTTTACTTGAAAATGGTTTTCTAGATTTTATTGTTAACAGAAAACAGCTGCGGGAAAAATTATCACAATTGATAACTTACTTAACTTAAAAATTACTTTTTAAATTTATTGGTGAGTTGATTAATTACTTCTAAAGAGTAATCTACTTCTTCATTAGTATTCTGCCAGCCGAATGAAAATCTAATTGTTCCTTTTGCATCCTCAACAGAATAACCTGTGCTAAGAATTACATGCGATGGTTTTAGAGTCCCTGATGTACATGCGGCGCCATTAGAAACTGCTACTCCGTTTATATCAAGAAACATTAACATAGCTTCAGGATCGTTTTTATAGTAATCTGATTTTAATGTTATACTTAATATGTAAGGTGAAGTATTTATCCCGCCATTTATAATTATACCTTGTCTATCAATTGAATGAATGCCTGTTATAAATCTCTGTTTTAACTCAGTAACATCATTTTTATTTTTCTGCATTGAATTGCTAGCTATTCTAACAGCTTCAGCAAAGCCAATAATACCAGCAACATTTTCAGTTCCGCCTCTACGATTTCTTTCTTGAGAGCCGCCGAATAATATTGGGGAAAGGGGGGTCCCGCTTTTCACGTAGGCAAATCCAATTCCTTTAGGCCCGTTGATTTTATGAGCGGAAGCCGTTATCGAATCTATACCGGATAATTTTACATCAATTTTATATTTGCCAAAACTTTGGACAGAATCTGCGTGAAAGAAAACATTTTTTTGCTTTAACAGAGAAGAAAAGTGCTCAATCGGAGCGACTGCGCCGGTTTCATTATTTATGTGCATCAAAGAAATAAGTGAAGAGTTTGGATTTATATTTTGAAGAAGTAATTCATTACATATTAAAGAATCTTTTCCAATATTAAGAAAATTAACTGTAAAACCGTTTTCAGAAAGCTCTAAGAATGAATCATAAACGGAATGATGTTCAGCTTCTGATGTGATCAAATGATTACGTCCGCTTTCTGCTAATTCGGATCGTGCAATTCCAAATACAACAAAGTTATTTGCTTCAGTCCCACCGCTTGTAAAATAAATCTCACTTGGATTAGCATTTATAAAATCTGCAATAACCTCTCTGGATTCTTCAATAGCAACGCGTGCTTTTCTTCCGAATGAATGAATGGAAGAAGCATTTCCAAAATTCTCCATGAGGAAAGGTCTCATTTTTTCAAAGACTTTTGGGTGTAGAGGCGTTGTAGCAGCATTATCAAAATATACTTTCATTACTTCCTTTCAATTATCTTAGACTAACATCTCCGTAATGGATTTTTTCAATTTTATCAGCCTGCTTCAGAAGAAGAAATCCATGCTCATCAATATCATCAAAAATTCCTGTTCTAATTTTATCATCTTCAATAATTTTTATCCTTTCGCCTATCATCTTACATCTGTTGCGCCATTGGTTCAATATCTTCTTATGAGAATGTTCCAGTTGATCAATTAACTTTTCAAAATTGTTTAATACTTCACTAAGTAATTTTTCTCTGCTTACAATCGAATGAAATTCTTTACGGATTGAAGTCGGGACAATATCAAATTTCCCTGGAAAGTTAGGTTGATTAACGTTTATTCCGATTCCAACAGTAACTCTACTTATTTTATTTCCTTTAGAACTGGATTCTAGTAAAATTCCAGCAATCTTTTTTTTATGAACAAGAACATCATTCGGCCATTTAAGTTCAACATCCAGTTGAAAAAGATTTTCAATTGCTTGTGCAACAGCAACAGCTGTACTTAAATTAATTAAGTTAATTTTTTGATCTTTGATTTCACCTTTTAATAAAATTGAGAATGTAAGATTTTGACCGCTGTTGCTGATCCATTCTCGATCTTTACGTCCGCGTCCTTTGCTTTGATATTCTGCTAATAGTACAGTTCCATTCTGATTAAAATCTTTACTTGATAAAAGAACACTATTCGTAGAATCTACTTCATCACTATAGATAAAATTTCTGCCTATGTAGTCAGTATCTAGTTTGATGTCGAATTCTTCAATGTTAAACACAAATCCTCCAATTACACAATTATCTTAGCAGTTGTTTCATAAAATATGACAAATGGTCATTGTGTATATTAAAAAGTTAATATTAAGTGACATTTATTCTTACTCTAACTAAACGAGTAAAACTCATTAACTCATTATTTACAAATAAGTTACTTGGAAAAACAACATTGGCACTCTCATTGTATATAGTATGGCAAACGAATAATTACAAAGGAGGCCAAAGTGGCACTTATTAAATTTGAACCCTTCAGAGAGTTAGAAACTCTTCATGAGAGAATTCTGGGTATCCATCCCTTCGGGAAAAGATATTTTGATGACTTCCCAAACTTTGGATTCAATGTTGATGAAAATTTTTACCCGAGAATTGATATTTCCGAAGACAAAGATAATATAAATGTTGTAGCTGAAATTCCCGGAGTAAAAAAGGATGAAATTAAAATCACATTGCAAGATAATATATTGACCATTGAAGGTGAAAAGAAAAATGAAACTGAGAAAAAAGAAAAAAACTACTTCAGAAGTGAAAGAATGTACGATTCGTTCAAACGATGTTTTACTCTTCCGGATCTGGTAGATTCCGAAAAGGTTGAAGCAAAGTTTGAAGATGGTATGCTTAATATTCAATTAAAAAAAATTGAGCAAAAAGTAAATTGTGAAAAAGTTATCGAGCTGAAGTAATATCTTCAGCTCTTTTATAATTCAAAAGGAGAAAAAGTAAATGGGTAAGATTATAGGAATTGACCTTGGCACAACTAATTCTTGTGTCGCGGTTATGGAAGGAAATGAACCGGTTGTTATTCCAAATTCAGAAGGAGGAAGAACTACTCCATCGGTTGTTGCTTTTACCAAAGCTGGTGAAAGAGTTATCGGTCAACCGGCAAAAAGGCAAGCTGTTACTAATCCGAAAAACACAATCTTCTCGATTAAAAGATTTATGGGAAGAAAAAGGGAAGAGGTAGATACAGAAGCGAAAGAAGTTCCATACAAAGTCGTTGCTGGTGATAATGGTTCAGCTCGTGTTGAAATTGGTGATAGATTATATTCTCCACCGGAAATCAGTGCGATGGTTTTACAAAAAATGAAAAAAACTGCTGAAGATTATTTGGGACAAGAAGTGACTGAAGCTGTAATTACAGTTCCAGCGTACTTTAATGATGCTCAGCGTCAAGCAACAAAAGATGCCGGTGAAATAGCCGGGTTACATGTAAAGAGAATTATAAACGAACCTACTGCTGCAGCTCTTGCTTATGGTTTGGATAAAAAACATAAAGATCAAATTGTTGCTGTTTATGATCTTGGCGGCGGAACTTTTGACATCTCGATTTTACAATTAGGCGAAGGTGTGTTTGAGGTGAAGTCAACAAATGGTGATACACATCTTGGCGGCGATGATTTCGATCAGCGTTTAATTGATTTCTTAGCTGATGAATTTCAAAAACAAGAAGGAATTGATTTGCGCAAAGATCCGATGGCTCTTCAAAGATTAAAAGAAGCTGCCGAAAAAGCTAAAATCGAACTCTCATCTTCAATGCAGACGGATGTTAATCTTCCGTTCATCACTGCAACACAAGATGGACCGAAACATTTGAACTTAAATATCAGTCGAGCAAAGCTTGAACAATTAGTTGATGATTTAATCCAGAGAACTGTAGGACCATGTGAACGTGCTATAAAAGATGCAAACGTTACTCCATCTCAAATTGATGAAGTTATTTTAGTCGGCGGTTCAACACGTGTTCCAAAAGTTCAAGAGCTTGTAAAAAAACTTTTTGAAAAGGAACCTCATAAAGGTGTTAACCCGGATGAAGTTGTTGCAATTGGTGCGGCTATTCAAGGTGGTGTTCTTTCCGGTGATATTAAAGACGTTCTTCTTTTAGATGTAACACCACTTTCACTTGGTATTGAAACTTTAGGCGGCGTATTCACAAAACTGATTGAAGCTAATACAACAATTCCAACCAAGAAGAGTGAAGTATTTTCAACTGCTTCAGATAATCAACCATCAGTTGAGATTCATATTCTTCAAGGCGAAAGACCGATGGCAGCTGATAACAGAACACTTGGTAAGTTTCATCTTGATGGCATTCCGCCTGCTCCTCGTGGAATTCCTCAGGTCGAAGTAACATTCGATATTGATGCTAATGGAATTCTACACGTTGCAGCTAAAGATAAAGCTACCAACAAAGAACAAAGTATAAGAATTACTTCATCGAGCGGACTTTCAAAAGATGAAGTTGAAAAGATGAAACAGACAGCTAAAGAACATGCAGCAGAAGATAAAAAGAAGAAAGAAGCTGTCGAAGTGAAAAATCAAGCTGATAATCTTGTCTTCCAAACCAAAAAGCAAATTGAAGAGATGAAAGACAAAATCACATCAGATCAGAAGAATCAACTAGAAAGTGAAATCAAAAAAGTTGAAGATGCATTAGCCACTAATGATACTGAAAGAATAAAGTCTGCCACAGATGGTTTAACAAAAGTATGGAATGAAATCTCACAAAAATTGTATCAGCAGCAAGGTCCAACCGGCGGACAACCTGGCGGTGAACCGCATAGTGAAGACCAACAACAGACTTCTCAACAGCAATCTACTTCTGACAAAAAAGATGATCGAGAAGTTCAGGATGCTTCTTATGAAGTTGTTGATGACGACAAAAAATAATTATTAATTACACAAAATAAATTGGAGGTCAATATGACTGAAAATCAAGAAATGGTAGAAGTAAAAACAAATAGAACCTGGGATGAAGCTCTCGAAAAAGAAGCTTGGGTAGCTCCATTAGTTGATATTTATGAAACTGCAGATGATTATTTCTTGACAGCTCAAATGCCGGGAGTTTCGAAAGAAAATGTTAAGATTAAAATGGAAGAAGGTCATCTGGTTATTATGGGAAGAATAACTTTTGAGGAAGTTATCAACCGCAAATATGTTTTGCAAGAAACCGAGATCGGTAACTTCTATCGCAGATTCAAAATTTCTGAAAGCATTGATGAACAAAAGATTGATGCTAAATTGGAAAACGGAATTCTTAATGTTAAACTTCCTAAACATGAAAGAGTAAAACCGAAGACGATTGAGATTAAGTAAACAGTTTGCAGTAAGCAGTATTAAACTAAAAATCCCGCTTAGGCGGGATTTTTTATTACGTTAAATATTTTCTAACCTTATTTAAGGTAAATCATTTTCTTCGCTTGTTTGTCAAAAGGTGTTTGTAGCTGATAAAAATAAATTCCACTTGCTAGATGTTTTGGCTGCCAGAGAATATTATAAAATCCCACACTTGAATAAGTCTGAGAAATGCTCTCAACTTTTCTTCCTAAAAGATCGAATATTGATATTGATAGATTGCATGGTTCACTGACATAGACTGCAAATGTAGTATTACTTCTAAAAGGATTGGGATAATTATAAAGCAACTGTGTTTGTACTAGAGAAGAATTGTCAACGAAATAATAAGTACTTTTGAGAATATTCGGATAAGGTTGAGTCAAAAACAATGTATTGTTGGATACATCAAAGTCGAGATAACCAAATGAATTTGTAATGTTATTATTAGCATCGAGTAATGAAAAGTCTTTACCGAAATTGCCACTAACATAAATTGAAGAACCGAGAACGAACATTTGACTAGTTCCTGAGTATACTATTTTTTTTATAGGACCTGAATTAGCCGTAAGATTTATTCTTTTTAATCCATCAATATCATATTGATAAAGACCGCTTTTAGTACCAATGAATATATTGCCCCACGGACTCATTGAAAAGGTTAAAATCGGTGCATCCATATTAAGAAAAATACTATACATATTACCAAGGTCAGTAGTTTTATAGATTATGTTGTCATAAGAAAAGTAGATCTCATTTGCCGAAATTGCAGATATGGACTTATTCGGACTGTAATAATTACCTGACCAAATCTTAAACCAGCTTACACCATAATCTGTGGATCGCCATAAAATATGATCTGCGTCAAAAAGAAAAAGTATGTTATTGAATTCTGCAAACGCGATATCATATATCCGACCCGCATTGGAAAAATAAATCGGTTTCCATTGCACACCATCGTCTGAATATAATACTCTCCATTCACATTCGATAAAAATTCGATTTTTTGAATTGATAAATATAATATTACCAAACATTGGGGTAGGGAGACTTATTTCTTTCCATGAGTTTCCCTGATCCGTAGTAACGTAATGTGCACTACCGCCATCCGAAAAAATAAGACTATTACCCCAATGAAGTATTTGATTAAATGAAAAAGCTGTAATGCCAATCGATTTTTTATATAAAACCTTGTTGACCTGATCATATTTTTCAATGCCATCATTTCCTCCTATACAAAAGATATTGTTCAGATCATCATGCCAAAATTTTAAGACGGGATATGGTACATTCCCCACATTTTGCCATGATTTACCTCCATCTGAACTCGAAAATAAATTAGTTTCTGTACATACATAGATTACACCATTTTGGTCTACTAAGACTCGGTAGATCTCCCTGAATGGATCACGCGGAGGGAAGTGAATAGTATGATCATAAATTATTTCCCAACTTTTACCACCGTCACTGCTTTTATATAAATCCCAATTTACTATAAAATATATATTATTATTTGAATCCACTATAAAACCTGAATCCCAATTGAATAATATTTTAGAACTATGCCATGATTTACCCATGTCGCTTGAATAGTAGACACTATCAGTGGCAATGACAAAGTTGGAATCTTTGACCATGCAGAAGTACTTTATATATCTATTAAATGATTTAAAAACTTCCCAAGTTTGCCCGATATCGGTTGATGAATATATCGTCCCGCCGTTAATCCCAAAAAGAGTACCGTGAGAATCAATATTGATTTGTCTCTTAAAAGGAACAGCCTGCCAGTTTGATATAATCGGATCAGATATATATAAGTTTTGACCCCAACCCGAAATAAACAATCTTCCGGAAGGATGTATAAAAATTTCCCCCATCCCCTCATTTACATATTGGGATATGTGAACATAAGTCCAATGCTCACAATTATCCGTTGAAGTAAATAAACCATTTTGAGTGGCCGCATAATAGCTACCTTTAAAGTCTTTCTGCATATCTAAGACATATCCGCCATATGGTCCATTAGTTGGTTGCCAGTTGATTTGCGCATGAGAATTTAGAGACATCTGTAATAAAAAAAATAGCAACAAGCTTTTTTTTGTGAGCATAATATCCCCAATGATCAATGAGTAATATTTTCCAAAAATTTTATGTTGGTGTCCTTCTGGGAGAAAATGGTGATTGTTAATAATAGCATTGTGAAAAAAACTTTAAACCCTTTCATAAACCCCTCAATATTATTGACCACTTAATAAACATCAATGAAATATTTTCAATTGTCAACATAATTATAATAACTCAACTATCTGTATTAATTGCAAAAGATACGTGCAATTTTTAACTTGCATTATGAAGAACGGATTTACGGTATTCATATTATTGATTTTTTTCAGCGGGTTACTCTACCTATCCGAAAACCATTCCAAATTTGTTCAAGTTAATGATCTTAATACTTCGGTTGATTACAAAGATGGTATTCTTAAATCAGAATACAATAAAGTAGATCGTATTGCCAATTATAATATTGATGTAGAATTTAATCCGGCATCTAAATCAATTTTAGTTAATCAAGAAATAATTTGGATCAACAGAACAAAATTTTCTACATCAGAGATACAATTCCATTTTTACGCAAACGCATATAAAAGTAATAATACACTTTTCGCTAAAGCATATTCACTTAGCCCCGAAGCACAAACGCAAATTGATATCAAATCATTTCAAGTTAATGGTGAATCATCACAATTGGTCTACTTCCAACCTGAAATTGCAAATCCGCATGATAGCACTGTCGCAAAAGTATTATTGAATAAAACAATTGAGCCGGGTGACAGCGTAAGAATAAATTTTGAATACACAATGAAAATTCCGCGCTCAATTAAACGAATGGGTTATGCTACAGGGAGAAATTTCTTTTTTGTTTCGCAGTGGTTTCCAAAAGTTGGTGTTTTCGAAAACGGGAAGTGGGTCTGCAGTCAATATCATCCTTATTTAAATTTTTATTCTGACTTCGGCGATTACTCGGTAAAAATAAAAGTACCCAAGAATTATATTGTTGCTGCCACCGGAGTGGAAAAGGGAAATATTACTGATGAAAAAACTATTTCTTACAATTTTGTTCAATCCGGCGTACATGATTTTGTTTGGCTTGCAACAGATGAGATTCTTCACCGCAATAATATTTATACTCGCAAAGACGGCTCAACAATAACTATTCAAGCTTATGTACAACCGGAACGGGAAAGATATTTTGATCGGTATTTTACTGCTGTTAAAAATTGTTTGGAGTATTTTGAAAATAATATCGGAATTTATCCTTACCAAAATGTTTCTCTTGTTGATGTTCCAAGAACTTCCGCATCGGGCGGTATGGAATACCCAACACTTTTCACAGTTGGATCGGAACTCTTTGCGCCTAAAGATGCCGGGCAGCCGGAATATTTAGTTACGCACGAATTCTCCCATCAATTTTTTTACGGATTGATTGCCAACAATGAAGTTTATGAAGCTTGGCTTGATGAAGGGTTCACTTCATATATTTCGACTAAAATAATGTATCACTATCAACCGGAGATTTTTGAAACTTTTAAGTTTGCAACTTATATTCCTGTGTTCGGACTTGATTTTTTATCTTATAATGAAATTCCTTTAATCTACACTTTAGCTGATGTAAAGGTACCAGAAGGCGCTCGAAGTATTGCAAGCTATTACAAGAATTTAACAATCGGTTCAATAGCTGATACTTCTTACAAACTTCCAACCCGACTTTCCTATGTAGTGAATTCTTATAACAAACCTGCATTAGTCCTTCACACCCTTGAAAGGTATCTCGGGCATGATAAGATGATGAATATTTTAAAAGAATATTACAATGAATATAAATACAAACATCCAAAAGGAGCCGACTTTATAAATATTGTAAAACGAAATTGCAATGAAGATATGAGTTGGTTCTTTGATGAATTTTACCGCGCTCCCAAAACTTTTGATTATCAAGTAACTTCCATTAAAAAAACATCTTCTAATGAATATGAAATTCTTGTAGAAAGATTAGGCGACGGAATATTTAAGAACGATGTTGCTCTTTATACTGATAAGGATACTCTTTATCAAAAATGGGATGGTACAGAACGATGGAAGATTCTTAAATTCAAAACCAATAATGAAGTCATTGCGGCTGAAATAGATCCATACAGAAAAAATTTATTAGATATTAACTTTGCAAATAATTCATTAACAGTTTCTCATAGAGTTTGGGCATCGCTTTCACTTTCAATTCGATTTTTCTTCTGGGTACAGAATGCATTAATGATACTTGGAAGCATCGGATGATAGAAAGCATTAAACAGATATTGATCAACGGAGTGCGTTCAGTATTTCACAATGTTAAATTTGTTATTCTGATGTGGGTTATGAATGCTGCATCTGCATTGGTTCTTGCTGTACCGGTTTATAATATTTTATTGGATAATATTGGAACATCGTTAACTAGCGATCACCTCGCACATTCTTTCGATTACTTCTGGTATCTTCAATTCAGAAATCTTTATACTATTCAACTCGATCAATTACCGCTGGGTATTTATTTTACTGTTGGTATTTATGCGCTGGTCCAAACTTTTTTTCTGGGCGGATTGATTTCAGTATTCCACTTTCCGGACAAAAATCATACTGTCGATTTTTTCTTTGGCGGAGTAAGGTATTTTGCAAGATTTGTTAAAGTGCTTTTAATATCACTTTTATTTTTTGCTGCAGCTTTTAAGATTAATTACTACATCGGAGAATTAATAACTTTGCTATTGAAAAATTCTGAAAACGTTACTGCGGATTTTATTAGCAAATTCATTCGATATGTTCTAATGATTTTCTTTATCGGCATTGTAACAATAATTTCAGATTACTCAAAGATTTCTTTGGCAGTTAGAGATAAGACGCAAATATTTAGAGAAATTTATTATGCTGTCGTATTCCTTAAAAATAATTTTAATAAAGTTTTTATTACTTTCTTAATTGTTGCAATAATAGGTGCATTTGGAGCTGTTGTCTATAATGTAATAGGAAGATTTATTCCACGTACACCATTCTATTTTCTAATACTCATCTTTATTCTTCAGCAAATGTTAATTATCTTTCGATTGTTAGTGAGAATGCTTTTCTATTCAACTCAAGTAAGTTTATTTAAGGATTTAAGTGCAGATACTATCAAAGTTGATTCACAATAATTGAAAGTTACATGGCAATAATACCAATTACAGTTTACGGCGATAAAATACTTAAGCAGAAGGCGAAAAAAGTTAATGCCGTTAATGATGAGATTATAGATAAGATCAGAAATATGTTTGATTCGATGCGCAATGCTCGTGGAATTGGTTTAGCTGCTAATCAAGTTGGTTACCGTGATTCTATCTTTGTCTTAGATCTTAACGGTACTGAAGGATATGATAATTTTAAGCCTGTTGTAATGATTAATCCGGAAATTATTTTACACTCTGATGAAAAAATTATTTTGGAAGAAGGCTGCTTAAGTCTGCCTTTAGTTCGTGCTGATGTTGAGCGATCGCAGGCAATTAAAGTTCGCTATCTAGATTCGGATGAAAATATAATTGAAATTGATGCCGATGACTTGCTCGCGAGAGTTATTCTTCATGAGTATGATCATCTAATCGGCAAAATGATTCCAGATCGTGTGGCTGAAGATGTTAAGAAAAATCTGCAAAAAGATTTATCTAATATTATAAAAAGGGAAGTAGAGATTGATTATCCGATCACAGAAGTTTAATTCAGTTCAGAAAATATCCCATCTTATTTTTTTGATGAGTTGGAAATGAAAATTGTTTTTATGGGCACACCGAAATTTGCAATTCCTTCTCTACAAAAAATTTTAGAAAGCAAGCATCAAGTCATGGCAGTTGTATCTGCACCTGATAAAGAACGCGGCAGGGGAAGACAAATTACTTATTCGCCTGTAAAAGAATTTGCTTTGGAAAATAAATTAGAGGTTTACAATCCGGTTTCACTAAATGATCCGGATTTTATTTTGCAGTTGAAGGAATTACAACCGGATTTATTTGTGGTTGTCGCTTTTCGCATTCTTCCAAAAGAAGTATTTACAATTCCTGCAAAAGGATCATTTAACTTACATGGTTCACTGCTTCCCAAATATCGTGGCGCTGCACCAATCCAATGGGCATTAATTAACGGTGATAAACAAACCGGAGTAACAACTTTTTTTCTAGAAGATAAAATTGATACCGGGAATATTATTTTACAAGAAAAACTACCGATAGATAATGAGGATAATTTTGGTTCACTGCATAATAAAATGATGATGCTTGGATCTGAAGTAGTTCTTAATACAATTGATCTAATTGATTCCGGTAACTATTCACTAACAAATCAAAACGATTCATTAGCATCGCCCGCACCCAAGATTACAAAAGAAATTTGTGAAATCAATTGGAATAAAAGCGCGCTCGAAATTCACAATTTTGTGCGCGGACTTTCACCTTATCCTGGCGCATACTTCAATTATAATGGTAAATCATATAAAGTATACAAAACAAAACTAATTGAGAATGACGAATTGAAAATTGAAAATTCTGATGTTCATTCTCCATTCTCAATTCTTAATTCTCAATTAACTTTTAAGCAGACCAAAAAAGAAATTTTTATTCAAACGAAAAGCGGTGTACTTCAAATCCTTGAACTTCAGCCTGAAGATAGAAAGCGAATGACTGCGGAAGAATTTTTAAGAGGTTACTCTCTAATTAATTGATGGAACAATGATGAGAAATAATCGTTACGAAAGTGTAATTGATGCTATCGGCAGAACGCCGATGGTAAAGCTTGGCAACATTTCAAAAGGATTGAAAGCAACTATTTGGGCTAAGTTAGAATTTATGAATCCCGGCGGTAGCATTAAAGATCGAATTTCGAAATACATGATTGAAAAAGCTGAGCGGGAAGGAAAGATTAAACCCGGCGATACAATTTTAGAAAACTCTTCCGGAAATACTGCAATGGGTTTGGCAATTGTTTGCAGACAAAAAGGTTACAAGTTGAAAATTGTAATTCGTAACACAACCAGCAAAGAAAAAATTAAAATGCTGGAAGTACTTGGTGTGGATGTAGTAAAAGTTGATGCTACGTTACCACCCGAACACCCGGAATCTTATAATCAGTATGCGATAAATTTAGCTAAACAAGATTCGTCGCTTTATTACATAGACCAACATAACAATTTAGATAATAATGAATCTCACTATATGACGACCGGACCGGAAATATGGGAACAGATGGATGGTAAGATTGATTATTTTATAGCAGCAGTTGGAACCGGCGGAACTTTATGCGGTGCGGGAAAGTTTTTAAAAGAAAAGAATCCTAACATAAAATTAATTGGTCTTGATCCGATTGGTTCTGTCTTTTATGATTGGTTCAAAAATAAAAAAATGATAACACCAAAATGCTATTTAGTTGAAGGAATGGGTGATGAGTTTTTAATTCGCACAGCACAACTTGAAATGCTTGACGACATGATGCAGATAGAAGATAAAAAAGCATTCGGCTGGACAAAGAAACTCGCGTTCGAAGAAGGGATTCTTTCAGGCGGATCGAGCGGCGCAAATATTTGCGGGGCAGTTCATCTCGCTAGGGAATTAAACCGCGAAGCAAATATTATTACAATTATTTGCGACAACGGTTATAAATATTTTTCAACTATTTATAATGATGAATGGCTTGAGAAAAATAATTTAGTTTTATGAAAAACTATGATTCTTTTACACTGAACAAAAAATAATAATTACAAAAAGCATTTCAAAAAAAAGCCCCAGGTTATGGGGCTTTAGTAAATCATTAAAACGCTACCCAGCAGAGCAGGTATAAAGTATTGTTATCAGAAGCATTTCTTCCTTCACCGTCATAGTTATTACTGCCACCGTTAAACTTATTATAAGCAACATATTGCACAGCCAATTTAGTATTCAACCAAGGTAGATAGTCAAATTCTGCAGTGAAGCCTCCGCTGTCGGGTAATCCATTAGCACTTCCCGAAACACTCGTCGGTGCATATAAGATAGCATCGCCGTCACCTGTCATTGAAAAATATCCTAAGGAAAATCCGATCTGAGAATGTAAATAGTAATTACCCACTACACGGAAAGAATTTAATTTTCCAGATGCATTAAATGCATTTCCATTTGCTACCGATGCATCAAGAGTTCGCGATTCATGAATCCATGAACCTCGTGCGGATAACATGTTTGCACCAAATGTTTTTTCAAAATTCAGATCAAATCCAACATCTGAATATTGATCTGTTAGTCCTGAAATTCCGGCCGGATACATAGTAGCAGATAAACCGAACGTTCCAAGCTCCAAGTAACAATCTTCAAATTGTTTTTGAAGAGCTATGCGCCAGTAAGGAGCGAAGGATTTTAAAACTCCGGCTGATGTACTATCAGGCGGGTTATGGCTTCCTTGCTGTGCTGATTTATAAACACTGAATTCTGTGTACAGCAAATTATTCCACATACTGAAAACTCCAATTCCCGCAACGTTCTGTGCTAAACCTCCATCTATCAAAGGAGAAGCTGAAGGTGTGGGAGATACTGAAGAACCGGCATATGGGAATCTCCATGCTGGTACGGTATTCCATAAATCTTGAACTGTAGGATTATTATTTAAGGTTACACCGTAAGTAAAACTTTCTGAAGCCAATTCAGTTTGGTCTGCATATCTGATTTCTGCATTATCTAATTTGAATGCACCATCCTGATCGCTATAAGTAGCTTGAATAAAGCCACCAACCTTTGGTGTTAACGCCCCTGCTATAAAAAAGCTTAGTTGCTGTGGAAGTGAAAAATTTCCATTCTGCGTTGCCGGCTGTTCTTTACTTTTATAAGTATATGATGCCTGAAGCATTGCAGAAAACGGAGACGATTTTGGTAAACTTAGAATTGTTGTTTCGCTATCAGCTTGAGCCTGGATTGTTTCTGTGGCAACTAAAGTAAATCCGTTTAACTTAAATTGTCTTCCAAAAGCATTTAGCTCCGGAAAAATTGTATGACAAGCATTGCACGACATACCTGTTTGCCGAGCAAAACTGGGGATAGCTTGTGTTTGGTTGGAAAAAAATAAAAAAACAGCTAAAAGAAAAAGCGGACGAATAATACCTGTGTTTTTTTTAGGACCCATATTTTCCTCCTTTCAAGATTTATTTCTTATTTAATTGACGAATGTAGTTAACTAATGACCAGCGTTGTTTTTCTGATAGAGCTGATTTCCATGAAATCATTGGCGGTTTACCTGTAGTGATTTTCCAGTATAATGCGCCATCTGATTGTTCTTGAACCAGTTTAGATGAAAGATTTTTCGGTTTTGGATTTAATGCTGCGGCTGCCGGTCCATTGCCTTCACCTTTATCACCATGGCAACTGGAACAATTAGTATTGTATAAATTTTTACCATCTTTGATAGCCTTTGCATCTTCTACCAAAGGATTTTTTAATTTATCAACAAATTTAGGTGCGTTCCAATCAGTACCGCCAACTTGGTAGCATAATACTATTTCATCTTTAGCAGTTTTAAAATTTGTTCCCGTGGCTAAAAAGCTTGGAACAAGTACGCATAGAATTGCAAGGATTGTAATTTTTTTAATTAAATGGCCTTTCATTTTTTATACTCCGTTTAAAAATATTATGAAAAAGGTTACGTTTATAAATTTTACAGTACGCAAACCCTATAAATTAGTAAGTCAGGAAAAACAGAATTCAAATCAAAAAATTTTTCAATCGAATGACTTTTTCAATAGGAGGATACTGAGGGGACATGTTATTAAGTAAGAATGTTTTTCTGGTGATAAAAGTTCCAGGTAAGTGATCTATATGTAAGTTGGAATTGGCACGGTCTTGTATCCTATGTGGTTTTACGTAATCATCATAGTCTAATAAATCATAGTCGTAAGAATCCATATCAATATTATTTATTGCAGGAGATGATAAATTATTTTCAATTTGATAAGCGATAAGATTGGAAAATTCATTCTGCGAATTAGGTTTGATATCCTTCTCTTGACTTGTTGAATCTAAAGCGAGTGAAAAACTTGAACAAATAATAAATACAACCGTTACAATTAACGTTAGTAAAAATAATTTGTTTCTTTTATTTGCTATAAAGTCACTGTTCATTATTCGTATACTATTTTTTTTGATTTCTTTAATTTCGCAAACCACTGAAGATATAATCAATGTCACAAATCGTTTTGATGTAAATATTCATATTCGGTCACTAATTACATTATTTTATATTTATTATACTATAATATACAACTAAATCTAAAGAATTGAATAGTGCCGATATAGAATCCTAAAAGTTATTTAATTAATTTTCATTGCAATTTTTAAATGAAACTTTTTAAGAGAAAGGATAGCTTGTTTGGAATATAAAAATTCAATTCTAGATTTGATCGGCAAAACTCCGCTAATCAAACTTTCCAAAATTAATAAAGGTCTTAAACCACAGATCTTTGCTAAACTCGAATCCGCAAATCCTGGCGGAAGTGTTAAGGACCGCATTGGTTACAACATGATTGTTGATGCCGAGAAGAAAGGGATTCTAAAACCCGGCGGTTGTATTGTTGAAGCTACAAGCGGAAATACCGGAATTGGACTTGCAATAACTGCAGCTGTTAAAGATTATAAATGTATCTTCGTTTGTACAGAAAAAGTTAGTTCTGAAAAAATAAATTATCTAAAAGCATTTGGTTC
This sequence comes from Ignavibacteriales bacterium, assembly GCA_026390775.1. Taxonomy (NCBI): domain Bacteria; kingdom Pseudomonadati; phylum Ignavibacteriota; class Ignavibacteria; order Ignavibacteriales; species Ignavibacteriales bacterium. The sequence goes on along the minus strand of JAPLFF010000007.1, from coordinate 55,127 downwards.
CGAAGTAATAGTTGTTCCAAATACTTACGAACCGGATCATCCCGATTATTATGTTAATGTTGCAAAACGGATTTCAAAAGAGACAGGCGCTTTTTTTGCTTATCAGTATTCAAATCCATCAAATCCGGAAATACATTATAAAACAACTGGACCGGAAATTTGGGATCAAACCGATGGAAAGATCACACATTTTGTTTCAAGTATTGGTACAGGCGGAACAATAAGCGGTACAGGAAAATTTCTCAAAGAAAAAAATCCGAATATAAAAGTAATTGGTGCTGATCCGCTTGGTTCAATATTTAAACATTACAAAGAGACGGGCGAGATAATTAAAGGAACTCCATACCTCGTTGAAGGCATCGGGCAAGATTGTTTGCCAGAAAATGTTCACTTCCAGTACATTGATAAAATATTAAACATAAGCGATAAAGAATCATTTGCTGCTGCTAGAAGACTTACAAAAGAAGAAGGAATTTTCTGCGGAGGAAGTACCGGGACTATTGTTCATGTTGCTTTGGAAACTGCAAAAGATTTATCCGAAAATGATGTGATCGTTTTTATAGTGTGCGATACCGGTGAGCGTTATTTATCAAAAGGACACAATGTTGAATGGCTGAAAGATAACCGAATGCTCGATACTGAAATTAAAACTCTGCGTGATATTTCTTATGCCAAAAAGAAAAAAGGGAACGAAGATATTGTTTATGTTCACGATACAATCCTTGTTCGAGATGCAATTAAGATCATGAATGAAAAGGTATTTTCTTACATACCGGTACTTAATGAATTATTACGCCCGGTCGGAAGTCTCCGTGAGAGCAGACTTATTTCTAGAATATTAGATGACAAAAATATTATGGATAAAAATATTAAAGATGTTATGGAAGAAAGTTTTCTTGTTATAAATGCGAAGGCAAGTATAAATGAAGTTCGCCGGGCATTAAAAGATGCGCATGCAGTTTTAGTATCGGATTTTGGAAGGATCACCGATATTATTACACGTTATGATTTAATAGATTTTGAATGATGAAGCGTGAAAGGATTATTTTTTCTTAAGATTTTTTTAAACAACTTAAAACTAATAACTCATAATTATAAATTAATAACGAGAGTAACATGGGCTTTTCAACAGATGCAATTCATGCGGGACAAATTCCCGATCCGACAACCGGTGCAATTACAACGCCGATTTATCAAACTTCTACTTATGCTCAAGATGCTCTGGGCGTTAATAAAGGTTACGAGTATGGACGTACGCACAACTTAACACGCCAAGCACTCGAAAAAAATATCGCAACTCTTGAAAAAGGGAAGTACGGAATTGCATTTGCATCCGGACTTTCATCTGTTCAGGCAATTCTTGGATTAGTTAAATCGGGTGATCACTTAGTTGTTTCAAATAATGTTTATGGAGGCACTTACCGATTAATGGAATTGATCTTTAAAAATTACGGATTGGATTTTTCATGGGTTGACACAAGCGATACGAAAAATATTGAAAGCGCAATAAAGAAGAATACAAAAATAGTTTACATTGAAACACCGACTAATCCGATGCTTAACCTAACGGATATTCAAGCAGTTGCAAAAATTTGCAAAGCACAAAATCTTATTTGTGTAGTTGATAACACATTCATGACACCATATTTTCAAAAGCCATTGGAACTTGGTGCCGATGTTGTTCTTCACAGTACAACAAAATATTTGAATGGGCATTGCGATGTTGTCGGCGGAATGTTGATCACAAATGATGAAAAGATTCATGAGCGATTGCGCTATTTGCAGAATGCAGTTGGTGCGGTCCCTTCTCCTTTTGATTGCTGGCTTACACTCCGCGCAACAAAAACTCTTGCTGTTAGAATGAAACAGCATAACGAAAACGCAATTCAAATTGCCGAATACCTTTCAACTAAATCTTATGCGAAGAAAGTAATTTATCCCGGACTTAAATCTCATCCTCAGCATGAGCTTGCAAAAAAGCAAATGAGCGGATTCGGCGGAATGATCTCAGTGGATTTCGGAAGTCTTGATAACGTAAAAAAAGTTATAAGTAAATTAAAAGTAATTACTCTTGCAGAAAGTCTTGGCGGAGTTGAAAGTTTACTTTGCCATCCCGCATCAATGACGCATGCTTCCGTTCCGAAAGAAGAGCGTGATAAGTTAGGTATTACAGATGGTCTGCTTCGTTTTTCTGTAGGCATTGAAGATGTGGAAGATTTGATTACGGATATTGAACAAGCGTTGAAATAACATTTTTTTCGTCACGGTAGGACCGTGACGTCCGGGCTTGATGTGACGACCATTCACATCGGTGTCCGGACCATTCACATTGGTGTCCGGACCATTCACATTGGTGTCACGGACCATTCCGTGACACTTTAACTTTTGATTTATATGGGGCGTAGAGGAAGAACATATTTAACCGACGAGAATTTTTTCTTCGTTACTACTACAGTAGTTAAATTTCTCAATGTGTTTTCTGATCCAAAAGCTTGTGATCTTCTAATTGATAATATTAAATTTTATCAAACAAAATATCATTTTACAATTCTTTCTTATGTCATAATGCCTTCTCATTTCCATTGGATTGTTGAAGTGCAGCCTAAGTCGGGAACGATATCGGAAATTATGCGGGATATTAAAAAGCGTTCTGCGTGGGATATTATGGAATACCTGCAGCATAACAATTTGTATAATGAGGTTTTTGAAGCTGAGGCAAAACTATATTCTGATCAGGATAGAAAATTTTGGATGAAGAGATTTGATGATGAAGTGATAAGAAATCAAAAAATGTTGTGGACAAAGATAAAGTATATTCATAATAATCCGGTTAAAGCGGGAATTGTTGAGCGACCTGAAGACTATAAATACTCAAGTGCAAGAAATTATATTAATGACGATCATTCTATTCTTTTGGTTGATACTGAAATAGCCGGAATTGAATTATAATTTTTCTTCGCCACGATAGGACTGTGGCTTCGGGGCTACTTTTCTTCGTCACGGTAGGACCGTGACGTCCGGGCTTGATGTCAGACCATTCACATCGGTGTCACTGGGCATCCACATTGGTGTCACGGACCATTCACATTGATGTCACGGACCATTCCGTGACACTACTAACCACAGGCAATCTATATGTAGCTATTAAAAAAATATAAGTATTGACATAAATTTCCTTTTACGCTAAGTTGAGTTAGTACCAAAAACACTTCTTTAACTCGGGGTACTTTGTTTGAATAAATGAACAAAGAAAATAGATTTGCCTTTTTTGTCTTCACATTTTAAAAATAGTTGGAAACATCTATCCCTCATAGACGAAAGTATTTGTAAGGAGACTGATTGCTTATAATGTATATTATAGGAAACTAAATAAAGGAGGGCGTATGAAAGCGCTATCGAAATATTTTCTTGTTCTGTTGTTTTTCTGCCTTCCTGTTTTAACTCAAAGCCAAACTCAGGAGGTACAGTCTGTAAATGGATGGAAATATGGTCCATCGGCTGAATTGACGGATTTTTCTAAAACAAAATCTTTCTTTTTTACAGACCACAATTCGCAGGTATTTGTTAATTATGGAAGTACCAAATATCCTGCGTATTGGAATTTCCAAGTGACTTGGTATAAAGATTTTTCTGGACCTTTTACAACTCCGGATACAATATATCTAGATTGTAAGTTTCTCTCTGGTCTTTCTGGAATAAAAGAGATAAATGTTTACATTGCCGTTCAAAATTCAAACAAGTATTATTTTATTGGAACTCAACATATTTTACCTTCGAATTTTGTCTGGAAAGCATTATCTTGGGATATGAAAATGGTTAAAGATTTTGGGTTAAATTCTTTCACTAGGTTTTATATCGCATTTCAGATAGTAACTCAGGATTCTTGTTATGTGGGGGCTGACATTGTGGTGGATAATTTGAGAGGATATTACAATGATTCACTAAAAACTATCGTTTATGACACTTTTGGGGATATAACAAAAGTCACCGATGAAAATCGAATTCCAGAAGGATTTGTTTTAGAGCAAAATTATCCTAATCCATTCAACCCAACAACAAAGATTAAGTATTCCATTTCAACTTCTAGCCAAGTTAGTGTAAAAGTTTATGACCTACTTGGTCGAGAGATAGAAGAGTTAGTAAATGAGTACAAGATTGCTGGAAACTATGAAGTTCAGTTTAATGCTTCAAGTTTTCCTTCCGGAGTTTATCTGTACAAACTCCAATCTGGTTCTTTTATCCAAACAAAAAAAATGTTGTTCTTAAAATAATTAACTGGTGTTCTCAGAACCTCGAAGGTTTTCAAATAACCTTCGAGGTTGCCGGAAAATTTAGATTGCTTTATCATCATTCTTCGACAAGCTCAGAATGACGATTCGCAATGACAAACTTCAATCTTCTTATTACTCAATTGCTGTCACGGACCATTCCGTGACACTTAAACTTACTTCTTAATTCTTATTTCTTCCGACCAATTTTATTCCCATCCGTTATTTCCGTAATTTTGTTTAGTAAATGGAGGCAATATGTCGAACGAAACTAAAACAAAAAAGAAAAATCAAGTTGATGATTCAAAATATTCAATGGATACGCATCTTATTTATGGTAAGAATGTAAGTGATAGCTGGGACTACTCGCATCATGTAACCGCACCAATCTCATCCTCAACAACTTTCCGTTTAGATTCTGTTGAACGCGGTGCGCAAGGTTTTATGCAATTTGCAAATTCTGAACTGCTTGGTGATAATGCCCCGATCTTTATTTACGACCGTCTCGGTGAGCCGAATAAAGATATGCTCGAAGAAAATTTGGCTTATGTTGAGAAGGGAGAAACTGCCGTAAGTTTTGCAACAGGTATGGGCGCAATTTCTGCTATCCTTGGTGTTCTAACAAACAGCGGAGATGAAATTATTACTCACACAACTTTATACGGATGCACAATTTCTCTTTTCAATAATTGGTATCCCAAATACAAAATTAAAGTATCGCCGATTGATCTGACACAACCTAAAAATATTCTCAATGTTGTAACTGAAAAAACAAAAGTAATTTATTTCGAAACTCCAGCGAATCCTAACATAGAGATTGTTGATGTTCGTGCTCTTGCAAATGTTGTAAAAGATATCAACAAAACGCGCAATGAAGAAGATCAGATCAAGATTGTTGTGGATAACACATTCGCAACACCATTTTGCCAGAGACCAATCGAATTGGGTGCTGATTTTGTTGTTCATTCACTAACAAAAGGAATCGGCGGATTTGGAACTGATATGGGCGGTGTTGTGATCGGGAAGAAAAAATACCGTGATTTAATTCTGCTTTACAGAAAAGATTTTGGCGCAGTGCTTAATACAAAAAGTGCTTGGGCAATACTTACTTATGGATTACCGACTCTTGCACTTCGTCAGCGTCATCAAATTAAATCTGCTACACGTATTGCAGAGTTCCTTAATGCACATTCCAAAATTGAGTTCGTAAATTATCCCGGATTACCAGGTTCTAAGAATTATGAAATTGCAAAGAAACAGATGATAGATTTTAACGGCAACTTTGCGCCCGGCAGTATGCTTTATTTTGTTTTAAAAGGAAACTCTCCTGCTGATAGCAAAGAGAACGGAAGAAAATTTATGGATTACGTTGCAGATAACGCATACACTATGACTCTTGCAGTTTCACTTGGACATACGCGCACATTGATAGAACATCCAGCTTCGATGACGCACTCTATAGTTCCGCCGGAAAAATTATCTGAACGCGGAATTGATCCTGGCGGCGTTCGTTTGGCAATTGGTCTTGAAAACACTGATGATATTTTGCTCGATCTTGATGAATCACTAAAAGTAATTTAGCCCCTTACGACCCCCTTTAGTTCCCCATCCTTTGTTAAGGAGGGGGATATGGGGGAGGTCTAATAAAATAATATGCAAATAATTAAAAGTTCACTCTTTCAAAAATTTCCGGAAATTATTTTTGGCTTAAGTACAAAGATCGGATTGGATCGTACCGAGCCATTTTATTTTAACATGTCGCTCACTGTTGGCGATGATAAGGAAATTGTCCGCGCAAACCGTGAAGCTTTCTACAATGAACTGGGATTAACAACAGAACAAATTGCAATCCAGAAACAAATTCATTCCGATATAATTACGATTGTTAGCGAGCCTGGACTTGTCGGCGAGAGCGATGCAATGATCACAACTCAAAAAGGAATAGGTCTTGCAATATCAACTGCAGATTGCACACCGATTTTTATTTATGATAGAAATAATCAGATCATAGCGACAGTTCACTCCGGTTGGCGTGGAACTGAAAAACAAATATTACGGAAAACAATTTTAATTCTATTAGAACAATTCAATTGTTCATCAAACGATCTGCTTGTTTATTTAGGTCCGTCTATTTGTCAAAAGAATTATGAAGTCGGTGATGAAGTTGCAAAACATTTTCATCGTACATATTTAAAAAGTATTGATCATAAACATTATCTTGATATAGTTGGAATGAACAAAGATGTACTTTTAGATTTAGGGATTCGAGATTCTCATATTGAAATTTCATCTTTATGCAGTTATGAAGTAGAATATTTACAATCATATAGAAGAGACGGGAAAAAATCCGGGCGCGCTCTTGGTGTAATTGCTATGAAAGGGAAATAAGTGTTTACAGAAAAATTTAAAATCGCTGCGGGATATGTACTCATCTGTTTGATCTGGGGCTCAACATGGCTTGCAATTCGTCTTGGGCTTGGTTCACTTACACCTCTTATTTCTGCCGGTTTACGATTCTTCCTTGCATCACTATTTGTCTATGGAATGATGCGGATAAAAAATATTTCACTTCAAACCGATCAGCTTTCAATAAAACTTTATGCCGTGCTGAGTTTATTTTCATTTGTAATCCCATACGGATTAGTCTATTGGGCAGAGCAATATATTCCATCAGGTCTCGCATCAATCGTATTTGCAGTCATGCCGTTCTTTGTAATACTTTATTCGATGATTGCATTTAAAAAAGACAGTGTTACATTTCATCAAATCTTTGGTTCAATTTTAGGTTTTAGCGGTATCGTAATAATCTTCTCAGAAAATTTATCGCTTGATCTATCACAACAACTTCTGGGAATTATTGCTCTGTTGATCAGCGCTTCAATACAAGGTGCTATCGGAGTTACGATAAAAAAATACGGGCATCATTTAAACCCACTCTCAATGAATTTCATACCTCTATTCTTTGCCGGATTGATCTTGATAATTATATCATTTCTCTTCGAAAATTCTTCAACATGGGTATTTGATTTCAAAGCGGTTGCATCCATTACCTTTTTAGCTTTTTTCGGAACACTTGTTACATTCACTACATACTACTGGTTATTGAAAAGGATGAACGTTGTAATCCTTTCACTTTCAGCGTTTATTACTCCGATAATAGCGGTTATTCTTGGCTGGCTGATTATGAAAGAAAATTTTTCTTTTCAAACTCTTGCCGGAAGCGCATTAGTGCTAATCGGAATTTTATTTGCTAACTTTAGAGGGTTAATGAACTACTATCAAACTAAAAAGAAATTTGCTAAATGATCAATATTATCAGGATAAAGAACGCTTCATTTTATGCATATCATGGTGCTCATCAAGAAGAGCAAAACATGGGTGGAAAATTTGAAGCTGATGTTGATATCTACACCGATTTTTCTTCCGCTGCAAAAAAAGATGATCTTAAACTCACGATCAATTATACTGACGTTTATAAGTTTATAAATCAACTTGTTCATGAAAAGAAATATTATCTGATTGAAACTCTTGCAACTGTTATTGCAGATTCTCTCTTAAAAAAATATTCTGAAATTAAAAAAATTGCTGTGCGAGTACGTAAACATAGTGTTCCGGTCGGCGGTGTACTCGATTGTGTTGAAGCTGAAGTGATCAAAGAAAATGGGGAGTAATGTTTATCTTGGTCTCGGTTCAAATAAAGGAGACAGATTTAATTATTTAGTAAGTGCTGTAAAATTAATCTGCCAAGATAAAAATTGTAGGTTAACAAAATCTTCATCCGTTTATGAAACAAAACCATACGGTAATTTAGATCAGGACAATTTTTATAATGCCGCTATTTTAATTAATACGGATTACGAATTAGAAGCTCTATATTATTTTCTAAAGGAAATTGAAAAGAAAGTTGGAAAAAAAGAATCTGAAAAGCGGTGGACTCCAAGAGAAATTGATGTTGATATTCTTTTCTATAATAACTTAATTTATAACAGCGAAATATTAACGGTGCCGCATAACGATATTATGAATAGAGATTTTGTTATTGTTCCATTGATTGAAATTGCCGGCGAGTTTGTACATCCGGTTCTGAATAAGAAATTGAATGAGATTAATCTTTCTTTAATTGAAAAACATATAATTCAAAAACTTAATTATAGATTATCATAAATTGTCAGAGATTAGATACATAGCGATTGAAGGTGTAATTGGTGCGGGCAAAACTACACTTGCTCAGAAATTGTGTGATAAACTTGGCGCGAATTTAATTCTTGAACAATTCGAAGAGAATCCATTCCTTGAAAAATTTTATGACGATAGAAAACGTTTTGCTTTTCAAACGCAAATGTTTTTTCTTATCAATCGTTACAAACAGCAGCAGCAGCTAAATCAACAAGATCTCTTTTCCAAATATATTGTCTCTGATTACATATTTGAGAAGGACAGGATATTTGCTTACCTAAATCTATCAGGTGAAGAAATTAAATTGTACGAAAGTATTTTTCCACTATTGGAAAGAGATATTCCTCAGCCTGATCTGGTAATATTTTTGCAATCAAACATTGATAGATTAACTACAAACGTTAAGACACGCGGAAGACAAATAGAACGGAATCTTACTCGGGCATATTTAAGTGAACTTTCGGAAGCTTACAATAATTTTTTCTTTAAGTATAATAATACCCCGCTTTTAATAGTCAATACCTCCGAAATTGATTTTGTAAACAGAGAAGAAGATTTTGATGAACTTTACGAACAAATTTTCAGAGATGATAGGGGCTTCATCGAATATTTTAATCCAGAAGCCAAAGGTTAGAGTATGAGTTTATTAAAATTTATTCTTTGGTCTCTAATTTTCTATTTAGTTCTTAGAACTATTAAAAATGTTATGAACTTTTTAGCTCCTAATAAAAATAATCCTCCCAAGAAAAATGTAAACACTACACCTTCAAAATATAAAATTGATAAAGAAGATGTAATCGAAGCGCATTTTGAAGAATTAGATTCTACAAAATCAGAAAATCCAAAAGAAAAATCTTAATGTCCCTTAAAGATAATTTTAGAAAAGTTGTCATTAATCTTTTAGAAAAATTTTTAGCGGTTCCGGAATATTTTGATAGATCACTCGGGAGTCCAAAAAATATATTGGTTATCTGCCAGCACAATCAATTTGGCGATCTGTTGGCAAGTGTTTCTTTATTCCGTGCAATGAAAGAATCTTATCCCGATTCCCACCTTACTCTAATTGCAAGTCCTAAAAATTATTATGCAGTTGATAAGAACAAATACATTGATGAAATATTCATCTTCAAGAATAATAAACTCTTACTTCCAAACTATATATATCGTTTGAAAAAATTTCTCAGACGTGATTGGGATCTTGCAATTGTACCGGCTACAGTTTCTTTAACAAGTTGTATCCTTACCGGATTAACAAAGGCGAAAATTAAAATTGGTCCAAAAGAATCAAACGGAGATAAAAATAATCTCGCGTTTGTGTTCAATCACAGGATAAAATTAGACTGGCGTAAATGCCCGGATGCACATGTCTCTGATTTTATTCTAGATATAGTTAGACCGTTTGGAATCAAAACAAAAAATTATTCTTCGCAAATTTCGATTAGCCCTAATGATATTAAGTTTGCTCAAGATTTTATCCAGAAAATTGGCAAACAACCGGATGAAATTTTGGTTGGCATTCACATCGGCGCCGGTAAACTGCAGAACAGATATCCATTAGTTAAGTACGTCGAGTTGATTAATGAACTGAAGCAAAATTATAAAATGAAATATTATTTTACGTGCGGACGCGCTGATACTGATGAACTAAATTTTATGAGACAGCAACTTGGCAATGTTAATAATTTTTGGAACAAAACTATTCCGCAACTTGCTGCGATGATTAGTTTATCCGATCTGTTTATCACTAACGATACCGGTGTAATGCATGTTGCAGGTGCAACTGCAACTCCGCAAATTTCAATTTTTGGTCCGACAAATCCATTTAACTGGGCGCCTGTAGGTCCAACAAAATATTTTTTGCGTAAATCTGAATTTATATCCGATGTATCTGTTGATGCTATTTTGGATCTATTCAATTATTTAATAGAAAAACAGAAAAATGAAAAACAATAATCAAAATTTGGCTGCAATTGATGTAGGCACGAACTCTTTCCATCTAATTGTTGTGAAAACAAAAGAGGGTAGTGGCTTTGAAATTATTGATAGAGAAAGAGAAGTAATTCGTCTGGGTGCAGGTAGTAGCGGAAATATTAAATTTATCAAACCGGAAGTTTTTGGAAGAGCAATTGCGACTCTGAAAAGATTTAAAGGTATTGCTGATTCTCATAATGCAGTTGTAAGAGCTGTGGCTACCAGCGCTGTACGGGAATCATATAATAAGAATGAATTCATTCAAACTGTTTTGAAAGAAACTGGAATTGAGATAGAAGTTATCAGCGGTTACGAAGAAGCACGTCTTATTTATTTGGGTACAATGAAAGCTGTGCCAATCTTTAATAAGAAAGCTTTGGTGATTGATATCGGAGGCGGTAGCACAGAATTTTTAATCGGTCATAAAGGGATTTCAAATTTTTCAATTAGTCTAAAGATTGGTGCCGTTAGATTAACTGAAAAATTTTTCCCGGATTATGTTGTAACAGATTCTAGAATTAAAGAATGTAAAAAATGGGTTGAAGTTGAAATGGTCCAAGCAGTATCTGTAATCAAGAAGATGGGATTCAGTATTTGTATTGGTTCATCGGGAACAATAATGTCAACCGGTTTTATTATTCAAGCCATGCGCAAAGGGAATTCAACTCCGGGAACAATCCTAAATAATTTTGAATTTACCAGGAAAGAATTAGAAAAAGTTAAAGAAGATATTCTTAGCAGAAAAACTGTTGAGAAGAGAAAAAAGATTCCCGGACTTGATGAGAAAAGAGCGGACATTGCACCTGCCGGAATAATTATTCTTTCAGAAATTTTTCAATTATTAAATCTCAACACGCTGACAATATCGGGATATGCGCTACGGGAAGGAATAATTCTAGATTCGCTGCAAAAACTTCATGCAGATTCTTCAATGCCGAATTTGTCTGATATCAGAAATGAAAGCGTGAGAAACCTTGCCGAATCTTGCAAATATGATCATCTGCATTGTAAACACATTGCCAAACTTTCGGTTGATTTCTTTGATCAACTAAAGAATTTGCACAAGCTTGATGATGAATGTAAAGAATATCTATATGCTGCGGCTATGCTTCATGATATTGGTTATCATATTTCGCACACGAACCATCATCAGCATAGTTTCTATATTATAAAAAACAGCGAGCTGCTTGGTTTTAATGAAAATGAAATCAGTATAATTGCTCATACTGCGCGTTACCATAGAAAAAGCCATCCAAAGTCTCGTCACGAAGATTTTAATTTGTTATCACCGGCAACTCAAGAAGTGGTAAAAAAACTTTCAGCAATTTTAAGAGTTGTTGATGCTTTTGACCGCACTCATAAACAGCTGGTAAAATCAATTAAAGCAGAAATAAATAAAAACTCAATTGATCTGACCCTAAAATGTCAAAATGGAATCGTGCCCGAAATTGAATTATGGAATCTTGAAAGACGTAAAGGTTTGTTCGAAGAAGTATTCCAAAAGAAAATAAAAGTTAGTTGTATATAGTTTTTGATTTTACTAACCCGATTTAAGTTTTTCTCTCTTTTGCATTATTAACAAGCTCTTAGTTATATTTGAAACCGATTTTCAAATAAAAATTACTTAAATGAGACCTTCGGTTTATATTAAAGATCTAAAAGATCATGTAGGCAAAGAAGTTACCTTAAAAGGGTGGCTCTATAACAAAAGATCCAGCGGTAAAATCAAATTTTTAATTATGCGGGACGGCAGCGGGTATGTCCAATGTGTTGTGTTCAAAGGAAATGTTACAGATGAAATTTTTGAAAATGCCGATAAGCTCACACAAGAATCATCATTTGAAGTAACCGGAAAAGTTAAAACTGAACCGAGGTCTGTGGGCGGTTACGAGCTTGATGCCACCGATGTAAAAATAATTTCCGTTGCAAGCGAATACCCGATCACACCAAAGGAACATGGGATAGAATTTCTAATTGATAACTGTCATCTTTGGGTTCGTTCTAAAAAACAAGTTGCGATATTAAAAATCCGTGCACGCGTTGTAAAAGCTATCCGCGATTTCTTTGATGAACGAGGATTTGTATTATTCGATCCGCCGATCATAACGCCGAATGCTTGCGAAGGAACTTCTACACTTTTTGAAATGGAATATTTTGATCTCGGCAAAGCATATCTGACACAATCAGGACAACTTTACGAAGAGAGCGGTGCTATGGCACTTGGAAAAGTATATTCCTTCGGTCCGACATTTCGTGCAGAAAAATCTAAGACACGCAGACACTTAACCGAATTCTGGATGGTTGAACCGGAAATGGCTTTCTACGATCTTGATGATGATATGGATCTTGCAGAAGAATTTTTAGAGTATATTGTTCAGACAGTCCTTTCTGAAATGAAAGAAGAATTAAAAGAAATTGAACGCGATATATCCAAGCTTGAATGTGTGAAAAGACCTTTCACAAGAATATCTTATACAGAAGCTGTTGAGATTTTGAAAAAGAAAGGTGTTGATTTCCAATGGGGCAATGATCTTGGCGGAACCGACGAAACATTGATCGGTGAAGAATTCGATCGCCCGGTAATGATTCATCGTTATCCATCCGAGGTAAAAGCATTTTACATGAAACGCGATCCGGAAAATCCCAAAGTAGCTCTTGCAGTTGATGTAATTGCACCGGAAGGATACGGAGAAATTATTGGCGGAAGTCAGCGTGAAGACAATTTAGATTTTTTACTTGAAAGAATTAAAGAACATAATTTGCCGCAACCTTTTTTTGAATGGTATCTGGATTTAAGACGATTCGGTTCTGTTCCTCACGCCGGATTTGGTCTTGGACTCGAAAGAACAGTAAGCTGGATTTGCGGATTAGAACATTTACGCGAAGCGATTCCATTCCCAAGAATGATTTATAGGAATACACCTTAAGAATGAATGTACAGATAATTCTATTTATTGTTCTCGCATCAGTAGCCGCAACATCATCTGTTGTGATGATCACACGCAAGAGTCCAGTAATCTGCGCTGTATTTTTAGTCCTTAATTTTTTTGCACTTGCCGGTTTATACTTACTGCTTAATGCTCAGTTTATTGCTGTTGTTCAAGTTATTGTGTATGCCGGTGCAATTATGGTTTTATTCCTTTTTGTTCTTATGTTATTGAACACAGAAACTGAACACAAATTATTTGCTGATAAACGCGCCATTAAATTTTTTGCAATTCTAATTAGTGCATTTGTATTTGTTCAAGTGGCTTATTTAATTTTTCACGGAAGTCCTTCCCGTACATTAACACCAGATGAAACAGCCAGTGTTAAAGCCGGAACAATTCAAGCAATTGGTCAACAGCTTTATACAAATTATATAATTCCTTTTGAGGTTGCAGGATTTTTACTTCTTGCTGCAACAATTGGAGCTATGGTTTTAGCAAAGAAAAAATTCGAGTAATGTTTGCCATTCTGACCCCGATGAAAATCGGGGGAAGAATCTCAATACATATGAATTAGAGATTCTTCGTCGTTACACTCCTCAGAATGACATGGAGAGAAAAAAATGTCATCGTTACCAATGGAATATTATCTTATACTCAGTGCCTTCATGTTTTGTGTAGGTGTTGCTGGAGTACTTATCAGAAGAAACGCGATTGTGGTGTTCATGTGTATTGAACTTATGCTGAACTCTGCGAATCTAACTCTTGTAACTTTTTCATCTTACCTTGGAAATTCCATCGGACAAGTTTTTGTATTCTTTGTTATGACAGTTGCCGCCGCAGAAGCAGCAGTAGGTTTGGCAATCATCATTGCAATATTTAGAAATAAAAAGACAGTCAACATTGACGAGATAAATATCTTCAAATGGTAATGATAAATCTTATATACCTAACAACACTTTTGCCGTTACTTGGATTTTTAATTAACGGATTGTTCGGAAGAAAAATCAAGAACGAAAAAGTAATTGGTCTAATCGGCAGTGCTACTATTGGACTTTCTTTTCTAATTGTTCTCGGTGCTTTTATCCAAACGGTTGGACTTCCAATTGAAAACAGATCTAATACTGTTAATTTGTTTTCATGGCTAAATGTCGGTGGACTTCAAATAAAATTTGCTTACCTGGTTGATCAACTTTCTCTTACAATGTCTTTAATTGTAACCGGCGTAGGATTTTTAATCCACGTTTACTCTATCGGTTATATGCACGGTGATAAAGGTTTCTGGAGATTCTTTGCTTATCTAAATCTTTTCATCTTTGCGATGATGAATTTGGTTTTGGGCGATAACTTCGTTGTTCTTTTTCTTGGATGGGAGGGTGTCGGGCTCTGTTCTTATTTATTGATTGGTTTCTGGTATGATAGAAAATTTGAAAAGGGAACAACATCACAAGCGGCTAAAAAAGCTTTTGTAGTTAACAGAATTGGTGATTTCGGATTTCTACTTGGAATGTTTTTAATCTACATGACTTTTGATTCACTCAACTTCAAAGAAGTTTTTGCGAGAGCTGCATCTTTCCCAATTGCAGAATCAACATTTGGTTTGATCGCACTATTTTTGTTCATTGGTGCTACCGGTAAGTCTGCACAAATTCCTTTGTTCGTCTGGCTGCCCGATGCAATGGCTGGTCCAACTCCGGTTTCAGCGCTCATACATGCTGCTACGATGGTCACTGCCGGTGTTTATATGGTTTCGCGTGCATCAATAATTTTTGCTTCCGCTCCTGCTATAATGACAGTAGTTGCAGTTATCGGATTACTGACTGCAATCATGGCTGCGACAATTGGTTTAGTTCAGAATGATATTAAAAAAGTTTTAGCTTACTCAACAGTAAGTCAATTAGGATACATGTTTCTTGCAGCAGGCGTTGGTGCATTCAGCGCATCAATTTTTCATGTGATGACTCACGCATTTTTCAAAGCACTTTTATTTCTTGGTGCCGGTTCTGTAATTCATGGAATGCATGATGAGCAGAACATTCAAAAATACGGTGGTTTAAAAAAATATATGCCGAAAACTTTTCTAACATTTTTTATTGCAACTCTTGCTATCTCAGGTGTTCCTGGTTTTTCCGGATTCTTCAGCAAAGATGAAATTTTGTGGAGCGCTTATGCGAACGGCGGATTTGTATTTTGGTTGATTGGTGCGATTACCGCAATGTTAACCGCGTTCTACATGTTCAGATTAGTTTCACTAACATTTTACGGTAAAGAAAGATTTGATCATCATCATATTCATCCGCATGAATCACCAGCATTAATGACTGTCCCTTTGATAATTCTTGCAGTACTTTCTGTAATCGGTGGATATATTGGCCTACCAAAAGTTTTTGCGGGAGAGCATGGTAATTTATTTGAAGGTTGGCTTGAACCAATCTATGCACCGGCTATGAATAAATTGGCGCTGTATGGTGATCATACTCATTTAGAAGAAATTTTATTAATGGCTGTTTCTGTCGCAGCAGTTTTAAGTGCTCTATACTTTGCTCTGCATGTTTATAGAAAAAATCCTCAGATTGCCGAAAATGTCTCCAACAAGTTCAAAGGATTATACAACTTACTTCTAAATAAATATTTTGTTGATGAGGTTTACGAAGCGTCAGTAGTTCAGCCGATACAAAAGGGAAGTGAGAAATTTTTGTGGAAAATCTTTGATGTAAAATTCATTGACGGAATGGTAAATGGTGTTGCTTCGCTTGTAGAAAAAGGTTCTGGTGTAATTAGAAAAATTCAAACCGGAGTTGCGCAATCCTATGCATTAATTATGATGGCGGGAATTGCATTAGTTCTTTTATGGTTGATACTTAGTTTGTAAACTCTGCGCCTTCTTTGCGTTCTCTGCGGTTAAGAGCTTTAACGCAAAGGTCGCAAAGGATTTCGCGAAGGACGCAAAGAAAAATTTAAATCTTATGAAACAAAACTTACTCTTAACATATTTACTACTTACTCCGATCATCGGAAGCGTGCTTGTTCTATTCTTCAAGCAAGAACAGAAACAGCTCATCCGCTGGTTTGGTTTAGCAATATCTCTTATTGCATTTATTATTTCATTGATTGTTTATTTTGGATTCGATTCCGCCAATTCCCAATTCCAATTTATTCATCAAATTGTTTGGATAAAAAGTTTGAACATCAGCTATCATGTTGGTGTTGACGGAATTTCACTTCTTCTTGTTCTACTTACAACATTTTTAACCCCGCTTACACTTCTTTCAACTTGGAAAGCGATTGAAAAAAATGTGAAGATGTTCACATTCTCTATGCTCTTTCTCGAAGTCGGAATGCTCGGCGTTTTTATTTCGCTCGATATTTTCTTGTTCTATATTTTCTGGGAAGCAATGCTCATCCCGATGTACTTCATCATCGGTATTTGGGGCGGTGAAAGAAAAATTTACGCCGCAGTTAAATTTTTTATCTTCACAATGTTCGGAAGTTTGTTAATGCTTGTTGCAATTATCTGGCTGGCGGTTTATGCTTCAAGCACGCTTGGATATTTTACAACGAACTTATTAGATCTTTATAAAGTTGGTCCAACAATTCCTCACGAAATTCAATCGTGGATGTTCGGAGCGTTCTTCTTGAGCTTTGCAATCAAGGTTCCGATCTTTCCACTTCATACGTGGCTGCCCGATGCGCACGTTGAAGCACCTACTGCCGGTTCTGTTATTCTTGCCGGAGTATTGTTGAAGATGGGAACTTATGGTTTGATTCGATTTTGTCTGCCTTTGTTTCCACAATCGTCAGTTCAATTTGCGCCAATCATTTCTGTGCTTGCTGTTATAGGAATTATTTACGGTGCGCTTGTTTCGATGGTGCAGACCGATATGAAAAAGTTGGTTGCGTATTCTTCCGTTTCCCATCTTGGATTTGTTGTGCTCGGAATTTTTGCAATGACTATCGAATCTGTTCAAGGTGCGGTTATTCAAATGATCAATCACGGTTTATCCACGGGAGCGTTATTTCTTTTAGTAGGTATTCTATATGAAAGAACACATCACCGCGAGATTTCTTTTTATGGAGGAATTGCTAAACTCGTTCCATTATATTCAACTGTGTTGATGATAGCGATGTTGTCATCAATCGGTTTACCTGGATTGAACGGATTTATCGGAGAGTTTTTGATTTTGATCGGTTCGTTCAAATCATCTGTTCTGAACAGTTGGTGGTTTACAATTTTTGCCGCAACGGGAGTAATCTTATCTGCAGTTTATATGTTGTGGATGTATCAGCGTGTTGTTTTTGGTGAAGTAAAAAATGAAGAATTGAAACACAAATTGACCGATATGAACTTGCGAGAGATGATTGTGGTTGTACCGATTTTTGTTTTCATAGTTTGGATTGGTGTTTACCCGAGTACATTCTTAAAACTTACTGAAGCATCAACGCAATCAATACTTCAGCAAGTTGGTTCATATACAATAAATTTGTTTAAATAGAATATAGCTTATGCCACAAAATAATTACGAATATTTTTTATTGATGCCTCAAATTATAATTGGAGTTGGAATTGTATTATCGGTTCTAATCGAGATCTATACTAAGAAGAGCGAGCAAATCCTTCCTTGGTTTTCAATTGCAATGTTTTTTGCAACTGCATTTTATTCTGTGTTTAACATAAATCAAAATTTTGTTTTGTTTGGCGGAATGATTGAAGTGGGAGGCAAACCGGCAATCTTCAATTTCATTTTTAATATCGGTGCCGCGCTTGTTGTTCTTTCATCAATTGATTATCTAAAAAAATACGGCACTTATTTCGGTGAGTATTATATTCTCATTCAATCAGCGGTATTAGGAATGATGGTGATGTCCGGCGCTAAAGATATTATAATGATCTTCATGGGTTTAGAGCTGATGTCGATCTGCTTTTATGTCCTCGCGGGAATCAACCGCAAAAAACTTTCTGCTAATGAAGCATCAATGAAATATTTTTTACTTGGTGCTTTTGCAACGGGATTTATTGTTTACGGCATTGCATTGATCTACGGAGCCACGGGAACAACTAGTGTCCAAAACTTGGTTGAAAATTTTGTTGGTTATTCATCAAATATAATTTTTATTCTTGGAATGATT
This sequence comes from Ignavibacteriales bacterium, assembly GCA_026390775.1. NCBI lineage: Bacteria > Pseudomonadati > Ignavibacteriota > Ignavibacteria > Ignavibacteriales > Ignavibacteriales bacterium. The sequence goes on along the minus strand of JAPLFF010000007.1, from coordinate 36,658 downwards.
TTTTTCTTGATCGGATTTAGTTTTAAAATTGCAGCTGTTCCTTTTCACATGTGGGTGCCGGATGTATATCAAGGTTCGGCAACGACAGTTGCTTCACTTATGTCCACAATCGGTAAGGCTGCAGCCTTCAGTGTATTGATAATCATTTTATCGGTTGTTTTTAATTTTAATGCACCGAATGTTTTCCAACCTTACTTTGCAACAATCTCTGCTCTCTCAATGTTATTTGGAAGTATTGTTGCAATCTCTCAAACAAATTTGAAAAGAATGCTTGCTTACTCATCAATCTCTCATGCGGGTTATATGGCAATCGGTCTTGCCGCAGGAAATGTTTTTAGTGTAGCGGGAATAATTTTTTATCTGGCAGCTTATACATTTATGAACATTGGTGCATTCACTATTATTTCGATTGTTGAAGGAGAGAACGATTCCAGAATAGATTTAAATTCTTTTGCCGGATTAAATGCAAAGAGTCCCATTCTTGCAGCGACGATGGCTCTATTTATGTTTGCGCTTGCCGGAATTCCGCCGCTTGCCGGTTTCTTCGGAAAATATTATGTGTTCATTGCGGCTATACAAAGTAAGTTAACTTGGCTTGCAATTTTAGGTGTGCTTTCAAGCGTGATAAGTGTTTATTTCTATATTCGGGTTGTTGTGTTTATGTATTTCAGAGATGCTGCTGAAGATTTCAAAATTATAATTTCACCATATAGCTTAACCGCAGTTATAATCGCAGCGTTGTTAATATTAGTTTTTGGTATTCTTCCAGATACTCTAATGAATGTGATCACTTCTGTATTGAAGTAAACTACTTCTTAAATTTATTATATCCTTTTTCACCAAACGGTTGAAGTTTCTCAAGCCATAAATCTTCTAATGTTTTAAGATCATCATCATATTTATATGCGGGATCGTCTTTAGGTTCTAATGTATCGAGTATCTCAAAAGTAAAATTTTGTTCACCGTATTTAATATAATCCTCTTGTAGATCTCTGTTAATATGTAAACCGGAATTTAACTGGAACTTATAGCTGTTAGATTTTCCATGAAGATTTTTACTGTTGCCAATAAATATTTTTCCGTTGATAAAATTTTTTATTTGATAAATACCCATGAATGGTAATGTTTGTTTGTATTGTTTCTTCATTTCCTTTTTATCAATCATCATTTCTCCCGTAATAAAACAATTAATTATGGGTAGCAATTTATCAATTAAGAAATTAATATTTCGAAGATTTTGTTATCATAAAAAATCATAACTAATATTTATCCCAATTCTTTCTTATTTTACACTTAGAAAATCCGCACAGGATCATTTATGATACCACTTTATACATCACAGCAGGTCCGCGAAGCTGACAACTTTGCAATTAATACTCTCGGTATTCCAAGTATTGTTTTGATGGAGAATGCAGCGAGAAGTCTTTATCAGGATATCCTTCTTAATCTTTCTGAAAAATTAGAGAATAAAAATGTTGGTATTGTTTGCGGTAAAGGGAATAATGGCGGTGATGGATTTGCTGTTGCACGTCATTTTATAATAAATGAATATTTTGTAAAAATTATTTCTCTTGGCGCTGAAGAAGAATTAAAAGGAGATGCTTTAACAAATTTCAGAATTATTAAAAATTTAATTAATGAATATCCTTCTTCTAAATTAATGATCTATGAAAGTGCAAAAGATCTATCTCAATTTGATGATTGTTCTTTAATAATTGATGCGATGCTCGGAACCGGAAGTCGTGGTGAATTAACGGAACCTTATAAAGAAATTGTAGAGAGAATAAATCAGTCGAATGCTTTCAAAGTTGCGGTAGATCTACCAACAGGTTTAGATTTAGAAAACGCCTACGGTGAAGTTGTATTCAATGCAGATCTTACAGTTACACTTTCTAACTACAAGACTGGATTGTTCTACGGAAAGGGTTATGTTAATTGCGGAAGTATATCAAGGGGAACGATTGGAATTGGAAATGAATTTTACAGTAAACTTATTATTTCAGATTATCTAATTGAGCCGGAAGATGCGTATTACGGATTACCGGCTAAAAAATTAGATCAGCATAAATATTCTGCGGGAAAAGTTTTTGTTATTGCCGGAAGCGGAAAACTTCCGGGTGCTTCATTCTTAACTGCAAATGCTGTCTTAAGAAGCGGTGCAGGTTCTTCTGTTCTTGCATTCCCGAAATCTATTAAAACACTTGCTCAGCAGATGCTTGATAGCGCAATTGTTTATGCTTATGAAGATAGCGGACAAGAAATTCTTAGTGATAAAAATCTCAAGGAACTTGATGATAAAATTAATTGGGCAAATGTTGTTGCAATTGGTCCGGGATTGGGGAGAGATCAATCTACGATTGATGCAGTTATCGAAATATTAAAAAAGCATAAATCTAAAAAATTTGTAATAGATGCGGATGGAATATTTGCTCTTCGGAATGAGGAATATAAAAAGTTGAATCTAAAAGGGAATGTGTTAACACCTCATCAAAAAGAATTTTCGGATATGATAGGAATTAGCTTAGATGAACTTGAGAAAAATATATTAAAATATGGCAAAATATTTTCTACTGAAAATGGTTGTTACTTAGTATTAAAAGGTGCGCCTACAATTATTTTTAATCCAGGCGGAGAGACATTTATTAATAGTGCAGGTAATCCCGGATTAGCAAAATTTGGAAGCGGAGATGTTCTTACCGGAATGATCGCCGGCTTTCTTGCCCAGTCAAATGAAATTGAAGACGCACTTATTAGTGCGATTTATATCCACAGCTTAGCCGCAGATCTTTTACTTGAAGAAAAGACCGAATACGGCTATACATCAGAGGACTTAATTGATCAGATCCCGCATGCAATCAAATTCATTCTTAATTCGTTTGTATAAATATCTTGGCAGTAACACAATTACTTTAATTTATATTCCATTAATTGTGTATTGGATAACTCTTTTTATACTGACAACTATACCTGCTGATTATGTTCCTCGATTATTTGAGAATCAAGATAAGTACGAACACTTTATTGCGTACTGCGGATTAGCAATTCTATTATCTCTGACTCTATATTTCCAGAAGAGGTCTATACTAATATCATCCAAAGCTTTTTTATTTGCATTACTTTTAATGCTTGCATACGGGGCTGTGGATGAACTCCATCAACTTTTTGTTCCCGGTAGATATTGTGATTTTTATGATTGGCTGGCAGATTCTTGCGGTGGAATTTTGGGTATTGGGATTGTTTTTTTATTTGTAAGAAAAATATCTAAGAATTATTCTATAACTTAAAAATGTTTTCTGCTATCGTATAATAAAAATTATATTTGAGAGATAACGATTGAAAGGGAACACGCGAAATAATCGTCCTATAATTATTATTACATTCTTTGCAATAATATATTTATTAGGATTGCTGATGCTAAAATATAATCTTAATAATTTACCTTTAGCAGAATTTAGAGTTGATTATATCGGCAATATTCTTAACATACTAATAACATTATTAATTGTTATCGCATGTATTATTTTATCAACCGGCAAAAAGAATATTGACAACAGAAAAGCAAATCTAATTTTTGCATTTCAAATTATTTCTTTACTGTCATTAGTTTTCGTTTTCTTTGTGCAAAAATTAAATCTTATAAATAACAGCAATTATTTATTCAGCTTTCCCGCAAAAAAAGTTTATGTAGGATTCTTGTTCGTATTCAGTAATTTACTGCAAATATTCTCGATGATTTATTTATGGGGAATTATAATTGGCAGCGAAAATTACTTAGCACTGCGGGCATTGGTTCGCACAATAGTTTCAGTTGTTATTCTTCTTGTATTTTCACTTCTCTTTGTTTGGAATGTTAAAGTTTATGATGAATCCAAACTGGCCAAAACAAAATATGATTATGGTTTCATACCTGGAGCAGCCGTTTATAGCAGAGGTCAACCTAGTCCAATCTTTGAAGCAAGAATAAGAAAAGCTCTTGAATTATATCGCGAAGGAATAATTAAAAATTTTCTTCTAACCGGTGGGAAAGCCCCTGGCGAAATAAGTGAATCTGAATCAGCATTTAATTATTTAACAAATTTAGGAGTTCCGAAGAAAGATATTGTAATAGAAAACCGGTCATCAACAACATCGGAACAAATAAAATATCTTAGAAACGAAATTCTTTCATTAAAAAATAATAATACTGTCTTGATTATATCCGATGGATTTCATCTTTCACGGATTATCCAAATTGCAAGATTTTTTAAAATAAAAACAATTGGTGTTTCATCAGATTACTCAATGTCTTTCAGCAAAACTATTTTTTATCGTGCGCGTGAAAGCGTTGCTTTACTTTTATTCTGGTTTTTTGCTATTTAGTCATTGATTATAAATCAGTTGGTCAGGCGAGCTAATCAATAAATAATTTTTTACACCTTTGGGTGAGAAATCACTTTTTTTTGTTTTTTGAAATTAACCGATTAAATTTGGCGTCACGATTTAAACACTTAATAAAACATGAAAAAATCGAATAGAAGAGAATTACGGGAAAAAGTGCTGCAGGTTCTGTATGCTTATGAATTTAACGGTGAAGGATTAACTTCTTTAACTGATGGAATTCTTACTGATGTTAATTCACCAACTGATAAACAGTTTGCTAAATCATTAATTGATAGAGTTGTTGCAAATCAAAAACAGCTCGAAGAAATGATAAAGGAGAAAGTTGAAAATTGGGAAATGGAGCGTATCGCACTTATTGATCGTATATTACTTAAAATTGGAATTGTTGAAATACTTTACTTCCCGGATATCCCGCCAAAAGTTTCTATTAATGAAGTAATAGAAATTGCGAAAGATTATTCTACATCAAACAGCGGAAAATTTATTAACGGTATTTTAGATGCGATTCTAACAGAAGCAAAAAAGGACGGCAGATTAAATAAAAGCGGTAGAGGACTTATTGAAGAATCCTTACCAAAAAAGTCCGATGAAGATTAAAGAGAACGAAAAATTTCGTGTATTTGTCTGGACTCTCTTTGATTTTGCCAACACGTCATATTCAATAGTTGTAGTTACATTTCTTTATGCAGTTTATTTTAAGCAAACGGTTGTAGAAGGTAAAGCAGTCGGGGATTTATATTGGAGTATTGGTACAAGCATTTCGATGCTGATCACAGCACTAATATCACCGGTTCTGGGTGCTATCGCAGATTATTCAGCCGGTAAAAAAAGATTTTTATTATTCTTCACATTTACTTGCATTATTTCTACTTGCTTACTTTATTTTGTGAATAGGGGAGATATATTTCTCGGATTGGCTTTGTTTATCATTGCTAACGTCGGTTTTGAAGCGGGATTAGTTTTTTATGATGCATTCTTACCAGAAATCACAGCACCAAAAAATTACGGCAGAGTAAGCGGTTATGGTTTTGCCATGGGTTATTTGGGTTCATTAACTACATTAGCTTTAGTGTTTCCTTTCATTAAATCACATATGATAAAAGAAACATTTCCGGTTTCTGCGCTTGTCTTTTTCTTTTTTGCAATTCCAATCTTTCTATTTATTAAGGACAATAGGAGAAATGTTGTTAGAGATAAATCATTTATAAGGATCGGAGTTACGAGAGTATTCAATACAATTACCCATTTAAAAAATTACAAAAATCTTTCAATATTTCTACTTGCTTTCTTTTTTTATATCGAAGGTGTAAATACTGTAATTTATTTTTCCGGAAATTATGCAAGTACAACACTCCACTTTACGATGGAAGAACTTATAGTATTTTTTCTTATAGTTCAGACAACAGCCATTTTAGGTTCTTTAATTTTTGGTTTTTTTGCAGACTCTTACGGACAAAAGAAATCTTTGGTAATCTCATTAGTGATTTGGATATTGACCATATTATTAGCTTTTGCCACTAGTGATAAAAATAATTTTGTAATACAAACGTTCAGCAAAATATTTAATTCTGATCCTGAACGAATCTCAAGATTAAGTTTTTATCTTGTAGGATTATTGGCCGGCAGTGTAATGGGTGCTACTCAAAGCACAAGCAGAAGTTTAATGTCTAAACTAACTCCATTTGAGAGGAAGACAGAATTTTTTGGTTTCTATTCTTTGTTTGGTAAAAGCTCCGCTATTTTGGGTCCGTTGGTTTTTGGTTATGTAAGCTATATAACCGGGGAACAGCGTTTTGCAATCTTAACGATTTGTATCTTTTTTATAATTGGATTAGGTGTTCTTAGTTTTGTCAAAGATGAGAGAGAAGAACAAATACAAATTGATATCACTTAGATTTTTGAATGTAACTTAATTTCATAACAAGAAATATTCCTGCCAAGGAAATAATCAGCCATATTAAACCAATCATTATTGTTGGCACATTAATAAGCTCAGATAATATTGATGCATCTGATATTGCAGAATTAGTTGAAAGTATATCTTCTTTAATATCAAATAAAACATAAACACAACTTAACATTCCAAACAGTCTGAGAATATAAGAATCAATTCTAATCTGGAGGAAAAAAGCAGAAACGAATAATAAAACTGAATAGAGAACGGCTAATAATATGAGAGAAAAATTCTGCATCAAACTTACAGAGGTTATTAATATTAGTATTGAAATAATGATTAATAACCACTTACCAATTTTTTTATTGTAAGTTGAATAAAAAATTAGGAGACCAAATAACAGACTACCCAAATAACCTGAAGTAGCAATCAAAATATTATTTCCGCTTTCGGTTTCGCATTTTCCGCTAAGATCGAAACCGATATTAAATGCTATTACTTTACCACCGGATAAAATTGCACTTAATGCGTGACTGATTTCATGAATTAAAACGACGAATAATTTGATAGGATAAACAAGGTAAGTATCCCAGAATAAAAAACTAATTATAAGAATAAATGAAAGAAAAACCAGTTCGATGATATTTTGATTTTTGTTTTGAGTTTTAGCCATAGTGTTCAATAATTTTCTTCTGAAAAAATAGTGAAAAAAATCTTGATTAAGATTCCATTACCGTTTAATTTTATCTTCGTGCGGGCGTAACTCAGTTGGTAGAGTATCGGCTTCCCAAGCCGGTTGTCGCGGGTTCGAGTCCCGTCGCCCGCTCAAAATTTTTATGCTATATTGAATCTTAGAAGCAAATGTTCTATAATTGGTGCGCAAAATTTTAGTTTATTGATTTATTTTAAACTCGGGGGCTTAGCTCAGTTGGTTCAGAGCATCTGCCTTACAAGCAGAGGGTCGGTGGTTCGAACCCATCAGCCCCCACAAATGAAAGCTGCAGTTCATATCGAATTGCGGCTTTTTCTTTTTTATATTGCTACTATAATTTCAACCATAATAATATTTATTCTTCATCATGCTAAAGCCAATTAAATTATTATTGATTTTATTAACTATCTATTCAATTTCTTCCGCTCAGAATGGAATTGTTAAAAGTTATTATCCGGATGGCTCTGTCCAATCAGAAATTTCTTATGTGAATGATGTATTAGATGGAAATGCGATTTGGTATTATCCAAGCGGACAATTGAAATCCGAGAAGAATTTTAGTAAAGGTATTTTAAATGGTTGGGTAAAAGAATATTATGAATCCGGATTACTAAAAGAAGAATATTTTGTTAAGAATGGTATGAAAGGCGGTGCCAATCGAGTCTTTTATGAAAATGGAACACTGAAAGCATTATCAAACTATATTAATGGTAATCAAATGCAATTACAATTATTTGATTATGATCCCAATTATCATCCAGTTGCTGCAGATACTAGTAAAATAAATTTTTCGCAAAATAAAATTAAACGCAGCAGAAACAATTATCAGTGCAATGTTGAAATATGTCCGGAACCGGTTGGAGGAATAAAATCCATACAAGACAATTTAGTTTATCCTGAACACGCATTGCGTTACGGTTCGGAAGGAACAGTTACTTTGATTGCTAAAATTAGTTTTGAAGGGAAAGTTGTTAATATAGAAATTATTAATGGTATGGGTTTTGGCTGCAGTGAAGCGGCTAAAGAAGCTGTTAAGAAAACAAAATTTTTACCCGGAGAGAATAATGGTGTCCCGGTTGAATCTGAAGTTACACTAAATATTGAATTCAAGATTTTTGAGAATAAATCTTTCCTGAAATCAAAAGAGAAATAAATTTTGATAAAAAATTGATTTAAGAATATTGATAAACTCGCTTTCTAAAAGGTTTGGTTTGTCTTAAAAATTATAGCAATTGTCTTGTTGAATGAACACAATTCATATTGTAAACCTCATTTCGCACAATTTTTATTAAAAATCAATGGCATATTACTTGTCCAATAATAGATAGCATTATTTGAGAGGTCTGTCATGAAAAAGACAATAATATTAATAACGGCGCTCTTAATTTTTATGAGCATAGAGTTAGATGCAAAACCAAGTTTTGAAGTTTCATTTAACTTTTTTTATTCTTCTTTGCGACCATATGGAGAATGGATTCAATTAGATAACGACTTAACAGTTTGGCGACCGAATGGTAACCACAACGGATGGCGTCCTTATTCCGATGGTAGATGGAGTTGGACATCTGACGGTTGGTACTGGGATTCTTATGAACCATTTGGATGGGCAACATATCACTATGGACGCTGGTACAATGATGATTATTACGGATGGATCTGGATACCGGATTATGATTGGGCTCCGGCTTGGGTAGAATGGCGTTATGATGATGATTATATCGGATGGGCTCCGCTTCCTCCATACGCAAGTTTTGAAATCAATTTTGGAATTCATTTTTCTATCGGTTGGCATTCTCATTTCAGTTATTGGAATTTTGTAACATACAATCGTTTTTGCGATCATAGAATTAATAATTACTTACTTGATGACAGAAGAGTTTCGAGAATATTTGAGAACACTAGATATAGAAACAATTATTATTCAAATAAAGATAGAATTATTAATGGCGGAATAGATAAATCATTCATAGAACGTAAAGCAGGATATCGAATTGCAGAGAGAGAAATTACTTCGATAGATAATTACAGAGATTATGATCGTGTCCGTTCTGAACGTGGTGAAAAAATATATTCATACAGACCATCAGATAGAGAAGTAATTAACGAACGGACTGCTGATAAATATGATATTAAACAAGGAGATAATCGCTCGACGATCGAAAGAGAAAAAGTTAGAATGCCAATGTCACGTGAATGGAACAGAAATCAAGGTATTACTAATGACAGGAGTTCTGAAAGAGGACGGGATGTTACAGTTGAACGTAATGCGGCAAGAAATGATGAAGGGAGAATTCGCAATGAAGTAAATCGTAATAATGAAAGAGATCAAGTTAGAAACAATTCTGAAAGAGAACGATTAAATGTTCCAAGAATTAGTCGTGAGACCCCAAGAGAAAGAGAACCGGTTTATAGTCAACCTGATAGAAGAGAAAGAACTCAATCTACTGAAAGAAAAATTGAACCTCGAAGAGATTCAGGTTTTGAAAGATCAACTCCAAGATCGCAAAGGGGAGAAAGAGCACCAGAAAAAAGTTCTGGTAAAGAAAGATCTTCCGAAAGAAAAAGATAAATTAAACCCCGCAGCAGCGGGGTTTTTTTATAATCCTTCTTCGCTTAATAAATAACTCATGATTGCAATTGCAGCAGTGCCAAGTTCCATTTCTCTTGGATGAACAGCAGTGTAAACATCATTATCTGAATGATGAAGATCCATATATCGTTGATCATCAGGCACATAACCTAAAAGAGCTTTTGCATTTTTTATTTGTCCAACATCGCCGCCGCTGCCGCCTTTGCGAATCCATTCTATATCAGCTTTATTTAATACGGGTAACCAACTTTGCATTTTCATTAATGAAAGAGAATCTGTTGTTACTGAAAAACCTCTTGGAGTAAAAGCACCACGATCGGATTCTATTCCTGCTAAATTAATTTCTGATGAGGTAGAGGAAAATTTTCCGTACTCAATTCCACCACGCAAACCATTTTCTTCATTAATAAAAAGAACACAACGAATGGTTCTCTTTGGTTTGATGTTAAGTCGCTTTAATAAATCCAAAGCTTCCATCGTTTGAAGACAAGGAGCGCCGTCGTCATGAGCACCGCAGCCTTTATCCCAACTATCAAAATGACCGCCGACTACAATAACTTCATTTGGTTTTTCGCTGCCGGTTGATTGCCCAATCACATTGTATGATTCTACTTCAGGAAAACTTTTACAATCCATTTTTATGGTTATGTTAAGATTAGGTTCAGACTGAATCGCTTTACTTAAAAAATCAGCATCAATCACACTTATAGCCGCACTTGGAATTTGTTTAACATTATCATCATAAAGCATAACGCCGGTATGTGGAATGTTATCATAACTAGATTGAACAGACCGAACAATTACAGCAGCGGCACCAATCTTTGAAGCTTCTATAGCTCCATTAATTCTTTGATCAACTGCTTTTCCATAACCTTCAAATGTGTTTAGTAAACCGTTATCAAACGGACGGTTATAAAAAACAATTTTACCTTTTGCTTTGTCACCAAGATTTTTAACTTCATCTAACCCTTTCACTTCAATTACTTGCCCGGAGATTCCCGCTTTTGAAGTACCAATGCTTCCGCCATAGGAAACAATGGTTATTTTTTTGTTCAAATATTTTTTTGATTTTGAAATGTATGCCTTTTCAATTTTTCCTCTTACCCACTTAGGAACCATAACAGGTTGCAGCCAGACAGAATCGAACCCGCATTCCTTCATTTTATTTTTTGCCCAGGTAATTGCTTTAGAAGAATTTTCAGATCCGCTTAACCTTGGACCAATCGAACATAATTCATTTAACCATTTGTAACCTTTTTTATCTAATAATGCAGAACGAACAATTTTACCGGCAATCTCATTATAGTTTTGAATTTTATCTGGTGGCAATTGCTGTGCTTGTAATTTTATTCCCATTGCGAATAAAATTGTAAAGGTAAGTAATGGTAAATATATTTTTCGATTCAATTTATCCTCTCGAGTTTTGTTCGGGCAAAGTTATTAGTCCACTTTGCTAAAATCAATGAAATCTTTTTAAAACAAAAAACCCCCATTTAATCGGGGGTCTTCTTTCGAGAAACTAAAGTTTATCTAACCTTAATCTTTTTCTCATTTACAAGTTTTGCAATTTGGGATGTTCCGTTCTTGGATATAGTTCTCAATGCACTTGCAGAAACTTTTACTGTTACGAATTTATTCAATTCTTTTACCCAAATTCTTTTTTTCTGAAGATTTGGCAGAAATCTTTTCTTTGTTTTATTATGTGCGTGAGAAATACTGTTACCGGCCACCGGACCAATGCCAGATACTTGACATCTTCTAGCCATTTTTTAACCTCTTTAATTCGATTTTTGGTGGCGAAAAATAGTAAAAAATATCTTAACGAAAAAATTTTTGAACAAATAAAAAAAAGCGGCTGAATAGCCGCCTTTGTAAAGCAATTAAAAGATTATTGAGCCCTCATTCCTAGCTCACGATCGAGAAGGAATAGGGAAGTTTTGTTATCATTCAATAATTTGAATTTGTGGACGATTTGAGCAACCGTTGAGACTTCTTCAACTTGTTCTGTTATGAAATAATTTAGAAATAAACTTGTTGAATAATCTTTTTCTTGTACCGCTAATCCGGCAAGACTGTTAATCCTTTCGGTAATGTAGAGCTCATGTTTATGAGATTCTTCAAAAACCTCCAGCGGCGTTTTCCACTTTGATTTTGGTTTTTCTATGCCATCAAGTAAAACTCTTCCATCTACATCATTTAAATATTTAATAAATTTCATTGCATGACTGTATTCTTCTTGTGATTGAACTTGCATCCATTTTGAAAAGCCAAGCCAATTTTCACTTTCAAAATAAGCCGACATTGATAAATATAAATATGATGAAAATAATTCCGCATTGATTTGTTCATTCAATGCTTTTTGCATTTTATCGGATATCATTTGAACCTCTCATTATTAAGTAATTTGATTTCTTATTATTCAACTTACTATTTAATTAACAAATCCGTATTAGATTTAGTTCTAATTAGCGCTTTATTTCTGTAAGAAATTTTAAGTATGTTCATTCTAAAGTCATTAAATTTATTATGTGAAAAATTCTTATTAGAAAATGAAAATACCACTCAAAGTCGTCAAATTTTTAGCTTCATTATTTGCTCTATATACGGCATTTTCAATTTTCATAATACTCTTCTTCAGAATAATTGACCCGCCAGTTTCTGCATTCATTAATTCTAGAACAGATCCGTTTTTAGGGTTGATCTCTTTTTCAGATGTAAAACAAAAATCTGTATCAATCCAAAATGTTTCAAAATATGCAGCGTTGGCAGTTATTGCATCTGAAGATCAAAAATTCTTTGAACATTTCGGATTTGATTTTGAACAAATTGAAAAAGCAATGAAAGAAAATGAACACCGGAAAAGAATTCGCGGGGCAAGTACAGTCTCTATGCAAGTTGCAAAAAATATGTTCTTATGGTCTGGTAAAAATATTATCCGTAAAGGATTTGAAGCTTATTACACTTTGATGTTGGAATTACTTTGGAGTAAGGAAAGAATTATCGAAGTATATTTAAATATTGCAGAGATGGGAAATGAAATATATGGGATTGAAACCGCTTCAAAAATTTATTATGGAAAACCTTCTATAAAACTAAATCCCACAGAAGCCGCAACTATAATTGCAGTATTGCCAAATCCAACCAAACGCGATCCTCGTAGACCGAGCGGGTATCTAATGCATCGTCGTGATAATATTTTACAGCAAATGAATTTAATCGGCGGGGTAAATATTTTGAATGAATATATTTCCTACTAATATCACATCATTTAATGGTTACTTCCATCTGGCGTAATATATTCCAAACACTTTACTAAGATCTTATAAATATCTGAGTTTTTCATTATCGGAAAGTTGTAAATAAAATTCAGATTTTCTGTATTGCGATAATAATTATAATGTTTTAACACATTATTATTCTTATCATAATAAATGATTTGCATAATTCCATATCTGAAAAGTTCTTTACTAATATGATAGTAAGTTTTTACTTTATAGATATCGCCGTTTACTTCTTCCATTGTTAATGGAGGATTTACTTCTTCTAAAGACCAGACATAAATTTCATTACCTTGAAATCCCGACAAACCGGTTACATTGATATAGAGAGTTTTATCGTTTTCGATTGAAACAGAAACCCAATTTTCTACAGATGATTGAGCTTGTAATATTTTTGTAGGAAAAAATATCAAGTAAAGAAAGAGAGGAATATAAAAGTGCAAAAGATATTTATTGCGGAAAGGGGGGGATTCGAACCCCCGGTTCCGGAATCCGGAACAACGGTTTTCGAGACCGCCGCATTCAACCACTCTGCCACCTTTCCTTTATGATTAAGTTTGGATACAAAGTTATAAAATTAATAACACTTTATCATTTTGAAGAATTAGAAATCAATTTAGTATTACATCTCTGAACAAATTTTTTTCTGTTACCGATTCTTAATATATTTACAAACCAAACTTCAACGGAGAGGTGCAGGAGTGGTTTATCTGGCTACCCTGGAAAGGTAGTGTACCTGCAAGGGTACCGAGGGTTCGAATCCCTCTCTCTCCTCATAGAAAATAAAAACCTCGACTATAACAAATGAATGCTGTTTTCGAGGTTTTTGTTTTTTAAAGGGGTCTGTGTAGTCTGCCTAATGAGGTGTATTCTGCCTAGTTGGTCATTTTTTGGTCACAAGATTTTTATTCCAATTCTGAAAAATCATGGGGTTGTGTAGTTTCGACCACCCTGTTAAAATTGATCATTTCCAATACTGTTTCGAAGAAATTTCTTGATCTATTATTGAATTTAAATATCACTATAAACAAATATTCCATAAAATATTTTTCAGATATACCCGCGTAATTAAGCGACCTAACTTTTAAGAAACTAAGGAAATTATTCACTGTATTGAAATCATTTGTTTTTTTACCGATCCATTTAGAGTTAAGTAGAAAGGAATAAATGTTTCCAAATTTTCTATAACGTATTGGTTCAATTCGCATATATGATTTATTCTTGAAGCAACTATTTACTTCTTCTTTATTAATAATAATCTTCTCATCCAATACATATAGAACATATCTATTATTATTTTCTCCTAAAATTGAATAATCTTTGAGAATTAGATTATTGATCGAATTAATAATATACAACACTGCTCGTCTTTCAACCTCTATTTCTTTGCTAATCATTACCGGGTTATTGTCTTCTAAAAATAATTTTAATAATGCTATAAATTTTGCTGCCGAAATATGCCTCCCTTCAAGAATACTATCCTTTCTTTTATGCCATTCTTTTTTGCATTTATAACACTTTATTCTACTGCGACTTATTTTTCCTATCTTGTTAGAGTTGCAATGAGGGCAGTTGGTCCAGGTCTTTAGAATTCCTTTCTCTAGCAAATAACGTTCTGCGAGATTTTCATCTTGTAAATATTTTGATAATTCAATCATGTTCACATAGCCTCCATTAAACAACAAAAGCCGCCACAGGTGTGACGGCCTTTTATGTTGATTTTAATTTCCTTCTTTGAATATCTATTAGGTCATAAAATCTCAGTCACATATGTTAATATCTCTTCGCCTGACGGTTGTTTGTAATTTAAGAATGGCAAAAACCGCAAATGAATTCGTTTATCTTGAATATCGATATAACCATCAGTCAAGAGATTTTTTACTTTTTCAAGGCGTATGTTTTCCGGCTGTCTTTTAAGAAATGGTAATACATTCTCCTCAAAAATGAAATGCAATCCACAGTTTTTTTCTGCGTAGAAGGCGCTGATTGATTCAATAATTTGTAATGAAATTTTTTCACTCTCTCGATCAAGGAAAGCAAGATTCTTAAAAAGTTGATCGACAATTTTCAGCACTTCATTTCTTAAATCTAGATTTACATGATTAGAATTATTTTTCAAAGTTTCCTCACGAATTTTATTAGTAAAACAGCCACATTAGTGACGGCTTTATAATGTTTAATTGAATCGTTAATTAATTACTGGAAGTTGTTTTTGCTTCAGAAGCTTTTAGTTCGTCACGTATTTCCATCCAGAGTTTACCAAGTTGATTTTCGCCCACCCATATGCCATCTTTTTTAACAGCGCCCCAAAATCTAGCTGACTCTCTATCATGTGTTGTACAATCTTCAATAATAATTGCATCACCGGTTTCGAGTAGTTGTTGTTTGAGATCTGGACGCTGCTCGATTTTTAATTTAAGGCACATTTTCATCCATGGAAGATCTTCAGCAGCTTCATCCCATTTTTCACCACGATTGAGAAGATCTCGATTCTTACGAGCTTTCATCTTAGCACCCATTGGAGATTTTTGAATGAAGATTTCGTTTTGAACATCCGGATAATTTTGAAATCTAAGCCATTGGACTAAAGCTTCTGCAGTTCTGAATACTTTGCCAGCATACTGGATTTGATGTGGTGACATATTTGAAAGCCAACCACTAGGCTCTTTTACTTTTGTAATTGTTATTGCCACAATTTATTTCCTTATAATATAAACCTACTCTTTAGTACGCTCGTTAATTAATTGATCTAGTTTGGAGACTTGTTCATACAACTTTGTAGGATCAATTTTAGTGTAGTGACCGGTCATAGTCTTTGGCTTATGGCCCATCAAATATCCACGAACACTCTCGCTAACCCCAAGCTGTTCAAGATGCGATGAAAAGCTATGTCTCCATTTATGCAGCGTTGCATTCTTGGAAATTCCGGCTTCCTTTGCTATATCTTTGCAAACACGGAGCAGTTTGTCCTCATCCATTTTTGTATTTCGAGAAGAAGGAAAAACATATTCCGAATTTTTGGTGTTATTCATTTCAGTAAGCATTGTGAATAAATAATTACTCATAGGAACGTCCCTTTCGGATGATTCGGTTTTAGTTGTGAATGATCCATCGGTTCTTATTTCAATCATTCGTTTTACGAAGCTGACTCTATGCCATTTAAGTGATAGCAGTTCTTCTCGTCTCATCCCAGTTAGAAACATTCCAAGAAATATTTTTTTATAAATAATATCCATATTGACAGCAAAGAATGATTTGATCTCAGTTTCCGTGTAATATTCTTCTTCACGTTCTAGCATAGTCTTGTTCTTTTTCCTTTCCATCTTAATATGTGAGAATGGATTTTTCAGAATCAAATCTCTATCAACGAGATCCTTAAACAATGACTTGATAGTTGAGAGATAGAAGTTTTTAGTTTTTGCAGATGCTTTTGTATTTATGATTATGTCTCTATACTTATCTGCATGCACACGAGTAAAGTCGGCCGCAAAGTTTATACGCTCATTGTCTACGAAGTTTCTGAAGAATTCAAACATACTTTTGTATTTGGTATAAGATGCTGGAGCGAGTGCTCCCTTACACTTTATCGCTTGGTCAATAAGGGCGGGGAGAGGAGTCGGAATACTTTTCAACCCTACCTTCGCCAACTTTAATGTGTATTTTTCATCTTCTGTCATCGCGATATACTTAGATGCTTCCTTTCTATTTCTAAATACTTTTCTGTAGCGCCTGCCTTGTTTATCCCTAACATCAGCTTGGAAGTTTCCACTTTTTGTTTTTCTAATTGTTCCCATTTACACACCTTCCTCTAATATTCGCGCTAATTCAAAAACATTTACCATGTATCTATCGCCAAACTTGATTGCAGAGATTTCGCCGCAAGAAATTTTTTCACGTACGAAATCATAACTGAGATTCAATACTTCAGCTACTTCTGCAAGAGAGTAATTAATCTTGTTCGGAAATCGATTATTCAGTATGTCAAAGAACTTAGTGCTGTTTAACAACTGGTCGTTTGAAGAACTCCCACTACTAGGAGCGGGGATACATATCTTCTTTGCCATTATGGATCTTATACCTGATTATATTCATAAGTATCAATCATCAAACCGGCAACGAGTGCTTCTGCAAGACAGATTTAATACTCGTCTTCCAACGAATTTTCGGATTAGTCCGAAGTTGATCGTACAGCTTGATGATGTTCTGATCGCTCTGCCACTGAATTAATTGCAGAGCTTTCTTTTCTGTTTTGGGATTAAAATGACCATTAAACTCTAGACGTCCCCGGCCGGTGGTGCCCAGAAGTCGATTGATCTTTCCAATCCAGATAGTCTCCGTTACATAAGGATCAACTTTTTTAACTACCCGCTCAATGTGATCATCCAACATCGGTTCGCAGCTAACACTTGTCTGAAACCCTTTATTAGAAGCATGTTTCAAACAAGAAAATCTTTCCTTAAAGTCAGGAGCTCCTGGTTCCCAAAATTTTAAAACATTATCATCCACTGAACCAATACTGAATCTGAACAATATTTTATCTTTATTTTGATCAAATTCTTTACAGATTCTTTTGATGCATTCGAGATGCGGCTTACTGACTATTAATAGATCATTACCCGCCTCAAGAATTTTTCTAAGGAACTGAATTGATTCATCGAGATGATTTGGTGTAATATCATGTGAAGTTGGAAACATAACTTGCTTATCATATTTCTTGAAGTTAGTATCTAGAGCATGCTGCCTTACAATTTCTGTTGTCCAATTATTGTTTTTTAACCAACCATATTTCTCAGCCAATTCATTAGAATAACAATACAGACAGCCGTGCTCGCAACCGATTATATAGTTAGCAGATTGGCATTTCCAATCGTCGTGTTTATTAATATTCATTATTTTTTCCTTTTACGTTTTGATTGATAAACTGTATTACTGTGGACAGCGATGTTATCAAGACCTAATTTTTCCCACATATCGGGCGTTTCAGCAGCGAGTTTTATCAGTTTTTTATTTTTAGGTTTTAGTGCATTAATCATGGCAGAGTATATTTTTATTCGCTCATCTTCTGAGTAACGCCAACGCTTATCTCCCTTCATTGGTGGAACGAGTTGTTGTTGATTATTGAATAAGGTAATATTAAGATTTACTTTCTTGATATGATTTATGAGTTGCGTTTTGTATCTGACACATCCAACTTTAATATCTGCTACCTTTGACAGGTCAATCTCTTTTTCAATTTTTAATATCAGTTTCTTGTAGTCATTCTCATAATTTTTATACATGATAATTGGTTCTATAGCGAGTTGCACATTAACGCCGGCAGCAATTAATTTATTTGTTGCTTTAATTCGATCATTTTGGGAAAAGCAACGGTTCTCGAAATTTTTTATTGCAAAATTTGTGTTAAGATCAATATTGATGTTCAACCGATCTAGGTTACTATGCTTGAGAATATTTGTAAGATTAGGACATTTAGTTCTTAGTTTAATTCGAAGATTTTTATCTTCCTTTAACCAAGAAAGAAGTTCATCCATTATGCCTGTTATATGATCTAAACCTAACACATCGGTATATTCACTTATATTAATCCATAGCGGATTTTTCTTGTTCTTACTATAATATTGAGGAAGGTTGTTTAATATCTTCTTGTATGCCGGATCGTTAATATCTAACCCCAACTCCTTAAAGTAAGCCTCTATATTTAATTTCAAATACTCTAAAGCTTTTTTATGCGTGTTAATATTATTTCTTTCTGATAGGACAGCTTTGCGTATTCTATTATCACATACATCTTTAAATCCCTCGGGGACTTTCATTAGTGCTTCTTTATTATAAAATGATATTGCAGACCACAACGTCAAGCACATTTCATGAACGAACTTTTCCTTTTTGACTTCTTCCCGAAATCTTTCTAGATCTACATAAACCCGATTCCAAGGAGTTCCTCTTCCTGCGACTTGTAAGTAACAAAACTCACATCCCAATGGACAATGAAAAGCGAGTTTTCCCATAATCCCAATATTTTCTGCAATGTTGCCTGGCGACGCAAAAACTTCCATGAAAGGAGCACCGATAGAACGGGTGCAAAGCAGAAGAGTTTCATCTAAATATTCTTTTTGTTTAACCGGCGTTAACCCCTTAGGTAATTTGGGTATTTGGTTATTGGAATAAATTATTTGAACAGTTGGATTTATTTTTTTTACTCTGGATATAATTAAATCTGTTCTCGAATTAACTTTTGCTGTTGATGTAATTATCAGTCGAGTTGGTTTATATAAATTATCCAATATATGGTACTCCTTCAGTTTAATTTTTTATTATTATAGTGTAGCTACTACTCTGCTTTTTTTTTAATTATTGATTTGAAGAACTTATGCGGCGCTAATCTTGATGGAGTAAGTAGGACTAAAGATTAATTTTTATAAATGATCAGACTTTATTTTTTCTTTTTCTTAAGATGTTGTGCATAGCCTAAAAGATTCCTAACGTGAGAAAAATCAAAAACTATTGGTTCATCATCTTTTGTATTGAATGCCAACATTCCCATTGTTAATAAATAATAAACTGCATCAAGTCTGTAATATTCTTCTTTCAAATGAGCGAAGCTTTGATACACTTTCTTAAAAGTCGTTCTATCATTTTTGTGAATAAAGTATTCCGAATAAAAATCAAGAATACATAAAGCAAGAGAGAGATCGGTGCTCTTCGGCTCCTTAGCGACTCTATTACGAAGGAACGACAACAATTTATTGCCAAATAAGAATTCACCTACATCCATTACCAGTCTCTGCAAATCTTCATTGGGACCTACTTCAACTAATCTAAAATCAAAATGAGAGGTCTCTTTGTCTACTTTTGAATTCATAAGAACTCCTTTTTTTAGTTTATGTTATTGTTATTTGCTTTCCTACTCAGGCTAAACCATCAAGATAGTGCCGCAGCAGCTATCTTCAATCAATCAACATTTCAAAGAATCTTAAAAAAATTATTTTAATTACGCTTAAAACATGACAAAACATTTAATGAAACGTTTTGAAATCAAGTGTAGTCATTTGAAATTATGTGTAATTAAATGTTACTTGATGAAGTCATTTAATAATTTTGATTATTGCATGGTCTTGCTTGTCATATACAATAAAAAAATCTTTTCTGGTTAGCTTAAAAAGATTTATCGTATTTCTAAAAACATCTGCTAATGTTGAATCATGTTCCCCAGTACTACATAAAGTGTCTATTTTTTTTATAAGCCTATGTTTGTTTACTTTTAGTCTATTATAAAAATCAAGTTCACTTTCTTTTTCTAATTTTATTCCAGACTTACGTACATAAGATTCAATAGTGTATTCTCCGGGATTCAATAAGAGATAATTAAGAATAGTCAGGGAGCTGCTTCTAACAATTGATCCTATGGGTAATTTATCGTTATCGAAAAATTCCCATGTAGACTGTCCATTTGGGAAACTCTTAATGTTGAGGTAAAATATTTTTGTATTTTGTTCAGTGAAAAAGTCAATTCTGCAAATAGAAGAGGAACCCGATTTTTCCTTTCCACTCTGGTTTTTTTTTGATCCTACTATTTTTCTCATTTATACACTAAAGTTTATTTAGAAGAAAACCTTTCTTGGGTGATTCACATTGAAAAAGAAAGGATCTTTATATATAGAGGATCATATATGGAGTGAGGAATTCATCAAAAGACGGAACGTCTTCTCTCACTCGTGGTGTGAGTAATTCCTATTGTAGTCGATTAGTGTAGGATGGGGAAAGCCTTATTTAAGAATCCAATCAATATCTTCTGATGGATTAAAACGATATGCATATACTCCTGGCACTTTCTTAACTGATTTATTAAGACAGTCGTATAGTTCCTTAAACTCTTTTAAACTTATTTTTGCCCTTTTCATAGCTATTGATATTTTTTTATAGTTAGATTCTGAGGTGGTAGATGTTCTGTCGGGGTTGCCATGTATATCAGTTTTTGATTTTATATCGCTCTTTATGGCCGCAATTTCTTCTTTATATTTTTTTATCAATTTTGGATTAGTTGTCTTTGCTGTTTTTTGCTCAAGTTCATTAATCTCATTCTTTTGTCGATTGATTTCTTTTTTTGTGTATGGGATTGTAGAGCTCTTCTCAGAGCTCGTATACCAATATTCCGCTAATTGATCTACATGAATATTTTGAAAGGGATATTTTGATTGAAGGTACATTAAAGTATAAATCCATAAAAACCCAATTAAATTAGGATCCTTTGGAATAATAACTCTCCCTTTAAAAATAATTTCTACTTGTTTATTGAATTCAGCTTTAAAAACAGAAATCTCACCATGTGGTTTACTTAAAGTTTTCTCCAGCTTATATTTATCTGAACGAAGATTTTTAATCTCTTTCTCGTATTCATCTTTTTGTTGGTTTACCGCTTTTAGTAATTCATATTTATCATTTTTAGTTTTATCAAGATTTTTTTTTAGCTTGGAATATGGAAGGTAATCTTTCCATCCAAGTTCTTGAGTTAAGCAGTACCAGAAAAGATAGTCTGTTGGAAAGTTTTCCTTCGATATGCTTTTTCTAAATAAAAGTGAGAGTTCCAATAGTTTATTAAATGAACCAGCTTCCAACAAGATTTTATTGAAATAATTCAGCAAGGAAGTATTAATTGTGGAAGCTTTTGCAAAAAGGTTTAATGGTAAATCTAGAAATACCAATAAGCATTCATATAAGTATTTTTGATTGGATCGAAATTCAGGTAGTTGTGTTCTGTTACTTGTTGGAATATTTAATTCATTTAGAAATTTACTTTGTCTGCCCAATAAGATTAATTTATATTTATGTGACACCAATCGACTAATCTGAGAGATCATAATACTATTCTGATCGGGGGATAATTCTTCATAATCTGTGATTATAATCAGTTGTATGGATTCAGGCATTATGTAAAGATTATTAGATATATTAATCAAATAAGTATGTGGATATAAGTTTTTAAATGATTCTAGGAATCTCTGTTTTACTAAATCACCATCTACTTCTAGAAATGATATTGAATTTTCTTGCCGACTATTTTGGAACTTAGCAATATTTTGAAAGCATCCGATCGATAACATGTTTCCATGTTTAATATTAAGTGTAGTTATGTTGTCTGAATCACTTAAAATTTGCGTTATGCTTTCTTTTAAACCAAAGTAGCGAGGTCGATCTGCAATCATCTTTTCTGATATTGTTGGATTCTTAAGATCAAAGATTTTATAATTTTTCAACTGAGGTCTGATTTTGTGGATAACTCTCGAATCTTTATCAATCCATAAAAATAATTCTCTTTCGTAGTCATTCAATCTATGAACTAGAGATTTTAATGAATCAGAACTTCCATTTGTCCCAACCATCTGAATTTTATAGCCAATCCTTTTTAAAAATGTTCTCTGATTCTTAGGTACATTTAACAATGTGTTATTGAGTTTTTTGGAGTCAAAACTGCTTTTAGGTTTCGTAATTACTATTACTTGATCAATCAAGCCAATATTGATATATCTCCATTTATCAACAAATTTATTTATAACGTAAGATATTTTTGAACCTTGATTACTATTCGGAATTTCTATAACAATATTCATGAATTACCTCAACAGTGATTTTTATTCTATTCTCTCTAGAAATAGTACATATCTTAATGCAAAATAAAATACAAAAAGAATGTTTCAAAATTTGCCTTTCAAGAAACCATAGTTTATAATTATACAGAGGACTAATTAAATCTTTGTCCTTTATAAACTTCTAATCCTGGGGGGATTATGAACACCTTCTTAACACAAGATTTTTACCTAGCAAGTTTCCTCATGGCAAGTAATTACCGCATTCTGGATTATTATAGAAAGGCTGGGTTTACTACATTCGTTTTTGAAGAAACACCGCAATTAAAAGACTACGTAAATAACTTCTACGCAGAAAAAACCTTGATCGAACCGGTAAAACACGGTCGAGCAATCAAGGCCTTGAAGAGCATGATACATAGCATCAACTCTTCGTTATCAACTTCTAATCTGGAATTAAACAATGGATCCAATAATAAAAGCAAAGGTATTTAATGAATACAAAGCAGTAAGACAAGAAAGAATAAATTTTACAAAGCAACTGCAACTTGTAACTCTTGAAAAAATATTCAAAGAAATACAAACCTCACAAAAACTTAAAAACCTAACAACACAACTTCGTGCAATTAGTGACGAAGAAGAACAGAGAATATTTAAAACAAAAAACTTTCCTTATTTCAATCTGGGTACATTCAGAAACGATCACCGTAAAAATGAAAACTTAATTTCAACATCTTTTTTCATTTACGATTATGATCATCTTGATAATAGACTTAGTGCTATGATAGAAGATCTAAAGCAAGATAAAAGTGTTTTTGCTTATTTTGTTTCTCCTCGTGGCAACGGATTGAAAGTCATTTACCGATTGGAAGAACCGATTACCGACCACAAAAAGTATTCTATATTATATAAACACTATGCAAATATTTATAAAATAGATCTTGGAGCCGATCCAGATAAAACATCGGATGCATCTCGCGCATGTTTTTTTAGTTATGACCCGGATATGTACGTTAATATCGGAGCAGTCCCACTTGAGATTTCAATGAACAATGAAATAAAAGAAACATCAATTAATAGTTGTGACATCGACAAGATTGAAAATCTTTCTGGAACCACACAGGGGAATAGAACTCACCAAGCAACACAGATTATAGGAAAATTTATTGCGAAGGAGATGGATAGGGAGTCAACACTTGGATTCATGTCTATCTGGAACAAACAAAATACACCACCGCTACCAGATGAAAAAATAATTTATACGGTAAATGATATGTATGACCGGTATGAACAAAAGTCAAAACTACTTTCAGTAAATTTTACTGAAGAAAATAATTCGTACTTCAAAACGGTAAAGAAGGGAAAAGAATTCTTCACAATAATGATAACATCATTTATAATTATTCCAAGGGAACTTCTAGTGATGGATCACGGAGACTGTTTGAAATGTGACGTTCAGTCATCCCAGGGGAATTATTATAAAGACATATTGATTGAAAATATTGATTGGCATACAAAACAAAAATTCTTGAAATCATTAGGACACCAAGATTGTGTTTTTTTAGGTTCGGAGAATGATCTTCAGGCACTGTGTCAGTTTACACAAGTGAGTATTCCGCTACGCAAAACAGGAACAAAAGTTGTCGGATTACATGAAGATGTCTGGGTTGTTGAGGGAGTAAATATAACTCACGCCGGCGCAGAACAAGATCAACGGATAGTTCCTTACGATAAAGGCTGCGATGCTTTTTATCATAAAATAAAATACAAAGAGCTAAGTAAGGCAGAGCATCAGTGTATGATAGGGATTTTCTATGACCAGATTCTAAATGTTAATAAACCAAATAAAATTCTAGCTTATCTTGGATGGCTGTTCGCAACTCCATTAAAACCGAAGATTGAAAATATGATGGGTGCATTCCCACTTCTATTTGTACACGGCAGTCACGGTTCAGGTAAAACAAGTATGTCAAAGATATTTGCGAGGCTTGTAGGTTATTCTGATCCAACACCAAACAGTGTCACACTAAAAACCTTCCCCTTGCTTAAGATGTTATCAAGTACAAATGCAATACCTCAATGGTATGATGAATTCAAAGTTGCCGATATGAAAGAAAATGACGTGGATAATATTCTACGTTTTATGAGAAAGGCATATGCTGGAGAACTGGAATCAAAAGGAAGAGCTGATCAAACAGTGGAAAATTACAAGATTTCAGCTCCGATGGCTGTAATGGGAGAGTGGAATATCAATCAACCTGCAATAATGGAACGTGTACTAATCATAAGATTAAATGATGAGATTAAGAAAAATGTTGAAATGAGAAGAGCCTTTGAAATTATTAATGATCTTGAGTTGGAAGGATTTATGCCCAAATTTATAAAGTATTGTTTGAATATAAATGTTACAGATCTACTTCAAACAGCACAAGCATTTGTAACTGATCACTTCAAATCAATTAATGTTCCACCAAGAGTCCAAAATAATATGGCTGTAATGGTACTTGGATTAGAGTTGTTACGTGAACATGCTCATAAAAACAAAGTGGTCGTACCGGAAGTATATTATGAACAACTTCTTGATGATCAACTAGAAGAACTAACGGGTTCAAAGAACGGAACGGTTCGTTCTGCAGTAGACCAGTTAATTGAAGAGCTGTCTATAATGGCGGAGAAGAAAAGAATTAATGAAACTGAAGATTATAAAATAGTAAAACTTAAGAATGGTACGAGCTTTTTAGCTATTAAATTTATGAAGGTGTTTAGGGAATTCAAGATTTATGCAAAGCAGACAAACTATGAAGGAGATTTATTGGACGAGTTTTCATACGGGAAGATGTTCGATGATTGTAGCTATGTCTTTCAAAAGAACTGGCCAGTAAAGTTTGACGACAAAACTTGTAGATGTTTGTGTATCGATATTGAGAAAGCAAAAGAACATGGAGTAGTATTAGAGGGATTTGGTTACAATGGGTTACATCTGGTTACATCTGAATTGTAACCGAAAAACCGAGATTTTAAACTAAAAAACAAGAATATAATTACTGGTTACATAGTTACATAAATTATGATATACACTCAACATTAGAGATAGAATGAGCACTTATATAAGAATAGAACATATAACGAAAAGGGTAGGTGTGTAAAAATATCGTGTAACTGTGTAACCGTGTAACCGGAGGGTGGTGTGGTGTAGGTTAGACCGGATACAACTTGTGGGGGATTTATGTGGTGTAGGTTGAATTCGGTAATGGTTGCACACCCTACACAACCTGCACGCCCCATTATAAACATAAAAATAAAGGAATAATAAAATGATTGACATAAATAAATTACTAGCGAAAGAACCCAGACTAACAAATGCTGGGATTGAATTAGATGAAACTAAACTTCCTACGAACGAACTTCCGGAAGTAACAGAAATCCAGAGAGTAGTCGACTGGTTAGAAACAAGAGAACTAAAAATAACTAAGTGTGCGAAAGCCTACAGCGGCAGTATTAAGCACAATGTTGAACAAGAAATGAAAACTTATGTATCGAATGGTGCTGTTGTGGCAGCTCTTGTTCATCTAGATATACCTTATAAAACAATTAAGAAGTCAAACCGAGTCAACGCACACTTAACAAAAAACATTTTCAATCGTCCACATTTTAAAAGGAAAGCGGTTCTAAAAACTAATAACATCCTGGTATCGATCACCTTACAAGGACAAGCAAAAACACCGATCCTTGATTATTAAACATGGGAAAGAAAAACTGAGTAAAATGATTGCAACCTACGGGATGTATACCGCTGCACATTTCTTAAATACAAGTCCGTGGGTAATTCGTTATATAAGGAGGTATAAACTAAATGGAACAGAAAAAGCAGAATCAAAAACCGAGCAGAACAAACAATGAAGAAGTGCGAAATACGTCCGAAGAACTGGGACAGATTATTTAACGACATAAGAAATAATTACCTAGAGCAACAAAAAAACGAGCCTTCGGAGATATGAAAAGATGAAGATTGAAAATAATATTTACGAACTTATACCGTTTGGATTTATCGATACACATTCGCAATAGCGAATAAGGTTAACGATTCGTTGCAACGGTGAGATATGTGGTTTGTTGTTGGTTCTGTTAGTAATGGCGGGACCAACAATAACCAACAAAAGAAATCTTATATTTTTTCTTGTTTAATAATTATTTATGCACCTCAAAAATTTAGATCTAAAGAATTCGGGTAATATTATATTTTAATCGGGTCAAAAATCCGACTCTTTTATTTGAGCATCCCATATGTGTGCTTCAAGTGCTAGCATAAAATTCTGTAGTCTTGTGGGAAGGGAAAAAATCTTTGATCCATTTTATCGCCGCCTTAAGTCCTCTTATGGTCATGCTCTCTCGGACATCCTGAATATTTAGATGTTTTGCAAATGCTGCTTCATGTGAGCGGTACCGTGGAGGAAAATCAAAGATACGTTTATTCTGTTCGCAATCGAGCAGTGAAGGAAAAATTATTCCCTTTACTACAGCAAGCTTTGTTGTCTGTAATGGAACTCGTCGCTCACGAAAGATAAGCCAAGGTCTGTAAGAGAACTGAATTGATTCATTTGATAATTTTGAGATTGAGCCTAGAGTTCGTTTAGGTACATGATGGAATTTCCCTACGGTGAAAGCCCATATGCGAGATATCTGCCGACCTCCACGTTTATGGGATAAAGTGATTAAATCCCATGCGAAGATAGTCCCAAATACCGTTAACCGAAAGCACCAACCTGAAATCTTAATCGATGTTATGATGATAACAATACATATCAATAGAGACAAAGTCGGGAAAATAGTTGCAGTAAGAAGAACAATTGCAAGCATGGAGTACTTCACTATATTGAAAAACCAGTCGATCATAAAGTGCGGACTAATGAGCATGAGAGAGTTTATTGCTTCCATTAATATCCAAACAAAAAAGAAAATTGTTACATATACAGGTATCAATAAAAGAGTAATAGAAAACGGAATAACTAAGGGCATTATGAATGCCAAGTTGTGCCCTAACGTGGTAGAGATAAAGTATGTTTGATTGAACGTCTGAGAATTGACTATATAAGATACTTGATTCAGGATAAGATGAACTGCTATAAAAATGGCTGTAACTTTAGTTATGTTAATCTCAGTTGCTTTAAGAAACTTACGTAGGAAAGGAATGATTGGACTTAACATGAATATTATACCAAGGAGAAGTGAAGGAATCCAAAAGTAAGGAGAGGCTTGAAGAGGAAGATGCGCTTTCTGTTCAGATGAAGCGGCAAAGTATCGTAAGGCGCCACTCCCTCCAGAAACCATTAAAGGATTTATTGCTAGGCCAGTGATATTGCTAATTGTTTTAGAGAATTCAATTTCAGGTATTCCAATAATCTCTTTTGGAGTTATTTGCTTGTTGGTGATTTGTCTATGAGCATCTTGACTATATACAAGTGCGGAGAAAAATAAGAAGACTCCTAGCAGACTCAATAATTGCCATTTCATATTAATATCCCTGTATCTAATTAAAGTAAATGTTTGCTTCAAGAAATCGAACCAAGGAAGTGTGTCAAACTCTCCGTCTGATCAAGGCACCAAAATATGTTATTATTTTCTACCTCTATAAAAATAAATTATGCACAAACCATTTCACACAGAGGAATATTTTGAATATATATCCGTTCAACTTCCATTTGTTTTTTCCTCCAACTTTATTTTCTGCCTTTTTTTCCGCCATCTTTTATCAAAAGGATTTTCATTAGTCTTAAATGCTCTGATTGGATGGAAAATCACCCATATACCCCATAAAATAAAACGCGTATAACCTATCACTAACAAAAAACCCACACCAAAAAACAAAATCATCAGGATTAATGGGAAGAACAATAAAAAAATAAAGATAGAGCCACATCCTATTTTAGGCCAAAGTATTGGAATAATAGTAAAGGGAAACAACGCTATGTGTTCAGATATTTCATACATTTTGAAAAGAAGTCTCGCCAAAAATTTCATGTTAATACCTGTTGATTTTGTCAACTATCGTGCTGTATTAGCAACATTGATACACAGAGCATTTGCTACAATACAAAGCTTTCTATTCTTTTTAATATAATGATTCACTCTATTCCATACAATATGATGACTTACCAGAATTCTTTTATAATATTTCTATTTAATAATTATTTTGATAAGTTGCATCAGCAACAAAGAGAATCCCGCAATGGGGAAACAAATTCAAATAATCCTTTCTTGTAAACACTCGCGAATTATAAGTCGTAAGACTTTATATATATAACAAAAGTTATTATTTCTTTTTCTCGGTTAATATAATTCAAATACCAGAGATGACGTATTTACAATAGTTAACAGTAAGTATGTGCCATCTTGTAACCAATGGACAAAGTATGAAACATATTACTTTATGTCTTATTGTGTATTTCTCTATTATCAACTTTGGAAATTTATCGCTTGCCCAGTGGATACGAACGAATAACTTCTCAGGTATCCATGCTGGTGTTGCTACGTCAGGTACGGATCTTTTCGCATCGTATGATAATCGTATTTATCACACTTCTGATTTTGGTGTGACTTGGAGTCGAGCGGATAGCACCATACCCCCGAATATTTTAGTTTTGTCATTGTGTTTTCATGGCACAAATCTCTTAGCAGGGATAGAGCGAGAGGGTGTTTTTGTCTCTTCTGATTACGGTAAAACTTGGAAACAAAGTGGATTGAAACGATTCGACTCTGACGGGACAATGGTACATTCGATTGTATCTGATAACATCAATATCTTTGCCGGAACTAATAAGGGTGTTTTTCGTTCTTCCGATTCTGGTTCAAACTGGATGCTAGTCGGCTTTGAGAATATTAATGTCGACAATGTCTTCATTTGTCCCAATGGAACTGGCGGGACTAGTGTCTTTGCTTCAACCAATCCTCTCGGTTTTTATCGTTCTACAGATGATGGAATGAACTGGACTTCGATCAATCCTGGGTTACCCAATCCCTATGGTGTTATTGTTACCGGAATGGGATGTTCAGGAACAATTCTGTTTGCTGGAACCGCCGTTGGAGTCTACCGTTCTAATGACTACGGATTTAGTTGGACCGCTGTCAATAACGCAATGATAGAAGATTATGTAACTGCAATAGCAGTATACGGAAACAAAATCTTTGCTGGGACTGAATGGAAAGGAGTTTTTCTTTCGATGGATTCTGGTGCGAGTTGGAGTACAGTTAATTCCAATGTGACGGATGGTGTAAACACTCTTATCATTTGTGGCCCATATATTTTTTGGGGCGGCACTTGGAGACGGCCATTATCAGAGATGACCACAACATCGGTAAAGTCTTCAACAGATTTACCAATAAATTTTATTCTTGAGCAGAACTTTCCGAATCCATTTAACCCATCAACATCAATTGCTTATGAAATTCCCAAAAGTTCATTTGTGAGTCTAGATGTTTACGACATGCTTGGCAGAAAACTTAAGACATTAGTAAAAGAAGATAAAGCAATTGGGAAATACAATGTTCAGTTCAATGCAGATAAACTTAGTAGCGGAACATATTTTTATTCATTGCGAACAAAAGATTTTATACAAACAAAGAAAATGATTTTACTGAAATAAGGTTTAACAATTTTTTCAAATCTGCGTTGCTGTAATGGGCGGCGGTTTAGACAACACCGTTGGTTGGCAATCAATAAATATTTTCTGAGGAGGGTTTTATGAAATGGTACCATTATGTTGCTTGCATCTTTGCTGGTTTATTCTTGACCAATACTGTTCCACATTTCGTTCATGGACTATCCGGTGATAGTTTCCCAACCCCATTCGCAAATCCACCGGGCAAAGGATTATCATCTCCAATGGTTAATGTTTTGTGGGCTTTAGTAAATTTAATTATTGGGTATATTCTCTTGAGGGTAGGTAAGGTCTCCCAAACAAATAAATGGAGTCTTCTGATATTTTTCTTAGGCATTGTTTGCATGAGCATAATGCTAAGTATAGAGTTTGTTGATAAAGTTCATTAATAACTTTTGATTTAAAATTTACACATAAAAGAATGTGCCACCGAACCCGGCCTCAACAGCGTCCGCTTCTTCTAAATCAACTTTAGCATTGCCAGAAAAGCAAAGGGGTGTACCCCGCCAACTTTTACCACGCTGAGCGACTTCGAATATACCCCCCCACCAATGCTAAGTGTAAAATTTTATTTGTGTAAAAAAATAGGGAAACATATGTTTCCCTTGATGCTAATTGGATATATAAAAAAATTATTTTAATAGAATCATTTTCTTAGTTTGAGAAAATTCTCCAGCTTGAATTTTGAAGAAATATACTCCACCGGATAGATCTGTACCATCAAATATCACTTCATAATTTCCAGGTAATTTTTCTTATATAATCGGGCTGATTTTTAGATCAGCCCTTCTACTTAGTATTAAAAATATATTTACAATTCTTTTTATTTTAATCCCTTACTTCATAAGAATCAATTTCTTAGCTTGTTTTTTTTCGTTTGTGATTAATGTATAAATATAAACCCCGCTCGTTATTAATGAACCGGAGTTATTTCTTCCGTCCCAGAAAACGAAATGATTCCCTTCATTTTCTGTTTGGTCAACAATAGTTTTTACTTCTCTTCCAAGCATATCAAATATTTTCAGTTTTACATTACTCGTTTGTTTTAATGAGTATTTAATAATTGTACTTGAGTTGAAGGGATTTGGAAAATTTTGATTCAACTGATTTTCGATATTATCATTAACCTGTTCCCAACTCAGATTTACTTCCTTTGCATTATAAATTGAAACACCGCCATCACAAATAACCCAGACATTTCCATTTTTGTCAGTAGTTACCGATCTGATATATGGAAATCCTAGTCCTGAATTATTGAATGTGAAGTTTTCCCATCTCTCATTAGTAAGTATTCCCAAACCACCTTTATTATATGGATCGAAGGAATTATGATTTGCAACTATTACTTTATTATTTTCATTTACATATAACGCATGGATGAAGTTTGTCATTATTTCTGAGTTACTTGTATTATAAGTCTTCCAATTCTTACCATTATATTTTGCAATCCCTTCATTATAACTTCCTGCCCATAAATTACCTTCTTTGTCAAGTTGTGCAGATGTAATTTGATCTAATGGAGAATCAATCGTTTCATAAATCAGTTTATCATTAGTCCTTGCTATATTTATCTTTGCAATTTGATAGCCACCACCGACGAAACAGACCCATACATTAACACCATCTGCAAGTATGCTTGAAATAGATCTTCTAAATAATGGATCATCTTTTTTACTGAACGTTGTAAATTTAACACCATCAAACTTTATAATATTTCCGTTACTATTTCCTATCCAAATATTTCCAGCATAATCAGAGCACATAGATTGGGGGTAGAATTCGAAATAATTATTGTAGTTGTATTTGGTTATTTGTCCATTATTATACTTGTATAGTCTTCCTGTTGTTGCAATCCAAATATTATCATTAAGGTCGCTTGTAATTGCTTGTATTTGGTTGCTGGTACTTTCTATTTCCTGTGTACTTATAAATATGAAATCTGAGCCGTCATATCTTACAATTCCATTTGTTGTTTTATTTGAATTGTCCGGAGAACCATAATCTTCTGATATAAACCAGATATTACCTTTTGAATCTGTAATTGATTTTGAAAGATTAGCTGATGGTAAATCTGAATTGCTTATATTAATTTCATTAAAGTCTCCATTCTCATATCGGTAAAGTCCTATTTCAGTTCCTACCCAAACTCTTCCTTTATAGTCTACAGCCAATGAAATAATCATATTGCTTCTTAGCTTTGAATTATAACCATTAAATAGTTTCCAATCGTTTCCATCATATTTATAAATACCGCCATCAAACATTCCTACCCAAAGATTGTTAGTGCTATCAACTGCTAAGGCTGTTACCTTGTTATATGTTTGCGGAGAATTATTTATTCCAGTTATATCATATTTTGTCCATTCGTCATTTGAAAATTTATAAACACTTTCTTTTTCAGTACCAATCCAAACATCATCGTTTTTATCAAGAACAAGGCTTGAAATTTGATTCGTTGAAATAGGTGAATTTAGTTTATTGTATATAGTCCAATTTTGACCATCGTATTTTACTACTCCGCCAATAGATTCTGTAAAATCATAATTGAAAGCAGCTATCCACAAATTTCCTTTCTTATCAAATTGAATTGCTTTGATATTATCACTTGGTAGTGGCGAATTATTTGTTCTCCATTGAAAGCGGCCAATTGCGTAAGGAGAATTAGTTTGATAATAAGTTTTTTCTATACCTCCGTAAGGACTTCCCATCCATAATTCATAATCTTTATCTTCAATAATTGTTGTAACAGCAAGCATAGAACCCCAACTCGGCCAAGTATATTGATTAAAGTACGTAACACCATTACCGCCCTGGCTGAATATTAGATCTCCATTTTGCCTTATGTATAAAGATGTCACATAACCATATTTTATTCCTGAGTTAGTTCTATCATAAAACTTTACCTCATCAGTTTCTAAATTGATATGTGCTAATCCATTATTAGTGCCTGCCCATAGATCATTTCCGCGTGCAGCTATACTATTAATGTGTCGTGCATAATAATAGGTTTTCCATTTTGAAAATTGGTTGCTTGTTTGAGCAAAGAATGAAGATGAAAGAAGTATTGTTAAGAGAAACATTAAAAATCTTTTATTAACCATGATCGTCCCCGTACTTATTAAACTACTAACTAAATGTACTCAAGAATGTTTTAATAGTTCATAAAAACTTAATGGATTTATTTTTTTGCACTATCGAAGTTACTATATCCATGTAAAAATTTAATATTGTGTTCACTATTTTTTATTCAAAACTTCTATTATCTTCCAAATAAAAAAATGCCATTCAAAAAACATCTTAGCGGATACTTTTCACCTTCCGGGGTTTCTAGATTAACTTATTCAGTTAGTGGTTGTTTCATTATTAAGAATGAAAAAGGAGAAGTGATCTATCTTGATTGTTCGGATGATGTTTCAAAAACTATAAAAGAAATGTTTAACAGCAATCATTATGTATGGAGATATAAGCCGGATAAGTATGAAATCGAAGATTGTGTTTTCAAAGACATTAATTATAGACTGAAACAGTTGCAAGGTGAAATAAAAACACTAATGCAATCCGATTTTGAGTATTTCGATTAAATATTTTTATTGCTTTTTAACTTACAGCTTTTTAGATTTCATACGGTACTTGTGTCTAGTGTTCCCCCCACGCTAGATACTAAAAAGCCGCCAATAGGCGGCTTTGCTTTTTTAAATAATATTTCCATTTGAAAAATATTTCATTAAGTTGCATCTGCAACAAAGGTAAACCCAAAATTGGGGAAACTAATTCTAAATATCTCTTCCTATAACCAATCGCGAATTATAAGTCGTAAGACTTTATATATAAAATAAATTACTTCTCTTATTCTCTATATACATTTCGAGGAAAGATAATTTATAAAAATACATTAAGAGGGTAAGATGAAAAAAGTTATTTTCCTTTTATTCATTTTATCGACTTCAATTTATTCTCAAACTCCTTGTCCAGGCACTCCAACGGTAACCTATGAAGGCAAAACCTATAACACTGTGCAGATAGGTAACCAATGTTGGTTAAAAGAAAATCTTGATATAGGTACAATGATACAAGGAAATCAAGATCAAATGAATAATGGTATAATAGAAAAGTATTGCTATGATAATAACCCCAGCAATTGTGCAACGTATGGTGGATTATATCAATGGGCAGAGACAATTCAATACGAAAATGGTGCAACAAATACATCATGGCCGAACCCAGCATTTAGTGGAGATGTACAAGGTATATGCCCTAGCGGATGGCATATACCAACTAATGCAGAATTTCAGACATTAGAAACTTCAGTGAACCGTGATGGCAATGCATTAAAGTCAATTGGTCAAGGCAATGGGAGCGGAATTGGCACAAACACGAGTGGATTTTCCGCTTTGTTAACTGGTGGCCGCCATGCTGCTGGTTACTTCGTCAATTTTGTTTCATTCTCTTACTTTTGGAGTACTACTGATGACTATGGTAATACCGCATACTTACAATACCTGGACCATGGCAATAGTAGTTGCTACCTTAGCATCGAAAATAAGAAAGCTGGTTTCAGTATTCGTTGCATTAAAGATGAAGCAACTGTAGTTGGAATTGATAACGAGAAAGGATTTCCGTTAGAGTATTTACTTGGTCAAAACTATCCCAATCCTTTTAATCCAAGTTCAACTATAAGTTTCGCAATTCCTAAATCTTCACATGTTTCGATTAAGGTTTATGATTTACTTGGAAAAGAAATGAAAACATTAGTAGATAAAGAATTATTAGCTGGTAATCACGAAATTAGTTTTAATGGTTCAGTTTTGCCAAGCGGAATATATTTTTACAAGATTCGAGCTGGTGATTTTACTCGAACTAAGAAAATGATTTTGATGAAGTAATAAGGAAAAGACTGGTAGATAAACAACAACCGCTATATTGTCCGTTGGCGGATTAACTAATAGTTAGGCAATAGTGAAATGAATAAAACAAGCATTAAATCCCAACTCCGGAAGTATTCTATATTTCAGAAGAGATCGACAACGATTAATCATGCATTTGCCTCAGCGATGGCGCCTTTTGATGAATATGCAGAAAAAAAGATTGATGCAATATTGAATGAGTTGGAATGTTTTAGAAATGGGAAGATTTATTGTGTGTATTGTGGAAAAGTTGAAGCACAGACATGGGATCATTTATTTGCGCTTGTGAAGAATAACGAGCCATCTGGATATGGGCACAGATATGGGAATCTTGTTCCTAGTTGTAAAGAGTGTAATTCAAAAAAAGGAAACAAGGACTGGGCTATTGCAAATGAATTAATAAACGTAAACAATCCTAAGCAAAAATCTAAAGTAAAACGAGTTATATCATATCATATTAAGAAATACCCTCCAAATGGGAAATTAGTTTCTGATGATCAAAAAAAAAAGTTGAGTGTGATCAAAAATAAAATTCATAAGTTAATGAAAGATGCAGATAATGTTTTAAACGGGAAATAATAAATTGCTTAACCCGCCAATCAAGCGGACGCCGTTTTCGCATCTGGCATTTGTGTAATTATAAAGTTGCGTTGTAAGATTTAGTTGCTCTTTGAGTTTAGTGAACAAAATAGATTAATAAATAATTTTTAAAAGGTTATTATGTTCGAAGAAGCTCTAAAGGATAATCCTCTTCTTTCTTATTTTATTATATTTTTAATTTTTTCTGCTATCCTTGCGATTATCCGTTGGATTGTTATTCTCTATAAAAAGGGAATTGATACTGCATCCAAGACAGAGTTTATCAAAGCAGCGGAAAAAGGATTGCTTGCTGAATGCACAAGACTAAGCGATAATGGGACAGATGTTAATCAGACAACAAAGCTTGGTAATACCGCATTAATAATGGCTTGCCGCAGCGGACAATTTGAAACTGTAAAATTTCTAATCTCCAAAGGTGCCGATATTAATCGCTTAGGAGAAGACAATCAAACAGCATTAATGAATGCTATCTTTCACAATAAAGAATCAACTTTTGAGATTGTAGACTTTTTAATTAAGAATGGAGTTAATATTAATTTAACTGATAAAAAGTATGCTACTGCCCTTGCATACTCAGTAGTCTATAATAATGTTAAAATATTTGATTTACTCCTTGAAAAAAAAGCCGCAATAGATGAGTCGTCGCTTATAACTGCTGTAAAAAACAATAGAACAGAAATGTTAAAAAAATTAATTGAACAAGGTGCGGATATAAATATGCTTTTGTCAGGCGACAAAAAAAGTTTATTACGAGTAGCTGTGGAAGAATTGAATGAGGAAATGGTAAAAGTATTGCTGGAAAAAGGAGCAGATATAAACTCTAAAGACTCGAACGGTGTATCAGTTAAAAACTATGGGACAAACTTTGTATATGCAAATAAAGCAATTAAAAAATTACTTAAAAAAGCCGCAGAAAAGAATGAATTAGGCGGGGGTGAGAAAAACCCAGAGTCCGATGGATGGCAATGTTCCATATGTAAAGCTGAGGTTGGAGAAGAAGATAAAGTATGTCCTAAATGTGGAGCGAATTTAGAAGAGTAAATTGCATAACCAGCTTTTCC